>OY781092.1:0-1570356 GCA_963676615.1 Candidatus Cloacimonadota bacterium | reverse complement strand
TCAACTTCTCGCCTTTGCTCGCCCGCAAACCGTTCGGCGGAGTCACAGGATAGACTGTATCGACCACAATTGAGCTGTCGGAGCTTCCCGTTCTGGAATTGAAAGAACGCACAAAATACCAAGCCGTATCGCCTGGCAAAGGATTTTGGTCCAAACTATCTAAACGAGCCTTATTTTGTTGCGCAATCTCCAAAACTTTTTGATACAAGCTTTGCGTCGGCGTGCTGGAATAGACGATGTATTTTTCCGCACCCAAAACGGTGTCGAAGCTAATCCTAATTCCATCGTTGAGCGAATCTTGCTCAAGCTCTACATTTGTTGGAGCTGGCAAAGTCGCAAAACCGAAGGCTCTGTTCGACCAAGCTGGATTGTCTTTGCCGACATAGTCGTTGCGGGCGCTAACCTCGAAAGAGTAAACGATACCGCCCTGCATTCCTGTCCAACAAACGCTGGTGTCGCTAACAACTGTGTCTAACGCCAAATCGTCGCCGCTCCTGCCTCTTAGCCAGAACGAGTCTGCCGCAGGAATTTCGTTCCATTTGATTACGATTGAGTCGGAATAGGTGTATTGCTTGATGTTATCGCCCAAAGCTGGCGAAAACTCGCCCGATGCGTCCAGCCCGCTCGGAGCGATAAATTTCGTCCAGGCGCTGTCCACATTGTTATAACCCGTAGCGATTGCCCCTTTGAGAGGTTGCTTTTTGCTTTCCGAATTTGCCAAAACGCTTTTCTTGGCTGTAATCCAATAGTAGTAGGCTTTGCCGGGCAACGGAGCTTCGTTTTCGCGATAGCGAACATCTTCGTAACGGTCTTCATCCACCACGCTTGTCAACGCTGTTGCGGAGGCGGTATCACTGCTTTCCGATCTGTAGATTGTGTAAACGACATTGCTGCCTTCCGATTTTTCCCAATACAAAACAATTCTGTCGGTTTTGATGCTGTCTGGCGCGTTGTAGGTCTTGAAAGCTGCCACCGTGTCGAACCTCAGATACCCTTTCTTTATCGCAGAGTAGTCCGAAATCACAGTGCGTCCGTATTTCCCATTTGCTGGGCCCATTGGCGATACTGTGTCTTTGTCTATTTTTGCTGCCACCCTAAAGTCGTATTTCACGCCTGGGGACAAGTTGTCTGTCACTGCAAACACCGAAACGCTGGTGTCAGTTTCGTCAGCCAATTTTGTCCAGACAGTTTCGTCGCTTTTACGATATTCCACTGCGTATTTGCTGTAATCGGATTTGCTCCAGTTCAGGTGTATCGAATCTGCCGAAGCGCCTTCTTCCACTTGGTCAATGGCGGGCACGCTCGGCAAAGTGTAAACCAACAAGCCGTCGTTGTCGTTCGGAGTCCACTGCCCCAATTCGCTGCCGCCGTTGCTTTTGGCTCTTATCCAGAAATGCCACAACATTCCTGGGAAATCAGTGAGTGAATCTGTGATTTTTACATAGAAGTTATTATCGGTTATCGAGAGACTCTTAATTTTCGCAGTTGCGGTGTCTGCCCAGCGAGAGAAGTAGATGTTGTAGTCAGACAAATCGCCTCTTTGCTCCCAATAGAGAACGGCGGAAGGTTGCTCAAGCATAGTAGTATCTTGCACAAATCCGCTGACAGCGCCGATTTGCGTCAACAAACTAGCGTGCGAAGAGGTGTCGGACTCTATCGGAGAGATATCGCCAAACGGATATGGTCGATCTGCGGCGTATGCCCGCAAGTAGTAGTCATAGTTGTTTCCCGGCATCGCTTTATCATCGGTAAACGACATCGTGTCGTTCACAGGAGCATCGTAGTAGAGCCTACTCAGCAGCAGCGGATCTTTGCCAGTTTCTTGGCGATAGATGTTGTAGCGAACTGTGTCTTGGTCGCCGATGCCGACAACTTCCCATTTAATTTTGTTGTTACCGTTTTCGAGCGCATCGCCTTCGACGCCGACAGGTGCAGGGATTTTGCTGTAGCCCTCTGCCCACACTGTGTCTGAGCCTGCGTTTACTAGCTCGCTATTGGCATAAGCTCCCACACGGTAGATATAGCCTTTGTGAGCTATTTCGATTGTCGTGTCTGCGCCTGCCATAGCGGTTATGCTTTTTTCTGGTGAAGCAAAGTCTGCGCCTAAACTGTCCAAAATCAAGCCGAAGCTAGCGATGTTAGATTTTGCTGGCTGGCTGAACGAAATTTGCAAGCTGTCGTTTATCGAACCTTGGCTGACAGCAAGATTTGTGAGTTCCGCCAACTTGGTGTATCCGCTGTCCAGCGCTGGCAAAGATGTGCCATACTGATTTTGCGCCCACAATTTCACATAAATTTTCCTCGCCCGCAGAGAGTCGGCGCTAACGCGAATAAGCAGCGAGTCGTCGGTGAACACAGCGTTGGAGAAATTCGACGAGCCGACCTTGCCTATCGGAGTTTTGAATGTTCCGTCTGGGTTCGACGCCGTATCCAGCGCCCATTGCAAGAAGTAAGTTTCGTAAGTTGCTAGCTTGTCCCAAGTAACCTTGATTGTGTCGGCACTTTCGCCTTCCCAGCAGTTCAATTCCGTTGGAGCGTCCATAAGTGCGTAGCCATACACCGCTGGAGCGCTGATTATTCCTGTGTCCACAACGCTGTTGAATGCGGCGACTTTATACCACCTGATAGTTCCCAAAGGCACAGAGTTTGCTCCCGTTTGCGTCAAAATTGTGTCGCTGACCACGGCTGTGTCCCAAGCTGACAGAGGTTGTGTATTGTCGTCGGTATAGAACAAAATATAGCCGTCCACATCGCCTTCGTTGCGCAAAGAGTCCCACTGAATAGTCACAAGTTGCGCATTTTTGCTGGCGTCCAAACCTGCTGGAGCGGAGAAGATTGCGTAGCCATTTTCTGTGTTCCAAGTGGTGTCGGACTCTTTATCGGCAAAGCCAGAGTTCACTCGTTTGGAGCTTATGCCGTATCGATAGGAGACGCCCTGCTTGATGTTTTGGTTATCTTCGTAGAAGAAAGAGTCGTTGCGTGTGGTCAGGTCGAAGCTGTAGCGATAGATAGATTTTTGATAATCCAAAACATCGTCAACTTTGCGATAAATCACAAAGCTGTCGGCTTGCGCTCTTTGTGGATTGTCCCATGTCCAAGACAAGGCGATTTTGTCTTCGTATTCGCCTTTGGAAGCGCCCAAAGATGACGGCGGGAAGATTTCGTAGAAAGTGTCCACCTCTTCGGAGAACGGCGATTGCAGGTTGTATTCTGGCGTGTAGGTGCGCACCCGATACTTCACATTTTTGCCTGCGTTGTGCATATCCAAAAGCACAGAATCGATATAACTTTCTCCAGCGGCAACCGCAACTGGATTTAGGTCGTTTCCGTTGATTTTACGATAGAGCATAAAGTCTAGCGAGTTGTTGATGATAGCTATCTTGTTTTCATCATTTTCACGAGAGAACACTATCTTTGGCGTATCAAGCTCGATCCAGCCGATAGCTTTGTTCAGCGACAAATCGGAGGTGCTGTAAACAGCCCCGCTTTTGTCCACTGCTTGCAACCTAAGGCGATATTCGTATTTCACGCCTCGGTCGATTTCGCTGGTATCACGAGCAAATCTCTCGTCTTTAACTACTCCGGTGGTTTCTTCAGTTCCATCTTTAAACTCAACCCACTCATACTTTAGCGTGTCGAAGAGATTTTTAATGGCTGGCGCATTCCACGAGACAACCAACGAGTCGTTGTATTTGCCCTGTGTCGCCGCCAAAGCGCCCGTAAATCTGCCGATTTTGCTATATCCGAATCGACTGCCAGATGCAAGTTCATAACTTTTTGCCGTGTCCGAAATAGCGTCGGGGATATTGCCCATAAACGCTTGAAGGTTGTATGCGTATTGCACGCCGTTTGTGCCAGCGGTTACCCCGAAATAGTCTGTGCAAAGGTAATTCGTGTCGCCCAGTTGCGTGATAATCGGGTCGATGACCGCATATTTGTCGTATTGATCTGCAGAGTTTTTCACATAAGCTGTGTCTGGACTGCGAGTAACTTTGAACGAGAAATTTTCTGACGGATAGCTGAATCTCACCTCAATCTTGCCGACCGAATCTTTGGACAAGCTTTGGATTTTTGGCTCAACAAACCGCAAATAGCCGTCGTCGTAGGCTGGAGCCGAACCGAAAGTATCGCTTGCGACAACGCATTGCTCGTTTTTGGCAATCACGCCGAATTTATACACGACGCCGTATTCCAAGTCTCCGCCGTTGGTCTTGCTCTTCACCGCAAAGACGCTGTCTTGTTTGGGCAATCTCAAGGTTGCTATCGGGTTGCCGAGCTGATCTTCCACCGTGATATCATACATTTGCGCAAAAGCGACCGTATCCCATTTCACCAAAACGCTATCTTCGCTCAGGGCATCGCCTGCCGTCACATTTTGCGCCATAGCCAACCTCGCAAAAGCGTAGAACGCATCGCTGCTATCCGAGCGTCTATCGCCCAAAAGCGCCACAGCTTTATATTGATACGCTTTTCCTGCCAGCAAATCTCTGTCGTCTGTGTGCAAAACTTTGGCGTTATAATCTACATTTTCTTCAAAAACAATCGTGTCGATTACAGCATAAGCGCCTTGATTGGCGATTCTTCGATAGAGATAGAGGCTGTCGGCTCCGTATGACCGTTTAACTTTCAGCTTGATTCTGTCGGTAAAATATTCGCCATCGTTCGCCAGCTCGACTGTCGGTCGTGGCAGTTTCACCATTCCTGTGTCGGCAAGGACAACCCAAGGCGAAGAACTTTTGTCCATATCTTGCAAAATGTTGTTGTAATACGGGCTGAAATAGCGCACTCTGTAGCGATAGCTATACTGCGGCGAGAGTTGCGAGCTGTCCACAAACGAGTCCACCTGCACTGCGTGGATGTTCTGATAGCCGCTGTTCATAAACGACGGCATACTCACTCTCCGCTTTTCGACCTGATACATCACGCCCATAGTTGTATATGCTTCAATTTGGGCGGTTTCCCCTGTTATTTTGTTATCCCACTTAATTTTGATTTTGCCGTCGATATCTTTGGAGATAGTCGCTGTGGCAGAATCCACTGGCGGCAAAAGCCTCGTCCAGCCAGAGTTCACTGGCAAATCGGTCATCACGCTATCGATGCCAGAGCCAGCAGCACTAACGCCACGCACTCTGAATTTTGTCTCAACTCCCAATGGCACAGCGCCGTTGCTAAAGACAGCGTCGTAAAATTTATCTCTGTTGCTCACTCTTTGGAACGGCTCGTAGCTTCCGTCTGCTTTTTCGTATTCCAAAACATAAACCGCTGTGCTATCCTGTGAAGCTTCGGCGTTTTCGCGGTAATTGCTCCAAACAAAACGCAACGAGTCGTCGTAGTCCCCTCTGCTGACTTGCAAATCTGTCGGCGCAGAAAGCTTTGTCCAGCCTGTGTCAACCTCGGAATAGCTGGAGTTAACAACTCCGCGGCTGTATTTAACTCTGAATTGGTATTTGGTAGCGACCCAAATTGGGAAATCGCCGTCGTAGTTGACAGGCAAAGCAATCGAAGTGTCGGCGCCGTTGTTCACAATTTCTCGAACGATGGTGTCGCCAGCGGCTCCAAAATCTCCAATTTTCCACTCGATGCGCACCAAAGAGACGACATTGCTCGGCATCTTATTCCAGCGGACAGTCACTGTGTCCTCTTTGTTCCTGCTGACAGAAATCTCTGGTTTCGCAAGCGCAGAAAAGCAAAGTTTGCTTTCGGTGAGGTCCGAGCAGACCTCAAAATTCTCGGCAGCGTAACCCTCTCGCATCTCCAAAGTGTGATGAGAAATCCCTTTTATTTTGATGTAATACTCTTGCCCTGCAACAAACCAGCTCGAATTGCTGAACTCTCCAATCAAGTCGGTGATGTTCTTTTCTCCCAACTGCACAGAATCTATTGGATAAGCAACTGCCAAATCTTCGCCGATATACAACTTGATAGAGTCCGCCGAGCTACCGTTTTCGTTCCACTCAAAGCCGATGGTGTCTTTGTCTTTTATCACATTTGTAATTTTGGGCATCTTATATTTGGCATATCCAGCCATAAAGTCGCTGCTATCCGAGACGAACTCGTTTCTTTTGCTGACAATTTTGTAATAGTAAATTTTGCCGTCGGTGCAATTTTCATCAACGAAAGAGCCCATCAAAAATCTTCTCGTGCCGACCTTTTGCGCCGTGGAGAAATCTGCCAAAGTATCACGAACGATGATAGCACTGTCTGCATAGCGATCACTCTTCCACTCAATTGTAATCTCATCTACAGCTTCGCCGCGAGAGACTGTGTCTATCACTGGCACATCCAGGTCGATATAGTTGCTCTTATTCACGCTCGTATCGGAGTCCACCAGCCCATCTTTATAAGCTCTAAGGCAGTAAAAATACCGCTTACCTTTTTCGCAGCTTTCGTCTGTCCAAGCGTAGCTACCTACAGTAGCGTCATATTCCACAAGAGCTATCGGCTCTGGCAAAGCGGCGTCTCTGCTGTTTTTGCGATAAATCTTAAACGAGTCGATGTCTCTGCCTGTCGGATAGTTCCACTTTACGCTCAAATCGTCGCCTGCCACCTCAACAGTGTCTAGCGTTGGAACAACCAGCATCGCAAAACCACGAGCAGGCTCACTCAGCGCCGAGCTTTTGAACTTCGGATGCACCGCCATTATGCTGTAATCGTAAAAGTCTCCAAAAGTTACGCCAATTGTGTCGTAGTAAGAGCTTTTGGCTATGACAGAATCGATTTTTGAGCCATTGCGATAAATGACATACTTCATCGCTTGCTTGACCATCGCTGGCAGATCTTCTTGCACAATCCAGCTGACCAAAATCGAGTCGGACTCTTGCCCTTTGCCCATAGTTGACATTTTTGGCGCTTCCAGCTTATACCAGCCAGAATCCAAAGCGGAAAATGCCGAAGCAATCTCGGCAGTCCCTTCGCTGCGATAAATTTTCGCCCTGAAATAGTAAACTTGCCCTGGGTTGATCGTGTAGAAATCGTCGGCGTTGAACATCATATACCCTTTATCCAGAGAGGCTTGATCGTCCAAAATCACAGCTTTTTGGAAGCTGGTCGTGTCTGGTCCATACTCTATCTTCAGCTTGGTCATACTTTTGCCTGCAAAAGAGTTTGCGTCCCATTGCACCTTGATCGTGTCCACCAACAGCGAGTCTTGCTCGTCATAAACATTTATCGGCAAAATCGGCAAACTTCCCCAGCCGCTCAAGCTCCAATCGCCCCATTCAGACCACAAAATTTCCTCGGGGATTGCTACTCTCGCCCGATATTGATAGATAAATCCAGTGGTTTGCACATCAAAAGAGGTGTCTTTGATAATCACCGTATCGCTAATTATCTGGAAACTAGCAAGATCTGTAACATCCACTGTATCCATATTCTCAAGGTTGCGCCGCTGCAGCTCGTAGTTTTTTCGCTCATCATAATCACGCACTTTTTTGAAAGTCACCAAAATCGTATCGCCAGCGTAACCTTCCGAAGCTTTTACATTTTGCACTTTGTCGATATACATATAGCCAGAGTCGTAAACCACTTCATTGATCGTGTTTTGTCTCTCTCCAGTAAAAGCTCTCGCCTTGAAGTTATAACAGCGACCTTCTTGCAGTCCGCTAGCTTTGTCGTAGATTTTTCTGGAGACACCAGCAGAGATGATTGTGTCGAAAACGGCGTAAGTTTTGGTTGCCGCCAAATTGTAACAAGTGTCCAGATAGTAGCCTCCGATCCTGTCGAACTGCTGCCAATTGACCATTATCTGTCCGACCATCGTTCCTTTGGTGGCGCTCAAAGAGGAGACAATCGGCAGTTTGATCCAACCCGTATCAAATTTTGAGAAATTTCGCTTGTCTTCGTTCAAAATATCGGTGTTAACATTTTCCGCCAAAACTCGATAGAAATAGTCTCTGCCATACCACAATTCGTTTGATAAATCGTCGTAGGAAGTATCTGAAGTAGTTGTAATCTCGATGCCGATTTGGGCTGTGTCTTCTGATCTAAACACTGCATAAGTTTCCGCTTGATCGACAGGGTTCCAAACGATATTCACTCTGTCATTGAGCGTTCCATATGTGGCGTCAACACCAGTCACAGCTGGCAATTGCGTAAAGCCCGAAACGGCGCTTCCATAGACTCCATAAGTTTCGGGGAAAGGCACAGCTGAGTTTCGCGCCCGCACTTTAAACAAATATTTTTTGCCTTGTTTGAGATTAGCCCCTTCAAAAGAGTATTTTAGCGGATCGTAAACGCCCCAAATAGTCGTATCTACCAGCGCTTGATTTTCGTCTTCAATCCTTATCTGATATTGATTAGCACTCGGCAGAGCGTCCCAAGTAACCAAAATACTGTCCAAGTACTCGCCTTGCGAGACGCTGTTAATATTCACTGGTCCAAATTTGGCGATACCAGAGTCTTGGCAATTGGGGTCTTGTGTGTCAGAATAGCCAAAAACAGGGTCGTAAAATCTTGCGCCGTAGTAGCGATACTTGCCTCGTTGCTCGTCTTCTGTTATCGGCAAAGCAAATGTGGTCATTCCCGAAGGAAGCGACTTGGCTTCGTTTTCCCACAGCGTAGCTTTCGCATCGCTCGCATAGATTACCACTGGCAGATTTTCGGGATTAGTCCAAATAAGCGGAACTACATCGTATTTATACTGGTCGTTAAAGTTCGCCTCAAAATTTTGCGGCGGCTCTATGGCAAGCCAGCCTTCTTCCTCCGAATCGCTATATTCTGAAATCTGCGCAACTGTATATTCCGAGCCTTGCAGCATTCCTCTGACTTTGAAGAAATACTTTTTCGCGGGCAAAAGATTTGTGTCAAATCCAGAACCTTTTTGCAAAGAGTAGCTCACAAAATCGCCGTCGTAGGTGTATTCTTCGGGAGTGATAGTCTTCGTCATTGGCGTATTTTCGCCATAATACCACGACAGCTCATAGTTCATATAGGTGTTGTGTTTATACGATTCGCACGCTTTCCATTTTATCACTATCGAATCTTGGCTCTCGCCTTTGGAAGCGCTTTCCATATACGGCTTGGTGATAGACACATAGCCCGAGTCCACATTGGACGGCTCAGAATTCATACTCGGAAGAGCATAAATATCTCGTTCGTTTGTAGAAGCGGCAAAATAGTATTTTCGCCCTCGTTCGAGTTTCAGCCTCGACTCTCCCAAAGCGACACCAACAGGCAAGAAAACAGGTGGTTTTTTCGGAGCGCTACTGCCCGTAACTCTTTTGGTTCCAGACGCTGCTGCTGCCACAAAATCGTTATAAACAGTGTCGGCGTAGATGTTGTAGGAAACATCCAATCCGCCTGAGTTCACTATCAGCCAATCGATGGCGATTTTGTCTTTTTCTGTCCCTTTAGACGCTCGTAGCTCTGTCGGCGGAATGATGTCGGTTTTGATGACGACCGTGTCGCTCTCGTCGGAGAAGCCTGCGTAGCGATTGTAGAGCTTAAAGCTGTAGGCGTATTCTGTGCTAAGCACCAAGCCTTTGATATCCACAAAGGCGCCAGTTCCGCTTTCGCCGGGATTTAGGACTGTTTTCACAGGGATTGTGTTGGTGCGTCCGACCTCTTTTCGGAGGAATTGAATAGAATCAACCCAAGTGTTTAAGCCTTTGTAATTTACTGTAACTCCATTATCTTTTGCTACTAAACCGTTAAATATGGTGTTTTTGGCTGGCACTGGCACTTTGGTAACCGCATCCACTGCGGGGCTGACTTCGGACTCGCCATAAGAAGGACGGCTTGAGCTTACCGTCACTTTTAGCAGCTGCATCCTATCAGCTTCAGCGATTTCTGTGCTCCATTTTGTTGAGCCAGCTGACATAGTTGCTGTTGCAGAAAATCCATTATCGCCAGAGACAGTAACGGTATAGGTTACCGAGTCTAGCTCCAAATTGCAGGGGTCTTCCCACTCTATTCTGATGCTGTCGTTTTCGATAGCCAATCTGCCGTTTTGCCCTGTAAACGCCGTAATCACTGGCGCAGGAATTCTCGCCCAGCCAGAGTCGTATGCGCTCGGATCAGAGATGTTGCCTGGAGTTCCGACAGATGTTACTCGATAGAAGTAAACTTTGCCCATCTCCGAGGCAGACATCACATCGTCGTAAGTGAAACTATTGGTATATGGATTTGTGTTCCAGCTGTTATCATCTATTGTCGCCAGTTCTATATAGTTGAGGGTATCGCTGCCCCTTTCGATCATATATTTCTCGGCGCCATAGTTGTCGGTGCTGCTGCTTACATTCCACGAAACTTCTACTTTGCCGCTTTCGGTGCCTTTTGTCGCAACGACGGCAGGCGGCGGTCCCAAAAGAGCCATTCCATAGGCGGTGTCCGACCAATCCGATGTATCTCCCAAATCGGTGTTGATAGCTCGTATGATAAACTTATAATCGTGTCCGCCATAGACATCTGGTCGAGTATCTTCTGTTTTGTTCAGCAAATTCACTAGCCGATCTTCGGTTACACCAATTATCCTTAGCTGAGCGTCCACAGCGTCGCTATTGAATATCCATTTCAGTTTTATTTCGCTGACTAAATCTTTGCTGACACTGTCGAACACAGGAGCGGGAGTTTTTGCCCAGCCATAATAGTGTGCAGGCGTTGGAGATTGCGGAGTAAGATCCGACCACACTCCGTCTGGTCCTTCGGGCATAGTCCTTGTCCGCAGGCGATAAAAATATTTCCTGCCTCGAACGAATTTAGGGTCGGAGACGATGCTGTGATCAAAGGTGTAGGAGCTTTTGCCCGACTCTATCAATCTTAGCGTATCGTCCGCAGTCTCGCTCAGATAATTTCCTTCGTTATTATAAACGAAAATTTGATAAAACTTCCCGTCGTTAGTCGGCAATCCTGGCCAACGCAAAAACACTTTGTAACCAAAGACGGCTTGGGTTATCGTATCGAACTCAACGGTTGGAATCAGCAAAAAGATTTCGTCTTCTACATACGAAGAATATTTGATGTTGTCACGGTCATATTTGATGCTTTGCCCTCGATATTGCAACCTTTTGCCGACCATTCTGCCGCTATCCAAATAGACACCAACCTCTTTGGGCAATGTTACCAAATCTTCCCAAATTGCGCCATTTTTTATCTGCAATCTGGTGCTATCCGAGCTTTCCGCCGAAGTCCAAGTTATCTGGATTTTTGGATTTTCTGTGCCTTCGTCTATCTCCGCCAGAGCAAAGCCCACAAGCGTGTCCAGCTGACAATAGCCAGTAACAGTATCGCTCTGCCCCGTTCTGCCAAAATAGTAACTTTGCGCTTCCACGAAGAAATCTATATTTGCACCTTTTTCTGGTGTCGGCACAGGATAGGCGTATCTGTGCAAAGGCTGATCGACGCTGTCTATCGGCACAGCTGGGTCGTCGCCACGATAGATGTAGTATTTAACAGTTTTCGCCGTGGTCAGCGTGTCCCATTCGATGACGATGCTGTCCAGCAAGCCTTGACTCGCCCTGACTCCCGTTGGTCCATAGAGCGCCAAATATCCGCGGGCTTCTTTGCTCGGACTCACAGACTCCAGCGGTCCTTTTTTGGCAACTATCGCATAGTAATAGAATTTGCCGCCCTTTATTCCTGCGGCTCGACGGTCGGAGAACCTATTTTCTGTAACCTCGGTCGTCACCAAATTCCTGTCGCTGTCGTAACGGAAAACCATATACGAATTTGCCACGCTCACTGGATCCCAAGTGACCACCACGCTGTCCATAAATTCGCCCTCTGTCGCCGTTACTCCTGTCACTTTTGGCAATTTGGTGTAGCCAGTGGCTTGCTCTTTTTTGTAAGCGTCTGTCGTGTCGCTATACTCCGTAAACCCGAGATTGTGACGCAATTTCGCCCGTATCATATATAGATAACCATTGCCACGCACCAAAGAACTGTCGTCGTAAAAATAGAACTCGTTTCCGCTCTTTTTCAGCTTTGGCGACCGCGACAACTGCGTTCCGTCGGGATCAATCCGCAAAACCTCGTACTCGTCCACCAGCGAGATGGAGTCCCAGCTCACCTTGATCGTGTCGGCGTAAACGCCTTTGCTCGCTACCACACCCGCTGGAGCAGGAAAGAGCATATTCCCACGCACGCTGTCGGAAAATTGGCTAAGATTTGGATAGTCATTGGTGTAAGAGCGGATTTTGTAGTAGTAGGCGTAACCTCTTTCGTTGCCGAAGTTTGCGTTGTCCTTAAATCTGGAAGTGTCCAAGCTGCTATCGACCTTTGTCCAATCGGTCTTGTCCACTCTTTTTCGCAAAATGTCGTAAAGCACATCACCTGCGAGATCGTCCCAAGTGACCAGCACAAAATTTTTCTCGTCTGTTGTCGCCTGCAGCCCCTGCACCTTTTCTATCATCACATAGCCTGCGGTCGTGTCGGAATAGAAAGACCGCGTCAAATTTTCATCGAAACCCTCGTAGAAAGAGTTGCAAACCTCAAAAGCTGTTTGGTTTTTGATCCGATATTTGTAGATATACTTAAAGCCAGGATCGACCGACGCATCGTGGTAGAAAGTGTCTGTGGTGGCAAGCTCTTGGGTTATGCTGTTGCTGTGTTTGGTTCTGCGAATTTCGTAGATTATGGAATCGGAGATGTCTTGTCCGTCCCAAGCAAAGCCGATATAATCTTGTGTGCCTTTGGTCGCTGGCGAGGCTATCGTCGGTTTGGCAAACTGCGAAAATCCAGGCTTCCACTCGCTTGCGGCAGACAGCTCGCCCGCTTTGCGGCAAGCAATCCAGAAGTAATAGAGCTTTCCGTTTTTCAAGCCATGAGCTTGCAAATCTAGCTTATACTTTAGCCTTTTGTAGTTGTATGTTGAAGCCTCTATCGGCAAAAACTCCACAGAATCGGCTGTGCTGATATCTGGCTGATTGCTGTAGTAGCACAAATAGCTCTCGACACCGTCGTCCTCTGCAAAATAGATGCCAATCGTGTCCACTTGTGCGCCGCAATCTACCGCATAAAATTTTGGCGGCAAAATCTTTATCTTGCCTATGGCGATATTGCTCCAAATGTCGTCTTTCACTGTTTGCGTGCAATAATCTTCGCGATAGGAGAACACCTTGTAGTCATATTGGCGGCCGCCCTCCAGATTTTTGTAATCGTCGAAGCTATACTCTTTGTAATCTGCCATAATCGTGTCGAAGCTGGTGTCTAGCACCTTGCCCACTTCCACAAAGTCCGTCGTGCCGCTGTTAGCCCGAAAGAGTCTGAACTCCGTCACGCCGCTATTTTTGAGCGATTTCCAAGTGAGTTTGATCGTGTCGGTGACTGTTCCGAAAGTTGCGGTTAAATCGTAGGCGGAATCCAGTCTGCTATACCCTTTGCGAGTGTTACTTAACTTCGACTCTTCGTTAAACTCGGTGGTGGTGAACGCACTAACGCCAAACCTGTAAACCTTACCTGGGACCAGCGAATCTCCCCTGAAAGTGTACTCGGAGCTGCTCGTCTGAGCAAACGACTCATAGCCGCCACCAACCTCTTTGTAGATTCTGTATTGCAAATCGACGATGCCCGGAATGCCCGTCCACCAGAGCCTTATTTGTCCGTCTTCGTTGATGCTGACAGAGTCCAAAATCGGCGAGCGCAGCGTTGTGCGGGACATCACCTCGTTGGAGCTGTCAGACATCTGATAAGTGTCTGGAGCTATCTCTTGGTTACTAACGGTAACGATTTTGTAGGCGTATTGGAAGCCAGATTCAAGACCAGAGTCGATGAAAGTTGTCAAATTTTTGTCCAGCGTGTCCACCACAGCATAAACCGAATCTGGAAGATAGTTGCGGCGATACAACACATACTCTCTAGCGTTTTGAACGGCTACCCAGCCAAGCTCGAAGCCATCTGTTTTAGTGCTAATCAGCCTAAAGTCTAGTGGAGCGTTAATCCGTATCCAGCCAGAGTCGAGGTTCGATTTTTGCGAATAGATGTCGCCGAGAGCGCTCACACGGAAATAGAAGACTTTGCCTGTTTCGTAGTAGGCTCTGCTGACAGAGTAGGTCGTGTCCAAACTGCTGCCCACATAGCCGAGCTTTGCGGTGTCTGTGCCCATATAGATGTCGTATTTGTTTGCGCCCGTAACGCTGTTCCAAGTCAAGATCACGGCGTCGTTGCTGGTGCCGTCGGTAGCCACGAGGTTCTCTGGAGCCGCCAATCTGCTGACACCGACAACTGGCTCGGAAAGCCCAGAAGCTCCCTCTTTTATGCCGCCGTCCAGTCGGTAGATATTTACAGAGTAGAAATATTTTTTGCCAGGGACGACATCTTCGTCCACAAAAGAGAACAGCGGATCGGTCAAAAGCAAAGCGGCGCCGCACGCAGCCGTGTCTGAAGTGCTAGAGCCGAAATAGTCTCTGCGATATAGTTGCGCATAGAGGTTATCAAATTCGTCGGCGTTCGTTTGGTAATTCAGCACGATTTTGCCGATGCTGTCTTGCGATACGCTCAAATTTTCTGCTTGCTCGTAATTTTTGTAACCGAGGTTTAGGAACTGCCCCGTAGTATCTTTTTGGTCAAGTCCTGCGCTATTTATCGCCAAAGTGTCGTAAGCGCCCAAGCCGTTATTGATAAGACCATACACCGCATAGCGATATGGAGAGCCCATCTTGACGCTGGAGGTCGTGTCGTTGAATTTTCGCTCCTTAAATTCAGCTTCTCCATCATAAAAATCACCTACAATCTGGTCATACATCGTAAAGCCCCTAGACTCATCCGACCTTTTGATGACAACACCGTCGATTCCCACAACTTCGCTCCAAGTGACCCGAATACCATCTGAATAGTTGCCCTTGCTGGCTGTTACAGTTTTTGGAGAAGTGACTTTGGTGTTGCCGATAACGATGTTGCTGGACGCCGAATGCCGCAGCTCCAAATCGCTGGCGCCTTTGGCTTTGACAGAGACTGTCGCTTTGATGTAATAAGACTGCCCGATAACCACATTGGTGAGGTCGTAGCTGTTGACCAGATCGTCAAGCACGATAACCTCTTGGTAGCCGTTGTTTATGCTGGCGTTGTCTCCATTTTCTGCATATTTGATCGTTACATAGCCGTCTAGCTCTTTGTTCATAATCGAGCTGGGCACAGTCCAAGAGAGTCTGATTTTGTCTTCCAAATCTTGGCTGGCGCTCAAATCTTCCAGAGTCGGCACCTTTAGGCAGCCCATCGTCGGCCTTTTCGACTCCGAGGCGATCATCCCGCCGACAGTCGCCACATTGTAGTAATAGCTTTTGCCGGGAATGAGCGAGCTGCTGTTGTCGTTGTAGATTTTGCCCTCGACAGTGGCGAGCTTCAGATACTCTGTGCTGAGCGCTTCGTACTCTTCTGCCCGATAAACAACGAAAGTGTTTACATCGCCAGAGCAGTTCCAAGTGACAGTCACATAATCTTCGTTGTCTGTGGAAGCAGACATATCCGACGGATTTGGCGCCACATCGTTTTGGGTGATCATATCGTTACAGCCCAAAAGCAAAAACAAGAAAGCAAGCGACAAACCGAAAAATCTGCCTACCCTAAATCGACTTCCTGCATTTTTTTTCACAGTGTCTCCTAAACTTCAAAAAAATTTTATATTGCTGCCTGCTGGATGCAGGCAAATTACTCAAAATCAAACAGTTATAAAATAGAGCGCTAAACATATCTACAAACATCCCAATATAACCCTATCTGCAGTAAAGTGATGAAGGCAACGAACTTTGTCAACAAATTTTCCCAAAAATTGCCCACAAATCTTTTTTTACTCAAAAATAGACAGTTAGGTTTGGCAAAAACACAAAAATAAACGACTTTTGCACAATTTTTGCACAAAAAAAAGGGAGCAACTTTCGCTGCTCCCTGCTTACTTAGCCTAGAAATTTTTATGGCGTAATCTCGAGCTCTGTCGAATTAAAATAGTTCTCGGAGAGAGTGGCAGCCCCAACAACCCCTGCGATTTTGTCGCAGTTGGTTGTGCCTGTTTTCGCTTTGATAGTGCAATCTATCACCACATTTTTTTCAATCGTTCCTACGGTTGCACTTCCGATAAGCCCGCCAGCAGCGTTTGTGTTGCCGTTAGCGTTCAAATTGATCGTCGTGCCGATAACCAAACATTGTTCTAGTCTACCATTCGTTCCTTCTCCCAAGCCAACAACCCCGCCAACATTGTTCGTGCCGGTAACACTAGATTTAGTTACGCGGCAGTTCTTTATAGTTGCAGGGAGAGCATAGCCCATAATTGTGCCGACATTAGAGCTGGTTCCCACAAATGTTGCCGAGTCCAAAACTATATTTTCAATTTTAAAGCTCCCACCTCCCTTAGCAAATAGACCTATATTTGCCAGACCACTTTTTGAATCCACGCAGTTGTGCAATCCGTAGATCTGATACATATTGCCGTTGTAGCTCCCCACAAATCCAACGCTCAAATTACCAGGATTGTCAGGATTAGTTGTAGTAGAAAGCCCGATTGGCCAGAAGTCTTCCTCGCCGCTCATATCGATGTCTTGTGTCTGCTCGAAATAATAGCTTTTTCTCACAAACTGCTCCTTGCCGATAGCTTTCAGGTCGGCTGGAGTAGCGATTAGGTATGGATCGCCTTGGGCTCCTGATCCGCCAGAGAAGTATTCGAGCTTGCCGTTGTCTATCTCCAGTGAGACATTCTTCAGGGTAGGATAGTGGCGGCCGTCTGCCACTTGGTTTGTAAAAGAAGAGGCGTTTGACATATCAAAGAAATCTTGCCACACAGTTTGATCAAGATCATCTACAGGGAAAACCTGGCCATTTGGGTCCGTATCTAGACCTCCTTCTGGCAGAGTTGCCCCTCCGATGGTGGTGAAGCCAGCGTCTGAGAGAGACACATTTGTTGAACCTTCTCCTCGGATAGCGTTGATAGTTGGTGTGCTTGTAGGTTCTATGGTGTTGCCCATACACGCCAATCCGTAAAGATTTGTATTAGTTTTCCCAACCACGCCACCGATTGTGGTGCCGTCTTTGATTGTGTTTTTGGCAGATAGCCATCTCAATCTATCGGCAGATCCCGTTCTTGTATTTTCCGCTTCGCCTATAACGCCACCTACGGTAGTTCCACCGCTAAAGGTGTTGCCCACAGACCACAAGTTTCTTATGAAATCGTCTGTATAATTGACAACTGCGGCTATCGCGCCTTGTGTTACATTAGGTTCGGTCGTTGTAAAGGTGGATTTGTAAATCCCTATTTTACCCACATTGCCTTCAAGCTTTGCGATAAATCCTTGTTTCCCTTCTACTGTTTTTTGCACATCCAAACCAATAATGCCGCACCCATATGAATTTATGTTCCCCTTAAAAGTAGCAATAGGATTCCAGTTACCTGCATCGTCCCCATTTAAATCTAATCGCCAATCATCCTCCCAGTCTCTTAAATCAATAGATTCATTGGGGTAATATAAAAATGAATCAGATATTCCTACATGCAATATGTTTAAGTGTGAAGGCTTCGTAATGACCTTTTGCCCAGCTGCAATGATGCCCAGCTTCAGTCCCGGCACAGTGAGGGTGTCGTCTGTCATATGTTTGAGCGCCGGCACCACTTGTTGGTCGTCGATATGCTCCAGCTTCCACATACTGTTGTCTCCGCTAAACTTGAAGCCGAGATCTTCCCACCAAGTTGTATCGACAAAGTCTGTGACAAAGGCGTTGTCCCCGTATATGCCTGTATTTGGATTTCTTGGGTCATACAGCGTGCCGCCTTCCCACGCTTCTGTGAAATACCAGCTGTAAACATTTTCGCAAATATTTAATTTCTCCCCTGTAATCCTGCCAGCGTTGCTTGCGGTAGCTCTGATCGTATCAACAATAACGACCGAATTCTTTATGCTTTTTGCGTCTTTACCCACGATGCCGCCAGCATAGTTAGAGCTGTAGTAACCTTCACCAGCGACAATCACATTTTCGATAATCGCACTTGGAGCGTCGCCAAAAAGTCCACCGACTCCACTGGTGGCGCCTGTTACTTTGCCGTTGTAAATCAAAATGTTGCTGTAGGTGTTCGCTACTGCCTCCTCTGTGCTATCTACACCCGCCAATATACCGATGTTATTTTTACCACTAGCGCTCATCGTGAAGTTCGTAAGAGCCAAGTTTCTGATGCTGCTACCCACTTCTGATTTTATGACACCAAATAGCCCAGACACGCCGTTTTCTTGAACATCATAACTAAATCCATCGATAGCGTAGCCATTTCCATCGAAATTGCCTTGGAACGGTAAAGCTGCCGTTCCAATCGGCTCTGTGAGGGTAGAAGTAATTTCGATGTTATTGCCGAGCTGATAATCCATCTCCACACCATAGCGCATATTGTTCAGGTCGGTCTCCGTTCTCACGATATACGGGTCTCCGCTAATTCCTGTTCCATCGCTAAATGTGTTTGGATCGCTATCAATTTCAAAGTTCGCTAAGTTCAAGTATCCCGAGTCTATCGTGTTTGGCACATTTTTGCCCACTGGGTGATACACCTTCTTTTGGTCTGCGACATCTGGCCATCTGAAGTTCTCATCGTAAGTTATGCCCAATTTGGTAGGATAGAAGCTCTTATTGAGTGCCAGCAGCGAGGTCGGCTTGCCGTTTTGGTCGGTAGAAGTGCCTTCGGTCGGTAGCTGAGTGCCATCTACATATGTTCTGCGGAACGCATAGTTATTCGAGAAAGTGACATATTGGTTAGCAGATATTCTTTTTGCTACACCCGATTGCGAAGCGACAGAGTCGTTAATCGCGATACTGCTAGAGATGCTATAGGGTTTTGTGCTACTTATATTGACTGTGAACGCTATTCCCGAAGCTCTATTACCGCTACTCGAAGATACGCTGTTTTGGATGGCGAACAACAAGCTTGCGTCTATTTCAATATTTGTGGCTACATAGCAAACAATTGCCGCAGCAGAGCCAGTCGATCTTATCGTGCTGTTTTTTACCAAAATGTTTTTGAAGACAGATTTTTCTGAGCTGCTGAGCGTTGAGATTTTCCCCACAAGTGCCGCACAGCGAGCATAGGATGAATATTTCGCGCTGACTTCGAAATCGTAGAGACTTAAGTTCTGGATATCTACTCCTGGATCACATTGACCGAACAGACCAACACCGTAGGTACCAGCAACAGGATTGTTTTGGTCGTGAACCTTCATCCCTTTGATAGAGTAGCCGTTACCGTCTAGATGTCCGTCAAAACAGTCACCATTACTCTCGAACTGGGTTATCGGCAGCCAGTTGCCGTTGTCTTCGTCGTCGTCCACATCGTAGTCTGCTGTTTGGAAGTTCAAATTCTCTTTCAGTTCAAAGAACAGACCTTTCGGGAACGCTTGCAAAAGCTCTAGCTGGTTCAAGCTCTCTATTCCATAAGGGATAGACTCCGTCCCTTGGGTGCCTTTGGTAAACCTTACCACTGCTGGCTCACAATCTGCAGCAGTCATCTGGCTCAAGTTCGGCATACAGCGCCAATTTTGTATATCTGCGTCGTCCCAGCTCCAAGCGGTTCTGCCGATGAAGTCTAACTTACTGCTGTAGAACTCTTTCCTCAGAAGCTCAGAGAATGTAAAGGTTGCCCCATTTTCGTTTGCCAATCCAGGATCATTGCCTTTCTCGTTGCCGTTCCATCCGTAGTTGTCGCTCAAAGTCGCACCAGCACTGTTAACCACTCTGCTTGTATTTGTGGCAGAGAGGGTGTCTGCGGCTACTACGCTGTTGCTCACGCTGCCTTCTGTAGCATAACCTATCAATCCACCTGCGTTTGTTTTTGCTTTTACGGTGTTGTTCAGAGCGATAATCCACGAGACATCTCCACCGGCGCCAAGTTGACCCAAAAGAGCACCAACATTTTGCGCATTAGTTGCCACAAATCTGCCCGAACCGACATACACATCGACAATCGTGTTTGTTCCCAGTCCTGTCTTTCCTGCCAATCCGCCTAGAGATTGTGTGCTGCTTCCGCCGATTACTTCGCATTCGATAAGTCCCAAGTTTTTGATCGTGCTGTTTTCCATAACTTGCACAAAGCCCATATTTACTTTATTGGCGTTGATTTTCATTCCCTTGATGTAATGCCCTTGTCCATTAAACTCGATACCCTCAAATTTTGTAATCGGATCAAAGTTGCCTTCACCCAAGCTAAAGTCGTCGTCTTCGGTAAACTCAAGGTTCGCCGCCAATTTTATTGTGTCCACTTCAGACAAAGAACCTTCGATAAACGCAAGACCCTCTAAGGAGTTAATCGTCATAACTCGATTTTCGATTTTTGCGGGGCTTTCTAGCGCATCCACAGGCAATTGCTGCATTTCAGCGCCTTCAAAATCTAGCAAAAATGGATATACGCGAGCATAATCGTCGCATTGCCAGTCTGGCGCATTAAACCCATGGCTATCGCTATCGAAGAACTCTTTAAACATGCTAAAGAACACATTGCCGCCTTGATCGCTGGTCGGGTCTATCCCCATATACCATCTGTCGTTGCCGTTTTCCACCATTTTTGTCTCTGCCACAGAGTAGTTTCCGCGGAAAGTCGTGCTGGAGCCTTTTTCTGCAACTTTATATACCTCTTTGCCCGACAACACCTTGGTTACCATAAAGCAGCTGTCAATCGTGGCGTTTCCGCTGGCTTGACTTGCGACGCCACCTGCGTTGCCCACGCTAGAGCCGGCACTGTCCACGACGCTTACAGCCTTTAGCACTCTTCCGCCAGTCATCTTACCACTTATCACGCCCACATTGCTCAACGCCTCGATTTTGTTAAAGCGTGTCAGAACATTGCTCAATGTGCCGCCAGAGATAAGTCCAACTACTCCTGCACCAGAGCCTGTGTTAATATTGATTGTGGAGCTATCTAGTTCGATTCTGTCGAAGCTTCCACCTGCCATCTCTCCGCAAACCACAGCAGATTTGTCGACAGCATCAACTGTAGCGCCTACAACTCTCAGCTTGCTCACATTTCCAGTAGAGTAGCCAAAGATACCTGTATTTTGAGTGCCAGTTATCTCGATGTTTCTCACATTTTTGAAGTTACCGTCTAGATCTCCTACAAATGGATTGGTAGCGTCATAGCCCACTGGAGTGTAACCTGTATATCCACTAAAGTCTAGATTATTCTTGATGATATAGTTGTTGTTTAAGCGAAGCCCTTCGGACAAGTCGCCGAGTTTTGTATAATCTCCGCCCTTCAAACGCACATCTCCAATAGCGTCCAGTTGAATAGGTTTGGTTATCTCATACTGATTCTGTGCATTTTTATTCATCTTTAAATCGTTATACAAAGTGCTCACTTCATATTTGTTCTCTACCAAATAAGGATAAGAGAAAGTGCTATCCAGCGCCCACTCCGCTTTGCTCAAGATAATATCAGACAAGAAGATTTGGTTCTCGGCAGTCACTGCGCCTGCTGTATCGCCTGCGACATACTTCCCACAGACATTTTCTTGATTTGCTTTTGCGGCATAGGAGTTGGCAATCGTGCCGCCATTCATCACACCGACAAAGTCTCCGACAACAGTTGCGTTTACAGCCTTGCAATTTAGAGAATACGAAGCTTCTATCTTTCCGCTGGTCATCTCTCCAACCAAAAGTCCGAGGGTGTCGATGTTGTTTGCCGCAATATTGTAGCTGAAGCTATTTTTGATGCCAGCCAAAGTTGACACATTCATCTTACCGACCAAACTTCCCGCTTTTTGTGCATCAACCAAGGTTACCCCCTCTCTTGCAGAAGATTTTCTAAGGTAGCTATTGCCGCTCATCTCTCCGATAATTCCGCCGAGGGTTACATCGTCTTCGCTGCCGCTTAATGCCGCTTTTACTCTGCAGCCAGTTAGGGTAGCATCTTGGCTAAGACCGACCAAACCGCCCGCAGTTATTCCGTCGCCAGAGAGCGTCAAGTTCACGCCTGCATTGCTGGTGTCTGCCAAGCTTTTGGACAGTGTCGATTCAAATCTACCGATCAAACCACCCACATAGCTTCTTTGTGAGTTGTAACCATTGGCTGTGAGAGTTATCTCTACTGGCGCTTTGTAGTCAAACGGCGTTGCTCCGCCAACAAGCGACAAGTCGCCATACAGTCCGCCGACATACGAGCCTTCTCCAACTTCCATCTCCGTAAAGTTAATGTCCGCAAGTGTGTTTTCGTCTGTGAGGAAGTTGCTGACATTTGCCTTGCCAGCGATAGCGCCAATCTTCGATTTCGCTCCAGCTTTTATCGCAAACGAGTTAAGAGTCAAGTCGGTGTTCGGGATAGCAAACGCGATGTTGTCTATCTCGCCACACAATCCGCCCGCAATAACGCTCTTGCCAGAGAAGCCAGTATTCAGCTCGATATTCGCCAATATGTGCGTTCTTGCCAGGCTCGCCATTTTGCTCGAACCAGCCAAAGCTCCCACAACCAAAGTGTCGGCGTTATTTAAGCTTTCGCCAAATGTAACCGTCACCGCAACCACAACGCTGTCATAGGCGCTTCCTGCTTGCTCTTCTTTACCAGCGATACCGCCCACATAAGCTTTTTGCGCTCCCTCTGTGAGGAAGTTCACATCTTCCACTTTCAGCCCTTTGAACGAGGTCGCCGAGATGCTTCCGACAACTCCACCCAAATAGGCGTTTCCATTATTCGCTGTAGCTTTTAGGTTTTTACTGCCACCACTAAACACGCTCGTCACTCCATCTTTGCCGATGCTGTTTTGCGAGATTTTTTCGGCTTTACCGACGACCATACCAGCATAAGCGTCTCCGCTAGCGGAGTTCGCCGAAATATCACCAGCCAAAGTTAGCGAAACTGCATCTATCGAGCCAGCGATATTCTCGAATTTACCGACCAAGCCACCTGCACAAGCCTCTCCGCTGGCAACAGCCGCTACCGGCAGAACTGCCGTTATGTTGATCTCGTCGATGAGAGCCGCTCTCGAATAACCGATAAAATAGCCAGCTGCCGCTCTTGTCGATGACGCATTTCCTGCAGACACGCCGCTAGAGATAACGCCGACAGTCGAAGTTTTGTAAACGCTTCCTGTTTGCTCTTCGTAACCAACTAATCCACCAGCGTAGCATTTTTTTGAATTAACTCCAGCTGCTATCTGGGTTGCAACTTCAACTGCAGAGTTCTCAATTCTGCCATGGAACTGACCGAACATTCCGCCCACTGCCACGAAACTTTCACTTCCACCAGTTACCGAAACGCTATTAGCGGTAACCTGACAGCTATCGATTTCGGTCGTTCCGACAACTTTACCCGCAAAACCGCCTGCATAAACCCCAGCGCTCATCGTTCCGTTGATCGACACTGTGTCGCCGCTAGCGTTAATCGCTCCGTCGCCGCCACCAATCATTCCGCCCACAGCTATATCGGCTGTGAAGTCTGCAGCTATATTCATCTTCACATTGTTGATTTTGGAGATGCCCTCTATTTGTCCAACCAAACCACCTGCGTAATCTGCAGCCCCAGCGATGCCAACATTATAATTTACGATAAGATTACTTACCGAAGCGTCCTTGATCTTGCCGAACACACCAACATTAGCGTGATTGTCTTCGATAGCCTCTATGTTTATCGTGTGTCCTTGCCCATCGAAGGTGCCTTGGAACGGATAAGCCTGGTTACCCAGCGGCAACAAGCTATCTGTGTTACTACTAAATGTAAGGTCGTTCAGCAGCTTCACGGTGATGCTTCCCGTAATTTCGCCGTCGTTATATTGCTCTGCCAAGTCGTTGAAATCTACCCAGTTCGAGACGATATACTCGCCATTTTTAATGCCGTGTGTGTAACTCTTATAGTTACTTCGGTCACTAGTAACTGGAGCAGCTGGATCTCCCATTTGCTTTTGGACACTATAGTAATAGGTGTAGCCCATCTTCAATTTGCCAAGAGGACTATTGTTTCCTGTGTTATTTACTTTTGGCAAGTTGTAGTCGATAAACATCGTGTCGCCCTGAAGAAGAGCACCACCACTGACAGTAGCTACTTCTGGAGAGTTAAAGCTGCTTGAAGTGTCACGGCTTATCACATATGCGTCTGCTCCTGTCGTAGCCTCCCAAACAATCTTCGCACCTTCTATTCTGTCGTTTTCTTTATACTCTTCTGCTTTAATCAAAGTCATCGCCGCTATCTTTATATACGATGCCGAAGAGTCAGCATTGTTGAGGATTGCAGACTCAAACTCTGTGCCTTTGGTGTAGTCCAAAACCGCTTGCACTGCGTAGCTATAAGACTCTCCTGACACAGGATTTCCAAACACACTGCTTGTAGCGTCGTCGCTGAAGACATAAACCACTTCTCCCGTCTCAACATCCTCTTCTTCGCCCAGTTGGCTAACGGTAATATTCGCCTCACTCCCTTCTTCAATATCGCCACTTTGCGGATATCTGGTGATTTTGTAGTAGCTAACTGTGTCTGGAGTGATGCCGATTGTGTCGTAGTCTTGGCTAGGTCTGCTTGGCAAGAATTTGCTAAACTTCAGCTCCAATCTGTCTTCGTATGTTCCTGGCGAGCCGACATAGTTCCTGTTGGTGCTCACAGAGTCCCTGTTCCAATCGTAGAAGTAGCTCATCGTCATCTTTGGAGATTTGATATACATAGAGTTGCCTTCTATCTTGCTCTTAATCTCTGATTTTAAGACATATTCATACGCTTTGCCATCTGTCAAAGGTGTTCCATAAAGCCCCGTAGTGTCTTGCACCGTGCACAGCGAGTCTTGTGTTGCGCCGATTTGAGTTCTGACAATCTTCGAGCTTATGTCTACACTAGCAGAAGAAGACGCCCCTTTCTCCCTACGAGACAAAGTGTAGTTTCTCGGATTTAGCCCGATTGGGAAGTTCGCCTCTGAACTCGGCCAAGAAATCTCTATGCCGCCTGCGCAGAAGTTGAAGTCGACAACCGTTATCTCGCTCTTGATGTAGCCATATTTTGCGCTATTCAAATCGAATCCTGTCGTTGTGGATATGGTGAAATCAACTTCATCTACAGGGAATGTTTTGCGCACCTCTATCGCATAATAGTAAATCTTACCTTCTTCAGCTGCTGCATCTGTCCATTTGGCTCTGCCGTCGGTTACGATGCCGCTAATATCCGTAAGCGTAGCCACAGGGTTGCGTAGCTCTGGCAGTGTGTCCACAGCTTTGTAAATCCGATACTCATTAACATTTGCAATTTCGTTGAAGTAAACAAACATTTGTGCGCTGTCTTTGCTCACCTCTAAGCCCAAATCTCCCAGCGGAGGATAGACAGGTTCGCTCATTGCAGAATAGACCGAAGAGTCTTTGGCGTTGTTATAGCGCACCATTACTTTGTAGTAGAAAACATTGCCTGCTGGTGTCAAGCTTGTGTCAACGCCGACTTTTTTGGCTACTCGTGAGTTTTGTGAGGTTACCAGACTAAACGCACTGTTTACTTTCGAGTTCATTGCTTGATAAACATCGTATCTTTGCACCTCGCTAGTTTCGTAGCCTTTGGGCAGGCTATCCCATTGAACTTGAATTTGCTCAACACCCACTGCAGGATTATACGCTGCAGACAGCCCTCTGACCGATTTGCTCACCACAGCACCCTCGGCAACATTTGACAACTCAGAATATTGCTTGCCGCCGCTGGCGTCGTTCATATAAGTTTTGGCGACGATATAGTATTGCAAGATCGAATCTTGTGAGTTTTTGAACTCGCTCGGTGTCCAGAAGTAAGTCGTGTCCGCATCGCTTGTAATCGTTACAGAGTCTGCCTCTGCCAACCTTACTGGATTTACGGTATCGAAATAAACGATATAACCGTCTCCGTCTGGCTCTTTGTTCCAGCGGATATTTATGCCCGAAGTGTCTTCTTTGCCTGCTACATAGCTGTATTGGCTCGTGCGCACAAATTCCAAATTCTTTGGCGAGCCAAGTCTGGTATATCCAGAGACGATATTGCTCTCTCTCTTTAGCCCTTGCACATAGACAGTCGCTTTGTAATCGTAGTTCTCGCCAGCTCTTAGCGCAACACTCTTATCCACAAAAGTTCTTGGGTTCGTCCTCGATTCCATCTCGTCCAAAGTGCCAATGCGAGTCCAAATTCCGTTAGAGCCTTTTCTTTGCATAACGATAGAGTCTGCGTGTTTGCCGCTGGTGTAGCTAACTCGGATAGTGTCTTCATAAGTTCCTTTGCTAGCTGACACCAAATTAACGCTGTCTGGATAGGTGTATCCAAGCACGGTGTCTATCGCTGGAGAAACGAGTTTGGTCTCAAAAGGCGGAGCTGTGGCTGCAGAGCTTGTGTCTTCGCTGATATCGTAATAGGCTTGAATGACATATCGATACAACTGTCCTCTTTCTGTTTTTTCGCCAAATTTCATTGCGCCCACTTTGTCCACAAACGAAGTGTCTTTGCCGTTGTCTAGCTGCATTGACAGACCTGTCTCTTTGTCGCCTGCAAATCTGGTGATTTGGTAGTAGCTGACAGAGTCGTTCACGACATGATTCATCCTGCTCCAAGTGAGCACGATGCTGTCTTTGTAAGGCGTCAAAGTGTTGCCCTCGGCATACACTCCACCTTTGGTTGCGCTCAGTCCCTCGACCTCTGGCATATCCAAATATCCAAAGGCGACATTGCTCGGATTGCTCTCGACTCCGCTCACCGTCACGATGCAACGATAGAAATACAAGTTACCAATCAAAAGGTCTTCTTGTGCAGGAGTCTCCACGAAGTAGTAACTGCCGTTTGCGCCATATGGCATAATATCTGCTTTGTATTTGTCGTTCAGGCTGTCCACAGTCTCCACAGAGTCAAACTTGTAGAACACAAACGATGGGTTAGCGATAGTTGTCGGCACGCTCCAAGTAAAGCGCAAACTATCCACTTTTGGTCCATCAAAACTCAAGTTTTTAACACCTTCATATTTGCAAGTTCCAAAGTCGAAATCTGACATCTCTGAAACAGTGTCATATCCCATTGCCTGAATTTTATAGTAAATCATTTTGCCTGGGACATAAACCCTGTCATCAGAGAAAGTAGTGTCCTGACTGCAATCGTTTGTTTGACTGTTTTCGTAACGAATCTCATAATTTTCTGGGTTTGTGCCATTTGTGCCACTAACTGTATCCACCCAAACTCTGTATCCTCTGTATGCGTCTTTGTTCATGCTCCAGTTTAGCTCTATTTTGTCCACATACTCGTTCCTGCTGATAGAGTTCCACTCTGGAATGTCCAACTTCGCAAACGCTTTGCCAGTTTTTTCCTTCCTGGTCAAAGAAGTTCCAATTTCGTTCTTGAAGGCGACACTGTATTGATAGAACAATCCTTGCTGGATATCAACAGTATCTCCTAGTACATACGAACCTTGAACAATGCTTGGCTTAGCCCAAACAGTCGTATCTATTTGCCCAGAAGAAACGGCTTCTTTGTAAACAATAATAGAGTCAACATTGATGTCTTGGTTGCTAGTAAATATTTGCAACTTGATTTCATTTGAATAGCGACCATTAACCAAGATTTTCACGCTGTCTGGTCTGCGCAATCTACTCCAGCCGCTATCGACCTTCGACCAAACACTATTGTCGCCTTTTTTCACCAAAATTTTGTAGTCGTATTTTTTGCCATACTCTATGTTTTTGTCAACAGCCACGCCCTCTTCTACAGCCATGCCGATATCTAGGCTTGCATAAGCGTCGGCGCTCCAAGAAGTTTCTTCCGAGCCTTTGCGATAGAGCGACACTTCGTCCACATAAGCCGGCGAGTGATAGGTAATCACGATAGAGTCTTCGGTTGTTCCTTTGCTGATTTCGACAAAATAGGCAGAATCTGGAATAGAGTAGCCCATATATTTGTCGGATTCTGGACCTTTTAGTGATTTCTCGAAATTGCTCGTCGTAGCGCCAGCAAGAGTATCTTGGTCGATTTGCATAAACGCGATAACCGCATAATTATACTCTCTACCTTTTTCTGTTTGGTTAAACGGAGACTCGTCCCCTGTGTAATCGACAAACCGTTTTGTGTTTCCGCTGACTCTAGCTTCTCCAGGTGCAGAGCCGTCACTCGTGTAACGGTAAACGGTGTAATAGTCCACAGAGTCTTCTTTTGCGTGCGGCACACTGTCCCAAGTGACGACGATGCTATCACCCACGCCTCTGGTGGCTCTAACATTGTTCACTTTTGGCATCTCCAGATAGCCGATAGCAACATTCGAGAAGTCGCTCCAACTTCCTGAGACCCTAACTTTTGCACGATAGAAATACAACTGCCCTATCAGCAAATCGTCGGAGGTAGAGTTGTATGTGTAAAGGTCGTAGTCCCCGATTTTTTCATATTCGCCTTCGCCGATGTTCTTTTTCATCTGACTTTGCGGAATAAGATGCTTATTGAGCGTATCCACAGAGTCCACATAGTTAACTTCGCTGAGTCTCGCCATAAAGATTGAGTCGTATGTAATGTTGTTCGAGATAGACCAGCTCAAGCTCATTGTGTCGATTTTGCCCTTTTTTGGCCACTCAAAAGCTTTCAAATCTTTAATGCCGCCATACTTAAGGTAGCCAAAACCAGCCGCAGATCTGGCAGACATTTTGTCTTTTCCAATCGCAACGATTTTGTAGTAAATCTTTTTGCCGGCTGGATACTCTGTTTTGTCAGAATAGAAAGTATCTGTTGCAAACTCAAACGCAGGCGACGCTGGTGTTTGATAGAGCGAGTCGTAGTCGCCATCGTTTAGCCCCGTTCCGCCAGTGCTGTCTCTATACACGCGATACCCTTTTACAGCGCCATCGACCATCGACCAAGTAATCTTGATCGTGTCTTCTCTGGCTCCCTCGTAAACATTCAAAATTGTTGGAGCGGAGATATCTTTGCCGAGGCTAACATCGGATGTTCCAAACGGAGAGTAACCTGTGGAGTTATTGAACAGAGCCGCTTGATATGTATATTTTTGTCCTTGGTTTCCTGCAGAGTCTTTTATGAGTGCAAAATCTCCCGTAAACCCTTCGTGTATCGCCGTATCAAGAACTACGCCAGTTTCGTCGCTGCGCAAAAGCATTACAGAATCCACTTTCGCATTTTTGGTAGAAGACGCCGCAAAGACTTTAATCTGCACATAATCTTTGGTTGTTGAGACTTTTTCTAGCTTTGTCACAGGTCTCAGGTTCGTATAGGCGAGCGTGTCTGCATAGTTGCTCGACAAGTGGTCGTTACCTATCCTAAAGCGATAGCGCAAAATCTGCCCAGCTTTCACGATTGTGTCTGTAAAATCGACGATATTTTCGCCCGCTATGCTGTCTATCCTTTGGAAGTTGTTTGACGAGTCATCCACCTTTCTATAGACGATTATGTATTTTTGATACGCTTTTATCGCCGTAAGCTTTATCGTCAGGGTTGTGTCTGTCCCGACTTGCGGAGCAAACTCTTTGTCGATATCGTCGATGTTTCCTTTGGTTACTTCTATCTCTTCTGCGCTCAAAGGTTGCATCTCTGCCCAGCCATCGGCGACTTCGCTTTTTTCGGAATTGATAGAATACGCTGTCCCTCCTCTTGTGAACTCAACATTTGCCAAAACATAGTATGTGTAATCTTTTCCAGGCTCAAAAGGCTCGGCAAAGCTATTGCCGTTGTAATCTTTGAAAGTCGAATCGCTGCCACCGAGAGTAACTCTGTCAATTTCTACGCCATTTTTGTCGTTTCTGACCAAAATGTAAGAGGTTACCGTATCTTCTATTACGCTCTCTTTTGGCAGTTTATCCCATTTGATTAAGACTGTGTCAACTTTCGTTCCAGCCGTTGCGGTTACATTTTCAACCACTGGCGGCTTCAGATAGCCCAAAGCGTAGTTCGACAAATCTGTCTCGCCGCTGCTTCCAGAGACCCTCAATATCACTCGGTAATAGTAAAGCTCTTTGAGTTTTGGCTTGCTTTTGTCGGTTACGGTGTAGGTATTTCCGCTTTGCACAACCGAGATGCTATCCTCTTTCACCGCGAAATCGTTGCTAATGCTGTTGATGCTGTCAAACTTTGTGTAGCGCATCAGCTTAACGCCTTTTTTGAAGTAAGGGTAAGAGGTTGTTCCATCTAGAGCGACCCCTTGTGGCAAGCTAAAGGTAAAGCTCATCGTATCCACTTTTGGTATGCCGACACCTGCAAAGTCGGTAACGCCCCTAAACGCCCTGCTACCTATTCCTGTTTCGCATTCATCGAATACAGAGGTCGTGTCGTATCCGTTAGCCACCACTCGATAGTAAATCTTTTTGCATTGCTCATAATCTGTTTCGTCGTCAAAAGTCGTATCAGTGTTGTTATCCAGCGTCGCCACTACTTCTCTTGTCGCCCAATCTCCCGCTTCGGAAGTGTCACGATAAAGCGTATAACCGTTCACAGCGTTCTCTATTTTGTTCCATTTCAAGAAAATCGTGTCTTTGTTTATTCCATCGCTTACCGATATAAACTGCGGAGAGGTCAACTTGGCGTAAGCTCTAGCCTCTTGATCGCTAACTCTAGACAAACCAGTTGTTTTGCTGTAGAAAGCGGCTGTGTAGAAGTAGAACAGTCCTCGTTGCAAAATTTTTGTGTCAACCAAAGCGTTGGTGTTCAATCCTGCGGTGTAAGCATAAATCAAGGTGTCTATTTCGCCTGCGTTGCTTGGCGCAGAACGATAGAGAACTATCGAGTCGATTGTCCCGTTGACTCCCGTCGGGTTGGTTACTCTTACTTCTATCTCGTCTTTTGCCAAAGTAGAGGCTTGCCACGCAACATTCGACGGTTTGCGTAAAGTCGTAAAGGTCTTATAATCTACTGTCCTGCCCGGCTCGATTTGATTTATAAACTCAAGGCGATAGTCGTAGATTTTGCCAAAGCCCGTCGTAAATCTATCCGTGTAAATTAAATTTTCAGCGTCCAGCGTGTCAATCCTCGTATATACTCCTGTTTGGTTATTTTGTCTGCTAAGATAAGCTTTGCTGATCCAATCATAAGCCATCGCATTTGTTACATCGAACCTGCTGAAAGCCGAGTCGCCTACATTACTGCCCATAATGTTCAAGTCGATTTCGCTGGTGTCGTTGGTCACCTCTACCCAAGCTCTGTCGATTTCGCCCATACCGGCGTATCCGCTGTCAACCACATAAAAACGCAAGCTCTCTGGCTTATTCTCGTCTCCATTTAGGTAAAGCTTGAAATAGTACCATCTTCCACTTTGACAATTATCTTCTGTCACATCCCAGTTGTTCGCGTCGCTCTCTTTCAAACCGTTCAAGACCACTACTGGCTCAGGCGTGCTATTGTTCTCTGGATTTTCATCAAACACTTGAATAGTGTAGATAGAGTCCAAATTGCCAGACCAGCTGAACGAGATCGTGTCAACTTTTTTACCCTTAGTCGCCACAAAATTTTCTAGCTCGTAAATGCTCGGCACATAAGAGGCAACGCCTTTCGAAAGAGCCGATTGAGTGTTCGGCAAACTGTTAACCGCTTGCACTTTGTATTCATAGGTTTTCGTTCTGTCGTCCATCGGCAGATAATCGATAAACTCTGTAGTCTCGCTGTCTATTGTGTCTATTGGTGCAAAGTCGTCACCGCTCTCATAGCGCCTGCGATAGATTACCGTGCTGTCTGCGTTAACGCTAGGGTTCCATCTAATTCCGATAGAAGTTGTGTCGTCTGGCGCTCCCAGCTCCCTTACACTCAAGGCGGTCGGCGCTTTCAGTTTCGTCCAGCCAGAGTCTAGTTTACTCTTTTGGCTAAACAGTTCAGAATCCGTTCCTATCGCCCAAGCAATCCGTATGTATAGCTTTTTGCCATATTGGTTCGCATAGAAACCGTCATCCAGTTTCAGGGCAATCTTTTCGGAGGTTGACTCGATATAATTGCCTGCATCTGGCGAAGCAGAAGAGATTTCGTCCGAAGTGGAGTCTTGGCTAACAAAAATCCTGTAGCGAATATCTACCTCACTAAGTCCACCGCTGGTTTCGTCCATCTCAAAATAGATGCTGTCCAAATAGTCGCCCTTGGTTGGCTCTTTTCCTGGAGTAAACTCTGGTGATGGCAACTTGCCTACGCCTTGCACCGCTTCCGATGGTGCAGAGTTCCCAAATTTTGCGTGTTTAGCGGTTACGGTTATTATGTTTGCTCCTTCTGTATATGGCGAGCGATATTGCAAAGAGCTTCCGTATGTTTTCTCAAAACCTGGCATGCCGATGCCACTAATGTAATCGACTTGATACTCAACAGAATCTTTCCAGTTCCATTTATCCCAAGTTACCAAAATGCTGTCCACAAGGTCATCGCTGGCTGCTACATTGAGCGGCGGAACAAGTTTCGACCAACCGCTGTCTGGCTCCGACCACACAGAAGTCAGAGAGTCCCAAATATCGTTATTAAACTCTTGGTTCTCCATCTTCATCCTGAAGTAGTAAACTTGCGTTTTCAGCAATCCGCCTTGAAGAGTGTAATAGAAACTCTCGAAATCTCCGTTTGGATCGTCCTGAGTTCTTTCATCTTTTGATGGAGAGTTAAAAGTAGCCACAGTATCAATCTCGAAAATAAAGTTCGTTGCATTTTTGTTAAGCTCCCAAGCGATATAGATAGAGTCCACCTTCAAGCTGTCTTTGTTTCTCTCCACCTGCATCACTGGTTTGGCAAACTTCCTGCCAGTAAAGACTCCCTCAGACCACTCTTCTGACACCAAACCACGATTATCAGAGCTTTCCCAGATTTCTGGATTGCTCTCGTCCACATACTCCGAGTTGAACGCTTTGACGAAATATTGATACCCCATACCGTTTTCCAGACCTTGCGCATCTGTGGCAGTGGTGTCACTTATAACGCTATAATTCTCTTCGTATTGATAAACTGTGTCAAGGTTGCCAGCTTTATACCTTATCCGCTTGTAAACATAGTTAATGTCTTTTTTAACATCTTTACCTTTATTCCATTTTAGAACGAAATTATCATCCGCTTTCACTACTGGAACGCTCAACCCGCTAATCTGCGGCAGCGCAATCCAGCCAGTGTCTTGTTCTGCTGTAGGAGTAAACTCAGAAATCTCGTCGTTCTTGAATGTTTTGACTGCATACAAATACTTAACGCCGCTTCTAGTCGTGTCCGCTCCATTTTTCACTTCGTCGCCCAGCTTGTCCCTAAATGTCGCAACACCAGCTGTTTGAGTAAAGTTCGTTACAACTCCTATCGAATCCACTTGGCTAAAGGCAGCGCCACCAGCCATTCCAGGCTTCGTCCTGTAAACATAAAATCCGCTCACGCCTGCAGTTCTGTCGTTCAGCTTCCAAGTCAGCACTACTTCGCTTTCGCTCTCGCCTTTGGTTGCGTTCAAGTTCTCTGGAGGCAATATCGGGCAAACAGTGTCCACAATCTCCGAGGTATCCGAGCCGCCAGTTGCAGAGTTAAACGCCCTTACAACATACCATCTTCTTGTCCCTGGCAAAGGCTCTAGGTCAACCGTGTCAATTTTCGTGTCTGTGCCATCGTCCAAAACTTCTAGCAGCTTGTTGAACCCTTTTGCTAAATCTTCTGTCTGATAAACCACATATTTTTGAGCGTTATCTATCGGCTGCCATCTCAAGAAAATTCCGTTTTCGTTCTCTTTTTGGTAAGCCTCTACTTCCCTTGGCGTAGAAAGTTTGGCAAAGCCGTTAACTGGCTCGGAATATACGGGGTTGTTTGTTCCGCACAAATTGTTTTGAGCGGCTACTCTGAACTGATAAATAATGCCTTTTTGTGCGTCAGTAGTCCTACTCCAGACAAATTGCGTATCAGCAACATTTCCCGCTCCTGTAATGTTTGTCCAATTCCCTTCGTTGCGTTTTTCTTGGAGAGCGTAAGTTGTTGCGTTTGGCACACTATCCCATTTGATGACGATAGAGTCGGAGTAGGTCACGCTTGCGTCGTTATCACCGCCAGTTGCTTTCATTTTACCAGAAGCCCAAACATTTTCCGCCTCTTCCAAAAGACACCAAGCGTAGCTACCCTCAACTGGACTAGCGCCGTTCATCACAGAAACAGCTTGCTTGTCGCTTGTTGAACCAGCCAAAGTGTTTTTGCCAGCTGTAATCCAATAATAGTATTCCTTGCCACCTTCTGGCACAGTGCCGCCTGGATTTCTGATATCCAAATAAGAGCCAACATCTTTAACTTTGCCTATCTCTTGAGCTCCTGCTTCATTCTCGATGGTGTTTCGATATAGCGTATAAACAATCTCGGTTGCGGCTAATTTCTCCCAAGTGAGCTGGATCGTGTCGCTCTTTATGCTGTCGTCTGCGCTTTGGAATATGAAATTCTTGATTTTTTCAAACTTGACAAACCCTTTTTCTATATCGCTAGGCTCTGAGGTCATCTCTCTTCCGTAATAACCATTGTCAGATCCTTTTGGCGACTGAGCATCTTTCTCTATCACGGAATAAACCCTAAAGTCGTATCTTACGCCATCTTGCAGGTTCTCTCTGTTTCTCATCAAGGTGTAGAAAGTGTCGGCTATACTTTCGATATCGCTCCACTCGGTGCTGTTTTCAACCCGATATTGCAAAACATAATTGCTCACAAAATCGACTTTGTTCCACACGACTCTGATTGTGTCGGACGAAACGCCTTGGCTCGCCTCGACGATGCTCGTTTTTGCAGGTCTTGTGTAGGCGAGCAATCCTTGCTGATCGTCAACTGGAGTCCAGTTACCAAAATTGCCATTTTTGCGCGCCCTGATCCAATAGTGCCACAGCATTCCGCTGCTATCACTAACGGCAGATGAAGCGTCAGAATAGTAGAAGTTGCCATTGGCTATCTCTACTTTTATCTCGGTTGCTTTTGCTGTGTCTGCAAACGAGCTCCGATAGATATAATACGAATCGATGTCGCCTCGTTGCTTCCATTTCAGGTTAACCAATGCGCTAGAGAAATATGAAGTGTCTTGCTCAAATCCGCTAACGAAGCCGATTTGTGCCGAAGTTTTTTTGTGCTCAGAAGTGTCCGAAATTACCCTAAACTCTGTTGGTCTTTGGCTAGCTTCGCTAACGACATAATATTCAAACAAATCTCCTGGCTCGCAAGTGTTATCGACAAACCTGATTTTCCCCTGAGCTGGCTCGCTATAATAATTGTCGGCTATCAAATAGAAAGTTCCATTATTTCTGGAGCGATAAACATTGTATTTAACGCTATCTGTCTCTGCGCCGATATCCACAGGTATCCAGCTAAGCTCAATGTCGCCAGAAGATAGCGCCTCTATGCCAAAGTCGCTAACAACAGGAATTTGGCTGTATCCGCTATCCACCGCAAAATCGGAAGACGCATTTTCTAAATCGCTGACAGCCTGAACGCTTGCGTAATAATAGTATCCCTCTGTGTTCGGGTCAACTTCTATTGTCGTGTCTATGCCATTATAACCTTCAATTTTTATCGCCGCTGCTGTCGGTTGTTGCGACTCTTGTTTGTTGGTCGATGCGTAGATGTTATAGCTTTCTGCATTGCTGCCTATTCTTTTTGCGTAAGTAAACTCGATCGAGTCTAGCTCTGTGCCTTTGCTTACGCTAAAGTTCGCTGGCGGTCTGAGCCTAGCATAGCCGCTATCCAAAACTGGTTCTGAGCCGCCATATTCGTTTTGCGCCCAAAGTTGGACATAGATTTTTCTGCCTCGCAGGGAGTCTGGCACTATCGGGATAATCACAGAATCTGCCTTGTAGTTGCTGTTTGTGAAAGAACCTCTTTTGTCCAATCTGTTTGTAAAGCGTCCATCAGCATTCGTCTCTTTGCTCAAACTCCACTCCACATAATAGCTTTCATACACAGGCAAAGTACTCCAAGTGACCTTAATCGTGTCGGTGCTCTCGCCTCTCCAGCATTTAACACCCGAGATTGGCTCCATCAAAGCATAACCTCTGACTGGACCAGCAAAAGCGCCTTCTTGGCTTATCTCGTTGAACGCCGCTACTTTATACCAACGAACTGTTCCTTGTGGAATCTCTGTGTCTGTAAAGAATGTGTCTTCTGGAGCAACATTTGTTCCCAAAGATTGAAGTTGCGAATAGGTGCCTTCTTCTGTGGTATTATAGAAAATAACAAAATTCTCCACTGTCCCTTGATTTCGGATAGAGTCCCAAGTTATCAAAACCTCTTTTTGGTTTTCTGTTGCGCTCAAGTTCGTCGGAGCGGCAAACTTGGCATAGCCTGTCGCCGTAGCGCTGTCTGGGGAAATTCTTGTGTCAATGCCTGGATTTACCCGCATAGATTTGATGCTATACTGGTAAGATACGCCTTGTTTGACATCTTTGTCGGCAAAAAGACAAGTGTCTGTGCCCATTGGCAAGCTGCCTCTGTATTCTAGGCGAGCACCATCAACGCCCGCAAAAGCGAACCGCTTCGTGTCTCCATTAGCCAGATCGTAGCGTGTAACGACAAAGCTATCAACAAGCGCTGGTCTAGCAGAACCCCATTGCCACTCGACCTCCACTCTGTCGGTGAACTCACCTTGGCTAGCCGCGGCATATTTCGGGCTGTAGATCATATAGAATGTGTCCACAGCGTCTGAGAACGCCGACTCCAAGCCAGTGTAAGTGTTAATCGTCTTGATTTTGTATTCTACAGCTTTACCGATGTTGTGCTTGTCGTAAACGACAGAATCTACATATTGTCCGCCTTGCTCAATGGTTGCCGCCAAAACACTCTCTGCACCGTTTACGCTCTTGTAAACTTGGAACTTATTGTTGTTCTTTTGTTGCTCAACAACAAGATCGCCCGCTGCATTTTTGGTCAGCCTGATTGTCGGCTTCTCCATCGTTGCCCAGCCGACAGCGTTAATTGTCGAAATTTCCGAAGTCGTATAGAGATTATCATCTGCATCGTAAAATTTCTTGCGCAACTTATACTGATATTTGTAGCCGTTCTTGACTTTGCTTTCTGGCAAAAGAGATTGAGACCGACGAGTTACAGTTGTGTCGGCAGTTATGCTAGAGTCTTGCGCTTTTCCTGTCTCTCTGTTATACTCGACCCATTCGTATTGAACGCTATCGACAAACTCTTTGTCTTCGGAGTCGTCCCAAACAACAACGATTGAATCTTGATAAATCCCTTGCGTCGCCGTGATCGCTCCACGATAGACACCCGCTTTAGACCAGCCAGTTTTTTCGCCTGTCTCGTTTTCTATATATGTCTTAAATGTGTCCGAAATCGCATTAAGCATTCCGCTCTTATACGCCTGCACCATATAGGCGTATTGCACGCCCTCTACTCCGCCAGTTGTGGACAAAATGTCTCGGCAAACATACTCTTTTTCTGCGTCATTGTAGGTTAAATTTACCGAAATTTTCGTGTAATCGCTCCATTTCTCCAACTCTCCAGCTTTTGTCGCTTTGTTGGCACTCCGATATATAAACAAATCGAAACCTGGCTCTGGATAGCCAATCTGCAACTTGATAAATCCGACCGAATCTTGCGAAAGCGTTACATATTCAGGAAGAGTAAACTTCAAAAATCCTTCTGCTGAATTCGACTCGGAATAGATTTTTTTGCCTTGGTAAACGCTGATATTGTTCCACGCCGCAACAGAGAACCGATAAACTTGCCCAACTTTTATGTTTTTGAGTAGGACGGCTTTTAAAATTTTAACGCTATCTTGGTTGTTCACCTCTGCAGAATCTACCAGCTTGTCTGTCAAAACTTCGTAGAATCTGATTTTATAGCCCTCTGCTCTGGACACAGTGTCCCACTTAACGACGATTTTGTTATCGAACTCGCCCTCGCTGGCTCTTACATTTTCTGGGGCTTCCAATCTGGTGAAAGTTTGCAGTTTTTGACCATCAGAAGATTTCCGTGAGCCAGAAAGAGCCACCGCATAGTAAGTGTAGCAATTTCCAGACTCTATATCTTTTTCGTCTTTGTAGAAAAGATAGCCGCCTTGCGCAACAGAGCTTCCATATTTTATCGTATCGATTATCTCGAAGTTCTTGTCGTTGTTCAGATCACGATACAGATAGGCGCTATCGGAGCCCAAAGCTCTTTCTATTTTTAGCTCAACCTTGTCGGTAAAGAACTCCCCTTCTTCGTTCACTTTCAGCTTTGGCGGATTCATCTTAACGCTTCCGCTATCGTCGATTACAACCCAAGGAGATGTCGCTTTTTTCACATCGCTATATCTGTCATAATAGACTTGGCTGAAAAATCTCATCCGATAGTAGTAAATATCTCTTGGGTCTAGCCCTGCTTTGTCGTCGTATGTGATTTTGGTCAAAGAGTCCACGCTTGCCAAAATATAGTCCATAAACTCATCGCCAGACTTTCTCCGCTCTATCTGATACTCAACACCCAAATTTTTGTAAGCCTGAATTGTGGCATTATCTACAAGGTTCGTCTCCCATTCTATCTCTATTTTGCCCTCAAGCCCTTTGCTTAGAGTTCCAGAGCTGATAGGCGTCATCAACCTTGTGAAACCAGAATCTTGGCTCAAATTATTGCTTTGTGCGAGAACTGAGGAAGCTGGATCAACATCGCCTTTGATGCGGAACTGCGTCATCACACCTCTGGTTAAAATATTTTTCATCGACAAAGTAACATCGTAGAAGTCGGCTTTGTCTGTGATAGCACCTCCTTCCAAATTCACGAAGTTGCTGCCGTCGTAAAACTGGATTTGGTATTTATAGGTGGAGTCTTGCAAAGTGTCGGTGTTGCCGCGATAGTTCTCCCAGCGGAACCTTAGCGAATCTTCGTAATCACCTTTGGAAACGACCAAATTCTCTGGGGCAGGAAGCTTCGTCCAGCCCTCTTCTGTTTCGCTCCAGTCGGATGTTACAAGCCCTCTTTTGAACTTAATCCTAAAGTTATAAACAACCGCTGGCAGCAATTTGTCTGCTCCCGTATAAGCGACTTTTATTCTGCCAGTAGAGTCTGTGCCGTCGTTTATAAATGTCGTCCTCAATGTGTCTGGCGCAGGATTATCTTTTTCCGTCCACTCTACATCAATATTGCTCACAACATCGCCGTCCATTCTGTTCCATTCAATCAGCAAAGTGTCCAACTTCCCGCTGTGAACAGTGAGCACTGGGTTTTCCAGCTTGCTAAAGAATTTTTTGGTGCCAGAGAAATCGGAAACAATCTCAAAGCTCTCTTGACTGCCGCCAGAGATCATAACGATGTTGGTTTTTGTGATACTTGCCCGAACTTTGGCGTAATACTCTTTGCCTTTCACAAACCAAAGTGCTCCAGAAGCAAATGCCGAGATAAGGTCTGTCGTAGAATCTTGTTGCAAAGTTGTGGAATCTTCTGGACTCAACACCTCAAGATCTTCGCCAACAAAAACCTCGCCAGACGAGTTTGCGTTTCCACCCTCTTTGCTCCATTTCAGCTTAATCTTTTCGGTATTTTGAGAAAGCTCGGTAATCTCTGGCGTTATCAGTTTTGTGTATCCGCCATAATATCCACTCTTCTCTGAAATGTTTTTGTCTCTTTTTGAGGCGACTTTGTAGTAGTAAATCTCTCCGTCAGCAAGCCCCACGCCGTTATTATCATCAAGGTAGCTTGTTGGCAAAGCCGCAACCGTGTCCACAGTGTCAATGACATCAAACGACGGAGTTTGGCTTCTGTAGATTACATACTCTTTTGCGTCTTTTGTTCCCGTCCAAGCAATATCTATCTTGTTTGTATATTCGCCTCTGCTGGCGCTTGTGATAGATGGCACAATCAACTTTAGGACATCGCTCATAACATTTGAGGTGTCTGAAATTATCATCCCCGCTTTAAAAGCCCTAAGGTAATAAAAATACTCTTGTCCCAAAGTGCAATCGTCGTCAACCCAAGTGTATGTTTCAGTTCCAGCGACAGCGTTTGTGCTGTAAACAGGAGTGTTCTCTGGATCGTCATAAGCTGTCTTGCGATACAAATAGAAGCTGTCAATTTCGTCCAAATCTTCTAGCGGATAAACCCATTCAATCTTCATCTGGCTCGCTTGGTTGTCGGCTTTCACCTCTGTCAAAATAGGCGGCAAAAGTTTCGCGTAACCTCTTTTTGGAGCACTAGCCACAGAACTGAGATAGCGCGGATGAACCGCCGTGACAGTATAGATATGGCTCACTCCTGGCTCAATCTCCAGCGTGTCGTTATAGAAGTCAACATTGACGAGCCTCTTGAACTCTTTGGTCGAACCTCTGGAGATGACATACTCCATTTCTGCGGCGCTGCCGTGAGGCAAATCTGCTTGTCTTTCCCAGCGAATTGTAATCGTGTCGGCGCTCTCGCCAATAGAAGCGTAGGTTATCTTTGGCGCACGCAATTTATACCAGCCAGAATCTAGCGCACTAAAAGCAGACGAGATTTCGATAGCGTCCTCAAAACGACAACTTTTTGCTCTGAAGCAATACATCGTTGCAGGCAAGAAGTTCGCGTTGTTTTGCGTCGTAATCATTATGTAGCCTTTGTCCAGCTCGTCCATATCGTCCACGACCAGCTTGTCTTTCCAGTCTCCATCTGCACTCAAAGCAACTGTGTCGTAGTAAATGTCTAACCTGTTAACAGCTTTAAATTGTGACGCTTCTGTGTCCCAAGCGACCTTGATCGAATCGGTCATCAAAGAGTCTTCTTCGTTTGCAACTCGTATTTCAAGCGGTCTTAGGTTCAGCCAACCGTAGTCACTCCATGCACTCCAGTCAGATGTGATGCTGCCAATTCTGCTCCGAACTCTATAATCGTAAACATATCCTTTGCTTGGCTGCAAGCTGTTTCTATCTTCTATTTTGATTGTATCTTCGTTGGTAGAATAACCGAAAGTGTTTGAGCTCAAGCTGACTTCTGTGGTGTCGCCAGAAAGTTTAGACCTGCGCTGAATGACATAGTTGTCTATTCCCAAAAGTCCGTCTGACGCCAAGAACGAAACAAAAATTGTGCTGTCGCTCGTCCCCTTAGACGCTTTTACATTTGTTGGAATGTTCAGCGGAATATAGCCGTTATCTTGATTTGCATAAATCAAACTGCTGGCAACATTCTCATAGAACGCTCTGACCTTGAAGAAATATCTGACTCCGCGCTTAAATTTGCCACCTGGCAATTCGTCCACATAAGCGTTAAGCTCTCCTTGGCTGGCTGGGCGGATTGTATCTAGCACGCCATATTCATCGACATCGTTCTCTTGCGCTGTATCAACGATATACCCTTCAACTCTCTGAAGCACATCCCATGTCAGTTTAATCCTGTTTTTATACGTCCCTTTTGTCGCCGTAACATTTTGTGGTTGTGGGATGTCTATCCAGCCAGAATCTACCCGAGAATAGTTTTGATAAGCTTCTGGCAAAGTCTCGGTTAACTCGTTAACTGCCAGCACTTTATAGAAATATACCTCGCCATAGTTCAAGCTCAACTCGTGATCTTCGTATTTCAAATCACTTGTCGCATTTTTTTGAATAAATTCACCATCAATAGCGGTAGATCTGTAAATTTTGTAGGAGGTAGCGTTAGTTATCTCCGACCAAGCAAGAGCGATTGTGTCTGGGATTTCCCCTTTTGTAGCAGAAAAACCAAAGACCGTATCCAATTGCGTAAAGCCAGAGTCTGTTGGTCCATACCCCTCATCTGCGAGGAACCTGACAATATCGTTAGTCGCTCTGACTCGAACATAAAAAGCTTTACCTCTGTTTGTTCCATTAAAGCTTTTTATTTTATACTCTTGGACTGGTACATTTATCTCTGTTGACCAGTTAGAAGTTCCTTTCTCCAAATATTGAACATCGTAGTAAGCCGCATTTGGAGTTTCTGGCCAAACGATTTTGATCGTATCCAAATACTCGCCTTTGCTTACCGAGGTTATTTGCACGCCATCAAAAAGAGCAAAACCAGAATCTTGGCAAGTAGAAGACGGCTTCGACGAGCCAAAAGCTGGATCGTAAAATTTAGCCCCAAAATGCCTGTAGCGTCCTTGGTCTTCTTTTTTGAGGATTTGCACCGTATAATGCGAATCTTGCGTTGTAGAAATTTGGTTGCTCCACAAAGTCGCCAAGTCATAGCTTGCATAGAGTTGCGTGATAAATTTGTCGTCGTTGCTCCACTGCAAATAGATAGAGTCTGTGGAAATTCCGTCGCTGGCTCTAAACTCCTCTGGAGCAGGCATCGCTAGCCAACCAGAATACGGCACAGGACTCATAAGAGATGCGTGCGCAACCGTTCTGTTGCCGTCAACGCCCATCAACGCTTTAACAGTATAGGAGTATTTAACTTTTGGACTCAAATCGTAAACTTGCGCCTCTTGCTCTATGGTGACGGTGTCGTTGGAAATGTTCAAATCAGAGGCTTTCATCACGAGCGAAGAGTCCACCACTCCAGTTGTTAAGTTGGTTCTGTAGATTTGATAATCGACCAGCTCGTTGTGCTTATACGCATTAGACGCTTTCCACTTTATCACAATTTTGTCCGAATACTCGCCTTTGCTCGCCGAAATCATCTCAGGCGTAGAAATTCTGGCATAACCGATGGCTATCTCTGACACATCAGAGACATTGACTTCGTCAAAATTATTAAAATTAGGATTGGTGCTTACGGCAAAAGCGTAATTTCTTCCTCTCTCTAGGCTAAACCATTCTCCTCCTGAAACACCAATATTTGTTGGATATTTAACCCCATACTGAACTTCAAACTCTGGAATTTGCGCAGGAGATCCCGGTAGCGAGATTCGTTTTGCAGTTTTCGCATTGTTGTTTTTCCAATTTGGGAAACTCCCTGTCAGCGTGGAGTCCACATAAACATTATAGCTCAGTTTTTCTACCGTGTTGCCAGAGACTCCATCCCAAGTAAGGAGGACCATATCCTCATATTCGCCTTCTGTTGCGTCCAGATTGTCTGGAGGCAAAACTGGCGTGGTAACACAAATTGTGTCGCTAGCCTCAGAAAATCCAGTCAACCCTTTGTAAAATTTAACTCTGTATGCATACTTTTGATACATCGTCAAACCTTTTTCGTCATAAAACTCCGCTGGAACATTTGCTCCGGCGTTAGGTATTACTTTCACCAAATACGCCGCATCTGGTTCGCCAGCTTTTTCTCGATAGAAATAGACCGAATCGACCCAGTCGTTTGGACAAATATAGTTCACACGCACGCTTCTGCCCACTGTAGTCAAACTAACTATCACATCTCTAATCACAGGTTTAGGCATATTTGTGTAAGTTTCTACCCACTGCGACCACATCGACTTGCCAAAAGTCTCTCTGTCTGATCTGATTCTGACATAAATTTTGTTGAACCTCTCGTCGGGAGCGATATACAGAGCTTTTTCGGTGGAGCCCTCGGCAATTCCGCTCATAGAAACAGCCGTCGCTTCGCCTATTCTGTATTCGATCTCATAAGTTATGCTGCCTAGGCTAAGCACACTCGGATCTTGCCACTGCACTCTGATGCTATCGTCCTCTAGCTTAAATCCTCCATCGCGAGCTGTAATCTTTGTAAAGATAGGTGCAGGAATTTTTGCCCAGCCAGAATCGATAATGCTCATCTCCGAGACTTCCGCTCCAACTTGCGACTTCAATCCATAATAATACATCTTTCCGAGCTCTTTGGTCGTCAACTCGTCCACAAAAGTGATCGTTTTGCTCGAATTTGAATCCCAGTTTGTCAAAATGGTGTCACCCAATAGCGACATCTTTTCAGGATCTTTTATCTGACTGCGATACACCTTGTATATCGTTGCGCCATAGCTTGGGTTAGAGGCGTTTTTCGGCGTATCCCAAGTAACCAAGATTGTGTCCTCTAGCGTTCCGTCGCTCGCCGTCACACCTATCGGAGGCAGCAATCTCGCCATTCCGACAAGCTCTACCGTCCAAGCAGATGTGTCGTTTTCGCAATTTTCGTTAATCGCTCTGAGCTTGTAGCCATACTCGTGTCCTGTGAAAAGATTTTGGACATCTTTAAAGCTATTCTCGTTTACAAGGTAGGTTTTAACAGCCTCTTTGTCTGGGTATTTGAAGTATCTCTCAATCTCAAATTTTTTCGCAGCACTGTTCGGATTCCACTCCAGATATATCGCCGCAATAGAGTCTTTGCTCACGAGCGACATCGATGGTGCCGGTGTCTTTGCCCAACCGTAGCTTGGCTTGCCGTCTTCTGGTTGAGTCAATTCAGACCAAATTCCGCCTGGAGTCGTTTGAGTTCTGATTTTGTAATAGTATTTTGTTCCCGACATAAATTTGCCTGGAGAAGCAGATACCGTGTTATGCTTAAATCTGTAGTATGACTTGCTGTTTTCTTCGACCTTTAAAGTGTCGTAAACATTGCTATTTGTGCTATAGTCCGCCTCGTTTTGGAACACAAAAATCTCAAATCTAAGCTCTTTGCCAGATTGTAGCCCTTTCCAAGTAAGCTCCACATCCGAAAGATATTTCGATTTTGTGATTGTGTCAAAACTGATAAGAGGAATGCTGATGGTCGCATCGGCATACACATAATCCGAATACAGTTCGTTCCCGTCTTCGTGTCTTTTTTTGGCTTGCGCTCTATACCGATACTCTCTTCCCTCGGTTAATCCCAAGTCTTTATAATCGAGAACTGTTGCGTCAAAAGTTTTTAGAAGTTGCCACTGATTTCCAACCATTTTTTCAATTATGGTGCTGTCGGAAGTTTTGGAAGTTGACCAAGTGAGGATGATAGAGTTGCCCAGCACACTATCTGGCGCACATGGAGAAGCTTTGAACTCGGTCACTGGCTCTAGCTCTGTATATCCTTTGGCAACCTCACTGTTGGCGCTTGTCCCAAATTCGGCACTAACGGCTTTGATATAAAATCCGATGCTTGCGCCTTTTTCGTCTTCCGATGCGTGAAAAACCCAACTCTTTGTCTGTGGCGACAAACCGCTAGCAAGCTCTTGATCTTGCTCGCCTGCATTTGCTTTTGCCTTTTTCCAAACTTGATACTCCTGCACATCGGTCACTGTCCGCAAAGTGTCCCAAGTAACGATTATCGAATCTGGAAGACCTTTGCTCGCTTTCACATTTGTAGGTCCAGCCAGCATCAACCAACCTTCATCAAAATCTGCCTGCCAGTTGTGAGAAAGGTTCGTTCCTTTTTGAGCTGCTACTCGATACTCGTATTTTTGCCCATCAACAAGCCCTTCGCCTTTGAGGGCAACCCACCTATTGTTTGTCGTCGATTTTTGAATAGTGTCCGAAGAGCTCGTTGCGCCCACTCTAGACCTTTGCACCAAATAGTTGTTCGCAACAGGAATGTCGTCCCAAGTGATAACGATGCTGTCCTCATACTCGCCTTTTGTGGCAACAATGTTTTCCACCGTCGGCATTTTTGTATAACCAGTAGCTTTTTTTCTCTTGTAATCATCACTAATATCGCTGTAATCGGTTTCTCCCATATCGCCAGAAATCGCTTTAACTTTATAGGTGTATGAGTATCCTTTTTCCACCTGGCTATCGCCGAAGAACACAGAATCGTTGCGAGTTATTACCTCAGCTGTGTCTCTGCTCATTATGGTGGAGTCGCCAAGTTCGTTATATCTGCAAATCTGATACGCCGTTACCAGCAAAGGCTTTTTCCAGGTTACTTCAATCTTGTCTGCATATTTTGCTTTTGAAGCTTCCACATTTGCTGGCGGAAGTGGTCTGACATAACCCACAACGCTATCACAGACGGCAACAATTTTCGGATAATCTTCGGTCGAAACTGCAACTTTGTAGTAGTAAATTTTGTTGCCTTCGGCGGTAAGATCTTCGAACTCTCCTGTCGCAGAACTTCCGCTAAAAATCGTGTCCCACTTAATCGGAGATTGCAAAGAGCGAGCAATCACATAGCTGACTCTATCGCCTTTTGGATCCCAAGTCACATCAACTTTTTCATTTATCGCTGTGCCTTCGGGACCTGTAGCGCGCAAATCCAACACTGGCATCAACTTGCTGTATCCAGTGGTGGTATCCGAGAAATTCGACTGCGTGCTCTCCAAAGACTCCTCTGGATACGCCGTTTGCACTGCTATCTCTGCGGTGGTGTTTATCGCTCTTACCCGATAAGTGTATTTGAATCCTTCTCTGAGATCTTCACCTTGGTCCAAAAATATTCCGTTGTTATTTTCAACAGTGTAAAGTTCTTCGTCGTTTTGGGTGTTGATTCTAAAAACCTGATACCTGATAGTGTTGTCTGCTATCTTTAGCGGATTCCACTTAACCTCGATTTTGTTTGCCTCGCCCTTGGTAGCTCCAGGATTAAACTCTGGTGTAGGAATTATCGTGAAGCCAGGCTTGAACTCTGTTTTTTTCGACTCCCTGCCCAATCCATAAGACGACATCGCGAAATACAAAACTTGCCCCGAATCGCAATCTATGCCTCCTGTAACAGAAGCTCCTTTGTATGTGGCGATTGTATAGCTGTAGTTGCTATTGCCCAGATTTGTTGCGTCTTCGGTTTCTATCTGCTTAAAGAACAAATCTTCGCCGTCTCTCGATTCCCTATAGTAAATCCTGTAAGTTCCACTGCTGTTTTCCTTAAAGTAAATCTTGATGGTGTCGTTATCTATCGCCAAACTCGCCCGATCGAAATACGGCGGCTGAATTGTTACCCAACCTGTGTCAACATTAGAAAATCGCAGGTCTTCTGGCTCAACCCTTGCGTAGTCGGAGCGGAAAGATTTAATTTTATAGAGATACTTGTATTTGCTGTTTAGCGATTTGCTCTCGTCGTTATATGTGTATCTTATTTGTGTGCCTTTTTTTACAGCCGCAAGAGGTGTAAAGTTCAGCGAATCTTCAGTGGTAGTTTTATACACTTGATAATACTCTGCGCCACTATTTGGAATCACTTCCCAAGTAAGGGTGATTTTGGTCTCGTTGTCTTTTCCTGCTTCTAGATTGAAAGCAGAATCAAGCCTCATATAACTTTCAACCTTGTTGCTTCTGTCGGACTCTCCCCATGCGTCGCCTTTGGTTGTGGTCAGCACAAAATTATAGACTCTACCAAAAGTTAAATCGATGATACCTGGTTGCAATGTCACTGTGGAGTCGCTAATACCAGTGGCAACATCCACCCATCCGCCAGTTTCGTCTTCGTAGTAAACATTATACAGCTGTCCTGGTTTCGTGCGCCAGTAGAGAACAATCTCGTCTTTCAGATTATGAGAAGCGGAGTCTAAAACAGGAGCCGGCAGCAATGTTTTCGCGCTAGACTCAATCAAAGCTCTGTCCGACATCTCATACTCTTGACCAGCCAAAAGAGATGGTATCTCGCTCTCTGTTTGAATTTGATAGAGGAACTCTGTCGCCTCAGCCAATCCTGTGTCTTGATAGCTCCCTGTTTCGCCAGAGACGGTATCGATAGCCACAAAAGCGCCTGGATCGTCTTTCACTTTGCGATACAACATATAGCGCCTTGCGTGATTAACAAGCTCCCACTCCAGTTGAACATAGTTTAGATAAACGCCCACAGACCTAAATTGCGTAGGAGGCAAAATCTTAATCCAGCCAGAATCGAATTTTGAATCGGCAGACTCAACATCGTTTTTCGAACGCACCTTGTAGATATACTTCACGCCCGACTCAATGTCGTATTTATCCTCCACCAAACTCATCTCGTCCACATTCGGATTTGTCTCGATTGGAGGCAGCTCTGTCCACTCTTTCGTGTTGAAATCTTGACGAAGCACGATATAAGACTTCGCATACTGCACTTTTGTCCAGCGAACCACAACGCTATCTTTGCCTCTGGTGGCGCTAATATTGAACGGAGGCTCTATCGCCGACCATCCGTCCTGATCAACCGAGCGTTTAGACTCGCCCACAACTTTTCCGCCGTCATCTTTGTAAACAGTAACCGAGTAGTAATATTTTCTTCCTGGAATGTTGCCCGTAAAGGTATTATCCTCAAGAGTCGCCGTTCCATTACCTGCGGTTGTGGTAACCATCGCCGTGGCGTCTTGCAATTTTTCGACAACCTCAGAACCAAGCGCCCTGCGATAAAGTTGCACCACCAATCTTTCGCCAGCTTCAGGTTTTTCCGTAGTAACCTTAATTCGGACATAATCTACCGAATCTTTGGTCACTTCGTTGATTATCGGCTGAGCGTATTGAGTGTAACCCAAGTTGTTGTAAACACCCTCTTTATTTTTCGTGTCTTCTCCGCTGTTCGGACCTGTTGCCTCGCCATTGCGGTCAACGCAAATAACTCTAAAGCGATACTCTTTACCCTTGATTGGGCCATCCCAGACATACTCTTGTTCATCAAACTCTGCCATCACAGTTGAGATGTCCACTAGGTGTTCATAGCTCGCCCCATCATCGTCACTATACAAAATTTCATAACCTTGTATCCCGAACACTTCGTCCCATGTGATTTGGATTTTGTTGCTGAATTCGCCCTTGGTCGCATACACCATCGCTGGCGACGAAACTGTCGTCCAGCCAGAATCGATAGCTGTTCCTTCCGAGCCTGTCTCTTCTCCGTCGATCACAACTATTTGAGTCTTGAAATAGTAAACTTTCCCTCGAATTATTTGATCTTCAAAGCTTTGTCCTTCGCTTCCTTTTAGCTCGGAAAACGGAATTCTAACACTGTTGGTGGTCACATTTTTCTCATTATCAGAATAGTTGATCAACGCATAGCCCAGCAGTCCTTCCGACGCTCCTCTTATGATTTTTCGAGGAACAGTCCAGGTGACGCCAATTTGATTGTCAAAAGTCCCTTTGGAAACCTCCACATTCTCAAGGTCTGGCACCTTCAGCTGTCCAATCGCTGGAGTTCTGCGAGGGAGTGACTTCGTGTCGCCGCTGATAGAGCGAACTTTGTAATAGTAGAGCTTGCCTGGGATTAAGTTCGGACTAGCGTCTTCGTAGCGAGTCCCTGTAACAGTCCCTATGGCGTCATAATCGTCATAGAAATTGTTGGAGTTTACCGCTGAACGACAAACCTCATATTGCGAAACACCAGAAACACCCTCCCACTGCACAACAATCTTGTCGTCATACAGCCCTCTGGATGCAGAAGCATTCGGACTAGATATATCCTTTTCTGGATTCATCGTACAACCCACAAAAATGGATATAAACAAAAATAAAGCTAGTAGAATCTTTTTCATTTTTCTCTGCCTACTATACGCACCCATACAGTGTCTCCTTCTTTATAAAATCGCATAAGTTAGATGTCATTTTTAACAATCTTATCTTTTTTCTATTTTTTTCTATCTGCTTAAAAAACAATATAGTTACCAACTTTCTATCAACCTTTTTATCAAAATTCGGGCATACACATTTCCCCGATACTATCCAAGCTGGTATGCCGTGTAGTTTTTGTCAAACTTTTTTTGCTCTTTTAAGCACATTTTATATTTTATTATAAAACAACAACATAGCTTCACCAAAAACACAAAAATGCACACAAAAAAACAAGTTGTCCACAACAAAAACCCATAAAAAACACAAAAACAAAGAGATAAGAAACAAAATCGACAAAGAAAAACCACTGAAAAAAAGCAAATTTTGCGATTTTCAGTAAAATTTTTTCAAGACAGCTATTTCCTTTCTTTTCTGATAGTTACAGCTATTTTTTATTTTTTAGCCAATTTTTTGATTTTTCTTAAATTCTTATAAATAAGAAGTAACGATTTTTTGGTTTTTTAGGGAAATTTTTATTTTTTTGCAATTTGTAAATTTTGTGAAAATTTGACGATTTTTTGAGGAAATTGGGAGATTTTGTGGTTTTCTTTCTGGTAAAACGAGCGTTTGCTGAGCGTAGTCGAAGCATAAGCAGAAATGAAAGGGATTGCTCCCTTTTTTTTGTCCGTGCAAAGCAAGAAGTGTCTGGATTCCTGCCTGCGCAGGAATGAGGGGGGCTTGGGGCTTGTGTTTTCCCAAGACGCCAAGGCGTGCCTTGGGCTTCTTGAACTTCTCCCTCATTCCATCGAAAGAGGGAATCCATCTCTAACAGCATTCTGAAAAATGAGGCTAGGAGGCGACTACCAACCCTTCGTCATTGCGGGCGGCGACCCGCAATCTTTACAAGAGTCGCAGAGTTTTTCTCTTATCAGAGGGCTTATTCGTTACCTTTTTTTGTCTGAACAAAAATAAGGTAACACCAAAAAAAAGGCACTGTCCAAAAAAGTGTGTCTGCAGCAAAAAAAACTAGACACAAAAAAAGAATCTCCAATTTTTATAAAAAAAAGAACAAAAAAGGAGATTCTTATGCGATTTAACGCAAGTCAACTACAAAAAATTTTAGACGAAAATGTCAATGATTATGGCGCGAATAAATTGATCGAGTTCGTTTTTAACAGCCTTATGAAGCTGGAAAGACAGGCTTTTATGGCGGAAAACAAAAGCTCAAACAACAAAGGCAACGGCTATCGCAGCAGGTGTTTTTCATCTCTCAGCGGCAAAATTCAATTCAAAATTCCGCGCGACAGATTCGGTCAATTTTATCCATTTATCTTGGAAATTTTGAAAAAGCAGGAGCAAGAAGTACGAGAATTGGCGTTTCAGCTGTATGCTAAAGGCTTGTCTACCAGAGACATAGAGAATGTTTTCGCAAATGTTTTTGGCACGAATTACAAAAAATCGACCATCAGCAATATCAGCCAAGAATTCAAAGAATTGTTGACAAATTGGCGAAATAGGCCGCTAGAAAAAAACTATCCGATTATTATGATTGACGCCATACATTCCAAATTGAGGCGGCTCGACAGCGTTGAAACGGAGGCTTTTTGCGTGGTTGTCGGCGTCCGAGAGGACAAAAGCAGAGACATTTTGGCGCTCGAAAATATCCCGACCGAGAGCGCTGCTGGCTGGGAATTCTTGTTTAATCGCCTAAAGTCGCGAGGCTTGCAAACGACAAAATTGGTCGTGGCTGACGGTCTTGCTGGGCTGGAAAATGTTGTGAGCAAAGTTTTTGAAAATGCGAAATTTCAAAAGTGCGTAACTCACTTTAAAAGGAGTCTGTTAGCTAAGGTCAGGAATAGTGATAAAAGCGAAATTAGCGACGATTTGAAGGAAATTTTTTGCGTCGAACAAGAACGCTATACGAAAGAAATTGCTTTAAAAAATCTGGATAATTTTGCAAAAAAATGGGGCGATAAGTATCGATTTATCAGGAACTTATCAAATAGAGAAGATGTCGTTTATTATTTCACTTTTTTGGAGTTTGACCACAGAATTCAGCGGCTGATTTACACCACAAATTGGATCGAAAATTTGAATAAACAGTTTCGGAAAGTTTTGAAAATCAGGAACTCGATGCCCAGCGATGAGTCTGTGCTACTGCTGCTGAGCAAGGTCGCGATGGACAAGGTCGATAAATATCTGAATTATCCGATTTATCAATTTAAATTTGACAAAATTTTGTTCCCAGAAAGTTAAGAAAATGGAAACCAAATTGGAGATTAGACACACTTTTTTGGACGGTGCCAAAAAAAATCAAATCATAAGCCTAAATTCTAACTTGCAAAACTCGTTCGTTGTGGCTGTAGCAAAGGCTTTAAGATCAAGTCGGGCAGTCCTTTCGTAAGAGATTAAATCCTTTGGACAGCCAGCTAACTTCAGTCGTTTGAGCAAGTTTGACGAATTGAGACTTGAATGATTGCTAACCCGTCCCACCCGCTTGCTCGCCTAGACTGGCGATGGGGCGGAAACCTCCGCTTCAGGAAAGACTAAAGACACGAACTGTTGCCTTTTGAGCCTGCAACGCTAACCAAAGAAATCCAAAATCTTGCGAAAAATACACGGGAACGACCACACTTTATTCTTTCTGGTGACTCGGAGCGTCTTTTGGCATTGAAGCGGAGCGGTTTTCTTTTCTCCTCTATATTTTCTTTGAGCGGTCAAAGAAAAGATGGAGACCCGTCTGGTAAGACATCATCTCTAACAGCGTTCTGAGAAATGGGACTGGTTGGCGCAGAATTATCAACTATCAATTGTAACTTTTCAATTGCTTTGGAGCGCCAGCGACAAAGCCTTTTCTCTGTCTCGCACGATGAAAAACAGCGCCAAAATCAACACAGCACAACCAGCCAGCTGGGTTGCAGTGAGGGTGTGTCCATAGACGATGTAGTCCAAAAGAATTGCCGTGAGTGGCCAAAAGAGCTCAAAAAGCGTAGCGATTGACGCGGGAATTTTTTTTAGTCCGAAATAGTAGAGGAAAATCGCTCCCGCTCCGCTGGTGCAAAGGATTAAGCCGAAGAAGAGCCAATGCGTTGGTGCAAAGTCCGCAGTTTGAGCGATTTGTCCCGAAAAGCTGGTGTAGAGCAGCGCAATTATGGCGGTGAAGCTGAAGCGCAAGGAGGTTGCGGCTTTGAAGTCCAAATCGCTGACGACTCTTTTGCCGAAGACTGTCGAAGAGCCGAAGCTGAAGGCAGCCACAACTGCGAAAAATGCGGCGCTGTGCGTGAAGTCGATCTCCTGCAAGTTTAGTCCGTATTTGCCGAAAGCGATGAAGTAGGTCGCAACGACGGCGACGGCTGCCCAGAGGTAGAAGGTTTTGCCCATTTTTTCGCCGAGCAAGAGCCGAGCGATCAAAATCGCGAATATCGGTTGAAGTTTTTGCAGGACGACGACGGTGGCAAAAGTGACATCTCCGTGAACGGCGGCAAAAAACGCCTTGGTGATGAACAAAGTTCCCAAAAATCCGCCTAGCAAGCAAATCCAGCCGATTGCCAGCCAATCTTTTTTTTGCAGGCTCTTGATGTCTCCAAAATATTTTATGGCGAAAGGCAGCATAATTACGGCTCCGAAAAAATGCTCCCAAAAAACGACCAACGCTGGCGGAAATTTGTAAAATTGCGGACGGATAAACAGCCCGTCGGCGCTCCACATCGACGCCGCAAGCCCCACAGCCAAACAGCCGATTATCAACTGCAGATTTTTTTTGTTCACTTTGCTCTCCTTAGTTTTGCCCTAGATTTGCCGAAGAAGGTTAGCCATCTCCAGCGCACAAATTGCCGCTTCTGCGCCTTTGTTGCCCGCTTTTGAGCCAGCTCGCTCGATGGCTTGCTCCAGCGTCAAGGTCGTAATCACGCCAAAAACCACGGGCGTTCCCGTCTGCAGCATCACATTGGCGATGCCTTTGCTGACCTCGGCGCCGACAAATTCGTAGTGGCTGGTCTGCCCTTTTATCACAGCGCCCAAACAGATAATCGCTTCGTATTTTTTGCTGAGTGCCAATTTTTGCGCCGCAAGAGGAATCTCGAAAGCTCCGGGAACTTTCACGATTTCGATGTCGTCTGGCTCAACCTGATGCCGCACAAGGGCGTCAACGGCTCCATCAACAAGCCTTGCGCCGATAAAATCGTTGAACCTGCTGACAACAATGGCGAATTTTCCGCCTGTGCCAGCCAAATTTCCTTCGTAAATTTTCATAATTTTTCTCCAAATTTTTTTAAAATTTTAACAAATGCCCCATTTTCTCTTTTTTCGTTTTGAGATAGTGCTCGTTTTTTTGGTTGTGATTTATCTGAATGTGGACTCGCTCCACGATTTCCAAGTCGTATTTGGCAAGTCCCGAAATTTTTTGGGGATTGTTGGTCAGCAGCCGCATTTTGCCGACGCCCAAATCGCTGAGAATCTGCGCGCCAGTGCTATATTCCCGCAAATCGTCGGGAAAACCAAGCGCCAAATTCGCCTGCACGGTGTCCATTCCGCTGTCTTGCAGCTCATAAGCTTTTATTTTGTTCAAAATGCCGATGCCACGGCCTTCTTGGGTCATATACAAAAAAACGCCCGTGCCAGCCTTTTCGATTTGCTGGAGCGAGAGAGCCAGCTGACTGCCGCAATCGCAACGAAGCGAGCCGAAAGTGTCGCCCGTTAGGCATTCGGAATGCACCCGCACCAAGCACGGCGTGCGCTTTTCGGGGCTACCCTTGACCAGCGCGATGTGGTGCTTGCCGGTGTGAATTTCGCGATAGCCAACCATCCGAAAATTGCCAAATTTCGTCGGCAATTCTGCGGAAGCCACCGCCTCGACCAGCTTTTCCCGCTTTTTGCGATAGGCGATCAAATCTTCGATGGTAATAATCTTTAGGGCGTGCTTTTTGGCGAACTCCATCAGCTCGGGAACCCGCGCCATTGAGCCGTCGGCAGAGATAATCTCGCAGATAACTCCCGCAGGTTTGCACCCCGCAAGCCTCGCCAAATCCACCGCCGCTTCGGTGTGTCCTGCTCGCTGCAAAACTCCATTCTCTTTGGCAGCCAGCGGAAAAATGTGTCCCGGCTGCGTGAAGTCTTGATTTTTGCTGTTGTTGTCCAAAAGCGCCTGAATCGTGCCAGAACGCTCGAACGCAGAAATTCCCGTGGCGCAATCTTTGTGATCGACCGAAACGGTGAACGCCGTGCCTTTGGCGTCGGTATTTTTGGCGACCATCGGCTGAAGCCCCAGACTATCGAGCTTGCCCTGAGTCATCGGCACACAAACCAGCCCTTTGGCGTGTGTGACCATAAAGTTGATAACCTGCGGCGTTGCGTGCTGCGCACAAACCAAAAGATCGCCCTCGTTCTCGCGGTTTTCGTCGTCCACCACCACCACCATTTTCCCCCGCTTGAGCTCGGCTATCGCCTCTTCTATCTCGTTAAATTTCAACCGTTCCTCCTTTTATTTTTGCGTTCCAAACTGTTTCAAAAAAAGCCATTATTTTGCAAAAACTGCGGAGTTATCTCCTGCTTTTGCAAAGAGTTGTGCGACAACAAAGCCACACAATATTTCCCCAAAATGTCCGTCTCCAGATTTAGCCGCTGCCCCAAAGTTGCCTTCTCCAAAATCGTGTTTTGCGCCGTGTGCGGAATTATCGACACGCCGAAACTGCTTTGCGAGAGAGTCTGCACCGTAAGGCTGACGCCGCTGACAGTGATTGAACCCTTGAGCACCAACGCCCCGAGAAGCTCCGCTTCCGCCGAAATCTCGATGAGCTTGGCGTTCCCCTGCTCGGTAACTTTTTGCACAACACCCACACCATCGACATGCCCAGTGACGAAATGTCCGCCCAAGCGACCGTCGGCGCGCAAAGCTCGCTCCAGATTGACGCTCTGCCCCTGCTGCAAATCGCCCAGCGTCGTGACTTGCCACGAAACTGGCATCACATCCATCACGAAACTTTCCGCTAGCAGCTGGCGAACCGTGAGGCAAACGCCGTCTGTGGCGACGCTATCCCCAAGTTGCAAACCCTCGCGGATTTTTGCGCTGACCAACTCCAAACTGCCGAAATCGCCCCGCTTGTCGAATCCGACGACCTTGCCCAAATCTTCGACTATCCCTGTGAACATCCGCACTCCTTTTTTGCATACGCCGTAACCAGCAAATCGCAGCCCACTTTTTCGACCGAATCTATCGACAAATCTGGCGCCGCAGAAAGCGACTCGACTCCCTTTCCTGCAAAAATCGACAGCGGCTGATGACCTGCCAAAATTTTGGGAGCAAAGAAAAAGCAAAACTTGTTGATCGCTCCACTATGCAAAAACGAGCTGGCTAGAGTTGCGCCGCCTTCCAAAAGCAGAGAGTCGATTTTCATTTTGCCCAAAAGCTCCAAGGTCTGCCAAATCGAAAGTTTGCCCTGCTGCTCTGCAACCTGCAGCACCGTCGCTCCCAGTTTTTCGTAAGCTTTTTTTTTCGCAAAATCGAGCGCCTGACTGCACACCATAATCGTCTTAGACGGCGTTGGTTGTGCAAAAATCTTTGACGAGAGCGGCGCTGAACCAAATGCGTCCATCACGATGCGATACGGCTCGCCGACAATCGCTCCGTTTTGCCGTGCCGTGAGCGACGGATCGTCCGCCAAAACTGTGCCAGCTCCGACCAGCACCGCCGCAACAGACTGCCGCAAACGATGCACCAAAGCACGAGATTCTGGGCAAGTAATCCACTGCGATTCGCCCGTCGCCGTTGCCGTTTTGCCGTCCAGCGACGCTGCCGATTTAAAGATAACAAACGGCTTTTTCTTCGTGATGTAATGCCAAAAAAACTCGTTCTGCCGCTGCACTTTGCTGGTCATCAAATCGCTCTGCACGGCGATTCCCGCCTTTTGCAAAAGGTCGATGCCCGCTCCCGCAACCAACGGATTGGGGTCAGTGGCGCCGATATAAACTTTGCGGATGCCCGCCTCGATGATCGCCAGTGCGCAAGGCGGCGTTTTGCCATAATGCGAGCAAGGCTCCAGCGTCACATAAAGCTCTGCGCCCTTACTCCGCTTGCCCGCAACCCGCAAAGCGTTCACCTCGGCATGCGGCTGTCCATACGCCTGATGATAGCCCTCTGCCACGATTTTGCCCTGGTAGACAATCACCGCTCCGACCATCGGATTTGGATTGGTGCACCCTTTCCCAAGCTCAGCAATCTCTAGCGCTCGCAGCATAAATTTTTCGTCGTAACTCATCTTTTTCCCACAAAAAAACACTCACCCTGGTTTCTCCAAGGCAAGTGCTTCCAAAAAAATTTTTAGCCAACTTCTCTCATCTAGACTTTAACTATCGGTCTTGGATTTGCACCAAGTCAGCTTCGCTTTTCTTTTTTAGGTAAAAAAAACAAAACTCGCGGACTGTCACCGCCGGTCGGGAATTTCACCCTGCCCTGAAGTTTTTTCTTTATAATTATGAAGACAAGAGAACGCCTGCGCCTTGCTCTGTCAACTTTTATTTGCCGCCAAAGGCTAGTGCCGCTGTATCAGCCCCAGCTCTCTTGCGGAAATCTCGCGCATCTCGACTTTGCGGATTTTGCCCGTTACGGTCATCGGGAAATCGTCGACAAACTTCCAATAATGCGGAATTTTGTAGCTGGCGATTTGCCCTTTGCAATACGCCCGCAGCTCCTCTTCGGTGACCGTGCAATCACCCTTGAGGATAATCCACGCCATCACGCGCTCGCCGTATTTATCATCTGGCACGCCGATAACCTGCACATCGTAAATCTTGTCGTGGTTTCGCAAATACTCCTCAATCTCGTGTGGCGAAATGTTCTCGCCGCCGCGGATAATCAGGTCTTTAATTCTGCCGACAATCTTGATGTAGCCGTCCTCATCCATCTCCGCCATATCGCCCGTGTGCATCCATCTTCCCTCGTCGATTACCCTAGCCGTCGCCTCGGGGTCGTTCCAATATTTGAGCATCACCGAATATCCACGCGTGCAAAGCTCACCTGGAATGTTCCGATGCACCACTTTTTTCGTCTTTGGATTGATAATCTTTATCTCCAAATGCGGATGCACTTTGCCCACAGTGGCGCACCTTCGCTGCTCGTTATCGTCCAAAAAAGTTTGCGTGCTGACAGGCGAAGTTTCGGTCATCCCATAGCAAATGCCGACCTCTTTCATATTCATCTTGGTGCGAATATCACGCATCGTGGACTCGGGACATTGCGAGCCAGCCATAATCCCCGTGCGCAAACTCGAAAAATCATATTTGTCGATATCCGGCAAATTCAGCTCGGCAATAAACATCGCCGGCACGCCATAGAGCGAAGTCGCCTTCTCCGCTTGCACAGTCTCCACAACCGTTTGCGGATCAAAAGCCTCTCCTGTGAGAATCATACAGCAGCCGTGAGTCGTGCAAGCCAAATTCCCCAAAACCATTCCAAAGCAGTGATACAGCGGAACGGGCAAGCACACGCGGTCGTTTTCGGTATATTCCAGCCGTTCGCCGATGAAAAATCCGTTGTTCAAAATATTGTGATGCGAAAGCGTCGTCCCTTTTGGAAAGCCCGTCGTGCCGCTCGTATATTGAATATTTATCGGCTCATCAAACTCCAAATCTGCCTCGATCGCCTCGATCTGATCGTCGGAAATGGCTCTGCCCTCGTCAATCAGCTTCTGCCAATCGTGATCGATTACCAAAATATCTTTCAGAAAAACGCACGAAGAGCGCACCTCGCTCAAAATCTCCAGATAGTTAGTCTTGCGAAAACCTTTTGACATCACCAAAAGTTTGACCTCGGACTGCTTGAGAGCGAACTTCAGCTCCTGCGCCCTGTAGGCTGGATTAACATTGACCATAATCGCGCCGATGCGAGCCGTGGCGTATTGAATAATCACCCACTCGAAACGGTTCGCCGACCAAATTCCGACTCGATCACCCTTTTTGACGCCATAAGCCACAAGCCCCTTTGCCACCTCGTTTATCTGCAACCAAAACTCTTTGTAAGTCGCCCGATAATTTTGATACGGCACCACCAGCGCCTGATTGTCGGGAAATTTTTCAACTGTCTTCTTCAGATTTTGGGTTATCGTCTGTCCCAGCAGAGGTGTCGAACTCAGACCCTGTTCATAAGATTTTCTGTTCATAAATTCCTAATTAAATTTGTTAATTTTTTTCAAAAATTTTCACTCTTTTGAAAGCCAAAAAGAAGCATTTTGCTCGTCTGTCAACTCTTAATTGGGGAAGCTCGCCTGCAAAACTTTCCGAAAGCCAAAAAACATCTCCAACCCGCTTAGCTGGCTATCGTTGTATTGCAGCTGCAAAACGACACCGCCGCAGGAGATTTTGCTGGGATTGCCCAGATTGTCCAGAGTTATCGCCGCTTTGCCGATAGACATTTGCCGAGTTTGATAAATTTGTTGCAAGTTCGCCAGAGCATAAATCAACGCGTAGAGCGACTTGGTTTGCTTGTCGTCGGGCGTCAACTGCCCGTTTACGGTTTTGGTGCGATAGCTGACTTGCGAGCCAGTGACCTGCACAGACAAAGTCGGCGTGGGCGTAAATCCTGCGACTCCGCCGCCATAGCAAAGCATCTGTAGCGAACTGTCTTGCTTTTTAAGGAAAAATTTTTGGCGCAGCTTTTTGCCGTCTTCCCAGAGCGTGGCATCGCCTCTAAGGGTGATAGATTGCCATTTTTCTGCTTGGTTTTGCAGCTCTTGCGGCGCAAACTGGCTGACACTCACGCTACATCCACAGAAAAAAAGGAAAGCACTGCAAATCAGCGCTTTCCAGAAAGTTTTTGCCCGCATTTTTTGCCTAGCGTCGATATTTTTGGACAATCATAACAACCGCCACGAAAATCATCAGGAAGCTCAAAAGTTGCCCCATTGTGAGCCAACCAAAGAGGATGAAGCCCAGCTGTGCATCTGGCTGGCGGAAGTTTTCGACAAACATTCGAAAGACGCCGTAGAGACCGATGAACAGCCAAAAGACGACGCCGTCTGTCTTGATTTTTTTGAGGGCGAACCAGCAAATCAGCCCTAAGACGATTCCTTCCAAAAAGAGCTCATATAGCTGCGAGGGATGACGAGGCAGCACGCCGCCTGTGGGAAAAACCATCGCCCAGGGGACATCAGAGATTCTGCCGAAAAGCTCGCCGTTGATGAAATTGCCAAGGCGTCCCATTCCTAGTCCGACTGCCAAATATGGCGTTATGGCGTCTGCCAATTTGCTAAAGCTGTAGCGATGTTTGTAGGCGAAGTAGCCACCAAAAATCATTACGCCCAGAGCGCCGCCGTGGAAGCTCATTCCTCCGTGCCAAACTGCCAAAATTTCCAACGGATTTTTGAGGTAATACGAGAGGTTATAAAACAAAACATAGCCGAAGCGCCCGCCGAAGATTATGCCCAAAACGACGAAGAAGATTAGGTCTTCGTAATCTTTTTTGCTGATTTCAACGCCGCGAGAGAGCAAAGTTTTCCGATAGAAAAAGTAGCCAAAAATTATGCTGACCAAATAACAAACCCCATACCAACGCACCTGCAAAAAGCCGATGCGGATGATAGTGGGGTCGAATTTTGGATATGTTAACACTCAGCCACAGCCTCAATCTCAACTTTGGCGTATTTTGGCAAGTTCGCAACCTCCACCGCTGCACGAGCTGGCGGATTTGTTGTGAAAAATTTTGCGTAAACCTCGTTCATTGCGGCGAACTCTTTGATGTCTGCCAAAAAGATGTTCACTTTCACGATTTTTTCGATAGAAGAGCCTGCTGCCTCAACGATTGCCACAAGATTTTTTAGCGATTGCTCGGTTTGGCTGGCGATGTCGTCTCCTGCAAATTCCATCGTGGCTGGATCCAGCGGCAACTGTCCCGAAACGAATAGCAAGTTCCCAACTTTCGCCGCTTGCGAGTAAGGTCCGATAGCCGCAGGGGCTTTGTCTGTTTTGATCAACTCTTTCATAATTTCTCCTTAAAAAGATTTTTTAGTCTCGATTGCCCATACCCATTATGCGCAAAATAAAAATAAACATATTGATGAAGTCCAGATACAGCTTCAACGCCCCAAAGAGCGAGAGCTTGAGGAGCGAGCTTTCGTCGTCTGTGGAGAGCGCGATTCGCTTCAAATATTGTGTGTCGTAGGCGGTGATTGCGCAAAATAGCAGCACGCCGAGGTAAGAGATAGCTTTGCTCAGGGCGCTGGAGGCGACGAACATATTCACGATTGAGGCGATTACGATGCCGATGAGCCCCATAAATAAGATGTTGCCAAATCTGGAAAGGTCGGTTTTGGTGATATAGCCGTAGAGGCACATCGCGCCAAAAGTGCCAGCCGTTACGAAGAATGCCGAGGCGATGGTCGAGCCGGTGTAAACGATAAAGATGCCTGCCATCGAGATTCCGTTGAGAGCCGCATAAACCAAAAACAGGTTGCGGGCTTTGCTGTATTCCATTTTCATTATGCGAGACGCCAGGTAAAATACCAGCGCCAACTCTGCGATCATCACGCCAAAAAGCAAGAAGCGGTTGTAGTAGAAAAACGAGAGCAAAGTTTGGCTGGAAGCGACAATCATCGCCACAAGCCCCGTGATGAAAAGCCCGATGCCCATCCACAGATATGTGGCGTACATAAAGCGAGCCACCAGCGACTGCTCCGCCGCTTGATTTGTATAAACTGCATTTTGTTGCATAAAATTCTCCTTTAATTTTGTTTCATTTATAATGTGGCAAAAATTAACAAATCATAGAATGACCGTATTTTCAATAGCCATTTCTGAACTGTATTTTCTAACCTTATAAACAATTTCTTCAGCTTTTGGTAGCAATCTTTTATCCTTCAATTTTGTTTTTGCATAGTCGATTGTTTTCATAGGTTCAGGAATATCAAAATATTCAATAAGTTGTTCCCAATCTTTATTCCTAATTGTTACAATATCTTTTAAATAAAAACTCACATAGCTGTCACCAAGTTTATAATTAGGTTCTACATAATCTAGTTTCTCTTGCGATATTCTTACATAATCAGGGTCTAATTCTAAACCAATATATTTTCGACCAAGTCGTTTTGCAGATATTGCAGTTGTTCCTGTTCCAGAAAATGGGTCAAGAACAATATCATTTTCATCTGTTGAAAGTAATATTAATCTATCCAAAAGGTGGATTGGTAATTGACAAGGATGTGGGTCTCTTTTTTTGTTGTGCTTTATTCTATGGATATCAGTCCAAACATCAGAAATCAAGGGTCCAAAAGGATGTAATTTATCTTTTTTTCCTCCATAATCTTTTAACAAATAACCTTGTTTCCTATCTCTTTTGTGTGGGTATCTTAATTCATTAATTTTTGTTCCCTTTTCTTCTTTCCCATAAAACAAAATACCATAATTTGCTGGTTGTAATGATTTACCCATCGGAGCAGTTGGAGCATCCCATGAAATCCAATGTTTGAAATGAGCGAATTCATTTAGGAATGTAGCATAATAAGTTAACCATTTAGGAATATTATGAACAAAAATAGAACCTGTTGGCTTTGTAACTCTTACCATTTCGGAAATCCATTTTTCACTCCAATTCAAGTATTCCTGAAACTCTAATCTGTCTTTGTAAGAGCGATAACTCTTTTTGAGATTAAACGGAGGGTCAGCAAATGTCATATCTACCGAATTATCGGGAATTTTTTTGAATGTTTCCAAACAATCCCCTAGTATTATTCTATTTATATAATTTTCAATCATTTTAATTAAATTTTAAACTCCAAGTTTCTATTGCTAATTCTGCCAATTCATTTTGTCTTTTTTCAATTTCTTCAATATCCCATTTTGAAAGTTCAGATAAAGAATTAGTTATCCATAGTTCCGATTCTTTAAATTTTAATTTTTTATCATTAAACTTTGAGCTTTTAAATTCATTGTTTTCTTTTGTTTTCATTAATGTCAAATTCCCTATTTTTTTATAATATGAAGAATGTTGTTCTTTTGTAAACTCTGGGTAGTTATTCTCTGGGTTTTGAGGAAGAATATGTTCTAAATTAACAGAATCAGGATTTAAGTTCACTAATAATTCCGGATTATTCTCTCCACGTTTGAAGTTTTCGATTGCAGCCAGGTAATACCTTGCATTCTTTGCTTTACTAACATTGGCAATTTTAAATTGTTCTTTAAACCCTTTATCTTGTGGTATAATCGAAGAAAGAGAATCTCTTAAATCTGATGCAGATTTAATATTTTCATCAAAAATTGCTTTTGCTTTTTCCGCATAAGCTTTTTCTAATGTTCCACCTCCCATAGCTCCAACAATTAGGTTTCTTACTAACCATGACACTATTAATTTTAGTGACTTTTTTACTTCTTCCGGTGTGAATTTTTTTAAAATAGAAAATACTAATGGTCTGTATTGCTCTAAGTTAAAATAATTAAGTGTTTCAATGTGTTGTTTGCATACATTGTCATAACCATCCCATAATGAGCTATTATGATTTATAATTGCCAGATATAAGTCAACATCATTTTTTAGATTATTAACAAATGTTGTAACTGCTGTTGATGTTTTAATATCTGATTTTATACTTTTAAAGAGCTCATTATTTCTTTCCCGAACAAAATAATAATTAGTAAACCAGTAATGTTTGATATAAGTCAATAATAATCCTTCATCTTCTGATTCAATTTTTGACATTAATTCAAGCCATGATTTTTGAACCTCATCCAATCTATTATTAGCTTTACTATATAAATAATTTTTTAATAAATCAATTTGTGCTAATGCTAAACCTCTATCGTTAAGAGTCTCAAATATTGTAAAAGCGTTTGTATCAGTTGGAACAGATATTGTTACGACTTTTAATTTCTCATCAATAAAATCTTTCCAGTCTATTAGTACATTTTCATCATCGTTATTATTAGATAAAACCCTTTTAATATAATCATTTATGAAGTTATATGCACTTTGAATTTTTTCGTTAGATCCTCTTTGTGTTTTTACACTATTATTTTTGTTTATGACAAGTTCCCTATAAAAATCATTGTCTTGTTGACTTAATTCAAGTTTAGGTAAGTAGTCTTTCGTTCTTATATCATATGAACTTAAATATTTTGTTTGAATATCCTCGGAATCCTTATCTTCGCTAAAAAGGTCACGAATACAAGCATATAATAATGAAACTGTGGTAATTCTTTGCTGCCCATCAACGATCTCATTAATAGAACCATTTTCTGTTAAAACTATTGTTCCGAGAAAATACTCATCCTCATTAAAATTTAACTTTATATCATTCAACAACGCTTCAACATTGTCCTGTTCCCATGAATAAGGCCTTTGATGAATAGGCACCTTTAAATCTTTGTTTTTTATAATAGACCCAATACCTGAAAATTCGTATTTTATTTCACTCATTATTTTAGCTTTTCGATTAATAGTTTTTCAAATCTTTGGAGTTCATCAGGGTGGAATGTGAAAACATCCTCATAAGCAGTAACCATTCTTTTCAAATCTCCTTTTCTCACATACCAACCAATACCATCAACAAAACCAATAAACGAAGCAGTTGGATAATGCTCCTTAATTAAACTGTCAATTGAAATTTCTGTTTTTGATTTGTCTCCTTGCCCGGATGAAGTAGTAGCAAGAAATGAGCTTTCCGCTATAATCAAAGGATTGTGTTTATTCGGGATAATAAAATCCATAGTTCTTTTGTTATCAGGAGCATTATCTATAAGTTCAGTTAAATCTCCTGTTTCAAAAGGAATACCTAATCTATTTAAAATTTCTTCAACTATTATTTCTGGATTATTACCTTTCTTACCAGAATAACTTCCTTTCTCCTTGTATCTAATCAGACTGTCTATCATTTCTGGTATTTCAAATTTTAACTTTGAAATACTCAGTTTTTTCAATTCAAACAAGGGAATTGTATCAGCTAAAAATGGAATTGTTGCACCTTCAAAAAATATATTTACAATACCTTTTTTAAAGAATTCATTTTCTTTAATTTTTTTCAGAATTGTGCTATCTGACCATTCTTGAATATTGTCTGGTTTTTTTTCATCATACCATTTATCCTTATAAACCAATTTATTAAGCTCTGGATAATTTACAATTCTGATTATTGTTGTAAGTCGTTTTAGGTATTCATTGGAAAAACCGGATAATGCTAACAATGCACGTAATCCATTTTCTTTTTCAGAAATTAATTCTTCAAAAATTTCTTTTTTCAGTCCTTCTGTTTCAACTCTGTTTTTAACATTTAGTAATGTTTCTTTCAGTGAGTTTATATAACCTTCATAGTCTTCTTCAAACTTTGGATTAAAAAAGTAGAAGGTGTTTTTATCTATTACCGTTTGGAATTTATTTTCTGTGCTTCTATTCATATTATTTCTTCTCAAAAATTAAGACATATTCTTCTTTCATTGTATTTCTCATCCCTTTAATTGGTTTTAAAATACTTTTTACTAATTCCATCCCATATGTTTTCGCAGAATTAATTACTGTTTCTTCAAGTCTTATCCCTCCTGTCTGGTTAGTATTTGAACCAATTATTATAACAAGATATTTATTTGTCTTTAATACTCTTGAAGCTTCACTTAAAAACTTGTCCATATCATTAAAATATGTTTCAAGTTTTTCTTTTTTACCTTTCCCTTTTAAACCTATTAGTTTACTTTTTAGTTCTTTTGTATCATACCCTAAATATTCTAATTGGTCTTTGTCATTTTCGACATAATCAATTGCAAAAGAGTAAGGCGGAGAAGTAATTATTCCATCAATTGAATTGTTCTCTAATTCAATATTTAAAGCATCAGAATTAGGTAAAACTTTTACATTTCCAATCTCTCCATTGAAATGTTTATTCTGTAAAAGAGATTTAACGGTTCCAACATATCTATTCAATACTTTATCAAACAATTGATTGTGATTTGAACGAACAACACGTTTTGAATACCCCAAAGCATCTAAAAATGCCAATAGAGCAAGATTATATAGCTTTTGTTTCTCTGTATCAACCTTGTTTAATTTATTTAAAACATCACTTTTACTAAAAAAATCAAATAGTTCATTAGAGTTTAATTCTGCTTCTTGCAATAATTTTAAGTTAATACTTAATGCTTCGTATTTGGTTTTTGTCATCAATTGGCAAAATGGACTAATATCAATTGCATAAGAATTTATTCCCATCAAAGCTGCTTCTACATTAGTTGTTCCACTTCCTGCCATTGGGTCTAAAATTGTTTCTCCTTTTTTAATTCCAAGAATATTTATTAATCCTTTTATTAATTGAGGATGAAACTTTCCTCTATATGGAAATAAACTATGAGTTGCATATCCTGTTGAAAACAACCCATTTTTAAAATATGAATTGGTTATTGAAGAACGATTTTCCGAAACTGTAGCTGAAATTTCAGAATATCTTAAAAAATGTAAGCTATCTTGATTTTTGTAACTTTTTGCGTATGCCGTTCTCTCAATATATTCACTAGGCAAAACCATCTTATATTCAAGATAAGCCATTTCTAACTCAAACAACTCAGTTACAGAAGAAAGTAATTCTACTTCTTGATTGAAGAGAATTTGTGTTGGAGTTAAATTATCATAAAAATTTTTCATTACATTAAAAGAACAACTTTGCTAAAAATTACCTTTCTTCAAAGTTTTCCACAAATTTTCTCAAATCCTCGTCGACAGCACAAAAATCAGAATAGATAGCTTTTTTATCTAGCTCTTCTGGGTTTTTCTCTGAACCATAATGCGAAAAAGTTGCCCCTAAATCAAAAATCCTCATCATTCCCGAAAAGAAACTTGGTTTATTTTGTATGAATGTTGAAAAGCACATTTGTCCTCCCATCTATCGAGTAAAAAAGTTGATTTCAGTGATTTTTTGTCAAATCATAATCGCCAAATTTTCGCACAAAAAAGGAGAGCCCTAAAGCTCTCCTTGGTATTTTTTTGCTAAAAGCGAAAATTACTTTTTAACGGTTTCACCCAATTTAACTGCATACATAGCGTAGAAAGCGGAAGCCATTACAAGGTCTTCGACTGGGCACCACTCATTTGGAGCGTGCGCAAGAACCTCGTTACCTGGTCCAAAGCCGATCATCGGGATTTTGTGCTTACCGTTGATGGTTACACCGTTGGTAGAGAAAGTCCACTTGTCAACTTTAGGATCTTTGCCGAACAAATCTTTGAAAGAGTTTACGCCAACTTGCACAACTGGCTCAGACTCCTCCAACTTCCAAGTTGGGAAATATTTTTTCATTCCATACTCAAGACCAGTCCAAGCTTTTTCTTTGTATTCCAAAACTTCAACTTTTGCCTCTTTGGTGAAGCCGAGTCTGTCGATAATGTCTTGGATTTCTTTGCAAGCAGATTGCTCTGTCTCGCCCCAAGTAAGACGGCGATCCAAGTGGAAGTAAGCGTAGTCGGCAACGGCGCAAAGCGATGGAGAACCAGACTCGATGTGCGAAACGGTTACAGTTCCTTTGCCCAAGAAGTTGCCCTCGTCTGGTTGCAAGTTCTCGTTCAATTTTTCGATTTCGACAAGAACTTTAGACGCCATATAAATCGCGTTTTTGCCGCGCTCTGGAGCAGATCCGTGACAAGAAATTCCACGGAAAGATACGCCAATTTCCATTCTGCCGCGATGTCCACGATAGATGTTCATATTTGTAGGCTCTGTCGAGATAGCGAAGTCTGGCTTCAAGCCGTGCTCCTCTACGATATAGTTCCAGCAAAGACCATCGCAGTCTTCTTCCATTACAGAACCAACAACCCAGAAAGTAACTTTTTCGCCAAGTCCGAGCTCTTTGAGGATGCGACCAGAGGTAACCGCTGCAGCAGGTCCGCCTTCTTGGTCAACTGTGCCACGACCAAAGATTTTGCCGTCTTTGATAGTTCCGCAATAAGGATCGAAATCCCAGTTGTCCATATTTCCAACGCCTACTGTGTCCATATGTCCGTCCACAGCCAAAACGATTGGACCATTACCAACACGACCCAAAACATTGCCAAGACCGTCGATTACAACTTCGTCGAAACCAGCCTCTTCCATTTGTCTTTTGAGTTCTTTTTGCACGCCCTCTTCTTGCATACTCTCAGAAGGAATGTTCACCAATTTGGCAAGATTTTTAGCAGTATAATCTCTATACTTCTCTGCCAATTCCATGATTTGCTTTGCTACGCTCATCATAAATCTCCTTGATAAAAAATAAATTTTTCAATCTCTCGAATTGAGGATTACCGTTCAATACCCTTATCTAACAGGTTCTGTGTCAAACCTTTTGTCCTATTTTTTTGGCAAAGTAAAGGAAAGGCGTGTCCACCAACGCCGTAAGCCATTTGAAAACATAGGTCGTCAGAACGATTTGCCACCAAACATCCAGCGGAAAAACGCCAAAAAAAGCGATAAACGCAAACACAAAAGTGTCGATCAGCTGGCTGATCATTGTGGAAAAATTGTTCGCAATCCAAATCTTGCCGCTCTTTTTTTTCCAGAAACTATACGCCCAAATATCGTGAGCCTGGCTGATGAGATAAGCGATAATCGACCCAGCGACAATCCGAGGCATAACGCCGAAAACTTGCTGCAGGCTGCCTTGGATAAAGTCGCTCTCGTGCGGAATAAACACAAGCGCAATCTGCATCACAATCAGCATCACCAGCATCGAGCCGAAACCCAAAAACATCCCCTTGGCTGCCGCTTTTTTGCCGTAATTTTCGCTCAAAACATCCGTCGCCAAAAAGCTGGTGGCATACATAATGTTACCCAAAGTCGCCACAAGCCCAAAAATCTCAACGGTTTTCAGCACCTGTATATTCGCCAAAATCGTCGCCATCGGAATCCAAGCGTAAAGCCCAGCTTTGCCAAAACAGCGATAAAATCCCAAAATCAGCCCAAAATTTACCAGCATAAAAATGCACCATAAAAGTTCGTTTCCCATAAAAATTCCCCTTTAATTTTCGATTGCAAAAAACATTTTTTCGCCAGTTTTTTTGACAAGATTTTTCGGAGAGAAAAAAACGGTTTTGCTTTTCATTTTTTACTCAAAAAGCGAGAGATAGAAGATTATGCACATTCTTTATGCACATTTACATCCCAGTTGTCCACAATTCACAAGTTATTGGTTTTCAAGACAGTTACGATTTGGCGCTGCCCGTTAATTACTGCTTTTGAGGCACTTACTCACACTGTGTCTAACTCGATGTTTTGTTACTTGCGGAATATTAAGCATTTAGCAGATTTTGAGCAGAAATCGGCTGAATTTGCCAAAAATAAAATTGCCGATTTTTTGCAATTTGCCCCAAAAATTTTATAACTTTCTGGCTTTCTGCGAGTTCGGCGATTTTTTGCGATTAGCTGTGCTGCAAAATCTTTTTCGCTTTTTCGATCGAGGCGTCAAAACTATCAAAAATCGAGTCGTGCGTCAAGGTGTTTTGGACACCGAATTTGGTCAGATCTTGGCGAACTTCGCCTCGGACGCCCGAGAGCAGAACTCGTATGTGTTCACGCTTGAGGATAGCGAGCACATTTTGCAAAATCGCAAGCCCAGTTTGGTCGATGAACGAGACATGGCGCATTCGGATTACCAGCACTTTGCAGCGTAAACCCGCTTCGTGCAACGCCTGGCAGTATCTTCTGGCGGAGGCAAAAAAGAGCGGTCCGCTGATTTCGTAGATGAGCAGTCCGTCGGGCAAATCGGTGTAGTTGTCGATAATATCGCGATCCACGCCGTCGCTGATTTGCTTTTCGCTGATGTCGGTCATCCGTTTCATAAAGAGGATTGCCGAGAGCATCACGCCGATTTCTATGGCGAGAGTCAGGTCGTAGATTACGGTGATGAAAAAGGTGGTCAGCAGGACAATGATGTCGAAATACGAGCCTTTCAGAATCGAGGCAAAAGACCGCCACTGGCTCATATTGTAGGAGACGACGATCAAAATTCCCGCAAGGCAGCACATCGGAATCAGCTTTGCCCATTCTCCCAAAAAGAGCATAATCGCCAGCAGCGCCAAGGCGTGCACCATTCCAGAGATTGGCGTGCGGCCGCCGTTTTTGACATTTGTCGCCGTGCGAGCAATCGCCCCCGTGGCTGGTATTCCGCCAAAAAACGGAGTCAGCACATTAGCAATCCCTTGCGCTACGAGCTCGGTGTTGGAGCGATGTTTGCCGCCGATCATTCCATCGGCAACGACCGCCGAGAGTAGCGATTCGATGCTTCCCAAAAGGGCAATCGTCAGCGCCGGCATCAGATAAATTCCCAAATCACTAAAGCTAAATTGCGGAAAATGGAAGCCGATTTTTTGCGGAATTGTGCCGAAAAATGTCTGAATTGTCGTCACTTGCAAATCGAAAAAGTTGACCAGAAAAGTGACCAGCACAATGGCGATGAACGAGCCAGGAATTTTGCGGAAAATTTTCGAGGAAAAGACGACGACGATTATCGTCAGCAGGGTCAGCGAAAGTGCAGTCCAGTTGATGCTGTGCAGGTTTTGCAGGTAGAGACTCCATTTTTGCAAAAATCCCGAGGGCACTTTGGGCAGCGAGAGTCCGAGCGCATCGGGAATTTGTGTGGAAAATATGACCAGCGCGATGCCGCCCGTGAAGCCGACGATCAGCGGATGCGGAAAATATTTGAGCACCGTGCCCAGTCGCAAAAGCCCGAAAATTATCATTATCACGCCTGCCAAAACTGTCGAAATGAGCAGCCCATGCAGCCCGTATTTTTGCACAATTCCATAGACGATAACGATGAATGCGCCCGTGGGACCGCCAATTTGCACGCGACTGCCGCCCAAAAACGAGATGAGAAATCCCGCTACAACCGCCGTGATTAGGCCTTTTTCGGGGGAGACTCCCGAGGCAACGGCGAAAGCTATCGCCAGAGGAAGCGCCACGATACCCACGACCACACCCGACATTATGTCGGCTGAGATTTGCTTTTTGGAAATTCCCGCTTTTAGCAAAGTGAAAAATTTCGGTTTGAAAATTGTGTTCATTTTTTGTCCTCAAAACTTTTTTCTCATCGGAACTCAAACAGGCGGAATTTCTGTCAAGAAAATGGCGAGAAAAGATTGCCGCTACAGCGCCGCTTGCACAACCCGCTTCGCCAAAATTTGCCCGGGATCGAGCAAAAAATCGGAGTTGCCAAGCGCCAGCGGAATTTCGGTGCAACCCATTATAACCGCTTGCGCTCCCTGATTTTGCAAGCTTTGCACGACCAAATCCAGCTGCGAGCTTGCCCAGCCAGTTTGCGCGCCACTTTTTATCCCTTTTTCGGGGTTGTAAATCGCATCGCTGACAATCTGCTTTTGGCTTTCAGTTGGGCAAATCAACTCGCCGCAACCGATTTGGCGAAAATAAAACTGATACACTCCGCTCTGGTAGGTGCCCAGTGTCGCCAGCAGCCCCACTTTTTGCAAGCCCTTGGAACGAATATAGCGGCAAGTTTCTTCTAGCAAATTCAGAAACAGCGCGTTCTTTTTGGCGATAAATTCCAAAAATGGCGACAAAATCGGGTCGGAATGTGCGGTGTTACAGGGAATTACCAAAATTTCTGCGCCGATAGCGACGAGCTTTTCTGCGGCGTAAATCAGTCCTTCGGCTGGGTTAGCTAAACTTTTGCCCTGCAAGAACTTGCTTCTGTCCTCAATCTTGGCGGAGGCAGAAATATGGTAAATCTCCAAGTGCTCTTGGTCTGATTTTGCGGGCGTGCAGTCCAATATTTTTTTGTGAAAATCCAGCCCAGCATAAGGTCCTACGCCGCCGATTATGCCTACGATTTTGCTCATTTTAGCACCCCTTGTTTTTGCAAAAAAGGACGCCGTCTTTAACAAAACAGCGCCCTTTTTCCATTAAAAATCTGCGCAAATTATGCCCATTTTTTCATATCCAAAAGTCCCTCGCTCTTGGCGATGACGGTCGAGCAAGTCATATCTCCTGCCACATTGATGCAGGTTCTGCCCATATCCAAAATGGCGTCTATTCCCAAAATCATCGCATACGCCGCAGCCACGGGAGAGCCCGCCTCTAGCGGCATCCCGACGCTATCCAAAACGAGCATCAGCATAATCGCGCCTGCTCCCGGAACGCCAGCCGTGCCTATCGACGCCAAAACTGCTGTCAAAATCACCGTAATCTGAGCGCTGAACGAGAGCGGCATCCCAACGGCAAAACCGATGAACATCGCGCAAACGCCTTGGTATATCGCGGTTCCGTCCATATTGATCGTCGCTCCCAGCGGCAAAGAGAACGAATAGACATCTTTGTGGATGCCCAGCTCCTCGTCGGCAGTTCTCATCGAAACGGGCAAAGTTCCGCTGCTGCTACGGGTTACAAAAGCGGTTATCATCGGCGATTTGATTTTGTTCAGAAGCTGAAACGGCTTTAGTCCGCTGAATTTGGCGATCAACATATAAACGACCAAAACTTGCAAAATGTAGCCGACGAACGCCCCCATCGTGACCATTCCCAGAGGTCCGATAGCTTTCAGCCCTTGTTTGCCAAAAACCACCGCTATCAGCGCAAACACGCCGATTGGCGCATATTGCATCACCCAGCGCACGACCAGATACATCACTTCTGCGCAGGCGTCAAAAATGTTAAAAAGCGTGTCGCCTGCTTTTTTTATTCGCTCGACTTTGCTGATTTTGAGGTAGGACAACGCTATGCCGAAAACAATTGCGAAAAAGATGGATGGCAAAATTTTGCCAGAGACCATATCGCCCAGCGGATTTTTGGGGATGATGTTCAAAAAAGTGTTGGCAAGACTCGGAGCGTTGACCACTTTGCCCGCAGCAGAGCCAACATTGCCAAGATCTAGCCCGAGTCCAGGCTTGAACAAATTGCCCATCAGCAAGCCCACGGCAACGGCGAAAGCGCTTGTCGCCATATAAAATGCGACCGCTTTTATCCCGATTTTGCCCAATTTTGCGGGACTAATGCTCGCTGCGCCGACCACCAGAGTGCTCAGGACAACAGGCATCACGATCATCTTTAGAAGCCTTACAAAAACATCGCCAAAAGGTTTTAGCCACGCGATGCTGTCTCCTGCGAGAAGCCCCACAATTGCGCCCAAAACCAGACCGAGCAAAATCCTTATGAGCAAATTAGACTGAAAATACCAAGCAAACATTCCTCTTTTTTCTGACATTTTTCCCCCTTTTTATCGAAAAACGATTTTAACAAGTAAATTGAACCATCTATTTTTTTGATGTCAAGCAAAATCCGCTCTGCAAGCGAAATTGGACAAAAAAAGTTGACAGATTTTCAGCTATTGGCAGTCTCGCCTTAAGAGTGCCAGTTTTTTGGCGCCAAACATTTTTGGAGGAAAAAATGAACTTTAATAAATACACGATTAAGTCGAAGGAGTGCCTGCAGAAGGCATCCGATTTGGCGAGCGAATACGGACATCAGGAGATTGGGGAGTTGCATCTTTTGCTGGCGGCTTTGCTGGTGGAAGATTCGCTGGTGCCGACTCTTTTGCAGAAGGTGGAGGTCAAGCCGAGTCTGCTGCGACAGAATATTGAGGCGAAGCTGGGCGACTTTCCGAGAGTCGAGGGCAGCTCGCCCGCATATTTGAGCGCAAAGGCGAACAAGGCGCTGCTGCTGGCGGACAAGATTGCTGGGCAGTTTCAGGACGATTTCGTCAGTTTGGAGCATATTTTGCTGGCTTTGCTCAAGAGCAGCGGCGACATTCAGGCGGTTTTGCCCAGCATTAAGGAGAAAGATTTGCTCAAGGCGATTCAGGAGGTTCGCGGAAATCACAAAGTTGACAGCGAAAATCCCGAGGCGAAGTATCAGGTGCTGGAGAAATATACCCGCAATCTGACCGATTTGGCGCGGAAGGAGAAGCTCGACCCTGTCATCGGGCGAGACGACGAAATTCGCCGCACGATCCAGATTTTGTCTCGGCGCAGGAAGAATAATCCCGTGCTCATCGGCGAGCCAGGTGTCGGAAAGACGGCGATTATCGAGGGGCTAGCCAAGCGGATTATCGAGCGAGATGTTCCCGAAAATCTGAAGAACAAAACAGTTCTGGAGCTAGATATGGCGCTTTTACTGGCAGGAGCGAAGTATCGAGGCGAGTTCGAGGAGCGACTCAAAGCGGTTTTGAAGGAGGTGGAGAGTTCCAACGGCGAGATTATTTTGTTCATCGACGAGCTGCACACCATCGTCGGAGCGGGCGCAGCAGAGGGTCAGAGCGACGCGTCGAATATGCTCAAGCCAGCTTTGGCAAGGGGCGAGCTGCGTTGTATCGGCGCAACAACGCTGAGCGAATACAAAAAGTATATCGAAAAGGACGCCGCTCTGGAACGCCGTTTTCAGCCTGTGATGGTTGGCGAGCCGAGCGTTGCCGACACGATTTCCATTTTGCGAGGCATCAAGGACAAATACCAGGTGCATCACGGTTTGCAGATTACCGACGACGCTCTGATTGCTGCGGGAAAGCTCTCTGCCCGTTACATTAACGACCGATTTTTGCCCGACAAAGCCATCGATTTGATGGACGAGGCGTGCGCGTCTGTGCGGATGCAGATAGATTCTATGCCACAAGAGCTCGACGATATGAAGCGCAAAATTCAGCAGCTGGAGATTGAGGAGCTGTCTTTTAAAGATGAGGCGGACGAGAAGAGGAATGCGGCGAAAGCAGAGATTGCCAATCTCAAGGAAAAATTTTCGCTTCTGATGGATAAATGGAAGCAGGAGAAGCAGAGTTTGAACCAGATTGGGCAGCTCAACGACAAGCTGGACAAGGCGAGGTCGGAGATGGGAATTGCCCAGCGCAACGGAGATTTGGAGACGGCTTCTCGCCTGAAATACGGCACGATTATCGAACTGGAAAAGGAGCTGGAGGCTGCCAAAGACGCTTTGAGCAAAAACGAAGATTCACAAATGGTGAGCAAAATCGTTGATGCGACGACGATTGCGGCGATAATTTCCAAGTGGACGAACATTCCGCTGGATCGGCTGCTGAAAAGCGAGGCGGAGAAGCTGACGAATATGGAGGAGATTTTGAGCAAAAAGGTGATTGGGCAAAAAGCGGGCATTGCAGCGATTTCCAACGCAATTCGCAGAGCCAGAAGCGGCTTTTCCGACGAGAACGCCCCTATCGGCTCGTTTCTGTTTTTGGGTCCAACGGGCGTCGGCAAAACCTATCTCACGCAAGAGCTGGCGCGGCTTTTGTTCAACGACTCACGGGCGATGTTCCGCTACGATATGAGCGAGTTTATGGAAAAACATTCGGTGGCTCGTTTGATTGGCGCGCCCCCGGGATATGTGGGCTACCAGGAGGGCGGCAAGCTCACCGAGGAAGTGCGGCGACATCCGTATTGCGTGCTTTTGTTCGACGAAATCGAGAAGGCGCACCCTGATGTTTTCAACCTGTTTTTGCAGATTTTGGACGAGGGCAGGCTCACCGACGGCAAGGGTCGCACCGTGAATTTCCGCAATACGATAATCGTGATGACAAGCAACATCGGGGCAAATCGCCTGCTGGAAGCCGAAGACAGCCAAGATGTGGAAGCAGAAATTTTGGAGAGCGTGAAGACGCATTTCCGCCCAGAGTTCATCAACCGCATCTCGCAGATTGTGCTGTTTCACAAGCTCAAAAAAGAGCAGGTCGAACAAATCGTGCGGCTGGAGCTGAAAACTTTACAAAATCGCCTGCACGACAAAGGGTTTAGCGTCGATTTTTCGAACAAAGCTGTGGACGAGCTCGCAGAAATCGGCTTCGATCCGCAATTTGGAGCAAGGCCGATAAAACGGGCGATTCAGGAGAATTTGGAGAATATGCTCGCGCAGAAGTTTTTGCAAGGCGAGCTGCCCGAAAAGGCGGAAGTTGACTACAACGGCGAAAGTTTTGTGGTAAAATAGGCGAGGATTTTTAGACACTGGCAGGGAGGAAACGCTCTTTGCCAGTGGTTTTTTACTTTCTTTTGAGAATTACCTTTCTCACGCCAAATAAATTGAAAGTTGATAGCTCAAAAAACAATAAAAACCTCATACGGTTAAGCGAAGTTTGCTATCATAATTTATACGAGCGAATGTTTTGTATTGCTACTTGTATAAATTTCGGATTAGTAAATAAAGTCTTTTTTCTGCTACTCCAATTCTCTAATTCTTTTGTGATTTCTTCTTGTTTAATAACCTTTTTCTTTATGATGATGAAATCAATTGTAGAAAGCAACTCTAATCCAAATGGAGAATAGAATCCAGATAAGAATTTTTTTGTTTTTTCAACAATAACCTTATTTTCAGCATTTTCAAGTTTGTTTAAAAAATCTTCAACATCTTTTTCTGCATCACGAACAATTCCTAATTCCTCAAAAGGTTTTTTGTCTTCAGAGCTATACCCCATAATATAGCTACCATTTAGATAGTGTAGAACATGCTTTACTCTTCCTGAGTAAGGTCCATAAAAATTGGGTTGAAAATTTAATTTGAAAATTTTTTTTGCTCCAAAGCGTTGGAGAAAATATGCGACTTTTTCTGCTGCAAATTCAGAAACAAATTCACCGTTACGAACTAATTCATATAAAACAGAAAGGAGCATTGCTCTTGCTGGCGTAAGTTTTACTCTTTCTTTTTTCAAGACTTCTTTAATAGCAGCATTTGGTTCATATATAAAGATTTCACAGCTAACATCAGATAAATGCCTTTCTAATATTTGCTTAACTTTATTCCAGTTTAATCCTCCATTCCCTGCTCCTAATGGAGGTATCGCTATGGATTTAATATTTTTTTCTTTTATGACATTTATTAATTCAACTAAACCGTCTTCTACATATTCATATTTAGAGGGTTGTCGCCAATTTGTTTTTGTGGGGAAGTTTATTATAATTTTTCTCTCAGCAAATAATTTTATTTCCTCTGTAACTAAAAGTTGCCCTACCTTTAACTCTTTCTTTTTACAAGCATTAGAATATATTTTAAAGTTATCAGGAAACATATTTTTAAACTGTAAAGCTATTCCTTTCCCCATTACTCCTACAGTGTTAACAGTATTAACTAAAGCTTCCGCTCCACTTTCAAATAAATCGCCTTTTTTATAATGTATCATATTTAAAAATACCAATCTGATTTAATTCCAATTTTGCTTTCATCTATGCCAAAATCGATTAATTTGTTTTTTGCGTCTTCATTAAACACAATATATCCTAAAATTGCATTTATTGCAATGTCTCCCAAAACTAAAAATTCAGATTCTTTTCTGCGTTTTAAGTCCAAATCGTTTTCATCTTTCCAATATTTTGCGTTAACAGCATCCCAATCAATAATGTTCTCAATATTCTCAACATCTTTTATTGTATATTGAGAAGAGAGCCTATCAACAGCATGGCCATCTGTAAATATAAAATCTAATTGCAAGTCAATTATTTTTTGAATTGAGCTAACACAATATATGATTTCTTCTGTATTTGCTGGCAATACCATATTAAATCCGTGTTGAATTACATATAGCATTGGCATTCTTACCCCTAAATAAAATGGGATATATTCTCCTAAATGTTTTTCATTATTTAAAATGAAATTATTTCGAGTTGAAATTAAACTATTGTCTCCAATTGGTTTGAAATCTGGATTGGCATTTTTTGACGATGAATGAGTTATTCCATACTGAAGAATATGCGGAATATTTTCAATATGCGTCATTCTAAACAGATATTTTTTATTCAAATCTGTCATCTCAAAAAAACTCTATTTTCCAGCTCTAGACATTCAAATTGTCCTATTATTTTTTCAACAAATTACTAACCAATACATATCATATTTTCTTTAAAGGCTCAAGACAACTTGAACCTTCTTTTAAATATAGATTATACACGAACATTTTTATGTTTGCTTTTTTTGCACTGTAGTTTTATACTTTCTTACTCTTATAATCTCTATTTAACTTTTGTCAAGGTGGATTTTTAAAACAAATTACTCTTCTTGCCTCGTTCTCGTCTGACAAATTAGCAAAAAAAGGCAGGAAAATTCCTGCCTTCATTCTTTTCTATCACAAAAGATTATTTATCGTCTCTTTTTTTATAATCCCGTCTTGGTCTTCTGTCTCTGCCATCGCGTCTGTCTCGGCGGTCGTTTCCATCGCGCCTATCGCCAGCGCTTCTCTCGGGTCTCTTGCTCGGTTCGATGCCTTTGCTCTTCAGCGTCGGATTGCCCTCGATGCCGTCCATCGCCAAGCTGATTTTGCCTTCCTTAAAGCCCACAAAACGCACCTTCACCTTGTCGCCGACAGCCACCAAATCGGCAGGGTCGCCCACTCTCACCTTATCCATCTTGGAAACATGCACCATTCCTTGCTTATTGTACATAAACTTCACAAAAGCGCCATAAGCCTCCACACGAGTGACCTCGCCCTCGTAAATCCCGTTCTGCTCGGGATCTTCCACGATATTTTTGACAATGCTCATCGCCTTGCTCAGCGCCTCCGCATCTGGCGAAGCCACCGAAACGCGACCGTCGTCGTCGATGTTAATGTCCGCGCCTGTAACCTCGATAATCTCCTTAATCGTCTTGCCGCCAGAGCCGATAACCTGACTGATTTTGTCCTTATCGATCATAATGCTCTCGATTTTTGGAGCGTATTTACTCAGCTCCTTGCTCGGCTCAGCGATGCACTCGGTGATTTTTCCCAAAATATGCAACCTGGCAATCTTCGCCTTCTCCAGCGCCAGCTTCATAATCTCTTTGGTGATACCCTTGATTTTGATGTCCATCTGAATCGCCGTGATGCCCTGATCGGTGCCAGTCACCTTAAAATCCATATCGCCCAAATGATCTTCCATTCCTTGAATATCGGTCAGAATCACAAAATTTTCGCCGTCCATCACCAAACCGTTGGCGATACCAGCCACTGGCTTTTTAATCGGCACGCCGGCAGCCATCATCGCCGTTGAACAGCTACAAACACTCGCCATCGAGCTGGAACCGTTCGATTCCAAAATCTCCGAAACCGCTCTGATTGTGTAAGGAAACTCCTCGCCGCTAGGCATTACAGCATATAGCGAACGCTCCGCCAAATGTCCGTGACCCAGCTCTCTCCTGCCCGGAGCTCGCATAAAGCCAGCCTCTCCGACAGAATACGGCGGAAAGTTGTAATGCAGAAAATAGTTTTTGTAGTGCTTCTCGCGCAAATCGTCGATCATCTGCTCGTCCCGAGGACTACCCAAAGTTATCACGCCCAAACTTTGCGTCTCGCCTCTGGTGAAAAGCGCCGAGCCGTGCACACGAGGCAAAATATCTTTCTCCACCGTAATCGGGCGAATCTCGTCCAAATCGCGACCATCTGGGCGGCAACCAGCCAAAATCAAATCACGCACAATCTCCTTGAGATATTTCTCAAAAGCCGCCTTATAATCCGCGCCATTTTCGGCAATCTCCTCTTCCGAGAGCTTGTCCTGCATAGCCTCAGCCAGCTCGGTGCGCAAATTATCCAGCGCCTCGTATTTCGGCAACTTCTCGGTAATCTCGTTAGCTTTCTTGATTTTTTCGTAAAAATTGTCCTTCACAAAAGCCAGCGCCTGCTGGTTTAGCTCATGCACCTCAAACGAGAACTTCGGCTTGCTGCAATCTTTGGCGAACTCCTTTTGAAACTCAACAATCTCCTGAATTTTCTCGTGCGCCAAATAAATTGCGTCCAAAATCTCCTCTTCCGAAAGCTCCCACGCACCAGATTCGACCATATTCACATTCTCGTAAGTTCCCGAAACAGAAAGCTCTAGCTTCGAGTTCTCCATCTGCTCTTTGTTGGGGAAAACGACAAAATCGTCGTCTTTTTTGCAAACGAAAGCACCCGCAATCGGTCCTGCAAACGGAATGTCCGAAATAGTCAGGGCGGCACTGGCAGCAATCGAGCCAAGCGAGCCCAAATCGGCGTCTTCGTCGTAGCTAAGCACCGTCAGCACAACATGCACGGCGTTTTTGAAACCGTCGGGAAAAAGTGGACGCAGCCCACGGTCGATTTCCCGAGCAATCAAAATCGAGCTAACTGGCGGCTTCGACTCCCGTTTAAAAAAGCCTCCGGGAATTTTGCCCGAAGCATACATTTTTGGGATGAAATCCACAGTCAGCGGAAAAAATCCTTGCCCCTCGCGAGGCTGCTTCTCTCCCGTTGCGGTCGCCAAAATGACATTCTCGCCATAAGTAAGCAAAACAGAGCCGTTCGCCTGCTTCGCCATTCTCCCTGTCTCCAGCGTCAAAGTTCTGCCAGAGAGTTCCATCGATTTTCTGATAACACTCATTTTTTCTCCTTAAGTGTGTGTTTTGCGGCACAACCTGCTAGTCTCAAAAAAAAGACCGTAAGACAAAGAGAAAAAAAGCAATAACCAAATATCCTCGTCGCTTCCTTCCTGAAAAAAGCAAACAAGAATTTTGATTATTGCTAAAAATCTGATTTTTTGTCTTATTCTTCAAAGATTTACAGTGTTGTCCGTTTTTATTTGAAGAGAAAAGTAAAAGAGCTTTGCGCCCTTCTACTTTCTCAAACCTAACTTCGCTACCAGCGCTCTGTATCTTTCGATATCTTTGCCCTTGAGGTATTCCAAAAGTTTTCTTCTTCTGCCCACCAACTTAAGCAAACCTCTTCTTGAGTGGTGATCTTTTTTGTGAATATCCAGGTGCGCCGTGATATTTTTGATGTTGTTGGTCATCAGGGCAACTTGCACCTCTGGCGACCCTGTGTCTGCGTCGTGGAGTTTGAACTCTGCCACGATTGCTTCCTTGGCTTGATTAGTAAGAGCCATGTCAGCCTCCTTAAATTGTTATCGTTAGCTCCAAATTTTCGCTATCTGTTTATGTGTCAATATAATAATTGGATTTGCTCTGGAAAACAGACAGGGCAAAATTTTGAAAACAGTTGACATTTTGTTTTTGATTTCATTTTTTTGGATTGAAATTTTTAATAAAAAGGAGATAAAAAAATGAAGAATTTCTTAAAAATGATGTTGGCTTTGAGCGTTTTCGCTCTGGCAATCAGCGGCTGTAACATCTTTGGAAGCGACAGCAGTAGCAGCGACGACGACGAAAAAAACGACCTTTCGGGAACTTGGATAAGCAAAGGCGACTCGATTACCAACATATTGATAATCGGCAGCTCCTCCACCGTGAGCAACGAAGTCAAAAACTACGGCAACGAGAACGAAAGCACTCCCTACATTGTCGAAACTTCGGTCTCTTCCACCTACGACAACTCCACCATCACTCTCAGCAATCCAACTGTTCGAGCAAAAGACACCTTTGGCGCCGAATGGGAAAGCCTAGAAAAAGAGTTTACCACACTAGAGCTGACCTACACCCTCTCTGGAAACAAGCTGACACTCATCGACGAAGCTGGCGACAAATCTGTTTACTCAAAGCAAGCCAGCAGCTACTCTTCTGGCGACCTCATCTTCGATAACGGCTGGGGATTTATCTTTGGCAACGCAACAAGAGGGCTCGTTTTCGCTTCAGACTCTGCTACACTCACTCAAACCGATCCAGACAACACTCCATATTCAGCAGAATACACTGTGGACATAACATATGACAACAGCGCGACGCCTAGAACCTACACCTATACTGTTACAAATGAGAAAACGCAAGAAACTTCTACCTCTCCCTGGAGTGACAACGGCGATCCAGGCGAAGGCCCCGTGACAAACGACTACTACCTCTCGGCGGACAAAAATATCCTGACAACCCTCGACGACGAAGGGCTGGTCACATACGACAAGCAGTAGTTGCTTAAAGTTTGCAAAAATCGTTGACAAATTTCCAGTGGTCAGCCGATTACTGAAAAAATGTTAAAGAAATCTTAATTTATAAGGAGAAAAAATGAAAAAATTCTTAAAAATGATGTTGGCTCTGAGCGTTTTAGCTCTGGCAATCAGCGGCTGTAACATCTTCGGAAACGACGACGATGACGATGGTCCAGATTTAAACGCCATTAAATTTACAGAAAAAGGATCATACTTATTGGAAGACAATGACGCTTCTAGCATTAGCAATATTAGCAATAAAGATATAATTTCTATTTCTAAAGCCACTTATGGCGATAAAAATCTTGGTTGCTATCTTCAAGCATATAACTCTGGAGACGAAGATTTAAAAAATCTCACTTTCAATTTTTTCTTGAGAAAGAAAGGCGGAAGCAAGGTTGCCACTTATTTGGAAGGGGATGGAGCTGGCAGTATTTCGAGCAAAGGCTATCTCCCTAATGAATCTCAAGTTTCCGTATTTTCTTCTGAAAACAGTGCCAATTCTAAAATTTCAGGCTTGGACAATGGAGATTACGAGCTCGTCTTTGAGGTAGTTGGCGGAACAACCGCTACTTTTGATATTACCATCAAAGACTAATAATTTTAACCCAAAAAAAGGCAACCAAATCGGTTGCCTTTTTCTTTGCCTAAAAATTGCCTACATCTTATTAAACCGCAAAAACTCCTGGATAAAGCCGTCCAAATCGCCGTTCATCACCTTGTCGGTGTTTTTGACCTCGAACTTGGTGCGGTGATCTTTGACCATCTGATACGGATGAAAAACATAGGAGCGAATTTGGTTGCCCCAGCCGATTTCGGTCTTGGTGCTCTCCAGCTCTTTACTCTCTTTTTGCTTCTCCTGCAAATAATGTTGATAGAGCCGCGACTTCAAAATCTTCATCGCGTGATCTTTGTTTTTTAGCTGGCTCCGCTCGTTTTGGCACTGCACCACGATTCCCGTGGGCAAGTGAGTGATTCGCACGGCAGAATCGGTCGTGTTGACGCACTGTCCGCCTTTACCCGAAGCTCGATAGGTGTCGATCCGCAAATCGCTGGGGTCGATATCCACTTCGATTTGATCGTCCACCAGCGGATAGGCAAAAACCGACGCAAACGATGTCTGCCGCTTGCCCTGCGCATTAAACGGCGAAATCCGCACAAGGCGATGAATGCCAGCCTCACAAGCCAAATAACCGTAGGCAAATTGCCCCTTAATCTCCAGCGTGGCGCTCTTTATGCCCGCTTCGTCGCCCGGCTGCAGCTCAACAATTTCCGCCTTAAAATCCCGCTGTTCCGCCCAGCGCAGATACATCCGCAAAAGCATCTCTGCCCAATCTTGGCTCTCGGTGCCGCCAGCTCCGGGGTTAATCGTCAAAATCGCATCGCCAGAATCCAACTCGCCCGAAAGCAAAGTCTTTATCTCCTGTTCCTGCAAAAACTTTTCCCACTGCGCAATCTCGCCGCTCGCCTCAGCCAGCAAACCCGCATCCTCCGCCAGCATCTGCAGATACACCCGCAAATCGTCGGCAATAGCAAAAAGGTTCGCGGTCTCCTCCTGCTGCGTCTTGAGGATATTCAGCTGCTTAACAATTTTTTGCGCTTTTTGGGCGTTATCCCAAAAATCCGCCTGCAAAGTTTGCTGCTCCAGTTCCGTCACTTTTTTGCCTAGCTCTTGCGAGTCAAACCAACCTCCCGAGTTGCTCAGCTTTCAAAATCAGCTCGTTTGCCTTCTCTCTAAACTCTTGCATTTCCATAACTTACCACTCCTATTCTTGCAATGAAGAGGCTATCGCCCTTATCGCTTGTAAATGTTGTTTCGGGTCTTTCGCGCCCGTCAAAATCAAAAAAACTTGGCTGACAATGTTCTGCTTTTTGTCCCAAACCAGCGGCTTTTGCAAAACAATTTTGACCAAATACGGCTGGTCGAGCTCGTCCAATCGGCAATGCGGAATCGCGACCTGCTTGTCCATATAAGTCGAAGAGAGCTTTTCCCGCGCCAAAAGCGAGCTCAAAATTTCGTCGTAGTTGTCGTCTCGCACGACCCCCTGACTCCGCAAGCACTCCAGCCCGCATTCCAGCACCTCTTTTTCGCTATTCGCCTGCAAAAAAAGCTCTCGGCTATTCAAAAAATCCAGCTTACAATTTTGCTTGGCGCTCGATTGACAATACGCATCTTTTTCGCCAATCGTCCAATTTTTCCACTTAATCAAAGTCCGCTCCGAGAGCAGCGCTCCGCCAACCTCAAAAATCACCAGCGCAGGAATAATGATGTTGAAAATCGTGTCGCCGCCGCTATCTGCCAGCACAGTCGCCACCAAAATCGTCTCCACAGCCGCCATTCCAGCTTGCGGCAACATCAGCTTTGGGAAAAACGCCACAATCATCGGGTCTTGCCCGGTGTATTTCGTGCCCAAATGGTTGCCGACGAGCTTGCCCGCACTGCGCAGAACTACATACGAAAGCGAAAAGCCAATGGTCGCCCAAGAAAAGCTCTCCAGCTGAATCGATGCGCCGATTATCGCAAAAAAAAGCAGGTTAAAAATTGGCATCACATTGTCGATTTTCAGCGAGTCAAAAATGGCGTGATAGTGCAGATTTGCCACCAAAAATCCCGCAAAAATCGCCGTTATCAAAAATGGCAAATCTAAGTGAATGCTAAGAGCGATGCCGACTGAGACCACTCCAATGATGAACAAAAGCACCTCGACAGACGGCGTCGGATGGTCGGACAAAAATGTGGATAAAAATCTATCGTCTTTGTCCGATTTCGTTTCGTCGGAGGAGGTTCTGCCTCGCAAAAAGATGAAAATTAGCACAAAAATTATCAAGCCCAATAGTAGCGCCAAAAATATTTCGATGAGCAAATGCTCACCCAGAGCCAAGAAGCTAACCTCTTTCCCCATCTGCAAATAGACGGCGATTCCCAAAAAAATCGAGAAGAAAATCACCTCCATTAGGTCGTCCAAAACCACCACATTTGCCAGCAAATTTTTTAGCTTGCCCTCGACTCGGAGTTTTCGCATCAGGATGAAGGTGAGCGCCGGCGCTGTGGCGATGCCGATCGAGCCGATTATCAGGGAGTTGATCAGGGAAAAATCGAAGAAGAAGTAGAACGGCACGCTCAGGGCGACAAAGGTGATTACGCCTTGCACGAGGCAAATCGTTACCGCGGAAAAGCCGACCTCTTTGAGCCTGTCTAGGTGCAGCTCCTCGCCCAGCGAAAAGGCGATCAGTCCCAAAAACATAAAGACGAAAAAGTGGAAGCTCTCGATTATCGACTCGTAGGAGTGAAAGCCGTCGGTGTGGACGAAATGGTGCACGCCTTGCAGCAGCGCAGGCAAATTTTGAGCGTCGCCGAAATACGCTAGCACTGCTTTGAGCAGGTGTGGACCGACCAACACTCCCCCAAGCATCTGCCCGATAACTTCGCCGATTTTGAGCTTTTTAGCCAGCACTCCACCCAAATATCCAGCCAGCACAATCAAACCAATCGCCAAAATCTGCAGTTTCATATATTGTAAATTCATCTTTTTTTTAGCCTTTTATTTTATGAACAAAACGAAGGCAAATTTCTTTACCTTCGTTTCTTCGTTTTTTTCTTACAAAAGTATTGAAGAGCCCTTTGCTCCTGCGATTTCGACCAAACTCTCGACCGCCGCCTGCATCGCATTTTCGCCTTTGACCAGCCATTTTCTGGGATCAAATCTGCCCTTGTCTGGCGTGTATTTTTTCGCATCGACGCCCGCAGGACAAACGATTGCGTCTTTTTCCGCCTCCCAATAAGCTTGCACGGCAGCGGCGATTTCCATCTGATAGCGAGTGTCTTTGTTAATCTTGACCACGCCGTTTGCCACTGCGTCCTGCTGCTGTTTAACCGTCAGTCCCGAAGCACCGTGTAGCACCAAGCCCGCATCCAAATTATTCGCCGCCAAAAGATCGTCGATCTCCTTGATAAGCTCCAGCCGCAAAACAACATCTGCGCCTTTGGTCACGCCGTGATTCGTCCCCACAGAAGCCGCAAAAAGGTCAACGCCCGTCTTTTGCACAAACTCCAGCGCCTCTTGCGGATTTGTGTAAAGCTCGCCCTCGCTCACCAGCTCGTCCTCGTTCCCCTTGATGTAGCCTATCTCGCCTTCCACCAATACATTATGCTTGTGCGCAACCGCCACAACCTCTTTGGTAATTCGCACATTCTCCTCAAAATCTTCGTGCGAAGCGTCGATCATCACATTCGACACCAGACCGTTCTCGATGCAATGCACAATAAAATCAAAATCTTTGGGCGCACCGTGATCGATATTCAAACCCACGCCACTCTTGCCGTATTGTGCGGCGATATTTTTCACCATATCGGAAATAAACTTCGCTCCAGCCAACAAATCTTTCGTCGGTCCAGCCGCATACTTGCACGCTCCCGCAGAAATCTGCAACAATCCGTCCGCTTCCATCGCGGCATACCCCTGAATCATCGCCCGCACAGAAGTGTCGAACACCACATTCGACGCGATAATTCCAAACTTCTCTTTCCTCGCCTTCAGGATGACTTTCTTCATCTGATCGCCAGTCAAAAACATCTTTCCTCCAATTTCAAGTTAAATTTCATCTTCTATCTCGATTTTTTCGCCCATAATATAAGTCGCCAAAACATTCCTGTCGTCACCCAAAATCTGCAACCCAAACAACATTTTTTCCACATCCCATTTCTCCTGTTTTTGCAAATATTCCGTTCGCAACCGCTGCAAATTCGGCTTTTTATAGCTCAGCACAACAAAATCCGCCTCTTTGCCTTTTTGCAGCGACCCGATTTTATCGTCAATCTGCAAGGCTCTGGCGGCGCCGAGCGTCGTTTTGTAAAAACTCTCGTAAGCGTTCATCGGATAGCCGCCAAGCTGCTGAATTTTGTAGGCTTCGTTCATCGTCCGTAGCAGCGAAAAACTCGTGCCAGCTCCCACATCAGTGGCAATCGTCGTCTGCACGCCAAATTTGTTGGCTCTGCCCATCTCAAAAAGTCCGCTGCCTAAGTAAATGTTGGAGGTCGGAGAGTGCGCTATCGTCGCTCCCGCTGCGGCAATTCTGCCCAGTTCGTCGTCGCTCAGGTAGATTCCGTGAGCAAAAACCGACCTGCGAGATAGCAGCCCATATTTTTCGTAAATCTCCAGATAGTCCGCACATTCGGGATACATCTGCAAAGCAGTTTGCACCTCCAGCTGGTTTTCCGAGAGATGCGTCTGCAAATAAACGCCAGGATTTTCGCACAACAACTGCCCCGAAACTTCCAGCTGCTCCCGCGAACAAGACAGCGCAAACCGCGGGGTTATCGCATACAGCGCCCTGCCTCTGCCGTGCCATCTGTCGATCAAAGCCTGCGTCTGCTGCTTGTAATTTTTGCTGTCCACCAAACATTCTGGACAGTTGCAGTCCATCAGAACTTTCCCCGCAATAATCCGCATATTGAACTGCGAGGCGACCTCAAAAATCGCCTGTGCCGACTGCGGATGAACAGAAGCGTAGCACATACAAGTCGTTGTCCCGTAACGAAATAGCTCCTTGATAAAAATCTTAGCGATTTTTTTGGCGTAGTCCGCATCGGCAAATTGGCTCTCCATCGGGAAAGTGTAATTTTGCAACCAGTCGATCAGCTGTTTGCCGTATGAGCCGATCATCTGGGTTTGCGGATAGTGAATGTGCGTGTCGATAAAGCCCGGTGTTATCAGGTTTTCGCCGTAATCGATTACCCTCGTATCTGGAAATTTCGCCTCGATTTCTCGGCTGTCTCCCACTTCCAAAATGTAGCCGTCCTCGATGCACATCGCCCCGCTCGGCAGATAAACGCTAAAATCTTGCGGATTTTTTTCTGCAGAAGGAGCGTCCGTAAAAAAGAAAATCTCGCCTTTGACAATCTTTTTCATTTTTGGTCTCCTGCCTGCGTCATTTTCGCATTACAAATCAACTTTTTTACAAATCTTCAGCCCAGCCGAAGCTCCAATTCTGTTGGCGCCTGCCCTAAGCATCGCCAGAGCGGTTTGCCGATCACGAATGCCGCCAGAGGCCTTTACGCCCATTTTTTTGCCGACCACCTCTCGCATCAACGCCACATCTTCGCTCGTGGCTCCGCCAGTAGAAAATCCCGTCGAAGTTTTGACAAAATCGGCGTCCGCTTTTTTCGACAAAAGACAAGCAGCGATTTTTTCTTCCTGCGTGAGCAAACACGCCTCGATTATCACCTTCAGCTTCGCCCCAAACTTGTGGCATTCCATCGCCAAAAGCGCTATCTCGTCGCAAACCTGCGCATATTTTTCGTCTTTGAGCGCCCCAACATTTATCACCATATCCACCTCTTTGGCGCCCGCCTGCAGCACCTCTTGCGTCTCCGCCAGCTTGGTTTTGCTTGTGCAAGCCCCCAACGGGAAGCCAACCACGCAGCACAGCGGAACCGTCGGCAAGAACTTTTTCGCCGCCAGCGCCCACACAGAGTTGACGCAAACGCTGGCAAAATTATTCGCCTGCGCCTGATTGCAAAGCTGCTCTATCTCCCGCTCCTGCGCATCTGGCGCCAGATGCGTGTGGTCAATATATTGCGCCAAATTTTGTAAATCTTGCGCCGTCTGATCTGGCAAATTTTCGTCTTCTGCAAAAAAAGAACCGACATTATAACCCTCTTTTTGCGAAATTTTGGTCGCAACCTCAACAATTTTCGTCATTAACATTTTTATTCCCTTATCTGACCATCGCCAGAAATCGTGTATTTGTAGGTCACCAGCTCGTCTAGCCCCATCGGTCCACGGGCGTGCATTTTCTGAGTGCTGATTCCCATTTCGCAACCAAAACCGAACACAGATCCGTCGGTAAACCTCGTCGATGCATTCACATAAACCGCTGCCGCATCAACCTCCGCCTGAAATTTCTGGCACGCATCGTAATCTTTGCCGACAATCGCCTCCGAGTGCAAACTCCCGAACTTATTTATATGCTCAATGGCTTGCGACACGCCGCCAACGACCTTCACCGCCAAAATCAGATCCAAAAACTCCTGCCCCCAGTCACTCTCCACAGCTGGCTTGCAATCGATAATCTTTTGCGTCTTCGGGCAACCCCGCAGCTCCACTCTGTCGGAGAGCCGCTCTACCAATTTCGGCAAAAAATCGCCAGCAATCTCCTCGTCCACCAAAACGCTCTCGCAAGCGTTACAAACCCCTGGGCGCTGCACTTTGGCGTTCTCCACAATATTCAGCGCCATCTGCAAATCCGCCGATGCGTGAACATAGATGTGGCAGTTGCCGACGCCCGTCTCGATCGTCTTCACCTTGGCGTTATTCACGACCATATTGATAAGGCCTGCGCCGCCACGCGGGATAATCAAATCCAAAAACTCCGTCAGTTGCAACATCTGCTCCACCTGCTTGCGGTCGGTACTTTCCAAAAGTTGCACAACATCCGGCGAAATTTTGCTCTTCGCCAGCCCTTTTTTTATCGCCTGCACCAGCGCCTTGTTCGACTCCAGCGCCGAAGAACTTCCCCGCAGCAAAATCGCATTTCCACTCTTAATCGCCAGCGCAAAAGCGTCCGCCGTAACATTCGGCCGCGACTCGTAAATCATCCCCAAAACGCCCATCGGCACGCTCACCTTGCTAATCTTCAGCCCGTTGGCAATCTGCCAGCCTTCGTAAATTTTGCCCACAGGATCTTTGAGCGTCGCCACTTTCCGCAAACTCTCGGCAATCTCCCGCAATCTTTGCTCGTCCAAAAGCAGCCGATCCACCAGCGGAGCGCTCATTCCCGCTTTTTTGGCAGCGTCCACATCTTTTGCGTTCGCCTGCAAAATCTCGCCAGATTCCGCCAGCAAAGCATCTGCCACCAAATCTAGCGCCTGATTTTTGTCCGCCGAAACACAGCTCGCCAAAAATTTTTTCGCCTCTTTCAAAAGTTTCGCTTTTTTTAATAACTCTTCCATAAAACTCTCTAACTCTCTAATTTCAAATGAATTAACTCGACGCCCGCTTCCTGCAAAATCTGCTTCGCCAAATCGTCTTGATAGTCGTCGGCGACATAAATTTTCTTAATCTCGGCGTTCACCAAAATCTTGGCGCAGATGCTGCACGGCGAATTTGTGCAATAAAGCACCGCTCCCGAAATCGAAACGCCGTTCACAGCCGCCTGAATCACCGCATTTTGCTCGGCGTGCACAGCCCTGCAAATCTCGTGCCGTTGCCCCGAAGGAATCTGCAGCTCCTGCCGCAAACAGCCCTTGATTTTGCAATGCTCCAAGCCCTTGGGCGAACCGTTGTAGCCCGTGGACAAAATCTGCTTATTCCGAACGATAATCGCGCCCACTTGGCGCCGCAGACAAGTCGAACGCTGCGCCACAACCTGAGTAATCTGCATAAAATATTCGTGCCAATTCAGCCTATTCACAAAACCTCCCACGAGTCAAAAACTTCGTCGATTATCACCAAAAATTTGCAACGCAATTTCCGCTTGAGCTCCTGTTTGCTCACGCCGTCCAGCGTTATGCCATGCGTGTTGAACACCGCAGAAGACAGGCAAACCGCCTTATTTTCGCCATTGGCTTGACTGCAAATATCCGCCGCCGTCAAAAGTCCGCTAACGGTTATCGACCTGCCAAAAAAATCGTTGCTTATCTTTACCACTTGGCTCGAAATTTTTGTGTCAATCTTTATTTGCAAACTTATTTTACGCAAAAACTCAAAAGCAGACTCGCCACAGACAAACAACAAATCTGCCTCCAGCCCTTTGGCAAAATCTTCGAAATCTTCTCGCTGTCGCTGCCAGCCACAAAGCAACTTTCGCAACAAACCAATTCCGTTCTCCAGCTGCGGAAAATCTTGATAATATTCCAAATCTGGCAACGGCAAACCAGCCTGCAAAAACAGCTCGTCGGCACAATAAACGCCCGCAAAATTTTTCGCCGTCGAAATAGCCTGGCTCGCCTCAAGCGGCGTGAGCTTACGCAATTTCGGCAAACCTTGTCGATGCTCGGTAAGCCCCACTGGCACAACGCCGATAGACTCTGGCTCGAATTTCTGCAAATCGCGCAAAGTTTTGGCAAAAACATCGCCGTCGTTGTAACCAGGCACCAAAACTATCTGAAAATGAAACCGTATCCCGCTGTCAAAAAGCTCCTCCAAAATCGGCTCAATGTCAACAACGCCAACGCCTCTGAGCATTTTTTGGCGAACATTTTTGTCCAGCGCATGCACCGAAACATAAAGCGGCGAGAGAAACTGCTGCTTAATCTGCCGAATATCGTCGCTGGTGATGTTGGAAAAAGTGATAAAATTACCGTAGATAAACGAAAAAAGAAAATCGTCGTCACGCAAATAGAGCGTCGGGCGTAGCCCTTTTGGCAGCTGCCGCACAAAGCAAAAAACGCAATTATTTCGGCACTCCCTGCAGCGGTGTTGCTCTGGAATCACGCCCAGCGACTGCTGAATTTCCAGCTCTTTTTTGTGCAAAATTCCGTCGGCAGATTTCCACTCGACACAAATTTTTGGGTCTGCTCCATAAAATTGCAAATCCAAAAAATTGTTTATCTTGTTTCCGTTTATGCGAAAAATCTCGTCGCCGCTGGCAATTCCGATTTTTTCTGCTGGCGAGCGCTCTGCAACCCCTTTGACTCTAAGGCTCATTCTGTTTTTATCTAAAAAAATTACCTGTTGTCCAACCTCAAAATAGACTCGCCGTTTACGGTAATCAGGCTGCCATTGTGAATCAGGGGCAAAGATTTTTTGTTGGCGAACTTTCTGCGCCACGCCTGCTTGTTGCTGCGCAAATTTACCGCCGTGAAATGCCCGTTGACATCCTGAGCGTAGGCGTAGTGACCGACGACCATCGTGGGCAGCTGAATGTCGCCGCCGCTGTGGATTTTGCCGATAAAGTCGCCGCTGGTTTTGTCCAAAATGTAGATGTAGTCGTCGTATGAGCCGACGATGAGCTTGTTTTGGTAAATCGATGGCGAGCCTGTCACCCAATAGTCGGTTTTGTAAGACCATTTTTCGCCGCCAGTTTTTGCGTCCAGACAGTAAACTTTGTAGTCTCGGCTACCGATATAAACGCAGTCTCCGTCCACAACTGGCGCGGTTTCGATGTAATCTTGCGTCGAGAATTTCCACTTGACTTTTCCGGTGGTCAGCTCACTTGCATAAAGGTTTCTGTCGCCAAAAATCACCAAATTATTTTTTGTGTCGATGGCTGGAGAAGTGTAAACGCGGCCGTCCAATTTCAACTTCCACACCATTTCGCCGTCTTTGCAGTTTAGCGCATACAAATATCCGTCCCAACTGCCAAAATAGACGATTCCGCCATAGACGACAGCCGATGAGGTGATGTAGCCGTCGGTTTTGAACTTCCAGATAAGAGAGCCGTTGGAGGCGTTTATCGCGTAAAAATATTTGTCGTAACTGCCGATGTAAACCGTGTTGTTTGCCACGGCGACGCTGGCGGAGTTGCGCCGTTTTGTGCGAAAAACCCAGTCGCAAAATCCCGAGCGAAAGTTAATCGCCATCACGCAATTTTCGTAGTCGCTGACGATAATTTTGCCGTCGTAATAGACGGGCGAGGCGTAAATCTCTTTGTTCACGGGATATTGCCACCTGACCATCGTCGGCGGATAGCTCTGCAAAGACTCGCCAGAATAGTCGCCCTTTCTGCCCAAATCTGCCTGAAACATACTGTTGTTGCTGTTTATATTTTGCGAAATATTCACATATCTACCCTGCACAGCCTTTTTTCCACATCCAAAAATAACCAGCGCAATCACGCCAAATTTAAGCAAAAACTTCATCTTTTCCTCCCAAAAATTTTCCCGCTAACGGAGCTTTCTTTTTTATCAACTCGTCGATTTTTTTGGCAATCTCCTGAATTTCCCACTGAGCGTGTTTGTCCGCGCGCAATCGTGAAAAATGGTAAAGCTCCCGCAAATTCGCCTTAAAAACGACCTGCGTCTTGTGAGCGTTCGTCAAAATATAATTGCCAAGCCCTTTTTTACATCGTTCCAACTCCCAAAAAAGCTCATCTGTTTTTTTAATAACCTCGTCGATTTTGTCCTGCTGGCAAAGCGATTTTATCAGCTCTGGCACAACAATTCCGCTCTCTGGGCTATAGTCGGCTTTCAAAATCGTGGACATTCTATGCCGCTTTAGCTGCCCAAAACAGCACGCCGAGCAGCAAATCTCAAAAACAAAATCGGCTAGCTCAAAACTTCTGGGCATTCCCGAATAAAGTTTCGCCTTGGAAAACAAGTCGTCAAAAATCTGCTCTTTTTGCGTTTTTCCCAAAATATCCGTTTGATTTTTCGCCTGCTCAAAAGGAAATCCCGCATCCAAAAACAGACCTTGCAGCACCAAATCGTCGGCATTTTCAGGACTTTGCAAAAGCCTCACCTGAAAATCAGGGCAAGCCACTTTTTCCGCCTTTATCTTCGGCGCAAATTTATAGAAATCGTCGGCATCCGTGTATCTTATCAGCGACGGCGCAACGCTTTTCGCTTTTTGCTCCAGCTGATTTTTGAGCTCCTTTGCCTCCAGCAAATCCAGCTTGTCCAACCGCACGAGCAATTTTTGCAAACTTCTAGCGTTAAGCGTCATCCCCATCTGCGTCTGTGTCGCCAGCGACAAAAAATAGCGTGCGTCCTCTTTCGCCTTGCCAAATCGCTCCCGTTTGCTACCAGCAAAATTTTCTTGCTCCAGCTTTTGCTTCGCCTGCTCAAACAAAGCAAAATACAGCTGATTTTGCGCCTCTATCGTCTCGATAAATTTTTGCTCCAGCGGGCTATCTTTCAGCTCTTTTGGCAGATAAAAATCTCCGTCCAGCGTCACATATCTTTGCGATTTTTCGGTAAAAGAAGCCAGCCTGCTGCGCTGAATATATTCGGTCAAAAACCTCGAAACGCCAATCAAATCGAAATTGAAAACGGCGTGCTCCGCCACCGAAGAGTGCCCCATTTCAAAGACGATATTTTCGTTGGAAGCTTTCGCTTTTTCGACATCCAAAATCGACTCTTCTCGCAACGAGCAGACGCTTTTTTTGCTTCTACTTATCCGTGCATACGCCGCCGAAATCGTCTCTGGCGTGCTCTTTTGGCTTTTTGGTTGACCGATCAAACCAACATCTAAGTTAAATCCCGCTAAAATTACTTCCATTTTCTTCCACTATTTTTCAAAATTGTGTTGCAAAAAGCTGTTTCCCAGATAAACCTCACGCGCTTTTTCGTCGTTCACCAGTTCCGCAGAAGTTCCCGAAAAAAGAATTTTTCCGTCAAAAACAATATACGCCCGCTGCACAATCTTCAAAGTTTCGATAACATTGTGGTCGGTAATCAGCACGCCGATATTTTTCTCGCCCAGCTTTTTGATAATATTCTGAATGTCCTCGACAGCTTTGGGATCCACGCCCGCAAAAGGTTCGTCCAGCAGCAAAAACGACGGGTTAGTCACTAGAGCCCTGGTTATCTCCAGCTTCCGCCGCTCTCCGCCAGACAAAGTGTAAGCTTTCTGACGACTGAGTTTGGTGAGGTCTAGATCCGCCAGTAGCTCCTCCAGCCTTCGCTTCCGCTCGACTTTAGAAATCTTGAGCATCTCCAAAATCGCCATCACATTTTGTTCGACAGTCAAGTTGTGAAAAATCGACGGTTGCTGCGCCAGATAGCCGATTCCGAGCCTTGCGCGCTTATACATCGGCAGGTGATTTATCAGCTTTCCGTTATACAAAATTTTGCCCTGCGTCGCCTTTATTAGCCCAAGCACAATATAAAAAGTCGTTGACTTTCCTGCGCCGTTCGGACCCATAATTCCCACGCATTCGCCTTGCTTAATATTCACGCTAATATCCCGCAAAACCAGCTTCGAGCCGTAATATTTCACAATATTTTCAATTCTTATTTCATTTTCCATAATCTAATTACTAAATTTAAAAACGCCCTTCACTTTGTCGCTCTTCATCGTCATATATTCCAACTTTTTTTCTTCGTTCACCCGCAAAATCAAAGTATCGCCATAAATTTTGTTCACCGAAACGCCCGAACTGTCTTCGTTAATCAGGCTCAGCGCCACATCTTTCGTGGCGATAATATCTTTCAAATTCGAGCCCGAAAAATCTATATCTACATTGCCAGAAGTCAATTTGTTGTCAAATTTTTTCCCTGCTTCCGACGGAAAATCGACCTCACAATCTTCCTCCAGCACAATCTTTTCGATATTTTTAAAAGACAAATCGGAATAAAAATAAAACCGCTTCGCTCTTGCGTTTAGCTTGTCCGAAAAAAACTTCGGTTTGCCCAGCAAAATAACTTTCCGCTCGTCACTCAGATACACCAGCTCGTCGCTCTGCGTTCTGTGATATTTGGAAAAAGTTTTCACATTATATTTCGCTCGAACTTTGTTGTGCCCGTCCAAAATATCTATCTTCTTCGCCGTCAGTCTCGTCGAATCGTCACTTGTCGAAAAAATCTCGGGATTATCGACCATATACCCTTTTTTGGTGTTCAGATTGTAACGCATCTTCCCGCAAAAAATCCGCAAATTCCGCTCCTGATCGTAAACCCTGATATCTCGGTCAGCCTTCATCTGCCCCGACTCTCGATCGATTTCCGCTCGATGACACGAAAAAGTTTTCATCGTCCCGTTGCTTCTGTTTTCCATCTTGATAAAAACATTGTCGATCAGATAAACTTTTTCCTCTTTTTTGAAATAGGTAACATCCTCAGCCGTAAGGGTTATCGTGTCTTTGATAATCTTTACATTTCCCAAAAGCTGCACTTTTTGCTGGGTCTCATATAAATCTGCTCGGTCGCTATAAAACTCGATATCGTCGTAAAAAAAGTGAACATTTCCTCGCATCTGCGAGATAATTTCGTTGTTACTTTTTCGCAATTTTAGCACATCGGAATTGATAATTCGGTAATTTTTACTGCTTTTTTTGACCTTTCTATTTTTAAGGCTTTTTACCTTTGCGCCATATCCGCTGCCGATAATCGCAAAAATAAAAACGCTAAAAATTAATATTTTGAGCTTCAACTTCGCCCTCTCCCTTAATATTGTCAAGCTTCGCCGAATTCAGCTCAATATCTGTGTATAAGTTATTGCCATACATAACATTATCGCCTCGCGTAATCTTCACATTTTCTTGCGTAAAAATGCTATTATTCGCTAAATTCCAATAAATTTTGGTCGTCTCCAAAACGCCATTTTCGCTCAAAATCTTGACATTTCCCATCGCTTCCAACATCTTTTTAACTTCGTTAATTTCGGCGCTATCGGCGGTCATTGTCGAGACAATTCGGTCGTTATCGTCAAAAGCGTAAATCTCGATATCTTTGGCAAAAATCTGCTTTCGCTTGGCAAATTCCGTGATATGTTTGGCTTTCAGATACCAGACAATTTTCTCGTTCTCCAGCGAAATTAAAGTCACTGTGTCGCTGGTTTTTTCGGGCAGCTCGCCTTTTCCCTCGAACTTTTTGCTGTGCTTGAGGATGTCCTCGCCTTTCACACAACCGACTGCCAGCAGGCTAATCAGAAACAGCAGATAAGTTTTTGATAAAATTTTCTTGAGCATCTTTCAATTCGTTTTTCGCTTCTAAAATATAATCTATCACTTCTCTGACGCAGCCTTTTCCACCATCGGTCTGGCAAACATAATCTACTTTGTCTTTCAAAAAAAAATTGGCATTGGCTGGACAAACACCAAATCCAACGCTTTGCAAACATTCAAAATCGTTCAAATCGTCGCCAACATAACAAATCTCTTCGAGCGAAATTTTTAGCTTATCTTTCAATTTTGTGAGCACAGCCAGCTTGTTTCGCACTCCCTGAAACAGATATTCTATTTTCAAATCGGAGCACCTTTGCGCAAGAGCGCCACTTTCTCTGCCAGTGATGACCGCCACTTTATAGCCAAACTGCAAAAACATCACCAAACCAAGACCGTCTTTGGTATTAAACTGCTTTATCTCCTCTTGAAATCCATAATAAAAAAAGCCCGGCGTTAAAACTCCGTCGCAATCGAGCACCAAAAGTTTGATTTTTTTTAACTTGCTTTGCATTTTATTTTTTCGAGCTTTTTTTTAAATCGCAAAATGTCGAGTTTGTCTAAATAATCGATGAAAAGTTTTCCGTCCAGATGATCGTTCTCGTGCTGAATAGCCACAGCCAAAAGTCCTTCTGCGCTCAAAGTAAAACTCTCGCCTTCCAAATTTTGCGCACTCACTTCCACAAACTCCGCGCGCGGAATCTCTGCATAAATTTCGGGAACGCTCAAACAGCCTTCTTCCCCAATTTGCGAACCTTCCAACTTTTTAATCTCTGGGTTTATAAACACCTGTAGCTCGTTTTTTTTTGAACTTACATCGATTATAAAAATCCGCAAATTCTCGCCAATCTGCGGAGCTGCCAAACCAACGCCGTTGTTGTTATACATCGTTTCAATCATCGAACTGACAAGATTTTTAACATTTTCGTCTATTTTTTCAACTGATTGGCATTTTTTTCGCAAAATTTCGTTTCCGAAAGTTATTATCGGCAAACTTTTTTTATTTCTCATCTTCTCCGTTTTTTACAATTTTGGTCGCAATCGAAGATTTCAGAAAATCGATTTTAACATTGTCGGCGACTTTCACGCTAACCAAATTTTTCTCGTTTTTTACATTAGCGATAACGCCTGTAATTCCGCCGTTGGTGATAATTTTGTCGCCAATTTTTAGCTCCTCAAGCATCACTTTGTGTTCTTTTTGCTTTTTCTTCTGCGGTCTGATTATCAAAAACCAAATAATCAAAATCATTGCCACAAACGGCAACATCCCTAAAATACTTTGCTGAGCCAAAAAAATATTGTTCATTTTTTCTCCTAAATCTTAAATATTTTTTAAATTTATTTCTACTTTATTCTCTTTTTTTAACTTTTCAAGCTCTTGATTTAACAAGTTTTCTCTGTTTTGTTTTATCAAAATTTGCCTTATTTTTTCTCTAACTTTATCGAAGCTTTGTTGTATCTTGAAATCTTTGCTATCATACCACCTGGCAATAACATAGCCATCTGGAACATCAACCCAAACATACTGATTTTTGGGAGAGTTTATAACTTTATTCCAAACATTATCGCGGATCACGCTTTTATCTACAAACCCCGTATAACCGCCGTTTTTTCCAAAAATATCCTCTGAATAATCTTTTGCCAAATCGCTAAATTTTATCCCTGTATTTTCCGAAATTTTGTTTATAATTATATTTTTTTTCTTTTTTGTCGATACATAAATTTTTTGAAACTTATATTTTGGAACAACCTCATAAAAATTTTGGTAGTTAACTTTATAATAATTTAACAAGTCTTCTTTGTTTATCTCTTTATTTTTAAGTAAATTACTTACAAAAATATTTGCTTTCATTTTAGCTTTATTAAAATTAGCTTTCAGATTTATAATAGGATTTTCTTTAACAGAACTGGCGAGAAGCTGCAATTTAACCCATTCGTGAATAAACTGCTCTTGATTTTTTTTATCAATATTCAAATATTTTAAATCAGATTGCTTTAATGTTTTATTGTTTACTCGCGCCAAAACGGTGTTCGATTCGAAACATCCAAAAAGAAAAATGCTTATAAAAGTCACGAAAAAATATTTTGTCATCTCTTTCCTTATTATATTATTATTTTTTATATATTAATTATAGTAATAATAGGGTATGTTTTTTTGTTGTTTTTGCACCTATTTTACTGTTTTTATTACAGTTACAATTGTTTTTAATTTGTGAGTTTTTGTGTTTATTTTTTTTAGTTGTTTCGTTTATTTTTTATTTTTGCTTTTCCCACATTTATTTAACAAAAGTTTTCCACACACTGTTTATTTAATATTTTATGTTTTCTATAAGTTTTTGTATTTCTAGGTAGAAAGATTTATCTTCTTCCATCTTTTTTTTGATTAATCTGCGTGCATTTATCACAGTTGAGTGATCTTTTCGTTTGTAATATTGAGCGATATGTTTGAGCGCTAGTTGCGGTATTAGGAAGTTTGATAAATACATTCCGATTTGGCGAGGAAAAACGATGTTTTTGCGCTTTGTTTTCGATAAGATGTCTTTGGTTGTAATTCCGTATTTTTCGCACACTTTTTCTTTAATATTGTCCAGCGTTAACGATTCTACTTTTTTGGAGATAAGGCTGGAGATTATCTCTTTGGCGAGGCTAACTTCTATGTTTTCTGTTTCTATATCATGAAAGGAAGAGTAAGCCAAAAGTTTATTTATCGCGCCTTCGAGCGTTCTGATATTATCGACGATATTTTCGCAAATGAAATCAATTACGGCATATGATAACTTCGTTCCGTCTCTTTTTAGTTTGTTTTCTACAATTGCGACCCGAGTTTCGTATTCTGGAATTGACAAATCGACGGTTAAACCGCCTTCAAATCGGCTAACGAGTCGGCTTTCGATGCCTTCCAAATCTTTTGGAGGTTTATCGCTAGTGATGACGATCTGTTTATTGTTGTTATATAAAATATTAAAGGTGCTAAAAAATTCCTCTTGAGACGATTCTTTTCGCTTGAAAAACTGGATGTCGTCGATTAGGAGTATGTCAACATTGCGATAACTGTCTCGAAAACTCTCGCTGGTTTTTTCTTTGATAGATTTTATCAGCTCGTTTGTGAAATTTTCGGAGGTTGTGTAAACCACTTTTTTCTTGATGGAGCTGTTGAGTATATAGTGTCCGATGGCTTGCATAAGGTGCGTTTTGCCCATTCCGGAGTTGCCATAGATGAAGAGTGGATTGTATTTTGTTCCGGGATGCTCGGCAACGCCATATCCTGCAGAGTAGGCGAAATTGTTGTTTTTGCCGACGACGAACTGGTCGAAAGTAAATCGGTCGTTTAGGCTGATTTTTAAGGCTTCGTTTTTTGGCGACGAGTCGTTTTCGGGCGATTTTACCAGGTCTCTGTTTTTTCCGTAAAATTTGATGGCGTATTTTTTTCCGTAGAGCTGCAAGGCTATATCTTCGAGCATTTTTGCGTAGTTTTTGTTGAGGAAAGAAGAGGCAAATTCTGTTTCGACTTCGATAGCTAACTTATTGTCAAATAGTTCGATAAGTTTTGTCGATTTAAAGAAAGTGTTAAAGCTTTTTTCGCTGATGTTTTCTTCTAATGAATTTAAAATATTATCCCAAATATCTTGATCTAAGTGATTCATCTAATACCTCATTTAATTATTGTGCCCAGAAGGTAAAGTATTATAATTAAGTTAATTACGATTATGAAAACGAATTTATTTTTTAGGGAATTGAGTTTGTAATTTAGTCCGTTTATCTTTTTTTCCAAGGCTAATATTTTTTTTTCAAAATCTAATTTTATTTGATATTTTTCCAAAGTTGATTTGCTGTTTTGTGTGTTTAAAAATGCCGAAAACGCTTGTTTGATAACAAATTGAGCGATGTCGAGTTTGGTGTTTGAGGTTGTGTTGTCTGTTGTTTTTTTTTTCATTTTTTTGCCTTAAGTGTTTGAAGAAGGAAGAGCCCTATGGCTATGCAGATATAGGAGTCGGCGAGGTTAAAAACAGGCCATCTTTGCATTATAATGTCGGGAAAGTCGCAGTCGATAAAGTCGATAACAAAGCCGTGCCAAACTCTGTCGATGAGGTTGCCAAGAGCTCCCGCAACGATGAGATAATAGGCGATTATATCCAGTTTTTTGTCGCTTTTTTTTATTAAATAGATGATGAAAATTAGCGCCACAAAAGTTAAAATAAGGAAAGAGTAGTTACTAATTTGCGGATTTTGGAAAAATCTGAAAGAGAATGCGGCTCCGTAGTTTTTGGCAAAAGTGAACTTTAGGTAATTTCCGATTATTGGATAAGAAAAGTAGCCGAATTTTTCGAAAAATGCCAAAGCTATGTATTTGCTCAGCTGGTCTAGACCGACGAGGATAAAAACGACGGGAATTCCGATTATTTTTGTTTTAGACATAATATATCAATGCGTTTTTTATAAAATTTATGAGTAAAATGGCGATAACGGGCGAGAGATCAATAGGTAGGTTGAGTCTTTGCGAGATGAAGCGAAATCTGCCTAGGACGGGCTCTGTGAGCAGACACAGGTAGTAGTAGAGTCGGCTGCGCCCCTGGGCGAGATTTATCCAGGAGTAGAGCGCCCGCACGATTATCAGAAGCGAGTAGATATTAAGGATTTTGATCGCTATATTTATTATCATTTGTGATTTATAACCTTTTTTTTGATAGTTAATATTGAACTTGTATTTACGCTAAGTTCGTCAACACCTAAATCTAAAAATTTATCAATTTTTTCAGGATTTGAGGCAATCTCGCCGCATAGTGAGGTTGGAATATTTTTTTGTTTGGCGACTTTTAAAACGGTTTTTAGTGCGCAAAAAACGGCTGGGTCGCATTCGTCGTAATGTTCTTTAACTTGCTGATTATTGCGGTCAACGGCAAGGGTGTATTGGGTTAGGTCGTTTGTGCCGATGCTAAAAAAATCGCAAACTTCGGCAAACTCTTCTATCAAAAAAACGACTGACGGGATTTCAATCATAATGCCGATTTTGATGTTTTTGTCGTAGGGCAGATTTTCTTTGTCCAATTTTTTTTTGCAACTTTCCAAGATTTTTTTGCTTTCGGTAACCTCTTGAACTTTGGAGACCATCGGCAAAAGAATTTTGATTTTTCCGAAAGCGGATGCCATTAGTATCGCCTCTAGTTGCGTTGCGAAAATTTCGCGATTTTTGAGCGAGAATCTGATGCCGCGCATTCCGAGGTTTGGGTTTTCTTCTTTGACAGAATCGATTGCGCCAAAGCTTTTGTCGCCGCCAAAATCGAGCGTTCGGATGATGACACTGTTTTGGAATTGGCTGACGATTTTTTTGTAGTATTGGAACTGCTCTTTGACCGAGGGCAGGCTGTTTTTTTCGATATAAAACATTTCGGTGCGAAGGAGTCCGACGCCGTGTGCGCCGTTTTTTTGGGCGACTTGCACTTCTTCTTCAAAGTCGATATTGGCTCTTATCTTGATGCGTTTTTTGCTTTTGGTGAACGACGGTTTATCGATCAATTTTCGTAGTTCTGCCTCTTTGATTTTTTCGGCTTCGATCTCTTTTTCGCATTTTTGCAAATCGTCTTTGTTTGGATTGAGGATGATGTAATTTTCGATTGCGTTAAGGACGATTTGCGCGCCTTCTTCTAGGAACTGATAGTTTTTTTCGAGCTGGATTATCGAGGTTAAGTTTAGAGATTTGAGGATGATAGATGCGTGCGATGTCCTGCTGCCGTGTTTTAGACAAATCCCGACAAGGTTTTTATTTTTGTGAAAATTTATCACTTGCCCGGGGGAGATTTCTTCGATTACCAATATGGTCGGCTCGGAGATTTTTTTTAGGTCAAAAAGGTTTGATTTGCTGATGAGTGAGTCTTTTACGAATTTATAATCTTTAATTCTTTCTTTGAGATAAGGGTTTTTTATGGAGGTGAATTTTTCTTCGATTTCCAAAAATTTTTTGTTGATAGCCGTCTCCATCGAGTGCAGTTTGGTCTGAATCAGCTGGGCGATGTCTTTTTTAATTTCGGGGTCGTTCAAAATCGATTTGTGAACTTTTATGATTTTGTGAAAATTCTCGTCGTCGCTGTCGGCAAGGTGTAAAAGGGTTTTGTCGATGTCCTGATTGGCTTTGGTTATCGAATCTTCAAACTTTTTTAGCTCTTTTTCGATTTCTTGTTTGTCGATATTTTTTTTTGCGTTAAACTCTTGCGATTGGTTTATTTTGTGAATTTTGCCGATGGCGCAACAGCCAGCCAGGGTTTGTCCTGCGCTTTTTATGAGGGTTCTTGTCATAGCTCAAAGTTGTTGTCAAATAGCTCGAGCATCGCCTCTAGCGCTTCGTCTTCGTCGTCGCCGTCGGCGGAAATTTTGATTTGGTCGCCGCATTCGCCCGCCATTGCCATCACATTGAAGATGCTTTTGGCGTTGGCTTTGAAGTTTTCTTTTGTTTTTTCCAAAAAAATTTCGCTACTGAACTCTTCGGCGGTTTGGACGATGAGTTGCGCAGGTCTTGCGTGGATGCCAGAGTTTAGCTGGACGGTTGTGTTTGCACTGATCATAAATTGTCCTTTTTACCGACGGTTTTTTTTTGTTTGTCGATGTAAGTTTTTGCGGCGTCGTAGCCAAAAGAGTTAGACAGGAAGTTGAGGACGGCGGTTTCGATTAAAATCGACATATTTTTGCCCGGCGAGACAGGAAGTTGAAAGAGCGGAATGGGCGTTTGTAAAATATCTTTGAATTTTTGGTTGTCCAGCCGTTCGGCGTTGATGCTGTCGTAGTTGCGGTTGGCGTTGTAGGGGATAAGCTCGATAATCATATCTAGCTCTTTTTTTTTGCGGATGGCTTGGATGCCGAACATTTTTTGGATGTCAACGATGCCGATGCCGCGGATTTCCATAAAAGATCCAGATTCTCTGGAGGCTGTGCCCTCGAGGTTGCCGTTTGATAGTTTGGTGATGCTGGTGGAGTCGTCGCAAACAAGGCGGTGTCCCCGCTCTATTAAATCTAGCGCGCTTTCGCTTTTGCCGACGCCGCTTTTGCCTATAATCAGCACGCCTGCGCCGTAGATGTCCATAAATGTTGAGTGTTCGGTGGCGCGCGGGCAAAATACTTCGTCCAGTTTTTGTGAGATGAGTTTGATTAGGTTGTCTGTGGAAATGGGCGTTTGGATTATCGGGATGTTGGATTCGTTTGCCAAAATGGTGATGAATTGCGGAACGGTGTTGCCTTTGCTAAAAAAAAGACAAGGGATGCTGTAGGTGAACATCCGCTTGATTTTTTCGTAGATTTCGTCTTGGGACGAGCTTTGGATATAGCCAATTTCGGGGTCGCCAAACACCTGCACTCTGTCGTAGGAAAATCTCTCGAAATATCCAGACAGGGGGAGCCCCGGACGAGTGATATAAGGGTTTGTGATGACGGTAGAAAAAGTTTTTTCGTCTGTAACTTTGCTAAAAATGTTCTCTTTTTCTAGAATCTCAAAAAGCTCCTGAGTTGTTATGTTTTTCATCTAAAAGGAGTTATGATTGCGAAAAAATTAGACTTCGATGAATTTGTAGAGTTGCTCGTCGATTTTGATGACGGTGTTGACTTTGCCTGAGTCGCTGTCTCGATAGACGAAATATTTCAGATTGTTTTGTTCTAGCGAGTCGATGGCTTGGTCGGAGTTCATTGTGTCGGCAAAAAATTTATGCGATTCGAGCTCGACTTTGCTTTCTCCGTTTTGCGCTTTTTTGTAGAGGTTGCTTTTTGACCTTTTGGAGTAGCTTTTTTGCTTTGCTTTGTGGTGTTCGGTCTTTTTTTCGCGGTCTTTTTTTAGTTGTGTTTCGATTTTGTGGCAACATTCGTCGATTGCCTTGAACGAGTCTTTATTTTCGGCTTCTGCCCTAAAATCGATGCCAGAGCAGTGCGCTGCGATTGCAACGGCGAAGCAGTCTGATTTGGATTTGTTGTAGTCTAAGGTTGCTTTTACATCGATGATTTTTTCGAAATAATGAGAGAAGTGTTCGCACGCTGCTTCTAAATAGTCTTTGACGGAATCGGTCAGGTCAAAGTGTCTTGCGGTAATACTGATTTGCATATTGCCTCCTAGTGAAAAAGGTGTTAATTTTGTCAGTATTAAGAGAAAAATTGGGCTAGAGTGTCAAGTTAATTTTGTTTTTCAGTTAAATTTGATTGACACCGCTTGTTCATTTTTTTCATTGCCTGAGTTGTTAGAAAAAATCTTAATTTGAGGACTGATATGAAATTAGGTATTGTGGGATTGCCAAATGTGGGGAAGAGCACTCTTTTTAATGCGATAACTTCTGCGGGAGCGGAGTCTGCGAACTATCCTTTTTGCACGATTGAGCCAAATGTAGGCGTGGTGAGCGTTCCAGACGATCGGCTGGAGTTTTTGGAAGATTTCTACAAGGCGAAGTCGAAAGTTTACACTTCGATTGAGTTTTTTGATATTGCTGGATTGGTGAAGGGAGCCTCCAAAGGTGAGGGTTTGGGGAATAAGTTTTTGGCGAATATTCGAGAGGTGGAGGCGATTATTCATGTGGTTCGCTGTTTTGAGGACGAGAATGTGGCTCATGTGAGCGGCGAAGTTGACCCTGTGGCGGATGTGCAGACGATAAATTTGGAGCTGATGCTGGCGGATCAGCAGTTTTTGGCGCGGCAGATAGAGAAGGCGCAAAAGCAGTTGAAGGCGGACAAGACGGCCTTTAAACGGCTGGAACTGTTGGAGCGGATTTTTGCGCAGCTCGATCAGGAGAAGCCGCTGAAAGATTTGCAGCTTTCGGACGACGAGAAAGCGGTGATGAAGAGCTTGAACTTGCTTAGCGCCAAGCCGGTTTTGTATGTAGCGAATGTTGGCGAGGACGATGTTGTGGACGGCAACGCTTTTGTGCAGAGCCTGAAGGATGAGGTTGGCAAGGACGAGGTTTTGCTGATTTCGGCGGAGATTGAGAACGAGATTGCGCAGCTGGAGCCAGCGGAGAAGAAGGAGTTTTTGCAAGATTTGGGTTTGAGCCGCTCTGGCTTGGACAAAATCGTTTTGCGGAGTTATGCGCTTTTGAACCTGATTAGTTTTTTGACTGCGGGCGAAAAAGAGGTGCGAGCTTGGACGATCAAAAAAGGGACTTTGGCGCCTGAGGCTGCGGGCAAAATTCACTCGGACATTCAACGCGGATTTATTCGAGCCGAGACAATCTCTTTTGCCGATTTCAAAGCTTGCGGCTCGATGGCAGTTGCCAAAAGTAAGGGGCTTTTGCGGCTAGAGGGCAAGGAGTATCCCGTCAAAGACGGCGATATTATCAACTTCCGATTTAATGTTTAGGCTTTTTGCCGATGAATAAAAGACGACTCTTTTGGGGCGGTTTGCTCGTCCTGTTTTCGGTGCTGTTTTTTGTTGCGCTCTCGGCGGGTTTTGTGGACACGCTTTTCGATTATCGCACTTTTTCGGGAATAAATGGCTCGGCGAAATTCGGCGTTTCGACGACAAACCCCGTGGGAATTTTTGGGCTGGTTGTCAGCTATTGGGGCTATCACATCTTCGGCAACTATTTCGTCTATTTGATAGATTTGCTCTTGCTTTTGTTTGGTCTCGTTCTTTTTTTCCCAAAAAGAGGCAATTTTTTGCTGACGAAAGTTTTCAGCTTTTTTGTTTTTTCTTTGTTTTTTTACTTTTTTCTCATTCAACTGGATTTTTTTTCGACACCTGTGGGCACGGTTGCCGATAGTTATTTGGTCTTTTTTGCGCACATTTTTGGCAAAACTGGCTCGGCGATAGTGACTTTTTTTCTTTTTTTCTTCTTTTTAATCGTTTTTGTGGAACTGAGAAAAATTTGCGATTTTTTGGGATTTACGGGGAAAGTTGCACGCAAAGTTTACAAAGGTTCGGAGAGCGCCTACAAAGAGGTGAAAAATATCAGCTGGAAAGATGGCGTGATTTTTCGCTTTTATGAGAAGAGACTGAAGCCGCTTTTGGAGAAGAAAATCTCTTTTTCTCCGAAGAAAAAACAGGTCGAAGAGGCAGAAGAGGTGGACGATAACCCTTTTCAGTTGCCAGAAGAAAGTTTTGCTGAGCCTGAGATTGTTTTTGCTGGGAATGACGATGAACTTAACTTCGCCGAAAATAATGTAGATACGAAAAAAGAAGAAAAAATTGTTCCACATAGAACTTTTGTGGAAAGTGAGGAAAATGAGGTAGTTAGCGACACTGAAAAATTCGTTTTGCCGTCGATGGACAAGTTTTTGAACAAATTGTCTGTCAGCACGAAGAAAGATAGCGCTTTGTTGCAGCAGCGAGCCGAAAAGATTTCGCTGATTTTGGAGACGAAGTTGGCGGAGTTTGGCGTTGAGGCGAAAGTTGTGGGCGTGAGTTACGGCCCTGTGATTACGCAGTTTGAGCTGACGCCGTCGCCGGGTGTGAAGGTTAGCAGGTTTGTGTCGCTGCAGGACGATTTGTCGCTGGCGCTCAAGGCTCGGTCGCTACGGGTGCAGGCACCCATTCCAGGCGAGGATAAGGTCGGCATCGAGATTCCAAATCAGGAGATGGAGCTGATTTCGCTGCGGAAAGTTTTGGAGGGCTATCAGGGCGATATGAATTTGCCGATTGCGCTGGGCGTCGATATTGCGGGAAATCCCGTGATTGCCGATTTGTCGAAGACGCCGCATTTGCTGATAGCGGGCGCCACTGGAGCGGGCAAAAGCGTTTGCGTGAACACGCTGATCAACTCGCTGCTTTTTTATCTGACGCCGCAGGAGATGCGACTGGTGATGATCGACCCGAAAAAGATTGAACTTTCGGGCTACGCGGACATCCCGCATCTTATTCAGGAGATTGTGACTTTGCCCGAGGATAGCCTTGCGGCGTTGAATTGGGCGACGAAGGAGATGGACGACCGTTATTCTCTTTTGCAAAAATATGGCGTTCGTGATTTGCGGTCGTTTAATAAGGTGGTCGAGGGCTTGGATCAGAGTGATGTTTTGGAAGCCGAGCGGGTGGAGAAACTGCCTTATATTGTGGTGATTGTGGACGAGTTTGCCGATTTGATAATGACGGCGGGCAAAGACATCGAAAAGCCGATAACGCGGCTGGCGCAGATGGGTAGGGCGGTTGGTTTTCATATAATTTTGGCGACACAGCGCCCATCGACGCAGGTTATTACGGGTGTGATAAAGGCGAATTTTCCGTCACGGATAGCTTTTCGGGTGTCGTCGAAAATCGATTCTCGAGTGATTTTGGATGCAAACGGTGCGGAGAAATTGCTGGGTAGAGGCGATATGCTGTTTTTGGCGCCTGGGAAATCGGACGCAATTCGCGTTCATGGGGCGTTTATCTCGGATCAGGAGATCGAGCGAGTAGTTAAATATCTGAAAACGCAACCGAAGCCGCAGCAAAATTTTGTGTTGTTTAACGAGGAGGACGACTCTGTCAGCGGCGGATTTGAGGGCGAAGACGAGCTTTTTGTGGAAGCGGCGAAGTTCGTTGTGGAGAGCAAAACGGCGTCGGTGTCGATGTTGCAGCGGCACTTCAAGATTGGCTATGCGCGAGCTGGCAGGCTCATCGATTTGCTGGAGCAGGCAGGCATTATCGGTCCGCATTTGGGAAGCAAGCCGCGCGATGTGCGGGCGACAGAAGAGGAGTTGAAGGTTTATGGCTATGTTTAGGCGGATTTTGTTTGGTGTGTTTTTTTGCGTGAGTTTTTTGTGGGCGGACGAAATTCCGAGTGAACTGCAAAAAGCGGTGGATAAATTTGTGGGAATGTCGGCTTTTCAGGCGAAAATTCGGCAGACGAATTTTATTAAAATGACCGACAGCGAAGAGATTTATTCTGGCGAGATTTTTTTTGATAGAGATAAACTTTTGATAAAATATGCGTCGCCGTCGGTGCAGCTGGTTTTTTCGGACAAGCACGAGACGGTCGTTTTTTTGCAGGAGAGCAACCAGAAGATTGTTTCGTCGCCGACTTTGATTTTTTGGCCGAATAAAATGGTTGCGAAATTTTTGGATGGCGGAAAAGATTTTCTTCGCAAAAAAGAGGGTTTCGGCGTCGTTTATGAGTTTGTGCCGAATTTGGCGGAGAGCGATAATGTGGCAAAAGTGGAGATTGGTTTGAAAGAGGGCGAGATTTTTTTGGTGAAATATTTTGATTTTGAGGGAAACTCTACTTGTTATGAGTTTTTCGATTTGCAACCTAGCAAAAAAATTGAGCCGTCGCTTTTTGAGTTTTCTTTGCCTGACGATGTCGAAGTGATAGAGAATAGATAACAGATTGAAAATTGGTAAGATATAAAAAAATGAGAAAATAGCAGGAAAATAAAAGAGTTTTACATCTTACTGAAAAATAAAGAAAAACAAATTTGTTCCATGTGGAACTTTTTTTTGTTTGGGAAACAAAAGTTTTTTGAGAAAATCGTAATTTTAGCAAAATTTGGGTATGTTTAGACCTTTTGAGTGCTTTTTTGTAAAAATTTGGGTTATTTTTGGAAGTTTTTGCTGTTTTTTGGCAGTTTTTGGCGAAAATTTTGCGTTTTGAAAGAAAGATTTGGTCGCTAGTTTAGCGAAAAAAATAATTTGAAATATTAGGAGTTTTAATGGCGAAGAGAGAAGATATCCGAAATATTGGCATAATGGCGCATATAGATGCTGGCAAGACGACTACAACGGAGCGGATTTTGTTTTATTCGGGCAGAATTCACCGAATGGGCGAGGTGCACGACGGAAATGCGACGATGGATTGGATGGAGCAGGAGCAGGACCGGGGGATTACGATAACTTCGGCGGTGACGACACTCAGCTGGAAAAAAAGGCAGATTAACATCATCGATACGCCCGGGCATGTGGATTTTACGGCGGAAGTGGAGCGAAGTTTGCGGGTGCTCGACGGAGCTGTGGGCGTTTTTTGCGGTGTTGGTGGTGTCGAGCCGCAGAGTGAGACGGTTTGGGCGCAATCGGAGCGGTATAATATTCCCAAAATCGCTTATGTGAATAAGCTGGATAGAGTTGGTGCAGATTTCGAGCGGGTTTTTAAGGAGATTAAGCAAAGATTGGTGGAAAATGCGGTAGCGATTCAGTTTCCGCTGGGAAAAGAGGCTGATTTTGAAGCGATTGTGGATGTGATTCGCGGCGTTGCCTACTATTTTGATCAAGAGGAGTATGGGAGCAAGATGGTTGCACGGGAGATTCCAGCGGCGGCGATGGACGAGTATCATTTGTATCGGGAGTTGCTTTTGGACGCTTTGTCGGAAGTGGACGACGCTTTGATGGAGAAAATTTTGGAGGAAGAAGAGCTTTCTGAGGCGGAAATCGTGGCATCTTTGCGAAAAGCGACGAAAAATTTGCAAATTACGCCGATTTTGTGCGGATCTTCGCTAAAAAATATGGGTGTGCGGCTTTTGATGGACGCAATTGGCGATTTTTTGCCGTCGCCAGTGGATAAGAGCGAGTTTTTGGTTTTGGAAAATGGTGAGCAAAAGAGCTTTGCTCCTCGCGATGATGCGCCGATAGTTTTGGTGTATAAGGTGCAGATTGATAAGCATATGGGCAAGCTTTTGTATGTGCGGGTTTATTCGGGCAAGGTGAAGAAAGGCGATGTGTTGATAAATCGCCAGACGGGCAAAAAAGAGAAGATTATGCGGATTTTGCAGATGCATTCGAACAAAACGACCGATTTGAACGAGGTCGGTTATGGCGATATTGCGACTTTTGTGGGTCCGAAAGATGTGGAAACTGGGCAAACTTTGGCTGGAAGAGGCGTGAGCGTGGAGCTTCCGAAAATGAATTTTCCCGAAGCGGTGATTTCGATGGTGGTAGAGCCGCAAACCAAGGGCGATTACGATAGGTTGATTGGCTCGTTGAAGCGTTTGGCGGAGGAAGATCCGACTTTTTTTGTGCGAGAGGACGAAAATTCTGGGCAGATTGTGATTTCTGGAATGGGTGAGCTGCATTTGGAGGTGCTGATTTATCGGCTCAAGAGCGAATTTGGTGTGCAGGCGAATGTCGGCAAGCCGCAGGTTGCTTATCGGGAGACGATTTTGAACTCTGCAGAATACACCGAGGAGTTTGCGCGCGAGATTAAGGGCAAAAATCATTACGCGAAGGTCAAGGTGCGGGTTTCGGGTTTGATGGGTGGTGGCTCTGATGATAGTCAAAACAAATACGAGAGCGCAGTTGGTGTGGGTTCTTTGACGCCAGAATTTTTGAAGGCTGCTGAAGAGGGAGCTTTGGGCGGTTGTGCTGCGGGACCTATTTTTTCTTGGCCTGTCAGAGGTGTAAAAATCGAGCTGTTGGAAGCCCAGATGAAGGAGGGCGAATCTTCGGAATTGGCTTTTTCGATAGCGGCTTCGACCGCTGTCAGCAGGGCGCTTTCGGAGGCTAAGGCTACTTTTTTGGAGCCGATTGTGAAGGCGGTGGTGCTCTCGCCAGAGGAGTATGTGGGCGATATTATCGCCGATTTGAATGGAAAACGGGGAAAAGTGGTAGACATTCAAAATTTGGGCGTTCGTCAGCAGGTGATTTGCGAAGTGCCTGTTAGCGAGCTTTTTGGTTATACGACGCGGCTACGAAATTTGTCTAAAGGGCGAGCTTTGATGAGTATGGAGTTTTTGAAATACGATTTGGTGCCGACTAAGGTGAAAGAGGCGATAATCGAAAAAACGAGGGGATATTAAGAAAAAAATAGCTTTTTTCAGGGAAATTTGCCGTTTTTTTTAGTTTTTTAGGAGTTTTTATGCAAAATTTGATAATTTGTGGGGGAGCTGGCACAAGACTTTGGCCGATAAGCAAGCCAGAAAATCCAAAACAGTTTTTACAAATTTTTGGAGGGAAATCGCTTTTTCAGCGAACAATGGAACGAAATTTGCCTTTTTGTGAGCAATTTTTGGTTATTTTGGGGCAAAAACAGTTAAATATTGCCAAAAAACAGGTAAAAACAGCCGAAAAGGTAAATTTTGTGTTAGAACCTATCGGAAGAAACACAGCTCCTGCGATTGCGTTGGCGTGTTTTTCGGTTTCGGCGGACGAGATTTTGTTTGTGAGCCCTTCCGATCATTTGATCGAGACAAAAGATGGAAAGTATGAGCAAGCGTTAAAAAAAGCGGAGAGTTTGGCAAAAAAGGGGAACTTGGTCACTTTTGGGATTGAGCCGACTTATGCCGAGACGGGCTATGGCTATATCGAAGCGGACGGCGAGGAAGTTTTGTCTTTTCGGGAAAAGCCAGAATTGAAGGTCGCTCAAAGCTATTTGGAGTCTGGGCGTTATTTTTGGAATAGCGGGATGTTTTGCTTTCAGGCAGGTGTCTATCTACAAGAGTTAAGTCGTTATGCGCCAGAGATTTACGAGGCGGCAAAGGTTGCGTATTCCAATAGTCGAGATGGATTTGTGAGGCTGGAGGATATGCAAAAAATTCCTAAGGAGAGCATCGATTATGCGGTGATGGAGAGGTCGCAGAAGGTGAAGGTGGTGCCGTTTGCGGGTGGTTGGAACGATTTGGGGTGCTTCGATTCGCTTTTTGGCGTGGTGGATTCTGATCAGAGCGTGAGTGTCGATAGCAGCAACAATTTGGTGTTGGCAAAGGGGAAAACGGTGGCGTTGGTGGGCGTGCGAGACAGTATCGTGGTTGCCGACGGAGACGATTTGCTGGTTTGTCACAAAGGCGAGAGCCAAAAGGTGAAAGAGGTGTGTGAGCAACTAGCGAAAAAGAGAGGCGGGAAGTAGTTAACACCTTTTAGACCAAAAAGATAGCGGCTAAAAACTTGTCAGATATCTGAAAGGCAGATTGCTTTGTTTTGGTAAGGGGAGTTTTTCGTGGAACATTGTTGTAATTGATTTGATTTTAAGGAGATAAATATGTTGGAGTTTGTTTTTGGGGGCGTTATTGGTTTGGCGAATATCATCCCTGGAGTTTCTGGGGGCACTTTTGCGCTGGTTTTGGGGATTTACGACCGACTTTTGCAGGCTGTGGCGGCGTGGAACATCGCTTATCTGAAAGAGCTTTTTGCCGATTTGAGAGGCGGAAAGTTTCGATTGATGCTGCAGAAGATTTTGGACAAAGAGAACATTTTTCTTCTGAAAATTGCTGTGGGTGCGGGCGTGACGATTTTGCTTGCCAGCAAGTTGATGAAGTTCCTTTTGGCGGAATTTTACGCTCCGACTTACGGTTTTTTCTTCGGATTGATTCTTTTTTCGGTCTATTTGCCGTATAAAATGGCAGAAAATCGGAAATTTTCTTACTTTTTTTGGCTTGCGCTGGGTTTGATTTTGACAGTTTATGTATCGGCGTCGGTTGATCCGTCGGCAAAGATTTTGCAAAAAAGTGCGGCTTTGCATAGTGGTTTGCTTGGTGGCGGCGACGCTCCCGTGGCGTATGGTTTGGGCGAGTATGTGTCGCTTTTTTGCGTAGGAGCTTTGGCGATTTCGGCGATGGTGTTGCCAGGCATAAGCGGCTCGTTTATCCTTTTGCTTTTCGGCAGATATTCGCAAATAATCGGGGCGGTCTCGCGCCTGAACAGGTTTTATCCCGAAGATTTGATGCTACTGGCGGTTTTTGGGTTCGGAATGGTTTTTGGCGCGGTGTTTTTTGTGCGACTTTTGACTTTTTTGTTCGCAAAATTTAAAGACCAGACTTTGTTTTTTTTGGTTGGTCTGATGATCGGTTCGCTCTACGCTTTGTGGCCGTTTAAAGCGGTAAAATACGCCGATATTTACGCAAAAGTTGAAGGGAAAGTCGCCTTTTTGCAAAATCAGGCGCTGGTGACGAACAAGCTGGCGATGCCAACAGATGCAAGACAACTGTTGCCCGTGGTTTTGGCTTGTGTGGTAGGCGTTTTGGTGATGATTTGGTTTATTAAATACGAGGCGAAACAGGGGAAGTAGGGAGGAAAAATGCAAGATGTGCGCTGGAAGCAGCGGTTCGACAATTTCAAAAAATCTTTTGCTTTGCTAGAGCAGGCGGTGAATATCAAAAATCCAGATGTCGTGCAAAGAGCGGGTTTGGTTCAGTTTTTTGAAGTTTGTTTTGAGTTGGCTTGGAAGGTGATGAAAGATTATCTGTGGGAAGAGGGTTTTTTGCAGGTGAAAACGCCGCGAGAGATGATTAAGAAATGTTTTGAGATTGGGCTTATCGAAAATGGCGAAGAGTGGCTGCAGGCTTTGGGGGATAGAAACTTGAGTGCTCAAACATACGAGGAACAGACGGCGCAGGAAATCGAGAATTTGATACGGAAGAGATATTTTGCCCTTTTACGAGAGTTGAAAGAGTTTTTTGAGAAAAAGTAGATGTTTGGACTGGCAGAAAAGAGCTATTTGGCGGCGATTAGCGAGATTAGCCGAATTTCCAAGATAGAGAAAGTTGTTATTTTTGGTTCTAGAGCTAAAGGGAATTTTCGTGCGGGTAGCGATGTCGATTTGGCGTTGTTCGGAAAGGGTTTGCAGAGAGAAGATTTGCGAAAAATCAGCCAGATTTTGAATGATGAAACCAGTTTGCCTTACCATTTCGATTTTTTGATTTTTGACGATTTGCGTAATCGAGAGTTGAGGGAGCATATTTTGAGAGTGGGGAAAATTTTTTATGAAAGAAGCTAGATTTTGCTTTAGGCTCGGGAGGTAGATAGTGCCAATTTGTTCTGTAAAAGGCTGTGCCCGAGAAGCTTATGAGGGCGGTAAATGTCTTTTTCATTGCGATAAGGAAAGCTGGTATGATAAGGATAAGTACGACAATAAAAACTGGAAAAAATCGGAAGAAAAATGTAAAAAGTTTTGGGAAAAGTTTCGAGAAGAGTTGCGAAGGAATGAAGATAGCGACGAAATAAAAAGACATAGTTTTGCTGGTATAAATTTTCCTGCTGGAAATTTCTCCTCTGCTGATTTTAAAGAGTTTAATAAGCCTTTTGATTTTCATAATTGTTGGTTTTTAGGTCTTTTTTCTTTTTCGGGAAATATTTTTAATGGAAGTGTCACTTTTTATGATAGTTCTTTTTATGATGGAGTTTCTTTTGGTGAGTGTAGTTTTTTATCTAAAAGAGGACAAGCTAAAGTTTCGTTAATATTTTCTAACACTAAATTTCTTAGAAAACTTTTGATCCATGATGTTAAGTGTGAGTTTTTAGCATTTAAAATGGTTGAAATACAGGCTGATTCAAGTATATTTTTTAGTTCTCACAACAAAACTGAATGTTTTGTTGCTCTTGATGGCAAATCGATAGGAAACGCAGTGTTGAGAATAAATACTAGTCTTAAACCTTTTTTAAGCGACGACTGTTTAGAAAGCGACTTAAAAATTAGATTTGAAAGTGTTGTTTTTGCTAAAGAGCAGAGATTGTGTTGTGAATCCGTTGATTTTGTAAGCTGCGTTTTTGAAAAAACGGTTTATATAGAAGGGAAAGATGATTTACAAGAGCGGATTGTTATGGGGCGAATTGCTTTTTTTAATCCGACTTTTGCCGAAAAAGCGAAGGTTTTTCTTAACGATTTGGCAGTAAAAACGCTAGAATTGAAAAATTTTGTTAATAATGCTGAGATTTTTCGATTTACCGATGTAAAAGTTGTGGAAGAGATAAGTTTTTCAAGCAGTAACTTAAGCAGTGTGGAGTTTAGCAATTTTGATATTTCTTATCCGAAAGCGATAACGCTAAAAAATGTTTTTTTTATTGGTGCTACAGGAAATGCTATTTTAAATAATGTAAAATGGGGAGAAGACCTTGTTTCTAGGCTGATCGATCCTACTCGGGACACTTTGCGGCAGCTGAAACATAGCAACGATTTGCAGGGCAACTACATTGAGGGTAATAAGTTTTATGCGCTGGAGATGGACAAATATCGCCGAGAAAAAAAGCCGCTACTTCAAAAGATTATTTTTTTTGTTGGTAGATATTCTTCTAATTTTTCTCAAAATTGGCTTTTGCCTATCTTTTGGTTTTTTGTTTTTGGGTTTTTGTTGTTTTTGTGGAACGAAAAAGTTGTTGTTTTAGCTGATTTTGGGTTAAATTTTTTGAGTTTTATCAATCCTTTTAATACGAGTGGCGTTTCTTGCGAAGGTGGAACGACAGAAGTAACCTTGCCTTTTGTCCTTTTTAAGCTTATTTCGGTTTTTCTGGGTTATCAGCTGGTGACATCGCTGCGGCATTATACGAAACGGAGATGATTTTATGAAAGAGATAATAAACAAAAATCTTAAACATTCTTCGGTTAATCCATTTGCTGTTACTGAACAAGGAGTGTCAACGCTTTCGGCGGTTTTGAAAAGTGAAACAGCTTTTGAAATTTTGGCGAAATTGAAAGAAATTAGGTAACAAATGGAAGAGATTTTGGTGGATTTGGTGTTGGTGTTGGCTGGTTTTTTGGGCGCTTTTATCAATGTGATGGCTGGTGCTGGCTCGATTGTCGTGGTGTCGGCGATGCTTTTTTTGGATATTCCGTCTATCGTGGCGTTGTCCACTTTCCGCGTGGCTCTGGTGTTTCAGTCGCTTTTGGGAGCGCGATTATTGAGCAAAAATCACCAAAAAGTGGAGTTTGACTGGCGGATTTTTGTGCCGATTTTGTTGGGCAGCGTCGTTGGCGCGCGCTACTCTTCGGAGTTGTCGCACACGGCGTTCGACTATATTTTGTCGGGCGTGATCGTTTTTGTGGCGCTTTTTGTGGTTTTGCATCACAAAAAGGCGATTTTTCAGCTAAAAATTCCGTTTTGGCTGGAGATTTTGCTGTTTTTGCTGGTTGGATTTTACGGAGGATTTGTGCAAGTGGGAACAGGTTTTTTGATTTTGGCGGGCTTGAATTTGGTCAAAAAGCAAGATTTGCTGACGGCGAACGCGACGAAGCTCCTGATTTTGATGTCGTTTAACCTTGTGGCGGTCGTGATTTTGGCGTATAATGGCAAGGTGATTTGGCGCTACGCTCCTGCTCTGGTCGTCGGCGGATGTTTGGGCTCGTATGTTTCGTGTCGCTTGGCGATTAAAAATGGCGAAAAGTTTGCCAAGATTTTGCTGATTTTGGCGGTGATAATGAGCGTGGTGAAGCTGGTTGCGCAGTGGTAGAGGTTTTTATTTTTTTCAAGGAGGTTTGGCGATGAAGTTGGATAATTTGTTGAATCAGGAGTTGATTTTTTGGAATGTGGATGTGCAGAATTCGCTGCAGATTTATCGGATGGTGGCAGAGCGCGTGCAGCAGATGTTTTCGCTGGACAAGCAGGAGGTTTTGGACGCTTTTTTGCAGCGCGAGAAGCTCGGCTATGTGGTTTTTCCCGACGGAAGTTCGTTGCCGCACGGCAGGTTGGAAGATCTGGACGATTTGATTATCGCCCTTGTGAAGTGTCAGAAGCCGATAGATTTTTGCGGGAAAAAGGCCGATCTTTTTTATTGTGTGCTGACTTCCAATTCGGGCAGCAATCGCTATTTGCTTGTGCTTGCCTCTTTTGCGAAAATTGCTCAGTATCACAGCGAAAAAGTCCGCAATGCAGCTTCTGGCAAGGAGTTAATCGAGCTGATACGCAGTTTTGATTTGGATGTGGACAAAAGTTTGCTGGTTGCCGATATTATTAATTCGCAGCCGGTTTTGACCGTTGGTCTAGGCGAGAGTTTGGCTAGTGCGGTGGATATTATGAAGAAAAACGAGCTGAAATTTTTGCCAGTTGTGGACGAAAATGGCTTTTACAAAGGGAAGCTGAACGCGCTGGATATCGTGCGTGCGGCGTATCCGCGCTCGTCGTTTTTGATGTCAACGATTGGGTTTATGTCAACCAGTCGGAGTTTTGAGCGGTTTCATCAGCAGGAGTCGAGCACGAGGGTGCAAGATGTTTATATGCAGGACGATAAGCGGGTTGCGAGGCTGGATGAGCAGCTGATTCATGTGGGTTTTCGGATGGTGAAAAATAATTGGCATCATTTGACGGTGCTTAGCGATGAGGGCAAGCCAGTGGCGGTTTTGAGCGACCGTTCTTTTGTGAGTAAGGTTTTGAGAGCGTAAAAATGGTTTTGGCTGTTTCAATTTTTGTTGCCGCTTATTTGTTGATCGCTTGGGAGAAGATAAATAAGACGCTGGTGGCTTTGTTGGGCGCATCTTGTATGCTGGTTTTTCATATTTTGCCGCAAGAGGCGGCGATGCATCACATCGATTTTAATGTGATTGCGCTTTTGATTAGTATGATGGTGCTGGTGAGCGTTGTTGAGCAGACGGGCGTTTTTGAGTTTGTGGCGATTAAGCTGGCGAAGCTCGTGGGTGGCTCGCCGATAAAGATTTTGGTGACGCTTTTTTTGATAACGGCGGTGTTTTCGGCTTTGCTGGATAACATCACCACGGTGCTTTTGATTGCGCCTGTTTCGGTGTTAATCGCCGAGGAGCTGCGAATTTCGCCGCTGCCGTTTTTGCTTTCGCAGATTTTCGCCTCCAACATCGGCGGAACGGCGACGCTTATTGGAGATCCGCCAAATATTATGATCGGAAGCGCCGCTGGGCTGACTTTTATGGATTTTGTGCTGAATGTCGCGCCGCTAGTGGCTTTTCAGTTGGTGCTGATTTCGGTGCTGTTCTATTTTCTTTTTGGCAAAAAAATGCAGGTGAGCAACGAGGACAAGGCGCGCATTATGGCTTTCGACGAGCGGCAGTCGATCAAGGATAAACGCTTGCTGGTCAAGTCGCTGGTCGTTTTGGGCTTGGTGATTTTGGGCTTTGCGATTCAGGGGTTTGTTTGTCTGGAAGCGGCGACAATCGCTATGGCGGGGGCGTCGATTTTGATGATTATTTGCAAAATTGATGTGGATCGAGTTTTTCGGCGGGTGGAATGGTCGAACATTTTCTTTTTTGCAGGGCTGTTTATTATGGTTGGCGGGCTTGTGGAGGTTGGCGCCATAGCGCTGGTGAGTAAAGATATGTTGGAGTTTACGCACGGAAATGTGCACATTACTGCTCAAGTTTTGCTGTGGTTTTCTGGCGTTGCTTCGGCTGTGGTGGACAATATTCCTTTTGTAGCGACGATGATTCCGATGCTGCAAGATGTGCAGGCAGATTTGGCTTCGGGCGCATCCAGCGGGCTTTGGTGGGCGCTGTCTTTGGGCTCTTGCCTTGGCGGAAACGGCTCGCTAATCGGAGCTTCGGCAAATGTGATTGTGGCGAATATGGCAAGCAAAACGGGCAACAAAATCGGCTTTGTCGGATTTCTGAAATACGGCGTGCCAATCACGGCACTGCTTTTGGGCGTTTCGCACATCTACATAATGTGGCGATATTTTTGAGGGAAACGAAAGTTCGCTAAAGTTTTTTGAAAGTGGCAGTGGTTTTGGTTAAATTTATCTTTTGTTGCTAAACGAAAAATCGGTTGACAGCTGTTTGGCTGGTTGGAATTTCGCAAAAGTTAATAAGGACGAAAATGGCGAAGACGGAAGTTTTGCTGATAAGGAGGTGACTTTTATGAGCGTGAAAGAGTGGTGTGATCAGGTGATTAAGCAGGAGGAAATCGATAAGTTTTTGGTGGACGGCGAAGATTTTATCGACGAGGCGAAGATTTGGCAGGAGATTGAGCAGGCGGCAAATCCGAGCGCTGCGGAGATTCGGGCGATTATCAAAAAGGCGCTGTCGATTCAGACGCTTTCTCCGCAAGAGACGGCGAAGCTCATCAACCTCAAGGACGAGGCGCTTTGGCAGGAGGTCTATGCGGCGGCTGGCGAGATCAAGCGGAAGGTTTACGATAATCGGATTGTGTTTTTTGCTCCGCTGTATGCGGCGAATTTGTGTGTGAACAATTGTGCGTATTGCGGTTTTCGCTCGGAGAACGCGCAGGAAGTGCGAAAAATTTTGACGATGGATGAGGTGAAGCAGGAGACGGCGGCGGTGGTTGACGAGGGGCACAAGCGGCTGATTTTGGTTTTTGGCGAGCATCCGCAGTCGGATGCGGATTATATGGAAAAAGTGGTCAAGGCGGTTTACAGCGTTAAACGGAAGACGCCAAAGGGCAAGGGCTACAACAATATTCGGCGAGTGAATATTAACGCGGCGCCGATGTGTAGTGCGGATTTGAAGAAGATAAAGGCTGCGGGAATCGGCACTTATCAGGTTTTTCAGGAGACATATCACAAGCCGACTTATGCGAAAATGCACCCAGCGGGGACGATTAAGGGCAATTATCGCTGGCGGTTGTATGCGATGCACAGGGCAATGGACGCAGGAATCGACGATATGGCGATTGGCGCTTTGTTTGGGCTTTACGATTGGCGATTTGAGGTGATGGGGCTTTTGTATCACGCGATCGATTTGGAACGGCAGACGGGCATTGGTCCGCATACGATTTCTTTTCCACGGATGCAAGAAGCCATGGGCGCAGATGCGAGTAAAAATTCCAAATATTTGGTGAGTGATGCCGACTTCAAGAAAATCGTGGCGATTCTTCGCCTTTCTGTGCCTTATACGGGGATGATTATTACCGCCAGGGAGACGCAGGAGATTCGCAAAGAGATGATGGAAATCGGTTGCACGCAGACCGACGCTTCGACGAAAATCGGCGTTGGAGCCTACAGCGCTCAGCAGTTGCAGGACGATAACCCCGAGAAAGTGCAGTTCAAGCTGAAGGACGAATCGTCGCTAGACCATATGGTTGGAGAGTTTGCGCGGCTTGGCTACATCAGCTCGTTTTGCACCGCTGGCTATCGTTGCGGGCGGACGGGCGACAAGATTATGGGATTGCTCCGCAGTTGCACCGAGGGAAAATTTTGCAAGCTGAACGCTGTGCTGACTTTTCGGGAGTTCCTCAACGATTACGCAAGCCCCGAGACAGTGCAGGCTGGCGAAAAAGTGATCGCCGCAGAGCTGGCGGAAATCGAGAAAATTCCGTTTTTTGCTGAGCACAAACTGCTGGAGATTTTTTATCGCGACTACGAAAAAACTGTGCAGGGCGAAAGGGACTTGTATCTCTAGGAAAATGAACTGTTTTCGAGAGTTTGTGACCGCTGGCGTTGATGAAGCAGGCAGAGGACCGCTGGCTGGACCTGTAGTGGTGGCTGCCGTGATTTTGGATAAGCAAAAACCTATCGCTGGTTTGGACGATTCCAAAAAACTTTCGCCGAAAAAGCGGGAGCAGCTTTACGACGAAATTGTGGAAAAAGCTGTGGGATATGCGATTGTGGAGGTCAGTGCGCAGGAGATCGACGAAATTAACATCTTGCAGGCGACTCTGCGGGGGATGAGCAAGGCGGTGCGGCAGCTGTCTTCAAAGGCGGAGTTTGTGCTGATCGACGGCAATAAAGTTCCCGACGATTTGACGCAGATAGCCAAAGCTGTGGTCGGTGGTGACAGACTGCATAAATGCATCTCTGCGGCGTCGATTTTGGCAAAAGTCACTCGTGATCGCATTATGCTCGATTTTGCCAAAGAATACCCGAGATTTGGCTTTGAGAAGCACAAGGGTTATCCGACAAAAGCGCATCTGGAAGCGCTGGCGAAGTTTGGGGCGTGCCCGATACATCGAAGAAGCTATGCGCCCGTGAAAAAGGTGCTGGAAAGATGCTGAAAATCCTTGACAGAAATGCCAAACTTGCAACATTGGATTTAACATACCCTTCGGGCCTCTGAATGTAAGCTCACTCGAAGGGTTTTATTTTTATGAAAACTTGCGTGAAATATTCCAAAATTCCTTTAACTTTTGACCAGCAGGCTGACTTGCTTTTGGCAAGGGGTTTGCAGTCTGATCGAAAAAAGCTTATTATTGTGCTAAAATCTATAAATTATTACCGATTGAGCGGATATCTTTGTCTTTTTCGGGAAAAAGAGTCGAATTTTTTCAAAAAAAATACAAATTTAGCTCAAATTTTAAAGATTTATGAGTTTGATAAGAGTTTGAGATTTTTATTGTTCGAGGGGCTAAAAAAAATAGAAGTCTATTTTAAAACGACGGTTGCCTACTGTTTTTCGCATAAATTTGGTTGTTTTGAGTATGAAAACGAAGAAAATTTCCCCAAAATGACGAAAAAAGAGTTCAAAAGCTTCTTTTTGAGGGTAAAAAGGGAAACTGACCGAAGCAAAGAGGTTTTTGTTACGCATTTTTTTGAAAAGTATGGGCGTTTTCATAAAATTTTGCCGATTTGGATGGCTGTGGAGCTTTTTTCTTTTGGTTCGATAAGCCTTTTTTTTGAAGGGCTAGACAATTCTTTAAAAAGGGAGATTGCTTCTTCTTTTGGTGTTCATCATTTGGTGTTGACTTCTTGGATGAAAAATTTCTGCTATGTGCGTAATCTTTGCGCACATCACTCGCGATTGTGGAACAGGAAGCTGGCGATAAGACCTAAAATTCCGAAGAATTGTAAAGATTGGCGAGATAGTGGGTTTCGGAACGACAAGATTTTTTTGACGATTTTGCTGATGAAAATGATTGTTGATAAAATCGATTTTTCGTCTGATTGGTCGGACAAAATGAAAAAAATGCTTGTGGAAGGTGAAGAATTTTTGGAAAAAATGGGTTTTCCGAGCGATTGGAGAGAATATTTTGCGTAATTTGAACAAAATTGTCGTTTTGCACGAGACTTTTTTGCGGGAAGAGCATTTGGAGCAGTTGCGGGCGGTTGCAAAAGTGCAGGTTTTTTTGCAGACGAAAAGTTTGGAGCAAGCGGTTTCGCGCCTTGCGGGAGCGAATATTGCGGTGGTAGATAGCTTTGAGCTGAGTTTGGACAAGGAGTTTTTTGCAAGGTGCGCGCATTTGGATTTGGTGGTAATTAACTCGACGGGCTACGACAAGGTCGATTTGTCGGCGGCGCAGAAGTTTGGCGTTTTGGTGGCGAACACGCCCGATTTTTCCACGAACTCTGTGGCGGAGTTGAACTTGGCGCTGATTTTTTCGCTGGTTCGGAAGTTGCCAGTTTTGGACAAAAAATTTCGGAAAAATCCGCAAAAGCCAGATTGCGACCCTTTTGATTCTGCGATGTTGCCGTTTTTTGGAGGCGAGATTGCGGGAAAAACTTTGGGGACGATAGGTTTTGGCAATATCGGCAAAGCGCTGGCGAAGAAAGCGGACGCTCTGGGGATGAAGGTGCTGGTTTACAGTCGAAACCTCGAAACGGCAGATTTTGCGAGGGCTGTCGGTTTGCAAGAGCTATTGAGGGAGAGCGATTTTGTTGCCATAAATACGCCGCTGACGCCTAAGACTCGGGATTTGCTGGGGAAGAATGAGCTGGCGATGATGAAAAAGTCGGCTTTTTTGATCAACACGGCAAGAGCTGGAATTGTCAATCTGCAGGCGCTGACTGCGGCGCTTGCCGCAAAGCAGATAGCTGGCGCTGGTTTGGAGGTTGTGGAGCCGTTGCCCGAAAAGCATCCGCTTTTGCAGATGGAGAATGTGATTTTTGGCTTGCACAGCGGATCCCTCACACAAGAGGCGAGCTGGCAAAATTTGCCGAATATCATCGTGCAGACGGTGCTGGCGTTTGCCGCTGGGGAAGAGTTGAACATTTTAGAACGAGTTTGAATTTTTAAGGAGTAGAAAAAAATGCAAAACAAAAAAAATATAGCGCTGCTTATCGATTGTGATAATGCGAGTGCGAAATCGATTGATGGAGTGCTGAAAGAGCTGGCGAAATATGGCGTGACGAACATTCGGCGAGCGTATGGCAACTGGAAGTCGTCTCGGTTGAAAAGCTGGGAAGAGCAGCTGCACGCGCAGGCGATTATGCCGGTGCAGCAGTTCGATTATACCAGAGGGAAGAATGCGACGGACGCGGCGATGATTATCGATGCGATGGATATTTTGTATTCCAAAGGGGTTGACGGTTTTGCGCTGATGACCAGCGATAGTGACTTCACGCCTTTGGTGATGCGGCTTTTGTCGGATGGTTGCACAGTTTATGGTTTTGGCGAAAAAAAAACACCCGAGCCTTTTGTGAACGCTTGCTCGCTGTTTATTTACACTGAAAATCTCGAGGACGGCGAGGAGACAAAGCAGGAGGACAAATCGCCTAACAAGCATACAAGAGAGCAACTTAGGTCGGACACGAAGCTGGTGAGGCTGCTGCGGACGGGGGTGGAGCAGATTTGTGACGACGACGGCTGGGCGAATTTAGCCACAGTGGGACAGTATATTTCCAACAACTCTTCGTTTTCGCCGATCAACTATGGTTACAAAAAACTTAGCGATTTGGTGCGAGTTTCGGAACTTTTCAAGTTGAAAAATGTGGAAGGCAAAGGCGTGCACATCAAGGATAAGCGCGATTAAGATTGTTTTTAAAAAAAACATTGTTGACAAGTCAATCAAGTTTAAAAATAAGTTTGCCTTATGGAAAATGAAAAAAATTTAGGCAAATGTTTGGGCAGAGCTCATCGGGCGCAGGCGAAGTTTTTGGACGAGATTTTGAAGCCGTATGGGCTTTGGCACGGACAGCTTTTTTTGTTGAAATATTTGTTGAGTAAGCAGGTGCAGTGCCACAAGGAACTTTGCCGTAACCGCTTGATAGACAAGGCGGCTGTGAGCCGAGCGGTGAGCAAATTGTGTGAGAGTGGCTATCTGCAGAAAAAAAAAGACCCTAGCGATAAGCGAAAAAGCGTGCTTTTGCCGACGGAAAAGGCGAAAAAGTTTGCGGTCGTTTTGGACGACTTGCTGGAAGCTTCGCAAAACAAGGCGCTAGAGGGCTTTAGCGAAAAAGAGCGGGAGGAGTTGTTCGATTTTTTGGCGCGGATTGTCGCCAATTTGGACAAAGGAGAGCGGCTTGCAAAGTGAAAAAACCGCTCGCCTAGGGACGGCGCCCGAGTTTAGCCTGCTGATGAAGATGTCTGTGCCGGCGATGATGGGGATGCTGGTGCAGGCGACCTACAACATCGTTGACGGCATTTTCGTGGGGCATTATTCGGATTTGGCGCTGTCGGCGCTGAGTTTGTGTTTTCCGATTCAGATGATCGTGATGGTCGTCGCCATCGGCATCGGTTCTGGCAGCTCGTCGCTGATTTCTCGCACATTGGGCAAAAAAAAGAACGAAATGGCGAACAATCAGGCGTTGCACACTTTTTCGCTGATATTTTTTTTCGGCTTGCTCACCACGATTTTGGGCGGCTTCGGCTCTGGCTTCATTTTGCGGCTTTTCGTCTCCGATACGCAGCTTTTGCAACTCTCGCAGGAGTATTTGCGCATCGTTCTTTTTGGCTCGTTTTTCGTCTATTTGCCGATGGTGCTAAACAATGTTTTGCGCGCGGAGGGCAACACGCTCATCCCAATGCTGACGATGTTTATCGGCGCTTTTTTGAACATCGCCCTTGATCCGCTTTTGATTTTTGGTATTGGGATTTTCCCAGAGATGGGTGTGAAAGGGGCGGCTTTGGCGACGGTCATTTCCCGCATCATCAACTCGCTGTTTATTTTGGGGATTTTCTTTTTCGGCAAAAATCAGCTTTCGCTGAAACTTCGCTATTTTAGCTTCGACTGGAAAATCTATCGTGACATTTTTTATGTGGGCGCGCCGATTGCGCTGATGCACCTTTTTGGCAGCATTACGATGGCAGGAGCGAACAAGATTTTGGGCTATTATGGACCCGAGCCGCTGGCGGTTTTGGGGATTTTTTATCGATTGCAGGCGTTTATCCTGATGCCTGTGTATGGCTTGGGACAAGGGCTGATGCCGATTGTGGGCTACAATTTTGGACACAAACATCCCAAAAGAATTATCAAAGTTGTAAAGATTTCGTTTTTTTGGGGCACTTTTATTTGCTTGCTGGGATTTTTTGGGCTGCATTTTTTCCCAAGTTATCTGCTGGAGATGTTTGGCGGTGGACAAACGCTTATGCGAGTAGGCGTTAGAGCGTTTTCTGCGGCGAGCTATGGGATGCCTTTCGTGGCGATAATGATGCTCGGGGGAATGGTGTTTCAGGCGATGGGACTTGGGCTTCCGTCGCTTGCGGCAACGCTGATTCGTCAGGTGCTGGTGCTTTTTCCGCTGATGCTGTTTTTTAGCTACAAATTCGGGCTGGAGATGCTCTGGTATTCGATTCCGATTTCGACATTCTTGTCGTTCGTTTTTATGGTGTGCTGTTTAATTTTGATCGTTCCCAAAAAATTGCGGGCGCTCGCCTGAAAATAGCGGCTGTTTTTTTGTAAGGAGAAGAGATGCAAAAGGAACGCACGAAGCGGTTGGGGACTGCGCCAGAGTTCAGTTTGCTGGTCAAGCTGTCGATTCCTGCGGTGATTGGTTTGTCGGTGCAGGCTCTTTATAGCGTCGTGGACAGTGTGTTTGTGGCGCGTTATTCGACGGTGGCTCTGTCGGCGCTGACGATTTGCTTTCCTGTGCAGCTGGTGATAATTGCGCTTGCTGTGGGGATAGAAGTCGGCGGCAACTCGTTGATTTCTCGTCTGTTAGGAGCGGGAAAACTCGACCGAGCCAATCAAGCGGCGGAGCACCTTTTGGGCGTTATCGTTGTTTTTGGCGTGCTTTCGGCTCTTGTGGGAACTTATTTTAGCAAAGATTTGATAGCGATTTTTAGCGACGACCCTGCACTTTTGGTTGCGGGAGAAAGCTATTTGCGGATAGTGCTGGCGGGCTCGATTGTGGTGTATGCGCCGATGGTGCTTTGCGGGATTTTGCGCGCAGAGGGCAACGCTGTGGCGCCGATGGTGACGATGATTTTGGGCGGCTTGCTCAATATTGTGCTAGACCCTTGGTTCATTTTTGGCGGATGGGGAATAGGGGCGATGGGCGTGGTCGGAGCGGCTTGGGCGACGGTCTTGGCTAGAATCGCCTCCAGCTTGTTTGTGCTGCTGGTTCTGCTTTTTGGCAACAATCAAATCGCAATCAGGCGCTTTCATTTGTCGTTCGACTATCGGCTGATTTTCGAGATTTTCAAAATCGGACTACCCATTGCAATGATTGAGCTTTTCGGCAGTGTGATGATGGCAGGAGCGAACAAAATCGTCGGCAATTTCGGGCTAGACGCACTTGCGGCTTTGGGTATCTATTTTCGCCTGCATCTGTTTATTTTGTTGCCTGTGATTGGCATTGGACAAGGGCTGATGCCGATAGTTGGCTACAATTTTGGGCATCAAAAAACTTCACGAGTAAAAAACACAATTCGGCACGGCTTGGTTTTGGGAACGGGTTTTTGTTTGGTTGGATTTGTGCTGTTTTTTGCGTTTCCTGGGCTACTTTTGGCGATGTTTGGCGCAAAGGGAGAACTGCTGGAAATCGGCAAAACGGTGCTACGGATAGCCAGTTTGGGCTTTCCGCTGGTTGGTGTGAGTGTCATCGGGAGCATCTCGTTTCAGGGCTTTGGCGTTGGTTATCCGCCGTTTGTGGAGTCGCTCATCCGCCAGATTGTGGTGATGCTGCCAGCGATGTGGATTTTGGGCGAACTGTATGGATTGCCGTGGCTTTGGTATTCGATTCCGCTCTCGGAGCTCTTTTCGTTTGCGGTGATAGCGAGCTTTTTGCTCTTTTTGCTTCCCAAACTTTTGGCGAAAAAAATGACCGTGAAATGAACCAGCTTTGCAAGATTTGACCAAAATTTGTTGACTAGCGGCGAGCGTGTTTTTTGTATGAGGAAAAGTTTTTTTAAGGAGAAAACAGTTGGATAATCGGTTATTGCCAAACCTTGTTCAAATAATTGAGCAGGGCAAAAAGCAGGTTGCCGTTCAGGTAAATAGCGCCGTTGTGCTTACATATTGGCAGGTTGGAAAGACCATAAACGAACACATTCTTAAAAATAAACGGGCAAAATATGGAAAAGAGGTGGTTGCTAAAGTTTCGACACAGTTGGTGGACAAATTTGGCAAGAGCTTTGAGCTTCGCAACTTGCGCAGAATGATGCAGTTTGCGGAGATTTTGCCCGATATTGAGATTGTCGTTCCGTTGGCACGACAATTGAGTTGGTCTCATTTTTTGATTCTTTTGCCAATTAAAGATGCGAAAGCACGAGAATTTTATGCACAAAAAGCGATAGAATCTTTATGGAGCAAGCGAGAGTTGCGCCACCAAATTGAGCGCAAAGCTTTTGAGCGTTCAGAAATTGCAAATTTCCAGTTTGAAAACGCTTTAGAGTTAACCGATGCGACAGGTGTTTTTAAAGACCCCTATTTTCTTGATTTTTTGGAGCTAAAAGAGGGCTATCTGGAAAAAGACATAGAATCCGCTATCCTTCGCCAGCTTGAAACCTTTATTTTGGAGCTTGGCGCAGGTTTTTCGTTTGTCGAACGCCAAAAAAGGATAATTCTTGACGGCAAAGATTTTTATCTGGACTTACTGTTTTATCACCGCAAGCTAAAGCGGCTTGTAGCTATTGAGCTTAAACTTGGCGAATTTAAAGCAAGCCACAAAGGGCAAATGGAGCTTTACCTAAAGTGGTTAAACCGTTACGAAAAGCAGGAAGGAGAAAAACAGCCAATAGGTTTAATTCTTTGTGCCGAGGCAAGCAGGGAGCAGGTTGAGCTTTTGGAAATGCACAAAGACGGTATAATGGTAGCAGAATATTGGGCAGATCTGCCGCCAAAAAAGAAATTGGAGCAAAAACTTCATTCAATTTTATTGGAGACAAAACAGCGTATCGAAATTAAAAAACTGGAAGAAAAAATATAAGGTTAACCTTCGAATCTAACCTGCGATATCAGCAAGAAGGGGTTTTTGAGTTTGATAAATAAAATGCGAAAAAGCTCACTTTAGCGAGCTTGAAGATTTAGAATATAAAGTAGTAAACGAGATTAAACAGTTGAATGAATAAAAATTTGTTGACTAGCGGCGAGCGTGTTTTTTGTATGAGGAAAAGTTTTTTTAAGGAGAAAATAGACGATGGGAAAAAGTAAGTTTTTGGTTACTTCGGCGCTGCCCTATGCCAACGGCGATTTGCACATCGGACACATTGCCGGGGCGTATTTGCCAGGCGATGTTTTTGTGAAATTTTTGCGGCTGAAAGGCGAGGATGTCCTTTATTTTTGCGGGTCGGACGAACACGGCGCGCCCATCTCTATCAAGGCGGAAGCGCAGGGAAAGACGCCAAAGCAGGTGGTGGATTTTTATCACGAGCGGATGGAGGAAGATTTTGCGGGACTTGGCATCGAGTTCGATAATTTTTCGGGGACAGCCAGAGCGCCACACAGCAAGCTCTCGCAGGAGTTTTTCCTCAAACTTTTGGAAAAAGGCTACATCTCGACGCAAGAGTCGGAGCAGTATTATTGCGGCTCGTGCAAGCGATTTTTGGCAGACCGCTATGTAGAAGGCGTTTGTCCGTATTGCGGCGCCGACGGAGCACGAGGCGACCAGTGTGATGCTTGCGGAAAGCTGATGGATTCCGTGGGGTTAATCAGCCCGAAGTGCAAAATTTGCGGTGCGGAGCCTGAGGTTCGCTCGACGAAACATTGGATGTTCGATTTGCCCGCTTTTGTGCCGAGATTGCGAGACTGGCTGGAGAGTCGCCAAAATTGGAAAGAGAATATTTTGCGGTTCATTTTGGGCTTAGTTGACGAAGGTTTGAAAAAAAGAGCGGTGACCAGAGACATCGACTGGGGCGTGCCTGTGCCGCTTCCGAACGCCGCGGGCAAAGTGCTTTATGTGTGGTTTGACGCGCCGATAGGCTACATCTCCAGCTCGATTGAGTATTTTGCCAAGACCGACAATCCCGACGGCTGGCGAGATTATTGGAAAAATCCCGACACGAAGCTGATTCATTTCATCGGCAAAGACAACAACATTTTTCACGCGATTTTTTGGCCAGCGATGCTGATGGGGCAAGAGGCGGACTATATTTTGCCGCACGATATTCCAGCCAACGAATTTTTGAATTTGGAAGGAAACAAACTCTCCACCAGCAAAAATTGGGCGATTTGGGTCCGAGATTTTTTGGCGGAGTTCGATGGCGAACTTTTGCGATACTACATCGCCAGAATTGCGCCAGAGCACAAAGATTCCGACTTTGTTTGGAAAGATTTTCAGGCGAAAGTTAACGGGGAGCTAGCGAATATTTTGGGAAACTTGGCGAACAGAGTTTTCAGTTTTGCCAAGAAAAATTTTGCGGGCGAAATCGCCAGACCTGCGGCTTTGAGTAGCGACGCTCAGAGCGTTTTGGATGAGGCGCTTGCGATAGCCAGCCAGATGGAGAGCGGCTATTACGGTTATCAGTTGCGAAAAAACGCAGAGCTTGGAATGAATATCGCGCGCCTGGGCAACAAATTTTTCGACGAGAGCGCTCCGTGGAAGGTGATAAAGACCGACAAAGCTGCCGCCGAGCAATCTTTGTATGTGTGCAGCGAGTTGCTGCGGATTTTTAGCGTCGTTTTTGCGCCGATTTTGCCCAAAGCTTGCGTGAGGTTGCGCAAAATGATGAGCGTTAGTGCCGATTTTGTCTGGCAAGATGTTGCAAAAGCAGAAAAAAGTTACAAATTTGGTGAGATTGAGCCGCTTTTTCCGAGGATTGAGGACGAAAAAATTCAAGAGCAGGTGGAAAAGCTAATGAAAAGCGGTCAGGTTGCCGACGAAAATGTTGTGGAAGTGGCTGAGTTCAAAAAGGCGATCTCTTTTGAAGATTTTGCCAAAATCGATTTGCGTGTGGGAAAAGTGCTGAGTTGCCAGCCTGTGCCGAAATCGAAGAAACTTTTGCGTTTTGAGATAGATTTGGGCAGAGAAAAACGGCAGATTTTGTCGGGAATTTCGGAGTTTTATGCTCCCGAGCAGCTTGTGGGAAAATCGGTGGTTGTTTTGGCGAATTTGCCGACCAAAAAAATTATGGGGCTAGAGTCGCAAGGAATGATTTTGGCAGCAGAAAGTGCAAATGGGGATTTGTCGGTGCTGTATCCTGACAAAAAAATTACTAAAGGGAGTGAAATAAGGTGAAATTATGAAATCGATTAGAAATATCTACAAGATAGGAATGGGGCCATCCAGTAGTCATACTATGGGTCCAAGGTTTGCCGCTCAAGAGTTCGCCGCTAAGACTAAAGGAGCTCATTCTTACAAAGTTACTTTGTATGGGTCTTTGGCTGCAACCGGCAAAGGGCATTTGACCGATCATGCGATTTGTCAAGGTCTAAACTCTTCCAATGTTGAAATAGAGTGGAAAGCGCAAGAATTTCTGCCATATCATCCCAACGGAATGAAATTTGTTGCTCTTGATGCGCAAGGTAAAGAGATTGAACAGTCTCTTTGCTACAGCATTGGCGGCGGAGATGTGGTTTATGATGAGGATAAAGGCGAGGTTGTGGAGAAGAAATCTTGCTACTCTTTGAACAAGATGGAAGACATTTTAGGTTTGGTTAAAGCAAGAGAGTTTAATAGTTTTTGGGAATTTGTTTATGCACACGAAGACGACGATTTGCCCGCTTATTTAGGAGAAGTTTGGGACGCTATGCAAGCTTCTGTGCGAAAAGGTCTTGTGACCGAGGGAACTTTGCAGGGAGGTTTGAATATCCAAAGAAAGGCTTGTTCGTATAAGATTAAATCGAACGGCAACGCTTTTTCAATGCAAAGGCATGGGCTAGTTTTTGCTAACGCTTTGGCAGTGGCAGAAGAAAACGCGGGTGGAGGAATAGTTGTGACTGCTCCTACCTGTGGCTCTGCGGGGGTTTTGCCTGCTGTTTTGTATAGTTTGCAGGAAAAGTATGACTTTGAGACTGTTAGAATAGTGAAAGCTTTGGCAACGGCTGGATTGATAGCCGCTTTGGTTAAGAAAAACGCTTCTGTAGCAGGGGCTGATGTTGGATGTCAAGGAGAAGTTGGTGTGGCTTGTTCAATGGCGGCTGCGGCTGCTTGTCAGCTTTTTGGAGGTTCCCCTTATCAGATAGAATATGCCGCAACAATGGGCTTGGAACATTTTTTGGGCCTCACTTGTGATCCCGTGCGAGGTTTGGTGCAAGTTCCTTGCATAGAACGCAACGCTTTGGCGGCTGCTAGGGCTTTGAGTTGTAGCGCATATGCGTCTTTGTCTGACGGCAATCATTTTGTAGGATTTGATAAGGTGGTGCGAGTGATGCTCGAAACGGGACACGACTTGCCAAATATTTACAAAGAAACCTCTTTAGGTGGACTTGCTAAAGATTAGTTAGAAACAAAAAATGCTTCCCGTTAATCTATAAGTGGGAAGCATTTTTTTACAAAATTTTCTTATTCCACAACTGCCAAGATGTCGTCTTGCGACAAGATCATAAACTCTTTTCCGTCGAGTTTCACCTCGGTTCCGCCGTATTTTGAGTAAAGGATTTCGTCTCCAACTTTCACCAGTTTTTGCAAATCGGCGTCACTTCCGACAGCTACGATTTTCCCAGTTTGCGGTTTTTCTTTGGCTGAATCGGGCAAAATAATGCCTCCGACAGTCTTTTCTTCAGCTTGGCTCATCTCAATGACAACTCTTTTGTCTAAAGGTTTTATTTTCATTTTTGACTCTCCTTAAATTTTATTAGCAGTGCAACCCTGCGATTGCTACTTTTTTAGTCAAGAAAAAATTTGACTAATTTTTAGTCGCCTCAAAATGGGATAATGATGTATTTTTAGGTGGAGGTCTAAATGAAAAAATTGCTAACAGGTTTTTCGATGTTGTTGCTGCTGAGCCAACTTTTGTGGGGCGCAGACGACTGGAAAAATGTTATTGATAAAGCCGCTGGAACCCTTGTGAATGTTGTGGTGCAAGAGAGTGTGGATTCTGGGAAAATTGCCGAAATCGTGAGTATGGGCTCGGGCGTGATTTTTCAAAATGAGGAGCGAGATTATTATTTGGCGACGGTGAATACGAATATTTACGGCGTTGAGCACAAAAAGATTTACGCGGTGACTTTGGACGGGCAAAAGTTTTTGCTGGAGAGCGTTGGAAAGAGCGAGAGCGTCAATTTGGCGGTGTATAAGTTCGCCTCTTCGGATGCGATAAAAGTTGCCAAAAAGTCGAAACTGCCTGCTTCGTTGGGGCAAGATGTTTGCGTTGTCGGTGGCGGTTTAAATCAAACTGGAGGTCTGCAGTTGAGCGCTTCGGCGGGGATTGTCGCCAAGACCGATGTGATGTTGCAGGACGCGCAGAGCGGCTCGCAAGTTTACGAGGTGGATGCGAATATCACGCAGAACACGCTCGGCGGAGTCGTGCTGGACAATTTCGGTGGAATGGTCGGGTTTGCCATAGACGAAACAGGAATTGGCGAAGGCGGCTTTTTGCAGCAAGGTTTAGTTCTCTCTTCGGAATCTTTTTTCGCAATCGCCCAAAATTTGATTGCGGAATATCAAAAAAGCAAAGAAAAAGTTGCGGATAATGCGCTGCAGCCGTTGCCAGCGGACAACGGATTTTTTTACGGGTTGAATTTGCGAAATGTGAGCCAAGCGGATTTGCTTAACTACAATTTGTCTGCCGCACAGGGCGTGATTGTGCAATCGGTAGTGCCCGAAAGTCCAGGCGCAGAAGCTGGTTTTGTCGCTGGCGATTTGATAATCGGCGCAGAGAATTTTCGGGTGAAAGACATCGAAACGCTCCGAAAAATCGAAAAAAGAGCCAAATCTAAGGGAGAATTGCGAATTATCGTCTCCAAAAACGGCAAACGGGAGTATTTTTACTTAAAATTGACCGAGCCGAGCGCTTCGTCTTTGCCTGGTTTTGAGGCTGAGCCAGCGGAAAGTTCTGTGTCAGCAGCTGCGGCCAGCATCTCTGTTGCGCCGCTCGACGCTTCGCAAAAAAAATCTTTGGATTTTGGAGTCGTTGTTTCAGATGTTGCTGCGAACTCCGCTTTTGCCAAGGCTGGATTGCAAAAAGGCGATGTCATTCAGGAAGTTCAGGATGTTTTGCTGGAGAATCAGGGGCAGTTTGAGGCTGAGCTCGCCAAAGCTAAAAAGGGCGATCGGTTGCTTTTTTATGTTGTGCACGCCGACGGCAGCTACGGTTATGTTACGGTGGATCTGTAAGTTATAGTTGTGCCAGAGTTTGTTGCGATTATCACCGCCGCGGGCAAGGGACGCCGAATGCAGTCTGAGCGGAAAAAGCAGTTTCTTTCGCTTTTGGGCAAGCCGATTTTGGAGCGGACGATTGAAAGATTTGTTTCGTTCGAGCTTTTTGCTCGCATAATCGTGGTGTTGCCGTTGGACGAGTTCGATGTTGCGAAAAAGCGGCTTGGGCGTCTTTATCCAGCGTTGGAGTTCGTGAAAGGTGGCAAAATGCGGCAAGATTCGATTGCGAACGCCCTAAATTTTGTCGAAAACACCGATTTTGTCTTTGTTCACGACGGAGTTCGTCCGTTTGCGAGCAAAAATGTTGTGCAGAAGCTAGCGGAAAAGGTGCAGAGCGTGCAGGCGGTTATTCCCGTTGTGCCGACGACGAACACGCTCAAGCAGGTGAGTTCTGGTGTAATCGAAAAAAGCTTAAATCGGCAAAAGATTTTTGGCGCAACGACTCCGCAGGCGTTCTCTTTCTCTCTTTTGAATTCCGCTTATCAAAAAGCGAAAAATAGCCAGTTGGAGTTTACCGATGATGCCAGTATTCTGGAGTCGCAAGGTGCTGCTGTGCATTGCGTCGAGGACGAGCCAGTGAACATCAAAATCACCACTCCTTTCGATTTTTTGGTGGCAGAGGCTATTTGTCAAAAAAACGGAGAAGCCGAAAGCTAGAGCTTTTTCTTTTCGATTTTTTTTATCTCTATCTGCGCGTAACCGTCGGGGAAAATTAGCTCTAAAATCTTGTTTTCGTGGATAGATTTGACGCTTCGGAGGGTTTTTTCGCCTTGTCTTGCGATGGTGTAGCCTCTGGAGAGCGTTTTTAAAGGCGAAAGCTCAGCTAGTTTGCCTTGGCTTATTTTGAAATTTTCGGAAATTTTGTGAAAAGCCGAAGCGAGCAAATAGTTCATTCGCAGTCCAGATTTTTCGACTTTGGATTTTAGCTCTTTTAGCCTCGAAAAAGGCGATAAGGCGAGCAAAGTTTGGTGTTGCAGCTCGATTTTTTGCTTAAAATGCGAAAATTTTGCTTGTGTTTGAAATTTTAGCAAAGTTTGAGCGTCCTGCAATTTTTCTAGTAGCTCCTGTTTGTCGGGAACAGCCAGTTCTGCGGCGGCAGAAGGCGTTGGTGCACGCAAATCTGCGACAAAATCGGCAATTGTGAAGTCGATTTCGTGCCCAATTCCAGCGATAATCGGCGTTTTTGCCGCAAAAATGGCTCGGGCAAGCTCTTCGGAGTTGAAGCAAAAAAGGTCTTCTTGGCTGCCTCCGCCTCTGCCGATGATTAGGGTGTCCACGCGTTTTTTTTCTTCAAAAAATTTTAGCCCTTTCAAGATTGTGCTGACCGCCGTATCTCCTTGCACTGTCGCAGGATAGAGGTATAGATGCAGGGAAATCTGCGAGATAGCACATTTTTGATGTCTTGGATGGCTGCGCCGCTGGACGAGGTGATGATGCCGATTTTTTGTGGATATTTGGGGATAGGTTTTTTGTGCGACTCGTCAAAAAGTCCTTCCGATTCTAGCTTTTCTTTGAGCTGGGTGAATTTTTTGTTCAAATCGCCCAAGCCTTTTTTTTCCATCTGGGTAACGGTGATTTGGTAGATGCCAGCGACTTCGTAAACATCGAGTTTGCCAAAACAGACGACTTCATCGCCATTTTGGGGCACAAAATCGAGCGATGAGGAGTAAAAACGAAACATTACGCCGCGAATTGACGCTTTTTCGTCTTTTAAACTGAAATACAGGTGTCCAGAGCGGTGCAGAGTGCAGTTGGAAAGTTCGCCTTTGATGAACAAATTGGGGATGTTGCTTTTGACGATGTTTCTTAGGTGGCCGTTTATTTGACTGACCGAAAAAATTTCTCGCTCTTCCATAAAAATTCCTAGATAAACGGCTGAATTGCCCGCTCTAAAATGCCGTTAACCTTGCAAATCAGCATTCCGTAGTTGGTTATGGGCGTGCTTTGTTCTTTGGCGTAGGCGATTCTGCGGGTCATCTCGGCTTTGTTCATCATACAGCCGCCGCAATGGATAATCAGCGCGATTTTTTTCATATTTTCGGGGTAGTCGCTGCCCACAGCAAACGAAAATTTTAGCTTTTTGCCTGTGTATTCGCTCAGCCATTTGGGGATTTTGTAGCGTCCGATGTCGTCGCTTTGGGGATGATGCGAGCACGCTTCGGCAATTAGCACATTGTCGCCGTCTTGGAGCTTGTCGATTTGCTCAATCCCTGCCAAAAGGGCGTCGAGGTCGCCTTTGTATCTTGCAAAAACGATGGAAAATGTCGTAAAAAGGACATCTTCGGGGATTATATTTTTAATCTCGCCGACAGCTTGCGAGTCGGTAATTATTAATTTCGGGTTATCCAAAAGAGCTTCTGCGAGTTGCGCCGATTGGGTTACTGTGGCTATTGCGTTGTTGTCCAAAATATTTCGGAGCACTTGCACTTGGGGCAAAATTAGGCGAGATTTGGGAGCTGAAGAGTCGATCGGGCAGTTTAAAACGATTTTGTTGCCTTTTTTCAGCAAATCGTCGAGTAAAACTTGCTTTTTCTTGTGTTTTTCGGGTAAAATTTTGATAATTTTTTCTTTTAGCTGTGTGATCGAATTTTTGTCTAAGCAAGAAACCTCTTGAAAATGGATGTTAAGATTTTGGCAAAATTGCTTGTCTTGAGGGCTAATTTTCAGTAAATCTGCCTTATTGAACGCAATTATCAGCTCAATTTCAAGATTTTTCAGCTTTTTTATCAATTCTGTATCGTTTTCGTCTATTCTACCTTCGGCGACGACCAAAATGGCTAAATCTGTTTTCATCAAAATTTGCAGGCTGGCTTTGCGTCTTTTTTCGCCCAATTCGCCTTGGTCGTCTATTCCTGCGGTGTCGAAAAAGGTCACAGGACCGACAGGCACAAGCTCGTATCTTTTGGCAACGGGGTCTGTGGTGGTGCCGCGCGTGGAATCGACGATGGAGATTTCTTGGTTGGTCAGGGCGTTTATAAGCGAAGATTTTCCAGCGTTGATTTTGCCCAAGATGGCGATGTTTAGCCGCTCGCCTCGCGGAATCAGCTGTTTCATTGCGAAACTCCTTGTGGAAAAAGTTTTTTCCGATTTAAAAAATGTTTTGGGTCTCCAGCGAGCTGCGGGCTGATGGTTTCGCCAAGGATAGAGGCGAAGGCGAGGATTTGCGAGTCGTCCACAACCGCTTTGTTCTCGTAGAGAGCGTAATTTTTTTTATAAGATTCGGGGGTTAAGTTCGGCATCAGCACATTTGCGCCTGCGCGGATTCCCCGCAGGTAGCCGTTTGAGTCGATGGTTTGCAGTGCTGTGGAAGCGACGATGTTTACTGTCGGCATCAGGATGCGACAAATGGCGATCACTTTCAGGCTCAACTCTAGGTTTTTTTGGGGGTCAATGTTTTTTGATTTTTCCCATAACGGCGTGTTTTGGCAAGGGATATAAGGTCCGAGCCCGAGCATATCGACATCGATTTTTTTAAAAAAAAGGATGTCTTCGGCGACGCTTTCCAAAGTTTGATCTGGGAAACCGACCAAAATTCCTGTTCCAGTCTGATAGCCGATTTTTTTGAGGCTGTAAAGGCATTCGACCCTTTTCCCAAAGCTCATCTCGGGCGGATGAATTTTTTCGTATAGCTCTTGGTTGGAGGTTTCTATCCGCAAAAGGTAGCGATTTGCGCCCGAGTCGAACCATTTTTGGTAAGTTTTTGGCTCTTGTTCGCCCACAGAGAGCACAATTTTGAAATTTTCGTTCAAATTTTTGGAAAATTTAACGATTTCATCGATTTTTTCGATAAAATCTTGATCGGTTCGCTCTCCAGATTGAATCACAAAAGAGGCGTAACCTTGTCTGTGGATGTTTCTAATGTTTTCTTTAATTTGTGGCAGTGGGATTTCAAATCGCTTCAAATTCTGATTTTTCCCTCTAATTCCGCAATAAAAACAGTTCCGAGAGCAAAAATTGCTGTATTCGATCAGCGCACGAAGGTAGCTGAAAGCTCCCAGATTGTTCAGTTTTGCCTGATACGCTTGTTGAAATAGCTCTTGTGTTTTTTCGCTTTGCAGCAATTTTACGATTTTTTCTTTTTTCATTTTCGATATAACCAAATTTGTAGCATAAGAAAAGAGTTTTTGATTTGAGTCAAGAAATAAAAACTTGACAGCAAAAACTTGTCAGACAACCAAGATAGCGAGCGGTAAAGCTTGATTTCGTTTTTATTGAAGAGGAAAAAATGTCGATTAAAATACAGAAGCTCTCGGATGTTGTTCACGGGAGGATAAAGAAGATTGTCGCGGGGAAGCCTGCGGGGTTTAAGTTGCCGTCTGAGAATGAGCTTGCAAAAAAGTTCGAGGTGAGCCGATCCACAATTCGGGAAGCGATAAGCAGTTTGATTGCCGAAAAGTTGGTTGTTGTGTTGCAGGGGAAGGGGGTTTTTGTGCGAGGTCAGCAGGAAAATTCAAATTTTGAGCTGCCAGAGATGGAGGGCGAAATTTTGGACGCTTATAAGGTGGCAAATTTGTTGGAGTGTGGTAATGTGGCTTTTTTAGCGGCGACAATTTCTGCAAATCAGCTGAGCGAGCTAGAGAAAAACTTGCAAAAGTTTGTCGATTGCACCGAAAAAGTTGTGGACAAGGGCGAAAGATTGCAGAAATTGGTGGAAATTGACCACGATTTTCATCATTTATTGGCAACTTTTTCGCAAAACAAGACTCTTTTTGCAATTTTGGAGCCTCTTTTAGCGAAAATTAAGCGTTCACGAAAACTTTTTTTGGGGTCAGCAGAAAAAGAGCAGAGAACGATTTGGGAGCATCGGGGAATTGTTGAGGCGCTGGCGAAAAAAGAGGAGAAAGCTGTAAAATCTTTGATGGAGGCTCATTTTGAGACAGATTTGGAGATTTTAGAGCAAAATTTAGCAAAAATAGAAAAAAAATAGCGCTTTTCACACAATTTTTCAGTAAAAATTGGCGAAAAGCGCTAATATTTTTGTTTTTTACATATAGTTGGCTTTGATGTATTCCAAATCTTTGTCGCCTCTTCCAGAGAGATTTATCAGGATTTTTTCATTTTTTTCGCATTTTTGAGCTAATTTTATTCCAAAAGCGATTGCGTGAGAGCTTTCTAGGGCTGGAATGATGCCTTCGCATTTGCATAAGGTGAAAAATCCTTCCAGAGCCTCTTTGTCTGAGATTGTGTGGTAGCTCACTTTTTTGATGTCTTTGAGGTAGCTGTGGACAGGACCGACTCCAGGGTAATCCAGACCGCTGGCGATGGTGTTTACTGGCGCAGGTTCGCCTTTTTCGTCTTGCAAAAGGTAGCTCCTGAAACCGTGTAAAACTCCTGGAGAGCCTTTGGTGAGCGTGGCTGCGTGTTCGCCTGTTTTAAAAGAGGTGCCTGCGGGTTCAACGCCGTGCATTTGGATATTTTCTTCGTTCAAAAACGGACGGAAAAGTCCGATTGCGTTGCTGCCGCCGCCGACGCAAGCCACGAGGTGGTCGGGTAGTTCTCCTGTTAGCTCCAAAAATTGCTGGCGAGCTTCTCGTCCGACAATCGATTGAAAATCTTGCACCATTTGTGGAAAAGGATGCGGACCGACGACAGAGCCGATGGCGTAAAACTGGTTTTCGATGTCTTTGAGGTATTCGCAAAAGGCGACATCAACTGCCTCTTTCAGCGTGGCTAGCCCAGCTGTCACGGGGATGACTTTTGCTCCCAGCAGCTGCATTCTGGTGACATTTGGCATCTCTTTTTCGATATCGACGGCTCCCATATAGATGTCGCAATCTAGCTCGAGCAGCGTCGCGGCAGTCGCCAAAGCTACTCCGTGTTGTCCTGCCCCAGTTTCGGCGATAACTTTTTTCTTGCCCATTTTTTTTGCCAAAAGCACCTCGCCCAAGCAGTGATTTAGCTTATGTGCGCCCGTGTGATTCAGGTCTTCACGCTTCAAATATATTTGCGCGCCATACTTTTTGCTCAAATTTTTGGCAAAATAGGTGGGAGTTGGTCTTCCCGAGAAATGTTTGTAAAGATTGTGCAGTTCTTGAACAAAATTTGGGTCGTTTTTTAGTTTTTGATACTGTTTATCGATATTTTTTAGTTCTTTTTCTAGATTTTCGGGGACAAAAACTCCGCCGTACTCTCCAAAAAATCCATTTATAGAGTCAAATTGCATTTTTTTCTCCTTAAGAAAAGATAATTTTATAAAATGTTGGGGTATGAGGTCTGTGAGCAAAATCGCTCACACAAATGGTAAATATGGTAGGAGACCCTACCACCATCGTGAAATGCGGCAAAAATTGGCTAGAAAAGGGAGAAAGTAACTGCTGCAAACGCTTTTTTTGCTCATTTTGGTTACCGCCTCCTTTTTATTTTGGGCTATGTAATTTTAGCGGTTTGTTTTGTCAATAGATAAATATTGCTTCAGGAGTTCGTCTAGCAGGAACGGAATTTTGGCGATTTCGTCGGGATGAGCGACATAGGAGAGGCGAAGTTGATAGTGCTTGTTTTGCGATTCTGAGAGGTAAAAACTGGTCAAAGGGGTGATAAGTAGGGTAAATTCTTCGTTTTTTAGCGAAATTTTGCCTTTTTCAGCACAATATCGACAAAATTTTTCTATTTCGAACTCTTTGGGAACGATATTTCTGAGGTCAACGATGGAGTAGAGTGCCGATTGTGGAGAGGAGACGATTATTTGTGGAATCCTCTTTTTTAGCTCATTTGTGGTGGAAATTATCAAGTTTTGGTAGTAATTTTTCAATTTTTCGAACCATTTTGCCAAATTTTCGGGTTTTTCAGCGGCAATTCCGCCGACGATGTATTGGTCGATTGCGCTGGCACATAGGTGCGACGATGCGGCGATAATCGCTTTTAGGTAGAACTCTTTGTTGTCGCAAACAAGCGCCCCGATGCGAAGTCCGCAACCGTTCAAGCCTTTGGAGACGGTGTCGATGCTCATTCTGCGGCGGCTGATTCCTGGGGCTTGTGCTTCGTCGATTTTCCAGATCGAGGGAGCTTCTTGATCGGTGTAGTGCAAGTATCGATACGCTTCGTCGCTAATCATCCAAAGGTCGTATTTGACGCAGAGTTTGGCGATTTCGACCAATCTTGCTTGTGAAAGTAGTTTTCCCGTGGGATTGTCGTATGGAATGACGACGATTGCTCCGGGGTTGTTTTTTTTGATAATCTCTTCCAATTCGATGTCGCAGCGGAAGTGGCCGTCTTCGCAGAGCGTGTGCGGGTCGGTGACCACGGGGATGCGATACGCTTGGGCGATGCTGATGTAGTTGGAGTAGGTCGGCTCGGAGATGACAAGCGGGCGACCGTCTTGGCAGCAGCCCAAAAGCGCGAGATCCATTGCTTGCGAGCCGCCGCTGGTGATGATGACCTCCAGCTTTTCGGTGTTGGCTCCGCAAAGTGAGATGAGGTTTCTGAAGGCTTGCTTGGTCTCTTCTCTGCCCGAAGTGGCGGTGTATTTGACGACGCCTTCGCCCAGTTCGGGGGCTTGGGTGATGTTTTGCAGCCTCTTTATCATCGCTGGGTGCATCGGCAGGCTGACATTTCCGATTGAGGCGTTTACAGCCTTGACTTTGTCGGTGCGATCGGCGTAGCATTGTTGCGCTTGGCGAATGGCAGATATTGTTAGATTTTGAAAATATGAGGAAAATTCGATTTTGTGGTCACCCATTTTTTTCTCCTAAAATTTTTTGGTAAAAGTTACTTTGAGTTTAAATTGGTATTGATGACAGAAATTGTAAAGAAAAAGATAGCAAAATTGTCAAAAATGGCAAAAATCTTGTTTTTTTTAGAAAAAGAGACCTGTTTTTTTAGAGCAAAAATTTTGGTAAAATTGGGAGAAATTCTTGGAAATTCTTAAATTGCTTAAAATTAGTTGTTTATGAAATAGGGGCTTTTTTGTAGATTGCGTTAAAATTTTTGTTAACTGTTTGAAAATCAATCGTTTTTGGGAGCGAGATTTTTTTTCTAGACTAAAAATTAAGGAAAAGAAGTGGAAATTGTGTGTTTTTTGTGTGTAGTTGTGTTATTTTGTTGTGTTTTTAGGAGTTATAACTGTTTTGTTTTTAAGCAAATAAGCTCTTGTGTCTAATTTCGGGACAAATCTGTTGACAACTCTTTTGTCTCTTATCTTGTTGTTATTATGGGTGGATATTAGGCGGATTGTGCTTTATTTTTTGAAATATAAATCAGCGTTAAGGCTGTAACGATAAGGAGTTTTGTTATCAAAGCGTTAAAAAGATTCGGTTTTTTTGTTTTGGCATTTGTTTTGCTGTATGCGTTAGCTGTGGCTGGGTGTACCGATGTTGTCAGAGGCGAAAACAGCTTGGAGCCTCCCTCAACTGTTGAGGCGACTATGGGAGAGTTTGATGATGCGATCATCGTTTCCTGGAACAGCGGAGACGAGAAGGTTACGGGGACGACCACTTACAATTTGTATCGTAGCACTGCGGCGGCGGATGGCGAGTATAAGCAGATAGGAACTGGCATTGGGGCTCAAAGTTATATTGATAGTCGAAGTGGCGACAACCTTGAATATGGGCAGGTTTATTATTACAAGGTGCGAAAACGGGATGGAGATAAGATCTCTTTGTTTAGTAAAACGGCGCCAGGATATTTGTCTGTAGCGACGATTGTCGGTAACTCTCTTGAGGCGTCGCAGGGCGTTTTCGAGGGAAAAGTTAAGCTGAATTGGGATAAGTCTTCGATGTTGAAAACCTACGATTCTACAGCTTTTTTCTATCGAGTTTACTATCATGCGGGGCAAAAACCTACTGCTGAAAGTCCTTTCCAAGATTTTGAAAATCTGAACCAGACCGAAGTTTTTGTGACTGGTTTGCAAGAAGGCGTTTTGTATCAATTTTTGGTGCAAGTGGTTTCGAAAAAGAACGATTTTATTAAGTCTGATTTTTCTTTGGAAGCGGTTACTGGCTATACTCTAACTCCTTCTCCAGTAACAGTTGAGGCGTCTAAAGGGACGATAGCTGATTCGATAGAGGTTAGCTGGTCGTTCGTCAATGGCGTTGAAGGCTATATGATTTTGTATAAGGAAAATTTGCCTGGCGAAAATTATGAAGAGCTGGAGACGGTTTATAAAGGTTCTCGCGCATATAATGAACGCAAGATTTATCATGTGCCAGAGGGTGAGCATCGAGGAGCGATGTATCTTTACGATGTGCGTTCGATAGTAGAGGGTGACACTTGCTTGGCAAAAGAGCACACCGAAATGGTTGGTGGATTTTTGGCGAATGCAGGATTTTGTGGGATAAGCAAGCCGACAAATTTGACCACCGAATACAAAAATGGACGATTGCTTCTGGAGTGGGATCGCATTGGTAATACAGGGTTTGTGGAGATTCTTTATGCGGATAACCTTTTCGAGGAGGATTTAGACACCTTGAGGATTGACAACGGAGAGTTGAGCCGCTCTGGATCAAGGGATTTCTATTATATGCCAGACGATTTGTTGAAGCTGGGCTATTCGTATGCGTTTAAGGTGCGAGGCGGAAAGGTTGTTGATAGCCAGCACGAGATTTTCTCGGATGTGTCTGAGAAAGCTATTGGGTCTTTGCCGATAGCACCTCCAAAAGGGCTGAAAGCGGAAAAGAGTCAAGACTCGCTGATTGTTACCTGGAAAGCGGAAGATATGACCACTTGTAACCTTTATTACAAGGAGTTCCCAGATGAAGAGGAAGTTCATGTTGTGCAAAAAAATGTGTACTCGGCAAACGGAGAATTTTCTGTAGATGCGAAGGCAGTGCAACGCTTTTTTGAGGACGGAACGAAGTATTACTATTTGGCGACTGCGACAAGAGAGGGCAAAGAGTCGGACTTCTCTAATATGGATTCTGGTTGGTCGAGAGTTGCTGTTCCAAATAATTTTAAGGCGATAAATGTAACTTCTCAAGAGATTATGTTGGAGTGGGAGCCATCGCACGGTGCGGCTGAATATCTTTTGTATAGAGAGCCTAGATTGAGTCCAATTGCGACGATTTTGCACGACGGGTCTTTCACTTATAAATATACGGACTCATTTTTGACGCCGAGCACAGAGTATAAGTATAAGATAAGGGCTGTTAGCGATTTTGCGGGAGCTTCTGATTTTGCGCTTTTAGATACTTTTACAAAAATAGATAAACCTTCGGATTTGGTCTGCACGAGAGACTCTCTTGGGTTTGTTAGGCTAAATTGGAGTATCGTTTCCGAGAATCCTTTCTTGCATTTTAAAATTTATCGATACGAAAAAGGCTCGCCGATAACTTCGGCGGAAGAGCTTGTTACAGCAGACATTGTGGATACTGTGGGGATTGATGAGTCGATGGTGCCGGGCACGGTTTACAGATATTTTGTTACCTCTTATTTGCCAGAACTAGGAGAGTCTGAGCGAAGCGATACGATTATCGGGTTCTCGAAAATGCTTGCTCCCCTTGATGTTTCGGCTAGTCAGGGCGATTATTCCAACAAGATAAAGGTGAGTTGGCTTGGCGAGTTTAGTCGGGATGTGCAAAGTTACAATATTTATAGAACGGTGCTGGACTCTCTTAAATCGGTTGTTCAGGCGCAGAAGTTGTTGGCGAGCGTGGCGTGCACGAAAGACGAGATAATGAACTTCTACGATGAAGACGAGATGAAAAATCAGCAGTATTATGTTTACTCTTTGCAGGCGAATCGTGAAGATTATGAAGAGGAAGGCGGAAAAGGGTTGCATAGCCAGAGAGATACGGGTTATATCTCGATTGCGCCAGTAAAGATGCTGGAGGCTACCTATGGCAAATACACGAATATTGTCGGAATCAGGTTTGAGCGAAATCCTGATGCGCAAGAGTATTGGCTGTATTATCGTAAAGATACGCTGGAGCAGTTTAAGCCGTTGAATTTTAAGAACGGCGGAACTTCCAACAAAATTCCAGCTTCGGAAGTGGACGCTATTCCAATAGATGACTTTTATAATGTTGCGGCGACGGATGACCCCGAGATAGAGGAGGGTTCTTTCTTGCTTTTGGCGATGAAAGCTTATAGCCCTCTTAATATTAACATTGGTAGCGAAGATGGAGCTTCGGTCTTGGGGAACGAAGTGCCTGGCTATATGAAGCTGGGGAATCCTAGCGGGCTTGTTGCGACAAAGGGCGGTGCGCTGAATGTTGCCGTTAGCTGGGTTAAGAGCCCTGCCGCTAGTTTGGACGGGTATCAGATTTATCGCAAATTGCGAAACGACGAGACTTCTGGCTGGAACAGGCTAACAGAGGTGAGTGACACAAGTTATTCTGATGCTGCTGTCGTTAAAGGGCTGATGTATTCTTATCAGGTGAGAGCTTATAGCAAAAGCGTGCGAGAGAAGATTTTGAGCATTACCAAAGAAGATCCAGAGGATGTTAAGCAGATTGTCTCTGGCTATAGCAATGTTGATTCTGGGTTCGTTCGGTTGGATACGATTGGTTATTTCTTTGTGTCCGGTTATGACGAGACGGCTGATCCTGACTCGATTTTCGTGGAACTGGAGACTTTGGGAGAGGGAGCAAAGTATAGTTTTTATCAGCGGAAAGAGGGTTCTGCGGAAGCTTTTTCTGAGCTGTTTTTGAGCAATCAGACCGAAGAAAATGGAATGCTCAAAGGCGCATGGGCTGCTCCCGATAGAGAACGGTATGAGATGTTTGCGGTGGCGACTTCTGGACATATCAAAGATAACGGGCAGTTGGACTCTAGCGCTAGCGATACTTTGATTGGCTTTAGGACGCCAGCTCCGCCAGATTCTGTGTTGGCAAGCAAGTTTGCGTTTGATGCTAAAATCGAAGTGAAGTGGAAAAACAAAAATAACGCTAACAGTTATGACATTAGAAGGTATTCGGAAGATGCGCCAGAGGGGTATGTGCGAACGGTTCCAATCGGAACGGAGTTCTCTTCTTACGATTTGAAGGAAGATGCTTCTGGGAATGTGATTTTCACAGATAAAGAAGCTTATGCGGGAAAAGCTTACCTTTATACTGTGCGAGCTTATTGCCCAGATGTTGGAGTGACCGACTATTCTGTTCTGGAAAATTCTGTCGATTCTGTGCGGGCGACTGGCTATGTGCGTTTTGCGGAGATGGACGATGTTGAGGCGAGCAAAGACGAGAGCTATCAATACATTATGGTTGACTGGGTGCAAACGCCTTTTGTGGATAGCTATGTGGTTTACCGCCTGAAGCTTGTCGGCAATCCCGATAAAGCTAATTTTAGTTTATACGATTCTGTAATAACGGTAGATTCGCTTAGCTATGCGGATTATGTGGGAGATAAGGAGAAGTATTTTTATCGAGTTCGTCCGATTAAATGGGTGGAAGGCAAGCGAGTTGCCGCGACGATGAACAAGAGCTTTTTTACAGCTGGTCCCGAAGGCTGGCTTGCGCTGGATCCGCCAACGATGGTGAGCGCTACCAAGGAGTTGGTCGATACGATCGAGGTTGTTTGGGAAAAATATATAGACGCTGTCAGCTACGACCTTTATAAGCAGGAGGTTGGCTCCGACAAAGGGCTTTCTGTGGTTGCCACAGGAATAACAGATACATTTTATAGGGAGAATATCGACAAGATATACGCTGGCTTGGGCTACAACTATTATGTGAATGTGATGAATAGCGAAGGCAGGAGCACGGCGCTGAGCGACGAAGATGTGATTGGCGCTGCCAAGCTTTATCCTGTAAAAATCTTGGGAATGACGGCTAAGCCAGAGATAGAGAAAGTGTTGATTAACTGGACGGTTTCTGAAAATACCGACTCTGTCGAGATTGAGTATAACTCGGTAAATACGAGTTCTGAGCAAAAATTCGCTTTGGACAAAAGTGAGTGGGAACAAGATTTGGAAGAAGGGGATATGGGTTATGTTTCGGTGGTTTCGATTGGTAAATATAACCGCTCTGTTGCTGTTCGGGATAGCGTGCTCTCGCCACTGTTGCCTTTGACGATGGTCGATTTTTCTAGAGGGAAAGTAGATACGATACAGGTAACGGTTGAGATGAATAAAACTCCGAGAATGATTGCCCTCTATCGCTATGAAGATTTTGACGATTGCCAAAATCACCGAGATTCTGTAAGACTTGTCTTTTCTGACGGGACAATTCCAAATACGCAATTGTGGGAAGTTGTTGACGGTAAATTTATCTTAAACGATACCTCTAGCTCTTTGAAAAAGGGAAAAAATTATTACTACAACGCCCATTACACCATCGCTCACACGGCAAAAGATTGGTCGGGTTTTGAGTCGCCTACTTTGTATGATTATGGCTGGACTGCGGCAGAAGTGCCTGTTTTGTTAGATGTGAGCAGAGACTCGCTTGGGTATGTGATGTCCAAATGGAACCAAGTGTCTTATGGCGACGGTTATCGATTGCTGAAAAGTTGGCTTGAGTCTGGTGTGAGAAAATTTGATACGATTGTTGCGTCTAACAATTACACAGACACGACCTATCAAGATGCGAATGTTATTCCAGGAAAGTATTACACTTATCGTGTGCAATCTTTTGTGCAAGTAAATAACGCTTATTCTAAGTTTAGTAATGCCGATAGCGGCTATGCAAAGTTGGTTGCTCCAGAGATAGAGGTGTCTAAAGGGTTGAAAAACGACACGATTAACATCAGTTGGAATGTGGGCAACAAAGTGACTTCTCCAGGAGCGGGAGCAAACGAGTTTGTTATTCGTAGAGGTCGAGACGAGGCAAGTTTGACCGATTTGAAAACTATTTCGGTCGATGGCAAAACGGAGTTCGTCTATTCCGATACCTTGGGGCTTCAAGATAGCTGTATCGTTTACTATTACAGCGTTCACTCTGTGGCTGGCGTTTTGAGCTCGAACTATTCTAATGTCGATTCTGGCTGGGTTAAGTTGCTGCCTGTGTGTGATTTGCAGACTAGCCAAGGGCTTTATGTGGATTCTGTGATTATCACTTGGGAAGTTCCAGTGAACTCCAGACTTTCGGAGATTGTTTATACAATTTATCGTGACGGATATGAATGGGGCGAAGTGGTTGGAGAGACGAAGTTTACGGATAACAACTTTATTCCAGACGATAAGGGCATCAAGCACGGATATTATGTCTCTTATTACCATCCGACTTTTGGGCGTGCGAGCAATAGCGAGGTTGATAGTGGATATACGCGATTGAATCGACCGAGCAAGCCCGACGCTACTTACGATCAAGAAAAAACCAAAGGGATAAAGGTTTTTGTATTTGTTGTGCCGAACGCTGATAGTATGTATGTTTGCAGGAAAAGTTTCGATGGCACTGAGTTTGATACGATTTATAGCTTCCAGGCGCTGGAGAACGAGTCGTTCTTGGATGGCGATGTCATCTCTGGGTTAGAGTATGAATATTACAGCATAGCGTGGAACGAGTTGACGGGCTTTTCTGACACATCTTCGCACTGTATTGGCAAAGCGGCGTTGTCTGCTCCCGAAATTCAGGTGAGCAAAAATGAATCTTTGGATTCGATTACGATAATTTGGGGTGATTACGATAACAAAGATTTCGAGGTTTATCGTAGCATAACGACTTCTATGCCAGCTTCGCCAGAAGCTACTTTGAACGATACGGGGCTGTATGTGGACAAAACTGCGGACACAGGCGTTATTTACTACTATTGGGTTAAGGCAATAAAAGGCGCCCAAGAGCGGACCAGCGAAATGGATTTTGGTTATTTGAAGTTGGCTGTGCCTGTGGGATTGGACTGCTCAAAAGGGACAAAAGAGGACACTGTCGTCGTGCGCTGGCTGAAGAGTGGCGAGGTCGAGAACTACGCCTTCCAAAAAAATGTGGGCTCAATAGACGGTCCGAACGAAGGGTTTGAGGTAAACATTACAGAAGATTGCAAGCAAAGCGGCGACACGATTATTTACTACGACAAGGTTTCGGGCAACGAGGCGTTCTATTACTACAAAATCAGGTCGCATATGAGTAACCCGGCGTTGAATGTAGATGCTTTCTCCGATTATAGCGATGTCGATTCTGGTTGGAAAAAGCTTTCCGCTCCGTCTGACTTTAGCGTTTCCAAAGGTTTAAACACAGACACGATACTGGTTAGCTGGAGCGCCGACAATTTATACGATTCGGACAGCGTTTATATCTACAGGGCGCTTAGCTCCACAGGGTTTGCAAGCGACGCTACCGCTGCGGTCAAAGGCCGTGTGGGCGAGTATATCGACGACGACGCTTCCCTAGAAAAAGGCGCTTACTACTATTACAAAATCAAGAGAAAATCTTTGGGCTATGGCGAGTCCGACTTTACAGATGTGGATAGCGGCTATCTGCTTTTGCCTGCTCCTGAAGATTTAAGGGCGAGCGACGGCGACTATTTGGATAGCATCAAAGTCAGCTGGGACACGGTGAAAAACGCCGCTGGTTACAAAATTTATCGCAGGTTCGACGGCGGAATACAGCAGGAGTTTGAGTTCGATTTGGATCATCAAGACTCTGTGTTTAACGATAAATTTACTGGTTTCCATGGGGTGAAAGTTTTTTATCAAGTGAAAGCTTATAACGCCGTTTCCGCAGAAAATTCTCGCTCTTTGCAAGATTCTGGATTTACCCAACTGCCAGCGCCAAAATCTTTTGAAGCGACCTATGGGACGACAGACGATGCTGTGCGGTTGATGTGGGGCAAAGTGGAGGGTGCGGACGAGTATGTGCTTTACCGAAGTGAGGATAATAGCTCATTCGAGATTATTGATACGGTCAGCGAAGATTTTGCATACGATTCTGTGGTGAATGGGATAAATTATGGGCAAGATTATTACTATAAAGCCTACGCTCGCAACGAGTTAACCGAGAGTTTGCCAGAAGAGAAGTGGAATTTCTCACAAGTGGATACGGGGCTTGTCTCGATGCCTATTCCGAAAAATTTGACGGCGAGCAAAGCGACAAACACAGACACTATTTTTGTGAAATGGTCGAAGCAGGTGAAGGTGGCTGGCTATGCGTTGTATTACGACACTTTGCGAGATTTGGGCGGCTATAAGCGAGTTTTGGCGACGACAGGCGGAAACGACACTTCGGCAGATGTGGAAATTGGTAATTTCCCGCAGTTGAAGCCAGACACGAGATACTACTTTAGAGTTCGCAGTTTGGGCGCCAACGATAGCTCGGAGCTTAGCGATTACGATCAGGGGTATTTGGCGTTGCCTGCTCCAGCGAAGCCGGAGGTTAGCCGCGATAGTTTGGATTTTGTCAAAGTGAAATGGGAGAACATCGCTAAAGGCTACTCTCTCTACAGAATCGACCCTCTGGGCGATACGACGCTTTTGGGATTTGAGCAAATCGCGCTTAATGCAGACAGTTTGTATGTGAAAGATTTCAGTGTCTCTCCTGGCGCTTTCTACAAATATTTCTTAGTCGCTTTGGGCGATGTTTCTACCAGCGGAAACGGTGCAGTCAGCGATAGCGGTTGGCGGCAATACGAAGCTCCGCTGGTGAGGATTGAGGATGCGGCAGACAGCTTGATAAACAAAAAGCTGATTGTGAAGTGGGAGACTCTGCCTGCCAGCGTGACAAAAATGATCTTGGAGTATTCCGAAAATTCTGACTTTAACGCATCGAGCGAGAAGGCGATAGTGTCTTTCAATTTGACGAGGACGGAGCTAGATGTTGATCCGTGCAAAGTTTACTATGTGCGGGCGAAAATATTTATGGAAACGCTGATTAGCTCGCCGTTTAGCTTGGCAGATTCTGGCTATTGTCGATTGGATACTATCACAGGATTGAGTGCAACCAAAGCGGAGTACAAGGATAAAATTATCGTGCGCTGGGATTCGCTGACCTCCAACGATGTCGGCTGGAAAAAGTATAAGATTTGGCGTAACGATTTGAGTGAAGAGGGCGGAACTGTTACGAGTCTGGACTCTTTTGTGGACGAATATGTTGAGCCAGGAAAGCCGTATGTTTACAAGGTTAAGGCGTTGACGCAGAATTTTGGCGAGTCGTATTATAGTGCGCCCGATACGGGTTATACCGCTTTGCCAGATCCAGTTCTTGCGTCTGTGGCGCAGGTGGCTGGCGAAGATTCTATGCAGCTGATTTGGTCGTATCTTGCGGCTTCTTCGTCTGCTGTAGATAGCTTCTATGTTTATCGGCTGGATAGTTTGGGAGCGCCTTTTGCTCCAGAAAAATTTGGAGTTCAGACGGCAACTCTTGCCAAAGAGAATTTGGGAGAGGAGATTAAGTATAGCTGGAAGCAAGGCGATTTGGAGCTTGGTAAGACCTATTTTTATTATGTGCAGGCTTCTTCGACGATGGGCGAAGAGTCTGGCTATTCGGACACCTTGTCTGGCTCATTGGAGCTGCGGGCGCCGATAATCGCCAGCGTTACAAAGGGCGACTACAAAGATAGCATCAAGATTGTTTGGGAGCGAGCCGAAGACGGTTTGGCGTATTTGCTTTATCGGGCGCAAAGCTTTGATGGCTTTTCTGTCAGCCAAGATTCGCTGGCGCAGTTGGGAACTTTGGACACGGTTTATACAGACACAATAAAGAGCGCCGTCGCTCCTGTTCGTGGAGTTCCGTATTTTTATGCGGTGCGGACGAAAAATACGGACAAAGCGGGTGTTACGCACTATTCTGGATTTTCTAGGGCGAAGTTTGGCTTTGCGTCGCTGGATACGGTCAGTGGGTTTACCGTTGCCAAGGGCGAGAGCGAGCAAACCTTGATTGCTTCTTGGTCTGCGGTGGATGCGGGCGATTATGCGCCGCTTTATACAGTAAGGCAATTGAACGACCCTGTGCAAAAAACGATAGAGGCGCAGATTGTGACCTCTGACACTTTGGTTGATCTGCGTTCTGGCGGAGCTTTTGGAGACAATTTGGCGCAAGGCAAGGTTTACTATTTCGATGTTTCGACGAGTATCGACTTGGGCGCTTTGAAAGATACAATTTTCTCGGACACCTCTCGGGTTGATTCGGGATACACCAAAGTTTCGCCTCCGCAACTGACGGCGTCTTATGGCACGATTGTGGATTCGATCGAGATTAAATGGAACAAAATTTCGGCGATTGAGATCGACTCTGTGCGGATTAAATATTCAAAAGATCAAGCGACTTGGGACAGCGTGGCTGTGGAGTATGCAACTCCTGAAGATACGGTTTATCGGTTGTCCGTGCAGATTGACGACATTAGTTTGCCGATTTACATAAAAGCTCGGTTCGAGGAGAGCAAAGGCAACTCGGATTATAGCAAAGTGGTGGTTGGCGCCAGCAGATTGAAAGCTCCGAAAAATTTGACGGTGAGCAAGGGCGTTTCGGCAGATTCGTTGCGGTTGAAATGGGAAAACTATCGCTCGAACACAAGCGTAGCAGATGACAACACAAGCCTTTACACGATTTATATGCGTGATAGCGCCAGCGGAATTTTTGATCAAGCCAGCGCAATTCAGAGCATAAATAGGGGCGATGTTGGCACTTACGATTACAGCTTTAAGCTGGATAATGTGGGCGCTTTGTCGGGAATTTTCTACTATTTCAAAATTGGCGGCAGAAACGATGTGAGCGTTAGCGATTCGCTGACAAATCTTGACTCTGGATTCGTGCTGCCTCCGAAAATTTACATCTCAGAATGTAGCGACGACATCAACGGCAAAATCGAAGTTAGTTGGGCTTTGCCAAGCGAGATTACCGACAATATCGCGCTTTACGAAAAATACGATATGCAGGTCGAGGTTCAGCGAAGAAAAGATGGCGAGTCGTTTGTGACGGTGGATAGTTTCCAAGGTTTGGACACTTTGAGTTTTGTGGATAGCGCCACTTCTCTGACGCCGAAAGTTCCTTACTATTACAGAGCGAGATTGCACAGCAGGAGGCTGGCTGCGGCTGTGGCTGACGACAAAGAGCTTTCTTCTTCTGCTTGGAGCGACTCTGTGGCTGGGCAGTGTTTGATAGCGTTGTCGGCTGTTCGATTGGCGAGCCAGGACAACTTCTTTGTGGATAGCATTCAGTTGGAAATTTTGCACGCGAAAAATGTGGATAGCATTTTGATTAAACGAGAAAACGAAGATGGCGTAGAAATTATTGTCAAAAGATTTGAAGAAACTGATTTTAATGGCACTGATGAAGGACAGTTCTTCCCTTGGACAGACACAGTTTCGTTGCAAGACGGAAAGCTATATAAATACTACGCGCAGACGAAAAAAGACAGCGAAGCGTCCGAGTGGGTTGGACCGACCGAAGGTTACACGAGGCTAGATTCTTGTCTTGGATTAGATGCGTCGAAGGGCGTTTATGCCGACAAAATCAGGTTGAGATGGGACGAGAAGAGCGATGCGGACGGCTACTCCATTTTTGTTCGGGAAAAAGATGGCAAAGATTCGATGATTGTGGCGTCTGTGGCGAACGAAGCAGATTCTATCGTCAAGTTTGTGGGCTCTTTCGACTATCCGTTTGTTTATGGACCAGAATATCGATTGGGCGTGAGCGCTTTTTCGGTTAAGTTCAAAAACACAAGAGTCGGCTCGGACACTGTGTGGACGCAAGGCTATCTGAAGCCGAAAGACATCGACTCGGTTTGGATTTCGCAAGATTTGACCGACTCAATAGTGGTGAGGTTGCGTTATGTGGGTGGACACGAGTTTGATGTTTGGCGAAAAATCGACGGCGGAAGTTACGCAAAACTAAACGCTTTGGATTGGAAGGCAGAGGCCGTGGGAGCCGTGGATTCCTACTACACCTTTGCTGACAGTTTGGGCGGAGCGGATCAGAGGGTGAACGGCGCTTACTACTATTACAAAATTGTTGCCAAAAAAGCGGGCTATTTCGGCGTATCGGACACATTGAACACAGAGTTTTTGGCGATGCCAGGATATAGCAGAATCGATACGACCCAACTGGCGGCTTCGGGTTATCCGAACGAAGATTCGATTTTTGTCGAGATAGAGAAAGTGAAGTTGCAGAAAGAGAATTTAGCGATTGTTCGCTACGGTTTGCTTTGCTATTCTGACGAAAATTGCACGACTCTGGTCGATTCGATTGTGCTGGCGGATACGAGCGCGACAATTTTTGCACAGCTAGAGCCTAAAACGGTCAAAAAAGGTGCTCCGTATTGGTTCAAGGTGCGTTCTTTGGCGTATGCGACAGCGTCGGATGCGGTGCCGTATTCAGTTTCGGAGCGTTCTGCGGCACAAAAAAGCGGCATCGAATTGCCGAAAGCGGCGATGTCCAAAATCTTGGTGCGAGATACAGCCAATTTGGTCTATTGGGCGAGCTATCCGTTGGATGTCGCGTCTTTGGATAGTGTGCGAGTTTACAGAAAATTTGTTAGCGGAAGTTTTGAGCAGATTGCCAGCGTTTCTGGCGAGCAACTGGTCAGCGGCTTCTATGTGGATAAAGGTATCAGCTATGGCGAGTTTGTAGAGTATTATGTGAAAGCGGTGATTGAGAACGGCGGCGGAGTCGATAAGCAGGTTTCTGCCGAGAGCGACACTCTGGACGCTTATTGCTACTTGCCGATGCCCGAAAATTTTGCGGCGACCAAAGGCGCTTATGCCGACACGATAAAGCTAAGCTGGGAATGGAATTACGCTTCTTCTGTGGATAGCTTCTTGCTTTCTCGCTATTTGGGCAGCACGCTGGATACGAGCTATGTTTTTGCTTCGATAGTGACGGAGTATTTCGACACGGCGAGAGTGAAAGAGGGTGTGGCTTACGCTTATTACCTGAAGAGCAAGAAAAACAACGCGGGCAAAGAGTCGGTTGTTTCGCAAGACAGCGCCAGCGCTAGCGGTTATGCGAAATTCTCGCCGCCAGACACTTTGATAGCTTCGATTTCGGAGTATAGCATCACTTTGCGTTGGGGCTACAAAAACGGCACAGACGATATGGCGAGCGATGTGCAGTATTTAGTTGTGCGTGACACGACACAGGCAAGTGTGTGGAGCGGAAACATTTTGGATTCTGTTGTCAACGGCGAGGACACTTTCTTCGTTGATGCGAGCGTGCCGCACGGAATGGTGCGCTGGTATAAGGTTGCGGCGTTTAACGACATTAGCAAAGAGCAGGTTTTGTCGAAGCCTGTGCGTGGTTTCTCGATTTTTGATCCGTTGACGATTACCAGGAGCGATAAGGGGCTGGACGACACGATTATCGTTAAGTGGGAGAAGGAGCAGGCGTTCAAGAGCTATTTTGTGGAATGGTCAACCAAAGATTCGATCGATGAGGAGACGCAAAAGTTCCGCTTCCCTGTCGATAGTTTGGGCAGTTTTGAAAATTCTGACTACACAACAGATTCGGCGGTGATTAAGATTACAGAAGATTCGCTGAAAGGGCGAAAAATTTACATCAGAGTTTGGGCGCAAAACGATTTCGGGAAGAGTGAACCGACGCAATCTGAAGGCTGGGTTAAGCTGGAGAAGCCAGATCTGATAGATGTTACGGACGGTCAGCTGCAAGATAGTTTGGCGCTGAAGATAAAGCGGTCGGCTGTGGCAGACGAGGACAACTCGCTCCGGTATCAGATTTCGTTTAAGAAAAACAAAGAAGACCTTTTTGTGAAAGGGTATTACGAGCTTGATTTGGCGACAGCGACGCCGAGCGGCGACTCGATTATTTTGGATACGATAACTTTGCAAAATAGCGACGCTGGATTTGTCTATTATGTTGGTGTGCGTGCGGTGAACGATCTGCCGAACACGATGTCGGGCGCGATAATCGATAGCGGCTATTCGAGGTTGCCAGCGGTGAACCTTGCCACGGGCGAGCCTCTGGAAGGTTATATAAACATCTCTTGGCTGAAAAAAAATATCGGCGGCGACACGCTCAACTATTTTGTTTGCAAGTCCAAGGTTAATGTCGGGACGGTGGACACGATCGACACCGTTTATGGCGTTGATGTTTTGGAGATGGTGAGCTACAACGACAGCGCGGTGACCGTTTCCGAAAATTATGAATATTTCGTTTACTCGTATGCGCCGACTCGTTTTGGCGAGAAATTCTCCGATAGCTCCAACCATGTCGTGAATTTTGCGAAGATTGGCTTGGTGGATAGTTTGCGACAAGTTGAGGATTATAAACGAGATACGATTTTGATGATTTGGAAGCAAATCCCAGCGGTGGACTCTTATGTCGTGTATCGCAGTGAGGATAACGATGTGGATAACAAAGTGGCTGTGGATACGCTAGTTTTCACAGAAGCTCCATTTACGGACAAATCTGCGGATTTGAAAAATAACCCCGGTAAGATTTTTTACTATTGGATTGCGGGTTTGAAAGGTTCCGACCGTGGACCAGTGCGCGAGATTGGTGCTGCGGCGTTTACGAAGTTGGAGATGGTGGACGAGATTTTCGCAGGGAAAGGCGAATCGACCCAAGGCATTTCGCTGAAGTGGAGCAAATCGGATTTGGCGACTAGCTACAATGTCTTTTTTGATACGCTCGGTGGCTCTGGCTACGATTTCTTGGCAGCAATTGGTGTCGAAGATGACGACACTTCGCATATTTTCTATCGCAGTGAGTATAGCTCCGAATTTAGCGACGGAGTGCAGTATCTGTTTAGGGTGCAACCAGTTAACGAATATTGCATAGCGGAGATTTCGGACACCAGCGTGGCTGTGGATACGGGATATCTGAAGCTGTTGCCGGTGGACTCTTTCTATTTCTATTATGATAGCGTTAGGTTCGATACGATCAAGCTCAACTGGGCAGAAGAGACGACGCCAAACCTCTATTACTACTTGTATCGTTCTGTGGATAAAAATGGAGAGAAAACTTTGCTGGATTCGATGCAAGCGGACACGAACTATTACATCGATAAAGGAAAAGGATTGGCTGGCGATAAACTTGTTGGCGGCAAGAAGTATTGGTATTACCTAACGACTGCCGTGCAAGGTTTGAAGGGCGGAAGTTCTGACACTGTTGAGGTGCAGACTTACAACCTAGAGTATAACATTGGAATTTACGACGGTGCTTGGTCGAAGTTGCCAGAGCCAGCGTTTATCACAGCTTCGGGCGTGTTCGATTATGCAACAAAAGACAACAAGCCAGATAGCAGTTACGCCGATTCTGTCGTGATTAGGTGGTCGAGAGTCGAGAACGCTCAGTCCTACGCCCTTGTTGGCGACACTGCGCGCGAGTTTGTGTATAGCGATGCTCGCTATCAGATGAGCTTGACTTCCGACTCTGTTTATAACTTGAGTTTGCCAGAGCTGGAGATTGCCGATTTGGGGAAACTGCTCTACTTCAAGGTGGCAGCGCTGAACGATTTGGACGGCTACGATGTGAGCAAGGCGACTTTCTCCGATGTTTGCAAAGGGTTTGCGTTGTTGCTGGCTGCCGATAGTTTGCGTCTGGACAGCGTCAAGTTCGACAAGTTCGTTTTCCGATGCAAAGCGGTGGAAAATGCGGACGAGTATATTTTGTATAAAAAAGACGGTGCGAATTTTGACCCGATAGACACTTCGGCGAATCCGAGATTGGAAGATACGACGGTTATTCCAGGAGACGACGGCTATTACAAAGTGAGGGTTTACAACGATTCGACAGGATTTTCTTCGTGGACGGACTCTATCTTTGCCACAAGCAATCCGTATCCGCCAGCGGGAGTGACGGCGACCAAGGGCGTTTCTGTGGACACAATCGCAGTTTCGTGGGATATGGACAAAAATCGTATCCCAGATATTGACAGTTTCTTCGTTTATGCGAAAAATATCAAACCGCTGAGCCCGATGGTGACTGTGGATACTGTGGAAGCTGATTATAATTTTGCCACAGACACGGTGTTTGACGACGGTGCAGCACGGAAAGTTGGGCAAAAATATCTTTATTATGTTCGGTCGTATCGCAACGGAAAATATTCGGAGATTTCGGAGCCAGATACGGGCTGGAAGGCTCTGCCAGATGTGGACGGTCTGACAGCGGACACGCTGGATGCGCAGGCTTTGTTTGTGACGGTGCGCTGGAACGGAGTCGAAAATCTTTGCGAGTCGGGACGCTATCTGCTTGCGCGAGTTAGCTCGTTCGACACTGTCTATTATGAAGATTTGTCGGACACGCTCTACAAAGATTACGACATTCAAGGCGGAATGGCTTATAAGTATTCGGTGAAAGTTTATAACCCAGAATATCTTGATATGAGCCAGCCTGTGGAGGTTTGGAGCCAAGAGACTGCTCAAAAATTTGTCAGCCAGAATTGGTCGGACACCGCTTTTGGCGGCAAGCGATTTGTTTTGCCTGTTTTGGATATTGAGAAAAATATGTATCAGATTTTGCAGGACACTATCCAAATCAGCTGGCAAGAGTATGGCATAGCAACGGCGTTCAATTTGGCTTACGACACGACGATAGATTTTAGCTCCGATTATTGCGACACGCTGAAGATTGTGAACAATCAGGCAGGAGATAGCAGCTCTTATAACTTTACGCAGTCGGGAGGTTTGGACGAGGGGCAAACTTACTACTTCAAATTGCAAGTGGTGGATTCTGGCGGCACGGAAGCTATTTGGGACTCTGTGGCGTCGCTGTGGTCGGCCGTGGATAGCGGTTGGTCGAAGCTAAATCCGCCAGCGCTAGTTGTCGCTTCGGACAGCATTACAGACAAGATTAGGGTCGATTGGGCAGAGTCGCAGATTGCGAATGTGACCTACGAAGTGCGAATGGTGAGCGAGTTTTATAGCGATGTGGTGGAGAAAGATTTGATCGATACCACTTGGACTTTTGACTCTCCGTTTAGTCAAGGGCAGAAAGGGTTTATCGTGCGAAATGTGCATCCTACTTATGGGCGTTCGGCTTGGAGCGATACGGTCTATGGCGTTGGTAAGCAAGCTCCGCCAGAGTTCTATCTGCGTCCGAGCAAGGGAGAATTTTACGATAGCGTCTATTTGCGGATAGAGGAGCCGCTCAATTTGTCTGGCAAGATGAACTATCGAATTTATGTGAGCACTGATAAGGACGAGGAGAGCTTTGCGAAAAAAACCGAATTGACGAACTATTACGATAGCATTTTAGGGGTGTCTGCCTATGCTCTGAAGGGCAATGTTCTGTCAGATAGCAGTTGGTATGGCAAAAAGCTCTATTTCCGTGTGGCGTCGCAGGTGCAAGGGTTTGACAAGTTTAGCGACAAGGGCGTCATCGATTCTGGTTGGACGAAATTGTTGCCGACGGCGGAGATCGACACAGTTGATGTGGGAACTTTGGACACCTCGGTTATCGGCATTAAATGGGCGAAAGTTGCCAATGCGGATAGTTTCAAAATCGAGAGAAAGCGGTTCAACGAAACCGAATACGCTGCTCTGAAAACAGTTACGGACACTTTCTGGCTGGATACTATCGAGCAAAATCAGCGGACGCACGCTTTCTTGTATCGGGTGCAGTCGCTTAGCGGATTGTCGCAAGATGCGGGAACCGACGGCATCGTCAACAGCGACTCTAAATTTAAAGAGCTGGACGATACGCTGTATCTGAATGTTTATCAAGTGCAAAATTTGACGGCGACAAAGGGCGAGTTTATCGATACTGTTCGTTTGAGCTGGAACGGTGTGCTGGATGAGCCTTACACAGTGGTTCGCTATCAAAAAGCCGAAGGCGGCGTATACGACTATGCGGGGAATGTTGCTTATTTTGAAGATCAGAAAGCTTCGGACGGATTTGTCGATGAGGTGACGGCAGAAAACGGTTTGCAACCCGGCAAATGGTATTTCTATAATGTTTATTTGCAAGGAGATATGGCGGTTTATCGCAATTCGATCGATTCGGGCTACGCCAAAATTCCTGCGCTTAGCCGAGCAGATTTGTGGATTAACAACGACACGGCGGATATTGTCGCCAATTTGCAGGAAAATGTGGTCAACAATTTCGATTCTGTGATAAAGATTGGAATTGTGACGGGCAAAGATTTTGTGGACAGCGTGAGATTTGACACGATTGGAAACGGCGTAGCGGGCTATGTGCGGTCGGTTTCTGTGCGAGATGCCGCTGTGATGGACACCTTCAAGTTTAGCCCAGAGCTTTATGGAGAGTTCGACACATTTAGGCTGAAAATCGTCAACGAGGTGGTTTCGGATACATTCTTGGATGTGGTGTCGTTTACGCCGCTGCAACCGTCGCAAAAGGTGGAGGTTGTCAAGAACGGAGTTTCTTCGGATAGTATAATTTTGCTGGTTAAAAGAAATGCGAAAAACAGCGAAAATATCGACTCTGTGGTGATTAGGCGATATGCGTGGAGCGACCCTGCCGACGAAGAGAGGCTCGTCTATCCTTTCGATGCCGCTAGCGACACTTTGGTTGACAAAGATGTTGTTCAAGGGAAATTTTATGTTTATCAAGCGGCTTACTTTAGCGATGTTACGGGGATTTCTCGATATGGTGCGAGCATCGACACAGGTTTTGCGAAGCTGGAAGTGCCAGAGTTCGATAGCGTTAGCAAGGGCACGAGCATCGACAATATTACGCTGAGATGGAACAAGATAGATGATGCGCAGGGGTATCGCTTGTATCGCCGCAGCGACGAAAATGGGCAGTATGAAGTGCTGGTGAACGAGTTCTATCTGGAGGATAGCGACGACACGACCTATGTGGATAACCAGAAATATCCGTCTTGCAAGTATATCGCCTATAAGGTGCAAGCGGTTGGTGTTGACACGAATTCGACTTTGTCGGCGGCAGATTCTGGATACAGAGCTTTTGACAAGGTGGAAGATTTACGCTTTGCGGGCAAGCGCCGAGACACGATAAAGCTTACTTTTAGCGTCTTTGAGAGCATCAAATTTGAAGATTTCGGTAAAGATGGCGTGAAGCTGTATCGTTGGGACGATGTTGAGTCGTCTGATGATACGACAGGTTATGCTGTGCCGACTACGGCTTATATTGTTGATAGCGTTACAGAGGGAGAGTTCAGAACTTATACGATAAGCGACACTTCCGCTGACCTTGAGCTTGGAAAGTTGTATTTCTATAAAGTGCAAGTGAATACGGACGTTGACTCGAAGTTGTCGAATATGGCGCACGGCTATCTCGATTTGCCGAAGACGGGCAGAGCGACGGCGAGCTTTGGAGTGCTGGTGGATAGTGTGAGCGTGGTGTGGGATAGCGTGCAGGGCGTTAACGACTATGAGTTGATCCGAGAGAGCGTGAATGGTGGCAGAAGAGATTCGGTTGAGGTTAGCGATACGACTGCGCTCGATTTTTACGGCGGAGACTTGTTTGCTAGCGGATTTGAGCCAGGCAAGTTCTACGCTTACTCTTTGCGGGCGTTGTGCGAGATTGATCAGGACACGGTTTTTGGAGATGCGACGAGCAGGTTGCAGTTGAGGCTAGTTTCGCAAGAGAGCGAGGCTGATACTGGTTGGTCGGAGATGCCGCCGCTGGACGATGGGCAGGTGTATGGCTATAACGACACGCTTTGGATAGAGAAGACCTCGCCGTTTGAGATAGATGCTCGGGTCAAAGAGCGCGTGAATATTACGGTGAGTCCCGCCAACGGCTATGTGAGGGAGGTGTATGTTTATCGCAAAGACAGGACGGATGACGCTTCTGTTTTTGTGCCTATCGACACAGTGTATGGCAGCGGGGAAGTTATCGATAGTTTGCTGACTCGAGGTCGGGAGTACTCTTATCGATTTAAGGTTAAGAACGATACTTTGTCGGAGAAAACTTACGACATCGTTTCTTACACTTATCTGAAGCCGATTGACACGCTGAAGGTGACCCATTGGGATACGAGTGGGGTGACTTTGAGCTTTAAGACGATGCCTAATAACGCAACTGTTGATTCGTATCGTATCCGCAGGATGAAGAAGTCGGATATGACACAGAGCCAGTGGTTTATGATAAAGGCGGCGGCGACTTATAAAGACACTTTGGGCAAACAAGGCGTGAACTACTACTATTCTGTGGCGTCGTATGACGACACAACGGGCTACTCGCCATATTCTGGTGATACGCTGGCGTATAGAGATTTGAGCGTGCCGAAGATTCTTTCTGTGTCGAAAGGCGACTATCGAGATAAAATTGAGCTGGTATGGAGCCAAGTGCAAGACGCCAGCAAAGGTTATATTGTTTTCCGAGATAGCACAAACACAGGCGGCGAGGACCCTGATAATTACGATATTTTGTTTAGGTCTGGCTATGGTGCGCAAAGCAGCGACACGACCTACACCGATTATAGCAAATATCCTTCTTACACTAATATTTACTACAAAATTGTGGCTATGGGCGAAGATTTCAACTCTGAGCCGTCCGAGATTGATAGTGGATTCTTGAAATACTCTGGTATCGAAGATTTGCAGTTTGTCTCGATGAGTGCGATGAAGGTCGATACGATCGAGCTGACTTACAGCTTGCCGAGCAAATTGGTGAGCTATGGCGTGGATAGCGTCGTGTTCTACAGGTTCGACTCTGTGAAAAACGCCGACACAGCCAATATGACGCAAGATTCTCGACTAAAAGCGGTTACAAACGATTTTGCACAGAGCAACAAATTTTTGGATACGGTGGATATCAAGCGAGGAAATCTCTATTTCTATTTGGCAGAGGTTTATCCGAAAGACAAGTCGGGCATCGCCTCGAACTTGGCTTTTGGTTGCACGAAGCTAGAGCCTTTGGGCGAGATTGTGGCGACAAAGGCGACGCTGGATAGAGCTATCCGACTGAAATGGTCGAAAGTTGTAGGCACAAAAGATGATGAGGTTACTTATTATGAGCTGTCGCGCGCTTTGACAAACGGCTCTTCCGAAGCGACGATTTTGTTGCCGGGCGACGATACCAATTTTGTGGATACGGCGAGTTTTGATATTGCCGCAGGGTTTACGCGAAGGTTTGAGAGCCCGATAGATTTGGGTAGAGAGTATGTTTATAAGGTGCGCCCTGTGCTTATGCTGGACGAGGATACCGCAGTTGGACAGCCGCTGGAGATGAGATTTACGGCGGCTTATACCGAAGTTGACACAGGATTTACGAAGCCAGAAGCGCCGATTTTGAACGATGTGAGCAAGGGGCTTGCGGGCGATAGCATCACTGTGCGATACACGACGCCGACTTATGCCGACAGTTTCGTGCTGTTTAGGGACTCGCTGGATGTTGCGGGCGAAGATTGGCAAAAGGCGACAAACTTGCCTGCGGGCGAAGTAGAGCAGGCGTGGTATGACGCAGATGTGTTCCCTGGCATCCGCTATCAGTATAAGATTAAGGTGTATAAGGGCATCGCCGTGGACAGCAGCGGAACGGACAGCGGCTATGTGCGGCTGAGTGCGCCAGATAGTTTGGTGGTTGTAGATAACAACGCTTATGGCGATTCTGTGAAGTTGCGAATCTACACAAGCCAGCTGACGGCGGATATCGTCGATACGATTTATATTAGGCGTGGAGATGCGTTCCTTGGGCAATTTAGTGACTACGACACAGTGGTTGCCGCAGGTTATACGGACGGATATTTCCCTTATACAGACGACGGAATTGGCTTGCAAGGAATGAACTATATCTACACGGCGGCTTTCCAAAACGCAAGCTCGACTTCTAGCTACAGCTCGAAATTTGCCACTGGGTGTCGCAAGCTGGATTCTGCGGCGCTGGTGTCTGTGAGCAAAGGTGAGTTCTTCGATAAGATTGAGCTGAAATGGACAAAATCGGAAGATGCACAGCAGTATCAGATTTTGCGTGATTCTGTTCTCGGCAGCGATGGGCAAGATTTGGCGTATTACGACACATTGGGATTGAGCGCCATAGGTAATGAAGATACGATTTGGGACGACAGAACCAGATATGGCGCTTTCCGCAAAGTTTACTATATGGTTAGAGCTTTGGGCGTTGATGCGGACGCTCCGTTGTCGGATGTCGATAGCGGGTATTACAAATATTCTGGTGTGGAAGATTTGCAGTTTGTCTCTTTGAGCAAGCCGAAAGTTGACACGATAGAGTTGAGCTGGCACTATACGGCGGAGATTTGGCCAGAGCTAGACACGACTTTGATTTTCCGCTTCGATTCGTTGAAGAATATCGATAGTGTGCGCGAGGGTAACGCTTACGATGTGACAGGAGAGATGCAGGGTGTGCCGTTGAGAGAAAATAATGTCAGCTACGACAAAAGCCCTTCTTTGGAGATTGGTAATTTGTATTTCTATCGAGTGATGGCGAAGATTAAGGGCGGAGATTTGACCACGCCGTCGAACCTTGTGTATGGTTATTTGAACTTGCCGATTGTGGAGAATGTCGAGGCGACAAGGGGCGAAAAAGATACTTTGCGTGTGAGCTGGAGCAAGGTCAAGTCTGTGGCAGGCGACACTGTGGATAACTATCTTGTTTCCAGATACATAGGCGGAGCTGTTGACGGAGAGGTGTATGTTTCTGGCGGAGACACCGTTTATGTGGACTCTGTGGGCGATAGGTTCTTCGATAGTGAGACTTATAAGGGCAGGACCTACAGCTATAAGGTTAGAGCGGTGGTTGAGTTGCGAGAGGAGATTCCGTATGGCGTCTATGAGAAGACGCTGATTTCGGAATATTCCGAGCCTGATACTGGGTTTATCTTCCCGCCAGCACCAGAGATAGATACGGTGACAAAGGGCGACCTTGAGGACACGGTGCAGATTTTGTATAGCACGCCAGAGTTTATCGACTCTGCGGTGATTTATCGCCAGAAAGCGGGAGATGCGGATTGGCGACGGTTGGCGGAACTTGGTGCAGGGCAAGAGAGATGGACTTCGTATAAAGATTACAACTCGGATTTGATTCCAGGAACGAAATATTATTACAAGATTAAGTCTTACAAATTTGATTTGCAGGACTCTAGCCGAACTGATTCTGGCTATGCGAGCCTAGCGATGCCGACCAGCTTTAGGGTGGTTTACGATTCCAACCGCTATGCGCCGGGATTTGCCGACACTTCTTATATCAAGTTGCGTTGGGATACAGTGCGCTACGCCAGCGGTTATCAGATATTTGCTAGCCGCAGTGGAGATGTGTCTATCGACAATTACGACACTTTGGCGTTGATGAGCAGCTCTTCTGACACGACGCTCAACTTTGTGCCGAGCGAGTTCGCCGCTAGCAAAGATTCGATTTCGGAGTATAATTTTGTGATAAGGGCGTATCGTCAAGGGTCGCCAGATAGCGTGTTCTCGGCTGTTTCGAGTGCGATAGATGGCGCAGTGCGCAGCCTTTCGGCACAAAATCTGCAAGCGACCAACAGCACTTTCCAAGATAAGATTCGGTTGACTTGGAATTTGCCGAGATATGGCAACAGCGACATTTTGGGCTATCAGATCTACAGAAGCACCGACGGCGGCAGCTTTGAGAATATCGCCAATGTGAACGAGGATGAGCTGGTGGACGACACGATTTTTGACGATGATTATGAGCTGAAGCGTGGCAGCGTTTACTATTACAAGCTGAAGACGGTCTATGGCGGCGGAAAAGCTGTTTCGATATTTAGCGACACTTCGAGCTTTGGGGCTTTGCCGCTGGATCCAGTGAACCTGCGGGTTACCAAGAATTTGCTTCAGGTTCAAGTCAAGTTTGACACGGTGGCTGGAGCGACGAACTTTATGCTGTATCGCAAAGAAAACTCTAGCGACTTTGCGGGCGCCAGCGTGTATATCGATTTGCGCAAAGGGGACGCTCCTCTGGATCAAGACGGCGACACCTTGTTCTATGTGGACACAGGCGCAGTGGACGGACATCTGTATTTCTATAAGCTCAGAGCTTACAAAGAGGTCGGTTTGGATACGATATTCTCGATTGCCGAGACAGATTATGGCTATCAGAAGCTGACTTTGGACAGTATCGATATTCAGGTGGATTCTGGCGGTATCGGCATTAGCTGGCTGAAAGAGGTGAACCTGGGGACAGTGGAGCCGACGGAGTATGACTTGTATAAACGAACTCAAGGCGGAAACTGGACGATTTTTGACATTACCAATATTGCCAAAAGAGAGGCTGCGGCAGGTGGCGACACTTTGTTTAGCTATCTGGATGAGGATGTTGTAAAAGGCGGCTATTACTATTATATGCTAAAGGCGAAATTGGCGCGCGAGGATGTTGTGATAGAGTTCTCTTCGGACGAGATTGGGCAAATGTATGGCTTTGAGTTTGAGACGACTTTGGACTCGTTTAGCGCTTCCAAAGGCACAAGTAACGATGAAATTACTGTAAGATGGCAAAAAATCAAGGTGTCCTCTTGGGCAGAAGATTACGATTTGAAAGAGAGGCTTCTGGAAAAGGCGCCAGACACTGTATCGGCGTATATAATCGCCAGAGAAAATATTCAAGAAGGAACGGTTGAATACGACACGGTTGTGCCGAGCGGGCTGTCTCCTGCGGTGGAAGCTGGCGACACAATCTACACCTATACAGATGATGGCAGCGGTATGACTCCGCCAGTTCAGGGATATTTGTATAAATACTCGATAATGGGAATGGTGCAGATAAACAACAGCCCAGACAAATTTTACAGCCCGACGATAAGCAACGACGCTAAGGGAACAGGATTTTTGGACAACTCGTCAACGGTGTTTGGGGCGATCTATTACCATTACGACGAGAATAACGGTAATATTGACGGATTTGAGATTACTTGGGGCGACAACGGCACGACGCCAGAAGGCTTCATAATAGAAAAAGCGACGAACGCTACATTTGATGACAATTATGAAGTGGATACTATCGACCTTAGCTCTGCGCTGAAAGGCATCTTGTTTACCGACTCGAGTTTTATCGATTATCAATCGACAGAGAATGCCGGAGATTTGGGAACTTTGGAAATAGGCAGGAAATACTTTTATCGTCTTACGCAAGTCAACAGCTTTAAATATGGATCTTATAGCTTTAGAAGTGGTCACGACAGTAAAGTCTATAAGTATGATAACGACACGGTGTTTATCTATAATGTGCAAGATTATAACTATATTGCCGACGGTGTTACAGCGGGGAGATTTGACGATAACGATGTTTTCAAGTTGATGGACGACCTTTATTTTGAGGATGTGCCTCTGAAACCAGCAGGTTCGTTTAATAGTCACTTTGCAGGAAGTAACAAGCAGATTAGATTTAGCAGTTTTGATGTTAGCGGTAATAGTTTGAGCTCTTTGGCGATGTTTGCGGAAGCAGATGGCTGTTTGGTAGATTCTCTAACGGTGATTGTGGATGGAGATGGGACCGAATTTGCCATTGCGACGAACTTGGCTGTGCTAGCAGGAGTGAGCCAAAACTCACGATACGAAAATGTGAAGATTGTCCTCAACAATGTGAATTGGAATAGCACAGGTGATGCAGGGACGGCTGTGGCTGGAGCGGTAGCTAAATCGGAGAACGACACCCTTATCAATATCGATGTCTCTGGCTCTTCGGTTACCTTCTCAAAGACCATTTCTAGCGGTTATGCTGCTGGGGTTGTGGGTTATACTAAGGGGTTGTATGCCAAAGATATTAAGGTGTCGTTTATCGACGAATTAAACAGCGTCAGTAATTTGGTTGGTGGCGTTGTGGGATATGCAAATGGCGGTAGTGTGGTGTTGGAGAATATTGAGGTTTCTAATATCAAGAAGTTGGAGGCAAAATATATTGGCTCTGTGGTTGGCTCAATGTTAAGCGTTGATAGTTTGTCGTTAAAAAATGTGACGGTCTCTAATATCGAAAGTTTGGAACAAAGCCTAGGTGGTAGTACTGTGGGGTATGTTGTGGGAAATTTGGATATAACTAAGGCTTGCTCTATCGAAAATATCTCTGTGTCTGGTATCGGGCAGGTAAATATCAGCAGCACTCCGCTTCGGATGGGAGCTTTTGGCTATGGGAATTTTAGTGGTGATTTGCAAATCAAAGATGTGAATATCGTCTTGCCAAAAGAGACGCAACTGCCTAGCACAAACAACACTAACTATATTGGTGGTGTTTTTGGGCGATTATCTGGTAGTATTCAGGTCGATTTTGATAATGTTGTGGTGGATGGTAACGACGAGGGCGGATTTAGTGGCAACAATTTGTTTAACTACTATGTTGGAGGCTTGGTCGGCAAGTTCGAAGCCTCAAAAGCCAATGTGAATTCGGTAGAGGTGAAAAATCTGAATATCGATGTTTCGAATACTAACATTTATGAGTTCAAGAAAGCTTGGGTAGGCTTGCTGTTTGGGCAGGTGCCGACTGTCAATATTGGTTCTGTGAATATAGAAGGGTGCGACATCAAAGTGGCGACAAAGAACCCAGAATCTGGTCCAGATAAATATGTTGGTGGATTGGTTGGGCAGGTGATTACGCGGGCAGATTTTGACGAAAATTCCAATGTGTCGCTGGGGCTGTCTTTGACCAGTAGCGGAGAGAATGAAAATACTGGCATTGGTCCTGTTGGTATTACTGCTATTGGCGGATTGTTTGGAGAAGCGAAAGTTATTGCTGGCTTGCAGGCGGACAAGGTCGCTCTTGACTTGCAAAAGCTTACGATTGATGAGGACAACGAGCCTTCTACCAAAACATATTTTGGACTTGTAGCTGGAAAATGCGATAGCTGGGAGAAGGGCGATATGCACAGCAGCATCTGGGGCAATGCGCAGATTGACGAAAGCAATTTGCAGATTGATGCAAATAATTTATATGCGGGACTTTTGTTTGGGAGCTTGACTTTGGCGGAGTCGGACACTTTTGTGGTGGAGAATGTGGAGAAATTTGATGTGGGAATCAACACAAGAGCTTCTGCTGGTTGCTATATAGGATTGATGGCTGGTGAGATGAGTGCTGACGATGATGATTTCTTTGCGGTTGCGAAATTAGAAAATTGTGATGGGGCGACAGTGAAGATAAGTGAAAATGGCTATGTGAGTACAGGAACTTACCTGGGAGGCTTGATTGGGTTGATGAATAATGGCAAGCTTGTTCGTAGTAGTGTTGAAGGTTTGGTTTTTTCTGGATCAAGGAATCTTAAGCTTGTCGAAGGTTTTCTGGTGGGTAGTCTTATCAGTGACGCTACTATAGAAGAGTGTTATGCTTATAATTGCTTTGCCGAAAGAGGTAGCTATTTAGGTATGCTGGTCGGAAAGGCGCAAGGAGGTCTTGTTGCTAAATCTTATGCTCTGCAAAACAAATGTAATGACTTTTATAAAGTGGGGCTTTTTGTAGGAGATGCTGAAGGGCTTCCTGATGCAACTATTGCCTACTGTTATAGTTTAGAGAATGGAGATTATGAATTTAGTGGAGTCGGTGGTTCACAATCTTACACCTCTTGTGGGTCTTTGGCGTCTGTGTTGATGAGCGGCAATATTAAAAGCACTACTGGATACCAGATGACAGATTTGACAGGCTATCCGAGCCTGGTGAACAATCCGCAAGCGAATATGCCGCAGGACAACGGGCTGGAGATGGAGACGGGGCTGTTTGGCTCTGCTTATCGGATAACCACGCCGCTGCAGCTGGACGCTATCGGCGATAGAAGACTTGCTAATTTGGTTGGCGGACAGGAGAATTTGCCAGAGTGGCTGCAGCTGGATGCAGAGTATGAGCTGGCTGTCGATTTGGACTTTAGCGACTACTCTGTAGACTATACGCCGATAGGGTATCAGGGCACAGAAACGAATTTTACAGGAGAGTTCGACGGTAACGGCAAGAGGATCAGCAATCTGGTTATCGAAGCCGACGATTATGGAACCACAACATCTCTTTATTCCAATAGAGGTTTGTTTGGTGTTGCGAAGTCTTCTGCATCTGTGCACGACTTATGGCTAGATAGCTTGACTGTGAATGGTAGTAGTGTTCTAGGATGTCTGTTTGGTAATGGGTCAGGAGGCACGAAAGCGGAGCGCATTTTGGTGACCAACAGCTCTGTTACTGGGTCAAGCAGCAATGTCGCTATATTTGGAGGTTATTCGAATAGTAATTGGAAAGATTTGTTGAGTATTAACAATACGGTTAAGAGTAGTAGTGTCTTTGTTGGAGCGATTGCGGGAAGAGGCGTTGTTAGCAATGCGGTCTCTGTGGGAGATAGCGTGAGTGGTACCGATAAAGTCGGTGGCATTGTTGGCGAGCAGTCATCAGGCAGTGTTGATAATTGTTACTCTCTGGCAAAGAGCATCAGCTACACCGGGTCGAATGTTGGAAAGATTGCTGGGAATATTGACAATGGTCTTCGCTGTGACTGTTACTCGCTGGCGGAGACGAAGTTTGGAAGCGGTTATCTGATAGGGACAGATCCGAGTGGCAAGAACGGTGGTAACCTGTTTTATAATCACTTGCAAGAGTCGGATTATCAGGCTCTTTTGGAAGATAGTGACGCTTGGGAGTTCAAGCCTGGCGCGAAATATCCGACGCTGAAGGTGTTTAGCGACGCCCTCGACGGGCAGATGCAAGCGCCCGAGATGCCGCTGAACAAAGGCACAAACGCCTATGAGGTGTCGAGTTTGCAAGATTTGGCGATGGTCGGAGGCTATACAGACTCTAGCTTTGTGCTGACTGCGAATATCGATTTTGACAACCAGACCTATAGCCCTGTGATTGGCGACAACTTAGTGCCGATTGGCGATTTGGAATATCCGTTCACAGGCAGCTTCGACGGCGATGGCTATCAGATAGAAGGGTTGCGCCTAGAAGATACTACCAGAGATTTCCGTGGCTTGTTTGGTGTGGTGAAAGGCGGCAATATTCATGATTTGGGCTTGATAGATGCAAAAGTGAACGGAGAAAACTATGTGGGCGCGTTGGTAGGAGCGTTCCTTTCGACCGATGGGCAGTCAGACGCTGTGCTAGAAGATGTTTTGGTGGATGAGGTGGAGATAGATGGCGACGAGAATGTCGGCGGAATTGCCGGAGCGATGCACTCTGTAGATGCAAATCGGGTGATTATCGCCAACGCTATCGTTGAGGGCGATAAATTTGTGGGCGGAATAGCAGGAACAGGCTCCAGCAGTGCCGAACTGCAAAACAGCTTGTCGCTGTGTAAATCGATAGTGACGACTGGAGCAGGCTTGCCGTTTAGGGTGGCTAATCCAAATATGACTTTGACCAATAACTACTCTGTGACGATAACTGAGGGGAACTGGTTGTCGAGCAACGACGCTACGGACAAGTGCGACGGCTTGGCGCTGACTCGTGACTCCCTGCAAAATGAGGACACCTATGGGGCAGACGGGATTTCAGATTTCTTGACTAACGGCTGGAAATGGCCAGGGGAAGCTCTTACTGGGTATCCAGAGCTAAAAAATATGAACATCGATGGCGTTTTGAATTGGGGCTTTTTCGAAAAGGGTAGCGGAACGCCAGACAGCCCTTATGAGGTTGACAAGGGATATTTATTTGCGATGATGAATACGGAGGGCTATCGCGACAAGCACTATGTCCAGACGAAAAACATAGATATGACGGGCGAAGATTTCACGCCGATAGGGGACCCCTCTAATCCTTTCACGGGAAGCTATGACGGACAAGGGTATGAGATAAAAGGGCTGAACTGTCAATCAGGCAATTATGTTGGCTTTTTTGGCTATGTTGATGGAGATAGCGTTGTAATAGAGAGGGTGTATGTGTTGGAACCTAACTTTAAAGGAGTTACTGCTGTCGGTGGAGTTGTAGGGTCATTTAGATGTGAATCTTCAGAAGATGCGGTAGTGAAAAATTGCTTAGTTAGAGGTGGCTCTATTGCGACGAACTACCAAGGAGGAGGGGTAGCTGGAAGTAATGTAATCGCTGAAATTTTAAACTGTATTGCTGTAGGTGTCCAGATTGTTGCTACTAATCCCTCCCTTGGTATGACAGGAGAGGTTCTCGGTCAACTGTATTCTGGTAACGCAGAAGCAAGTGGACTTGTCGCTCTGGGAGGAAATGTGGGAGTAACAAAATATGGAAATCGGGTTATTGGATATGAGAAATCTGATCCAACTTATGATTTGCTTTATGCTCTGAATACGACGACAGTGAATGGCACGGAGGTTACTTCGGATGACCCTGCAAGCCTGGATGGTGCGACTGTGACTACGAGCACTATACAAGATGAAAATTGGTGGAAAGATACCCCGCAATTTGATATTACTAGTGGCGCACCAACCAAAGCGGAGCCTTGGATCTGGAAAACTGGGGCGGACTTCCCTGTGCTGAGGGGCGATATTAACGCAAACCTACCATAGGTCTGACACCAAGAGGCTTTGTCGCTGGCGCTCCAAAGCAATTGAAAAGTTATAATTGATAGTTGATAATTCCGCCGCTGCTTTGCTTTGTCGCTCATCGCTCCAAAGCAATTGATAAGTTACAATTGATAGTTGATAATTCCGCCACCGACCGACCCCCATTTTTCAGAACGCTGTTAGAGATGATGTCTTACCAGACGGGTCTTCATCTTTTCGGGCGTCCGAAAAGAGAAGCAGAAAAGGACGCTTGCTTCAAAAACAGAGAAGTTTCGAGAGGTATTTGGAGATTTCCGTGGTGAAGAGCACCTCCGTAATTGTTTGTAAGTCTGTGACTTATCGCAACTTTTTTGGTTTTTTGTAGTTGGTTTTGGCGTGTCTCTGTTTTAGATGAAGCAAGATACCAACGCCGACCTATCGCCAGTCTAGGCGAGCAGGCGGGCGGGTTAGCAATCATTCAAGTCTCAATTCGTGAACTTGCTCAAACGACTGAAGTTAGCTGGTTGTCCAAAGGGTTTAATCTCTTACGAAAGGACTGCCCGACTTGATCTTAAAGCCTTTGCAACAGCCACAACGAGCGAGTTTTGCAAGTTAGAATTTAGGCTTATGATTTGATTTTTTTTGGTGTTACCTTATTTTTGTTCAGACAAAAAAAGGTAACGGATAATCCCTCTGATAAGAGAAAAAACTCTGCGACTCTTGCAAAGATTGCGCCGCTCGTTGCCCGCAATGACGAGGGTTGGTAGTCGCCGCCCAGCCCCGTTTCGCAGAACGCTGTTAGAGATGGATTCCCGCTTTCGCGAGAATGAGGGAAGAAAAGCAGGAAGCCTCACCTATCGCTCGCAATGACGATGAAAGCGCCCGCAATGACGGCGCGTGATAGCCGCAACGACGGCTTCTTCCCCCGTCAGCGCTTTTGGTGATTATCGGCGAGATTTTTTAGCAAAGTAGAATTGACAAAATGGAGTGATTTACTTTTGTAGAAAGAAATTTCGAAGAAATTAAGGAGCGACGAGCGGACAGATGAGTTTTGTGCATTTGCATAACCACACCCAATACAGCATGCTGGACGGAGCGTGCAAAATCGACCAGATGATAGATTTGGCGAAGGAAATGGGTATGGGGGCAGTGGCGATAACCGATCACGGCAATATTTTCGGTTTGGTGGAGTTCTATAAGACCGCCAAAGCCAAGGGAATAAAGCCGATTTTGGGGTTGGAGGCTTATGTGGTGGATCACGATTTTAGCGACCCGAAGACGAAGCTGGACAAGCGCAATCACTTGGTGCTGCTAGTAAAGAACGATGTGGGCTATGCCAATTTGATGCGCATCGCCTCGCGCAGTTATGTGGACGGTTTCTACTATAAGCCCAGAATCGACAAAGCTTTTTTGGCGAAGCATTCGCAAGGGTTGATCGCTCTTTCTGGTTGTGTGGCTGGCGAACTTTCTCGGCATATTTTGGCTGGAGATTTGCCCGCTGCGCAAAAAGCTATCGATTTTTACAAAGGAATTTTTGGCGAAGATTATTACATCGAGCTGCAAAATCACGGTATCGAAGACGAAAAACGGGCGATGCCGAAGCTGATTGAGCTTGCCAAGAGTAACGATTTGCCGCTGGTGCTGACCAACGATTGTCATTATCTGAAAGAGGAGGACGCACATTCGCACGAGGTGCTTTTGTGCATTCAGACCAGCTCGACTTTGGATAATCCCGACCGGTTCAAAATCGATTCGGATCAGCTTTTTTTCAAGTCTCCGCAGCAGATGGCGGAGCTTTTCCCCGATTTGCCGCAAGCGATGAGCAACACGCAGGTGATTGCCGATAAGGTGAATTTCGAGATGGACGATTTTTATCAGCAGTATCTTTTGCCGACTTTTGATGTGCCGAAGGAGTTTGCGGGGGTGAAGGAGTATTTGCGATTTTTGGTTGAGCAGGCGCTGCCAAAGCGGTATGCGCAGGTGAGCCAGCAGGTGCGAGACCGTGTGGAATATGAGCTGGAGACGATTGGCAAGATGGGCTACGAGGCGTATTTTTTGATTGTGAAAGATATGATAGACGCCGCACGCTCGATGGATATTCCCGTTGGACCCGGCAGAGGCTCTGCGGCAGGGAGCATCGTGAGTTACCTGCTGGAGATTACGCAGCTGGATCCGATTGAGCATGGGCTGCTTTTCGAGCGGTTTTTGAATCCCGATAGAATCGGAATGCCGGATATCGACATCGATTTTTGCACCAAAGGCAGAGGCAGGATGATTGAGTATCTGGTGGCGAAGTATGGCAGAGAGTGCGTGAGCCAGATTGTGACTTTTTCGACGCTGGCAGCCAAAATGGCGCTGAAAGATGTGGCGCGCGTTTTGGGCGTTGTGCCTTCGGAGGCGAACGAGATTACCAAGACGATAGAGAAGCCCGCGGGGGCGAAGCTCGCCGAGGAGTATGCCACCAACAAAAATTTCCGCAGTTTGATGGACTCTAACAGCGTTTACAGCGAGATTTATCGGCACAGCCTTTTTGTTGAAGGGCTGATGCGCCAGACGGGCGTGCACGCTTGCGGGACTTTGATTGCCCCTTACGATATGCAAAAAGTGGTGCCAGTGGCGGTTGCCAAGGCGAAAAAGAACGAGCCGCCTGCGGTTTTGAGCCAGTATGAGGGCAAGTGGCTGGACGATCTGAAACTTTTGAAGATGGATATTTTGGGGCTGAAGAACTTGACTTTGGTTAAAGATACGGTCGATTTGGTGAACTATCGGCTGGATAAGCCGTTGGATATCAGAGAGATACCGATGGACGATGCGAAAACTTTCGAGCTTTTTAGCGCGGGAGAGACCGACGGCGTGTTTCAGTTTGAGTCGGACGGAATGAAAAAAAATCTGAAAAATCTCAAGCCGAACTGTTTCGATGATTTGATTGCGATGGTCTCGCTCTATCGTCCTGGTCCGATGCAATATATCGATTTGTTTATCGACCGCAAGCACGGACGGCAGGAGATTCATTATGCGCATCCGCTGATGAAGGAGGTGCTGGAGGAGACCTACGGCGTCACGGTTTATCAGGAACAGGTGATGAGTATGTCCAAGATTTTGGGCGGTTTTTCTGGTGGACAGGCGGACACTTTGCGCAAGGCGATGGGTAAGAAGAAAAAGGCGCTGATGGATAAGCTTTTTTCGGAGTTTGAGGCAGGGGCGATGAAAAACGGGCTGTCCAAACAGCAAATCGGTGAGATTTGGAGCGAGTGGGAGCAGTTCGCTAGCTACGCTTTTAATAAATCGCACGCCGCTTGTTATGCGTTGGTTGCCTATCAGACGGCTTTTCTGAAGTCGCACTATCCTGCGGAGTTTATGGCGACTTTGCTGTCGCTGGAGGGCAATCCGCTAAAGGTTCCGCTGTTTTTGGGTAAGTGTCGCCAAATGGGAATCGATGTTGTGCAGCCGAATGTGAACTTGTGTCAGCGAGATTTTTTGGTGGAGGACGACAAGATTTTGTTCGGACTTAGCGGGATAAAAAATGTTGGCGATGCCGCCATTACGAGCATCGTTTCGGTTCGTGAGGCGGACGGAAAGTTTTTGGATTTGTTCGATTTTGCTGCCAGAGTGGATTTGTCGGCGGTGAATAAGGCAACTTTTGAGTCGCTGATTTGTGCGGGTGCGTTGGACTGTTTGCCCGGTTCTCGCAAGGCAAAATTCGAGGCGATAGAGTCGGCACTGGAGTATGGCAACGCTTGCCACAAGCAGGCGGAGTCCGACCAGATGTCGATTTTCGATAGTTTGGGTGGAGAGGAAGATTTCATCGCTCACAAGCCGAAATTGAGTAAAACTTTGCGCTGGGAGACGATGGAGAGGCTGTTTAACGAGCGGAAATATTTGGGATTTTATCTGTCGGGGCATCCGCTGCAGGAGTTTCAGACTTTGATTTCTAAGATTGCCAACTTCGACACCAAAGCTTTTTCGGAGCATAGATTGATGCCTAGTGAGCTGAAAATTGCGGGGATTGTGAACAAAGTTGTGCGGCGCAATTCGGCGCAGAATAAGCCTTTTGCGATTGTGGGGCTCGAAGATTTTCATGGCGAGTTTGAGGTGAGTTTGTTTGGGCAAGATTTTTTGAAGTTCGCCGACAAGATTCAGATTGGTGATCGGCTGCTTGTTTGTGGACGCCGTTCGACTTTTGGGTCGTCGTCTGAGTTGAAGATTTTGCCTGCCAGAATAACCAAGCTGGAGGAGCTGCGCACCAAAAGCAAGGGCTCGCTGCTGATTCGGTTTTCCAAAAAAGATTTGGATGCGGGCAATGTTAAGGAGCTTTTGCCGATTTTGCGCAGGAACAAGGGGAATTTCAAGGTTTATTTTGATCTGGAGACGGATAGCAAAAATCCGCTTCGGGTGTGTAGCAAAAATTTGGATGTTTTTCCGACGGGCAAGGTGTTGGAGTATCTGGAAGGGCGGTATCATTACAAGGTGAATGTCAGCGGATAGCGGCAGGGGGCGAGCTTTGAATCGTCGTCCGAAGTTTTTGCTGGAGCACTCTCTTTTGGGTTTGGCTCGGCTTTTGCGGTTTGCGGGATTTGACGCTCGCGTTTATCGGGCTTGGTCGCTCGGGCGGATTGAGTCGATTTTGACTAAAGAAAATCGGACGCTGCTGTGGCTCGGACAGAAGAGAGTTGTGGCGAACTTTCAGCCGTATCGCCTGAAAAAAGTGGGCAAGTGGAGTTGGTTTGCGCAAGTGGTTTGCGATTTTGGAATAGAGCAGCTTGATTTTGGGCGAAGATGCCCAGAATGCAACACCGAGCTTGCGGAGGCAGACGCCCAGAAGGTTGCGCAAAGGTTGCCGAAGGAAATTTTGGCACGGTATGACGAGTTTAAGGTTTGCTTTGGTTGTGGCAGGATCTATTGGGCTGGCGGGCAGTTTCGGGCTTTGCGGGCGAAGATGGAAGTTGTGATAGAAAATAATAAAGAGAGATTGGCAAAAGGGAATTTATGCTGAAGAATGTAATAGACGGCGCAAAACGCGTGGTGATAAAGATTGGCAGCAACACTTTGACTGCCGCTTCGGGCGAGATTGATGTGCTGCGGGTGGCAGATATTTGCCATCAGGTCAGCTGGCTGATGAGCCAAGGGAAGCAGGTGATTTTGGTGTCGTCGGGGGCGAGAGTTTGTGGTGCAGGACAGCTGGGCAAATGGGGTCGCTACGACGATATGAACTACAAGCAGGCGCTGTGTGCTATCGGGCAGATTGGGCTTTTGCAGATTTACAAGTCGGAGCTTGCCAAAGTTGATCGGCAGATTGCGCAGCTTTTGCTCACGCGCGAAGATTTTGCCGATAGTCGCCGTGTGCTGAATATTCGCAACACTTTGTTCACGCTGCTGGACGAGGGCGTTGTGCCGATTGTCAACGAGAACGACACGGTGAGCATCAAGGAGCTGGAGATTGGCGATAACGATACGCTGGCGGCTCGTGTGGCGAGTTTGGCGAGCGCCGATGTGATGATTATCCTCAGCGATATCGACGGCGTTTTCAACAAAAATCCGCACAAATTTCCCGATGCGAGGCTGGTGCGAAAGGTGCAAGATATCCAAAAGTTGCGAGAGGAGATAACGATTGATGCGCCGGGAGCTTTGGGCAGAGGCGGCATCGAGACCAAGCTGGTGGCTGCCAGTATTTTGCAGAAGTTGGGCGTGCCGACGATTATCACCAACGGCAAAGAGGACGGCGTTATCAAGAAAATTTACGATCGAGAGAAAGAGGGAACGCTTTTTGTGTGAAAAAAAGTTGATGGAGGAGTTTTGAAGAAGATTGGTTTTTTGGGACTGGGAAATATGGGGCTAGCTTTGGCGAGAGGTTTTGCGCAGAGCAACTCGGATGTTGAGGTTGGCTTTTTTGATCCTGCGGTGGAGAATGCGGATTTTCGCAAGTTTGCGAGTTTGCCGGATTTGGCGCAATGGGCACAGACGCTGTTTTTGGCGGTAAAGCCGCAGGTTTGTGGGGCTGTTTGTGGACAGCTAGCGGGTTTTTTGCGTGCGGAGCATTTGCTGGTGAGTATCGCCGCGGGAGTCGATGCGAAGAGGCTGGAGAGCTTTTTGGCGGAGAGCGAAGCCGCAAAGTTGCAGAGGTTTGTGGTGGCGATGCCCAACACGCCGATGATGGTGCGTCAGGGCGTGTGTTGCTACTATTGCGGTGCGGGTGTTTCGGCTAGCGAAGAGCAGTTTGTGCACAATCTTTTTGCGGGGCTTGGTCTTGCCAAAAAAGTGTCGCCAAAGTTGATGGACGCTGTGCCAGCTATCAGTGGGAGCGCTCCTGCGTATGTGTATTTGCTCATAAGGGCGATGGGAGAGGCTGGTGTGGAGCAGGGCTTTTCGGCAGACGATGCGTATGAGCTGGCGGCACAGACGGTGCTTGGTTCAGCGAAGATGGTTTTGAGCAGTAAGGAACATCCTGCAGTGTTGCAGGACAAAGTTTGCAGTCCTGGCGGCAGCACGATTGAGGCTGTTTTGCGGTTGCAGCAAGAGGGTTTTGCTTCTGCTGTGCAAAGAGCGATGCAGGATTGCACGAATAAGATTAAGAAGATGAAAAAAGATGAGAGTTAGGAGGAGATTATGGTGAAGAAAGAGAATTTTGAGAATTTTAAGGAGCGTGCCAATCACTCTTTTTCGGTTGTGAGCAAGAAAGTTGAGAAGATTATGAGGATTTCAAATCTTCGGTTTAAGAAAAATTCGCTGGCGTCGTCGGTGTATAAGCAGCACGCGCGCATCGGGCGGATGATGCTCAAAAATCAGGACGATTTGGAGAATTTTGTGAAGAGCGATAAGCTCAAGAGGCGATTGGAGCGAGTGCGGCTTTTGACGAAGAAGGTTCGGGAGCTGGAGAAGGAGATTGAGCAAGCTAAGTGAGCAGGGTCGTTTGTGTGGATTATGGCGAAAAGCGCATAGGCGTTGCGGTGTCGGACCCTTTGCAGATGTTTGCAAAGCCGCTTGCGGTGTTGCCTAGTGGCGACGATTTCTTCGGGGAGTTTGCCAAAATTTTGGCGGAGTTCCGATGCGAGAGAATGGTCGTGGGAATGCCGTATGATGCAGAGGGCGAGCGCACGCAGAAGTGTGCGCAGGTGGAGATGTTTGCAAGGGAGTTGCGGGCGAAGTTTGCGCTGCCGATGGAGTTTTATGATGAGTCTTTTTCTTCTGTGGAGGCACGGGCGAAGTTGGCGAAAAAGGGCGTGAGCGATCAGCAGGTAAAGGGGAAGCTAGATATGTATGCGGCGGCGGAGATTTTGGATAGATTTTTGGATAGCAAAAGATGATGCGGCGAAGTAAGTTGTTGTTTTTGGGCGGGATTTGTTTGCTGATTTTTTTGGCTGTGGCTGGCGGAGTTTGGTGGTTGGTCATGCCGATAGATATTCCGAAAAAGATTGTGCAAATCCCAAAGAACTCTTCGGCGAGTCAGATTTCGGAGATTTTGTATGAAAATGGGCTGATTAAGAGTCGGTTCTTTTTTTATTTGTATGTGCGGCTGAGTGGGTTTGATAAGCGGCTGTCGTTTGGCAAGTATCTTTTTGAGGGTGAAAAGAGTATGCCGCAGGTTGTGGATGTGCTGCTCTCGGGCAGGGTGTTTCTCTCAAAGGTGACGATTCGCGAGGGGAGTTCGCTTGCCGAGAGTCTGGAGCAGATCGCAGAGAGCGGGCTGGTGAGTCGCGCAGAGCTGGACTCTTTGGCGCACGACCAGAGTTTTATCGATAGCCTCACGGGGCTGCAGCTTGCGTCTTTGGAGGGGTTTGTCTATCCCGAGACCTACTTTTTTGCGGACGATATTTCGGGTAAAGAGTTGCTTTCGTATATCGTGAAGCATTTTTACCAGTTGACCACGGGGCTCGATTTTTTGGGGCAGAAGAGTCTGGATTTTTATCAGGTGCTGACTTTGGCGTCGATTGTGGACAAGGAGTCGGTGATTTTTGCGGAGAAGCCGCTGATTGCCAGCGTTTACCTCAATCGGTTGGCTGTTGGACAGCGGTTGCAGGCGGATCCGACGATTGTTTATTTTTTGGAGAAGCGCGGCAAAGTGCGCAAGCGGGTTTTTTATAACGATTTGAAAATCGACTCGCCGTATAACACTTATCTGTATGCGGGGTTGCCGCCAACGCCGATTTGCAGCCCGACGGTTTCGGGCATTCAGGCGGTGTTGCAGCCAGAAGTGAGCGATTTTTTCTATTTTGTGGCTTCTGGCGGTGGACATCACTCGTTTTCTAAGACCTACGACGAGCATTTGCGGAAAATCAAGAAGATTAGGGGCAAATAGGTTTATGAGCGAGATTTTTTGGCGGTTTGGCGATAAGAGCGATTCGCTGGAGGCGGTGCGTCGCCGTGGCGAGTTGTGGGGTGTGGATGCTGCTCGGCTGGTTTTGATGGAGCAGACGCATTCGGACAAGGTGAGGGTCGTTGCCGATGAGGATTTGGGCTGTGGTTTTACCAAGCCAGCGTTGCCTGTGGTGGATGCGATTTGCACGAATCGCAAGGATATTTTGCTGGTGGTGAAAGGCGCAGATTGTGTGCCGATTTTGTTTTATGACCCAGCAAAACAGGTGGTGGCTGCCGCTCATAGCGGGCGCAAAGGCACGCAGATGTCGATTTGTGTGCAGGTGTTGCAGAGGATGAGGCTGGAGTATGGGAGCAGCGTTGCGGATTTGCAAGTGTTGATTGGTCCGGGCGTGAGCGCCCAGCATTATGAGGTGTCGGGCGAAGTTTATGACGATTTCGTGGCAAAGACGAAGGTGGCTCAGCCGATTGCGCGCCATCTGGATTTGCGGCGTGTGATTGTAGAAGATTTGTTGCGCTCTGGCGTGCGAAGAGAGAATTTGCAGTGCAATCAGGAGTGCACTTTTTCGAGCGAGCGATATTTTTCGTATCGAGAGGATAAAAACTGCGGGCGACAATTGTCGGCGATAGGAGTGTTAGATGGAACAAGTTTTTGAGTCGCAAAATTTTTTGCTGAAGGTGGACGAGAGCTGCCAGAGTGCGTGTTTGCAGGTTAAAAATTTGGATGAGTTCAAAGATGAGGCGGAGCTAAAGGAGCTTTTGCAGCGAGCGGGCGTGCGACAGGAGGATTTGTTGCGGTGCAAGAGCGATGGCTTTGGCAAAGATTTTCCGCTGGCAAAACGGGCGGCTACAAAGGCGAAAGAGGTGGATTATCTGCTGGAGAAAGATCTGGATTATGTGAAAAAAGATTCGCTTTTGGCGAGCGTGAGCTTTGATGGTCAGCGGTTGTGTTGTTTTGGCGATAAAGATTTTTATGTGCAAAAGTTCGTGAACGAGCATTTTTTGGGCGATAACACCTATTACAAAAATGGCGGAATTTTTGCGGGTAAAGACGGTTGCCCGTATCAAGACGAGAAGCATCGGCTGAATGTGCGGGATAAGTTTACGATTGAAAAAGATTTGGTGCAGGAGGTTGAGGAGCCGTTTTATGGCGATTTGGAGGTTTTTGGCAATGTGCTAAATTCCAAAATCGAGGTGGTCGGCAAGTTGGTGGTGCACGGCAGCATTTGCGCCAGCAGGGTGAAGGTGCACGATATTTTGGTGGTGCACAAGAATGTGATGGAGGGCTCTTTTGTGGAGGTGCGCAAAGACGCCAGTTTGGCTGCGGCGACGGGCTCCACGCTGATTTGTGGCGGCAATATCTTTTTTGGCACGGGGCTTAGCGACTGCAAGATTGTTTGCGAAAAGAGCGTGGTGAGCGACTCGAGCGTCAGCGTGATTAAGTCGGGATCTGTGGAGTTGGGCGATTTTTTGATTTGTGCGAATGTGGGCAATAGCGTCGATTTGCCGATGTCGCTGAGTATCGGCGTGTTGCCGTATTCCAAGTATCGGCTGGAGGAGCTGAGCAAGCAGTATTATGCCAAGGCGGAAAAAAATGCCGAGATTGCCAGCGAGATTGCTCGGTTTGATCGCAGGCTGGAGGACGCCGTTTATCGCTCGTATGATCTTCGGCAAGTTGAGGAGAAGTTTTTGCGGATTTCGGGCATTTTGCACCAGGGAGTGGAGATTGCGATTTACAATCTGCGGGAAGTTGTGCAGGCTAGGGAGAAGGGCGTCGAGCTTGCTGTGGGCGAGGATTGCATCATTAAGCGGGATTTTTAGCTGGGGATTATGGCGAATTTTGGCAGCAGTTTTGACACTATCGCGGCTCTAGCCACGGCAAAGGGGATGGGGGCGATTGCTATGGTGCGGGTGTCGGGCAAGCAGGCGATTACGGTTGTTGATAGCTTTTTTGTGGGAAAGTCGCCTCTTGCGGAAGTCCCTGCCAGCAAGGCTTGTGTGGGCAAATTTTACGACGGCACGCAGTTTGTGGACGAGGTGGTGGCGACGGTTTATCGCGCACCTGCCAGCTACACGGGCGAGGATTTGGTCGAGATTTGTATGCACGGCAGCAGCTATATTTATGGCAAAGTGATGGAGTGCCTTTTGCGGAAGGCGAGGATTGCTACTGCGGGCGAGTTCACTAAGCGGGCTTTTTTGCACGGGAAGATGGATTTGACCAAAGCGGAGTCGGTGGACGATCTGATCAAAGCGAAGACGGCGAAGTCGCACCAGCTGGCTGTTGGGCAGTATCAGGGGAAACTTTTTGCGAAGATTAGCCAGATTTTGCAGGAGCTCTCGGAGCGTCGAGCGGAGCTGGAGCTGGAGATAGATTTTTTGGAGCAAGGCTTGCAGCAGGTCGATTTGGCGGAGTTTCGGCAGAAGATTTTGCAGATTAAGCAGGAGCTGCAAGATTTGCTTTCGCGCGCGGACGACGGCGTGATGATTAAAGACGGCTTTCGGGTTGTGCTGATTGGTGGCGCGAATGCGGGCAAGTCGAGTATTTTTAATGCGCTTTTGGCGAATAATCGGGCGATTGTGACGCCAGTGGCAGGCACGACGAGGGACTATCTGGAGGAGGTTATCTCGCTGGACGGTTTTTTGGTGCGAGTGTATGACACGGCTGGTTTGCGCCAGACAGATTGCGAGATCGAGCAAGAGGGGATAAGCCGCTCGTTGGAGCTTTTGCGGGAGGCTCATCTTGTTTTGAGCGTGGGCAGCCCAGATGTCGATTTTCAGGATTTGCCCAGTGATGTCGATTTGCAAAAGGTGCGAAAGATTTTTAACAAAGCGGATTTGCTTTCGCCAGAGCAGAGGCAGCAAGCCAGCAGGAGTGGGCTTTTGCTGAGTTCGGCGGTGGAAGCTGGCGGTTTGTCGCAGATACGGCAGGAGCTTTTGGCAAGGCTGCAGAGCGCAGGGCAAGAGCTGGAGAGCGGGATTGTCAGCTCGGCACGGCAAAAGGGCTGTGTGAGCAGTTGCATTCAGTATTTGCAAAAGGTGCTGCAAACTATTGACGACGATTTGGGTTTTGAGTTTATTGCTTTTGAGCTAAAACTCGCCAGCGGGAGCCTCGAGCAGATGGTCGGTTCCGTGAGCAGCGAGGATATTTTGCACAGTATTTTTGCGAATTTTTGTATCGGTAAATAATCGAAGCGGTTGTCGCTTTTTCGATAAAAATAAAATTTTGTTCCAAGCTTTTTTGGTTGGAATAGGGAAAAGGTTTTTTTGACTATGAAGAGAGAAGTGTTAGTGAATGTGTGCCCAGATCGAAGTCGGGTCGCATTGCTGGAAGACAACAAGATTGTCGAATTTGTGGTGGATAAGCAGAACGAGAAGTCTGTGCTGGGTAATGTTTACAAGGGCGTTGTGAAGGATGTTTTGCCTGGAATTGGCTCGGCTTTTGTGGATATTGGGCTCAAGCGGACGGCGTTTTTGCATTACGAGGATATTGTGATGGGTTGTGTGGATTCTGATGACGATTGCAACTCGCCTGGCAAACGGCTGAAGTATCACGATGCGGATTCGGCGAATATCGATAAGTATCTGTTTCCCGGCTCGGAGATTGTTGTGCAGGTGAAGCGTGCGCCAGTTGGCGATAAGGGTGCGAAGGTCGTTAGCAAGATTTCGATTCCAGGGCGATTTCTGATTCTTTTGCCAAATTCAAATAAGATTCGGTTTTCCAAAAAAATTGTTAATAAGCAGGTGAAGTCGGAAATTCGCAAGATTTTGGACGAGTTTAAAGGCGATGGCTTCGGATTTATTGTGCGGACGGAGGCTCTGGGCAAGACTCGTGAGGATTATATCAACGAGTATAAGCTCCTTAGGAGCACGCACGAGCAGATTTCGGCGTCGCAGGAGAGTCAGTCGCCGTGCTGTTTGTATGATCAGAACGATTTGCAGAATGTTTTGATACGGGATATTTTGCGCAGTGATACGGACAAGATTATTGTGGATAATCGGGAACTGCGGGATAGTTTGCGCAAGAAGTTGAAGACTTTTGAGCCGTGTCTGGTGGAGCGTCTGGAGCTTTTTGAGCAGCAGAGCGCTTTGTTTGATGTGTATAATTTGCAAAAGGAGATCGATAAGGCGTTGCGGCCGTCGGTGCCGCTTCCTTCTGGTGGAAATATTAAGATTGAGCAGACGGAAGCTTTGGTGGTGATCGATGTGAATACGGGCAGTTTTGTCAGCGGAAAGAACTACGATGCGACGATCAAGATAATCAACAAAGAGGCTGCCAGAGAGGCGGTGCGGCAGATTCGGTTGCGGAATTTGGGCGGAATTATCATCATCGATTTTATCGATATGGTGCACAGTGCGGATCGGGACGAGGTGTTTGCGCTTTTGAGCAGGGAGCTGAAGAAAGACAGCAACAAGACGGTTTGCTATCCTTTTTCAAAGCTCGGATTGGTGGAGATTTCTCGCAAGCGGGCGAACCGCAATCTTTTGAATCGCTCGACTTATCAATGCCCGACTTGTCAGGGCGTCGGCAGCATTTTGCAGGAGGAGCATCTGGCGGTGAATTTGCGTCGCTCGTTGCGGAAGGTGTCGTATTTTACCAAAGGCAAAGAGCTTGATGTGATTTTGCATCCAGTGATGAAGGAGTTTATCGAGTCGCAGCGGGATTTTTTGGAGAGTATCGAGAACAAGATAAATCTCATCGAGGATGTTTATATGGCGCGCGACCACTTTCGGGCTTTTTACGCTCAGACGAAAAAGGAGATTGTCTTCAATGACTTACCAAGAGTTTTTGGAGTATATTTATAGGCGCCATTCTGGGAATATCAAGCTAGGACTGGAGCGAATTGAGGCGATTTTGCGTGAGCTGGGCAATCCGCAGCGGCGGCTTGCTGGCGTGCATATTGCGGGCTCGAACGGCAAAGGTTCTGTCTGTGCGATGTTGGAGGCGCTGGCTCTGCGCTGCGGCTACAGCACGGGGTTCAACTCGTCGCCACATTTGGTGGACTATCTGGAGCGGTTTCGGCTCTGCGGCAAAAACGCCAAATATGAGCAGATTATGGAGCTGTATTTGCGGCATCAGCAGATTTTCGAGCAAAATCAGGCGTCTTTTTTTGAGACGACCACCGCTTTGGCTTTTGAGCTGTTTGCCCAAGAAAAAATCAATTTCAGCATTTTTGAGGTCGGCCTTGGCGGTCGGCTAGACGGCACAAACCCTTTTGTCCCCGATGTTTCGGTGATTACCTCTATCAGCTACGACCACACAAAATCTTTGGGCGATACTCTAGAAAAAATTGCCCAAGAAAAAGCGGGAATTATCAAAAATGGCGTGCCAGTGGTCGTTGGCAAAATGCCCGCAAACGCTTTGGCGGAAATCGAGCGGGTCGCCGCCGCAAAAGGCTCTACCGTCTATCGATGTGGGAGCGAATTTAGCGTGAGCAATATCAGCCAAGACGCAGACGGCACATCGTTTGACTATCGCTTTGCAGGCGGAATTGAAGGCAGATACACCACCAACTTGTTGGGCAAACATCAGGCGTTTAACGCTGGGTGCGCTCTGACTGCTTTTTCTTTGTTCGAGCAAAAGCGAAAAAAAACGCTCGATTTTGATAGTTTGCAAAAAGGGCTAGGCGCTGTAAATTGGCAAGGCAGGATGCAGATTGTGTCGAAAAATCCGACGATTTTGCTGGACGGCGCACACAACGAAGAGGGCGTCAGCAGCCTTGTTGAGAGCTTGCAAGAGATTTTCCCAAAGCGGAAGAAGGTTTTTGTTGTTTCGATTTTGAAGGACAAAAATCTGGAGAAAATGTATGCCAAAATCGCAAGCGCTGCCAAAAGTATCGTCTTTTGCCAAAATTCCAATTCCAGAGCTGCTGGCGGCGATTTGCAAAAAGAGGTCGTGGCGAAATTTACCAAAAATTATTGCTACGAGACGACTGTGCCATCGGCGCTGAAAAAGGCGAAAAGTTTGTGCGAAGGCGACGATTTGATCGTGGTGTGTGGCTCGCTGTATTGGGTCGGCGAAGTTTTGGAGTTCTTTTAGCTCAAGAGGGTTATCTGATCCTGGACTTCATCTGGCAGTTGATCCCACCTTATCACAAAAGTGGCCGTGATTTTGATCGCCTTTTTGATGTCGTCCAGCTCTTCGTGTTTATAGCAAAAGCGGTACATAAATTCCTCGGGCTTTTTTGGCTCAACTTTTTGGACAATCTCGATAATCTCTTCGTCGTCGAGCTGCCCGATGAGGTAGGCGATGTTGTCGATATCTTTTTGCTCAAAATCGGGATTGTTGTAGAGCAGTTTGTTGACCATCAGCTGCGACATAATCCTTAGTTTCTCGGGAAGCGAGCACGCCTCCAGATACGCCAGCTGCCAGCAGTCGGTGATGATGTTTTGCAAGCCGATTTCTTCTTGGTCAGTGATCTCACCTTTAAAAATATTATCAAGCAATTCGTAGCTTTGCAAATTTACGACAAACATTTCGAGGCACTGTCCAAAAAAGTGTGTCTGCAGCAAAAAAAACTAGACACAAAAAAAGAATCTCCAATTTTTATAAAAAAAAGAACAAAAAAGGAGATTCTTATGCGATTTAACGCAAGTCAACTACAAAAAATTTTAGACGAAAATGTCAATGATTATGGCGCGAATAAATTGATCGAGTTCGTTTTTAACAGCCTTATGAAGCTGGAAAGACAGGCTTTTATGGCGGAAAACAAAAGCTCAAACAACAAAGGCAACGGCTATCGCAGCAGGTGTTTTTCATCTCTCAGCGGCAAAATTCAATTCAAAATTCCGCGCGACAGATTCGGTCAATTTTATCCATTTATCTTGGAAATTTTGAAAAAGCAGGAGCAAGAAGTACGAGAATTGGCGTTTCAGCTGTATGCTAAAGGCTTGTCTACCAGAGACATAGAGAATGTTTTCGCAAATGTTTTTGGCACGAATTACAAAAAATCGACCATCAGCAATATCAGCCAAGAATTCAAAGAATTGTTGACAAATTGGCGAAATAGGCCGCTAGAAAAAAACTATCCGATTATTATGATTGACGCCATACATTCCAAATTGAGGCGGCTCGACAGTGTTGAAACTGAGGCGTTTTGCGTGGTTATCGGCGTCCGAGAGGACAAAAGTCGGGACATTTTGGCGCTCGAAAATATCCCGACCGAGAGCGCTGCTGGCTGGGAATTCTTGTTTAATCGCCTAAAATCGCGAGGCTTGCAAACGACAAAATTGGTCGTGGCTGACGGCCTTGTTGGGCTGGAAAATGTGGTGAGCAAAGTTTTTAAAAATGCGAAATTTCAAAAGTGTGTAACTCACTTTAAAAGAAGTCTATTAGCTAAGGTCAGGAATAGTGATAAAAGCGAAATTAGCGACGATTTGAAGGAAATTTTTTGCGTCGGACAAGAACGCTATACGAAAGAAATTGCTTTGAAAAATTTGGATAATTTTGCGAAAAAATGGGGAGATAAGTATCGATTTACCAAGAAGTTATTAAACAGAGACGATGTCGTTTATTATTTCACTTTTTTGGAGTTTGACCACAGAATTCAGCGGCTGATTTACACCACAAATTGGATCGAAAATTTGAATAAACAGTTTCGGAAAGTTTTGAAAATCAGGAACTCGATGCCCAGCGATGAGTCTGTGCTACTGCTGCTGAGCAAGGTCGCGATGGACAAGGTCGATAAATATCTGAATTATCCGATTTATCAATTTAAATTTGACAAAATTTTGTTCCCAGAAAGTTAAGAAAATGGAAACCAAATTGGAGATTAGACACACTTTTTTGGACGGTGCCCATTTCGATTAGCTCTTCCAGCGTTTGCTTGTTCACCCATTTCAAAATGCCCTCTTTTTCGTCGTCCATATAGTCGCTGTTTTGCTCAAGGGCGGCTTTGATTGTGCTTAAAAGTATCTGGCGATACATCTCTTTTTTTTCGTCTTCTGTTTTTTCTTCAAACTCTTTTGCGGTTTTTTGTGCTTTTTTCTTCGCTGTGTTTTTTGCTGCTTTTTTCTTTGCAGTTTTCTTCTTCGCAGTGTTTTTTGCTGTTTTTTTTGTGACTGTCTTTGTGGCTGTTTTGGCGATTTTTTTCTCGCTCTTTTTTTGCAAAGTTTCTAGTGGATGATGCTGAAACTCTTCCTCCATCTCGGGGAATTTTTCGAGCAGATACTCGTTGATTAGCTCAATTGATGGCTCTTCTTGTTGCAAAATTTGTTCTTGAAGTTGTGAGATTTTTGTTTTCTTTTTCATAACCTTTACCTTGTGGGAATTGGCGGCATTACCCTTTTGAATGCACTTTTTCGGAAAAGAGAAACGACTCTTTCGACTTTCGTCTTGCCATACTTTTGAGCCAGCTGTCTGTTGTCAAGTAGATTTTCTTGGAAATCTGTGAGGATTTTGTCGAGCGTGAGATAGTCGAGTCCTAGCTCTTGCTCGTCGGTCTGTCCGTCCCACAAATCTGCTGTGGGTGGCTTTTCGATTATCTGTTTTGGCACTCCCAAAATTTTTGCCATTTGCCAAACTTCTGTTTTGTAGAGATGCCCGATTGGCTCGAAGCTGCAGGCGCCATCGCCGTAGATTGTGCAATAGCCGATGAGCAGCTCGCTGCGGTTGCCTGTGCCTGCCACAAGGGCGCGATTTCGTTGGGCGTAGTCGAACAGCACCGACATTCGCATCCGTGCACAGAAGTTGCCTTTTTGCAATTTTTCGGGTGTTTCGCCGTCGAAATAACTGTCCACCATCGGCGTAATCGGCACGATTTTATGGTCTATCTGCAAGGCGCCAGCCACCGCCAGAGCGTCGTCGAGGCTGGCTTGATGCGAGCTTTTGTAGGGCAGCATCAGCCCAAAGACATTTTCCTTTCCCAGAGCTTTGGCGCACAAAAACGCCACAACGGCAGAGTCGATGCCCCCAGATAGCCCGATGACGACTTTTTCAAAGCCGTTGCCTCTTACTTGCTCCGTGATAAATGAGCAGATTTTTTCGATTTGTTTGGTCATAATTTTCTCGATTTGGTTAGACGATTTTGATTTCTAGCTTTTTCCCCAAAGCGTTTGCATATTTTATGAGGGTAGATAGTCGCGCGTCTTTGGCGTGATTCTCGAGGCGTGAGATGAAATTTTTGGTTGTGTTGGCTTTTTTGGCAACCTGTTCTTGAGTCAGATGCGCCTCTTTTCTGCCGTTCCGCAGTAAAGCCCCTAGCCGAAAAGCCTCATACCCTTCTTCGACCTCTTTTTTGAACTCGGAATCCTTTTTTTTCATTTGCTCCAAGTGGTCTTCGAATTTTATACATCTATCAAGTGCGCTCATAATACTCCTCCTTCCTTTTTTCTGCCGTCCGAATTTCTTTGGTTGGTGTTTTTTGCGATTTTTTGGCAAAAGCGTGATTTAAGATAATTAAAGTTTCTCCGTCCAAAAAACCTAGAAATCTGTAGGCGTTTCCGTCATAATTTACTCTTACTTCCCAAATATCGTTTGTGTTTTTGAGCTTTTTAAAGTATTTGTCTGGGATATTTTTTTCTTCGATAATCAGTTGCAAAGTCCACACAAATTTAGTTATAACTTTTTTGTTGAGCTTGTCTAAAAATTCTGTGACGAAGCATTTGCCGTTGGGTGATACATAATATCGAATGTCTTTCATTTTGCAAAAGTTGTCTTATTAGGTAATTTGTCAAGTTGTTTGGAGAGTTTTAGTTAGCTGAATTTGAGCGTTTTTGATTGTTTCTCACGCTTCTTCGTAGTAGTAGGAGTAGTCGATTCCTTTTATAAACATTTGGCGGTCGTTTATCTGGTCGGTCAAAGCGGCTTCGAGTGTTTTTTGCAAAAGCGAGCTGTCCACAGAGCTTTTTATCATCGCGTTCATATATTCGTTTTTGCCGATTTTGCTCCAGTCAACGCACTTTTTCAGCCGTTTTTTGAGGATCAAATCTAGCCAAATGCGAGTGCTTCTGCCGTTGCCTTCCATAAACGGATGCGCAATGTTCATCTCGACATATTTGTTCACAATTTCGGCGAATGTGGTTTCGGGCATCGCCTGGATTTGCTTTAAGGTGTCGTCCAAAAAGCGTGATATGGCAAATTGGAAGCCGCCTTTGGAGATGTTTTTTTGTCTGATTTGTCCTGCAAAATCGTATAGTCCGCCAAATAGATAGGCGTGGATTTGCTGCAAGCCTTTGGTTGTGCCAACTTCGATGTGCTCGATAAAAGAGCTTTCAAACAGAGCGTAAGCCTTGGTTTTGCTTTTGCCGTCGATGGTCTGGTCGCTGTAGGTGAACCATTCTATGAAGCGGTTTGCCTTTTTGCTGGGGAATTGTTTGCCTAATGCGACAATCCCGTCGTAGTCGAGCATATCGGTTAACCGTTTTTTCCCATCAGGCGCGACGATTTTCAACTGGGTAGTGGCACTAACCAGTTCGTTATTTTCTTTTTTCAGCTTGGCTTTTAGGTATTTCCAATAGTTGCGGGTTTTGGCGTAATCGTCTTGATCGGTAAGCACGGCAACTATGTCTAAGACCGAAAACCACCACTTTGCGTTTTGGTCGTCCCAGATGGCGCGCACTTGGCGGTCGTCAAAAAATTTTATCGAGATTTTTGCCTGTTTTTTTTTCGTCGTCATAATTTGTGATGCTCCAGGAACGAGTAGTATTCTTGCTGGGTAAAGATGATGTGGTCGAGCACTTTTATTCCCAAAATTTCGCCGGCTTGTTGCAGCTCTTTGGTGATTTGCTGGTCTTGTTTGGACGGTTGCGTGTTGCCCGAGGGGTGATTGTGCGCCAAAATTACGGATGAGGCTCGATCGGTTATGGCTTGCCAGAAGACTTCTCGTGGGTGGATTTGCGTCTGATTTATCAGCCCGATGGTGACGACTCTGGTGGTGATTACCTCGCCCGCGGCGTTGAGGCTGACGACCAGAAAGTGCTCCTGCTTGCGGTCGCCATAGTGCCAGAGCAGCGGCATAATTTGGTAGGGTTCTTTTATTTTGAAGCCTTTGGGTTTGATTCTTCGGCGGAAAAATTCGCAAGCCGCCAAGACCATTCCAGCTTTGGCGGTCGCCATTCCGTCGATTTCCAAAATGTTGTCGATGCTGATGTCGAACCCTTTTTCGTCGATGAGTTTGAGCAGTTTTTGGCAGATTTCTTGGACGGAATGACCTTTGACGCCTCTGCCGATGAGAATCATCAGAAGTTCAAGGTCGGACAGGTGCTGTGCGCCGCGGCTTAGCAGCTTTTCGCTTGGTCGCTCTTCTGGCGGCAGGTCTTTGATTTTCGTCATAATTCGCTAGATGTGGCTCAGGCAAATGCCCGTGGCGATTGCTAGGTTCAGAGATTCCATTTTGCTCGTGAGCGGAATGGTGATTGTCAGCTCGGCGAGTGATTTCGCCTCTTTGGATGCGCCGCTGGCTTCCGAGCCCATTATCAAGATTTTTTTCTTCTGCAGCGGTGGCAGGCGATAAATCGATGTGCCGCATAGGTCTGCCAAAATTTTTTGAGCTTTTTGCTCTTTTAGCCACTGGTAATTTTTGGTTTCGATAGGCAACGAAAAAACAGCTCCCAGCGACGAGCGAATGGCTTTGGGATTGAACGCATCGCAGCTGTCGGGCGAGAGAGCTATGCCATCGACGCCCAGAGCCAGCGCTGTGCGGGCGATTGTGCCGAGGTTGCCTGGATCGGCGATTTTGTCCAGATAGAGCAGAGTTTGATAGTCGCCGATTTTGGCGGTGGAGCGCTTTGCGATAGCGATGTAATTTTGCGGCGTTTTGGTTTGCGCCAAAGCGGAAAATTTTTTCTTGCTGATGAGTTTGGGACGAAAGTCGCTCAGCCACGACGGATGAGTCTGCTCTTGCCAGCAAAAAATGTCCAAAATTGGCACATTGTTGGCGATGAGCTGCCGCAAGAGGCGGTCGCCCTCGATGATAGCACAGCCCGCGTCAATTTGGTTTCGCTTCTTTTTGAGGTCGGTCAATTTTGGCATAGGGGAATTTTCAAACTTCGTCATAATTATGGTTTTTGCCGAAAATTTTGTCGTAATTTTTTTGGAATTTCCCATTTTGATTGTTATTAAAAAATGGCAAGCCAATCAATCTATAATGTGGATTTTCAGCTTTTATAATCTTTTCAAAGCCGTATTTTTCAGTGATTTCTTCTAAAAACCTTTCTTTCCATATTTCATCTTTAGAAGTCATATATTTTTTTTGTTTTGGCTCAATAAAAATTTGATAATAAAGTTGTGTTTTAATTTCAGAAGCATTTACAGAAAAATTATATTTGTCTTTTGTTTTTAAAAAGAGAATAAAATCAGGTTGAAAACCTCTGCCTTGCTCAAAATCATAAATTTTATAAACTTCTTCGTTTCTAAGTAAGTAAATATCTTCGTATTTTTTTTCTAAATTTCCAATTGTGCTTTTTATAAATTCAATCAGATCTTCTTCTTGGTCTGTCCCATGAAAAGAATCCAAAACATACCAGTTTTCAGTTTCTAATTCTTTGGCAATTCTTTCAGAACCTGCGTCTTCTTCAATCGTCTTTGTTTTTGGCTCTGCAAAGAGCTTTTTAAAATCTTTTACGATAAATTCGCTTCCAATTTTGGGAGCAATCTTGTTTTTAAGTTCTACAAAAACATTGTCCAAAAATTTAACGACTAAACCTAACTTATCGCTATTATCAATATCGTCATAATTTGTATTTTTACTGACAATTATTTGAACATCAAAATTGGCAAGTTTGTCCGTTTGTAACTCATCCATACTTTCAATTTCCAACTCTTCTTTTAGTCTTTCAAACTGAAACAATGAGTTTTCTTGCTGGGCTTTGATATTGATGGCTTTTTGAACAATATGCTTTTCAATATCCTTAAATTTTATTGAAATTGTTTGTAAGCCTTTCTCTGGTAAATTTAATCTTTGCAAATCTTCTTGTTTGTTAAAATCAATTTCTTGCTCAGTAAATTCTAGACCTTTGATTTTATACGGCACAAAAAAATCTTTTTCAATATCTTCCAGTGTTTTCTTTCTTCTTTTTGGATTGTCTATCTGTTTGTTTACCCAGATTTTTCCCGATTTGTAAAACTCTTTTTCTTTGAAATTTTCTTTAAGCGCAAAGGTTTTTACTGTTCTGTTACCTGAAATATATCCGTCTTTTTTCAATTCTTCTTTGAGGTGTGAAATATACCTTGATTCTTCGTCATAGGTGTAATAATAGAGTTCTTCCAAAACTCTTAGCTCGTGGTTTAAATCATCATCAAATTTTCTTTTATTTTTGATTTTGTCACTGAAAGCAAAAGGAAAATATCGGACACCTCTTCCAATAAGCTGTTTTTCTTGGGTTGTTGCCTTTGGAGTTTTTTTGTTACTTCCGCCAGCATTTTGCCCTTGATAGAGCCTGACAATATCAAAAAGATTTAAAACATCCCAGCCCTCTGTGAGCCTGTTAACAGTAAAAATAGCTCTGATATGATTATTTTTATCCTCTAAACTGTTTAAGAGCTTTTCTGTTTTTTCATCTGTTTTTTCTTTTTCTGCGTTATTTGTTTTAGAGTTTGTTATAATCGTGTTTTTCTCTTGATAGCTTTGCTTAATCCAGTTTGCTATTTCTCCAAAATTTATTTTTTCTTTTTTGATAAAGTTTAAAACTTGCTCGGTTCTTGATTTCCCTTGTTCATACAAACTTTTACTTTGTGCGATTTTATCTGAAATATTTTGAAGAAAATCAAAATCACTGCTTGAAATATTGTCTATCCAGTTCAAAAATTCTTCATAATCTGCTTTTGATTCCTTAATGGTTTTACTTCTAAAAAGTATAACTGGTTTAAAGTTTGCAATACCATTTTTGAGTGCGATTTTGTGTCTATACCATTGAAAAAGCAAGGCTTGTAACACCCTATCTTTTTTGTCCAGAGTGGAAGAAATAAGGTTAATTTCTTTGGTGTATCCTGCTTGTAGAAATTCTTTCAATCCAAATTTATAGATGATTTTACCTTCGTATTTTTTGGCAACTGATTCTTCCGTTGGAATTGTGGCTGTAAATTCAAGTAAAACATTTCTATTTTCAATGTTTTTGTTATTTTTTCTAAAAATTAATTCGTTTGCGGTATGCTCCCAGCCTATTCTTTCAATTGTTCCATCTCCAACGCTATTTGATAATGCTTCATAAAATAATTGCTCTTGTTTTATTTTCTTTGTTTGAGCATTAAAATTATGGGCTTCATCACAAAGCATTACGAGATTTTTCTTTTGTAAATCTTCTAAAGTCGTTTGATTTTCTCTTTGTGTATGAATATCGTTGTGTAATTTATGAATAGAAGTAAATTTAATCTCTATGCCTTGCGGATTATCGCTAAACGAATCTACTTTTTTAATGTTTACAGTTTTATCATCAATGACGATTTTTTCTTTGAAAAGATATTTTGTATGCGTGTTATCTATAAAGTTGTTCTCTGTCTTATCGACGATATTGTTTTGATTTACGAAAAAGAGAAAATGTCTGTATCCTTGCTGATAGTAGAATAAAATTGCACTTGCCATCAAAAGTGTTTTCCCAGTTCCTGTCGCCATATTGAACATAAGATGAGTTGGCTCGTTTGGATTTTTTATTTCTTTTACTGCTTGAAATGCAAGGAATTTTTCCATTGCTTTTTTCTGCCAATCAAAAAATGGATATTTTAAGTTTTCAGAAATATATTGTGGTATATCTAGCTTTTCATAAGGTATTCTGAGCTCCCTTAATTCCGAGTCAACATTTATTACCTGCAAATCTTCATATTTAATACCTGCCATAGTTATTTCTCACTGCCATAAAATTGTGAAGTTAAGTTCTGATTTTCTTCACTTATCCCAAACTTTCTGTCTGCCATTTCGGTTTTGTTTACATACATCTGGTTGTTATCCAGCATTGCCACAAACATTTTCTTTTGTTCGTCTATGTGAGATTTCTAAACTCTTCTTCTTTGATAACCTTTTCTCTAAACTCTTTGATTTTGAGGTTGTAATTGAGGAAGTATCTCTCGGACATTTCATCAAAAAATGTGATAAGCTCATCTAAATTCTCACACTCAATGATTTTTTCTTTGGCTGTTTCGTTCCATTTTGCAAGTTCACAATAGATAAAGTCTCCACCACCTTGCCATTGGATAGATTTTGAGATGCCTCCTTGTTCACCAGCAATAACTTTTTTTAGTCTTTCACAAGCAATAGTTTCTATGTAGTCCATTTGCTCTATGCCAATATACTGCCTTCCCATTTTATGAGCAACTGCCGCAGTAGTGCCACTTCCAAGGTGGTAGTCAAGGACAATATCACCCTCTGTGGTAGATGCTTCAATAATTCTTTTTAATAATGCTTCAGGTTTTTGTCCATCAATTCCACAATATTCATCATATGTTCTGTTTACTATTGGGAAATGCCAATAATCAGGAACTTTTTTCCCTTCTTCTTTCATATATGTTTTTGTAACTCTTCCATCTGAAAGTGTATTTTCTTTATATTTTTTACCATTTTCATCAATTTTATTAAATCTTTTTACTGTCGCTTCAGAAAAAGGTTCATATACATTCTGAAAAAAATAACTTTCGGATTTTGAATAAAATAAAATATTATCATATTTTCTATTAAACCCTTTTTTTCTATCAGTTCCACCAGTATAAAGCCAAACTATTTCATTTTGAAAATTTATTCTTCCAAAAATATCATCACAAAGAATTTTTAGATAATGCGACTCCTTTTGGTCAATATTAATATAAATACTTCCATCTGCACTTAATAATTCCCTTGCTACTTCCAACCTGTTTTTCATAAACGAAAGCCAAGTCGAGTGACGAAATTTATCGTTGTATTTAAAACTATCACTTCCTGTATTATACGGCGGGTCGATATAAATCAGCTTCACCTTTCCTGCGAATTGCTTTTTGAGAGAGTGTAAAGCCAAAAGGTTATTTCCTTTGATAATCAAATTTTCTTTGATTGTTCCGTCTTCATCTCTTTTGATTTTAAGGTCGTTGAGCGAAGTCGAAACACCGTCTTTTGTAAACCTTTTCCAGTTTGTAAGTGCTTTGTGGTCAAAAAGCCTATCAATCTCATCGTGAGCCAAAACTTGATTAAAAAACACCTCTTTTCTTTTAGCGGTTTTTTGATTATAGGTTTTAGCTTTTAATCCTTGCTTTTCTTGTGTTTTGGTAACGGTCTCATCGTATTCAAAATAGGTATCCGTTCCTTCTTCACTACTTTGCCCACCTTCTAAAACACAGTCTTTATAAGGAAAATCTAAAACAACATCGTTGGTGTCTTTTAGGAATTTTTTACCATCAGTTAGACCAATTCTATTTTTATAAGCGGTATAAGAGTTATCGACTTTGTTTTCTTCCATAAAAAACCGAAAATCGTTGGTTTTGAAAACAAACACCCCGTCATCGCTTTGCGATGCCACCCCTCTATCAGAGGGGAATTTCTTATTTATTTTCACAAAAAACTTATCTCGCAAATCTTTTTCTTGAAGGAGTAAATCAATGACTGTTTCATCAATTTTTTCTACCAAATCCAAAAGAAGCGTTTGGTTTAGCTCTGTTTTATCCTTGTTCCAAAGTCTTTCGTCCTGTTTTAGGGTGTTAAATATTAGTTGTTTAAGTTTATTTGTGTTCATAAAAACTCTCTTTTTTTTCTTTATTTTTGCTATGGTTTTTGCCGTTTCCGATTTTTTTGTCAAACTTTTCTTTGATTAAATTGGGGAGAGGCGCTATTTTTTGGGTTGACATTTTTTGCAGGTGTCGCATAATGTGGTTAATAATGACTTTCTCATTTTGAAATGGGAGGATTTTTTGAAAATTTTGGTGATACCCGACTCTTTTAAGGGGACGATTTCTTCGGTGAGGTTTTGTCAGATTGCGGAGATTGCTTTGTGCAAAGTGGATGAGGATTCCCAAATCGTGCAGGTGCCGATGGCGGATGGCGGCGAAGGCACTGTGGATGCGTTGGTGCTGAACACGAAAGGCAGGTATGAATCGAGAGTTGTTCGTGGACCGCTGGGAGCGGAGGTTGAGGCGAAGTATGGAATTTTGGGAGACGGCAAAACGGCGGTGATTGAGATGGCTGCGGCTTCTGGGATTACTTTGGTGGACTCAGAAAGTTTGAACCCTATGCTGGCTTCTACTTTTGGCACGGGGCAGCTGATTTTGGACGCTTTGCAAAAAGGTTGCTCACGGCTAATAATGGGCATCGGCGGCAGCGCCACCAACGATTGCGGAATGGGAATGTTGGAGGCTCTCGGTTTTCGTTTTTTGGACAAAAGCGGCAGGAGTTTGTCTGGCTGTGGACGAAATTTGGTCGATGTGGCAACGATAGACGATTCTGGGGTCAAGTTCGATTTCGACAAGATTGAGTGCCTGGTGGCTTGCGATGTAAACAATCCGTTGTGCGGCGTAGATGGTGCGACTTATACATATGGGCGGCAAAAAGGGGCGTCGGAAGCGGATTTGCAAAAGCTCGAGACAGGAATGCGCAGTTACAACAAAGTGGTGACCGCTAAAATTGGTGCAGATGTCGCCGAGATAGGAGGAGCGGGGGCTGCTGGTGGATTGGGCGCTGGTTTGATAGCTTTTTTGAACGGCGAATTGCGTCAGGGTTTTTCGATAATTTCTGAGCAAATAGATTTGGAAAATAAGGTGAAGTCGGGCGATTTCGACTTGATCGTGACAGGTGAGGGGCAGATGAATTGGCAGACGACTTTTGGAAAATTGCCGATGGGTGTGGCGAAATTGGGGCAAAAGTTTGGCGTGCCAGTGATTGCGGTGGTCGGCTCTGTGGAGGACAATATCGATACTTTGTATAGCCACGGGCTTAGCGGCGTTTTTTCTGCCATTAGGTGTTCTGGCAGTTTGCAAGAGATTTTTGCCACTGCCGAAAAAGACCTTGAGTTTAGTTTGGTGAATATTTTCAGAGTGGCGAAAGCTTTTTGTAAAAATTAAAAGTAGAGAGGAGGAATTATGGTTCAAGGTCCTATGTTATTGGTGATTTTGGTGTTGTCTATCGTTTTTATCGTGATAGCCACTGCCAAATGGAAGCTCCATCCGTTTATTGCTCTTTTGTTGGCTTCGTATGGCGTTGCGTTTGCTGCGGGAATGGATCCTTTGCAGATAGGGGCAACTATTCGTAAAGGTTTTGGCGGCATTTTGACTTACATCGGAATTGTGATAATTTTGGGGACGATTATCGGAAAAGTTCTGGAAAAGTCAGGTTCTGCGATTGTGATGGCGGACACGGTTATCAAGGTAATCGGAAAAAAAAGACCAGCTTTGGCGATGAGTATTATCGGTTATATCGTGTCGATTCCCGTTTTTTGCGATTCTGGCTTTGTGATTTTGTCTTCTCTCAAAAAATCTTTGGTCAAGCAAACCAAAACTCCAGGGGTTGTGATGTCTGTTGCCTTGGCAACGGGACTTTACGCGACGCACACTTTGGTGCCACCGACGCCCGGACCGATTGCCGCTGCCGCAAATTCGGGACTCTCGACGCATCTTGGTTTTGTTATCTTGCTTGGGCTGGGAGTGTCCGTCGTGACGATGCTGGCAGGCTATTGGTGGGCTACAAAAGTTGGCGGCAAGTTCACTTGTGGCGACGACACAGCTCCGCTGGAGATGGATTATGCCGAGATAAAAAAGCAATATGGCAAATTGCCGAGCATTTGGAAGGCGTTTGCTCCCATCGCTGTGCCGATTATTTTGATCACTTTGGGTTCTTTGGCGAATTTTCCGACACATCCTTTGGGAAACGGATTTCTCTTTAAATTTTTTGGTTTTTTGGGTAAACCCGTAAACGCTTTGATGGCTGGCGTCTTTTTTTGTTGCTTTTTGCTGCCTAAATTTGATAAAGAAACTCTTAGCGGTTGGGTCGGAATGGGGTTGATGGACGCCGCAGTTATAATAATGATTACAGCTGCGGGCGGCTCTTTTGGCTCTGTGCTAAAAGCAACGCCGATTGGCGAGTATCTGGGCAATTCGCTAAGCACTATCAGCATCGGCATTTTGGTGCCTTTTATCGTGGCTGCGGCTCTCAAGACAGCACAAGGTTCTTCCACGACAGCTATCGTGGTCACCTCAACTTTGATCGCTCCGCTTTTGCCCGCTCTTGGACTTGCCACTATCGGAGGCAGATTGCTGACAGTTATGGCTATTGGAGCAGGCGCAATGACGGTTTCTCATGCGAACGACAGCTTTTTTTGGGTTGTCACAGAGTTTAGCGGAATGGATGTCTCTACAGCCTATAAAACCCAGACTTTGGCTACTTTGGTGCAAGGTTTGGTGACGATAGCGCTGGTTGTGGTGCTAACTTTGATATTCATATAAATTTGCTCGATGAAGTTTGGTGTCTTTTTTTATTGAAAAGGCACCATTTTTTCGTTACAAAATTTCTCTTTACAATTTTCAAGTAATTTTTAGATGAAATTAAGTAAGGAGTTTTTATGAAAATAGATTCGATTTTGCTGTGTGCGGGGCAATCTTCGCGAATGGGTGCGGACAAAGCGCTTTTGGATGTCGGCGATGGCAAGACTATCGACCTGGTTTTGCAGAAGTTACGGGCTTTTTCTGATCGTGTGATTGTCGTGCTTGGCGACAACTACCAAGGCGTATCGGACTATCTGGCAGATCGTTACGCCGATTTTGTGTTCCCAGTTTTTAACGCAGAACATCTGCAAGGCGGAATGCTTTCGTCGGTAAAAAAAGGGTTTGTCAAGGTGCAAAGCGGACATATGGCGATGCTCAATTTGGTCGATCAGCCGTTCGTTTTGCCAGAGAGTTACCAAAAAATTTCGGACGCCTATGTCGAGCCAGCTCCTTTCGTGATTCCTGTCGGTCGCAAAGATGGTCGCCCGAAGAAGGGGCATCCGATTTTGTTCGCTGCCGATTTTGTGCCGAAAGTGCTTGCCGACTCTCGCGCGCAGACCTTTCGCGATGTGCTGATGCCCTATTATCAGGATGCGATTTATGTGGATGTGCTGGATGTGGGTATCACCGAAAATTTGAACACGCAGAAGCTTTTTGCGGCGGCGAAAAAGCGAGTCGAGTCGCACGAAAAGTAGCCGATGAGCAAGCCTCTGATCAGTTTTGCGGATATCGTTTTAGACAAAAAAGTTGGGCAATCGCCGCTTTTTCTCAAGCTCTACAAAATGGATTTGCGAGAGCTGAGCCTTTTTCTCAAACAAGAGATTTTGGCAAATCCACTGCTCGATTTGAACGAAATCGAAAATTATGACTACTCGCAGTCGCAGGTAGATTTGGTGTGGGACGGCAAAATCTGCCGAGTGAACAAAGTTTTTTGTCCGAAGCTGAAATTGAAATCGGAGTATCAGCAATGCGCCGGCGATTTTTTTGCCAAGCAAAGAAAAAGGCGGCAATTTTTGCAAAATATCCTAAGTTCGCGCGAAAAACTTTTGCAAAAAGTTGGGAAATATCTTTGCGAATTTCAGTGGGAATCTTGGCAAAAACGGGCGTCGTTCAGCCCTTTGGCGATGCAAAAGCTGGCGGAAGATTTGCAGATTTCCAAAAATATTTGCTACGCTTTGCTCAAAAATAAGCAGGTCGATTTTGTGGGCGAAGTAAAGCTTCTGTCCGATTTTTTGGTGAAAGGGCAAGCTGGTTTAAGTCTAGATTTTGTAAAAGAAAAGGTGCGCCGTTTAACGAAAGAGGGCTTTGGCGACCGAGAAATCGCCGAGCAGTTACAGCAGATGGGCGTCAAAATCAGCAGACGAACGGTGTGCAAATACCGCCATCAACTTTCTTGAGAGGCGATTTTTTGCAGCTCGCTCAAAAGCTGCAAAGCTTGCAGTGGCGTTGTTTGATCGGTCGAAATAGCTTGCAGTTTTTTTTGCAATTTCAGTAGATTTTGGGGTGTTTGTTTTTTTTCTGGAGAAGCAGGAAATGCCTGCAGTTGCGTGTGCAACTGAACTTTTTTGCTTTTTTTTTGTGAATTTTCTAATGTTTGCAAAATCTCTTTGGCGCGCAAAATGACAGGCGCAGGGATGCCCGCCAGCTGAGCGACATCGATGCCATAGCTTTCCGAGGCTTTTCCCGGCAAAACTTTGTGCATAAAGATGATTTTGTCGTCCTCTTTCTCGACGATGACATTGTAATTTTTCACGCTCGGCAAAGTTTCCGCCAGATGCGTGAGCTCGTGATAGTGCGTGGCGAAGAGCGTTTTGACGCCTTTTAGGTGGCTGCTGTGCAGGTATTCGATGATTGACCAGGCGAGCGATAAGCCGTCGTAGGTGCTGGTGCCACGGCCAATTTCGTCCAAGATGACCAGCGAATCTTTGCTGGCAGAGTTGAGGATTGAGGCGGTCTCCAGCATCTCAACCAAAAATGTGCTTTGCCCTTTGGCGAGGTTGTCCGACGCTCCAACGCGCGTAAAGATTTTGTCAAAAATGGGCATCGACGCCTCTTTGGCAGGGACATAGCAGCCGATTTGCGCCATCAAAGCGGAGACGGCGACTTGCCGCAGATAGGTCGATTTGCCCGCCATATTTGGTCCGGTAATCAAGACGATGTTGTTTTTTTCGTTGTCGATGTAGATGTCGTTGGGGATGAACTCTTGAGTTTTGAGCAGCTCCTTTATCACAGGATGAAAAGATTTTTTGAGGTCTAAAATTTTTTGGTCGTTAAATTTCGGCTTGCAATAACCACGATGAAAGCTGATTTGAGCGAAGTTTGCGTAAACATCCAGCAGCGCCAGCGTGTCGGCAAACTCCAGTAGCAGGCTCATTTTTTCCTGCAAAAAGGAGCGCAAATTGCAAAAAATCTCGTATTCCAGCTCCTTAATTCGCTCCTCGGCGCCCAGCACCTTGCTCTCATACTCCTTGAGCTCCGGCGAGATAAACCGCTCGCTATTGACCAAAGTTTGCTTGCGAATATACCGCTCTGGCACAGCGTCGGCGTGCCTTTTGCTGATTTCGATGTAGTAGCCAAAAATTTTGTTGTAATCGATTTTCAGATTTGCAATTCCCAGCTTCTCTTTTTCCTCTTTTTCCAGCTTCAAAATCCACGACTTCCCTTGCGAGCTGATTTGATGCAACTCGCCAAGCTCTTGATTTGCTTGACTTTTGATGATGCCGCCTTGCGTTATCGCTTTCTGCGGATTTTCGCAAATCGTCGAGTCGATTTTGTCGATAATTTGGTCGTAGTTTTGGATGTTGTCCTTGATTTGCAGTAGCGAAAGGGAGTCGAAGCTGTCCAAAATCTCTTTGATTTCGCGCGAAAGCCCCAGATATTGAGCGATGGCGAGCATCTCCTTTGGGTTTATCGAACCTGTGGAAATTTTGCTGGTGAGTCTGGCAATGTCACCGATTTTACTCAGCAACTCTCGCAAAGCCAGAGTCAAATCGATTTTGTCGAGCATCTCCTCGGCGATTTCCAGTCGGTGTTCGATCGCCTCTTGTTGCAAAAGCGGTCGCAGCACCCACTGCTTGAGCTTGCGACTACCCATCGGTGTGCAAGTTTGGTCGAGCACCTGCAGCAAAGTTCCGTGCGTCGTGCCCTCCAGCAGCGATTTGGTCAGCTCCAAGTTGGCGACGGTCGATTTGTCCATCTGCACGCACGCGCCCAGCGAATAATACTCGATTTTGTCGATGTGCTTGAGGTCGTTTTTTTTCAAATCTTTCAGATGCGCAATGGCTATCGCGGCGGCTTTGGTCGCCAGCGGATGTTCGGACAAACCAACGCCCGCAAGCGACAGAAGCGAAAAATGCTCTTTCAAAATCTCCTGCGCTCGCTCCAGCTGGATTTGGTCGTCCTCGTATTGACTGTGAGAAATTTTTGCGTCGAAAGTTTCGGCAATTTCTGCATCACGAGGAAGTTGCAAAGTCAAAATTTCTTTGGGAGAAAGCCGCTCCAGCTCTGCGGGCAGCTGTTCTTTTTGCAGTTGCGTAAAGTTAAATTTCCCCGTGGAGATGTCCACGCTGGCAACGCCATATTCCGAGCCTTCGCACACCAGCGAAGTCAAAAAGTTGTCGTCGGGCGAGTGAATATACTCCGATTCGACGATGCTCCCCGGCGTGATAATGTCCACGATTTCGCGCTTGACCAGCCCCTTGGCTCGCTTTGGGTCTTCCATCTGCTCGCAAATCACCACCTTTTGATTAGCGGCAATCAGGCGCGGCAGATAGCTGGAAAGCGAATGATAGGGAAAGCCCGCCAGCGGCACGGAGTTCTCCTTGTTTTTGTTGCGGGTCGTCAGGGTGATGTTCAAAATTTTGGCGCAAACTTGGGCATCGTCAAAAAAAGTTTCGTAAAAATCGCCCATTCGAAAGAGAATAATCTTGTCGGGATGCTGATTTTTGAAGTGGAGAAATTGCTCCAACATCGGAGTTAGCTTGGCTTTGGGCATTTTTTATTTGATAAAAATGTTGCTGGCGAGGTTGTATCTTTTGAGCTTTCTCTGCTGAGCCAGCGCCTCTTCTTTGCTGGAGAACGGCCCTATAACGCCATAGATGAAGGATTTGCTGCCGACTGTGCGCTTATACGCCTGCGCGCTCACGCCGATTTTTTTCAGCCGCTGCAAGCGCTGTTGCAATTTCGCTGGATCGGTAAAAACGCCGCATTCCAAGTAGTAACTTTTGTGGCTGAGCGTCGGCACGCTTTGCTCTGCTGGCGTTTGCTGCAACGGCTCTTCTTGGCTTTGCGTTTGCTGCTCTTCCACGACAAAGCTCGGATAATTTTCTGCCAGCAGTTTCGATTTCGCCGCCTGCAAATCTTGCGAATTGGCAAAGGGACCAGCCCAAACTTTGTAGAAAGTGCCGCTGTTTTTTTCGTCTTTGTGAATTTTTGTCGGAAAGCCTTTGTTTAGCAAAATATCAGAAAAATCTGCAGCGTTTTCTTCGTCGCCAAAAGCACCAACTTGCAGGTAAACCGTGCTGTTTGTCTGGCTTTGCGGCTGCAGCGAGTCGTCTTGGAAAACCTGTAAATCTCTTTCGGTAAGAAGCTCGGCATATTTGCTGTAAGGGAAATCTTTTTTGAGCAAAAAAACTGTCTCTTTTTGCTTTGCGGGATTGTTCAGCTCTTCGTAACAAACGCTGATGTTGTATAGCCCCGCGGCTCTTTGCGAGCTAAGGAGTTTGAGCTTTTCCAACGAGAGCAAAAGCTTTAGCGCAAGGTCATATTTGCCCAGCTTGATATAGCAATTGCTGATGAGGATGTAGGTATTTTCGATTCGGTCGTTGTCGCGCGCGAGCTGTTGATACTCTTGCGCCCACTGAATGGCGACTTTATAGTCCGCCAGCGCATAAAGCGAATACGCCGTCCAATAACTTTTTTCGGCTTGCAGAGCGGGCTTGGTGATTTTGTCCAAATATTTCAGCGCCTTGGAGTAATCTTTTTTCAGGTAGTAAACTTTGCTCAGCTCCAAAAGCGCCGCTTGCGAAAACTGATTGTTGGGCTGAGCGGAGATTTTTTCCAACTCTTGCACAAAATTTGGCGACGATTGCGTAACAGCTTTGTAAAAATCGATGCGCTCTTTTTCTTCGGGAAAATCGCTCTGCACATTGGGCAAATTCTCTTGCAAATATTGGATGTTACCGCTTTGATAGGCGGAGTCCAGTCGTCCTAAATCGTCTGCGAAAATAGTTTGCGCAAGACAAAAAATTGCCACGACGGAGATTTTTTTTAAAATAGCCATATTATTATACTGTTTGTGATTCCTGTTAAAAGTCCTAGCGAGGCGAAAAAGTAGAGCAAGTATTTGAAAAAATATTTTTGGCTCAACTCTTCGATCATCTCAGGCTCGATTTTGGTTCTGATTTCCTGAAGGCGAGTTTCCAGTTTGTATTTGTCGGACAACGCTGGCAAAATCTCTTTTCCCGCTTGCAGCACTATCTGATAGACCAAGACGGAAAGAATTTTTCGCAAAAATAGGCAGAAAAACGCTGGCAAAAAGTGCCAATTTTGCAAAAATTTTGTCTTTTGGAAGACGATTTTGCTGAGTTTGTCTTCGACTCTGCTAAGGGTTTGGCTATCTTTGTCAAGGCAAAATTTGTGATATTCAACGATTCCTTGGTCGATTTTTTGCAGGAGCTGTTTTTCTTTGCGGATAACGATTCCGGGTGTGAAAAATAGCTTGAAGCCCAAAAATGTGCGGGCGCGGCAAAACAGCAGATATTTCAGCAAAACGGGGATGCATGAGAGCAGCAGCAGGTTGCAAACCAGGACGCTCAAGATTTTGTAGTAGGTCATTTTTCGCTCGCCGTCGCCAAGGTAAATCCGTAGATTTTGCCGTTTGTGATTTGCGAGAGGGTGGTAACGAGGTTTTGCAGGGTCGCGCCTGTGGTCAGCACATCGTCCACGACCAGCAGGTTTTTGTTGCCCAGATGATTTTTGCCGCGGCAGGCGAAAGCTCCCGCAAGGTTCTTTTTGCGAGCGTCTGCGTTTTTTAGCCGAGCTTGAGTTTTGGTATAGCGGACTCGTTTGCAGATTTTTGGCAAAAGTTCCACGCCAAGAATTTTGCTAAGAGCTTTGGCGATGTGTTCCGACTGGTTGTAGCTGCGCTCGTTATAGCGAATGCGAAAAAGCGGCACAGGCACGATTCCGTCGATGTTCCACGGTGCGATGTTTTTTTCGATTTGCGATTTTGCCCAAAAGCAAAGTTGCGGCGCCACTTTTTTTTTGTTGTTATATTTTAGCTGGTGGATGAGTTCTTGCGCAATCGGGTTGAATTTGAGTAGGCTGTAAACGCTCGGGCGCTGTTTGCTTGGCGGTTCTAGTTGCGAGAGGCACTCCGGGCAAATGCTGATGCGACTGCTTTGGTCGGGCAGTTTTTTTCTGCAAGCGTAGCAAATTTTGGGAAAGAGTAGTTGCGCTAAAGCGTCGATGAACGGTTTAGCTTTTGTGATATTTTTGACCAAGGTTCAGCAAAAGATTTTGTAGAAGCAGCAGCAGGCAAAGCGGGAAGTAGATGTAGGCTGCTTGCCAAATTGACGCGACTAAAATTGCGCAGACGAAAAGTTTTACGAAGATGTTTTTTCGTGCCGACGGTTTGAGCGGGCGGAACTGGACGCTGCTGACCATTAACAGTGAGGAGAGCAGGATGATTGCGATAAGGATGGTCAGGTGCATTTTGTGCGGAAGTTCATTCGCAAAGATGATGTAGGAGACGATGAAAGCTGCGGCTGCTGGCACGGGTAGCCCTTTGAAGTCGTGTTTGACCGAGAGGTCGGACGACAGGCAGGAGTTGAAGCGAGCAAGTCGCGATGCGGCGCAGATGACAAAAAAGATGCACAAAATTCCGCCGTAAAGTGGCTTGTGGATTAGCAGCATATTGTAGGCGAGGATAGCGGGAGCGATGCCAAAGCAGAGGAAATCGACGAGCGAGTCTAGCTCGGCTCCAAAGTCGCTGAACGCCTCGAATTTGCGGGCGAGTGTGCCGTCGAAAAGGTCGAATACCATACACAAGGTGATGAGCCAGCAGGCTTGGATGTAGTCGCCGTTTATCACTCGCTGGATGGCGATGAGCCCGACGCAGAGGCTGGACAAAGTGCAACCGTTCGGCGCTAAATATTTTTTTTGGATCATTTTGGGTTATGGTCTCCAAGTTTAATTTGTTGCTATAAATTCTTAATTAGAGGGCGGATAAAGAGCTTATTTGTCAAGAAATAAAACTGGAAATTTTGGATTTTCCACAGTAGCCAATCAACAGAAAAATCAGGACGATTGTGGTTAAAATGCCGTCATAGACGCCCAAAGGTAAAAAGAGGGTGAAGACGCAAAAGGTGTAGATGCTCACGATGATAGCAAGCCAAAAGCCCCACATTCTGTCACGGAGGATGCCGATGCCCGAGATTAGGCGCAGGGAGGTCGGAATGAGGGTGAACAAAAATGAGTAGAGCGGTTTTTGGGTGAAGAGCTTGTTAATAGCGTCAAAATAAAAAGGAGGGTAGCTGTTTTGTGACCAGCCCAGCATCGCCGCAAAATTGCTGTAAACATCCAGACATTCCAAAAGTCCGTAAATCAGCAGCGTTATTCCAGCTGCTTTGAGAAGTTTGTTCAGCTTGCTTTTCGTTTTCATAATTTCCCTCTATTTTTTTGAAACGCTTTTATGCGCTTTTCGACATTTTCTTTTATATTTTCGTAAAAAAATGCGTAGTCGTAGCGATGATAGACTTCGCTTGGCCATCTGCCCATTTTTTTGAGGTTGATTTTGTCTGTTTGTGTGGGTTGCATTTTGCAGACGATTAGTGCGCCAGTGGTGGTGTCGATTTTTGCGTCTGTGAAGTTTGGAATTTTTTGTAAAACTTCGCCAGTGGCGTCGTTGAAGAAAACAGCACCTTTGTTTGCTGATTGTGGAGCTAGAGTTGCATCGGTTTTCCAGTTTAGCGGATTTATGGCTACGGCGTTTTTGAGTAAAACTGGCGATTCTCCAGCGTTAGGACCTTGGGTGTTATAGGTGATGATTACGCCAGTGTCGTCTTCTTTTTGGGCAAGGCGCATCCACGGATAGTTCGCCAAATCTTCTTTGGTAAGGGAGTATCCGATAGCGTAAGCTGCGATGAGTTGTTGCTGCAGTTGAGGGTTCTCGAAGCGATTTCTGAGTAGCTGGATGATAACCATTGAGCCTTGGCTGTGCCCTGCTAAAATGAAAGGTCGCCCTTTGTTGAGGTGCGCTAGGTAATAATAGAAGGCTTGTTGGATGTCTCGATAGCCGATTTTGAAGCTAGGGTCTTCATATGCACTCACGCCGCCGTTGTTCGCTTTCATACTTTGCGTAGCGGCTGTTTGTTGGCGATAATAAGGAGCAAACAAATTTGCATATGGAGAATAAACACCCGCTTGAGCTGTCAGCAGCCCAGAAACATTTTTACGAAGAGTAGGGTCGCCAATATCCATATTTTTTGGCTCAGGTTTCAGATAAACTGTCGGATATACATAAAAAACATCGACGGCTTTGTTCGTGTCTGGCAACGAAGCCCAGTTTTCGTTTTTGCTATAATCTATCGAATTTGTCATATTTTGCCTTTTTTATATTTTGAAATTTGGCATTTTTTCTATTCCAAAGCAAATCTTGCGGTAACTTGGTAAGCTAGTTTGATTTTTTCAAACTTGATGTTTGGTTTACTAGAACTTAGGTTTTTTTTGGTAGGAGCACCTCTGACTCTGGCGGTGTAGATGTTGGCATACGAGTATTCTTTGGTTAGGTTTTCGTGGTGATTTGCGTTGATGAAAAGCGCTCGCCCAATTTTTTGTCCGATGGCTGTGGCAAGCGACTTCGCATCGTCTTTGGCAGATTGCATCGCCTGAATTTTGACATCTTTTTTTAATTTTTCGATTTCGCTGTGGCTGACTTCTGCGACAGAGATGTTGGAAATTCCCAGTTTTTTTAATTGGCTAAAAACCTCTCCAGCCGTAATAGCGTCGTGCACTAGCAGTCGATACTCTTTGGAGAGCAAAATGTCGGAATTGAACGCCCAATGATACTCAAAATCGCTGCTCAAATCTTTGGCAGTAAGCTCTTTATTCACATTTACGCCGATTTCTTTGAGTTTATCGATCATCGCTTTTTCTGTTTTTGCCAAGTTTTTGTTTTTCAAATCTTTTTCGTTAATCAAAATGTGTAGATAGATTTGGTTTGGTGTGATGGTTTTGCAGGCAAAGCCAGTGACTTCGATATAGTTTTTGTCGATGAAATTTTTGGTAAGATTTTGGCTGTAGCTCGCCAAAATTATGAAGGAAAAGATTAGCGAAAGAAGCGTTTTTTTCATAGTGTGTCCTTTTTATCGGTTAGATTTTTTGTGGTCAACCGAAAGAAAGAAATGTGCTTATTTCAGCTCGGAAATAAATTTATCCACGATCTCTTCTTTTGTTGCCCAAGAGGTGACTAATCTGATGGCTGAATTTCGACCATCAATTTTTTCCCAAATATAAAACGAGTATTTTTTGCCAAGTTTTTCTATTAAATTGTTCGGCAAAATCGGGAAAATTTGGTTTGAGGCTGGCTCTATCAGAAAATTGTAATTTTGTTCTTTTAACGCTTTTGCCAGTTTTGCCGCCATCGAATTTGCATGTTTTGCGAGTTTGAAAAATAAATCGTCCTTGAATAGAACCAAAAATTGAATTCCCAAGATTCTGCCTTTGGCGAGTAAAGCGCCTTTTTGCTTGATGTTGAAGCGAAAATTTTCGCTTAATTTTTCGTTGTTTATGACGATTGCTTCGCCTAATAATGCGCCATTTTTTGTGCCGCCGATGTAAAAAACATCGACCAGATTTGCCAAGTCCGCCAAAGACAAATCGCTTTTTGGGCAGGTAAGAGCGGAGCCTAATCGGGCGCCATCGACATATAAATACAAGTTGTTTTTTTTGCAAAAATCGGATAAAATTTGCAATTCGTTTTTTGTATAGACGCTCCCGATTTCGGTTGAATTTGAGATGAATACCAAGCGTGGCTTTACCATATGCTCGTCAGTGTGGGCGTCTAGGACTGCCTGTATGTCTTGGCTTTTTAGTTTTCCGTTTTCGGTTTTGACCGTGTTTATTTTGTGGCCTGTCGCCTCGATGGCTCCAGTTTCGTGGACAGCGATATGCCCCGTTTCTGGCGCTATAACGGATTCGTAAGGCTTTAGAATTGAGGAGATTACGACTAAGTTTGTTTGCGTGCCAGTGGCTAAAAAGTGGATGGCGGTATCTTTATTGCCGATTTTTTGGCGAATCGCTTTTTTGGCTTCTTCGCAAAAGCTGTCCAGTCCATATCCTTCTTCTTGCACGAGATTTGCCTGGCTTAGCTTCTCTAAAATTTTTGTGTGACAGCCCTCGCTGTAGTCGTTTTTGAAACTGTATTTTTTCATTGGCTAAACGCTCTAGTTTTTTGAATTTTGTGAAATTTAATTATTTCCCTTATTTTTCCCAAATAAAACTTGTTGTTCCTGCGCCGTCAAGCCAATTTTCGCTTTTTGGTGGAGCTTTTTTCAGCAAAATCCCCATTTTGTGATTGGCAGATTTGTGTGGATGTGGAGAGTGGCTGTATGAAGAAGTTTTTTTGTCGGAAGTTGTGGCTGATTTTTGCGCTGAGCGTGCTGGTTGCGCCGATTTTTGCCGAGGACGCTTTGCAGGCGGAGTTGTCTGCGCGGAATGTGCAACTGACGGGCTATTGGGGCGCTCGGGTGAAGAAAGAGTTGCAGATTGACGGCAGAGTCGAGTATGTTTTGCGTGGACAGGTGCCGCTGGGTTTTGCGTCGCTCAATTTTTTGTTCGAGAATTTGCCCCAGACGGCGAAGCTGGTAAACGCTTATCGTGGAACCGATTACAAGATAAAGTATCTGGATGCGGACAAGCGGCGATTTTTGGCGACGATAAAAGGTTTGCAGGGCAGAATGAATTTGCTCTCGCCTTTGGCGCAGACGGACAGGCGCGTCTATTATGGCGACGGCGAAGGCTATTTTTTGTGGTGGCATCTCTACGGCACGGCCTTGGTGATGGTCGATATTGCGGCTTCGCGGCAGCAAACTTGCGACTACGAGCTGCGGATTTTTCTTTTTAACGAGAGCTCGTTTGTGAACGGTTTGCTCTCGCTTGGCGTTGTGCGCTGGGCGATAAAGGGTCGGATCAAAGCGATTTTGGAGCATATTGTTCAGGCGGCGCTCGAGTTTCGGCAAGACGAAGGCAAGATTTTGCGAGAAAATTCTGCGCTCAACACGCCAAAAGAGCAGAAATTTCTGCAGGAGTTTTTGCGGCTGGACTCGCTAGAGGCGGGCAGTTAGCACGAAATTTTTTGCAAGTCGATGGTTTTGTGCAAACTTTTTTGGGACGAGAAGCAAAATTTTTCGCAAGAGATCTCTATCTCCACTTTTTCGCCAGCGACGAGCAGAGCTCCAGCTTCTTTTGGGAAGCAGGTCGCCATAATTATCGCTTTTTCGATGCCGTCGGCGGTGCCGAAGTTGCAGGCTTCGTCTGGTGTGGCAAGCCGATTTTCGCTGTAGATAGACGCATTTTTCATTTTTTGCAGAGCCTCAAATAGCTTTTGCGGCGAGAGTTTGGCAAATTTTTCTTGGCAGATTGGGCTGCGAGTTTGACAGGCGTAAATGTATGGTCTCCAGTCGATTGCGTCCATTTGACGATAGGTGTAGAGCGTGTAGTGGGCGATTTTGTTTTTTGCGGCTTGCAAGGTCAGGTATTCCAAAATTTCGTGCCGACTCATCTGGGTGTCGATTTGCAGCGGCGATTGATTTTGATAATCTTTCATCTGACACGGAAAGCGCGGCGAAGTGTGGATGAACTCGTTGTATTGCTCGATGATGTCCAGCGCTTTTTGGCACGAGAATTTGCTTTTTTTGCTGATGAGTTGCTTTTCGAAATCTTGCAGATCGGCTCTGCCTTCCAGCGGCGTGAGGCTAAATTCGTCGGTGTCTATCTCTTGCAGAAGCGCCCTTTTGGAGCTGTCGGAAAAGCTATTTTTGGAGCTGTTTTCGTAGGAAAAAATCGTCTCGACGCCGAGATAGTAGGTCGCTCCTTTTTGCTTGATCGAGAATTGGAAGTGTTTTTGCAGTTCTGGTTTGGAGCGCAGAAAACTCCTGAAAGTTACGGCGTTTGGTTTGTGCGAGAGGAACGATGCGAGTTTTTGGCGGAAGTTTTTGAATTCGCCTGCGTCGATGGTCGCTTTTTCGTAGGTCGAGTGGACATAGCCGCTGATGTGGCTGACCATCGTGATTTGCTCGTTTTCTAGCGCTCTGCGCGCTTTTGTGGAGAGGGCTGTTCCGTTGAACCACATATTTTTGGTGATGATGCGGCGATTGTTGGTGAGGATGCCGTCTTCTATATCGATGAAGTTTTGCGAGTGCAGGGGCGTTGCCATTAGGTAGATTTTTTCCAAGGGGATTTTGCCGATGATGAATAGCGCCGCTGCGTAGAGACAGGCGAACGATACGCACTCTCCGGCTCCTTGGTCGTATTCTGGTTTGTGGCAAAAGGCGCTCATGGCCTCGACGGTCTCGGTTTTCCAATAGGGGATGATGTCGCCGTTGTATTTGTCGAGTCCGAAATGGCGGCGGATGTCGATGTCGAAGTAGTATTTGTCGCCGTGATAGCCAAACAGGGCGTTGGAGTTTGCCAGAATGTCCATATCGACGAACTCTTTGAAGCGGTTGACTTCGGTGAGTTTGTTGGTCAGCCCCCAAGTTTGCAAATCGAGGTTGAATTCGAAGCGGTCCATTATGAATTGCTTGATGCGCTTGATTTTTTGGGCGTCGCTTTTGGTGTGAAGCCCCCGAAACCACGGGTCGCTTTGCATTTCCCAAATCAGCGGAGAGCAGATGTTGGCGAGCACCAGCGAGTAGAAAAGCTCGGGGAAGATGAAGATTTCCATATCCGAAAGGGTGAAGCAGGACGAGAGTTTTTCCATTTCCTGCGCGGAAATTTTGCGTTTTTTTGTTGTCATTTTAAATATCTCTTTATCGTTTTTTCAATTTCTGGGATGTCCAGCTGGGTGTCCTGGCAAGGTCCTTTGGGACGCGAGATGAGTGTGCCGAACACGGGCATCGGAAAAATGTCGTGGATGCCTTCGGAAAGGTCGCGATAGCAGGCGGCGGCGATCACCAGTTTTGGTCTGAGCTCTTTGATTTTTTTGCGTGCGAGCGAGCCGCCAGTGGCGATGCAGACGCAGATGCCGTATTTTTTTTGCAACTGTAAAATCTCGCCCATTTGGCACTTGCCGCAACTTTTGCAGTTGTGTATGTCTGTCGTAATCCTGATGGGGCAGTCGCTGACCTGAAAGCAGTGTGGCAAAAGGAGCAAAATTTTTTCGGGTGCGAATTTGCCGTAGTTTGTAAGACGATTGGAAAGCTTTATGTATGAGCGTCTTAGGCTTGTTTTTTGCCTGAAAATTTTGGCAGGAATCAGCAGGCAGGCAAAGCCGAAATTGAGCAGAAATCGTAGCAAATTGTTCATTGTGGGTTGCCGAATTTTTTTGCCAGCAGGTCGGTTTTGCCAAGGGAAAAAGCGTAGGCGTCCATCTCTTTTTTGCCCGCAGGCAGCACCTTTGTGACCAAGATGTCGAAATCTTGGGTGCAGACCAAAAAGCCTTGGTTTTTGGCGATTTCGGCGATAGTGCCAGCGGGTGAAGTCGATTTTTGCTCGGTTATTTGGCAAGCGACGATTTTTAGCGGTTTTTCGTCCAAAAATGTGATAGCGCAAGGTTTTGGGCTGTAGGCTCGCACAAAGTTGTGGAGCGCTTTGGCAGAGTTGTTCCAGTTGATGTAGGTGTCGCTTTTTTCGGTTTTTTGGGTGTAAGTGGCTTGTGCGTGGTCTTGCTGCGTGGCATTGATCTGGCCTGCGATAATTTTTCGCACGGTTTGCACCATTCCTGCTGCGCCTTCTTCTGCCAATTTGTCGTGTAGCTGGGCGAAATTTTCTTGCGGGTCGATAGCGATTTTTTTTTGATAGTAGATGCCGCCGGCGTCCATTTTGGCGACGATTTTGAAGATGGTGTAACCTGTTGTTTGCTCGCCGTTTAGCAGCGGATATTTGATCGGATTGGCTCCACGATAGGCTGGCAGGAGCGAGGGGTGCAGGTTGATACAGCCGAATTTGGGCAGTTTGCGAATTTTGCCGCGCAGGTAGCCGCCGTAGGCAACGGTGATGAGCAAGTCGGGTTGCAGCTGTTCTAGCTGGGGGATTAGCTGGTTGATGTCGCTGGTGCAAACAGTTTGGATTTGCAGCTTTTGCGCCAAAATTTTTACGGGTGTTGCCGATAGTTTTTTGCCGCGACCTTTTTTGCTGTCGGGCATCGTGATGACAAGGCAAGGGCGCAACTCCGTTTTGCAAAGGGCTTGCAGAGTTGGCAGGGCAAACGCAGGTGATCCTGCAAAAACTATTTTGGGATTGTCTGGCATCTAGAGGATGACATTATACCACGGTTTGTTGCCAGGTCCGTTGAACGGTCTTTTTTGCAGCCTGAAGTTTGCTTTTTCGCGGGGGTATTTTTCTGATAATAGCGAAAAATCGACGATGTTGCGAGGCACAACCGCAAATCCGTTGACGACATCGCCTTCTGCGAAGAGCAAAATGCAGGTGTTCGGCTCGATTTTGGCGTCGGCAAAAACTTTTTCCATTCCACGCAAGCCTTTGATTTCTTTGCGATATGGCGACAAGATGTAGAGTGTGTTCCAGTCGAAATTGCCCACGGTTCTAAGGTCGATGAGTGCTCTTTTGCCGTTCTCGGCGACATTTTTTGCCAAGACATCTTTGAGTTGCAAAGGTTTGCCAAGTGGTATAGGTCGTGTGGCGTAGAAGATGATGCCAGCTAGCGCCAGGACGACGATTGCGATTGCGATGATGATTTTTTTGTTCATTGGATTCCTCCGTTTAGGTAAGGTTTTATGATGTTGGGAAAATTGATTGTTCCGTCTTCGTTTTGGTATGTTTCGATCAGGGCGATGAATAGTCTCGGCAACGCTACGCCAGAGCCGTTGAGGGTGTGCGCGAAGTTCGATTTGCCGTTTTCGTCTTTGTATTTGATGCCAGCTCTGCGCGCCTGAAAGTCGCGGAAGTTGCTCACAGAGGAGACTTCCAGATATTTTTGCTGTCCTGGCGACCAGACTTCGATGTCGTAGGTTTTGGCAGATGCGAAACTGGTGTCGCCGCTGCAGAGCGTGATGACGCGGTAGTGCAGGTTTAGGGCTTCTAGGATTTGGCAAGCGTCACGCAAGATCTCTTCCAGAGCCAGCGGAGATTGGCTGGGTTTGACGATTTGCACCAGCTCGACTTTGTTGAATTGGTGCAGTCGTTGCAGCCCTTTGGTCTCTTTGCCATAGGAGCCAGCCTCTTTGCGGAAGCAGGCGGAATACGCCATAAATTTTTGGGGCAGATTTTTGTAGGAGGTGGCAGTTTGCGCAAAGTAGTTGGTTATCGGCACTTCCGCCGTGGGAATAAGGTATAAATCTTCGCCCTCGATTTTGTACATATCGTCTTGCATTTTCGGCAGTTGCCCTGTGCCAGTCATCGTTTTGCTGTTCGCCAAAAATGGCACATTCAGCTCGGTATAGCCGTGTTTTGCCGAGTGAAAATCGAGCATAAAGTTGATTAAGCCTCGCTCGATTTTTGCGCCCAAACCTGTGTGCAGAGCAAATCCGCTTCCGCTGAGTTTGGCGGCTTTGTCGAAATCGAGCAGGTTGTTGATTTTGGCGAGTTGCAGGTGATCTTGCGGCTCAAAAGCGAACTCCTTTTTTTTGCCCCACTCTTTGAGAAAGCGGTTGTCGCTATCGCTGTTTCCCAGCGGCACATCGGCGTCCAGCATATTCGGCAGCCGCAGCGCCAGTGCGTTTAGCTCGTTTTGGATTTCGCTGATTTGGCTGCTTTCTTGCTTTAACTCTTCCGAAAGTTGCTTGACTTGCGCAAAAATTTCGTCGGTCGGCTTGCCCTCTTTTTTGTATTGTCCGATTAGTTTGGAGGCTTTATTTTGCTGTGCTTTTTTGGTCTCAAAGGCGAAGAGCGCCTTTTTGCGACGCTCCTCCAGCTGGAGAATTTTGTCCAAATCGAGGCTGACTTTTTTCGCCTTGAGGTTGGCTCTGACCTCTTCTTGATGCTCGCAAACAAATTTTAAATCTAACATTTTTTTATAATTCCTCGGCGATTTTGACCATTTCCCAATAGCTGTCGAGCTCCAGAGCTGCGCCGCCGATGAGTCCGCCGTCGATGTCTTTTTGGCAGATTAGCTCTTTGATGTTGGCTGGTTTCATGCTGCCGCCATAGAGCAGCGGCGTTTTTGCGGCGATAGTGGGCGAATATTTTTGGCTTAGCCATTGTCGGATGAAGCCGTGCGCCTCTTGTGCAGTCTCGGCTGTGGCGGCTTTGCCTGTGCCGATAGCCCAGATTGGCTCGTAGGCGATGATGAACTCTTTGGCGAGGTCGATTCCGCGAAGTCCTTCTTCTAGCTGAGTTTGCAAAACTTTTTGGGTGTCGCCATTTTCGCGCTCCTGCAGACTCTCGCCAATGCAATAGATTGGCGTGATGTTGTTTTCTTGCAGTCGGAATAGTTTCTCGTTCAAAATTTGGTTGCTCTCGTTGTGATATTTGCGCCGTTCGGAATGTCCGACGATGCAGCAATCGACTTCGCACGAGGCGAGCATATCGGCGGCGATTTCTCCTGTGAAAGCGCCTTGTGTGTGGGCGGAGACATCTTGTGCGCCAAAGAGCAAGTCGGGCTTGATTCTGGATTTGCTGGCTCGCAAAAGGTATGGCGTGGGCACACACAAAATGCAGGTCGATTTGGTCAGCGATTTTTGAGCTATTTTTTCGTTTATTTGGTTAAAAAAATCTCTGGCGGCGAAAAAATCTTTGTTCATTTTCCAGTTGCCTGCGATAATTTTCTTTTTCATTTTTCAATCCTATTTTTTTTCAGCTAGATTCGTGAGGAAGTGCGATAGTGTCAAGAATTTTTGGGCGAAGTCCGGCAGGTGAGGTTTGGACGAAAAAAAGAGACAGAAAATTTTTCTGCCTCTTTTGTGTTTTGTTTTTTTGTGATTATGCTGGTGGCAAAGTCCCTTCGGCGTTGGAGATGATGGCGTCGATTTGCACAAGCGCGCCAAGCGGTATGTCGCTAACGCCCAAAACCGTTCTGGCTGGCAGCTCGCCGCTGAAGAATGTTTTGTAAACTTCGTTTACTGCGTCGAGGTCGGCGAGGTTTTTGAGCTGGATGTTGATTTTGACTGCATCGTCCATACAGTGACCGACGCTTTCAACGATTGCTTTGATGTTTTTTAGGCATTGCTCGGCTTGCTCTTTGGCGCCGCCAGAGACCACTTTGCCAGTTTTGGCGTCGAGTGGCAATTGCCCGGAGATGTTGTTGTAGTGCGAGAACGCCGCTGTTTGTGTGGAGACCGGTGAAAATGGAGCGTCGCTGGTGTTTTTGGCTCGGATGACGATGTTGTGCCGATCTTCGACCGCTTGTGGCGGAGTTCCGTCGCCGTGTGAGAGGGTTGCGTCGATTTGCACAAGGGCGTCCATCGGCAAACCGCTGGCAGCCACGACTGAGCGAGCTGGGAAATATCCGACGGCTCTGGCGATAGCAGAGTCTGGGAAGAAGGTTTTGTAGGCTTCGTCAACTGCGTGAATGTCTTCGAGGTTTCGCAATTGGATATTGATTTTGACGATGTCGTCGAACGGAGCGTCGATAGCTTCCATTATCGCTTTGATGTTTGCCAGGCATTGTGCGGTTTGCTCTTTGGCGGTTTCGCCGACGATTTTACCAGATTTGGCGTCGATTGGCAATTGCGCCGAGATGTGATTGTAGTGCGAGAAAGCGACGGTTTGCGTGGAGACTGCGCTGATGGGTGCGTCGTGTGTGTTGCGCACGAGTTTGACCAAATCGCATGGGTCTTGCGGCGTTGTGCCTTCTCCGTTGGAGATGACCGCGTCCATCATCACAAGAGCGCCAGCTGCCAGGTCGTTTACGGCGAGCGCCGTTCTGGTTGGCAAATATCCGCTGAAGAAGCTTGCGTAAACTTCGTTGACGGCGTCCAAATCGGTGATTTTTTTCAGGTAAATATTGATGCGCACGACATCCGACATTATGTGTCCGACGCTTTTCACGATTGTTTGAATGTTGGCAAGGCATTGAGCGGCTTGCTCTTTTACGCCGCCAGCGACGACTTTGCCGCTTTTGGCATCGATTGGCAATTGTGCCGAAATGTTGTTGTAGTGCGAAAAAGCTACCGTTTGCGTGCTAAATGGGCACTGCGGAGCGTTTTCTGTGTTTCTCGAGTTTTTTACTATTTTACTCATCTATTTTCTCCTTTTGGATTTGAATTTTTGGTTGCGCTAACTTGCACGCAGGCAAAATGTTAGCTGTTGCAAATGTCGCAAAAATTTTTGAAAATGCAAGATCGTGAACGAGTTTTTAAATCAAAAATGCCTTTTTAGAGAGCCCCAAAAAGATGTCAAGCTGACTTTGCGTTTTTTGTGGGCTAGAGGTAGCTTTGCAGGTGTTTTTTGATGTTTTTCAAGAATGAGGCGCGATTTTTGACTTTTTTGTCTTCGTCCAAATGTTTGTCGATTTCTTGCACGAGGGCGGAGCCGACTATTGCGCCGTCTGCAAATTTCTGGATTTGCTTCGCTTTTTGCGGGGTTTTTATTCCAAATCCGACCACGACGGGCAAATCGGTTTGCTTTTTGATGTTGCCGACGAGCGATTCTATTTTTGCGCTTTCTGCCTCTTTGGTGCCTGTGATGCCTGCGATGGATACGAAGTAGAGGAATCCAGCGGCGGAGTCGACGATTTTTTGCGCCCTGTCTGCTGTCGTGAGCGGAGTGACGAGTCGTATGGGGGCAATGTTTTTCGCTTTTAGGTGCGAAATTCGCCAGCTTTCTTCGATTGGCAAATCCACGACCAGCAGTCCGTCGATTCCAGCTGCGGCGATTTGCTGGGCGAAGGCTTCTGTGCCGAAAGTGTAAATTGCGTTGAAGTAGCCCATCCAGATTATGGGGGTGTGATTGTCGTATTCGCGGAATTTTTTGATGGAGTCGAGAGTCGATTGTATGCTGGCGCCTTGTTGCAGAGCCAGCTCGCCAGCTTTTTTGATGATGGCGCCGTCTGCCGATGGGTCGGAAAACGGCATTCCTACTTCGATAAAATCGACGCCTGTTTCGGAGCAGATTTTTAGCAAATCTTCGAAAGTTTTTTTGTCGGGATAGCCAGACATCAGAAAAGGGCTGAAAGCTTTTTTGCCGCTTTGGGCAAGTCTGGCAAAGGTTTGCGTTATGCGGTTCATAAATTTTCCCCCATTTTTTGGGCAACTGTGAAAAGGTCTTTGTCGCCTCTTCCAGAAAGGTTGATGATCATAATGTGGTTTTTGTCTAATTTTGGAGCGGCTTTGATTGCGTAAGCCACTGCGTTCGAAGATTCTAGGGCAGGTATTATGCCCTCTAATTTGCAGAGCAGGTCGAACGCTTGCAGAGCTTCGGCGTCGGTGACGCTGTGATAGGCGGCTCTTTTTGTCTGATGGAGCATTGCGTGTTCGGGACCGATGCCGGGATAGTCTAGCCCAGCAGAAATCGAGTGCGGCTCGACGATTTGCCCGTTGTCGTCTTGCAAAAAGTAGGAGAGCATTCCGTGGAAGACGCCTTTTTTGCCTTTGGCGATGGTGGCTGCGTGTTTGCCTGTTTCGAGGCCTTTGCCAGCTGCCTCAACGCCGATTAGTTGCACGCTTTTTTGCGCAAGAAAAGGATAGAAAGCTCCGATTGCGTTGGAGCCGCCGCCGACACAAGCGACGATGCTGTCGGGGAGTTTGCCTTCGAGCTGCATTATTTGAGCTTCGATTTCTCGCCCGACGACCGACTGGAAAGTGCGTATCATTTCTGGATAAGGGTGTGGTCCCATCACCGAGCCGAGCAGATAGTAGGTGTCTTCTGCGTTGGCTACCCAGTCTTGCATTGCGGCTGTGACGGCGTCTTTGAGCGTTCTGGAGCCGTCTTGCACGGGCTTGACTTCGGCGCCGAGCAGTTTCATCCGAAAAAGATTTGGCTTTTGCCTCTGGATGTCCACGGCTCCTTGATAGACCACGCATTTCATTCCGAAAAGAGCGGCTGCGGTGGCTGTAGCCACGCCGTGTTGCCCTGCGCCAGTCTCTGCCACAATGCGAGTTTTGCCCATTTTTTTTGCCAGCATTATCTGCCCGATGCAGTGGTTGATTTTGTGCGCGCCGGTGTGGTTGAGGTCTTCTCGTTTGAGGTAGATTTTCGCTCCGCCCAAAAATTTGGTGAGCCTTTGCGCGTAGTATAGCGGCGATGGGCGACCTGTGTAAAATCGGTGATAGCGCTGGATTTCGTCCCAAAAAGTTTGGGAATTTTTCGCCTTGTTCCATTCGATTTCCAGTTTTTCTATTGCGGGCATCAAAGTTTCGGGGATAAATTTGCCTCCGAACTCTTCGTAATAGCCTTTGTGGTCGGGATATTTCTGGTTCACTAGAGTCTCCTTATTTTTCTTTTAATTTGGCAAAAAGTTGTCGCATTAGGTGGTGATTTTTTTCGCCTGGTTTTGTCTCGATGCTGCTGGATATGTCCAAAAAATCTGGGCGTATCTGGTCGATTGCGACGGCGATATTTTCTGTAGATAATCCGCCAGAGAGCATAAGCGGCTTGCTTTGGGATTTGATTTGCTTGGCGAGCTGCCAGTCGGCTAATTTGCCTGTGCCACCCCAATTTTCGGTGTCGTGGGCGTCGATTAGATAAGCGAAAGCGCCAGAATAGTCGGCTAATTCCTCGATGGAGCGAATATTTTTGATGTAAGGGCGCTCGATTTTTCGGCAAGCGATTTCGGGCTCTGTGCCGTGCAGTTGCACATAATCGAGGCGCACTTTTGCGGCGATCGAGTTGATGCGCTCGGGAGTTTCGTTAACAAAAACGCCGATGGTTTTGACGGGATAATTCGCTAGTTGCCGCGTGATTTGCGCTGCATTTTCTGGCAAAATATAGCGAGGGCTGTTTGGATAGAAAACGAAGCCGATAGCCCATGCGCCCAGCTGCGCTGCCAGCGAACCGTCGACAAAATTGGTGATTCCGCAGATTTTGGTCTTAGTCATTTTGCACTTCTTTTATTAGTTTTTTCAGTTCTTCGCCAGGAGAATCGGCTTGCATCAGGTGCGAGCCAATCAAAAATCCGCTGTAGCCGAGATTTGCCATCTCCTGAATTTCTTGTGCGGATTGCAGCCCGCTTTCGCAGACGAAGATTTTGCCCTTGCAGATATATTTGGACAGCGAGCGGGCGACATCCAGCGAGACTTGCAGGGTCTTCAAGTTGCGATTGTTTACGCCGACGAAATTGGCACGCATAGTCAAAGCGGTCTTCATCTCCTGCTCGGTGTGGACTTCGAGCAAAACCTCCAATCCGATATCTTTCGCAATTTGAATGAGTTGTGCGGTTTTTTCTGCGCCAGTGAGGGCGAGAATGAGCAGGATCATTTCTGCGCCCGCCAATTTTGCCTCGTAAATTTGATAGGCGTCGATGATGAAATCTTTGCGCAGCAAAATTGCGTTTGGCGATATTTGCCGAATTTGCCGCAGATAGTCGATGTCGCCTTTGAAAAATTGCGGCTCGGTTAACACGGAAATGGCGGTAGCTCCGTGAGTTGCGTAATCTTTGGCGATTTTTGCGATGTCGGCGTTTGGCGCGATTTCGCCCCTTGAAGGACTGGCTTTTTTGATTTCGGCGATAAAGTTATAGCGGTTTTGCCTGAAAATTTCTGTGATATTTGCGCGCGCTGATTTTTGTTTAACTAACTGATTTTCTGTGATTTGCTTTATTTTATCGAGAAACATTTTGCAACTTCCTTAAAATTTCTAGAGCTTGCCCAGAGTCGATGGAGGCTCTGGCTTTTTGCAGTCCGTCGGAGAAATCTTTTGCTTTGCCTGCGACAATCAGCGCTGCGGCTGCGTTTAGTAAGACAATGTCTCGTTTGGCGCCGAGTTTTCCTTGCAAAATTTCCAAGATTATCTGGGCGTTTTTTTGGGCGTCGCCGCCGACGAGGTCTTCTATTTTCGCTTTTTGCAGTCCGAGTTTTTCGGGTGAGACGATTTTTTCGGTGATTTTTTTGTTTTTGATGTGATAGACGAGGTTGTCGCCCGTGGTGGAAAATTCGTCGAGGCGGCCGTCTCCGCAGACGACCATCGCCTCTTGGATTGGTGTGTGCAGCAGGGCGCTGGCCATCAGTTTGCATTTGCTTTTTTCGTAAACGCCGATGACCTGATAGCTCAACTTTGCGGGATTTACCAGAGGTCCGAGCAGGTTGAAAATTGTTGGCACGCCGATGCTTTCGCGCACTTTTTTGATTTTCGCCATACTGGGATGGTATAGCGGGGCGAAGATGAACGCCATCTTGTTGGTTTTGATGCAGTTAGCTATTTGAGCGCTGGGCATATCGGTGGCGACGCCCAATTTTTCCAGAACATCGGCGCTGCCGCTTTTGCTGGAGACGGAGCGGTTGCCGTGCTTTGCCACTTGGCAGCCTGCGCCTGCTATGACAAAGCAGACGGTGGTCGAGATGTTGAAAGTTCCCGCTCGATCGCCGCCAGTGCCGCATACATCGATTAAATCCGCCAGATTTTGTGTGTCTAGCGGGTTGCTTTTGCTTCGCATAAATTTGGCGAAACTGGCGAGTTCCTGCGGTTGCACTCCGCGAGAAGATATCGCTCCCAAAAGGGCTGCGGCTTGCTCCGACGAGCATTTTTCGTCGATTATCTGGCAAAGAGCGGTGGAAATTTCCCGCTCGTTCAAATATTTTCCTTCAAAAGTTTTGGCTAAAATATTTTTCATAAATTTTTACTCCTTTTTACGCAACGAATTACATTTTTTATCAAGAGCAGCCCTGCGCCTGAGTTCATACTCATTATCGATTCTGGGTGAAATTGCACAGCCCAGAGCGGTTTGGTTTTGTGCGCGATGCCCATTATTAGCCCTTGGCTGGTTTGTGCGGTGATTTCAAGGCACGAGGGAAAGCTTTTTTCGTCGGCGACCCACGAGTGATAAGCGCCCACTTGGCACGGGTTTGGCAGGTTTTCAAAAATATTTTGGTCGCTGTGAGTGATTTGCCATTTTTTGCCTTGATGCGGAATCTCTAGGCGACGCAAATTTCCGCCAAAAGTTTCGACGATGCCCTGTAAACCAAGGCAAACGCCGAATTGCGGGATGTTCAATTTTGCTAGTTTTTCGATAATCTCGTGCATTCCAAAATCTTTGGGCAATTTTGGTCCCGGAGAGTGCAAAATCAAATCGGGTTTTTCGGAGAGCAAAATTTCGAGATTGGTGCCGCTACGATAGGTGATGACCGCCGCTCCTATTTGGCGGAAGTAGTCTGCCAGGGTGTTGACGAAGGAGTCTTGATTGTCGATGACGACGACTTTCAGCCCGCTTCCGATTTTTTCGCTTTTTGCTGGTTTTTTGATAGCAGAAGAGTTGAAAATGTTGAAAAAAGATGCCGATTTTAGCTGGGTCTCTTTTGCTTCTTCTTCGCCGACGGAGTCGTAAACTAAGCTTGCGCCGACGGAATATTTGGCGATTTTGTCTTTTAGGTGAATCGTGCGGATGGTGATGCCTGTGTTGATGTCGCCGTTGCAAAAAAGCGCGCCGATGGCTCCGCCGTAGTATTCGCGTGGCTCGTTTTCGTATTCTTCGATTAGCTGGGCTGCTATTGATTTGGGCGAGCCCATCAGCGTGACAGCCCACATATGCGACAAAAAGGCGTCGATTCCGTCGCAGTCGTCGCGGAGTGTGCCGACCAGATGATCAACGGTGTGAAAAAGCCCTTTGTAGCGTTCTATCTGTCGCCTGCCCAGCAGTTTGATGCTGCCCGGTTTGCACACTCTGGATTTGTCGTTGCGATCGACATCCGTGCACATCGTCAGCTCGACCTCGTCCTTTTCGGAATTTAGCAGCTGCTTGATTTGCCGTGCGTCTTCTAGCGGGTTTGTCCCTCGCTTGATTGTGCCAGATATTGGGCACGACTCGACCTCGTTTTGGGTGACGCGGACAAACATTTCGGGCGATGTTCCGATGAGCTGCTCGTCGCCAAATTGGCAAAAAAATTGATAGGGCGACGGATTGATTTGGATCATTTTTCGGAAAAGAGCAGCGCAACTTTTTGCGTAGGGAACGCTGTATTTTCTGCTCAAAACCAGCTCGAAAATATCGCCCAGCTGCATATTCTGCTTGGCTTTTTCTACCAAAGCGGCATATTGCGCATCGCTGAGATTGGATCTGATTTTTGCGTTTTGCGCCAAAGAGATTTCTGGCGAGGAACTTTTTGGCAAAACCAAAGGCTTGTCGGCAAAGCGTTCTGCCGAAATATCTTGATAGCAGAAATCGTAGCGGTGGCAAAATCCTTCTTCCTTTTTTCTGTCGTAGGTGTAGATTTTGTCGGGAAAAAACAGCCGCACAATCGGTTGCGAGGCGTCTCTTTTGTTGACGAACTTGATTTTTTCAAACTGGAAAAGCAGGTCAAATCCGAAAGCGCCATAAAATCCCAAAGTGCTGTCGTGCTTGCTTTTGAGCGCGCCGAGCAGGTCTCGGATTGGTGTGAGTATCGAGGCTTGTTTGCTCCTTTGCTCTTCGGTAAAGATTCCGCCTGCAAAAACGATGCTCGCCACGATTTGTTTGTCGTTTTTTTCTAGCCGATACATCTTGTTTTGCCCTTCGCTCAAGATTCGGTAAAAAATTTCGAGCAAATTTTCGCCTTTCGAGTTTAGAGCGGTGAACACGACCTTTTGGGAAAAGGCGATTACCTCTACAGGCGGTGCGACAAATCCGGTCTCCCAGCGAGAGTACCTGCCGGGATACTCTGTGCCAGAGGAGAGGAACATTCCGCGCCCAGCGTCCAAATTCTCGACGAGAAAAGAGATATCGTCGTGGGCTTGCAGCTTCTCTTTTTGGCGGCTTATTTTGATTTTGCCTTTTGTTAGATACTCCATTTTTTCTCCTTTTTTGGTAAATTTTGCGCATAAAAAAATAGCTTGCACTTTTTTTAGTGCAAGCTATCGTAATTGCTGTTATGCTATTTTTATAGAATAGAACAACTTACCTGCACTGCAAGCAAGTTCCACCACCAATTTCTGCTAGTTTGAATTCTATTCATTTTTTCCTCGAATTTTGTAATTTCCTCAATTTCTTCGTTAAGCGATTTAGTTGTCAACTCAAAAAGTGTTTTTTGTGGGGATTTTACGATTTGTGGATGCGCATCGTTTTCCAAAAAATCTCAAAAAAGTTGACAGTGTATATACAGGACTTATGTTGGTGTCGTGAGGATTGGTTATGATTTTTAAGTGGAACGAAGAGAAAAATAAAAAGCTCATAGAAGAAAGGGGAATCTCTTTTGAGGAGATAGTAGATGCTTTTAATAGCGGGGTTTTTGTTGATTTTCAGGAGCAAAAAAATGACGAATATTCTCATCAGGAAATGATGATTATTTGGTATAGCGATTATATATATTGCGTGCCGTTGATTGATAAGGGCGATTATTTTTATTTGATTACTGTTTTTAAAAGCAGAAAAATGACCAAAAAGTATTTGAAGGGGGAGTTATGACGGATAAAGAGTTGAAAGAAAAGTATGATAAGCCTATGGACGATTATGAGCGGAAGGTGATGGAGAGCCTTGAAAATGATGAGTGGCAGCCTGTCCAGGGTAAGCGAAAAGACGATTTGATGGCTAAAATGAGAGAGGCGGCGAAAAATACTGTTGGAAAGAGAAGGATAAAAAAGGCTTATAGCATTCGATTGTTTATCGATGATGTGGACAAAATCAGGGAGGAGGCTGCTCTCGAGGGGATTCCTTATCAAACTTTGATTGGCTCTATCTTGCACAAGTATGTACTGAAAAGGTCGGCTGAAACTGCTTGAATTTCCCGATTGTTTGCTAGCTTACGATTTGTGGATGCGCATTGTTTTCCAAAAGTTCGAAAAAGATTTGTTCACGCAGTCGGGGTTTTTGATTTTTAGGGGATTGCCAGCCAGCGCCAGCAGCGCGAAACTCATCGCTAGGCGGTGGTCGTCGTGCGGATCAACGATGCCCGCAGTTGGCTTTTGCGGATAGATGATCATCTTGTCTTGCTGGGCTTCTGCCTTGCCGCCGATGTTGTTAATCTCCTGCACAATCAGGCTCAGGCGGTCGCACTCTTTGTAGCGCAGATGCTCGATGTTGGAGATGGTCGTTTTGCTTTTTGCCAAGGTGGCGATTGCCGCCAAAGTCGGCACGATGTCGGGCATTGCGTTCAAATCTTCGCAGACGCCTTGCAATTCGGTGCATTTTCCCACGACAAGAGCGTTGTCTTTTTTTTCGATGGGACAGCCCATTTTTTGCAAAATTTGGTAAAATCTGGCTTCGCCCTGTTTGCTATCGAGGTCGAGATTGTTTATCGTGCAAGGCACGCCCGTGATGGCGGAGAGCGCCAAAAAGTAGCTCGCGGACGACCAGTCGGCTGGGATTTGATATTCTCGGGATTGATAGCCTGCGGTGGCGAAGCTGTAGCAGTTTTTTTCTTTTTTCCAAATCGCGCCGAATTTTTGCATTAAGTTTAGGGTCAGCTCGACGAAAGTTTGGGAGACGACTTTTTCGCTGGTGCAGATTTGCAGGTTTGTCACGGGTGCAACGAGCAGGAGTCCGCTGAGGAACTGGCTGCTGCGAGAGGCGTCAACGCAGATTTTTTTTCCGTGGAGGTTGCCGCCTTTGATTGTGGCTGGCAGGTGTCCGCTGGTTGAGTTGATTTGCACGCCTTTTTGGCTGAGAGCAGAAAAAATCTCTTGCATTGGGCGAGCGCAAAGTTGTGGGTCGGCGTTTACTTTAACTGCCTTATTTTGCAAGGCGATAAAAGGAATGATGAAGCGGGCTAAAGTGCCCGATTTTCCTAGGTGCACTTCGCTTTTTCGGGGAGTGAATTTTCCGCTTGAGCCTTCTATCGTGGCGGTGTTTCCAGCGATTTTGATGTCGATGCCCAAATTTTGCAACGCCGAGATTGCGTCTTTGATGTCTTGTGCTTCGGGCAGCTCCTTGAGCGTTGTTGTTCCGCTGCTCAGAGCCGCCAAAAATAGCAGACGCACGGCTTCGTATTTGCTTCCCGGGATAGCAGGATTTCGCAAAATTTCGCCGAGCTGAGCTTTAGATTTTGGCGTGATTGCTAGCATAATCTTGATAGTATTTTAAGGCTTGCTCGATGGCTTGCTGGTTGAAGGACAGCAGCTCGCTTTTGGCTTTGCCGACGGCGCACAGGCAGACGAAATAGATTTTGCCGTCTTTGTTTTTTTTGTCGTTTTGCATAATGCCGATAAGTTTTTCGGCGGAATAGGACAGCGGCAAAAGGTAGCCCAATTGCGCCAAAAGTTGCAAGATTTTTTCTAATTCTGGAGCGGGCAGATGTCCGTTTTGCCACGCCAAAATCGATTCGATAGCGATGCCGATAGCCACAGCTTTGCCGTGGACGATTTTGTGCTTGGAGGCGGTCTCGATGCTGTGCGCTGCGGTGTGCCCAAAGTTGAGCAGCGCCCGCACGCCTTGCTCGGTCTCGTCTTCTTGGACGATTTCGGCTTTTTTCTGGATAGCTTTTTGGATGATGTGCATAATCGCCGCTTGCTCTTTCGCCAAGATTTTTTGGCGATTTTCCTGAATAAATCGAAAGAATTGAGTGTCGAAAGTTGCCGCCATTTTGATAACTTCGGCGAGTCCGCTCATAAATTGCTCGTCGTCCAGCGTGTCGAGGAATTTCGGGGCGATGTCCACTTTTGCGGGCTGCCAAAAAGCGCCGATGAGATTTTTACCAAATGGCGTGTTAACTGCGGTTTTGCCGCCGACGCTGGAATCGACCATCGCCAAAAGTGATGTGGGGATTTGCAAGAAGCGGACGCCGCGCTTGTAGGTAGCGGCGATGTAGCCTGCCAAATCTCCGACGACTCCTCCGCCGAAAGCGATTATTTCGGTGTTGCGCGGGTAATTTTTTTGCAAGAGCAAATCTTCAATTTCGGCTTTCGTTTTGCGACTTTTGCTTTTTTCGCCAGGCTCGATGATATAGACAAGCGCCGCCGAGAAGTTCGCTTCTAGCCAGCTTTTGTAGTGCTTGTGTAGGTTGCTGTCGGTGATGATTACTTGCGGATTTTTGCTCGTCTGTTTTTTTTCAACGGGCGGAAAATCTTCCCAAAAATTTATTTGCGAGAGTTTCGGCTTTGCGGGTATTTCCAGCGTAAGTTGCTTCATAGCTTGATGTTTTGGCGCAGCTCGTTCAAAAATTCTTTCATTATTTCGGTGTTGCGGCTCTTGATGATGTGCGTCAGGTAGGACAGTTTGGAGTTGATTTTTTCGATTTGGGGGATTACTTTTGGGTTGAATAAAATCTCGGAAAGCAGGTAGTCGTCTTCGCTCAAAACGCCTCTGGCTGTCTCCATATGTTTGCGGTGTGTTGTGCCGGGAGCGTCCGTTTGGCAGACGCAGGAGGCGAACACCAGCGAGGCAGAGAATGGCACGCCCAGCGAGTAGGCGACCTCTTCGTCGTGTTGCGCAAATGTGTAGTGGAAGATTTTTAGCTTGAGCTTTTTCGCCAGTTTTTCGAAAAAATCTTTTCCTTTTTGGCAAGACTCGCTAATGATGATGATGTTCTCGTCGGAGAGGTTTTCGACATTGGCAAAAGTGGGACCAAACATCGGGTGAATCGAGACGAAATCGAAGCCCGCTTCTTGATAAAATTTGCTTAGTTCGCCTTTTACCGAGGTCAAATCGCACAGCAGACAGCTTTTTGACAGCAGCGGCATTACCGCGAGAAACGCTTCTTTTGTTTTGGGCAAACTCACGGCGTTGATCAGCATTTCGGGCTGAATTTCCTTGATTTTTTGCATATCGGAGATTGGCGTTGCTTTTTTGATGTTGGCAAGGCTGTTTTGGTTTGGGTCGAATACCCAGGTCTGATGCTCGGCGGCCAGCTCATCGGATATCCACGAACCCATATGACCAGCGCCTAAAACGACGATTTTCATTTTTCTTTTAATTCCTTGTATTTTCCTAAAATTTTTAGTTCTTGTTTTTTTGCGGCGAAATCTTCGAAAAGTTTGTCCATTATTTCGGCTTCGTCTGGAATCTGGAAATCGGCGAAAAATTTGAGTCCGCCGTCTCCGGGATAAAAAGATTCTAGGCGTGTTAAGTTGATTTTGTTTTTGGCAAAAATCTTGATTAGGTCGCCCAAAGCTCCCACGGAGTGCTTGCAGGAAAAGACGATAGAGCAGCAATTTGGGTGGTCGCTTTTTTTGTTTTTGCCGATTACGATGAAGCGCGTGCGATTGTGGGGGATGTTTTCGATGTTTTTTTTGACTACTTGCAGCCCGTAGTATTCGCCAGCGAGTCCACTGGCAATGGCGGCTGCAGAGTCGAGATTTTTTTCGCTGAGCATTTTGGCGGCTCCTGCGGTGTCGAAATAGCGATGGCTGGCAAGGTTTAGCTCGGAGATGAAGTTGCTGCATTGCGCCAGCGCCTGATAGTGCGAATAGACGCATTTGATGTCGCGGTAGTTCGTCCCTTCTGGGCAAAGCAGGCAGTGCTCGATGGGCAAGTTTAGGCTGCCGATGATTTTTATTTGGTCGTGGCAGAGCAAAAGGGCGTTGATGCCCCCGACAACGCCGCCGAGGTTGTTTTCTATGGGCACGATTCCGTAGTCGTAAATCTCTTTTTGGATGCCGTCGAATATCTCGACAAAGCTTTCGCAGGGCAGGCTCACGAGCGAGCTATCCCATTTGCTAGCAGCGATTTGGCTGTATGCACCGTGCACGCCCTGAAAGGCGATGGTGGCAAGGTTTTTTTCTTGCAGTTTGCAGCTGTGCTGGATGACTGTTTTGTAGATGTCTTGCGCAAAATCTTTGTCTAGCAGGGTGTAGCCCGAGTTGGCGACTTTCTCCAAAATCGCTTTTTCTCTGCCTTGGTCTTTGATCGATTTTTTGTATTTTGTCGTCCTGACGGCTGCCTCCATTCTTTGGTTGAAAAGATTGAGGATTTGCTTGTCGATGGAGTCGATTTTTTGGCGAAGTTTGACTAGTTCGTCTTGGTTTTTCATAAGCGATAAGTTCCTGTTTTTACAGCTGGTTAAGCAGGGTGTGTAGCTTTTTCATTTTTTTGGCAAACGGTGGAAACATTTTGCCGTCGAGTTGTTGCGGACCGTCGCAAAGGGCGCAAGATGGCTCTATGTGAGCTTCGATGATGAGTCCGTCGGCGCCAGCGGTGAGAGCAGCCATCGCCATTGGTTCGATGAGCGAAAGTTTGCCCGTTGCGTGCGATGGATCGACGATTATCGGCAGGTGTGAGTTTTCTTTGGCAGCCGGCACGATGCTCAGGTCAAGTGTGTTGCGGGTGTAGGTCTCGAAAGTTCGGATGCCGCGCTCGCACAAGATGACATTGGGGTTGCCTTCCGAGAGGATGTATTCGGCGCAGTTGAGCCACTCTTTGAGCGTGGAGTACATTCCTCGTTTGAGGATTACGGGCTTTTTCGATTTGCCGATCTCTTTGAGCAGCGAGAAGTTTTGCATATTGCGCGCTCCGACTTGTAAAATATCGACATACTGGCAAATCCAGTTGACATCGCGCGGGTCGATGACCTCGGAAACGATGGGCAGTCCCGTCTCTTTTTTGGCTTCTTCGAGGATTTTTAAGCCCTCGAGTCCTAGACCTTGGAAATCGTAAGGGGAGGTGCGGGGTTTGAAAGCTCCGCCACGAAGAAAGTTTGCGCCAGCGGCCTTTACCATTTTGGCGGTTTCTACTGTCTGCTCCAGCGATTCCACTGCGCAGGGACCTGCCATCAAAACGAAATCTTTGCCGATTTTGACACCGCCGACTTCGATAATGGTCACATCTTTGTCGCTCGCCTTGAATCCTAACTTTAAACTGTCTTTCATTCAAATCCACCCTTTTATTAAAGAAAATTTTGAAGAATTTTTTGCCGAGACAGAAGTTGTCAAGCGATTTTGTCGGTTTAGTGGAGGAATGGGGCTGATTTTATCGAAGTGTTTTTAGATTTTTAAAGTAAAATGGCGTCAAGTTGTGTGTTTGTCGCAAATCCTTTGATTTTTGCTTTGTATTTTTTGGCGATGTTGGCGTTTTCGATCTCTTTTTTTCTTTTGATGCTAATGTCCAAAAATTTTTTTTCTGTGTCAATTCCCAAAAATTTGCGCTCTGTTAAGTTCGCAGCGATTCCTGTTGTGCTGCTTCCTGCAAATGGGTCTAAAATGGTTGCGTTTTTTTGGGTTGATGCTAGGATAATTCTTGTTAAAACTGAAAGTGGCTTTTGTGTTGGATGCTTTGAGCAGGATTTTTCCCACGGTGCGATAGCTGGCAAAGTCCAAACATCTTTCATCTGCTTGTCGTTGTTTATTTTTTTCATCAAATCGTAGTTGTAGAAATGAGGCGTTTTTTGAGATTTTCTTGCCCAGATTATTTGCTCGGTTGAGTGAGTGAAATATTTTTTGGAAAAATTTGGAGGAGGATTTGTTTTTTGCCAAGTAACAATATTTAAAATTTTAAACCCTAATTCAGTAAGAATTTGACCGACGCTAAAAATATTGTGCATTGTGCCGCTTATCCAAATTGTGGCGTTGTCTTTCATCTTGTTGCGTGCTAATTTTAGCCATTCCCGGTTAAAATTATTGATGAAATCAAAACCTTGCGATTTGTCCCAATCTCCTTTATTTACCGAGGTGATTTTTCCGTTCTCAATGGTTAAGCCGTCATTTGAAAGAAAATAGGGTGGGTCTGCAAAAATCATGTCGAATAAAACAAAAATTAATTAGTTAAGTCCTTAATTCTTTTTATTTTGCTGAAGATGTGATTTTTGGGTTTATCAGATTCTTCAAAATGTCTTTCTTCATCAACATAAAGATATTCTACAACTTCTTTAATTAGCTGATTCAATTCATCCTTTTTACTTTGTTTATTTTTATTAACAAAGTTTACTTCTACAAAATCATTATAGTCTAAAACTACTTCAGCTTTTTTGTATTTTTCTTCTACTATAGAAATAGCATCGGATATATTTTCAGCTTTAATTTTTACAATTCTTGACAAAAATTCTTGAATTTCAACTTTAAATGTTGCCATAATCAACCTTTTTATAATGACCTTTCCCTTTAAATTCAATAATTCCTTTATCTCTAAGAATTTGTAACTGTTGTCTGATTTTATCTTTTATGAAATTATTGTTAGGATATTTTATTTTTAAGATTTTTTCAAAGCGGTATATTTCTTCAAGTGTGAAATCTTCTTTGTGGATACTGTCAATACATCTAAGGATGTCAAGAAGCCAACTTTTAGTTTCTTTCTTTTTTTCTCTTAAAAATAATGTGTTTTCAAATGTTTTAGTGACTACTTGAGGGCTAATAGGTTGTGTGTTTTTTAGAAGAAAAACTTTGCCTACTTCTGCAATTTTTGAAATATCTATATTACAGCCAATCCAACCAGCTCGCTTTGCTGTTTCGCTAAGAGGATGTCTTTTTATAATAATTTCTTCTGTGAAAAACTGTTTTGGAATAACTAGAAAATTTTCGACACTCCATTTTTTTGAATAAGTAAGAAAAAAGAAATTTGGATTGTTTTTAGAATTTATTCTTTCAATCATTGTTGAATAAGCGCCGTCTGTGATTTTATTAGGCAATTTGCCTTTTTTGCTTTTTAGCTCAAATTCTTCTTTGCAGTAGCTGCAAAAGAAGTCAGCAGCAGGTCTATTGTTTTCAAATTTGTTTAAATGAGTCTTGCCGCAATTGGGGCAATAGGAATTACGCAACACCCAGTCTTCAGTTAACACTCTTGCTATTTGGGAGTTGTTTTTGTAGCTATTTGCTAATTTTAAGTTAAAATCTGCAGTCATCTTTGTTGTTTTTTTTGTTAGGCTGTGGAGGAATTTGTTGGTCGCGAGGAAACGATTGTTCGATTTTGTCAAGCAGCTGAGTTTTGCCGCCTGCCCATTTTAAAAATGGTTTTCCAATTTTTTTGTTTTTGTTCATACTTTTTAAATTTATATTAAAGTTTTGAGGTTTGTTTAGTTCTGTTTGATTTTATTTTTGTGATTTTTGTCAAGTTTTTCTCAAGCTGAGTTCGATTTTGCTAGGTCAATTTTGTAATCAAAAATTTTGAGTGAGGTTTGCTAAAAAATTGCTTTTTTTGTCTTGTCAAGATTTGAGCAGATATAGAAATAGTCAGAAAATTGTATTTTTTCAAGAAAAAGGAGTAAATGTTTATGCATATTTTACGGAAGCATTCTAAAATTGTGATTATTATCACGGCGATTTTGTTCGTGGGTGGTATGGCGATGATGGGTCTAACGGGGATTTTTAGCGAGAAGGATAACGAGCTGGGGGTAATCGGCGACAAAGAGATAACGATTCAGGAGTTTGCCCAAAATTTTGAGGCGGCTGTGTATAACTACAGTCAGTCTTTGGGCGGAGGTCAGCAGCTGTCTAACGAGCAGCTGGCGCAGATAAATAATCAGGTTTGGTATCAGATGGTGCAAGATTATGTGATAAATAAGGCGATTGACGACTACGCTGTGGAGGTGAGCGCCAAGCAGATTGCCAAGGCGATAAAGGACGATCCGCTGGAGCAGATAAAGCAGATGGAGCAGATGCAGACCGACGGCAAGTTCGATCAGGAGAAGTATGAGCAGGCTTTGCGTTTGGGACAGTTGAATGTCGAGGCGCTGGAATCGGTTTATCGGCAAAGGTTGCTGATTCAGAATCTGCAGCTGGATGTGGTCGGAAAAGTTTTTGTGTCGGACGCCGATGTTCGCCAGGAGTATATCGACCAAAATCAGGAGCTGGATGCTAGGGTTATTTGGTTTAATCCCGAGAAGGTGAAGGTCGAAAAAAAGCTGACACAGAAGGAACTGCTGGATTTTTATGAGGCGAATAAGCAGGCTTTCAAAAAAGGCGAGAGTCGCGTTTTTGATTATGTGGTGGTAGATTTTGCGGACGATGTCGCCAAAGGTAAGGCACAGGAGAAGCTGCAAAAGTTTTTGGCGCTCGTCAAGGAGAAAGGGTTTGCGCAGGCGGCAAAAGAGATGGGCTTGAAGGCGCAAGTGACGGAGGAAGTTCTGAAGGCGTCGCCGATTTTTCCAGAGGTGGATGCGAGCCCAGAGATGGTGGCTTTTTTGTTTAACGATGCGGCGGTTGGCGATTGCACGGAGATTGTCGAGGGTGAAAACTCGTTGGCTGTTTTTGCGCTGAAGAGTATCGATATTTCGCCGATTTTTTCGTTTGAGCAGATTGAGGATGAGCTGGAGCAAGCGCTGGAGTTTCAGAATCGGGTGCGCGAGAGCATTGAGCAGGCGCAGAAGTTTTATGCGGGCAAGAAAAATTATCTGACCAGAGCCAGAGCGGCGAAGCTGGAGATTGTGCGGGCGAACAACCTGAAGGTTGGCGATGTGTTGCCCGAAATTGGTAATTTCCCCGCTTTGTCGGAAGATTTGTTTGAGCTGGATAAGGGGCAATATACTCCCTTGGTGGTGGATACTCTGACGGGCAAAGGCGCGGCTATCGGCTATGTGAGCAAGCGCGATGAGCTGAACTGGAGCGAGTTTGCCAAAGAGAAAGAGGCTTTGCGGACGAAGATTGAGCAAGAGCGCAGCAACAAAGATTTTAATCTTTGGTTTTCGGAGCAGTTCAGGTTTTTGAAAATCGAAGATTATCGTTACAAATTTTTCGACTATATTCCCAAGCAGGAGAATTTTTAGATGAGAGTTTTTTTCTCGCTTTTGGTGGTTTTGTTTTTGGGTTGTGCGGGCAAAGATGTCGCCAAAATGAGTTTGGCGGAGCAGATTAGCACGGGCGATAGCTTTTATGAAAATGGCGAGTATAGCAAGGCGATTCCATATTACGATGCGGTGGTTTTTCAGCGGATTGGCAGCAGCACCGAGCAGATCAGCTTTCGGCTTGCGCAGTGTTATCTCAAGACGCAGCAATACGATTTGGCGTCTTTGGAGCTTAAGCAGATTCTCGACGATTATCCTCGTTTTGCCAAGTTGAACGAGGTTTATTTTAATCTGGCGGTGTGTTATGAGCATCTGGCGCTTGCCCCGCAATATGACCAAAAGCAGCGCTACGAGGAGATCGAGACTTTGAAGAAATTTTTGAGCTTGTATCCTTATGATGCGAACGCGGACAAGGCGAAGGAGCTTTTGAAGCAGGCGTATTACCAGTTGACGCTGAAGAAGTATTATAACGGTTATATCTACTACAAAATTTTGGATTACTCGTCGGCGGTGATGTATTTCAAAGAGGTTTTGGATGAGCTGTATGGGCAGCGGGTCGAGCCGATGAAGATGAGTTTGTATTATCTTTGTCTGATTTATCTGGAGCGCGGCAATCGTGCGGAGGCGGAGTCGTATTCGGACGATTTGAGCTACTATTTCCCACAAAGTTACGAAGCGACGGAAATAAAGCGTAAACTTGCGGATTGATGGAGAAAATCGGGCTTTTAGGCGGAGCTTTCGACCCTGTACATCTGGGACATTTGGCTGTGGCGAGAGCGGTTTTGCAGGAGCTGCGGCTGGATAAGGTTTGGTTTTTGCCCTCTGGTTGTCATCGATTTAAGCAGCAAGTGGCGGATTTTGACAGGAGAAAGCGCTGGCTGGAGCAAGCGGTAGCGGGTCAGCCGAATTTTGTTGTGCAAGATTTTGATAAAGGCGATGGCGGAGTTTGCTACACGGCGGATTTGCTGGAAAAACTTCCGCAGAAAAATCGTGAATATTTTTTTGTTGTCGGGGAGGATAATGTCGCGGGGCTCAGCAGTTGGCATCGGTTTGATTATTTGCTTGCGAATGTGAGGTTCGTGGTGGTTTCGCGCAAGGGCGCAAAAGCTTGGCAAGGGCTAGATTATGCGGACAAGCTGGAGTTTGTGCAGATGGATTTTGTCGATGTGAGCTCGTCGCAAATTCGTGCTTTTCCCGAATGTTATGCAGATTTTTTGTCGTCTGCGATTAAGGCGGATGTCGTGAGTTTTTATAAGCAAGGCGAAAATTAAGGAGATAAGGTTGTCTTTTATGAATAGAAAGAGTTTTTACAAGTGGGGCTTGATTGTTGCGATTGTGTATTTTCTTCTCAAAATTTTATTTTGGGGTCCTGACAGTTTTTATAGTCGTTTCGAGTCGTCGCGGAGGCTGGAGGTTTTGCAAAAAGAGGAGCAGGCGCTGACGCAGGAGAATCGGGAGTTGCAAGAGGAGCTGGACAAGGTGCAAGGTGAGGGTGTGGAGCTGGAGAAAATGGCGCGCGAGGAGTATGGGATGCAGAAAGAGGGCGAGGTGATTATCAAGTTTATCCAAGAGGGGAACGAGAATGAGTAGGAAATTGCGGAAGAAAAAGAGTAATCTGCTGCTGGCGGCGATTCACCTGGGAGTGCTGGCGGTGCTGATTTTGGGTGGCTATCTGCTTTGGAGAGGTAGCGGCAAGCAAGATTTTGATTTGAGTAAATATTTTAGCGCAAGCGATTTGGCACGCAGAGATACGCTGCCGCAGGAGGATTTGGGCTTCAGCGGGCTGAAGGGTGAGCTTGCTAAAAGTATGGTGAAACTGAATCTGAAGATGGGCAAAAATTTTTCTTTTGGCAAAGATGCGGACGGTTCGGAGATTTTGAAGGTGAAAATTCCCAAGAGTCAGCTGGATTTGACCTATATGACTTTGGTGCTCAAGAACGCTTTTCGCGCGGGCGGCAGCACGATTTTGGAGGCTTCTGTTTTGCTCAAAGGCAAAGAAAATCAGGTGATTGCTCGTGCCAAAGATGGCAAAATCTACACGGCGACGATTAGCTATTTGCCTGGCGAGGAGAAGCCTGCGCCAAAGCTGGCGGTGATTGTTGACGATTTTGGCGGATATGAGGGCGAGCTTTTGGCGAATTTTTGCAAGGCTGATAGTCGAATAGCTTTTGCGGTTTTGCCGAATTTGCCCAAAGCGACTTCGGTGATGGACGCCGCTGTTGTTAGCGGACACGAGGTGCTGGTGCATCTGCCGATGGAGCCGTTGAGCTACCCGAAAAATTCCCCCGGCGATAACGCGATTATGGTCGATTTGAGCGATGGCGAGATCAAGAAGCGAGTCAAGAGCTATCTGAAGATTTTGCCGAAAGCCGTTGGCGCGAACAATCATATGGGCTCGCGCGCGACGCAAGATCAGCGGGTGATGAACGCAGTGTTGGACGAGCTCAAAGATGCGAAGTTGTTTTTTGTGGATAGCAGAACGATAGGTAGCTCGAAAGCTTATAAAATTGCCAAAGAGAAGCTGATTCCAGCTGCGAAGCGGGATATGTTTTTGGATGTGCCTGCCTCGAGCAAAGATGTGGTGAAGACCAAAGTGCAGACCCTGCAGCGCTGGATGAAGAATAAAGATCAGGTCGTGGTGATTTCGCACTGTTTTGATCAGGAGCGGCTGGAGAATTTGCTGTTCTTTTTGGAAGAGGCGCAAAAGCTCGGCTATGAGGTCGTGCCAGTTTCGCGGCTTTTTCCGTTTGAGAATAAATATTAGGCAAACAGGCGGTAGAGCGTGTATTATCTAAAGATTGCGGTGCTGGGCGTTGTGCAAGGGTTGAGCGAGTTTTTGCCGATTAGCTCGTCGGGGCATTTGGTGATTGCCAAGCATTTTTTTGGAATGAAGAGCGGCGATGTTTCGCTGGAGGTGGTGCTGCATCTTGGCTCGCTCTTGGCGGTTTTGCTTTATTTTCGGCGAGATTTGTTGCGTTTGTGCAAAGATTTTTTGCGGTTTGGCGATGCGAGCCAAGAGGTTTTGCTGGCTCGCAAAGAGGTGATTTTTTTGCTGGTCGCCACTGTGGTGACGGGCGTTTTGGGGCTGATTTTTGAGCAAAGTCTGGAGTCGATTTTTGCTAAACCTTTGCTGGTGTGCGGGATGCTGCTGATTACTGGCGTTGTGTTGATCGCCTCGGATAGCGTGAAAGACGCCAGATTAGAGGCTGGGCAGATGGGTTTTTTGCGGGCGATTGCCATTGGTGTTGTGCAGGCTCTGGCGATAGTGCCGGGGATTTCTCGCAGCGGCTCGACGGTTTGCGCGTCGCTGTTTATGAAAGTCAAACGAGAGGAAGCGGCTCGTTTTTCGTTTTTGCTCTCGATACCTGCCATTGCGGGGGCTTTTGTGCTCAAGCTGGACGAGATTTCTGCGTCGGTGAATTTTGCCGATTGCGTTTTGGGCGCTTTTTTTGCTTTTGTGAGCGGCTATTTGGTGATTGCCGTGCTTTTGCGGCTGATTTCTGTGGGCAAATTGAAGTTTTTCGGTTTCTACTGTTTTGCGGTTTCGTTTGTTTGTGCGGCGCTGATTTTGGCAGGTTTTTAAAAAAAAATAAAGTAGAAAAAATGGTGATTTTTGCGGACAAATTCCTTCGAGATAAATCGGTGAAAAGCAGCCCTTTGACCTTGGTGTATGGCGACGATTCTTATCTGATGAGCGCCGTGGTTAAGCGGCTGGAGGCGCTTTGCAATCCCAAAAAGACCGAGTTTGTCAAACTTTATGGCGACGAGACTTCGGCTCAGGAACTTTTTGCGAGTCTGGAGAGTTTTTCGTTTTTGTATGCGCAAAAGTTCGTTCTGCTGAGCTATTTTAACAAAATGGCGTCTAAATCGGAGCGTGATGCGGTGATGGAGTATCTTGCTAAAGGGCTGCCGCAGGGCGTTATTTTGGTGATTACTGCCGATAAATTTGACAAGCGGAACAAAAATTGTGCGGCGATTTGCAAGAAATCTCGGGAGGTGAACTGCAAAAAACCGTATGGTGTTGGCGATGTTATCAAATATTTGCGTTCGACGAAGTTGCAGTTTACCAACGATGCGCTGCAGGCTTTTGCGCGGAGTGTCGAGCTGGATTATGCGCAAATCGCCAAGGAGTGCGAAAAGCTGTTTCTGCTGTTTGGCAATCAGGCGAGCATCAAAGAGGACGCTGTTAAAAAATATTTGCTGGGCTTTCGGGAGCATTCGGTGTTTGAGCTGCAAAATTGCTTGGGTCTGCGCCAATGCGGAAGAGCGCTGGAGTTTTTGGAGCAGCTGCTGGCTTCTGGCTCTGCGGCGGTGATGATTGTGGGGGTGCTGGGCAGATTTTTTGGCTCGCTCTACAAGGTTGTGGCGCTGCGGGGCGATTATACGGATGCGGAAATTATGGCGGATCATTTGCCCGAGGTGCACACTTTTTTTCGCAAAGATTATCTGGAGTATGCCAGCAGGTATAATCAGAAAGAGGTTTTGCAGATTTTTGATTTGTTGCATCAGGCGGATTGTTTGCTCAAAAGTTCGCCTTTGCCTGCGAAGGTGGTGCTGCGGAGCACGATTGTGCGGGCTTGCAGGAGGATTCGGTGAAGAAGATATTTTGGTCGGTCGGCGAAAAATCGGGCGATGTTCACGCTGGTTGCGTTTTGCGAAAGCTGCCAGATTGCGAAAATTTCGGACTTGGCGGCATCAATATGGAACTGGCTGGCTGTCGTTTGATTCGCAATTGCGATTCACTGTCGGTGATGGGTTTTGTCGATGTGGTAAAAAAGCTGCTGACTTTTTGGAGGTTGAAGCAAGAGATTTTGCGGATTTTTCGGGATGAGCGCCCAGATTTGGTGGTGCTGGTCGATTTTCCAGGTCTGAATATGATTTTGGCGAAATACGCTCATCGGCTAAAAATTCCAGTGGTTTATTATATTTGCCCGAAATTTTGGGCGTGGAAGCCCGGGCGATTGAAGAAGATTAAAAAGTATGTGGATGTGGTGGCTTCGATTTTTCCGTTTGAGCATAAACTTTTGCAGAGCAAGGGTATCCGCTCGTTTTATGTGGGAAATCCTGTGATGGAGCAGCTGACTCCGAGCCTGAGCGAAGACGATTTTCGCAAGAAGTTTAAGCTGGCTAGGAGCAAAAAAATAATCGGGATGTTCCCCGGCAGTCGCAATTCGGAGGTGAAGAAGCTTTTGCCCGTTTTCAAAAAGGTTTGCAAGGCGTATGAAAATTTCGAGTTTGTTATCGCGGTGAGCGATTCGGTGGATTCTGGTTATTTTCGGAATATCGAAAACGCTGTCTTGGCGCGCGGAAATAATTACGATGTGCTGACTTATTGCGATTTTTTGATTGTGAAGTCGGGAACGACGACTCTGGAGGCGGCTTTGTGCGATACGCCGTTTATCATTGTGTATATTGCCGATGCGCTGATGTATGCGCTTGCCAAGCGGTTTGTGCGGCTGGATTTTGTCGGTTTGCCGAATATTATTATGCGAAAACAGGTGGTGCCGGAGCTTTTGCAGAAAGATGTGAATTTTGTGAAAATCAGCGAAAATATCGACTACTATTTGAAGCAGGGCGAGCATCATCGGCAGCTGAAGCAGGATATCGATGCGATTCGGCAAAATATCGGCAGCAAGTCGGCGTCTGAAGAGGTGTCGAAGTTGATTCGGCTGGTTTTGGAGAAAGCGGAGTGTTGATCGAAAAAGTGGTGGCAGGCGGCTATGGGCTTGCGCACGAGCAGGGGAAGACCTATTTTGTGCGAGGAGCTGTGCCAGGCGACGATGTGAGCGTGCAGGTGGTGCATCGCCGAGCGGGCGTTTTGATTGCCAAGGTGGAGAGTTTTTTGCAGAAAGCGGCGGTGCGATGCGATGGTTGCGGCTATGACGATTGCGGGGGTTGCATCTGGAGTGGAGTGGATTATTCGGCGCAGTTGGAGTTTAAAAGGGAGATTTTGCGAGAGATTTTTGGTCGTGAGGTTTCGCTTTTGGGTTCCCAGCCGCATCTTTTTTATCGGAATAAGGTTGTGCTGCCTGTGGACGCAAATGGGCGCTTGGGCGTCTATAAGCCCCGTTCGCATAGCGTTTTGCAGGTGAAGGGCTGTTTTTTGCATCCCGAGATTTTTGACAAGGTGCAAGTTTTGGTGCGTGATTATCTGCGCAAATCGGGCTTGCAGCCGTATGATCAAAGGAGCCGCAAAGGCAGTTTGCGCTATGTGGGGATGCGGCTTTCGGCTGGCGGAGAGCTGGTTTTGGTGTTGGTTACCAAGTTGCGACGGTTGCCTTTTTCCAAAGTTTTGGAGCGTGAGGCACGGAAAGTTTTGCCGAATTTGGTGGGCATTGTGCAAAACATCAATCAGAGCGACGGGAACAAGATTTTTGGCAGCGAGCAGAAGCTGATTTGGGGCAAAGATTGGGTGGAGGAGCAGATCGGCGATTTTCGTTTTCGGTGTTCGTATCTATCGTTTTTTCAGATAAATAGGTTTCAGGTGAAAAATCTTTACGACAAGATTTTGGGCGAAATTGGCGAGGACGATGTGGTGCTGGACGCCTACAGTGGTGTGAGCAGCATCGGTATCTACATCAGCAGGCGAGCTGGGCAGGTGTGGTGCATCGAGGAGAACGAGCAGGCTGTGGCGAACGCGCGGGCGAATTTGGCGCTGAACGGCGCAGAGAATGTGCGGCTGGTGCACGGCAAAGTGGAGCAGGAGTTTGCTGGGTTGCCAAAAGTCGATACGGTGATTTTTGATCCGCCGCGTGTGGGTTTGCAGCGTGAGCTGGTGCAGGCGGTTGCGTGCTCGGGCGCAAAGAAGATTGTGTATGTGAGTTGCAATCCCGCAACGCAAAAGCGAGATTTGGATTTTTTGATTGAGGCTGGCTTTGTTTTGCAGAGTTTGCAGGGCGTGGATATGTTTCCGCTGACGGCTCATATCGAGAGCGTGGCGGTTTTGACGAAATAAAAAATTTGTGAGGTTGGAAAAATGGGAGTTTTTGAAACTTTAAAAGAGCGTGGTTTTTTTAAGCAATGCACGGACGAGCAGAAGGTGCGGGAGCTTTTGAATAACGGCAAGGCGACGATTTATGTGGGGGTTGATCCGACGGGCGAGTCGCTGCATATTGGGCATATCGTGCCGTTTTTTGCTTTTCATCATTTGCAGGAGGCAGGGCACAAGGTGATTGCGCTTTTGGGCGGCGGCACAGCGATGATTGGCGATCCTTCGGGCAAGACGGAGATGCGGAAGATGCTCAGCAAGGAACAAATTCAGAGCAATTCGGAAAAAATCGCCGCACAGCTGGGGAAAGTTGTCGATTTGTCCAAACCAACCGCGCAGGTGGCGAACAACAAGGACTGGCTTTTGGATTTGAACTATATCGATTTTTTGCGGGACATTGGCAAACATTTTTCGGTGAATAAAATGTTGAGCTTTGAGGCGTATAAACAGCGGCTTGAGCGTGGTTTGTCGTTCATCGAGTTTAACTATCAGCTTTTGCAGTCCTACGATTTTATGGTTTTGTGTCGCGATTATGGTTGCACGATGCAGATGGGCGGCGACGACCAGTGGGGGAATATCGTTGCGGGCGTTGATCTGATTCGTCGCATTTTGGGCAAAGAGGCTTTCGGGCTGACTTTTCCGCTGATTACCAGAGCCGACGGAAAAAAGATGGGTAAAAGCGAGAAAGGCGCTGTTTTCTTGGACGAAAAGTTGTTTTCGGCTTACGACTATTTTCAGTATTGGCGGAATGTTCCCGACGATGACGCTTTGCGGTTTTTGAAGATGTTTACATTTTTGGAGATGGACGAGATTCGCAAATACGAGGGGCTGCAGGGGCAAGAGCTGAACGAGGTGAAGCAGCGGCTGGCGTATGAACAGACGAAGATTATTCACGGGCAGGAGGCAGCAGAGAGCGCTTTGGCTGCGGCACGGTCGATGTTTGACGCTGGTGCAGAGAAGGATTTGAGCGGTATGCCGACTTTGCAGGTAAAGGCGCAGGAGATTGAGCAGGGGCTTGCTCTTGTGGATTTGTATGCGATGACGGATTTGTGCAAGTCGAAATCGGCAGCACGGCGGCTGATGGAGCAGGGCGGTGCGCGGGTTAACGAGGTGCAGATTAAGGATATCGAGGCGAAGGTTGAGCTGCAGATGATTAAGGACGGGAAAATTATTTTGAAAGCGGGCAAAAAGCGGTATTTTTTGATTGAGGTGGTTTAGTCGCTGAAAAATTTTCGGCAGCGAATTTTCTGGAAATACGAAAAATTTGCGGCGATTTTTAAAATTTTCTTTTGCAGAGGTTATCGCACGCTTTGAAAAATTAAAATGCGAAAAAAGAAGCGAAAAAAAGCGTCTATTTCGTTTCTTCACTTTTTTTTATCTTGACAGCTTCGGTGGTTTTTAATTTTTGTTTTGAAAAGTGAAATTGGATTTTGCTTTATTTTTGGAGGTTTGATGAGTGATCAACAATATAATTCGGACAGTATTAAGGTTCTGGAAGGTCTGGAGGCTGTTCGGAAGCGACCAGCGATGTATGTGGGCGGCACGAGCGTTCGGGGCTTGCATCATATCGTGTATGAGGTGATTGATAACGCTATCGACGAGTCGCTGGCTGGATATTGCGACAAGATTTTGGTGGTGATGAACGCCGATGGTTCGATTACTGTGGACGATAACGGCCGCGGGATTCCCGTGGATATTCATAAGGAAAAGGGGACATCGGCGGCGCAGGTGATTATGACGACGCTGCACGCTGGCGGCAAGTTCGACAACGACGCCTACAAGGTTTCTGGCGGTTTGCACGGTGTGGGCGTTTCGTGTACGAACGCTTTGTCCAAAAAGTTGATTTTGGAGATTCACAAAGACGGCAAGAAGTATTATCAGGAGTATGAACGAGGCAATCCGCTTGCAGATTTGGCGGAGGTTGGCACGACAGATCGTCGCGGAACGGTGATAACTTTTTTGCCCGATGAGCAGATTTTTGACACGGTGAAGTTTAGCTTCGATATTTTGTCCAAGAGGTTTCGAGAGCTGGCGTTTTTGAATAGCGGCGTGAATATCGTTTTGCGTGATTCTGTCAGCGGAAAAGAGCACGATTTTTGTTACGAAGGCGGAATTTGTTCGTTTGTGAAGTTTTTGAACGAGGGCAAAAAAATTCTGCAGGAAGAGCCGATTGTTATTTCGGGCGAAGATAGCAGCGTGGCGTTCGATATTTCGATACAATACAACGACGGCTATCAGGAGAATTTATACTCTTTTGCCAATAATATCAACACGATCGAGGGCGGAACGCATGTCAGCGGCTTTAAGACGGCGCTGACCAGAGCGGTGAATAATTACATCAAGGAGAATAATCTTTTGCCGAAGAATAAGAAGGATGTGAAGATTCAAGGCTCGGATATTCGCGAGGGGATTACCGCGGTGATTAGCGTGAAGCTGCCGAATCCGCAGTTTGAGGGGCAGACGAAGACCAAGTTGCAAAATAACGAGGTCGAGGGGATTGTCAATCGGGCTGTTTATGAGAAGTTGGTGGAGTATTTTTTGGAGAATCCCGCAACGGCGAAAGAGGTTGGCAACAAGGCGATTTTGGGGGCGACTTCGAGAGAGGCTGCACGCAAGGCTCGTGATCTAACGCGGCGGAAGTCGGTTTTGGAGAGCGGCTCTTTGCCGGGTAAATTGGCGGATTGCTCGATTTCTGATCCGAAAATTACGGAGATTTTTTTGGTCGAGGGAGATTCTGCTGGCGGCTCTGCCAAACAAGGACGAGACAGGAAGTATCAGGCGATTTTGCCTTTGTGGGGCAAGATGCTCAACACAGAGAAGGCGCGGCTTGATCGAGTTGTGGGCAACGATAAAATTCAGCCGGTGATTACGGCGCTGGGTGCTGGCATTGGCGACGATTTTGATTTGAGCAAGCTGCGCTATAACAAGATTATTATTATGGCGGATGCCGATGTGGACGGTGCTCACATTGCGACTTTGCTGATGACTTTTTTCTTCCGTTATATGCGGCCGCTGGTCGAAAATGGGCATGTTTACATCGCGCAGCCTCCGCTTTTTTCGGTGAAGAAGGGCAAAAAGATGAAGTATGTGCAGTCTGAGGCGGAACGAGATGCGGCGATTAAGGAGCTGGGCGGCGAGAATTTGAAGATTCAGCGATACAAAGGTCTTGGTGAGATGAATCCCGAGCAGCTTTGGGAGACGACGCTCAATCCTGCCAAGCGGACTTTGATTTCTGTGCAGATAGACGACGCTGTGGAGGCCGATAGGATGTTCACCACTTTGATGGGCAGCGAGGTCGAGCCTCGGCGAGAGTTTATCCAAGCTAACGCCAAATATGTCAAAAATTTGGATGTGTAAGAGGAAGTAGAAATGTTTGATGAAAGTTCTAAAATTGTAAATATCGAGATTGAGGATCAGCTCAAAAAGTCGTATATGGAATATTCGATGAGCGTGATCGTTTCGCGGGCTTTGCCTGATGTGCGAGACGGGCTCAAGCCGTCGCAGCGGCGGATTTTGTATGCGATGGAGCAGTTGAATTTGCGTCCCGGCGGAGGATTTCGGAAGTGTGCGAAGATTGCAGGTGATACCTCGGGAAACTTTCACCCGCACGGTGAGCAGGTGGTGTATCCGACTTTGGTGCGGATGGCGCAGCCATGGAATATGCGGTATATGCTGGTTAACGGGCAGGGTAACTTTGGCTCGATAGACGGTGATCCGCCAGCGGCGATGCGTTATACAGAGGCGAAATTGCAGAAAACTTCGGTCGAGTTGATGGATGAGCTGGGCGAAGAGACGGTCAACTTTAAGTTCAACTACGACGAGACGCAACAAGAGCCCGAAGTTTTTCCGACGAAGATTCCGAACCTTTTGGTGAACGGGAGCTCGGGTATCGCTGTGGGGATGGCGACTTCGATGGCGCCGCACAATATGAACGAGATTTGCGATGCGATTATCGCCAAAGTTGACAATCCCGAACTTGACGCAAAAGGCTTGCGGGCATATATCAAGGGTCCAGATTTTCCAACAGGCGGCGTTATCGCTGGCACGGCTGGAATTGACGATTATTTCGCTACTGGACGCGGCAAAATTAGGCTGAAGGGAAAAGCTTTTATCGAGAATAAGTCGAACAATATTCAGCAGATTATCATCCACGAGATTCCGTATCAGCTGAATAAAACTTTGCTCATCGAGAAGATTGCGTCGCTGGTTAAAGAGAAGAAAATCGAGGATATTTCGGATGTTCGCGATGAGAGCGGACGCCAGGGAATGCGCCTGGTGGTGAAGGTCAAAAAGGGCTTTAACGCCGATGTCGTGCTGAATAAGCTCTATAAATACACGCAGCTGCAACAGACTTTTAGCGTGATTAACTTGGCTTTGGTGGACGGCGAGCCGAAAGTGCTGAATATGCCCGAGCTTGTGCAAAATTTTATCGATTTTCGGCACAATGTGGTGGAGCGCAGGACGCAGTATCGCCTGAAGAACGCCAAGCACAAGCTGCATCTTTTGGAAGGCTATCGCATTGCGCTGGATAATATCGACGAGGTGATCGCCACGATCAGGGCGTCTGCCAATAATGTTCAGGCGCAGGAGCAGTTGGAGAGCAAGTTTGCTCTGAGTGCGATACAGGCGAAGGCGATTTTGGAGATGCGTCTGCAACGCTTGACTGGTCTGGAACGAGAGAAAATCGAGAACGATTATCAGGCGACTTTGGCGCTGGTGAAGGAACTCGAGGGGATTTTGGCGGACAAAGATTTGCGGATGACGATTATCAAAGAAGAGACTTTGGAGATGAAGAAAAAGTTCGGCGATGAGCGCCGCACGGAGATTGGCATCGACACAGCGGATATGCGCATCGAGGATTTGATTGCCAAAGAGGATATGGTGGTGACGATTTCCAACGAGGGCTACATCAAGCGGATTCCGGTGGATACTTATCGCACGCAAAATCGCGGCGGCAGAGGGCTTTCGGGCTCGACGCTGAAGGACGACGATTTCATCAAAAATATTTTTGTCGCCTCAACGCACGACTACATTTTATTTTTCTCGAATTTCGGAAAGTGCTATTGGCAAAAAGTTTACGATTTGCCGCAGGGCAGTAGGACCGCCAAGGGTCGCCCAGTGGTGAATTTGTTGCCGCTGCAAACTGGCGAGAAGGTGCAGGCGTTTTTGAATGTGTCGGAGTTTGCCGAGGACAAAAACATTGTGATGGCGACGAAAGACGGAATTGTGAAGAAGTCGAAGTTGAGCGATTTTTCCAAGCCGCGCACCAACGGGATTATTTCGATAAATCTTGGTCAGGGCGACAGGCTGGTTGATGTGGATATTTCCGACGGAAGCAACGATATTTTGCTGGCGACGATGAACGGTTACGCGAATCGTTTTAACGAGGACGAAGTGCGGACGGTTGGTCGCAATTCCAAGGGCGTTCGTGGGATTACCCTGCGCGATAGCGACGAGGTGGTGGCGATGATTATCCTCAGACGAGAGAATGTGACTTTGCTGGCAGTGTGCGAAAAAGGTTATGGCAAGCGGACGAACGCGGACGATTATAAGACGACCCGCCGCGCGTCGAAGGGCTATATCACGATTAAGACGAGTCAGCGGAACGGCAAACTGGTGAAGCTGCTGGAGGTTATGGACGAGGACAACATTATTATCGTGACCAAAAACGGCATTATCAATCGGCAGTCGGTGCAAAAGATTTCGGTTTTTAGCAAAAATACGCAAGGCGTTTGCCTGATTAAGTTGCAGGAGGACGATCTGGTGTATGACATCACGCGGATTGTGCAGGACGAGAACGACGAGGCGGAGGTCGAGCAGGAGCAGATTTTTTAAGCTAAGTCGAGAATGAAGTATATTGTTAAAGGTGAGTTGGAAAGGAGCGTGAAGATTAGGCGCTCGGAGTTCATAACTCACCTTTTTTGTGTGAGTTCGGCGCAGGAGGTGCGACAGAAAGTGCGGGAAATTTCGGGATTGCACAAAAGCGCTGCGCATAATTGCTGGGCGTATATCGTGGGCGCAGACGGCGAAGTTTTGCATTGTTCGGACGATGGCGAGCCGCCAGGCAGCGCTGGCAAGCCGATGTTGAACGCTTTGCTTGTCAGGCATTTGACGAATGTTTGCGTGGTGGTCACTCGATATTTTGGCGGCATAAAGCTGGGCATTCCGGGCTTAATTCAGGCGTATTCTTCGGTGGTTGCCGATGCGATCGACGCCGTTGGCACGCAGGAGTTAATCCCCAAGGAGAGGTATTTTTTGCGCTTGAGTTACGACAAGTTGGACAGTTTGAACTATCGCCTGAAGAGTTTGGCGCTAGAGCTTTTGGAGCCAGAATATAGCGACAAGATCGCGGCGACGGTCGTTGTCCCGATTGCTGTGGAGCAAGATTTTTTGGCGATTTTGGCAGATTTGCGGGTGAATTTTGAGAAAGCTTGAAGGAACTGAAATGAAGTTGCCAGCGGAATTTTTGCAAAGGATGAGGGATACTTTGGGACAAGAGGAGTTTTGTCGCTTTGTGCAATCTTACCAGATGCCGCCAACAAAGGGATTGCGGGTTAATACGCTGAAAGTTTGCGACGATTCGATTTTGCGGTTGAAGTTTGATTTGCAGCCGATTGACTGGTGTCAGAACGGCTTTTATTGTCGGGCGGAGAGCAAATTGGGCGCGCATGCGTATCATCAAGCGGGGCTTTATTATCTGCAAGATCCGTCGGCGATGGCTGTTGTTGAGGCGCTGGATGTCAAGCCGCAGGAGAAGGTGCTGGATTTGTGTGCTGCTCCTGGGGGTAAATCGACGCAAATTGCCGCGAAATTGCAGAATAGTGGGCTTTTGGTTGCCAACGAGTTGGTGAGTAGTCGCGCCAAGGTTTTGCGGGAAAATTTGCAGCGAGTGGGAGCTAGCTGCGCTGTGGTTTTGAGCAATGATCCTCAGGAGTTAGCCAAGAGGTTTGTGGGGTTTTTCGACAAAGTTTTGGTGGATGCGCCTTGTTCTGGCGAGGGTTTGTTTCGCAAAAACCCAGCGGCTGTGCAGCATTGGAGTAGTGCGAATGTGCTTGGTTGCGCCAAACGGCAGCGGAATATTTTAGCGCAAGCGGCGAAAATGGTGGCAAGCGGCGGCAGGCTCGTTTACTCCACTTGCACATTTGCGCCCGCAGAAAACCAGCAGCAGGTGGAAAATTTTTTGCAAGAGCACCCAGAATTTTCGCGGCAGACGGTGGAAAATATTGCGTGCTTTGGGGAGTTTAGCTCGTATCAGATGTTTCCGCATATTCACAAGGGCGAAGGGCATTTTTTGGCGGTTTTTCGCAAGGAGTCGCAGAGCGCAAAAGTTAAGAAAAAGTCTTACAAAAATCGTCCGAAACGCATAAAAATAGGAGACGCTTGGGAAAATTTTGCTCGTGAAAATTTGCGGAAAGATTTTTCGGGCGAGTTGCGAGTTTTGCACGACAATCTCTACTTGTGCAATTTTGGCGAAGACTTCGATTTTGCGGGTTTGAACGCCTTGAGCGCTGGCTTGCATTTGGGCAAAGAGATTAAGGGGCGCTTTGAACCTTCTCACGCTTTGGCTTTGGCTTTGGTGAGCTCGGATGTTGCGAACTGTTTGGATTTATCGTGCGACGACGCCTTGCTGCGAGATTATCTGGCTGGCGAGAGTTTGCGCGTAGATTTGCCTAAAGGTTGGTGTTTGCTCGCTGTGGATGGTTTTGGTATCGGTTGGGGCAAAGTCGCAGGCGGTCGCCTTAATAATTATCTGCCGAAAGGATTGCGACGGCGATAACGCAGCTAGAATGAGCTTGCTTTATTTTGCTGGATCCATCGATAAATGCCGTATGTAACATTTATAGCAATGAGGACGACGCCCGAGAGCATAATCACTCCTGCGGAATGCGGAAAAGTGAAAAAAGCAAGGAAAATTCCAACGACGCCAGAGCAGATTTTGAGGGCAGGACTCAGCAGAGGATGATGAGGATTTTCAGGATTTTTCGCGAGTGTGAGTTCGAGAAGTCCGATGAGAATAAGGGCAAATCCGATCGATCCCAGATGAAGCAAATTCGCCGCTTTGTGCAGATGCGACGCCGAGCCAAGCAAATTGTAGAGGCTCACACCGATGAGGACGAAGGCGATCATCAGCGGCATATGAGCGTTCGCCCACAAAATAGCGACCTTGATTTTCGGTTGGAAAGGACGCCGCGCGATAAAATCGAAGTAGAGACACCAAAATCCCAAAATAGTGACGATGCCCATAATTCCCAGTGGCAGCAAATCGAGGCTGAAATGTTTGTGATGCGAAAGCCCGCCGATGAGCCCAATTACCATCTCGCCCAGCACAATCATCGTGAATAGTCCAAAGCGCTCGGGCAGCTTTGAAGTGGTGAAATGCGGCAGCTTTGCTTGCTGTTTGAGGGTGAAATATGGCGTGGCTAAATCGATAATCAGCGCTATCAAAAAGAGGGTCAGGCTGATTTTTGAGTTCAGCATCGCTCCTGCAAAAACGAGCAATATCGAGGCGCTGAATCCCAGTATATAGATGTTGGATGTCGGGCGAAACGGCTTGTTGTGATAGCCCGCTCTTAGCCACAAAAGGACGATGATAATTCGGGCGATCATATACGATAGCAGAAAATTTTGGAGGTTGCCTTCTGTTACATTGTGAGAGAAAATTGCCAAGCCAGTGACGGGAATCATCAGCAGAAAGGTGAATAGCCTGTTTTCTATTCCATCGGTCTCGAACCTTTCGTTGTAAATGGTGATTCCGATCCAAATCCACCAAATGGCGATGAAGCTGATAGCAAAATTTTCAACTCCAGACAGGGAGATATTTTTTGTGAGTTCATGGCTTAGATTGCCGATTACAGCCACGAAAAACAGGTCGAAAAATAGCTCCAGCCATGTTGCTGATCTGTGAGAATTTTGTGGTTCTTCTTTCTGTAGCAAAGGCACTTGCCAAATCTTTTTTATCATTTTTGTAAATCCTTGATTTTTTTGTGAAATTCTGTTAAATAACTTGCCAGTAACCAGCTTTGTCGCTCCCGTTTCGTTTGATTTTTCCGTTTTCTTTTAGCTTTTTGATTTTTCTTTTTGCGGTGCTCAAGCTGATTTGTAGCTTTTCGCTTATCTCTTTTGCAGTGATTTGACTGTTTTTCTTTATCAAAAGAAAAACAGTGTCATTTACAGTGTCATTTACAGTGTCATTTACAGTGTCATTTACAGTGTCATTTACAGTGTCATTTACAGTGTCATTTACAGTGTCATTTACAGTGTCATTTACAGTGTCATTTACAGTGTCATTTACAGTGTCATTTACAGTGTCATTTACAGTGTCATTTACAGTGTCATTTACAGTGTCATTTACAGTGTCATTTACAGTGTCAGCATTTTTTTCTAGGAAATGAATGTGCATTTCTCGGTTCTTTAGTGGGTTTTGTTGCTCGAGTAGTAGGTTCATCAGAAATTTGACTAAAAATTCTTTCGTTCGATAAATTCCTTTGGCGAGATCTTCGTAGTTTGCTCGCACAAGCGCATTGCGAAAATACCATGCGTGTTTTTCGAACAAATCGTTTTCGACATTTTTGAAGCCAAGTTTTCGCAGGTATTTTATCAAAAAAATGGCGGTAGTGCGCGTGTTGCCCTCGCCAAAAATATGGATTTGCCACAACGAGCTGATAAAATGTGCGATGTGGTCGATGATTTCTGGTCGAGAAAGATTTTTGTAGCTAAATTTTTTCTCCTGATCAAAATCAAAATTTAGCGTGGCTTGCAGAGTTCTGGCGCTGGCATATAGGACTGTCTCGCCGTTCAAAATCCACTCTTTTTTCGTGATGTTGTATTTGCGGATTTTTCCTGCATGACGATAAACGCCTTGGAAAAGCCGTTTGTGAATTGCGACATATTCGACAGGCGAGAGCGAAAAAGTTTGTTCGCTCAAAATTTCAACAATGCGGGCGGAGACTTTGTCGGCCTCTTCGGTGCGGGTTTTTGGTTTTTTCACAGGAGCCTGTGCATAATATTCGTTAATCCGCTCGTTGACTTGAAAAATCGTGATGTTGCCGTTGATGTTCTCGTGGGCGGTTTCGATTAGATATTTCGAAGGAGTGATTCCGTCCACATCTTGTAAGCCGATAGCCGTTTTCCAAAGCTTTGCTTTTTCGACTTTTTGAGGTTCGCCTTGCCGCAAATATTCGTCAAAATTTTCTTTCGAGAAATTGTTTCTATACGCTTTAATTTTGTTCCCCTTCTTCAATTTTTGGTGATTTTATTTTCGCTAAAAACTCTTTTCGCTCAGAGCGTTCAATAACATTAAAAGGGCAAGCGAAATTGAAGCATCTTTTGCAGAAGAAAATTTTTAGGAAAATTTTCCAGACGATGAGCATTGCCAGATAAATCGCTGCAAATAGGTAACTTTTTTGCAACACTAGAATAAGCACGGGCGGTAGCAAAATGATGATGAAGCCAGCGAAGAAAACAATTTTTTCAGTTGCCGACATTGGATTTGGGCGATATTTCCAGATTTTTGGAGCGCCATAATTTGCCCAGCATTTGAGCGATTTTAGCGTTGGTTCGGCATAGTGCGGGCAGTGCGAGCACATCACGCGGATTTCGATAAGGGTGAAAAACAGGCAAGTGAAAACTGCCCATAAGACGAAAAGCAACAAGTTTTGGCGGTAGATGCTGTAGCCAGCGCACAAAAAAAGCGGCAGATTTAGGACGAAAAATCCAGCTAGCTGTTTGAGGCTAAAGTGGCAGTTTAGTTTGCTTGCGACCTGGCAGCCACTGCACGATTTTTCTTTGCAAATGTGCAGTGGTTTTGCTCGGTCTAAAAAAAGTTTTTGCATTTTTTTACGATGGAAAACTTATTTGGGTCGCTTTTTCTGCCCAATCCCAAAGTTTTTCGTTCAATTTTTCGTCGAGGGCGACAGCGTCAATTTTCGCCAAAGCTGGCTTGCCTTTTTGTTCGTTTGGTCCGTCGGGTCCCCAATATTGCCCGCCTTTGGCTTCTGGTCGCAGACAAGCCGCAAGAGAAGGCTGCGCACCGTCTTTGGCTGTCATCATATCCAGAGAATCGAGCATCTCTTTGTCCATATGTTTTTGCAAATCGGTCTTGCTAAATCCCGGATGCGCCGCCATAGAAATGGTCTGGCAACCTTTTTCTTTTAGCCGCTTGTCAAATTCGAGCGCAAAAATAATGTCCGCCAATTTGCTTTGGCTGTATTCGCGCCATTTGTCATACTCTTTTTCCAGATGAAAATTGTCAAAATCGATAGCCGCTCCTCTGTGTGCGATGCTGCTGAGAGTCACTACCCGCGCGCCTTTTGTCGCTTCCAAAAGTTTGAACAAGTGCCCAGTTAGCGCAAAATGTCCGACAAAGTTGACGCCAAATTGAAGCTCAAAGCCGTCGTCGCTTTTTGATGCGGGCGGAATCATTACACCAGCGTTGTTGACCAAAATATCCAGCCTGGATTCGGTTTTGTTGATTTTTTCGGCAAACTCTTTCACAGAAGCAAGGCTCGCCAAGTTCAGACGCCCATAAACAAGCTCGCCAGCGCCGTTTTGAGCCTGCATTTTTTGGATTGCCACTGCGGCTTTTTTCTCGTCGCGCGTGGCGATATAGACCTTTGCCCCGAGTTTATATAGCTCCAGCGCCGTCTCAAATCCGATGCCTGTGTTCGAGCCAGTTACGACTGCAATTCTTCCTTTTAATTCCATAAAAATCTCCTTTTCCTTTATGATTTTTTGAATTACTGTTTTTTGTTAATCGTCGCAGAAATCTCGTCTATCGCCTTGAGCATTTCGGGTTTGTTGACTATTTCGGGCTTGTTATATTGCGCTCCAATCGCTTTTACGAAGTAGCAATCGTCGAATCCATACATATTGAAATAGGTTTTGTATTTTTCGAAAATCGAGTCGTAAACGGCTGGGTCGTCGTAGCCGTAGGAGAGAATGAAGACGAGCGTTCTGTCGCGCGGAAGGTGCTCTGCCGAGAAGCCAGTTTTGCCAAGATACGACCAAGTGCGGTCGATGAAGCATTTTAACTGGGCGGTGATGTCGCCGTAAAATACGGGCGTAGAGACGATTATGGCGTCTGTTTTTTTTGCTAACTCCAAAATTTCGGAAACACCGTCGTTTATCGCGCAATTATCTGTTTTTTGGGTGCGGCAAACAAAGCACTCCTGACAGCCTTTGATGTTCATCGAGTTGAGGTCGAATCTACGGATGTTGCTGGTTTTGTCGATTTTTTCGAGCAATAAGTTAAGCGCTGTTTGGCTTGTGCCGTTTTTTCGTGGACTGCCATTGATGGCTAAAATTTCCATAAAATCTCCTTTTCCTTGAACGAAATTTTGGCTTACAGATTGTCTGGCTTTTTGATGGCGAAAAGGTTGCTTTTTGCCTCGTCGCTGTTTGGGATCTCTTGCCAGACTTTTTGCAATTTTTCGCAAGCGTATTCTGGACATTCTGCGCAGGTGCGGACGCCGTGTTCTTTTGCGCAAGGTCTCAAAACGCAAGTCGCGCAGTGCCCCATAATAGCGGTGCCGTTCATTGTGGCTGGATAGCAGCCCGTGCAGTTGAGGTCTTCAGGCTTAACTTCTACGCCGTATTTTTTGGCTAAAAGTTCGGCGACCTCTTTTCGTTTTTCGTCGCTGTTTGCTTTTGTTGCGATAAAAACGGGGCATATCCCGCAATCTACTCCGCAAAATCCAAGTTCTTGTTTGCTCATAATTTCCTCCTCTTTTTTGAAAAATGAACAATTGTGAACTCTAAATATTTAGAAGTTTGTTGCCTTGTCAACAAAAATCTTGTTACTCCCAAAATTTTCGGTCTAGGCTGCGGTATTGGATCGCTTCGGAAATGTGGTGCGATTTGATTTTGTCGCTGCCTTCCATATCGGCGATGGTGCGCGAGATTTTGAGGATTTTGTCGTAGGCGCGCGCCGAGAGTCCCATCTGTTCAATGGCGGTTTTGAGGATTTTGGAGCTTTGCGCGTCGATTTGGCAATATTTGCGGATGTGGCTGGGCAGCATTTGGGAGTTGGAAAAAATCCCCGAGAGCTTTTCTTGCTGCTGTTTGCGGACTTTGTTCACGCGCTGGCGGATTGCTTGCGACGACTCTCCGCAGGGCAGAGCCTCTAGCTCTTCGTATTGCAAGGCGCTGACTTCGATGTGGATGTCGAATCTGTCCAGAAGTGGCCCGGAAATTCGGGAGCGATAGCGCTGAATTGATGAGGGCGAGCAGGTGCATTCGTGCCCGGCGATATTGCTGCCGTAGTAGCCGCAGGGGCATGGGTTCATCGAGGCGACGAGCATAAAATCTGCGGGGAAGCTGAGCGTGCTGTTGGCTCTGGCGATGCAGACCGTGCCGTCTTCCAGAGGTTGCCGCAAAACTTCGAGCACATTTTTTTTGAACTCGGGCAGTTCGTCCAAAAACAGGACGCCGTTGTGCGCAAGCGACACCTCGCCTGGTTTTGGGAAAGAGCCGCCGCCGATGAGGGCGATGTCGCTGATGGTGTGGTGCGGCGAGCGGAAAGGTCTTGTGGCGACGATGTTTTGCTCTTGGTCGATGAGTTTGCCTGCGATGGAGTAGATTTTGGTGGTTTGTAAAATTTCCTCGAGGCTCATATCGGGGAGAATTGAGGTTAGGCGTTTGGCGAGCATCGTTTTCCCAGAGCCAGGAGGTCCGATCATCAGAATGTTGTGTCCGCCAGCAGCGGCGATTTCCAGGGCGCGCTTGACTTGCATTTGCCCTTTGACATCATACATATCAAGGCTTTGCTGCGGCGTGAGTTTTGTCTGGTCAAATTTGAACGGAGTCGGCTGGATGGCGATTTCGTTTTGCAGAAATTGGACGCACTCGCGCAGCGTCTGCACGCCGATGATTTTCACATCTTTGACGATTGACGCCTCTTGTTGGTTCTCTTTTGGCAAAATTATCGCGTCGAGATTGTTTTTTTTGGCTTGCATCACCATCGGCAAGATGCCTTTCACAGGGCGCAGTTTGCCGCTTAGGGAAAGCTCGCCGATGAAAGCGTATTTCAGATTTTTTGGATATTGTAGTTGCCCAGAGGCTTTCAGAATTGACAGAGCGATGGGCAAATCGGTGGCGACGCCGTCTTTTGGCAGGTCGGCTGGCGCGAGGTTGATGGTGTAAACGAAAGGCTTGAAGGTGAAGCCAGAGTTGCGAATGGCGGCAGTTACGCGGTCTTTGCTCTCTTTTACCGACGACGATGGCAGCCCGACGATTGAGAATTTGGAGAAGCCAGAGCGGATATCGCTTTCGATTTGAATGGGATACGCGTCGATGCCCAAAAGTGCGTAGGAGTAGATGTTGCCGTAGCGGATGTAGCTGCTTGCGGGGACTTCGATGTAGTCTGCCATACTATTTTTTGTAGCCTATTTTTTTGAGGAACTCTGTGCGCTCCCGTTTTTCGCTGGCGAGTTCGATGCCTTTGGGCGATTTGCCGTCGATAACGCCGATGACGCCACGACCGCCGTCGCTTTCGGCGAGCAGCACTTGCACGGGATTTGCTGTGGCGCAAAAAACGCTGGCGACTTCTCGGCACGCTTTTATGCCCGGCAAAATGTTGATAGGGAAAGCGTCTTTGAGCAAAATCAGGAAGGTGTGACCTGCGCCGATGCGTTTTTGGTTTTCTTTGGCGGCTTCTATCAGACGCTCGTCGTTGCCCTCGTATCGCACAAGGCACGGACCGCTGGCTTCGTTGAAGGCAAGCCCGAATTTGGCGCCGGGCACAGTGTTGACAATCACTTCGTAGAGGTCTTCGACGGTTTTGATAAAGTGGCTCATCCCAAAAATAATGTTGGTGTCGCCAGGCACTTTAATCGGCTCGATTTTGATATCCATAAAATTCTGCTCCTTGATATTTTAGAAAATTTAATCAATTATTTTTTTTGGGAAAGATGATGCGAGAGGCAAAAATTTGGTCAAGAGTTTTTCGGGGAAAAACCGATTTTTAGGCAGGATTTTTAGAGTTTTTTATAAAATTCTTGACGAAAAAAAGGGTGGCTAAGATTTGATACAATTAAGTGGTGACACCACATTTGAAGAAATTTATTTTTAAAATAGGAGAAAAAAATGTCAATTTTAACTGAAAACATTGCAGCTTTAAAAAAGCTCAACATCGACATGTTCGGCAAAGATTTTTTGCTCACTTGGGAAAAATCTATGGACGACATCAAGGCGACAATGCTCACAGCAGAGCTCATCAAAGAGATGCATCGCCAAGGAATTTCTACCAAAATTTTTGAAAGCGGATTGGGAATTTCGATTTTCCGCGATAACTCTACCAGAACTCGTTTCAGCTTCGCTTCTGCTTGTAATGCTCTTGGACTTACTGTGCAAGACCTCGATGAGAACAAGTCGCAAATCGCTCACGGTGAGACAGTTCGCGAGACTGCCAATATGGTGAGCTTTATGGCTGATGTGATTGGTATTCGTGACGATATGTATATTCACGAGGGCGACAAATATCAAAGAGAGGTGTCTGAAGCTGTTAAATTCGGTCATTCAGAAGGCATTTTGCACCAAAGACCTAATGTCGTTTCTTTGCAATCTGACATCGATCACCCAACTCAATCTATGAGCGACTTGTGCAAAATCAAAGATCATTTCGGTTCTTTGGAGAATCTGAAGGGCAAAAAATTGGTAATGTCTTGGGCATACTCTCCTAGCTACGGCAAACCGTTGTCTGTTGCTCAAGGTATGATCGGGCTTATGTCTAGATTTGGAATGGATATCACTTTGGCTCACCCAGAGGGCTACGATTTGCTTCCAGATGTTTTGGATACTTGCAAAAAGCAGTCTGCTGAGACTGGCGGAACTTTCAATGTTGTGCACGATATGTCTGAGGCGATGAAAGACGCTGATGTTGTTTGTCCAAAATCTTGGGCTTCTTTTAATGTGATGGAGCGTCGTCGCGACCTTTTGCACGCTGGGGATCAAGCTGGTTTGAAAAATCTGGAGCAAGAGTGTCTTGCCGAGAACAAAAAGTATGTTAACTGGGAATACGACGCCAAGATGGAGTCTTTGACCAATAACGCACTTTATATGCACCCGCTTCCTGCGGATATCACAGGTCTTTCTTGTAAAGAGGGCGAGGTGACTAGAGAAGTTTTCGACAAGCACCTCAAAGATACATATCATCAAGCGAGCTTCAAGCCTGTTGTTATCGCGGCAATGATTTTGCTGGCTAAGAGCAAAAATCCTGTTGCAACTTTGGAAAAACTTATCAGCGCTGGAAAAAACAGAGTTAATTTGTAATTCGCTTGGTTCCGAAAACTTTGTGAAAGTTAAGGAGGAAATATGAAAAAAATAGTCTTAATGGCTTTGGCTTTGGCAGCGATGCTTGCTCTTGGTTGCTCTTCTGCTTCCGACGAGGTTGAGCGTCCAGAAGGCTTCGAGAAGGTTTATCGTCCTGCATGGTTCGATGAGCAAAACAGCCAAGAGAATCTTTATTTCTTTGGTAATGCCGAGAAGCACAACGAGAATTTGGCTTACGATGCTGCGGTGGCGAACGCTCGTCTGGAGTCTGCCAACTATGTGGAAGTTTATGTGAAAGGCATGGTGAAGAACTATATGGAAGAGGTCGGCACCGATAATCCGACGATTACTGCTCTCACGAGCAAGACCGTGAAAACCGTGGCGAACACGAAATTTAGCGGGACTTATGTGAGCAAACGAGAGATTATCAAGAAAGACGGTGTTTACAAAGCTTTTGTCCGCTTGTCTGTTCCCAAGGATATCATCGACAAAGTGCTGAAAGGCGAAATCCAAAAGGAAGAGGCTCTTTACAACGCTTTTAAAGCTTCGCAAAGTTTTCAAGAGTTGGAGAAAGAGACAGCAGAGTAGTCTGTTAGATTAAAAATTAACCCTTGCTTTTTTTGAGAAAGCGAGGGTTTTTTGTAAAAGTGAGGTTTTTGTGAAAGCGATTGGTAAATTTAAGTTTTTTCTTCGCTCTAAAAAAGTTGATATTTTTTTTAGCCTAATTTTAGTCTTGGCAGGTTTAAAATACTCTTTTGGTTTAGAGAAAATTATTGATATTGGCTTGCACGATGAAACTTTTTATTTGAGGGCTGGTCTAAACCTTTTGACGAATGGATTCCCAACACCAGATTGGGGGCCAATATATTCCTTGTGGTATTATTTTTTATCCTTTTTTGTGCAAAATAATATTGAACTGTACTATTTTAATTACTATATCCAAGTAATATCTTTGCCTGTTTTAATTTTTTTATTTTTGAGGACACGGAAAGTCTCTTTATACTATAGTTTAGGATTTGCTTTTCTTTTTTTGATATCTTATGCGAATTTGGCGATTTGGCCGAGAGTTTCTAATTTCTCAATGATGTTTTTGCTGTTTATCTTTATTTTGAGTTCCAGACTGAGTAGGAATTGGCAATTTCTAGTGAATTCTTTTGGTGTTTTTCTTGCTAGCTATATTCGACCAGAATTTTTTCTTTCTTTTATGATTCTATTTGTTCTTTTTATGGTTTTGCATGTAAGGGGGAAAAAAGATGTTTTTGTTCTTTTAGGAACTTTTGTTTTTATCTTTTTGGTGGTTGGAGCGTTAGGAAATCCTTTTGGTGGTGGTCGTAGTTTTGCTGCTTTTAGGGATCATTTTTGTTTAAATTGGGTAGTCTGGAATGAAAGTTCATTGGATTCTTGGAAAGAGTATTCAACTATTATGAAAATCAATTTTGGAGAGGCAAAAACAATTTTGCAGTGTGTTTTTGCTAACCCTTTAATTGTTTTTAAGCATATTATTTATAATGTTTATAATACTTTTAAAATTGGAATGGGCTTGTTTTTGGTTCATTCAAATTTGTTAATTCCCACTCCTTATTTTTTTGATGGTTCTTTGTTTGCCTTATCTTCGATAAATAAAATTCCCGTAGGGATTGGTTTTATTTTTGAAGCGATACTGCTGCTTGTAGGGATTATTTTTATTTTAGTTTATCAGTTCAAAAAGAAATGTAAGAGTTGGAGCGAGAATTTTAAAAAATATAGAAGGGATATTCTTTTTTTGGGAGTGTGTATGGTCCCTTCAATAGTTTCTTGTTTTTTTATTTTTTCTAAACCTCATTATCTCTTATTTATTGTTTTATTTTCAATTCTTATAATTTTGATTGTTGTTAGTAAAGTAAATAAGGGATACAAATTATGCAAAGAGCACTTTTTTATAGGAGTTGCCATTTTGCTGATTACTCCAAAAATGAGTGTGTTGCAAGCAGTTCCGACTAAATATTGTGGAGACAGAGTTGTTTCTACATTGTCTGTAATAAAAAATTTGAATATTGCTGGAAAATCCAAAGTTATGAGTGCTGATGGTGATTATGCCGTTTATTTAGAAGGTGATTTTGATTGCGTGTCTTCATATTCTAAAGAAAAGCAAAATTTTCAGAAATTTTTAGACGGTGAAAATTTTGATATTGTTGTGGTTACTCCAAGATTGTTAAAAAGCGAAGATTATAAGAACGATGATGATTGGAAGAGGTTTTTGGTAAATTATGAGCAGTTTGGATACGAGAAAGTTAGGGTCAAAAATTATCCGCATTATCTTTTAGTGAAAGAGAAGTTTGTTAGAAAGTAAGTTAAGTTAAATAATTTTGCAATCAAGCACTTAGTAAACTAATTTCTTTTTCTTCTATTGGCTCCTAACTCTATTGATTTTGTGTAGCATTTTCTCATATTTTTGTTAATATTTTTTTAAGTTTAGACTTTTCAGTGGATTGGCTGTCAATTTGTTGTTGTTGTTTTCTGAAATTTCGTTTTGAAAATCTTAAAATACTGAATAGTTATTTTTTTCAATTTATGCTCCTTAGGAAAATAAAATTTAGAATCCATAAGAAAATAGTGATTTTGATAAAATTGTCTTTATAGAAAAAACGAATTGGGTCTTCGAGACTGTTGTTGACAAAAATTGATTGTAAAAATCTAAAAAAGCCAATTATTACCCAAAAAGCTGTGGAGAATAAATATTTTGAGCCAATTGTGAGCATAACTTCAGGTGATAGAGAATATAGGATGTAGCTTACGATGGTGATGCCTGAAATCATTGTCAAGTAGGCATCTAGCAAGGTTTTGTTGTAATGTGAGAGGACTTTGCGTGAGGAGTTGTTTTGTAGTTGGGATACGAGTTCGCCTCTTCGCTTGGCGATGGTTATCACAAGGGATAGAAGAAATGTCATAATTATTAGCCAAGGAGTTGGAAAAATGCCGGAGGAAAAGCTTCCAATGAAAATGCGAATGAGATAAAAAATTCCCACGGTAACAAAATCGATTATGGCGATTTTTTTTGACAGGGTGCTTTCGGTCAGATTTTAGGTCGAAAATATCGTTTATTATGTAAATTGAGCTGGCGAGTGAACAAAACAGTAAAAAGGCAACTAGGCTGTTGATTGTTGCACTGGTTTTGTTGTAGCTGAATGAGAAAAACAGCGGGGCGAATATTAGTGTGTTTTTAATGTACTGATTAACTCGCAATAGTTTTAGGTATTTTGTCATAATTTATTTTTGTATACTTTTATTTCTTATAATTCCGTCGTCTCTCGTTTTCGGTTAAATATTTTTTTCGCAGGCGGATATTTTGCGGCGTGATTTCCACATATTCGTCCTCTTTGATGTATTCCAGCGCCTTTTCCAGCGTCATTTGCACGGGCGGCACAAGGTCGATGGCGTCGTCCGCTCCCGAAGAGCGCACATTGGTCAGCTTTTTGCCTTTGATCGCGTTAACGGTCAGGTCTTGCCCCTTGTTCGATTCGCCCAAAATCATTCCCTCGTAGATGTCTGTGTTGGCAGAAATGAACAGCGGACCTCGATCTTGCAGTTTCCAGAGAGAGTAGCCAGTGGCTTTGCCAGTTTCGCCAGATATGAGCGAGCCAGCTTGTCGTTTGCGGATTTCGCCGTAGTATGGTGCAAGTTTGCTGTAGCCGCTGAAGAGCGTGCCTTCGCCTTTGGTGACGACGACGAAAGTTGAGCGGAAGCCCAAAAGTCCGCGCGAGGGGACTTCAAACTCGAGCGTCGAGTTGCCGTTGTCTGAGGTGATGTTCAATAGCTCGCCTTTTCGTTGTGACAAGAGGTTGATAATCGCGCCAGAGTAAGCTTCGGGCAGGTTTATGACCACATTTTCCACAGGCTCCCAGATTTTGCCCTCTTTCTCGTGCATAATCACTTCGGCTTGCGAAACTTGCAGCTCGAAACCCTCTCGGCGCATATTTTCGATTAGCACTGCAAGGTGCATCTCGCCGCGTCCGAGCACTTTGATTTTGTCCGAAGTTTCGGAAATTTCCAGCTTCAGCCCGACATTTGTTTGTGTTTCTCGCAAAAGTCGGTCTTTGATTTGGTTGCCAGTGACGAATTTTCCCTCTTTTCCCGCAAACGGCGAGGAGTTCACCATAAAGTTCATCGCCAGAGTTGGCGGGTCGATTTTGGTGGTGGGAATCGCAGGTGTGTCTTCAAACTGGGCGATAGTTTGCCCGACATAGATGTCGCTGATGCCCGCAATGGCGACGATGTCACCCGCGACTACTTTTTTTGTCTCGACTCTTTTTAAGCCGTGATGCGTGAAAAGTTTCTCGATTTTGCCCTTTTTTTTGCCGTTTTTGGTGGTAACCCACACTTCGTCTTTGGTGTTGATTGTTCCCTCGAAGACTCTGCCGATGGCGATTCTGCCTAAAAAGTTGTCGTAGTCCAAAGTGGCAGGCTGCATTCTGAACGGCGCTTCTTCGTCCGATGGTGCATCGGGTGCGTGCTCCAAGATGAAGTCCAAAAGCGGGTCGATATTTTCATGTTTGTCGTCCAAATTTTTGATTGCGATCGAGTCGCGAGCGATGGCGTAAATATAGGGAAAGTCGAGCTGCTGGTCGCTGGCGCCGAGGCTGACAAAAAGGTCGAAAAGCTGGTCGATGACCCAATCTGGGCGAGAAGTCGGTTTGTCGATTTTGTTGATGACCACCAAGATTTTTTTGCCCTGCTCGATAGATTTTTGCAAGACGAATTTTGTTTGGGGCATCGGTCCTTCGTGAGCGTCCACCACCAAAATTGTGGCGTCGATGCTCTTGAGCACGCGCTCTACTTCGCTGCCAAAATCGGCGTGCCCTGGCGTGTCGATGATGTTGATTTTGTAATCTTTGTAGTTTACGGCGGCGTTTTTTGCGTAGATGGTGATGCCCCGCTCGCGCTCTTGATTGTCGGAATCCATTACTCGTTCAACGGTCTCTTCTCTTTCGCTAAAAGTGCCAGTGGCGTGCAAAATTGCGTCCATCAGCGTCGTTTTGCCATGGTCAACATGGGCGATTATGGCGATATTTTTGATTTTCATTTTTTACCTTTTTTTAACTCTTTATTTTTCAGGGTGTTCCACCAGTGAAGTCGTTTTTTTATTTCAGATTCAAAGCCGAAATCTGTGGGTGCGTAATAGACAGCTTCGTTCATACTATCGGGAAAATATTTTTGATACGCGTAGGCGTTTGGGAAGTCGTGCGCATATTTGTAACCTCGTTTATAGCCAAGCTCTTGCATCAATTTTGTTGGAGCGTTGCGCAGGAGATGCGGCACTTTTAGGTGCTGCGTTTTTTGGGCTTGTTCGGCTGCTTTTAGCCACGCAATTTCGATTTTGTTGCTTTTTGGAGCCGTGGCGATGTAAATTGTTGCTTGAGCAAGACTTACGCTCGCTTCTGGCATTCCGACGCAATCCAGCGCTTTTTGGGCGTCCACCGCTTGGCTCATCGCTTGTGGATCGGCAAGGCCGACATCTTCGCTGGCGATTCTGATCATTCTGCGGGCGATAAATTTTGGGTCTTCGCCTGCCTGCAACATCCGAGCCAGCCAATAGAGAGAGGCTTGCGGGTCGCTGCCTCGCATCGCTTTGTGAAAGGCGGAAATCAGATTGTAATGTTCTTCGCCGTTTTTGTCGTAGCTGGCGGCTTTCGCCTGCAAAATGGTTTGCGACTGCTCGAGGTCGATTTGCTGCTTTCCGCTTTGCAAAAGTAGCTCCAAATCCCGCAGAGCCACACGGGCGTCGCCTTGCGAGATCTCGGCGATATATTGCAGCACGCTTTTTTCGATTTTGACTTTTTGGGTATCCACTCGCTCTACTATTTGCAAGATTTCTTGCGTGCTCAGGCTCTCCAATACAAAAAGATGGCAGCGCGAGAGCAGCGCGGAGATTATCTCGAAAGACGGATTTTCGGTTGTTGCGCCGATGAGGATAATCGCTCCCGATTCGATGTAGGGCAAAAAGGCATCTTGTTGGGCTTTGTTGAAGCGGTGGATTTCGTCGATGAAGACGATGGTCGCTTGTTTGTTTAGCGAAAAAAGCTGGTCGGCTTGTGCCATAAAGCTTTTGATTTTGGTGATGCTGGAATGCACCGCCGAAAATTGCTGCCAAGGCAGTCCGCTATTGTGCAAAACGATTTTGGCGATGGTGGTTTTGCCGCAGCCGGGCGGTCCCCACATCAAAAACGACGACAAGTATTGCCCGCTCATAAAATCTGTGAGCACGGGCGATTCTTTGAGCAATTTTGTTTGTCCGACCAAATCTTGCGCCGTTGTCGGTCGTTGCAGCTCTGCTAGTGGGATCATTCAGGTTTGGCGATGCTGATGTCGATGTTGTCCAAAAATTCGACGCCTGCTTTGGTTATTCTGCGGCGGAAATAGGTGAGTTCGCTGGAGTCGCAGGGCAAGTGCCAGTCGAAATATTCCATTCCGCTAAAGTATTGATAGAACGGGTTTTCGCTCCAGCGGTTGACGACTGTTTCGTCGGAGATGTCGTAAATGTTTTTTAGCAAAAGCAGCGAGGATAGTAGCCGTATGGGCTTTGAGCCGCGACCGAGGTCGGAGTAGTAGGCGGCGAACTCTTTGTCGATGGCGCTCCAGTCGATTTTTGTAGCGAGTTTGCACAACGGATGGCTCTTGTCCAGCGTTTCGAATAAAAACGGACGAAAGATATCGATTTGCCCAGTGTCTGGGGATTTATGACGCATATTTCACCTTCTAGAAAAAAACTTATTTTGTTAATTTGAAGAAAAATTGAGAGCGAAAATGTCAAGGAAATTTGAACGGATAGTTGACGCTTGGTTAATTACTGCCAAATTTTATTTTGCAAAAAAAATGGTGTTTCCCAAGGTTTTTGCACGGTTGACGACTGGGTTTTTGTTGACAGATGGCGACGAAAATAGAACTTGAGACCAAGTAGAAAATTAGTTGCTGTGTTGGGGGAGAGCCGCTGGGTTGGTTGGTGCTTACAATTCTGGTCGTTATTTCCAAACAGATTACTAAAAAAATAGATAAAAGGAAATAATTATGACGATAGTGTTGCCATTTTGTATGATATGCCTGCTGCTCGCGTTGGGGAAAATGTTGCGGGTAAAAGTTCGACTTTTTCAAAATCTTTACATTCCTGCCTCGGTTTTGGCTGGAATTTTAGGGTTGATTTTAATTCAGGTTTTAAGTTTGCCGCAGGTGTTTGGCGATAGCATCTCGATGTACACCGCTGGCTGGAAGAAAATGCCTGGCTTCCTTATCAATATTGTGTTTGCAGTAATTTTTTTGGGCGCAAAGGTGCCGACTGTGAAGACAGCTTGGCACAAGGCTGGACCTCAGCTTGTTTATGGGCAGATTGTCGCTTTTGGTCAGTATGCTGTGGGCATTGGTTTGGCTCTTTTTGTGTTGGGCAATTTTTTCGATATTCCTGTCGCTTTTGGGGGGCTGATACCCGTCGGTTTTGAAGGTGGTCACGGCACTGCCGCGGGGTTAAGCGCTACTTTTGTGAAAGAAGGTTGGCCAGAAGGTGGCGATCTGGCGCTGGCATCCGCCACATTTGGGATTGTGTCCGCTGTGGTCGTGGGTATGGTTTTGGTTAATTGGGCTGTTCGAAAGGGGTATGTTACTTCGGTAAAAACTATCGACGAAATGTCGGAATTTGAGCGCGCGGGGCTTTATGTAGAGAGCAATCAGCCGCCTGCAGGGCATCAGACGGTTGCCAACTACTCAATCGATAGCTTGGCGTTTCATATTGCGGTTATCGGTGTCGCCATTTTGATTGGCTTGATCATTCAGCAAACTCTCGCCTACATTGAGCCTTTTGTTCCTGGAATGGGAAAAATGGAGATTATGAGAAGTTTCCCGCTTTTCCCATTGGCGATGATCAGCGGTTTGATTGTTCAGCTTCTGTTTGATAAAGCAAAGAAGAGTTATCTTTTGGATCACGGAATGATGCAACGCATTGGCGGAACTGCGCTGGATTTTTTGGTTACCGCGGCGATTTCGACGATTGCGATCTCTTCGCTCAAATCAAATTTTATTCCATTTCTGATAATTGTCGCTGGCGGAATTTTGTGGAATGTTTTTTGTGTGATGTTCCTCGCCAAAAGGCTTTTGCCAAACTACTGGTTTGAGCGTTCTATCGCGGAAATGGGGCAGTCTATGGGAGTTACGGCAACGGGTGTTTTGCTTTTGCGCGCGGTAGATCCAGAGAATCAGACCGACGCTCCAGAGGCGTTTGCGTATAAACAGCTGCTTCATGAGCCGTTTATGGGCGGAGGTTTATTCACTACAACTGCCGTGATTTTGCTTCTGACTGTTCCCAACGGTGGATTCAAGGTGTTTTTGCTGGCTGTGGGAGCGATAACTATTTGGTTGATTGTGTGGTTTATTCTTTGGGGACGAAACAGAAAGCGCTAAAATTTGAAGCCGAGGGCGATAGAGACTGTGATTACATCGATATTTTCGCCGAAAAAGTTTATTTCGTCGTCGTAGATGTCGGTTAGGTTGAAGTCGAGTTTGTATTCGATGATGTAGCGGTCGTGCATTTCTATTCCCAGGGCGACGATTAAGCCAGCCTCGAAGGATGCTATATCTTTGTCGTAGGTGCCTTTTCGCTCGATTGTTCTGCTTTTGGAGGCTGTTTTGGTTTGCCAGCGGTCGTAGAGCAGGGCGCTGATGCGTGTGCCGATGTCGAAGTAGATGTTGCTTTTTGGGGTGCCAAAATTTTTGTGGATGCTGTAGAGGAGCGGAAAGTCGAGGTAGAGAAGCGAGAGTTTTAAGATTTTTTCTTCTGATGGAGCTAGCGACCAAACTTGTTCAATTCTTGAGTTTGTGTAGGTGAGAGCGATGCCCGATTTGATGGCTAGGCAGGAGAAAACGGGGAAAGTTTTGTAAATTCCTGCGGAGAATAGCTCGGAGTAGGTTGTTTGCAATTCGTTATATTCTGCATTAAAGTTGCATTCTCCGTATCTGGCAAGAACCGACAGATCTCGGCAAAAAAGCCAAGAGAAGCTGGCGCACATCAAGACCAGGAGCAAGATTTTTTTGGTCACGAAACCTTCTTGTTGGTTGTCTCTTTCGGAAATTTTTTGGGAGTTGCGGTCAAGTTTTTTTGGGCGTAAAAAAAAGCGGCAACAGTTTTTGTAGCCGCTTTGATTTGGGAAATTTGATGTTTTTAAAATTTGAAGCCGACTCCGATTAAGGAAGTTGTACTTTTCATATTTGAGTCATCGTCTTCGCTTTCAACTGTTTTGTATAAATTGGTTACACCAACATCTCCTTTTAGTTCGATGACCCATCTGTTGTTAAATTCCATTCCTAAGGCGAGAATTATTCCTGCTGTGACGGGATTTAGGTCTTCATCAGAACCTTCATCTTCAATGTTGAGTTCTGGCATATTGCTAGTCACAGATATTTCATAGGAGTCACCTAACAAGGCGCTAAATCTAGTACCAATGTCAAAGTATACTCTTGAAAGAGCTGAATTAAAATCTTTTTTGAAGCTTAAAAGGATTGGCATATCCAAATATGTTATTGAACAGCTTCCGGGCACTGTCCAAAAAAGTGTGTCTGCAGCAAAAAAAACTAGACACAAAAAAAGAATCTCCAATTTTTATAAAAAAAAGAACAAAAAAGGAGATTCTTATGCGATTTAACGCAAGTCAACTACAAAAAATTTTAGACGAAAATGTCAATGATTATGGCGCGAATAAATTGATCGAGTTCGTTTTTAACAGCCTTATGAAGCTGGAAAGACAGGCTTTTATGGCGGAAAACAAAAGCTCAAACAACAAAGGCAACGGCTATCGCAGCAGGTGTTTTTCATCTCTCAGCGGCAAAATTCAATTCAAAATTCCGCGCGACAGATTCGGTCAATTTTATCCATTTATCTTGGAAATTTTGAAAAAGCAGGAGCAAGAAGTACGAGAATTGGCGTTTCAGCTGTATGCTAAAGGCTTGTCTACCAGAGACATAGAGAATGTTTTCGCAAATGTTTTTGGCACGAATTACAAAAAATCGACCATCAGCAATATCAGCCAAGAATTCAAAGAATTGTTGACAAATTGGCGAAATAGGCCGCTAGAAAAAAACTATCCGATTATTATGATTGACGCCATACATTCCAAATTGAGGCGGCTCGACAGTGTTGAAACTGAGGCGTTTTGCGTGGTTATCGGCGTCCGAGAGGACAAAAGTCGGGACATTTTGGCGCTCGAAAATATCCCGACCGAGAGCGCTGCTGGCTGGGAATTCTTGTTTAATCGCCTAAAATCGCGAGGCTTGCAAACGACAAAATTGGTCGTGGCTGACGGCCTTGTTGGGCTGGAAAATGTGGTGAGCAAAGTTTTTAAAAATGCGAAATTTCAAAAGTGTGTAACTCACTTTAAAAGAAGTCTATTAGCTAAGGTCAGGAATAGTGATAAAAGCGAAATTAGCGACGATTTGAAGGAAATTTTTTGCGTCGGACAAGAACGCTATACGAAAGAAATTGCTTTGAAAAATTTGGATAATTTTGCGAAAAAATGGGGAGATAAGTATCGATTTACCAAGAAGTTATTAAACAGAGACGATGTCGTTTATTATTTCACTTTTTTGGAGTTTGACCACAGAATTCAGCGGCTGATTTACACCACAAATTGGATCGAAAATTTGAATAAACAGTTTCGGAAAGTTTTGAAAATCAGGAACTCGATGCCCAGCGATGAGTCTGTGCTACTGCTGCTGAGCAAGGTCGCGATGGACAAGGTCGATAAATATCTGAATTATCCGATTTATCAATTTAAATTTGACAAAATTTTGTTCCCAGAAAGTTAAGAAAATGGAAACCAAATTGGAGATTAGACACACTTTTTTGGACGGTGCCAGCTTCCGTCGAAATCTGCATATTTGTCCCCACTTGAGGATTCAATTCGGCCTTTTAGTTTATACCCTCTTTTAGTGAGGAATAAACCTGTTTTAAGCCCCAAAAATGATAGCTTGTATTTTGAATAGTTAAAGCCTAAGCTCACACTAGAAACAGGATCAACATAATCGTCCATTTCGTCATAGTCGTTATATCTTGCCGTTGAAGAACCAGCTGCCAAAAAGATTGTGAAATTACGACTCTTTTGCTTTTCTTCTTTTTGCGTATTATGGACAGGAGCAAGAACGGAGTGCTTTGTTTGGCTTGGTGTCGCTTCAGTTGTTTGATTTTCACTCGGGGCGATAATCTCTTTTTCTCCGTTTTCGTATTTGATGAACAGAACGGAAGATTTTGGTTGGCTGTAGAGAGGTCCTTGAAGGTTCGAGGCTTTACGGTATTTAATCTCCGAGCTTGTGATCTCAACTACCTTGCCTGAAATTTCATTGCCATCTTTGAGGCAGATGTTGTCCAAGGCAGAGAGCCAGCAAACACAGCCTAAGAAAGCGAATAGAATTATTTTTTTCATTTTTTTTCTCCTAGTCTAAAGAAACTTCTACTTTTCCCCCAGCAGTTGAGGTTTTGCTGGCAGAGAGGGTGTCATTTTTAAATATTTTTACTGTTACAATTCCGCTCTCGGCATCTTGAGCAGCGATAGCTATTTCAAATGGGTAGAAATTTAGCACAGCCCCTAAGTCTTTTGTCCATGGCGATGAATAGGATCTAGCTGATTTGATTGAGCCGTTTTCATCACAGTAGGCGATTGCAATTCCTGAAACATTTTCACATAAAACTTCGTATTTAATGCTTGCAGAGTCAATTTTTGGGGTAGGATAGGTAGGTGGAGTGTATGTTGGGATGTCAATTGTTGGGATGTCAATTGTTGGGATGTCTGGAACATCTGGATCTGAACTAGATGGAAGGCATGCAAATAACGATAATGTCATAATTGTGATAATTAAAAATTTTTTCATTTTTTTCTCCTTAATGAAATAAATTTGTCTAAACGGATTGAGGAGATTGTTGGCGGTCAAGAGAAATTTTTGCCTTTTGCCAAGCCATTCTATTCTATTCTATTCTATTCTCAGCGAGTTAGCTACTTGTAAACAAAAAAATATTTTATTTTTTTGCGAAAATTTTGATATTAAATTTTGTCAAAAAATGTAGTTGTTTTGAGTGTCGGAAGGTATTTTTTTTGCGGATATTAAAAAAGTGGCTTGACATTTTTTTGGCTTGAGGTTGAGTCTGCGAAACGAAATTTTTCGGGAGGTAAATATGGGCAAAGACAGACTTGACGAGACTTTGGCGCAGTTGGAGAAGAGATTTGGTGCGGGCACGGTGATGCGGCTGGGCAGTGATGTGGCGGTGAATAAGGTGGACTATATTCCGACTGGTGCGATAAATTTGGATGCAGCTTTGGGGATTGGCGGTGTGCCCAAAGGTCGGGTGACGGAGATTTACGGGATGGAAGCCTCGGGCAAGACGACATTGTCGCTGCATATTGCCGCACAAGCGCAGAAGCTGGGCGGAACTGTGGCTTTTATCGATGCAGAGCACGCTCTGGATGCGGTGTATGCTGCCAAAATTGGCGTGGATGTGGACAAGCTTTTGCTCTCGCAGCCCGATAGTGGCGAGCAGGCGCTGGAGATTATGGAAGCTTTGGTGCGGAGCGATTCGCTGGATTTGGTGATTTTGGATTCTGTGGCGGCTCTTGTTCCCAGAGCGGAGATAGAGGGCGAGATGGGCGATGCTCATGTGGGTTTGCAGGCACGGCTGATGAGTCAGGCGCTGCGGAAGTTGACGGGCGTTATCAGCAAGTCGCGAACGGCGGTGATTTTTATTAACCAAGTGCGGATGAAAATCGGCGGAATGATGAATCCGTATATGAATCCCGAGACGACCACGGGCGGAGTTGCGCTGAAGTTTTATTCGACGGTGCGGCTGGAGGTGCGAAAGGGCAAGGCGCTGAAAGATGCTAGCAATTTGACCAATGTTTACGGGGCGATTACGCGGGTGAAGGTCGTCAAGAATAAGCTGGCGCCGCCTTTTAAGGTGGTGGAGTTTCCGATAATTTATGGGCAAGGCATCTCGCATCGGGATATTTTGCTGGATTTGGCTGTGCAGAATGGGATTGTTGAGCGTAGCGGCGCGTGGTTTTCGTATGGAGAAGTAAAACTCGGACAAGGCTTGGATAAGGCGAAAGCTTATTTTACGGACAATCCGCAGCTTTTGACGAAGCTAGAAAAAGAGGTGAAAGACGCACTGGGATTGCAGGAGCGGCAACCAGCGGAAAGCAACGATGCGGACGATTGATTTTGGCGAGAGTTAACTATTTTCTGAAGCCCGGGCGAAAAACTTTGTGGATTGTGGAGATAGACGGCGCAGTTTTGGGCGTTTTGCCGCAGGAGAGCTTGTTTGCGGTTTGTAAGCAGCAGGGTCAGATTACGGATGAGCAGCGGGAACTTTTGCAGAAGGCGGCTTTTTCTTTTGCCAAGGACAGGCTTTTTCGGTATTTGAGCTACAAGGAGCGTAGCCAAAAGCAGGCTTATAGATATTTGCTGAGCCTGCCTTTTGATATGCATTTGGCGCAGGATTTGGTCCAGCAGATGCAGGAGTGGAATTTTCTTAGTCAAGAGCGGTTTGCTTTTTCGTTTGCTAGGGGGCTGAAGTTGAAAAATATTGCCAAAGATTTGGCGAGAGTTCGCCTTGAGTATCAAGGGATTGAGCATTCTTTGCGGGAGCGAGTTTTGCGCGAAGTTTATTCTGACGATTCGTTTGTTGCGGAACAGGCGGTGCAAAAAGCGGTGCGAAAATATTGCAGATTGCCTCGAAAGAAGATGAAGCAAAAGTGCCTAGCGTGGCTGCATCGGCGCGGTTTTCGGTTTGAGCAAGTGGGGTTTTTGCTTGGAAAAGAGATTGCCCAGAGTCAACGAGATTGATTTTTTTAAAAGTTGACAGTTTTTTATCTTTTGAATATTTCTGCCTGTAAACTGAAAGATTTTTGTTAAGGGGGAAAAATGGCGAAAATGACAGTTGATCCTTTTTATTGCAAAGGATGCGGGCTGTGTATGGAGGTATGTCCAAAGAAAATTATCGTTTTTAGCAAGGACATTAACCAGATGGGCTACCATTATGCGGAGTGTAGCGACCAGTCGCAGTGCATTGCGTGCAAGATGTGCTATCAGACCTGTCCAGATGCGGCGATTACGATTGAGAAGTAAAAAAAGGAGAGTTTAAGATGTCTAAGGTGTTGATGAAAGGGAACGAGGCGCTGGGCGAGGCTGCTATCCGAGCGGGTTGCAGGAACTATTTCGGGTATCCGATTACGCCACAGAGCGAGCTGATAGAGTATATGGCGAAGATGTTGCCAAAGTGCGGCGGTTGTTTTTTGCAGGCGGAGTCGGAAGTGGCTGCGATCAATATGATTTACGGCGCGGCTGCCAGCGGAGTGCGGTGTATTACATCGTCTTCTTCTCCTGGAATTTCGCTGAAAATGGAGGGTGTTTCTTATTGTGCAGGAGCGGAGTTGCCGCTTGTTTTTGTGAATGTTGTGCGTGGCGGACCTGGTCTTGGGGATATTCAGCCGGCGCAGTCGGACTATTTTCAGGCGACCAAAGGCGGAGGTCACGGCGATTATCGGCTGATTGTGCTTGCGCCTTCGTCGGTGCAGGAGTCTGTGGATATGATGTCTAAGGCGTTTGATTTGGCGGATAAGTATCGCAACCCGGTGATGATTTTGACCGACGGGCTTATTGGACAGATGATGGAGCCGACGGATTTTCCGCCGATGAAGACGGACGCCGAGATTAAGGCTCTTCGCCAGCAGCACAAAAGCTGGTGTTTGCATCCTAGAGCAAAGGACGATACGCAGAAGCGGAATGTCGTTAAAGCTTTTGAGATTGATCCAGTGGTTTTGGAGAAGAATGTTGGCGCTTTGTATGAGAAGTATGTGAAGATTCAGAAGCAGGAGACCGACTGGGAAGAGTATGGCGTTGCGGAGGATAATCAGTTGCTTTTTGTGGGATACGGCACTTCGGGCAGGATTGCCAAAACGGTGGTGGATTTGTATCGTGAGCAAGGAGTTAGCGTTGGTTTGATTCGTCCGAAGACGCTTTGGCCGTTCCCGAGCGAGGCTATTAGGAAAGCTGCTAAGGGCGTGAAGAAGGTCGTGGTTGTGGAACTTTCGACAGGTCAGATGATCGAGGATGTGCACCTTGCCTTGAATGGCTGCGTGGATGTGGAGTTCTATGGCAGAACTGGCGGAATGGTGTTTACGCCCGAAGAGATTAAGAAATTTGCGGACGCGAAGTTTGCGGAGGTGAAATAATGGAAGTTATCGCAAAAAGACCCGAAGCTCTTACGGCAGAACGGTTTACATATTGTCCTGGCTGTTTGCACGGCGTGGCTCACCGCTTGATTGCCGAGAGTATGGACGAGCTGGATATTACCAAAAGTTGCATCGGCGTGTGCCCTGTGGGTTGTTCGGTGTTTGGCTATCGTTTTTTTGAGTGCGATTTTGTCTCGGCGGCACACGGCAGAGCGCCAGCGGTTGCCACGGGAATTTCGCGGAGTCGCAAAGATGCGGTCGCTTTTACCTATCAGGGTGATGGCGATTTGGCGGCGATTGGCACAGCGGAAATTGTTCACGCTGCCAATCGTGGCGAGAATATAACGGTTTTTTTCATCAACAACGCAATCTACGGAATGACTGGCGGACAGATGGCTCCGACGACTTTGGCTGGAATGAAAGCGACCACCTCGCCGTATGGCAGGGATGTGAGCGATGTTGGCGAGCCGATACAAGTTTGTGAGCTAATCAACACTTTGGCTTCGCCTGTGTTTATCGCAAGGGTTTCGCTTTTGGATGTTCCCGGAGTGCTGAACGCCAAAAAGGCGGTGAAAAAGGCTTTGCAGTATAATCGCGACAAAAAGGGATTTTCGTTTGTGGAGCTTATCTCCACTTGTCCGACCAACTGGGGTAAAGACGCCGTGGAGGCGACCAAATGGGCGAAAGAGAATATGTTGCCTGTTTTTCCGCTGGGGACTCTCAGAGATAAGGGGGCTGAATTATGAAAATCAGTTTAATCTGTTCTGGATTTGGCGGACAAGGCGCTTTGACGCTGGGCAAATTTTTGGCGAAAGCGTCGATGCGAGAGGGCAGCAATGTCACTTGGCTTCCGTCGTATGGACCCGAGATGCGTGGCGGCACAGCCAACTGTTCGGTGATTTTGTCGGACGAAGAGGTCGCCTCGCCAGTGGTGGGCACGCCTGATGTGCTGGTGGCTTTTAATCAGCCGTCTATCGACAAGTTTGAAGCGTCGCTCAAAAAAGGCGGGATTTTGATCTACAACGCCGATATGTGCCCAAACGGCTCTAGCAGAAGTGACATCACGGCGATTAAAGTGCCGATGAACGACATCGCGCGAGAGCTGGGCAGCGAAAAAGTTGTGAATATGGTGGCTTTGGGCGTTTTCCTCAAGGCGACAAACGCGGTAAAGTTTGAGTCGGTCAAAGACGATTTAATCGTTTTTATGAAAAATCGTGACCAAAAACTTTTGGAGCTCAATCTGAAGGCGATCGAAAAAGGTATGGAGTTCGCTTAAGAATTGCAAAATTTTGGCGAAGAAAAGGCGGAGAGCGTTGCTTTCTGCCTTTTTTGCTTTTTTGTTTGACTTGTTTTGCTTTTTTCAAAAGGTAGGGGAAATTTGAATTGTGCGAAGTAGAAGTTTTTGTTAGGGGGAAAGTTGAATTTTTTTTTAGGAGAGACGCAGATGAATAAGAAGCAGAGCCTTTTTGTTGCCAAGAAAATTTTTGCCTCTCTTGTGTATAATCTTCTTTCGTTGCATGAGAACAATAAGACTTCTTTGGTCGATATTGATAATATTGTCAAGCACCATAACGCATTGCCAGAGAGTCGGTTGGAGTATCTTTTTCAAGCGAAGAGGATGGTGGATTGTTGGCAAAGAGTTATCGACGATGTTGCCTTGGGGCAGTTTGCGTTGAGCGCCGAGAAAGCGAAAGAGTATAACGGAATTATCGCAAAAGATGAGTCTTTGCTGTGGGGAGAATTTCGCACTGGCAAGGTGTCTATCGGCGGCACAAAGGAGTGGAAGTGTCCGCCAGCAGAAATTTTGGAAGCGGTTTTTTTGGAAATTGTCGAAGATGTGAAGAGCGCAGCAGCAAAAGGCGAAAGCGAGATTTTCAGGGCTGGAGTTTTTTTGTATGCGCAGTTGTGTGACAGGCAGTTTTTTTTTGACGGGAACAAGCGGACTGCTTTTTGTATGTTGAACGGTTTTTTGATGTCGAATGGTTTTTTGCCGATAATGTTGCCGCTGGAGCAGAAGAGCGTTTACGATAGGCTGATGTTGAACTATTATGAGGATAAAAGTTCGGCGAATTTTGAGGAGATTGTTGTTTTTTTTGAAAGGCGATATTTGGAGATGCAAGAGCGTTTTTCTTTTGCAGAGACGAAATAGTTGAAATTTATTAAAAAGAGGATAGAAAGATGAGGAAATTTTTGTTGATTGCGAGTTTGGCGGTTGCCCTTTTTGGGTGTATGGGAAGCGAGTCGAAGCTGATTGTGGGCACAGATCCGACTTTTCCGCCGTTTGAGTTTTTGGATAAATCCACGGGCGAGATTACGGGGTTTGATATTGAGCTTATCAAGGCGATTGCTGCCGATCAAAATCTGGAGTTGGAGATTAAAAATATCGGGTTTGATGGTTTGGTGCCAGCCGTGGAGTCTGGGACTATCGATATTGTCGCCTCGGGAATGACGATTACGCCAGAGCGAGCCAAGAAGATTTCGTTTTCTGATCCGTATATCAACGCTGGACTGGCTTTGGCTGTGCCAGTGAGCGATAATGTGACCAAAGGCGTGGACGACCTGCAAGGCAAGACTGTTGGTGTGCAGATTGGCACGACGGGTGCAATGAAGGTGAAGGAGCTTGCCGAGCAGGGCAAAGTCGGCAGAGTGGTGACTTTTAACACAATTGATATGGCGATGCTCGATTTGCAAAATGGCGGTGTGGATGCTGTGATTAACGATTTGCCGGTGACGAAGGTGTATGTCGCCAAACAGCCGGGCAAGGTGAAGATTGTCGGCGATGCGATTACCAGCGAGAGCTACGGCTTTGCGGTGAGCAAAAAGAACGCAGAGCTTTTGCAAAAAATTAACGCTGGTTTGCACAATCTGCGCGAAAACGGCGATTACGACTATTTGATGAGCAAATATTTTTAGGCTGCTGGAGTTGTTTTGGCGCATAGTCTAGAAGTTTTTTTTGAGGTTTTGCCGAGCCTTTTGCAAGGTGCGGTTTTGACGATGCAGATAACTTTTGTTTCTGTGTTGTTTGGGGTGTTGATAGGGCTTTTTGTCAGTTTGGGTAAACTCTCGCCCAAAAAATATTTGCGGTTGCCAGCGGTGGCGTATATCGATGTAATCCGTGGCACGCCGCTTTTTGTGCAGATTCTTTTGGTCTATTTTGGGTTTCCCTCGCTTTGCTCGGATTTGCTGGGTGCGTCGGTGCGTCTTTCGCCGATGGTGGCAGGCGTGCTGGTTTGTTCTGTGAACAGCGGTGCTTATGTCGCCGAGATTTTTCGCGCGGGAATCGTTTCGATAGATAAAGGTCAGTGGGAAGCCGCCAAGTCTCTGGGGATGCCCTCGAAGATGGTGATGCGTTTGGTGGTGCTGCCGCAAGCGTTCAAGCGGATTGTGCCGCCTCTTGGCAACGAGTTCATTATTTTGCTCAAAGACACTTCGCTACTTTCGGTGATTGGCGTGAGCGAGCTCACACGCAGAGGGCAGCTGTATGTTTCGGTGACTTTCGAGGCGTTCACGGTGTATATCGGCGTGGCGCTGGTCTATTTGTGTATGACTCTGGCGATTTCCAAGTTTGTGGCGTTTTTAGAAAAGAGGTTGGATAATGATTAAAGTTAGAAATTTGCAAAAATCTTTTGGCGATTTGCGAGTCCTGAAAGGTATCGATTACGATATCAACGAGCAAGACACGATTTGCATTATCGGACCTTCTGGTTCGGGAAAATCGACTTTTTTGCGGTGTATAAATCTGATGGAAGAGCCCACTGGCGGACATATTTTTATCAAGGGGAAAGATATTTTGGCTAGCGACCAAGACCCTGTGGAGATGCGGCAGCGTGTGGGTATGGTGTTTCAGCATTTTAATCTTTTTCCGCATTTGACGGTTTTGGGCAATATCACTCTTGCGCCGATTAAGGTGAAAAAAGTGGAGAAGCAGGCGGCTGAGGAGTTGGCGATGAAGCTTTTGAAGCAGGTCGGTCTGCAGGACAAGCGGGATGTTTACCCGTCGGCGCTCTCTGGTGGACAAAAGCAGCGGGTGGCGATAGCCAGGGCTTTGGCGATGGAGCCCGAGATTATGCTGTTTGACGAGCCGACTTCGGCGCTGGATCCAGAGGTGATTGGCGAGGTTCTGGAGATTATCAAGAGCCTTGCGCATCACGGGATGACGATGATTTTGGTGACGCATCAGATGGGTTTTGCCAAAGAGGTTTCCGACCGTGTGGTGTTTATGGATGACGGGCAGATTGTGGAGGAGAACACTCCGCAGGAGCTTTTTGGCAATCCGCAAAATCCACGCACGAAAAGGTTTTTGGATAAAGTGCTAGATATCTAGGGCGTTTAGTAAAAAAAAGAGGAGCAAAAAATGGTTTTATTTTTGGAACTGCTTGGTTCGCTGGGAATTTTTTTGTTTGGAATGAAAATAATGAGCGACGCTTTGCAGAGAGTGGCAGGGAATCGCCTGAAAGCTATTTTGGGCTATATGACCAACAATCGGCTGATGGGCGTTCTGACCGGCAGTCTGATCACGGCAATTATTCAGTCTTCGTCTGCCACGACCGTGATGGTGGTGAGTTTTGTGAATGCGGGAATGCTGTCGCTGATTCAGTCGATTGGCGTGATTATGGGGGCGAACATCGGCACGACGGTGACCACCTGGATTGTTTCGTATTTCGGCTTCAAGATTAAAATTTCGGCGATGGCTCTGGCGATTGTCGGAGTTGGCTTTCCGCTGTCTTTCCTCAAAAACCAACGCTGGAAAGATGTGGGCAGTTTGCTTGTCGGATTCGGGCTTCTTTTTATCGGACTTTCGTATCTGAAAGATTCTGTGCCGGACATCAAGAGCAGCCCCGAGATTATGCACTTTCTGAGCTCTTACACCGATTTTGGAATGGGCTCGATTTTGCTTTTTGTGCTTGTGGGAGCTGTGCTGACTTTGATTGTGCAGTCGTCTTCTGCCTCGATGGCGATTACAGTGACGATGCTTTTTAAGGGCTGGATACCTCTGCCGATAGGAATGGCGATGGTTTTGGGCGAGAATATCGGCACGACCATCACCGCGAATTTGGCGGCAATTTCGACCAATCGCACGGCGAAAACTGCGGCGAGGGCGCATTTTATTTTCAATGTTTTCGGGGTGATTTGGATGCTGTTGGTGTTTTTCCCGTTCTATCGTTTTGTGTTGAGCATCACGCCCTGGGATTCCGATTTGCTGAGCAACTACCCGCTGAATGTGTCGCTTTTTCATACTTTGTTCAACATTCTGAATATGTTTGTTTGCTTGTTTTTGGTGAAATATATCGCTGTGGTTTCGGCGAAGTTGGTGTTCAAAAGTGCCAATCAGACGCCGGATGTTTACTCGTTGCAGTATCTTTCGACAAATTTGCAGGGCGCGCCAGAGCTGGAGTTGATGACCGCCAAAAACGAAATTCGCAAGATGCTGGATTTGTCGGGAAAGATGTATGAAAATTATCGACAGGCTTATTTTCAGAAGGCGAAAAAGCTGGATAAGGTTTTGCTGAAGGCTCGGAAACAGGAAGATTTGTCGGATCAGATGCAGGTGGAGATTTCCAAATATTTGAATAAGTGTAATCGGGAAAATATCAGCGCCAACACTTCCAATAATATCAGCGTAATGATACGGATTGTCAATGAGATAGAGAGCATTTGCGACTATTGTTATCAGCTGACTTTTTTGACGGAAAAGATTAAGCGAAAGGGGTATCATTTTCACGAAAAGGCGCGGCAAGAGCTGGAGGTTTATTCTGGGCTCGTGAGCGGTTTTATCGATTTTCTCAAGGAGCATTTGGATATTTCGATGCAAAAGATGCAGACGCGGGATTTGCAGCGGGCTTTTGCGATTGAGGAACAGATCGACGATTTGCGGAATAAGTTGCGCAAGGCGACGAAGTATCGGCTGGAGAAGACGGAGGATGTGGATATTCGTGGCGAGTTGATTTATATGGATTTGTTGCAGATTTTTGAGTCGATTGGCGATAAGTCGCTGAATATTGCGCAGTCGCTAAAGCAAATTAAGGAGTAGAAAATGGGTGTGCATATTCAGTGTAAAAAGGGCGTGCAGATTGCGAAAAAGGTGCTGATGCCGGGCGATCCGCTGCGGGCGAAGTTTATTGCGGAACATTATCTGGAGGATGCGGTGTGCCACAACGATGTTCGCGGGATGCTGGGTTTTACGGGCAAATACAAGGGCGAGCTGGTCTCGGTGCAAGGCTCTGGAATGGGGATGCCTTCGTTTAGCATTTACGCCACGGAGTTGATACAGGAGTTTGGAGCGCAGACGCTGATACGGGTTGGCTCTTGCGGAAGTATGCAGGCGGATTTGGGACTGGGAAATTTGGTGCTGGCTATGTCTGCCTCCAGCAATTGGGGAGTGAATCGGCGTCGTTTTGACGGTGCGGATTTTGCGCCAACTGCCGATTTTTCGCTTTTGCAAAAAGCTTATCGTGAGGCGCAAAAAAAGAGCGTCGCTGTGCGAGTGGGCAATATTTTTTCGAGCGATATTTTTTACGACGACGACCCAAATGCGTGGCAACTTTGGGCAAAGTATGGAGTGCTGGCTGTGGAGATGGAGGCGGCGGCGTTATACACCATCGCTGCAAAATTCGGCGTGCAGGCTCTGGCGATTTTGACAGTTAGCGATAGCTTGGTCAGTGGCGAGGCGGACTCTCCCGAAAATCGCCAAACGACCTATACAAATATGATGGAGGTCGCCCTGGAGACAGTGCTTGGGTGAGGGGGAATTATAAAAAAAATGAGAATAGTTTTGTTAATTTTGGCTACAAAATTATTGGGTATATTATTGAAGGATAATTAGTAATGAGTATTGAAAATTTGTTGCAAATAAAAGTTGTTATCGCTTTTGCTGTGTTGATTTTGCCGGGTTTTCTTATTATGAAAATTATACGATTGAAAATTCCGAACAAAGAATTTTTGTTGAAAGATGTTATTTTCGAAGCAATTTCTTATAGTCTTCTAAATTTGTCGATTTTTGGTTGGATTCCTTATTTGTTATTTTCAAATAATTGCGAAGGATGGGGAATATCTTCATCTATTTTAATATTAACAATCTCTCCCTTGATATTAGCTTTCGTTTACATAAAGGTTATTTCTTCAAACTTTTTTAGAAAAAACTTTGATATACAAATGCCAACAGCTTGGGATTGGTATTTTTCTCAAAGACCAGACGCCATATTATTAGTTCATTTAAAGAATGGAGAAGAAATTGTAGGCTATTTTGGCGAAAAATCTTACGCGACATCTTTTCCTAATGACGGCTCTATATATTTGGAAAAAGTTTATACTAAAAGCGAAACTGGAGAGATAAATATTGTGGAAAATAGCAATGGCATTTTGATTGCGAATAACGAATATTTATCAATTGAATTTTTTGAAAACAATGGAGAAAACAATGAATAGAAGAAATTACAACCCGCTAAATGAAGGTTATTCTGGGGGTAAAGTTCAGAAAAATGACTTTGGTAAGTCACGGGCGCCATTAAAAGTCTCTTTGATTAAAAGTGCGATAGTAAAACCCGATGTGTCTCAACAGCAGAATAAACATTCTTCAAAAAATTAGGGTCTTGCGCAATTCACCGATTGCTAAATAAAGTTGAGTTGCTTTGAGATTTAGAACAAACTTTTTTCTTCTGATTTTGCTTTTGATTTTTGCGCAAATTTTGGTGGCGGAAGAGGAAAGTGAAGAGGAGACCTATGAAACAAGCGAGTATAGCTCGCTTTTGTTTTATGAACTTTTTCCGCTGGACGCCCGCTATGCGAGCAAAAAAGATTGGCAAAATTTTTACTTTTTGGACGACGAGCAGATAGGAAAACTTTCTGCGGTAAAAATCGAAGACAAAGCCGACCTGAAAAAAGCAGGGCTAGCGCCGAATGTTGTGGCGGAGCTGCTGCCTTATCTCTCGTTTAACTCTGGCTCGATCTATTTTTTGGCTCGTTTGATCGACCAGCAAAAATATCACGATATCCCCAATCATCTGCATCACAGCGAAAAAATTTTTGGCAGCTACAAAAATAGCCGATTTGGATTTCTTTTGCAAAAAGATGCGGGCGAAACCAGCCATCTGGACTATCGGAACTGGTTTTTTCAGCAAAAAAATCTGCCCTACATTTCCAACATCGTTTTGGGTTCATACAAAATTCGTCTAGGACAAGGCGTCGTTTTTGGCGAGCGTTTTGCGACAACGATTTCTGCGCTGTCCACCAAATCGCCGATTGTTTCCGCCAGCAAAATTTCTCCATACACCTCGTTTAGTGAGCAGTGGTATATGCACGGAGCGAGCGTCACTGCGGGCGTGAAGTCGCTGCACCTGACGCCGTATTACAGCAAAACCGACCTGGATGTGAACTTGCAAAACGACTCGATTAGCTCTTTTGACGAATCGGGATTACACCTGCATCCTTCGCCGACAGCGAGTTTGAAGACCGTCGGGCTTTACACGCAATGGATAAGTGACGCTTTCGATTTGGGCTACAATCGCGCCGAAGTGAAGTTCGGCAAGCCGTTTTTGGACAGACAAAAGTCGCAATCTTACCAAATTAACTCGGTCGATTTTCGTTTTCGCCTAGAAAATACCGACTATTTTGGCGAAATCGCCGAAGCGGACGAGAAATTGGGCAAAGTTTTGGGTGTCCGCACGATTTACGAGAATTTGCATCAAACCTTGATTTATCGGGAGTTTGAGAAAAATTTGCCGACTTATATGGGCAAGCCGATCACGCAGAGCAACTCGTATGATAACCAAAAAGGGCTGTATTATGGGGCTTTGTGGAAGCCGCTGCCGAGGCTGAAGTTCAATTTTTATCTGGATGTGTGGAAGACGCCCGAAACTTCGGCGCAGGCGCAGATGCCGCTGAGCGGGCAGGAGCTGCTTGTGCGGGGGCACTATTCGGCGCCGCGTCAGCTGGTGAGTTTGCAATACAAAAATCAGAAAAAAGAGCAGCTTTTTAGCGACGACGAAATCGGCGACCAAAAAATTTGCGATTACAAGGCGGACTACCATTTGATGCTGGGCAGATTTTTCAAAATCAAAACTCGCTATAACTATCGCACTTGCCAGGAAATTCAGCACAAATTCGGCTATCTGACCTATTCCGAGCTGGGTTTTCGGCAATCGGTTTTTGCGCTAATTGCGCGGGCGGTCTATTACAACGCAGGCACGCCGGTGTATATGTATCAACAGGGCGTGGACGGCACGATGCTCACCTCCGCGTTCACTGGCGAAGACCTTTTCTACTATTTTTTGACGAACTGCAAACTGCACAAATGCGTGAATTTGCAGCTAAAATATTCCAATTACTACAAAAAAACTGACGCTCAAGAGGTCGTCGCTCAACTTTTGGTAAACAGAACTTTTTAAACCTCTTTTATCTCTTTCAAAAAAAAGCACTTTCATAATTCAGCAATTTCACTGAAAATTATTTTTCAGCGTCGTATCTCTTTATAATTTAATCAGATAAGAAAAATAAAATTCAATAAATTGCTTTACAAATTTCACTAAAACTTTCCTTTTGAACTATCTTTAATCTATTCAGTTAATAACAAAATTTTGAGAATTGTGAGAATTATTTTGATTTTTTTGTTAACTGTTTATTATTCAAAAAGTTAAGAGGAAATGAAGAATATTTTTAAAAGCTGTCTGATTTTTTTGCTATTGTCGATGAGCGTTTTTTCTTTTGCGGGAGAGCTAAAAAAGATAAATTATTCTCAGGCGCCTTTGTTTGAGGACGATTTGGATTATCAAAATCTCAAAGATGGCATCTATCAGAGTTTGAACTATCTGGAGAGGCTGCCGAGTCAGACGAAGTTCCGCTTTGGGCAAGACCTCTATACCGCCGATCAGATGAAAGGCTCGCTCAAGCTTTTTGTGGAGTATCTGGACGGCAACCCGCTGCCAGAGCAGATGAACGATTTTATCAACACATTTTACAATATTTATGTGTCGGCAGGGCGCAGTGGGAACGAGGATGTGCTGTTTACCGCGTATTGCCAGCCGACAATTCGTGGGAGTGTGGTGAAGACCGCCGAGTTCGATGTCCCGATTTGCTCCAAGCCATACGACCTTGTGCAGAAAAAAGTGGACGGTCGTTGGAGGACTGGGCGCTACGATGCGAGCGGCGATTTTGTGCCGTATTACACGCGGGGCGAGATTGACGAGTTGCAGATTTTGGAAAAGCGAGCCGAACCTATCGCTTGGGTGAGCTCAAAATTGGATCGGTTGTATTTGGAGATTGAGGGTTGCGGTGATATTCTGTTGTCCGACGGCAGCTCGCTTCACATTCAGTATCAAGCCAAAAACGGGCACGCCTACAGCAGCATTGGCAAGTATATGATGCGCTCCAAAAATTTGCCAGCGGGCGAAGTCGGGATTTTGCACCTCAAAAAGTATTTTGCCAAGCATCCAGATGAGCTACAGGCGGCGTTGAATATTAACAAAAGTTTTGTGTTTTTTACTGTGGGAAGCGGCAAATCGCTGGGCTGCTTGAATGTGCCGATTACTCCCGGTAGGACAATCGCCACAGACCGCTCGGTTTTTCCTGCGGCGGCTTTGGGATTTATTCAGAGTAAAAAGCCGGTTGTTGATGGGCAGAACAAGGTCAGAGGCTGGAAAAATTTTGGCAGGTTCGTCTTGAACCAAGATACAGGCGGCGCGATAAAAGGCGCTGGTCGAGGCGATATTTATTTCGGCGGCGGAGAATACGCCGAGATTGCGGCGAACACCCTCAAACACAGCGGAAAAATGTATTTTATGGTGCTAAAGCCTCACATAAATTTGGCGAAATACACCAGCGATTTTTTGGTGCAAAATTAGCTTTAGCCGTTCTTTTTTCCCATATGAAATTTGTTTTGCATCGTCTGGAAAAAAGTGGTTTTGCCCAATTTGATGAACTCCGCTTTTTGGCTAGATTTCGTCAGAAAAACGCTGTCTCCGTTTTGTAGATACATAAGGTTTGCGCCGTCCAGCTGCAGGGTTGACTCTTTTCCTGCGGCTTTTACCCGAAATTCAAAGCTGTCTTCGGCAAAGAAGACTATCGGACGCACTGTCAGCAGATGCGGGTTGATGGCGTTGATGACCACCGAGTCCATCGTCGGATTGAGAATCGGGCCGCCGATAGAGAGGTTGTAGCCAGTTGTGCCAGTTGGCGTGGACATCAGAACGCCGTCCGCCCGAGCTTGATAGACGAAATCTTGGTTGTTATACACCTCAAATTCGATGAGCTTGGCGTTGTGCGCGCGATAGATAACCGCGTCGTTGAGCACCTGCCTGCGGGCAATTTCTTCTCCAGAGCGCATCACCGCTACATCCAGCAGCATCCGCTTTTGCACCTTGAAATCGCCAGCGACCAGAGCCGCCAGAGAGTCGCGAAAATCTTCGAGCGCTATCTCCGAGAGAAATCCGAGCCTGCCCATATTTATGCCCAAAATCGGCAGTTGCCACTTTAGCGCCAATTTGCTGGCGTAGAGAATTGTGCCGTCGCCGCCAAAAACCAGCAAAAATTTCGCTCCAGCTGGCTCTTTTTGCATAAATTTTGGATAGATGGGCAAATCTTCCAGCCGCACAAATTCGTGCTCAGGCTGCAGATTTTCGAGCATCCGCACGACTTTATCTATAAATTTACTTTGTTTGTTGATCACCACCGCAAATTTCATCTTCGTTTTCTCCTCAATTTACGAAAAAATGCTTGCCCAAGTTTGCTTTGCGCAAGGCAGCACATCGAAACCAAATCCAGTGCGAAGAATGTCAAGAGATTATGGAAATAGGTGCGGATTTTTTCTTTGAGTTTTTTTTAAGGGTTGACACGATAAAAGGAAAAGGCGTTTTTCGTATTTGAGAAGAGGGACAGAAAAAAAAGGAGAGGTAAGTGGATTTTGCGGACGAAAATTTTTTTGAGGAGTCGGAACGCCCAGAAGTGGCGCTTATTACAAATCACGGATACGCATCGCCGAATATAGAGATTGGCGGCGCACCTGACACGGGCGGACAGGTTTTGTATGTGAATGTTTTGGCGCTAAAGCTGGAGGAGCTCGGCTACAAGGTGACGATTTATTCCCGCGGCGGTTTTCCCGAGCATAGCGGCAGCGGGCTGCGGACGGGAGTTTGCTCGATGTCAAAATTTACCCGATACGAGTATTTGCTAGGAGGTGGAAGCGAATTTTTGCCCAAAGAGGAGATCTCCTCGGCGCTCAAACAGGAGTCGTATCATCTTTATAATATTGTGCAAAAAAAAGCGAAAGCCAGAGGTTGCAAGGGCTGGCAGGTTTTTGAGTTTGTCGATTCGCACTATTGGGATGCGGGGATAATCGGCGTGAATTTGGTGGAGTTCTGGCAAAACGATTTGGTTTACGATTTGATAGAAAAATATTTTGGCGGGCAGTTAACGGACGACGAAAAATTTTTTCTCTATGAGAATAGGCATTGGAAAAATATTTCTAAATCGCCAGTTTTTCAGGTGATTAAGGTTTTGTTTAAGCAGCTAAAAGGCGTTTCGGTTCAGGAAAAAGCGAAAAAAGTTATCGAAAAATGGGAAGCAATTTTTGGCGAGAATCTGCAGATAGATTGCAAGACGATTGAGCAGATTTTTGAAAATTTGCCAGCTACGGAGGACGACTCTTACAGAGAGCTGGAGTTTATCTCGTTTTTTGCCAAAAAAATATACAAAAATTGCGAGAAGTTCAGAAGCGAGCTGGAGAGCGGTTTTGCCAAGACGAACAAGCATATTTGGACGCCTCACTCTTTGGGCGAGATAAAGAGTTACAATTTGCGCAAAGATTCGCTGGAGGATAGGATCGCTTTGCGGTTGTGTGAGCGGAACAGTCACGAAAAAAATATTTGCGTCAACACGAGCTTTTTCGCTTCCACTTCGACAGAAATTACCGACTGCCTATTTTCCTATTACAATGTCAAAGAGGACAATATTTTTTACTTTCATCCGCAGGTGGACGGCAATATTTTTCGGGTTTATTCGCAAAAGGAGCTGGCGCCTGCCTACGAATATCTGGCGGACAAGACCAATGTGGCTGTGAAGAAGCTGCAAAAAAGCAAGATTTTTTTTGAGACAAGCAGAATGGACAGAACTAAGCGGAAAGATCTGATTATCGCCGCCTACGAAAAGATTTTTCGTGATTATGAGGATACTTTTTTGTTTATCGGCGGAGGTCCAAAAAACAAAATTTATGAAGCCCTGCAGAAGCAGTTGAGCACAAACCAAGAGCTGCAGAAAAGGGTGTTTTTGCTGGATTATATCCCCGAAAAATTTATCGGGCATCTGTTTTATATCGCCGATATTTATGTTTCAGCTTCGGAGATGGAGGGTTTTGGGATGAGTGTTGCGCAAGCCACAGCTGGAAAGAGTCAGATTATTTCGTCGGATCTTATCCCTTTTGCCAAAAATTTTGTAGCAGATTGGGTGGAGATTTTTCCTCACGGAAATGCGGATAAATTGGCGGATTTGATGCGGAAATGTTTGGACAAGCCGAATACAAAAAACTTGAAAAAGTTGAACGAAATGTCGAAAAAGTTGGTTTGGTTGCAAGCGACACAAAGGTTTCTTAACTTTTTGAATAGAAAAGGTTTAAATGTAAAAAACGGAGTGGAAAATTGAAAGGCGATAAGTTGGTAATAAAAGATTTTCACAAAAAAGCGGCACAGACGATTTATGAGAAAATCGAAAAGATGGTGGACGAGCGAAAAGTTACTGTGAGTGTAGCCGGAGAGTCTGGCAGCGGCAAGAGTGAGATTGCGCATTGTTTGGCGGAAAAGTTTGCCCAGAAGAAGACGATTATTTTGTGTCAAGACGACTATTTTCGCTTGCCGCCGAAGACGAATCATAAAAATCGCGTGAAAGATATAGCTAATGTTGGCACGCAAGAGGTGCGTCTGGACAAGCTTGATGCGGATTTGGAAGTTTTGCAAAAAATGCAGGAGCGCCAGCTGAAAAAGCCTTTGGTCGATTTTGACAACGACGAAATTGGGCAAGAGACGATACAGGTGGAAGATTTTGCGCTGATAATTGCCGAGGGCACTTACACGAGTTTGCTCAAAAATGTGGATGTTCGCTGTTTTATTGATAAATCTTACCTTCAGACGAAGAAAAATCGGGAGCTGCGAGGACGAGACCCGATGTCTGGTTTTGTCGAGCGAGTTTTGGAGATTGAGCATAAATTGATTGCAGAGCACAAAAAGTTTGCCGATATTATTTTGTAATTGAAGCTGATTTTTCTGGTTTTGCCGCAATTTTATGGTTGACACATAGAGCCGAATTTCATATTTAATCCAAATTGAAAATTCAATAAAATTTAGGAAAGGGTAACAATTATGGAATCGACCTTTAACAGAATCGGGCAGTGTCTTAGCAATTTTCAGGCAAGTTTGCAGCAACAGGGGATTACGCTGGAAGAGTATATCAGCGACAACTACAAGCAAAAATGGCTTTCGGACGAGTTGTATCATATCTTTAGGATTAAAACGACTTTTATGAACGCAGCCACCCAATTTTTGGCAAACGAAGGTCTTATTAACCTCGAGAAAATTTTGATGAGTGTGGTGACCGATCCGCTGGCGCACGACATCGAGCATACGCCTGTGATTTCTTACAAAGGCAGCAACTATGTTACGACGCACTCGATGATTTACAGCAAGCTTTTGGCGTGTTCCAATCCTAAAATCAAGGGCGTTTTTACCGATTCGCCAAATATTCGGCTGGAGCTGGAGAGCCCGACGCACAAGCAGCGTGGTCGTTATCTGATAGATTTTTCGCAAATCGATATTGAGGTGAAAAGAGACCGCTATGTGACGCTGGATGAGTATTTTAGCCAGACTGAGCAGGTGCTGGAGCTAATCAAAGAGGACAGCGCAAAGGCGCGCAATATGTTCGAGCGGATGATTAGGCATATTTGCCAGGAGCTGAACAAGTTCAACAAGGACGATTTGGACGCTTTGGATGTGCAGTTTCCTGTGCCGAGCGTGCCTTTTCCGACTTACAGCTACGATTATGCGATTGAGAAATATGGCAAAAAAACGGGCGAAGAGGTTGTTGGTGACGAGACTGGCGACCAATTTTTTTGGATAACGGGCATTAAGCGCGAGAATTATGACCTGATTTATCCGTTTATGAAAAAGGACGGCTCGAGTTTGTCGCTGGACGATGTCACTTCCGAGAATATTTTTAACTACGATCTTGTGGCGAAAACCATCAAAAAGGACGGCACGACGCTTACCGCCAAGGAGATTCTCTCGGGTGGAGTTCGCGAGTGGCTGTATGAGCCGATTGTGGAGCGGATTTTGGCGAACAAGGTGCTTAAGAATCGCCCTGTTATCAAAGACGGTTATTTGGAGAACATCGAGGAGTTGGCTGGCTACGGTCCGTTTTTGATGTATGCCAGCATGAAAAAAGATGACGGCTCGCCAGTTTTCCCCAGCACAATGGGCGGAGGACTCGGCGTTGAGCGGTTTATGTTCGCTACGCTTCGTGGGGAAAATGTCCAAAAAATCGACGATGTAACTTTCTTCGGCAAAAACCCCGATTCGCACTCGCTTTATCTGTTTTAGAAGAAATTTTTAGAAAACCAAAGCCGATTGACACAAAAAGTTAGTCGGCTTTTTCATTGCCGATAAAATTGTGGTTTTCGGTCGGCAAAAATGTTGTTGAACGAATTTAGTTGCGGGCTTGATTGGTCTAAATCGACTTCCACAATCAAAATGCCTTCTTCGTTTTCGCCGAGCTTTCCTAGCCTTTTGCCGAGATGATCGACCACTTGCGAGCCGCCCGTGAAGCGAAAGTCGTATTTTCCATTTTTTTCGTCGCCGACTCTGTTTGCGGTGACGCTGACGCAGGCGTTTTCGAGGCTGCGGACGAGCATGGCTTGTTGGCACCACGGCAAAACCAGATTGGCGACTTGGCACAAGATTTGTGCGCCTTGCAGGGCGAGGCTTCGGGCGACTTCGGGGAAGAACCAGTCGAAGCAAATCATCAGCCCGACTTTGACATCGTTTTTCGCTGTGGCGATGACTAAGCCCGACTCTCCGGGGGCGAACCAAAGTTTTTCGGCGTTGAAGAGGTGGATTTTTTGGTAAACGCAGCTGCTGCCGTCTTGATTGACTAAGCGGGCGGAGTTGAAAATTTTGCCATCTTTTAGCTCGGGAAATCCGTAAACGACGCTGGCGCAGAGAGTTTTGGCGAGTTTGTCGAAAAAAACGGCGCTCGCTCCAGTTGTCGCTTTTTCGGCGACTTTTTGCACTTCGTCTTGGCTGGCAAAGGCGTAGCCGCAGGTGGCTAGCTCTGGCAGGACGACCAAATCTGCTGTGAGGTTGGCGCACATTTTGCCGATTTTGGCGAGATTTTCTTTTACTTGTAAAAATTTCGGCTGGAACTGAACGACGGCGATTTTGAACTTTTTCATTTTGTTTTTTCGCTTTATTCTACTGCCAAAATCAGCTGTCTTTTGGCGGTTTTATCTGTTTGAATTTGCAAGGATTTGGCTATCTTTTCAGCCACAATTTTTCCGTCATTTTGGTTTTGGCAGTAAACTGCTCCTAGCTCTTGATTTTTGCTGACTTCATCGCCGATTTTTGCGGTAAATTTTGCGCCTGTGCCGTAGTCTAGCAGGTCGGTCAGCTTTTGGCGACCAGCCTTTAGCTCAATGAGGGCGTAGCCGATGGCTTGCGAGTCGATAGCGTGGATGTAGCCGCTTTTGGTGGCTAAAATCGGAACTTGGATTTTTGCTTGCGGGAGCAAATTCGGCTCGTCGGCGACTTTTTCGTTTCCGTTTTGCAATTTGATGAACTGCCGCAGGTGCTCCAGCGCTTTGCCGCTTTTGATTGCCTTCTGGATTTTTTGCTGGGCGTCGTGTTCGTCTTTCGCCAAATCGCACAGGAGGAGCATTTGCGTGGCTAAAGTTTTGGTGATTTCGTGCAAATCGGGATATGAAGCTCCTTGCAAATACTCGACGCACTCTTTTATTTCCAGCCCGTTGCCGATGTGCGTGCCGATGGGGTTGTTCATATCTGTGTAAACGATTTTCACTTTTTGACCAAAAGTTTCGCCAACTTTTTTCAGATTTCTGCCCAGTTTGCGTGCGTCTTCGATGTTTTTCATAAAAGCTCCGCTGCCGACTTTTAGGTCGATGACCAGATTTTTTGCGCCTTCGGCAATTTTTTTGGACATAATGCTGGCGGTGATCAGAGGCAGCGATTCGACTGTGCCGCTGACATCACGCAAGGCGTAGATTTTTTTGTCGGCGGGCACCATATCTTGCGTTTGGCTGGCGATAGAAAATCCGCAAGCGGCGATGGTTTTGCGAAATTGGGCTTCGTCTAGGTCGGTGCGCAGATTGGGAATCGATTCGAGCTTGTCGAGCGTTCCGCCTGTGTGTCCAAGCCCTCTGCCGCCGAGCATCGGGATTTTTCCGCCGCAAGCCGCCACGATGGGCGCCAGCACGATCGACACTTTGTCGCCGACTCCGCCTGTGGAGTGTTTATCGACGGTGTTTTCGGCAAATTCCAGCTTTTTGCCAGAATCGATGTAGCTTTTGGTGAGCAAAAAAGTTTCGGCGTCGTTCATTCCACGAAAAAAAATCGCCATCAAAAAGGAGGACATCTGATAATCGGGGATTTTTCCTTGGACATAGCCGCCGACCATAAAGTTGATTTCGGATTCGCTCAGCTCTTGCCCTGCGCGCTTTTTGATGATTATTTCAACAGGATTATACATAAATTTCCTCCTAAAATTTTGGAAAAATTATTTTTCGAGCCAGATGGTCACTGGTCCGTCGTTAAGCAGCTTCACTTGCATATTTGCGCCGAATTTTCCGAATTGCGTGGGCAAAATTTTTTGCAATTCTTGTCCGAATTGCGTGTAAATTTTTTCGGCTATTTCTGGAGAAGCGGCGCCGCTGTAGCTCGGGCGGTTCCCTTTTTTGCAGTCGGCATAGAGCGTGAATTGCGACACGAGCAAGATCGAGCCTTGCACATCCAGCACCGAGTGGTTGAATTTTCCTTGCGAATCGGGAAAAATCCGCATATTGGTGATTTTGCGAACTAGCCAGTCGATTTTTGCGGGATAATCTTGTTCGTCCTCTTTTCCAACGCCCAAAAACAGCAAAAGCCCTTGCTCGATTTCGCCCGTTGTAGCTCCGTCCACGCTGACTTTGGCGGACTTTACTCTTTGCAGTAAAATTCTCATTTTCGTCCTTTCAATTTTACAAACTTGATAAAACAGCAGAGCGCTATTATTGGCAATTTGACAAGCGTTTTTTGGCAATTTTGAGAAAATTCTTGATTTATTGAGGACGAAATTTTGAATTGCACGGTTTTTAGGAACTGTGAAATTTTGTTGATAGAGAGGTCTAGGCGATGAAGAGAAAAATCTTTTTGCTGTTTGCGTTGATTGCGCTGGCTTTGCCCGCATCGGCGGCGGTGCAACGGCAGATAAACCTGCAAGATTTGAGCCATTATGTGACGCATTTGGTGATGCAAGTTGGGGTGATAATTATCAGCGCAAAGCTTTTGGGGGCTTTGTTCGAGCGGTTTGGTTTGCCGTCTGTGTTGGGCGAGATTTTTTGCGGAATACTCATCGGGCCTTATCTGCTGGGCAGTGTCGCTTTGCCAGGCTTTGCTCACGGACTTTTCCCGAAATTTGTCGATTCGGCGGTGCATGTGACGCCAGAGCTGTATGGTTTTGCGGCGATTGCGTCGGTGATTTTGCTTTTCATTGCGGGGCTAAAGACCGACCTTGATCTTCTGCTACGGTATTTTTCCAGCGGGTTCATCGTGGGAATTGGCGGAGTGCTCATCTCGTTTTTGGCAGGAAATTTTTTGGTGCAGGTGATTTTTTCGGTAGGTTTTTGGCATCCGTCGGCGCTTTTTTTGGGGACGATGACCACGGCGACTTCAGTGGGCATCACCGCGCGCATCCTCTCGGATAAGAAAAAAATGCACGCTCCCGAAGGGGTTTGCATTCTGTCGGCGGCGGTAATCGACGATATTTTGGCGATTATTTTGCTGGCGATAGTCGTGGGTGTGGTCGAGAGTCAGCAGCCCAGCACCTATTTTATCTTCAAAATCGCTTTTAAGACCATCGGGATTTGGGCGGTTTTTACGGGTGCTGGCTTGTTTTTTGCGCATCGTATCTCCAAGTTTCTCAAGTTTTTCCAGTCGCCTTTTGTTTTTAGCGTTATCGCCCTTAGCATCGCTTTTATGATTGCGGGAATTTTTGAGAAGACGGGGCTTGCGATGATTATCGGGGCGTATGTGGCTGGGCTTAGTTTGTCCAAGACCGATATCGCTTATGTTTTGCTGGATTCGCTGGAGCCGCTGGAGCTTTTTTTCGTGCCGATTTTTTTCACGGTGATGGGGATGATGGTTGATGTGACGGTGTTTACCAAGTCTGGATTTCTGATTTTCGGGCTTGTTTATTCGCTGGTGGCGATTTTGGCGAAAGTCGTCGGTTGTGGCGCTTTTTCGTATTTTGCGGGTTTTAACGCTGTGGGTTCTGCCCGCATTGGTTTTGGGATGTCGCCGCGCGGCGAGGTGATAATGATTATGGCTGGTTTTGGGCTCGCCGGAGGCATTATCGATGAGCAGATTTTTTCGGCTGCGATTATGCTGGTGTTGGTCTCTACGATTGTGCCGCCGCTGATTTTGGATAAATTGTTGAAGATCGGCAAAGAGGGGACGAAGACCAAGAGGCGCGAGGATGAGCAAAATGTGATCAATTACAAAATCGAAAATTCGCAAATTCGCAGGCTGATTTTGAGGTATATTTTGGATACTTTTAGCGAGGAAGGATTTTTTGTGAGTATGACAAAGGGCGAGAAAATTATCTACCAAATCAGGCGAGATAAGCTGATGATTAAGCTCTCGGAGGACGAAGCGGAGCGGACGATTAACATCTCGATCGAGCAGGATCAGACGATTTTTGCGCAGACGATTGTGTATGAGGCGCTGGTGAAGATTAACACGACTTTGGCGGAGCTCAAGCACATCACCAAACCGAAGGAGCTGGGCGAGAATTTGATAAATTTCCAGGGCAAGTATAACAAGGCGGAGGCTCGGCAACTCACGGAACTGCTGAATCCGCAGAATATTATTTTGCAGATGAAGGCGACGAACAAGCCGCAGGCGATAACGGAGCTGCTGGATTTGATTTGTGCGCATCATTGCAAGGTGGATGCGGCGAAGGTTTTGGAGGATGTTTTGGAGCGTGAAAAGGCGCTTTCCACGGCGATAGGAAATTTTGTGGCTCTGCCGCACGCCAAGACACAAGGGAGTTTGAGCAGTCATATTGCTGTGGGGATTTGTCCGCAGGGGATAGATTTTGAGTCGCTGGACGGCAAACCGACGAAGGTGATTATTTTGTTCATTTCGCCAAACAACGCCTATAAGCCGCACCTGAAAATCGTGGCTGAACTTTCCAAAGTTTTGGGAGTGAAGGAGAATATTCAGGAGATTTTGGCGGCAAAAACTCGCCAAGGGGTGTATGAGGTTTTTCAAAAATAGCCGCAAAGACGGCAAAATCGTGACGGCGGAGCTTTTTGAATATTTGCAAAATTTGTCGCAGGATGAGCCCAAGAGTTTGCAGGATTTGCGCGCGGAGACGCTGGAGCGGGTGCGGCAGTCGCATTTTATGATTAGCGCAGAGCAGTCGCAATTTTTGGGGTTTCTTATTCGGCTGCTGAGAGCGAAAAATTGCCTAGACATCGGCACTTTTACGGGCTATAGTGCGCTTTTGGCGGCGCTGAATATTCCGCCAAATGGCAAAGTGGTGACGCTTGATCACAAAGCGGATTTGGAGCCTGTTCGTCAAAAATATTGGCAAAAAGCGGGCGTTTTGCACAAAATCACGCAGATGTTGGCGCCGGCGCAGGAGAGTTTGCAAAAGCTGCAGGGTCAAAAGTTCGATTTCATTTTTATGGATGCCGACAAAATCAATTACGGCAAATATCTGGAGCTGTGTCTGCCAATTTTGGCTGAAAACGGCGTTTTGGTGGTTGACAATCTTTTGCTTTCGGGCAGAATTTTGCAAGAAGATAATCGCACCGTTCCCAAATTGCAGGAATTTAACGCATCGCTCAAAATGGATAACCGCATAGATTTCAGTATTTTGTCGATTGCCGACGGGCTTGCGCTGATTAGGAAGCGGTAGGCGATTTTTGGCAATTTTTGATTTTAGCGGCGAGAGTTTTTTTTAGCTTGACATTTGCGATTATTTTTGCTCAGATAGCGAGAGTTGGTTATTGATATTTTTAAAGGTGAAATATGAATGAGAGTAATGTTGCTGTGGAGATGCGGGACGCCACGAAGGTTTTTGGCTCTTTTGTGGCGAACGATCGGATAAATTTGCAGGTCAAAAAGGGCGAAATTCTGGCAATTTTGGGCGAAAACGGCGCGGGTAAATCGACGCTGATGAACACGCTTTATGGGCTGTATCGCCTTTCTAGCGGGTCGATTTTTGTGCAAGGGGTCGAGAAAAAGTTCAACTCGCCGTCCGATGCGATTGCCTGCGGAATTGGGATGGTGCATCAGCATTTTATGTTGATCAAGCCGTTTACGGTGGTGCAGAACATCGTTTTGGGCTCCGAAATCACTGGCGCTCGGGGGATTTTGGATTACGAAAAAGCCAAAGAAAAAATTGTGGCGCTTTCGCAGAAGTATGGGCTGAATGTTGATCCAGACGCCAAAATCAGCCAAATTTCTGTGGGAATGCAGCAAAAAGTGGAGATATTGAAAGCTCTTTTCCGCAAGGCGAACACTTTGATTTTGGATGAGCCGACCGCCGTTTTGACGCCGCAGGAGATTCAGGAGCTGGGAAAAGTGATGAAGTCACTGACGAAAGAGGGCAAGAGTGTTATTTTTATTTCGCATAAGCTAAAGGAAATCAAGCAGTTAGCGGATAAATGCACGGTGATTCGCAAGGGCAAAGTTGTGGCGAGCGTGGATGTTGCGGACACTTCGATCGAGCAGATGGCGCAGATGATGGTTGGGCGTTCTGTGGTGATGGATATTGACAAGGGGGAAAAGCCAACTGATAATGTTAAGCTGTTGATTATTAAAGATTTGTGTGTGCGTGGCGAGAAAGGTCTGCTGTCGGTGGATCACCTGAATTTAGAGGCGTATAAAGGGGAGATTTTGGGCCTTGCGGGGATTGACGGAAACGGTCAGGAGGAGCTGGTGCAGGCGATTACGGGGCTGATGGATGTGGAGAGCGGGCAGGTGTTGATCGACGGGAAAGATGTCACGGGAGCAAGCCCCAAGCAGGTTTACGACAGTAGCATCGGGCATATCCCCAGCGATAGGCAAAAGCACGGGCTGGTGCTGGATTTTTCGGTGCAGGACAATATGGTGCTGGAGGTTTATAATACGCCCAGATTTTCGCGGCGGTGCATTTTGCAAAAAGAGGCGATAAAAGATTACGCCAAAAAGTTAATCCAGGCGTTCGATGTGCGACCGACGGACGAGAATAAGCCTGCCCGAGATTTGTCGGGTGGAAATCAGCAAAAGGTGATTTTGGCGCGGGAAATCGACGCTTCGCCGAAAGTTTTAATTGCGTGTCAGCCGACCAGAGGGCTTGATGTTGGAGCGATTGAGTATATCCAAAAATCTTTGCTGGAGCACAAAAAGCGGGGGAAGACGATTTTGCTGGTTTCGTTGGAGCTGGACGAGATTATGGCGCTCTCGGATCGCATCGCGGTGATGCACAGTGGGAAAATCGTGGGGATTTTGGATGGTCAGACGGCGGATAGAAATCAGCTGGGGCTGATGATGTCAGGAGGTTGTTAGGTTATGTCGTTTTTACAAAAAATCGGGAAATTTGTCAGCGATAGCCCGAAACTTTTTCCGCTCATTTCGATTTTGATTGGAATTTTTAGCGGCGGAGTTGTGCTGGCTTTGGCGGGCTACAATCCGTTTGAGGCGTATGGAATTATTTTGTGGGGAATTTTTGGCAAAGTTAGCTATTTTAGCTACACGATTGTCAAGGCGACGCCTTTGATTTTGACGGGATTGTCGGTCGCTTTCGCTTTTCGCACGGGACTTTTTAACATCGGCGCAGAGGGGCAATTCATTATGGGAACGATAGTTGCGGCGGTTTTTGGCTCGCTTTTTTCGTTGCCGTTTTATCTGCAAATCCCGCTGATAATTTTGCTCACCATCTTGATAACAGGCTTGTTTGGTTCTGTGCTGGGCTTTCTCAAGGCTCGCTACGGCGTCCACGAGGTGATTTCGTCGATAATGTTGAACTGGATTGCGCTGTATCTGCGGAACTATTTTGTGCGGTTGTCGTGGCTGGCAAAGCCCAATAGTGAGCAGACGAAGACCATTTTCGACTCGGCGATTATCACTTTTTTTAACGATTTCAAGATGAGTCAATCGGGCATTCAGTGGCTGGCTCAACATCCGTTTTGCAAGGAAATTTTGCGGGCGCCGACGAATGCGGGAATATTTTTCGCTCTTTTTGCGGTCGTGCTGGTGTTTTTCATTTTGGAAAAAACGACGCTCGGCTATCGGCTAAAAGCGGTCGGTTTCAACTCCGATGCGGCGAAGTTTGGCGGAATTGATGTGAACAAGAGCTTTGTCACCTCGATGTTTATCGCTGGGGCGCTCTCTGGGCTTGCCGGAGCGTTGCAGGTGATGGCTGTTTCGCACAACATCAGCATCTTGTCGATGATGGAAGGCTATGGATTTGACGGCATTGCGGTGGCTCTCATCGGTGGATGCACCGCTTTTGGTAGCCTTTGGGCAGGAGTTTTTTTTGGAGCGCTGAAGTATGGCGGCACAAAGCTGCAACCGCTGATGGGTGCGCCGTTTGAGATAATCAATATTGTGATGGGCGTGATCGTCTTTTTTGTGGCGATGCCCAAGATAATACCCTATGCGCTTTCGTTTTTTGCGAAAAAAGGAGATAAAAATGTTGGATAATATTGCCCTGATTTTGGGGACGACTTTTATGTATGCAACTCCTTTGATTTACAGTGCGTTAGCTGGCGTGGTCAGCGAAAAATCTGGCGTGATTAACTTGGGATTAGAGGGGATGATGGTCATCGGGGCGTTTATCGGCGCAACTTGTGGCTTTTATTTTGGCAATCCGTTTTTGGCTTTCGTCTGCGCTGGTTTGGTTGGTGGCTTAATGGGGCTACTCCACGCCGTGGCTTGCGTCAGCTTTTCGGCAAATCAGGTAATCTCGGGTGTGGCTCTGAATTTCGTCGGACCTGGCGTTTCGCTTTTTCTCTCTCGGATGATTTTTCGTGGGGCAACGACAACGCCTTCGATAGCTTTGGCGGAGAAGATGCCGCGCATTTTGTCGGGCGTTTTTCCCGAGGGCAGTTTTTTCTACTATATTTTCGACAATATGTATGCCACGACCTACATAGCGGTGCTTTTGGTCGTTTTGGTGTGGTTTGTGCTCAATAAAACGGTCATTGGTTTGCGGCTGGTGGCTGTGGGCGAGCATCCAGTTGCGGCGCAAACTGTGGGAATTCGGGTGCAAAAAATTCGCTATTGGGCGGTGATTTGCTCTGGAGCTTTGGCTGGTTTGGGCGGAGCTTCGCTGAGTTTGGCGATAGTGTCCAACTTCCGTCCGACTCTGGTTTCGGGACAAGGCTTCATCGCTTTGGCGGCGATGATTTTCGGCAAATGGAAGCCTTTTGGTGCACTTTGGGCGTGCTTGCTGTTTGGCTTTGCGCAGGCGCTGGTTATTTTCTTGGGACAGTTCCAGCAGCTGAATCTGCCGATGGATTTGCTGAATATGCTGCCGTATGTCCTCACGATAGTGATTTTGGTTTGCTTTGTCGGAAAAGTGATGGCGCCAGCAGCAGACGGCGTTCCGTTCGAAAAAGAGCAAAAAATTTAAGCGGTTTTTGATTAAAGAAAAATAAAGGAGAGTAAAATGGGAAAAAGAGGAACTATTTTTTTGGTGGCTGGTTTGTTGATTTTTTGTTTTGGCTGTAACGGCGGAAAGGCGAAATCGAAAGCGACGGCTAAAGTGGCGATGGTTACGGATGTTGGAGGTGTGAACGACCAGTCTTTCAATCAGTCTGCCTGGGAAGGTTTGCAGAAGGCGCAAAAAGGGCTGGGAATCGAGGTTAGCTATGTCGAGTCGAAACAGGACGCCGATTATCAGTCGAATCTGGAGACGATGCTCGATGCGCAAAACGACATTATTTGGGGCATTGGCTTTAAGATGGCGGACATCGTTTTGGCGGAAGCCACCAGAAATCCGAACCAGAAGTATGGAATTATCGATTTCACTTATGGCGACAAAACGCCTGCGAATGTGGTGTGCGTGATGTTCAAGGAGCAAGAGGCGAGCTTTTTGACGGGTTATATCGCCGCCAAAATGAGCAAAACTGGCACAATCGGATTTATCGGCGGAATGGATGTGCCGGTCATTCATCGGTTTATGTATGGATTTTTGGCTGGCGCAAAATACGCAAACTCTTCCATCAAGATTTTGACGCAATATGCGGCGAGCTTTTCCGACGCTGCCAAAGGCAAAGCGATAGCCAATCAGATGTATAAAAACGGCGCGGATGTGGTGATGCACGCCGCTGGCGGAGTGGGAGACGGCGTGATCGAAGCCGCCAAAGAGAAGGGCAAAATGGTCATTGGTGTGGATCGAGATCAGAGCGATTTGGCGCCAGAGAATGTGATTACTTCTTCGATGAAGATGGTGGGCAACGCGATTTATAATGTAACAAAAGATTTTGCCGAAGGAAACTGGGAAGGCGGCAAAACTGTCGTTGAGGGCATAAAAGAGGGCGGAGTGGACATCGCACCGACCACCAAAAAGCTTGTTCCCGCAGCGATTTTGCAGGAGGTCGATGAGCTGAAAGTGAAAATCGTCGCAGGAGAAATTTGGGTGCCAGCTTCCAAAGCGGACTATGATATTTTCCTCAAAAAACTCAGGAAATAAAAATTTCGATTTAATAAGCATCCTCTCAAAGTTTGGGAGGATGTTTTTTATAAGTCTGAAAAAATTTTCGCTGGTTTTTTGCTCGATTTTTTTGTTGGCGAATTTTGGTGCGCTGTGGGCGGAGAGCGATTTGTATTTGGAGCCTGCACGGCGTTTTTTGCTAAATCCAGCTTTGCAAGACTCTAGCTTTTCGTGCGGCGCGAAGTTTTATAACGCTGATGACAAGTTGACGAGTTATCATTTGTCGGCGGGCAAAAGCGTTGGCAGGTTTGGCTTTGCGGTCGATTACGACTATTTCCATTTTGCCAAATACAAAAAGTTCAAAAGTTCTCTTGGGGCGAATTTTCGCACGGGAAGATTGCGGGCTGGAGCGAGCTTTTCTCATCAGATCGACGACGACAAAGTCAGCAAAAGGGACGCTGCGGTGGCTATGGGAGTGGCTGCTTTTTCGCTGGAGGGCTATGCGATTTGCTCGTCTATCCAAGAGAACCAGTGGGCGGCTGAACTCCGCTATGGCAGGCTTTTGAGCTTGCTGATAGATGCCGAAAACTTTTTGGTCTCCACCGATGTGCCGCTGCAAAAATTTTGCGATTTGCAGATTTCGATGCGCAAAAACACGATTGGAGCGGGGCTAAAGTTGCGCTTTAACGGCTATTTTGTGCAGTTTGCCTCGATTTATCATCGTTATGTCGAGCCAGATTATCTGCTGAATTTGGGCTTAGATTTTTAGGTCGATGGAGTTTTTTTGGGGGCAAAAAAAAATGACCACTGCTTTTGCAAGTAGTGGTCACCAATTCCGGAGAAGAATTTCACCCTTTTTACAAAAAGGGCTAGAAAAAATTATTCAAATACATTGATAGTAAACTTCTGCAAATCCCGCAAGAGTTTTTTATTTTTTTTTGAAGAGATGTCGAAATAGAGGCTGAGTTATGCGTTATCTTTCTGTTTTATCAGTAAGTTAGGTGAAGTCCAAAGTTGTGGAAAATTGCCTAGTTTTTTTTCGGATGAAGTGGTGTTTTTTGCCTTTTTGTAAAAATGTTTGACGGCTTGCAACGATGTAAAAATCTTTGAATGTTAAAAGAAAAAAAATATACAGGAGACAACGATGAGTGATCATATGCGCAGAATACCAATGGACAAGCTCGTTAAATGGATTTTTGACGAGTATGAAGAGAATGGAAGTATTTTTTCGGTTTCGAAAGGTAAGTTTTTCCAAAAGAAGAATGAGAATTTTGCCGAAGTTTTTGGCGAGAAGATTTCGACAATTGTAGGGCCAGCTGCTGGTCCGCATTCGCAACTTTGCCAAAATATTATCGCTTCTTATTTGGCTGGAGCCAGATTTTTTGAGATTAAGACGGTGCAAATTTTGGACAAGCTGGAGCTGGGCAAGCCTTGTATCGAGTCTGCCGACGAGTGTTATAACACAGAGTGGTCGACCGAGCTGGCGATAGGGCGCTGGAGCCAAGACGAGCAAGAGCGCAAAATCGGCGAGGCGAACGCTTTTGACGAGTATGTGAAGGCGTGGTTTATTTTGCATATTTTGGATAAAAAACTTGGTCTTTCGGGCAAAGCTAACGGGCGTTTTGTGTTTAATATGTCGGTTGGTTATAACTTGGAAGGCATTTTGAATCCAAAGGTTGACCAGTTTATCGAAGGTCTGAAGAACGCTTCTACGCAACCGATTTTTGCTGAGTGCCAAAAGGTGCTTAAAGATGCGAAAATCGACGGGATTGACGATGCGTTTATCGATGCGATTCCTGCGCAAATTTGTCAGGGGATTACGCTTTCGACGATGCACGGATGCCCTCCAGACGAGATCGAGAAGATCGTGAAGTATCTTTTGGAGACAAAGAAGTTGAATGTTTTTGCCAAACTTAATCCTACGCTTTTGGGTTCTGATTTCTTGCAAAAAACTTGGGAGAAATTGGGCTTTGATATTTTGCAAAAACAGGCGTTTTTTGATAACGACCTGAAGATTGAGCAAGCGCTGCCGATGATTGAGCGCCTGATTGCTTTTGCCAAAGAGCAGGGCAAAGAGTTTGGCGTGAAGCTCTCGAACACTTTGCAGTCTGTAAATCGCAAGGGGATTTTGCCAGGCGAGGAGATGTATATGTCGGGCAGAGCTTTGTATCCGTTGACGATTAACTTGGCGGCGAAGCTGGCGAAGCATTTTAATGGCGAGTTGAAGATTTCGTATTCTGGTGGAGCGGACGCTTTTAACATCGAAAAAATTGCGGCTTGCGGCATTCGTCCGATTACTTTGGCGACGAGTTTGCTCAAGCCAGGTGGTTATGACAGGTTCAATCAGTTGGCGAGTATCGTGGATCCGCTTTTGCCGAACGGCGGTTACGAAAAGGTGGATGTTGCGGCTTTGCAAAAGTTGGCTGATGGCGTTTTTGACGATTTGAACCATAAAAAAGAGAACCACCCGCTTAGCAGCAGAAAAATCGATGAGCCGCTGCCGATGGTGGACTGTTTTGTCGATCCGTGTAGTGTGCAGTGTCCGATTGGGCAAGATATTCCGGATTATCTGGATGCTGTTGCGCGCGGCGAGTATGCCAAAGCGTTGCAGATTATTACGGCGAAAAACCCCCTTCCGTTTATTACGGGGACGATTTGCCCGCACACTTGTATGAATAAATGCACGAGAATGGAGTATGATGCTTCTGTGGCGATTAGGGAGATGAAGCTTTTGGCTGCGGAGAAAGGGTTTGCTGGCTTGAAGCTGGAAAAAGGCGAGGCTAAGGGCGTGAAAGTGGCTGTAATCGGCGCTGGTCCTGCTGGTATCGCTTCGTCGTATTTCCTTGCTCGTGAAGGTTTTACGGTTGAGGTTTTTGAGAAGTCTGCCACTGCTGGCGGAACGGTTGTGAATGTGATTCCAGATTTTAGGATTTCTCGCGATAGCATCGCCAAAGATGTGAGTTTGGCAGAGAAGTTGGGCGTGAAGTTCAATTACAATTGCCAAGATTTCGACATTGAGAAGTTGAAGGAGAGCGGCTATAAGTATGTGGTTTTGGCTATCGGCGCTGGCAAGCACACTTTTGTGGATTTGCAAGGCGGAGAGAGCTTGAACGCGATTAACTTCTTGAGCGATTTTGTGGCTGGCAAGGCTAAAATCGGCAAAAAGGTTGCTGTGATTGGTGGCGGTAACACTGCAATGGACGCTGCCCGCGCTGCCAAGAGGTTGGCGGACGATGTTTACATTGTGTATCGTCGGACTATCGAGCAGATGCCTGCGGATTTGGAGGAGCTGGAGCTTGCCCAAGAGGATGGTGTGATTTTCAAAAATCTGTTGTCGCCTGTTAGTTATGACGGCAAGAGTTTTAAGTGCGAGGTGATGGAGCTTGGCGCGAAAGACGCTTCTGGCAGAGCAAGGCCTGTCGGCACTGGCAAATTTGAGACTTTGGCTGTGGATACGGTTATCTCGAGTATCGGCGAAAAAGTTGACTGGAGTTTCTTGAACTCGAAGGGCGTGAATAAGGTCATCAGCGAGTTTTCTTTGGAGACAGATTTGCGCAATGTTTACATCGCTGGCGATGTGCAAAGGGGACCGGCGACTGTTGTGGAGGCGATTGCCGATGCGACAAAAGTGGCAAAGTCGATTATGTTCAAAGAGGGTGTAGTTGGTTTTGAGGACAGGTTCTGGGTTGACGACATCGAGGTGGACGAGAGCGAAATTAGGGCGAAAAAGGCTGTGATGGTGGCTCCTGCCGATGGCGAAAAAGAGGCTGAGCGTTGTCTTGGTTGCGATACGGTTTGTAATATCTGCTCGTCGGTTTGTCCGAACAGAGCCAATGTGCAAATTCGCGTTGCGGAGCTGGAGAAGGTGAACCAAATCGTGCATATCGACGGGATGTGTAACGAGTGCGGTAACTGCGGATTTTTCTGCCCTTACATCGGCGAGCCATACAAAGATAAGTTCACGCTTTTCTGGACAGAGCGAGATTTCTGCGATAACCAAAACAACGGCTTTGTGCTTTTGAAAGGCGGCGACGCTCCGAAGTTCAAGGTGAAAGTTTGGGGAGAAGTGCTTTGCGTGGATTTCGACAAAGACGGCTGCCCAGATGTAATGTTGCCAGAGGGGCTTGCGGAGATTATTTGGGCTTGCTATACAAACCACAAATATTTGTTCGCTTACTAATCGAAGATTTATTTCGACAAGGCGGAAGAGTTTTTCTCTTTCGCCTTTTTTGTTTGACGAAGCGCTATGGTTTAAGAAAGTTGTTTTTGAGCTAGTTACAATGTTTGCTTGGTTTGTGGGTGATTTTTTTGGAAGAATAAAGAGGTTTTGATGGCGAATAAGTTTAAGAAGATGATTGTTGACGCTGGCAGAAAGATGATTGCCGATGGGCTTACTGTCGGCACTTGGGGGAATATCTCGGTGCAAGATCCAGACAGCGGGCTTATTTATATCAAGCCCAGCGGAATGGACTACGGCGCAATTGCGGAGAGTGATGTAGTGGTGATGAACAGCGAATATCAGGTGGTGGAAGGCAGACGCAAGCCGTCGATTGAGTATAATTTTCATATCGGAATTTTGAATGCTCGTCCAGATGTGCTGGCGGTGGTGCATACGCATCCTGTTTATTCGAGCGTGTTTGGCGTGCTTGGTTGGGAGATTCCTGCTGTTTGCGAAGATTTTGCGCAGATTGTGGGCGAGAAGGTCGTTTGCTGCAACTACGCTCTGCCGGGGACGAAAGATCTGGCGAAGTTCGTAATTCAGGGGCTTGCCGAGCGTGGAGCGGTGCTGATTCCAAATCACGGCGCTGTGTGCGTGGGAGCAAGTCTGGAGGATGCTTTCAAAAAAAGTTTCGTTTTGGAAAAGTCGGCAAAAATTTACTATATGGCAAAGTCGATTGGCACGCCGCAGTTGATTTCGTCGGACGATGTTTTGGCGATGCAAGAATTTGTGAAAAATAGCTACGGGCAAGATAAATGAAAACCTTAATCGAAAATTTGCAGATTTTGAGCGAAGATTGCGGCAGCGTTGGCTGCGGTTGCATCGGAATCGACGGTCAGGAAATCGCGTTTGTGGGCGAAAAGCCAGCGGATTTTGTGCCGGATGAGATAATCGACGGTAGTGGAAAGCTGGCGATGCCAGGTCTTGTGAACGCTCACACGCATATCGCCATGAGTCTGATGCGGGGCTACGCCGACGATTTGGCGTTTTGGCAGTGGCTCAACGATAAGATTTTGCCGCTGGAGGAAAATCTCAGCGGGCAGATGGTTTATTGGGGGTGTGCGCTTTCGTGTGCGGAGATGATCGCCTCGGGGACGACTTGCTTTGCGGATATGTATTTTTTTTTGGATGATGTAGCTAACTCCGTGCAAGACAGTGGGTTACGGGCATCGTTGTGTCGTGGGCTCACTTGGTTTAGCCCTGCGGACGATTTTAAGTTGCAAGAGGCGAGAGATTTTTGGCAAAAATGGCACGGGGCAGCAGACGGCAGAATTTCGACGATGCTTGGTCCTCACGCACCTTATACTTGCTCGGGAGAGTTTTTGCAAAAGGTGCGAGAGCTGCAAAAAGAGCTGCAGATTCCTGTGCATATTCATCTTTCCGAGAGTTTGGACGAGATGCGCAAAGCCAGCGCCGATTGGGGCAAAACGCCCATTGCGTATGTCGCAGATTTGGGGCTTTTGGATGGCAAAGCGATGGCGGCTCATTGCGTGCAGGCAACAGACGCCGATTTGCAGATTTTGGCGGAGAAGCGGACTTTCGTCGTGCATAATCCCAGCAGCAATCTGAAGCTTGCCAACGGGTTTGCGCCGGTGCAAAAGATGCTGGATGCGGGAGTGGGAGTTGCGCTGGGAACGGACGGACCAGCGAGCAACAACAACCAAAATATGTTCGAGGAGATGCACCTTGCGGCGCTTATCGCCAAAGGCGTTACGGGAGATCCGCAGGTTTTGCCAGCGAGCAAAATTTTGCAGATGGCGACGATTGAGGGCGCTAAGGCTCTTGGCTTGCAGGACGAAATCGGCAGCTTTGTGAAAGGCAAACAGGCGGATATCGTTTTGCTGGATTTGGACAAGCCGCACCTGTATCCTGCGCACGATTTGGTGTCGCTGCTGGTGTACAGCGCCCAAGCCAGCGATGTGAGCGATGTGTGGGTCGCTGGGCGCAGATTATATGCCGATGGCGATTTTGTGAGCTTTGATTTTGCCAAAATAAAGGCGGAAATTGCCAAGATTTTGCCCGAATTTTTGCAAAGGAAAGAGAAAAAATAGTTGCCAGATTTCGCTTTTGAGTAGAATTGCGAAAATTTTGGAATAGATAGGAAGTGTAAATTGAATATTTTGATTTCGAACGACGACGGATACAACGCTGGCGGCATTCAGACGCTGATTGCTCGGCTGGAAAAAGATGGGCATAACCTTTTTGTGGTGGCGCCCGCAACGCAACAAAGCGCCAAGTCGCACAGCATCACTTTGTTTGAGAAGTTGGTGTGTCGGCAGATGCAGAAAAATCGCTATATGATCGACGGAACGCCCGCGGATTGCGTGTTGGTTGCCGAGAAGTTGCTTTTTAAGGACGAGAAAATCGATTTGGTGATTTCGGGAATAAATCAGGGGCAAAATATCGGCGAGGATATTTACTATTCGGGGACTGTCGCTGCCGCGCGCGAGGGCTCGTTCCACGGCTACAAGGCGATAGCGATTTCGCAGATGGGTTTTGATGCGACCGATTTTAGCTTGGCTGCGGAGTTTATTGCGCAGGCGTTGCAGAACGATTTGACCGACTTCATCGGCAAACAGGAGTTTTTGAACATAAATGTTCCAAAAGTTTCGCGCGAAGAGCTGCAGGGCGTTGCGGTGACTTGTCTTGGGCATCGGGAGTTCGTTGGTTTTAGCAAAGGGAAGATGCAGGACGACGGCACGATTGAGTTCAATTTTGGCGTGGAAGACATTGTGTATCGGCACGATGTTGGCTCGGATATCGAGGCTGTGCACGAGCAGAAAATTTCGATAACGCCAGTTTTTGCCAATTTTTCGCATCAATGTTCGATCGATAAGTTGCGAGAATGGCGCTTTTTGGGAGAGTTTCGCTAATGAGTAACATCAGAAGATTGTATAAAATTTCGCTTCGTCACTGGCCGTATCTGCTGCTTGGGCTTTTGTTTATGTTCGGATTTTCGCTGTTTTCGGCGGTGTCGATCACTTTTGTGAAGCCCGTGCTCGATTTTATTTTTGTGCGAGAGCCGGGCAGCGTTAACAGTTTCACGGATTTGGCTTCCTTTTGGGAAGCGGTAAAGTTTAGTCTGGAGCGGTTGCCTTCGTTTAGCCAGTGGTTTTCTGGCACCGAAGTTTTTGCTCCGTTTTGGCAGACTTTGCAAGGGGTCTTGATGACGACCGAGCCGTTTATGTTGCTGATGATTGTTGGAGCGGTAGCCATTGCGGCGATTTTTGCCAAAAATATGTTTTTTTATGGCGACAAAATTTGCTTTGGGAAGTTGAAATTTTTGACGATAAAAGATGTGCGCGATATGATGTTTGCCAGCTATATGCGGCAGTCGCTTTTGTTTTTTTCGAACAACAAGGTGGGCGATTCGATGGTGCGGATGGTCAACGATGTGGACATCATCAGCACGCTGTATATCACCTCGCTTGTGGAGATTGTCCGCAACGGCATCACGGTGCTTGCGTTTTTTGTGCTGGCGCTGAGCATCAACGCAAAGCTGCTTTTGATTAGTATCGTCGTTTTGCCGCTGTTCCCAGTGATTATCGGGCTGATTGGCAAAAAAATCAAGAAGTATTCTCAGCGGATTCAGGCGAAATTTTCTGATCTTTTTTCGCATGTGGAGGAGGCTCTGGCGAATATTTGGATCGTGAAAGCTTTTTGCAAGGAGGATGTCGAGAAGCAGAAGTTTAACGACATCAACGCAACGCACCTGAAGTTTGAGCTTAAGTCGCTGCTTTATAAGACGATAAATACGCCTCTTTCGGAAGTTAATTCGATTTTGACGATTATTATAATTTTGCTGTTGGGCGGCTCGCAAGTTTTGAACGGCAAGGGCAGTTTTACTTTTGGCGATTTTATGGTTTTTTTGGCTGCGGTGGCTTCGATGCTGCATCCGATTAAAGTGATGAGTCGCTGCTATGCCGAACTGAAGAAGGCGAATGTCTCGCTGGAGCGGGTTTCCAAGATTTTGGATTTGGACACTGGCGTTGTGGAAAAAGTGGACGCCAAAGAGGTGCTGGAGTTTAACGAAAAAATCGAGATTAAAGATTTGAGCTTTGCGTATTCTCGGGATGCGCAGAATGTGCTCAAGGGCTTGAATTTGCAGGTGGAAAAAGGGCAAACGGTGGCTTTTGTGGGGAGCTCTGGCAGCGGCAAGACGACTTTGGTTAATCTTTTGCCGCGCTTCTACGACTATTTTGATGGGCAGATTTTGATCGACGGAGTTTCCAGCAAGGAGTTCTCGTTGCGCTCGTTGCGCTCGCTGTTTGGCATCGTTACGCAAAATTCGATTTTGTTTACGGACACGATTTTCAATAATATCGCCTATGGGCATCCGCAAAAGGCGAGCCAGGAGCAGGTGATAAATGCTGCGCGAGTGGCTTTTGCCAGCGATTTTATCGAGAAATTTCCCAATGGTTATCAGCAGATGCTGACTTCGAAGGGGGCGAATCTTTCGGGAGGTCAGAAGCAGCGGTTGTGCATCGCCAGAGCGGTGGTGGCTGATCCGCCGATTTTGATTTTTGACGAGGCGACTTCGGCGCTGGATACGATTGCGGAAAAAAATGTGCAGACGGCTATCGACAGGGTGACTGCTGATCGGACGGTGTTTGTTATCGCTCATCGCTTGTCAACTGTGCTTTCGGCGGACAAAATTGTGGTGATGGAGAGCGGCGAAATTGTGGGAGTTGGCAGACACGAGGAGCTTTTGCAGTCTTGTGGGCAGTATCAAAAGCTTTATAATTTGCAGTTTAGTCAGTAGGTTATGGCGGCTGTGACACAAAAAAAGCGGGTCGATTTTTATGGGAAAGTTGCGCAGTTGCTGCAGCAGGCTCGAGGTGAGGTTGTTCATTTTGTAAATAAAACAATGGTTTACACCTATTTTGAGATAGGGCGGATGATTGTCGAGGAGCAGCAAAACGGCAAGGAGCGCGCGGAGTATGGCAAACAAATTTTGCAGGAGTTGTCTAGGCGTTTGAGTGATGATTTTGGGAAAGGTTTTTCGGTGGATAATCTTGAAAATATGAGGAAGTTTTATTTGGTTTACGGGAATTCCGAAACACTGTCTCGGAAAACAGGAAAGCCAGATTTTCAGCTGGGTTGGTCGCATTATCTAAAGCTTATTCGCATCGATAATCAGGCGGAAAGAGATTTTTATGAAATAGAGGCAAGGCAAAATAATTGGAGTTTGCGAGAGTTGAAAAGGCAGTGTGATAGTGCTTTGTATCAGCGGCTTGTTTTGAGCCAAGACAAAGAAAAAGTCAAAAGCTTGTCGAAGAGAGGGCATTTGATTCAGACGCCGAAAGATGCTTTAAAAGACCCTTATATTCTGGAGTTTGTGGGTTTGCCCGAAAATAGAGCTTATTCGGAAACTGAGCTTGAGCAAAAATTGATCGATAAATTGGAGTATTTTTTGTTGGAGCTAGGTAAAGGCTACACTTTTGTTGCTAGGCAAAAAAGAATAACGATTGATGAAAAACATTTTAGGATAGATTTGGTTTTTTATAATCGGCTTTTGAAATCTTTTGTTCTTATAGATTTAAAAATTGGGGAACTCAAACATCAGGATATTGGGCAATTGCAGATGTATGTGAATTATTATGACAGGTTTGTGAAATTGGATGATGAGAATAGAACGATTGGAATTGTGCTGTGTCAGGATAAGAGCGACACGCTTGTTGAAATAACGCTGCCTGAAAATAATGAGCAAATTTTTGCGAGCAAATATCAGACCGTTTTGCCTAGTAAGAGTGAGCTGCGAGAGTTGCTGGAAGGTAGCGATAATGAATGATTTGAAAGAAATTTGAGGAAGGAGATTATGCCGAAAAATGTTTTGTTGTTGTGCTTGGTTAGTTTTTTGCTAGCCTCGTGTGCCTCTACAGCCAGATATAGCAGCGATCCACAGGCGGCAAGAGCCGATAATTCTGCAAAAACTAGCCAAAATTTGTCGCCGAAACAGTCGCGGAGCAATCCTTTGTTTGTGACGGAATCGGACGATTATCACATAGCTCGCCGTGGCGACAATCTCACGCAAATCAGCAGAGTGACGGGCGTTTCGGTCAAAAAGTTGAAGCTTTATAACAATTTGATTGATGATGAGATTTTTTTGGGACAGAAGATTTATCTGAAGCCGAATCTGAATGTTTATCACAAGTATATCACCAGGTCGGAGATTCCGCCCGAGAAGTATCACATCGCTAGTTATGGACAGAGTTTGGCGGATATTTCGCATATGTATGGCGTGTTTATTTTGGATTTGGTCGATTTTAACGGTCTGAATGGCGTGGAGATTAAGCAGGGGCAGAAGGTTTGGCTGGTTGAGGGCAAACTGAAGCCGAAGTCGAGTTTGTCGACAAAAAAGGTGACTGTCAGTAGGCCTCAGCGGAAGAAAACGACGGTGGTGGCGAGTTCGCCGAGAGTGAGCCGAGCTACGAAAACGGCGACTTCTGCCAAGGGAGGCACTGTCGTTCGGGCGGCAAAGTCGGCAATTGCGACGCCCAAAAGGGTGAGAGTTGCAGCGGCGAAGACGATTACGCAGGCAAAGCCGCAACATTCTGATTTGAAACTGCCCGTGAAGAGCGGGCGGATTATTTCCAATTTTGGCAAGCAGGGACTGACGATTAACAAGGGCGTGAATATTGCGGGAAAAGAGGGTGATGCTGTGCTGGCGGCTCTAGGCGGCAAGGTGATTTTTGCTGGCGAGCAACGCGGTTATGGGAATGTGATTGTTGTGGAACACGACAAGTTCGCGATGACGGTGTATGCGCACAACAAGGTGAATTTGGTGCGCAGTGGCGATAAGGTGAGTGCTGGTCAGCCGATAGCCAAGCTGGGTAAAACGGGCAGAGTTGACTCGCCGCAGTTGCATTTTGAGTATCGTGTCAAAGGCAAGGCTGTTGATCCGCGCAAAGTGCTTGGAAAAAAGTGATTTAGTCGGGAATTTTTTAAAAAGATTTTTAGCCGTTTCTTAAATGGCACGCCAGTCAGGATTCGAACCTGAGACCTACGGCTTAGAAGGCCGTTGCTCTATCCAGCTGAGCTACTGGCGCACAGCAAAAAAATGGTAGCGACACAGGGACTCGAACCCCGGACACTCGGATTATGATTCCGATGCTCTAACCAACTGAGCTATGTCGCCAAATAAAAAAATGGTAGCGAGGGCAGGATTTGAACCTACGGCCTTCGGGTTATGAGCCCGACGAGCTACCAGACTGCTCCACCTCGCATCGAACAAAATCAAAGCTGTAATTTGGGTGTTTGGTGTCAAATAAAAAATGGTTTTATTTTGGTCGGTTCAAGGGGTGTCTGTAATTCTGCCACCAAAAGTAATATTTTAAACGATTTTTTTCATAAGGGTTGACTAAATTTCTGTTTGGCTAGATTCGCTTTTTTGAAAAAAGTTTTCTTTGTAAGGAGATGCGAAGATGAAAAAATTTTGCGTTTTTTGCGGCTTTTTGCTTGGTGTTGGCGGACTTTTCGCCAGCGAGGACGGAGCTATTCACGAGGCGACGATGTTGGTTTTTCAGCTGGGGGTGATTATTTTTGCGGCTAAATTTTTTGGCGATTTGCTGCGTAAATTTGGCTTGCCGTCTGTTTTGGGCGAGATTGTCGCCGGCATTGTCATCGGTCCGTATGTCTTGGGCTCGATTGGCTTTTTGGGTTTTCCAGCGGGGCTTTTCCCGCTGGCATCGGGCGGCTTTCCTGTCTCGGCGACGCTCTATTCCATCTCCACATTGGCGTCGATTATCCTTCTGTTTTGCGCAGGATTGGAGACCGACTTGGAGATGATAATGCGATTTGGCGAGGGCTCGCTAAAAAAACTTTTTGGCAAACTTTCCTTGTTCATAATTTTGGATGTCGTTTTTTCTTTCGGTTTTGCGGTAGCAGTCGGCGTTTTTTATTTGGGAAAAGGTCTGATGGATCCGTTTTGCTTGTTTTTGGGAGTGCTGTCCACGGCGACATCTATCGGAGCTACAGCCAGGATAATTTCCGAGAAAAAAAAGCTCGGCTCGCCTGAGGGAGTGACGATTTTGTCGATAGCGGTTTTGGACGACATCTCGGGAATCATCATTTTTGCGGTCGTTTTGGGTATTATCGGTTCGCTGGATAGCGGCTCGGCGATGAACTGGACGCGAGTTGCTTGGATAGGTGGCAAGGCGGTCGGTGTGTGGCTTTTGGTGACGGCAATCGGGTTGAGCCTGGCGCACAAAATTTCCAAAACTTTGAAGTTTTTCAAAAATCGTTATGTTTTTTCGACTTTGGCTTTTGGACTGGCACTTTTGGTGGCTGGCGTTTTCGAAAAAGCGGGGCTGGCGATGATTATCGGAGCTTATGTCACGGGGCTTTCGCTGTCCAAAACGGACATCAGTTACACAGTTTTGGAGAGCGTGGAGCTGCTGAAGGTGATGTTTGTGCCGATTTTTTTCGTGGTCGTGGGGATGCTCGTGGATGTGCGGGTTTTCGCCGATAGCTCGATTTTGCTTTTGGGCTTGATTTTCTCTTTTGTGGCGGTGCTTGCTAAAATTTTGGGATGCGGTTTGCCAGCTTTATTTGCGGGGTTTAACTCGCTGGGAGCAGCGCGGATTGGCTGGGGGATGGTGCCTCGCGGCGAGGTGACGACGATTGTGGCAGGCATCGGACTTGCCAGCGGTTTTATCTCCAATGAGATTTTTGGATGTGCGATAATTTTGGTGCTGTTCAGCACAGCGGTGGCGTCGCCGATGATAAGCTATCTTTTTGGGCAAAAAAAGCTGGGGATGAAGCAAAAAGTGAAGAATGTCAACACGAAAGTGGTGGAGTTTAGCTTTGCCAGCCAGCAGTTTACGGGGTTTTTGGCAAATTTGACGATTTCGTTTTTCAAAGATGAGGGCTTTTTTGTTCACACCCTTTGGCTTGAGAATAAAATTTTTTACATTCGCAAAGATTTGATAAATATCAAGTTGATTTTGATGCCGAAAATGATCAGAATTGAGACGAGTCGAGAGAATATCGATTTTGTTAAGGCGTTGATAAACGAGGCGTTAACGCAACTTGTGGAGGAGATGCAGGGGCTGAAGGACGAGGTGAGCAGCCAGCGGAAAAATCTGCGGCCGACTTTGCAAAATAAAAAAATCGTCATCAACGAAAAGAGCAAGATTCGGCTCAAAGATTTTGTGTGTAGGCAGGCGATTATGCCGAATTTGACGGGCGAGAACACGGCGCAGATTGTGCAGGAGATGTTGCAGCGGCTCTACGATGTGGGCGAAATTGCGCAGATGCAGACGCCGCTAGAGGCGGTTTTGGCACGCGAGGCGACCGCTTCGACGGCTTTGGGGAACTTTTCTTGCTTTCCGCATGCGAAGATTGAGGGCATCGATAGCGGCGTGGTGGCTGTGGGTATCAGTCAGCGGGAAATTGAGGCAGGCTCGATGGATGGGCGTCCGACGAAGATTTTTATCCTGATTTTGTCTAGCAACAAAAAAAGCTCGCCGCATATTCAGCTGATGACGCAGTTGGCGCAAAAAGTGGATTCGCTGGAAAAAGCGGAAAAGATTTTGTCGCTCAAAAACGAAGAAGAGATTTATCGCTATTTCACGAAATGATTGAGCTGGATTTGCATGGAATGGCTGCGGGAGAAGGGCTGGAGGCTCTGGTGAACAGCTATAATCGTTTGGTCGATTCCGGGGAGAGTGAGCTTTTGGTGGTGCATGGCTACGGCTCTTCTGGCGTTGGTGGCGTGCTGCAGCGAAAAGTGCGAAGTTTTTTGCGGAGCGCAGGTGTGCAATTTTTTACAGAGAGTGAAAGCCGTTGCAATATTGGGCAAACTTTGGTCAAGGTTGGCAAGTCTCCAATTTCTGTTGGAGATGGCTTAGATGCTAAAATGTTGAAATTTTGTGCCGTTCCAAAAACGAAAGAAAAGCTTTTTTCTAAATTTCACAAAAGCGGACGGAGTGCGCTACAACAAACTTTTTCTGCGCTGTTAAGCAAGGGGCTTTTGCACGAAAAACGCAAAGGAAAGTATAAAGTTTATGAGGCAAAGTAGTAAAATGATGAAGATTTGAGGAGAAGGTTTTCAGATTTTGTGAATTACAATTAGAGATATTTTGCGAATTTTGTGAATTGTTAGTGGACAAAATCTTGATATTTGTCTGTTGGTAATAGATAGTTTTGGAGGCTAAATATGAGAAAAGGTAACTTAAATCGATAATATTGCGGCAGACGAAAAAGCTCAAAAAACGAAGTTATATAGAGCGAGATAAGTTTTTGGAGATAGCAAAAGGCGCTTCAAACGGTTTTGTTGATATTTTTAGCGGTATTCGCAGAGCGGGAAAATCGACTTTAATGGAGATTGTCAGGCAAAAAAATACCGAGCGAGATTATTATTTAAATTTCGATGATGAGCGCTTGAGCGATTTTTCGGTGGAAGATTTTTCGCTTTTGGAGGAGTGCTTTTTCCGACTGTCTGTCGTTTCGTTTTTTGGAAGATCGCAGCAGGGTGCTGGAAAATGTGTTTTTTTTGCAGTTGCGGAGATTTTGGGGCGAGCTTTACTATCATCGCAATAAGGTCGAGTGCGATTTTGTTGTGCGGATCAAAGATAAAATCTGCCAGGCTGTGCAGGTTACGGTGAGTTTGGCGGAGGAAAGCACCCGAAAGCGGGAAGTTGCAGGGCTTTTGAACGCTTGCAAAGCCTACGATTTGCCAGAGGGGCTGATTTTAACCGAGGAAGAAGAGGACGAGTTCGAGGAAGATGGTGTGAGAATCAGAGTCGAGCCTGTTTGGAAGTGGATACTATCGGGTAGGACTTTTTTATCTTAAATATCGTTGAAAAGAAAAGCGAGCTGGATTTGCATAAATTCGGCAAATAAAAAGGCAACTTTATAGCTGCCTTTTTTTGTCAGTTTTGATGATTATGAAAATGTTATTTTTCGATAACTTTTAAATCTGCAAAATAACCTTCGGTGAATGTGTCAACCCAAAGTCCTATCGAGCCAGAATCGCCCTTGCCGTGTTTTAAATCGTTGACAATCAAGCACGGATTTTTCGCATCATTTACGAAAAGTTGGGCGTTATCATCTTTTATCACAATTTTAACTTTGATCCACTCGTTCAATCCCATATCTGCGTAGGATTCGTACTTGCCAGGAGCCTCTTTTCTCGATTTGAAAAAATCAAAATCTGGGTAAGCAAAATATTGCGTGGTGTGATTTCGCCTTAATTGGTCGTTGGCTCTTGCGTTTGAAGGTCTTAAATAAATACATTCAAATTTAGAATCATCATCGTTTATCCTGAACGCAAGACCAATAAATCCGCGCGCAAAATCTTTGGCGTTCTTGACCAATTTGCTCAGGATATTCACTTCAATAATTCCGTCTTTAAAATCAATGTCTTGTAATTTTACAAAAGTTGGCTCATCTGGTTTGTCCATATGCGCGTTTTTTATCACCTTCACGGCGTCTTTGCCGCCATATTCACACAATGTCATTTCCACGCCGACAGCTTCGAGGTCAGCTTGCTCAAAATCGATAGTTTTTGCCGCGAGGTTCATTGCCGTAAAAAGGCTCAAACCAACAATAATCGCTTTCATTTTTCTCATCGTTCTAGTCCTAATCTTTAATTTTAGTGGGTTCTGTTGTTTTTTGCATTGGCGATAACAACATTTAGCCGCCATATGCCGCAAGTATCTCTTATTCTAGGAGTTACACACAGGCATATTATTCGCTTATTTCTTTTGGTTAAATAGTTTTTCTACACTTTCCGTCATTTTACTCCTTGAAATGTTAATCAAGATTTTAACTTCACTTTAATTTTGGACACTGATTAACTTTTAGGATGTTTCAGGCTTGCAAATCCCTCAAAATTATTGTTGTTTTTTGCAAAGAAAAATTTTCTCTCTTTCAGATGCTGTGATTTGCGGAGTCAGGAGAACGAAAAAAGCCGCAATCTTTTCAAAAAAAGATTACGGCGTGTAAATTTACAATCAAATCTACCGAATGCAAAACCCGTTGTCAACATAGAGCGTTTGCCCAGTTGTGCCTTTGGAAAGGTCGCTGAGCAAGAACAAAGCTGCGCTTGCGACATCTTCGGTGTCAACTGGTTTTTGCAGCGGCGTTTTTTCGGCAAACTCCTTGAGCATCTGGCGGAAGCCGCCGACTCCCGAAGCGGCTCTGGTGAGGATTGGCCCTGGCGAGACGACATTCACGCGGACGCCGTCTTTGCCCAAATCGCTAGCCATATAGCGTGCCGAGCATTCCAAAGTTGCTTTGGCGACGCCCATCACATTGTAGTTCGGCACGACCCGCTCGGAGCCGAGATAACTAAGGCAAATCGCCGATGCAGAGCCAGCTTTTTTTAGATAAGGAGCAAGGTTGCGCAAAGTCGCCACAAAAGAAAAAGCGCTGATTTCCATCGTCTTCAAAAAATTTTGGCGAGAAACAGCGAAAAAATCGCCCTGCAAATCTTCGAGGTCTGGACCTCCTGCCACAGAGTGAACGACAAAGTCCAGCTTGCCGCCAAAAACTTCTTCGATTTTTTGGTTCAGCGCCAAAAAATCTTCGTCGCAACAGACATCAAGTTTAGCCGAAAAAGCGGCGTTATTTTTTTCAAAAAGCGACAAAGCTTTTTTGCTCGATAGCTCGTCTTGATAGGTGTAGCCGATGTTTGCACCTTCTTGTAGCAGCTTTTTGGCGATTTGCCAAGCGATACTTTTGTTGTTGGCGACGCCCAAAATGACGCCATTTTTTCCTTGCATAAGTCCTGACATAGCAGACCTCCTTAAATGCTTGATTTTAAAAGCAGTATCAAAAAATTATTTTTTGACTAAAATTTCAACTTTTTTTTGTAATTATTTCCAAATTAAGCAGAAATGGGGAATAGGCGTTATTTTATGAAAAAACGACTTTTGGTGGCAGTAGCGTAAGGCACGAGTCAAAAAATGGTTGACACTAAAAGTGATAGTTAATTTTTGGTTTTTCGTAAGTAATATAAAAAAGTAAGTCCTGTGGTGTTATGCCAAAAAGAGAGGACTTTTGATCTTTAGGAGGACGAATGGCAAAGGAAAAGTTTGTCAGAACCAAACCGCATGTAAATGTAGGAACAATTGGTCATGTTGACCACGGAAAAACGACGCTAACGGCTGCAATCACCAAGGTGCTTGCTGAAAAAGGGCAAGCCCAATACTCAGATTTCGGCTCGATCGACAACGCTCCAGAGGAGAGGGAAAGAGGTATCACAATCTCGACTGCCCATGTGGAATACGAGTCAGCCGCAAGGCACTACGCACATGTGGACTGCCCTGGTCACGCCGATTATGTAAAAAATATGATCACTGGCGCTGCGCAAATGGACGGAGCGATTTTGGTGGTTTCTGCTGCTGATGGACCGATGCCTCAAACTCGTGAGCACATTTTGTTGGCTTACCAAGTTGGTGTGCCTGCGATGGTGGTTTTTCTTAACAAATGCGACCTTGTTGACGACGCCGAGCTTTTGGAACTCGTGGAGATGGAAGTCAGAGAGCTTCTTTCGTCATACGGTTTCCCAGGCGACGACATTCCGTTCGTGCAAGGATCTGCGCTCAAAGCTCTTGAGGGCGATGCCGAGGGTGTTGCCGCAATCGAGAAGCTCGTCGAAACTTTGGATAGCTACATCCCAGAGCCAGTTCGCGAAATCGACAAGCCTTTTTTGATGCCAGTTGAGGATGTTTTCTCGATTTCTGGTCGTGGAACTGTGGCTACAGGTCGTGTCGAGACAGGCAAATTGCAAGTGAACGACAAGCTCGAGAGAGTCGGCATCAGAGAGACAATCGAGGTTGTCTGCACGGGTGTTGAGATGTTCCGCAAAATTTTGGACAGCGCTGAGGCTGGCGACAATGTCGGCGTGCTTTTGCGTGGTATCAAAAAAGACGAAATCGAAAGAGGAATGGTCTTGGCTGCTCCAAAAAGCATCACTCCGCACACCAAATTCGTTGGCGAAGTTTATGTGCTCAAAGCCGATGAGGGCGGTCGTCACAAGCCTTTCTTCTCTGGTTATCGTCCACAATTCTACTTCAGAACCACCGATGTTACCGGAACTCTCACCTTGCCAGAAGGCGTGGAGATGGTTATGCCAGGCGATAATGTGAAAATCAAAGGCGAGTTGATCGTGCCGATTGCTATGGACAAAGGTCTTCGTTTTGCTATTCGCGAGGGCGGCAGAACTATCGGTGCTGGCGTGATTGCCGAGATCGAAGCGTAAATCTTTGAAAATTTTAAGGTAGAATAGATGAAAACAAACAAAATTAGAATTAAAATGAAAGCTTATGATCACAGATTGCTGGACGCTTCTGTGGGCGAGCTTGTGAACAGTGTGACAAGCACTGGCGCCAAGGTGGTAGGACCTGTTCCTTTGCCAACGGAGAAGACCGTCTATACGGTGCTCCGCTCTCCCCATGTAAACAAAAAGTCGCAAGAGCAATTTCAGATGCTTGTTCATAAGAGAGTAATTGATATCGAAAATCCTACTTCTAGCACCACAAGCGCTTTGAAAAAAATCAGCTTGCCGTCGGGTGTGCATGTAGAGGTTAAGGCGTAAGGAGATACAATGTTAGGAATAGTAGGAAAAAAGATTGGAATGAGTCAGATTTTTGACGAGAGCGCAAAAGTAATTCCTGTAACGGTTGTGCAGGCAGGACCTTGCAAAGTTCTCCAAAAAAAGACCGAAGCTGTGGACGGCTATACCGCTGTGCAAGTCGGTTTTGACCCGAAGAAGTCGAAAAATGTTTCCAAAGCTTTGCAAGGACATTGCAAGGGCGATTGCTACAAAGTTATCAGAGAGTTTAGGTTGGATGCAGAGGCGGAATTGGAAGGTCTGGAGGAGTTGTCGGTCGATATGTTTCAGCTCAACGAGATTGTGAATGTTATCGGCACGAGCAAAGGGCGTGGTTTTTCTGGCGTTGTGAAAAGACACAACTTTAGCGGAATGAAAGCCAGTCACGGTGTGCACGAGAGCTATCGTGGACCGGGTTCGATTGGTTTGTGTGCGACGCCGTCTCGCGTGTATAAGGGCAAAAAGCTTCCTGGACATTATGGAAACGCGCGCAGAACTGTGAAAAATTTGCGGATTGTCAAAATCGACAAAGAGAAAAATTTGCTTTTTGTGAAAGGTGCAATTCCTGGTCATAGAAACAGCACAGTTTTGCTCAAAAAGCTGGGATAGGAGATTTTTTAGAAATGGAAATAAAAAAGTATAAATTGGACGGCTCGGAAAACGGCGTGGTTTCGTTGCCCGAAGAACTTTTTGCCAAAGAGTGCGCTGGCGCGGATGTGGTGATTTACGAGGCGGTCAAGGCTTATCTTGCCAACCAAAGACAAGGCACATCAAGCGTTAAGAGCAGATCTGAGGTGAAAGGTAGCGGGAAGAAATTGTTCCGTCAAAAAGGCACTGGCAACGCTCGTCCTGGAGACATCAAAACTCCAGTCAGACGCGGCGGCGGTAGAGCTTTTGGACCAAAGCCAAAAGATTGGACGATTAAATTGCCAAAGAAATTGAAAAGATTGGCGCTAAAAATTGCTTTGAGCCAGTTGGTGAAAAAAGAGGGATTGAAGGTTATAGAAGATTTGAAGTTTGAGGCTCCATCGACCAAAAAAGCGAAGACGATTATCGATAGTGTTGCCAGCGGCAGAAAAAAACTGGTGATTTTTGATAGTAGCGATTCTGCTTTGGTGAAATCTTTTGCAAATATTGAGGATGTGAAGACCGACAGAGCCGACACTCTCTATGCCTATCAAGTGTTGAATGCGGACAATCTTTTGATTACCGAAAGTGGTCTGAAGAAAGTTATTGAGGTGTTTGGGTCATGAGAAAATCAGATAGACAAATAATTATCGCTCCTCACATTACCGAAAAATCTTCGGAATTGATGGCTGAAAACGCCAAGGGCGAGAAATCTTATGTTTTTAAGGTGAGCAAAGCTGCCAACAAAATTGAGATTAAAAGAGCGTTAGAGAAAATTTTTTCGGTGAAGGTGAAGAATGTGAACACGATTTGCCAACGCGGAAAAGTGAAAAGTATGGGTAGATTTGCTGGAAAGAGAGCCGATTGGAAGAAGGCTATCGTTACTTTGCATACGGGTGAATCGTTCCCGCAATTTGAAGTTTAGAGGGTTTTGAAGTTATGGGAATTAGAAAATACAAACCAGTTACACCTACACAGAGGTTCAAAACGGGTTACACTTTTGACGAAATCACGACCTCTACTCCAGAGAAAAGTTTGCTGGCGCCTTTGCCAAAAAAGGCTGGACGCAACAATCAGGGACGCATCTCGATGAGAAGACGCGGCGGTGGTCACAAGAGAAAGTATCGGATTATCGATTTCAAGAGGAACAAAGTGGGTGTTGAGGCTAGAGTGGCGAGCGTTGAATACGATCCAAACAGAACTGCCAGAATTTGCCTTTTGCATTATATCGACGGCGAGAAGAGATACATTTTGGCGCCGCTGGGTATCGAAGTTGGACAAAAAGTTTTGTCTGGCGAGAAAGCTCCAATCGTTATTGGGAACGCTTTGCCGCTGATTAACATTCCGCTTGGAACGCTGGTGCATAATGTGGAGTTCACTCCTGGAAGAGGTGGAAAGTTGGCTCGTTCGGCTGGCTCTTATGTGCAGATTGTTGCCAAAGACAGCGGCTATGTTCACCTGAAGATGCCATCGGGCGATGTTCACTTGGTGCGTGAGAACTGCTATGCGACAATCGGACAGGTCGGCAATGTAGAGCGCAACACCTTGCAGCTGGGTAAAGCCGGCAGAAGCAGATGGCTGGGCAGAAGACCAAAAGTGCGTGGCGTTGTGATGAACCCCGTGGATCACCCGATGGGTGGTGGCGAGGCGAAAACCTCTGGTGGTGGTCATCCAAGGTCTCCTTGGGGCGTGCTTGCCAAAGGCGGAAAGACTCGCAAGAAGAAAAAATATTCTGATAAGTTTATCGTAAAAGCTAAAAAGAGAAGAGGTAGGAAATAATGGCTCGCTCAGTAAAAAAAAGCCCTTTCGTCGATGAGCATTTGCTCAAGAAGGTGCAGAATATGGAAAAAGAAGGGAAAAAGTCGGTCATCAAGACTTGGTCGAGAAGATCTACGATTATCCCAGAGTTCATTGGTTATACTTTTGCTGTGCATAATGGTAAAAAATTCATCCCTGTGTTTGTGTCGGAAGATTTGGTCGGACACAAATTTGGCGAATTTTCTCACACTCGGACTTTTAGAGCGCATACAAATAGGGGTTAATGACTATGGAATATAAAGCTGTATTAAAAAATTATAAAGGTTCTGCTCGCAAAGCCCGCTTGGTTGTGGATTTGGTCAGAGGCAAATCTGTGCCAGCTGCGCAAAAGATTTTGTTTTTGTCGAAGCAAAAAGTGGCTAAGCAAATGTATAAGCTCCTAAATTCTGCTGTGGCGAACGCGAAAGATTTGGCAGACGGCGTGAGCGAGAGCGATTTGATTGTTTCTCAAGCTTTTGCCAACGAAGGACGCACAAACAAGCGTTTTAGACCAAGAGCTCAAGGTAGAGCCACCAGAATTTTGAAGAGAAGCTGCCACATTCATTTGTTTGTCAAAGATGTGAGCAAGGAAGGAGAGTAGAATGGGACAAAAAGTTAATCCGATAGGTCTGCGCCTTGGAATAAATAAGGAGTCCGATTCTATTTGGTTCGCAACGGGTAAAGAGTATATCGCTAATTTGCAAGAAGATTTGATGATCAAAAAGTATCTCAAACACAGACTTGCCACAGCGATGGTTTCTAAAATCAAGATTTATCGCAAAAGTTCGCAACTTACGGTGGATATCTACACCGCAAGACCAGGACAAGTTATTGGTAAAAAAGGTGCCGAGATCGAGTTGCTGCGACAAGAGCTTTCGCTTTTGTTGAACAAAAAAAGAGATAAAAATATTTCGGTTTTTGTGAATGTGAACGAAGTGAAAAAGATGTGGTGCGATGCGAAGCTGGTTGGTCAGGAGATTGCGCGGCAGTTGCAAAATCGCGTCTCTTTTAGAAGAGTGATGAAGTTCGCTATCAGAAACGCCAAAAGAGATGGCGCCATAGGTATCAAAATTCAGTGTTCTGGCAGATTGGGCGGAGCGGAAATGGCAAGGACAGAGAGATACACAGAAGGTTCGACACCCCTGCACACTCTCAGAGCCGATATCGATTACGCTTTGGTCGAGGCCAACACCACATACGGTATCATTGGTATTAAAGTTTGGATATACAAGGGCGATATCCTCAGTTAATTTAAGGAGTTAAGGTAATGTTAGCACCAAAGAGAACTAAGTTTAGAAAGCAACAAAGAGGCAGAATGAAGGGGCTCGCTCATCGTGGCAGCGCCGTTAGTTTTGGCAATTTTGGGTTGCTTGCGCAAAGTTGTGGTTGGATCAACTCTCGTCAGATTGAGGCGGTTCGTGTTGTATTGACCAGAACTTTGAAAAGAACAGGAAAGGTTCATATTCGTATTTTTCCGGACAAGCCGTTTACACAGACACCAGCCGAGACTCGGATGGGTAAAGGTAAGGGTGAGCCAGAATATTGGGTAGCTGTGGTAAAGCCAGGCAGAGTGTTGTTTGAGCTGGAGATTGATGACGAGGATTTGGCAAGAGAGGCTATCTCTAAGGCTGGAAAGAAGTTGCCGATCAAAACCGAGATGGTTTGTAGAGGAGAGGTGAGAATATGAAAATTGCAGAGATTCGTCAGATGAGCGATTCTGAATTGCAAGACAATTTGGACAAGCTGGAAGAGAAGTTGTTCGATCTTCGCTTTGCTTTGTCTATGGGCAAGCTGGAGACGCCTTCGGCTTTCAAGTCTGCCAGAAGAAGTATCGCGAGAATCAAAACTGTGGTAAACGAAAGAGCAAGAGCAGAGGTGGCAAATGTTTAGTAGAAGACTTGTAAGGATTGGCAAGGTCGTCTCCGATAAGATGGAAAAGACGATTGTCGTGGAGATCGAGAGAAAATTTGCTCATCCTTTGTATAAAAAGATGGTTAGAAGACACAAAAAAGTGAAGGCTCACGACCAAAACAATGTTTGCAAACTTGGCGATATTGTGATGATTAAAGAGTCTAAACCTTTTAGCAAGACCAAAAAATGGGTTTTGGATAAAGTGTTGGAAGAGAGTAAATAAGGACGATTTGTTATGATACAAATGCAAACGAATTTGGTAGTGGCTGATAATTCTGGAGCCAAACTTGCCGAGTGCATCAAAGTGCTTGGCGGCTCAAAAAGAAGATACGCTACCGTAGGTGATATTATCGTTGTGGCTGTCAAAAAAGCTTTGCCGGGCGGCAGAATCAAGAAAAAAGCTGTGGCTAAAGGTTTGATTGTGAGAACGAAAAAAGCTGTGAGAAGAGCTGACGGTTCTTATATCAGATTTTCGGACAACGCTGTGGTGATGGTTAACGATGCGGGAGAGCCGATTGGAACTCGTGTTTTTGGTCCTGTGTCTAGAGAGCTCAGAGAGTTTGGATATTCCAAAATTTTGTCTCTGGCTCCAGAAGTGGTGTAGTTTAAGGAGAGTATCGCAATGGATAAGAAAATCAGATTGAAAAAAGACGATTTTGTGGTGGTAATCTCTGGCTCATCCAAAGGAGCAAAGGGCAAGATTTTGGCTGTTGACCGCAAAAAAGGTAGAGTGATTGTGGAAAAAGTGAATGTGAAGAAAAAGCATGTGCGACCTGATCAGAACAATCCACAAGGCGGCATCATCGAGATGGAGGGTCCTATCGACGCTTCTAATGTGATGTTGTTTAATCAAAAACTCAAAAGTGTTACAAAGCCTGTTTACAAGAAAATGGGCGAAAAAAGAGTCAGAGTTTGCAAAAAGTCTGGCGAAGAGTTGTTATCGAGGGACAGTAAATGAACAGATTGCAAGATAAATATTTGAAAGATGTAGTGCCTTCGCTCAAAAAAGATTATAAGAATATTTGCCAAGTGCCAAAGTTAGAGAAGGTCGTGGTGAATATGGGCGTTGGCGAGGCTACGCAAAACAAGGCTCTTCTGGATGGTGCGGTCAAAGATATGACACTGATTACCGGTAGAAAGCCGATTGTGACTAAGGCGAGAAAGTCGATTTCGAACTTCAAACTCCGCGAGGGTATGCCTATCGGATGCAAAGTGACTTTGCGTGGCGATGCGATGTATGAGTTTGTGGACAAGCTCATCTCGGTTGTTTTGCCGAAGCTCAAAGACTTTAGGGGCATTCCAGCCAAATCTTTTGACGGCAGAGGTAATTACGCTCTTGGATTGCAGGAGCAGGTTATTTTTCCAGAAATCGATTATGATAAGGTGGATAGCGTTCGCGGGTTGAGTATTGTGGTCTGCACGAGCGCTGTGACGAACGAAGGCGCTTTTAAGTTGCTCAGCGGCTTGGGCTTCCCCTTCAAGAAAAATTAGGGAGTTGTTATGGCGAAAAAATCGATGATTGTTAAACAAAAAAGAGCGCAAAAGTTCAAAGTGAGAGAGTATAACCGCTGCCAACAATGTGGGCGTCCAAGAGGTTATATCAGGGACTTTGGTCTTTGCAGGCTTTGTTTTAGAAAATTGGCGTCTAACGGGGAAATCCCTGGTGTGACCAAAGCCAGTTGGTAAGAAGATTTAAGGAGAATTAAGAATGAGTGTGTCAGATCCTATAGCTAACGCTTTGACAAAGATTAGGAACGCTTATCGTGCAAATCACAAGGCGGTCTTTGTCGATCATTGCAAGCTTGTCGAAGGAATTGTGAAACTGCTCGACCAAGAAAATTTTGTGGAGTCCTATGAAGTTTTGGAAAGAGATGTGTCTCAAAAGAGAGTGCGCAAGCAACTTTCGTTGGTGCTGAAATATACAAAGGACGAGGCTCCTGTGTTGCAAGGCATCCAAAGAGTGAGTACCCCAGGTTTGCGGGTTTATGTAAATGCAAAAAATTTGCCAACTGTTTATAACAATTTGGGCTGTGCGATTATCTCCACATCTCAAGGTGTGATGGTGGACAGAGATGCCAAAGCGAAAAACATTGGCGGCGAATATGTTTGCAAAGTTTGGTAGGAGGAAAGATGTCGAGAATAGGTGACCTGCCAATTAGTATCCCAGAAAAGGTAGAAGTTTCTATCAAAGGTAAAGATATCGTGGTTAAAGGACCTTTGGGTCAGAGCGACTTTACCGTTTTGTCTGGAGTGAATGTAAAAAATAACGACGGAGTGCTTGTCGTGACAAGGGAGAGCGACTCTTTGCGCGCTATCCACGGAATGACCAGAGCTCTTTTGAACAATATGGTAATCGGAGTCAGCACTGGCTGGAGCAAAACTTTGCAGTTTATCGGAACTGGTTTTAACGCAAAAATGCAAGGCAAGTGGCTCAGATGCAATCTTGGTTTTTCTCACGAGGTGATCGTGGAAGTGCCTGCGCACCTTAGTGTTGAGGCTGCAACACCAGAAGGCAAACAAGCTCTTGCTGTGAATGTCGAGGTAAAAATCTCGGGCATTGACAAAGAAGAGGTTGGCAAGTTTGCAGATCAAATTCGCAAGATAAAGCCGCCAGAGAATTACAAAGGCAAAGGCGTGCGATATAAAGACGAATATGTCAAGATTAAACAAGGCAAAAAAGCCGAATAAGGATTGAGGAGACAAAAAATGAGAAAGAAATTATCTAAATGTTATCAAAAATTTGCCTCAAGACTTAGAAGGAAAAAGGCTTATATCCAAAAAGTGAAGGGAACCGCCGAAAGACCTAGATTGGTGATTTATCGCTCTCTTAAAAATATTTACGCGCAAATGGTGGACGACGAGAGTGGCAAAACTTTGGTTTCTTGTTCGACTGTGGAAAAAGACGCTAAGTTTGAGGGTAACAAATGCGAGCAAGGTTTTTTGGTTGGCAAAGCTCTTGGTCAAAGGGCGAAAGATGCCAAAATTAAAGCCGCTTGCGTGGACAGGAACGGTTATAAATACCATGGCAGAGTGAAAGCTGTGGTGGACGGCGCAAGAGAAGCCGGCCTGGTGTTATAAGGAGATATTTTGAAAAAGCAAAGAAACGAAAGCCCGGCCAAAAGCGGATTTGAAGTTGAAAAAATAGTGTCCACCGCCAGAGTTGCCAAAGTGGTCAAAGGTGGTAGAAACTTCAGTTTTAACGCTGCGATGGTCGTTGGAGATAAAAACGGAAAGCTGGGTTTTGCCAGCGGAAAAGCCAACGAGATTACCGATGCAATTCGCAAAGCCAAAGATAACGCTGCTGCGGAAATGTTCAGTGTTCCGCTTGTGAATGGCACGATTCCTCACGAGATTGTGGGTAAATTTAAAGCCAGCAAAGTGATGCTCAAACCTGCTTCCGACGGAACGGGAATTATCGCTGGAGGTCCTGCGCGTGCGGTGCTAGAGGCAGCTGGCGTGCAAAATATTTTGACAAAATCTTTGGGCTCAAACACTTCTGTGAATGTGGCAAAAGCGACGATTGACGGACTCAAGAAGCTCAGAACTGTGCACGAGGTGATGAAACTTCGCGGCAAAAGTTTGGACGATCTGGTCAAAGGGAGCGAATAATGGCTAAAAAATTGAAAGTGACTCAAATCAAAAGCACAATCGGCAGAACCGAGAAGGTCAAAGGCACGATTAAAGCTCTTGGATTGGGCAAAATCAGCAGATCGAGAGTGCACGCGGATAACGCAATTATCCGCGGGATGATTAACAAGGTTAATTATCTTTTGAAGGTTGAAGAAGTTTAAGATAGGGGTGAAAGATGAATTTGTCTAATCTGAATAAACCTGCTCTGAAAAATAAGAAGAGAAGGGGAAAAGGAAGAGCTTCTGGTCTTGGTAAAACTGGCGGTAGAGGCTATAACGGTCAAAAGTCAAGAAGCGGTGGCAACATTCCTGCTTGGTTCGAGGGTGGTCAAATGCCTTTGCAACGCCGTTTGCCAAAAAGAGGTTTTACCAGCATCAACAGAAAAGAGTATAGAATTGTCAATCTTGGCTCGTTGCTAGCTTTGGGGCAGTCTGATATCAGCGTTGCGGCTATGGAAGAGAACGGAATTATTCCTAAAAAACTGTTGCCGGTTAAGGTTTTGGCTTCGGGCGTTGACGAGATGAAAGTGGCTCTGAATGTAGAGGCGAACAAATTTTCCAAAAACGCTAAAAAGCTGATAGAATCTTGTGGTGGAAGCGTAAAGGAGATTTAAATTGCTTAAAAATCTATTAAATGTTTTTAAGATTGCCGAGCTGAAGAACAAAGTCCTTTTTACCGCTTTCATTTTGGTGCTCTATCGGTTGGGGGGCTATATCCCTGTGCCGGGCATCGATACGGGCGCTCTGTCGGAATTTTTTGCTACTTCGGGCGGAGAGGGCACCCTCTTTGGGATGTTCGATATGTTCGTTGGCGGCAACTTTCAGCGTGCGTCGATTTTCGCTCTGGGAATTATGCCCTACATTACCGCATCTATCGTGATGCAGCTTTTGGGCGGAGTTTTCCCGTTTTTTGAAAAACTAAAGCACGAAGGAGCCGAGGGACAGCGAAAAATAACGCAGTACACAAGGTATGGAACTTTGATAGTGGGCGCTTTTAACTCGATAGGTATTACCATATTTTTGCAAAATCTATACACTTCTGCGGGCAAAGCTGTAGTGCCAAACAGCGGCTTGATGTTTACAATCGCTGCGGTGACGACCCTTTTGACAGGCACGATGATCATAATGTGGTTCGGCGAGCGCATCACCGACAGAGGCATCGGTAACGGTATCTCGCTGATTATCTTTGCGGGCATCGTGGTGAACTATCCCATAGGCTTCTATAATATGGCGCGGATGATTTACGCTGGCTCTATGCCGACGACAAATGTGGTGATAATTTTGGCGACGATAGTCATCGTAACTGGTTTGGTGGTCTATGTGACACAAGCGGAGAGAAAGCTGCCAGTGCAATACGCCAAGCGGATAGTTGGTCGCAAAATTTATGGCGGACAATCTTCTCACATTCCTTTGAAAGTGAACACGGCTGGCGTTATTCCGATAATTTTTGCTCAAGCGGTGATAATGTTTCCCAAGACGATAGCGGCTTTTTTCAAAGAAAGTGTTTTTATGAACTCAGTGGCTAGCGCGTTGTCTCCGGGAGCTTTTACCTACACGATTTTGTATGTCATTCTGATTGTATTTTTCGCTTATTTCTACACAGCAATCGTCCTAAATCCGATCGAGATGGCGAACAATATGAAAAAGTTCGGTGGATTTATCCCTGGGAAAAAGCCCGGAAAAAGCACTGCAGAGTATTTGAACAGCGTTATTGCGCGGATAACTTTGCCGGGAGCGATTTTTTTCGCGATGATTGCGGTGATACCTCAATTTTTGATCGAATACACAAACTCGCCGATATATTTTGGCGGAACGAGTATCATCATTGTTGTGGGCGTTGCGCTGGATATTTTGCAACAGCTAGAGGGTCAGCTGATTTCTCGGCACTACGACGGGTTTATGAAACACGGCAAGATTAGGGGCAGAAGAGCTAGGTGATTTCGCTAAAAAATGCAAACGAGATAGAGAAAATGCGGGCTGCCAACAAAATCGTTGGCGATTTGCTGGACTATCTAGAGGGCGTTATCAAAGCGGGAATGAGCACTTGGGAGATTAACAAAATTTCGCGGGAGTTTATTTTGGCTGCGGGAGCAAAGCCTGCTTTTAAAGGCTATAGCGTTCCTGGGTTGCCGCCGTTTCCTGGCGATGTTTGCACCTCGGTAAATTCGGCGATTGTGCACGGGATTCCCAGCAAGCAGACGATTTTGCAGGACGGAGATATTATAGGTGTGGATGTCGGCACATATTTGGATGGATTTTACGGCGATGCGGCTAGAACTTACGCTGTTGGGCAGATTTCCGACGCTGATAAACGGCTGATGAAAATTACAAAGGAAGCTCTTGACACAGCTGTCGCTTTGGCGAGAAATGGTAACCGAGTGGGAGATTTGTCTGCTGCTATCCAAAAGGTGGCTGAAAAAAATGGCTATTTTCCTGCCGATTATCTGACAGGTCATGGCATTGGCAGAAATTTGCACGAAGAGCCGTCTATTCCCAATGTGGGCAAAAAAGGAACTGGTGTGCGATTGAAATCTGGGATGACTTTGGCGATTGAGCCGATGTTTAATCAGGGCACAAATCGGATAATCGAAGATGGCTGGGAGTGTTTGGTTGCAGATGGTAGCCGCTCTGCTCATTACGAGTACACCGTTTTGGTGACCGACGATGAGGCAGAAATTTTAACGATAGGCTAATTTTTTAGAGGGATTATGGCGAAAGTAGATAATATTGAGATTGATGGCGAGGTTGTGGAGATTTTGCCGGGAACGAAATTTCGGGTAAAGCTGGAAAACGACCACGAGATTATTGCGCATCTCTCGGGAAAAATGAGGATGCATTATATTAGAATTCTGACAGGAGATAAGTTGAAGTTGGAGATTTCTCCCTACGATTTGTCCAAGGGCAGAATAATTTATAGATATAAGTAGTTTGGAGTTTGAAAATGAAGGTAAAAGCTTCTGTAAAAAAGATTTGCAAGGATTGTAAAATAGTCGTCCGCAAAGGTGTGGTTAGAGTGATTTGCTCTAATCCTAAGCATAAACAAAGACAAGGTTAGGAGGAAATTTGGCTAACATAGTAGGAGTTGAACTCCCAAAAGATAAGAGATTGGAGATTGCTTTAACCTATATCTTTGGAATAGGTAAAACTTGTTCTAAGAAGATTTTGAGCGATATCGGTATTGATGAGAGCATTAGAGTCAAAGATCTTTCTATCGAGGATGAGAAAAAAATCAGAGAAGAAATTCAAAATAAATATGTGGTGGAAGGTGAGCTCAGGACTAGGAATGTGATGGACATCAAAAGGCTGATGGGGAACGGATCTTATCGCGGCTTGCGACACAAAAAAGGTTTGCCGTGTAGAGGGCAAAACACCAAAAACAACGCAATGACTCGCAAGAAGAGAAGGAAAAAGAGGTAGTAAATGGCTAAGAGTGTAAAGAAAAAAAAGAAGCTGAATATTAGCGAGGGCATCGTAAATATTCATTCTAGTTTTAATAATACTATCGTCACTTTGGCAGACAAATCTGGCAATACAATCGATTGGTCTAGCGGTGGAGATATTGGTTATCACGGTTCTAAAAAGAACACCTCTTTTGCGGCTCAGCTTGCGGGCAAAAAGATTGGTGAGTTGGCTGTAGAGCTTGGCATCGCCAGAGTCGGTGTTGTGGTCAAAGGTCCAGGTGGAGGTCGTGAGGCTGCCATCAGAGCGCTGAACGCAGCTGGGCTGGAGATTACGATGATTAAAGATGTTACCCCAGTGCCACACAACGGGTGCAGACCACCAAAACAAAGAAGGATATAGGAGAAACAATGGCTAGATATACAGGTCCTAAGGCGAGAATTTGCAGGAAGTTCGGCGAAAATATTTTCGGAGCTCCCAAATACGATAAAATTTTGAAGAAAAAAGGTTACGCTCCAGGAGAGCACGGTCAAGGCTTCAAAAAGAGAAAGAGTGACTACGGTTTGCACCTAGAGGAGAAGCAAAAAGCGAGAATGATTTATTGCTTGCTCGAAAAGCAATTTCGTGGTTATTTCAAAAAAGCGGCGAAGCAAAGCGGCGTAACTGGCGAGAATTTGTTTAGACTTTTGGAAATGAGATTGGATAATGTTGTCTTCAGGCTTGGTCTTGCTGGCACACGGATGCAAGCAAGGCAAGTTGTGAACCACGCGCACATCACCGTGAACGGCAAAAGGGTGGACATCCCGTCTTATCAGTGTAAACAAGGCGATGTGATTCAGGTAAAAGACAAGAGCAAAAATATGCCTTTGTTTTTGGAGAACATCGGCAACAGCTCGGTTGACGCTTTCCCTTGGCTTAGTTTTGACAAAAAATCTTTGAAAGGCGAAGTTTTGGCGATTCCGAACAGGGAGCAAATTCCAGTTAACATTGACGATCGTTTGATTGTCGAGTTTTATTCTAAATAATAATAGGGAAGGTGCGATGAGTTTAATTATTCCTATCCAAAATCCTAATAAAGTAGAGATAGACGAATCTACTTATAGCGATACTTTTGTCAAAGTCGAAATTAGTCCGATGGAGCCTGGCTATGGTATCACGGTAGGCAATACGATTCGCAGGGTTTTGCTTTCCTCTATCCAAGGCGCAGCGGTAAAGTTTGTGATGATCGAAGGGTTGCATCACGAGTTTACGGGCATTCCCGGAACAGACACCGACTATGTCGATTTTATTTTGAAACTGAAGCGTTTGGCGATTAAATCTTCTTCTTTGGACGATATCACCTTGGAGCTAAATGTTAGCAAGCTCGGAATGGTGACCGCTGGCGATTTTAGCGCTAACTCTCAAATCGAGATTATCAACAAAGATTTGGAACTTTTTGAGGTCACTCAAGAGGGCAAAGAGATCAGATGCAAGATTATCGTGGGTGTAAATCGCGGTTTTGTGCCGTCGGAAGAGCACGACAACGCCGACTTGCCTGTTGGATTTATTGCGATAGATTCTTTGTTTAATCCTGTGAAAAATGTGTCGTTTACTGTGGAGAACGAGCGCGTTGGCAAGAGAATCGACTACGATAAGTTGGTGCTAGAGGTGACCACAGACGGCAGTATCGACCCCAAGGAAGCCTTTTATACTTCCAGCAAGTTGTTGCGCGATTTTTATGATAAGATGATTCGTTTTGAGGTTGAGCCAGAGTATGTCGAGAAGTTGGAGATGGATCCTCGTTTGGAGAGGATTGAGCGGCTTTTGGACACCAGCGTGAACGAGATGGAGCTTTCTGTTCGTTCGAGCAACTGTCTTTTGGCAGCCAAAATCGAGACGGTGCGTGATTTGGTGAGCAAAACTGAAAATCAGATGCTTCGTTATCGCAATTTTGGCAAGAAGTCTTTGGACGAAATTAAAAAGCTTCTTTCGGATTTGGATCTTTCTCTGGGAATGAATTTGGAGAAAGTTGAGTCCGAAATTCAAGAGGCTAGAAATAAAATATTGAAAAGGTAGTAGAATGAGACATAGAAAAGAAGGACGCAAGTTTGGTAGAGAAGCTGGACACCGCAAGGCTTTGTTGAGAAATCTGGTGAAGTCTTTGGTGATATCCGAGCGTATCACTACTACAGAAGCTAAAGCCAAAGAGATGAGAAGTTTGGCTGAAAGGGTCATCACTTACGGCAAAAAAGGGGAAATCCATCATCGCCGTTTGGCTTTTAAAGTTTTGGGCGACCGCAGTTTGGTAAAAAAAGTTTTCGACGAAATCGCTCCGCGCTATGCAGGAGTTGCTGGCGGTTACACACGGATTATTAAAGCTGGTTTTCGCAAAGGTGACGCCGCTCCGATGGTAATCATTGAGTTCGTTGAGGAAAAAGAGAAAGTTGCCGCAAAAAAAGAGGCTCCAGTTGAAGATGTAAAGCTGGAAAATTTGGCGGCAGAGCCAGAGAGCGAAAACTCTTCTGAAGCAGAAACTTCGGAAGAAAAGTAGCCAAAAAAATCGAATAACAAAGCCGCTTTACGATGCTAAGGTGGCTTTTTTTGTTTTAAATATTGCCCTTTTTTTGGGGGTGTTCTTTTTTGGAATTATGATAAAAAAAATCTTGATTTTGTTCTGTTTGGGCGTTGTATTTTTGGCTTTGTGCTTCAAATATTTCGACCTTAGCGGAACTCTTGCCCATTACCGAAACATCAATTTTTGGTATTTGCCTTTGTTTTTTGTGACTTTGGGACTAACTACATATTTGCGTGGAACTCGCTGGAGTTATCTGCTAAAAAAGCTCTTGCCCGTTAAACGCAAAGAGGTGATACAGGTTTATATGATGGGCTCGGTCATCGATTTTTTGATTCCCGTGCGGATTGCCGAGCTGGTCAAATGCAACTACATAAAGCGGCGCTATCGCTTGCCGATTTCCAAAGTTTTGCCGACGGTGATGATCGATAAACTTTTCGATTTGACTCCGATTTTGGTGCTGTTGCTGGTGATGCCTTTTTTGCAATATAAAATCAGCGCCAATATATTTTTCGTCGTCTATTTTTTGGTGGGAATGCTGGCTTTTGGCGTTCTTTTTCTTGTGGTCGTCTCTTTTCGAATTGGGCTAGTGATAAAAGCTAGACAGCGAGTAAAAAATCGGAAAGTGCGAAAAATTTTGGCAATGTTTTTGCGATTTGCTGTCGGCATACGAAAGCTGAAATTTTCGTTTACGCTTTTCGTGAAAATGTTTGGACTTTCGCTGCTGGCGATTTTTTTTAACTGTGTGGCTTTTTATATTTGCGTGCTGACTTTGGGGCTTTCGATTCCTTTTGCAGTTATTTTGTTGGGTTATTCTCTGCTTTTTTTATCTTATGCGGCGCCGTCTCCGCCAGGGCAGATGGGTTCCAACGAGATAATGGCGCTGCTGATTTTTAGCGGAATGTTCGCTCTTGCGGACAATATGGTGGCTGCGGTGATAATCTTGGCTCACTTTTTGGTAGCGATGTATCTTGTGCTTTTGGGCTTGGTTTTGTTCAAAACTTTTCGCCACGAGGTTGTTTTATCTTTGGCGTTTTTTAGTAAAAAATCTAAAAAAAATAGCTAGATTATTTTCCAAAAAAAAGTGTGGCTATTTTTTCTTTAGCTCGCCAGCAAGATATCCAGTCGAAAAAGCGATTTGGAGGTTGTAGCCGCCAGTGTAGGCGTCGAGGTCGATAATTTCGCCAGCGAAATAGAGGTTGTCGAAAAGTTTGGATTGCATTGTTTTGCTGTTGATTTGTGAAATATCGACGCCGCCTTGGGTGATGATGGCTTGCTCAAATCCGCAACTGTCGGTGATGGAGAAGCGAAGATTTTTTAGCAGGCGAACCAGAGGTTTTGGCGAGCCGATTTCTGCGAGTTTGGTTTGCGGTGATTTGCCAAGTTTTTCCAGAAAATAAGGTATCATTTTTGACGGCAGGTAGTTTTTGAGGAAGTTGCCTAGCTGCTTTTGTGGATTGGCGTTTGCCTCTTGGTTGATTTTTTCTAAAAGCTGATTTTCGCTTCGTGCGGGCTTTAGGTCGATGCTGATGAAAACTTTTGCGCCTTGGCTGAGCAGCTGAACAGTGCGGCGACTGAGGGTGAGGATGGTGGGCCCAGAGAGCCCAAAATGGGTGAAAAGCAGCTCGCCGAACTCCTTTTGCTCCAAGGTGTTATCGACGAAGAGCTTTGCTTGGATATTTTTTAGTGCCAAGCCTTGTAACGCTTTGGCTTTTGGGCAGATCAGCCCAACAAGCGACGGCAGGCAAGGACGGAGGTTGTGACCGATTTTTTGGGCGATGCGGTGTCCGTCGCCAGACGAGCCTGTGGAGCTGTAGCTCATTCCGCCAGTGGTCAGCAGGTAATTTTTCGCTCGATAAATTTTTTCGTCGCCGTCTTTTTTGCAGACGATTTGCGTTATTTTGTCGCTGGATTTTTGCAGAGCGATGACTTGGCAGTTGCAAACGATTTTGGCTTTGCGAGCGTAAAGGTCGAGTGCCTTGACGATGTCCGAAGATTTGTCTGATGCGGGAAAAACTCGCTGTCCTTGCTCGGTTTTGAGCGGAGTTTTGAGTTTTCCTTGAAAAAGTTCGATCAGCGCTTGGTTGTCAAAATTGTAGAAAGCTTTTTTGAAAAAGTTTGGCTTGGGAAAAATATTTTTTTGAAACTCTGCCCAACTTTTGCTGTTGGTGAGGTTGCATCTGCCTTTACCTGTGATTTTTATTTTGCGGGCAATTTTGGGCATTTTTTCCAAAATCAAGGTGGAGTAGCCCATTTGACAAGCTCTGCCAGCTGCCATTAGACCAGCAGCGCCAGCACCGACGACTATTAAGTCCCAAATTTTTTCTGGTTGGTTTGGCACGAAATTTCCCTGTTTTTGTCTTTAAAAATTATTGTAGCAAAATTGCCGCAAGGCTCAGGAAGCTGGCGAAACCGCCCATATCGGTGAGCATTGTGACGATGATGTTCGAGCCAAGGGCTGGATCGAGTCTGAATTTTTTGAGCAGGAGCGGCACCAACGCGCCGACGATTCCAGCGATGAGCATATTGCAGATCAGGCCGCCACCGAGGACGACGCCGAGCATCAAGTTGCCTTTGTAGAGCCAAGCCAGCGCCGTGGCGACCGAGCCGATGGCGATGCCGTTGCAGATGCCGACGATTATCTCTTTTCGCAAAGCTTTGAACGAGTTGTTGACCGTCAGCTCGCCCATTGCGATGCCGCGGATGATGACGGTGAGGGTTTGTGCGCCAGAGTTGCCGCCGAGTCCCGCGACGATTGGCATCAGGACTGCCAGAAACGCCCATTTTTGGATGACGCCCTCGAAAATATTAACGACGCTGGAGACCAAAATCGCCGTGAGCAGGTTCAGGAGAAGCCATGGAATGCGCTTGCTGAACGAACCAAATGGCGACGAGAAAACTTTGTCTTCGCTCTCGAGTCCCATCATTTTATAGACATCTTCGGACGCTTCGTCGTCGATGACATCGATGACATCGTCCACTGTGATTCTGCCCAAAAGGCGGTTTTGCTTGTCCACCACTGGAATGGCGTAGAGGTCGTATTTACGGAAAAGGTGCGCCACTTTTTCTTGGTCGGTGTCGGTCGTTGTCGAGATGATGTCGGTCTGCATCGCTTGCCCGATTGTTTGGTTGTCGTCCATCACAAAAAGCGCGTAGGTGTCCAATCGTCCCTCGAGGTGCTTGTCTTCGCCCACGACAAAAATGTAGGCGAGGTTGTCGATTTCCTCGTAATTGTCCTTGATATACTGCACGACCTGCGCCTTGGTGAACTCCTTGGGGACTTGCGCCACCTCCGATTGCATAATGCCGCCAGCGGTGTTCTCGTCGTAGCTCAGCAGCTTTTTAATCGACTGTTTGTCCTCAAAATCGAGCCGCTCCAAAATCGAGTGCTGTGTCTGTTTGTCCTCAATTTCGCTGATGATGTCTGTGGCGTCGTCGCTGTCCATCTCGGTGAGAATGCCCGCCAGCTTGGCTGGGTTGATTTTCGGCAAAAAATCTTCTTGCAGCTCTTGATGCAGCTCTGGCATAACATTTGCGGCTGTTTCCACATCCAAAGTGCTAAAAAGTTTGTATTGCGCATCGCTGGGCAAATCGTTGATAATTGCGGCGATATCGCCTGGATGCGAGTTGTGCAGATATGAGCGAAGCCGTTGCAGTTGCCCGGTTTCCAGCAAGTCGATGATGATTTGACGATTGAGATTTTTTATCATTTTAGCTCAACTTCGATTTTGTTTTCGCTCAAATTTATGACGGCGAAATGTTTTTGCGCCAAAGACCCAGCGTTAACGACGACGGTTTCGCCGATTTTGCTGGTCGATTGTGCTTCGTGCATATGGCCGCACAGCGCCAGCTTCGGTTGTTTTTTTTCGATAAAATGCAAAATCGATTTGCTGCCGACATGCAGTCCATCGGGCGTCAAATCTGCGTTTGTGCCGAATGCTGGTTGATGGGTGAGCAAAATATCGGGCTGGTCGAATGAGCCCAGAACCAGCGCAAACTCCTCTTCGGGGAGCATATTGGGCGTGTTTATGGGAGTCGGCAGAGACCCGCCATAGCCGCAAATGCGAAAGCCTGCCAGCTGTTTTTGCTCGCCATCGACAGAAATTTTTGCCGTTTGCAGAGCTTTTATGGCGTTTGGATAGTCGCAATTTCCCAGCACAGCCAGCGTTTTTTCCAGCGGCAAATATTGCAGAACTTTGGACATTGCCAGCTGGTCGCCCATATGCGTGAGGTCGCCGCTGACAAGCACCAAATCGCATTCCAGAAAATATTTTTCCACCAAAAGCAGATTTTCCACTTTTCCGTGAATGTCGGAGATATGCAAAATTTTCATCGACCACCTCGTTTTTTTTGGATTTTGGCTGGAGCGACAGCGAAGAAATTCGTCTAGTATCAAATGGCTAACGGCTCTAAAATTAGTCAAGGATTAAACGAAGCGGCGTATTTTTTTGGAGGAAAATGAGGAAAGCGTTTGACAATAGTTGGATGTCCAAGTATTTTGCTCAGTATGAAATTTAATAACATAATTTTCCTCAACAGCAGGATTCGCGAGTATGCTTATGCCTACATTGTGCATGAACTTAAAAGAGTGGGACACAAGAGTTTAGCGCCGTCGCATGGTGATATTTTGGCGAGTTTATACAAAAGCGGGACGCTGAGCAAAACGGCGCTGGCAAAAAAAATCAACCGAGATCGTTCCACTGTTACGACTCTGGTGAAAAAATTGGAGGCTCTTGGCTATGTGCAGGTGGCACCAGATTCGCACGACAGCCGCACTTCGCTGGTTTCTCTTACCGAAAAAGGCGAAAAGATGAGGGACGATTTTTTTCAGATTTCGCAAAATTTGCACAGTGTGGCGTATCAAAATTTGGACGAAAAAGAGATAGAACTTTTGCAACGACTGCTCCAAAAAGTTTATGAAAATTTTATGCAAACGCTGTAACGGCGAGGTTTTATTGGAGGCTAGATGATTAAAAATATTTTTGCGCTTTATCTTGAGAGATGGGACTTTTTTTTGGAGCTGCTGCTGCAGCACATTCTCATCACATTTGTGGCGGTCATCGTTATCACGATTTTGGGACTTTTGCTCGGCGTTTTGATGACACGAAATCAGGCGCTTGCCAAAACTATTTTGGCTCTGACCAATTTTATTTATACGATTCCAGCCATTGCGCTTTTCGGAATTTTGGTGACGATAACGGGAATTGGCAACACGAGTGCGATTTTGGCACTGATTCTTTACGGGATTTTGCCGATAATTCGCAACACATACACGGGAATAAACGAGGTGGACTCTCGGATAATCGAGGCGGCAGTTGGAATGGGCGTCACGCAAAAGCAGCTCTTGCTCAGGATTCAGCTGCCTTTGGCGATGCCGATGATAATCGCGGGCTTTCGGACGATGGTGATAATGACCATCGCGCTTGGCGGCATCGCTTCGTTCATCGGCGCAGGCGGACTTGGAAAGGCGATTTACCGCGGGATTACCACCTATAATCAGGAGATGATCGTTGCCGGTAGTTTGCTGGTGGCAGGACTCGCCGTGGTGACAGATTTTTTTCTGGAAATGGCAGAAAAAAAGGCGAAAACGAAACTTTTTGGTGAATATTAGGAGGAAAAATTTATGAGAAAAATGGTGATTTTGGCTTTGGCAATTGGCGTGTTTTTTGCGGCAGGTTGCGGAAAAAAGCAGATAGTTGTGGCTGGTAAACCGATGACGGAGCAGTATATTTTGGTGGAGATAATATCGCAGCTGATACAGGCAAAAACGGATTTGCAAGTGGAGCAAAAGCAGGCAGTTGGCGGTGGAACCTCAAATTTGCACCCGGCGATACTCGGCGGCGAGATCGACATTTATCCCGAATACACGGGCACTGGCTGGCTTTTTGTGCTGAAGGAGGATTTGATTAGAAATCCCAGCGAGCTATACAATCAGGTGAAAAATCGCTACGAGAACGATTTTTCGCTGCTTTGGTTGGGCTTGTATGGATTTAACGACACCTACGGAATTGCCGTAACTCGCGAAGCCGCAGAAAGATACGACATTAAAACTTACTCCGATTTGGCAAAAAATAGCGACAACATCAGGTTTGCCGCCGAATACGATTTTTTCGAGCGGGAAGATGGCTATCCAGGGCTGCAGCGAGAGTATGGAATGGATTTTAACGACAAGGTTGAGCTGGATATCGGGCTGAAATACGAGGCGATTGCCTCTGGGCAAGTTGATGCGATCAATGTTTTTTCGACCGACGCAAGGTTGAAGCAAGCCGATTTGGTGCTGCTTGAGGACGACAAAAATTACTTTCCCTCATATTTTGCGGCGAGCTTGGTGCGCAAACAGACCCTTGCGAAATATCCAGAATTGCAGGGCGTGCTGGAGCAGTTGACGGGCAAAATCAGCAACGACGAAATGACGCAGATGAACTATTTGGTGGAGATCGAAAAAGTTCCCGCGGAAAAAGTGGCAGAAGATTTTTTGCGGTCAAAAGGTTTGATTTGATGCCTTTGTTGGTTTTTGAAAATGTGAGCAAAAGCTACGACGGGCAAGCGGTAATCGACGAGCTTTCGCTAAATGTGGAGAAAGGCGATTTTTTGACAATTTTGGGCGCTTCTGGCTGCGGCAAAACCACGCTGATGAAGATGGTCAACCAGCTGGTGCTCCCCGATAGCGGCGAAATATTTTTTTGCGATAAACCGCTAACCGATTGGGACGCAATCGAGCTGCGTCGGGAAATCGGCTATGTTATCCAGCAAATCGGGCTTTTCCCGCATATGACGATTCAGGAAAATATCGGGTTTGTCGTTTCGCTAGACGGCAAGGATAAAACTTTTTTGGTAGAGCGAGCAAAGCAGCTGATAGAGTTGGTTGGTATGGATATGCGGATGCTGAGTCGCTACCCACGGGAGCTTAGCGGCGGGCAGCAGCAGAGGGTTGGTGTAGCGCGGGCGCTTGCCAACGACCCAGAGGTGATTTTGATGGACGAGCCGTTTGGCGCTGTGGACGAGATCGCCAGGAGCAAGCTGCAGTATGAGCTAAAGAGCCTTCACCAAAAGTTAGGCAAGACCATTTTGTTCGTCACTCACGATATTGAAGAGGCGCTAAAACTGGGCACGAAAATCGTTTTGCTCGACAAGGGAAAAATTTCGCAAATCGGCTCAAAAGAGGAGTTGATTTTTCAGCCGAAAAACGCTTTTGTAAAATCTTTTTTGAAAGATAAGGGCTTAAAGTCCATTATTGGCAAGGATTCTTTGGACGATTTTTACAAAGATGAGCTAGCCAAATTTTTGGCAGAAAAAGGAGAAAAAAATGGATAGTGTGAAAAACGAGGCTATAAAAATCTTGAAAGATGTGAAATCGAGCGTCATTTCGACGGTTGCAGGCGGAAATCCCGAGTCCAGAATTGTGGATTTGCAAATTATTGACGGCGAAATTTATTTCATCACGCTAAAGAGCAAGCCGTTTTATTGGCAGCTGCAAAAAAATTGTAACATCGCCATTACGGTGATTAACGACAATTTTACGCAAGTGCGGCTAAAGGGCGCGGCTATCGAGCTGGGCGACGGCAATCTGGACAAGGTTTTTGAGCATAGCCCGAGTTTGTTGGAGCTTTTTCCTGACGGCAATAAGTTTGCCACGAGCAGTCTGTTTCACCTAAAAAATGCTAGAGGCGAAATTTTTGACATTAGCGGCGAAAAAGCGAAGCTGATACGGCGCAGGTTCGCCATTGGAAATCAGCAGGTGTCGCCAGCGGGGCTTTTTATTACCGAAAAATGTATCGCTTGCGGAAAATGTGCTGAGGTTTGCCCTTTTGCTGCTATAAGCGAAGGCTCGCCTTATAAGATAAATCCAGAGTTGTGCGACGAATGTGGCACTTGCTATCAGGTGTGTCCAGCCAAAGCCATCGAGCTGCCAAAAGGGTTTTAGCGGTAATTTACTAAAAAAATGCGGCTGATTTTATACGGTCGTAAATAATTATAACTGGTTGATTTTGTTGCAATTAGGAAAAGGAGAAAAAATGAGAGCGATAGTTCAAACTAAGCGTGGCAAGGAGTTTGCCACAATGCAGGTGGTGCAGATGCCAAAAGCGGCTTTGCAGGCTGGCGAGATTCGGCTAAAGATGATATCCAGCAGGGTGAATCCGATCGATATGGATTTGATGAAGGGATTCCCGACTTTGAAATATAAAAATCCTCAGATTGGCGGAGTTGACGGTGCTGGCGAAGTCGCGGAGGTTGGCTCTGGCGTGGCTAATTTTAAAGTGGGCGATAAAGCTATGTTTTATCGGCTGTTTAGCGATATTGGAGCGTGGGCGCAAGAGATTGTGATATCCGAAAAATTTTGTGCAAAAATTCCCGAAAGTATTGACGCTTTTGAGGCTGGAGCGGTAGCGCTTCCGCTTTTGACAGCGTATGAAGCTATTACGGCGCTAAAGCCGCAGAAAGGGGAGAAGATTTTGATTCACGGAGCTGCTGGCGGTGTCGGATTTCAGGCGGTTCAGCTGTGCAAAGCTCTGGGTTTGGAGATTGTCGCCACTGCGTCGAAAAGCGCCGAAGAATTTTTGCAAAAAGCTGGCGTTTCGAAAATTGTCGATTACAAATCTGAAGATTTTGCCAAGGTGCTCAAAGATGCCGATGTTGATTACATTTTTGATGTGCTGGGCAAGGAAACTTTGCTCAAGTCGATTGGGCTGAAGCCCAAAAAAGTGGTGTCGATTCTGCTGCCCGATCCGTCGCAGATGCACAAAGCGGGAGTAAAATTGCCGGGCGTGATTGGCTTTATCATCAATTTGACGAACAGAAAATACATTAAGCTTGCCAAAAAAGAGAGCGTGGAATTGATGGGACAAGTCACGGGTCCAAGCGGTCAGGTTATGCAAAAGGCGATCGATTTGCTGAGCTCTGCGGGTTACATCAAGCGGGAGTTGAAGGTGAGAACTTTCGACGACATTGCAGAAAATGGCTTGTCGAAATCGGACATTGGAACTGTGATTGCGTTTTAAAAATGTTTCCTTCGATTTCGCTCAGGAACCATTCTTCGACTCCGCTAAGGAAATAAACGCGGTGGTTGAGCGGAGTCGAAACCACAAACGGAGGCAAATTGTGAGTGATGTTTTGAAAATCGGGGCGCACAGCTCGATTGCCAAGGGCTTTTTGCAGGCGGTGACGACTGTGGAAGATTGGGGCGGCAACGCTGTGCAGATTTTTTTGAAAAGTCCGCGCAGCTATCGCTATGCGAAAAATTTGACGCAGGAGGAAGCCCAGCAGGTGCGCGCGCGGCTGCAGGAGAAAGACATTTTCCTCATCGGGCACTGCTCCTATCTTTTGAACTTTGCCAAACCGCTGCAGGAGTTCGCCTATGTTGCCGACAGTTTGGTGGACGATATGAAAAAAATCAGCGCGCTTGGTGGAGCGGGCATCGTTTTGCACATCGGGAAGTATCTGGAAATGGAGAAAAAAGAGGCTTTTGCGAACATCAAACAAAGCTTGGAATATGTGCTGCAGGCGACGCCAGAGGATGCGAAAATTGTGCTGGAGAACACCGCAGGGCAAGGCACGGAGATTGGGTTTCGCTTGCCCGAGCTGGAGGAACTTTTCGATGCGCTGGAGCGTCATCCTCGCATTGGATTTTGCCTAGACACTTGCCACGCTTTTGCTGCGGGATACGATTTGACCAGCAAGGACGGCGTGCAAAGTTGGTTGGATGAGTTCGATCAGCGAATGGGCATCCAGCGGCTGGTTTGCTTTCACCTGAACGACGCCAAAAAAATCGTCGGCAGCCGAGTGGATCGACACGAAGATTTGGGAGCGGGCAAAATTGGCTTGGCGGGGATTGCAGAGATTGTGCGGTTTGCGTATGCGCAAAAGAAGCCGCTGATTTTGGAGACGCCCGCGAAATTGAGCAGCTACGCCCAGCAGATTGAGCTTGTTAGGGGGTTCTTGCAATGATTAAGGTGAGCATCGGGCAGGACAGCCATCGCTACGATTTTGGCGATACAACCAAAGGGCTTTTTTTGGGCGGAATTTGCTTTAGCAAAGAGTTTAGCTTTGTTGCCAACAGCGACGGCGATGTGATTTTGCATGCGATAACCAACGCTATTTCGGGCGTTACGGGGCGCAATATTTTGGGCAAAGTTGCCGACAAAATGTGCAGGCTGGGCATCACCGACAGCAAGCAGTATTTGGCTGCGGCGTTGGAAGATTTGGCAGAGCAAAACGGCAAAATCGTGCATTTGTCGCTCTCGGTTGAGGCGCAAAAACCAAAGCTGGAGGGCAGAATTTTGGAGATAAAAGAGTCTCTAGCGAAGATTTTGCAGATGGAGCCAGGAAATATCGGTCTCACAGCGACCACTGGCGAGGGTTTGAGCGATTTTGGCAAGGGACTCGGAATGCAGGTGTTTTGCGTGCTGACCGCTCAGATGCCGTTGTAGCGGCGAGATTTTTTGCTGTTTGCAAGGTAAAAAATTATGCGATTGTGGTCGATTCACCCGAAATATCTGGATGTTAAGGGGTTGCTGGCTCTTTGGCGAGAGACGCTTTTGGCGAAAAAAGTTTTGCAGGGGCAGACCAAAGGCTATAAAAATCATCCGCAGCTTTTGCGGTTTCGACAGGCGGAGTCGCCGCTTTTGAGCATCAATTTTTATCTGCAAGAGGTGTGGGAAGAGGCGTGCAGGCGGGGGTATAATTTCGATGCGAACAAATTTGAGCCAGTGCAGAGTGCGCCAAAATTGCAGGTAACCAGCGGGCAAATCGCCTATGAGCGGGAGCATTTGCTGCGGAAATTGGCTGTGCGAGACCTTGCACGAGCGAAGATTTTGCAGGGTGTCGCCAGTTGCCAGTTGCATCCGCTTTTTGCAGAAGTGGCAGGGGATAGGGAGTTTTGGGAGAAGGTGTAGTTTTCTCCAAAAATTTGTAAAATTTCCCCTAGTTTACATAATAATCGAAGTTGGCGCTTGACAGATAGCCTCGATTTTTGCTTTTGTCATAGCAGATGAATTTAAAAAAAAGAATCAAAATCCGAACAGGACTAAATCATTTAGAGCCATAGCTCTTCTTTAAAAAAATCGGGAAACTTTCGTTTCTTCTATTATTGAGAGTTTCCAATCTGTTTTTTGTATCTCATCGCCTTTCCAAAGTAGAATTGTCTAGTTTTTTCCAAGGAGGGCATATGAATCAAAAAGTCAAAATTAAAGTTGAAGGATTGTGCAAGTTTTTTGGTGGTGACAAGCAGAAAATCCGCAAACTTTTGTTAGAAAACAAAACCAAGCAAGAAATTTTAAACTCTACTGGCTGTAATGTCGGTGTCGCCGACGCTTCTTTTGAGGTGTATGAAGGCGAAATTTTTGTGGTGATGGGATTGTCTGGCAGCGGCAAATCTACGCTTTTGCGTTGCCTGAACAGATTGATAAATCCAACTTTTGGCTCGATTTTTTTGGACGATTACGAGATTGTGCGCGCGGACAAGCAGCGGCTGCGGGAGATAAGGCGAAAGGAAGTGGCGATGGTGTTTCAACATTTTGGGCTTTTGCCGCATCGTGATGTGATTTCCAATGTGGCTTTTGGGCTGGAGATTGCTCAGGTGCCACTGGAAGAGCGGGAGCAGCGGGCGCAGCAGGTGCTGGAGACGGTGGGGCTCAAAGGGTATGGTCGGCAGATGTGCGGCGAGCTTTCTGGGGGAATGCAGCAGCGAGTTGGGCTGGGCAGAGCTTTGGCGATGGGCACAGATATTTTGCTGATGGACGAGGCTTTTTCGGCGCTTGACCCGCTGATTCGCAGCAATATGCAGGACGAGCTTCTCAATTTGCAAGAGAAGATGAACAAGACGATTGTTTTTATCACGCACGATCTGGATGAGGCGCTCAAGATTGGGGACAGAATTGCGATTATGAAAGACGCTAAAATTGTGCAAATCGGCACGCCTGAGCAGATTTTGGCGGATCCAGCCAATAGTTATGTGCGCGATTTTGTCGAGCAGGTCGATTCGGCGAAGATTATCTCGGTTTCCAAGGTGATGAGCAAAAATCCCGACAAGATTATGAATCCAAAAGATGGACCGAAAGCCGCTCTGCGCTTGATGCGGCGACATTCTCTGAAATATTTGCCCGTGACTTCTCGCGGCGGATTTCTAGAGGGTATGGTCTCTTTGCAGGAGACGATTTTGGCGGACAAAAAAGGCTATGAGAATTTGCAGGATTTTATCGATAAAGATGCGCCAGTTGTGTCGCCAGACACTTATATTCACGATTTGATTCCGCTGTATATTAACGAGGAGATGCCCATCAGCGTTGTGGACGAAAATCGCAAGTTTTTGGGAATCGTCTCCAAGGCGACGGCTGTGTCGATTGTGATGGGAGAGGAATATGTGACGCAGGACGATAACATCGTGCCCAAAGAGGCTGTGGAGGAAAGATGAAATTTATGAATATTGGCAAACTTTTTGCTTCGGGCGTTGATTGGCTAGAGGCGCATTTTAGCTGGCTTTTTGAGTTTATCACGATTGTGGTAACCAGCTTTATTCAGGGCGTGGAAGCTGTTTTGATTTGGGTTCCTGCTTTTTTGCTGATTTTTGCTCTGGCGCTTTTGGCGTATAAACTTTGCGGCAAAGGCGTGGCGATTTTCACGCTTGTTGGCTTTGCGATGATTTGGTCGATGGGATTTTGGCTGCAGACGATGCAGACTTTGGCGATGATTTTGATTTCGACATTTTTGGCGCTTATAATCGGCATCCCGATTGGAATTTTTTGCTCGCGGAGTAAACAGGCGGAGGCTTCGGTGCGCTTGGTGCTGGATTTTATGCAAACAATGCCAGCTTTTGTCTATCTGATTCCGTCGGTTTTGTTTTTTCAGCTGGGCAGAGTGCCGGGCGTGATTTCGACGGTGATTTTTTCGATGCCGCCAGCCGTGCGGCTGACGACTTTGGGCATTCGAGAAGTTTCCAAAGAGGTGGTGGAAGCCGGCATCTCGTTTGGCTGCTCGCCGACCCAGCTACTGCTGAAGGTGCAGTTGCCTCTAGCGAAAAAAACGATTTTCACTGGAATTAACCAGACGATTATGCTCTCGCTTTCGATGGTGGTCATCAGCGCGATGATTGGCGCAGGAGGTCTAGGAGGCGAGATTTTGAAGGGCATTACCCAATTGCGAATCGATATTGGGTTCGAAAGCGGGCTGGCAGTCGTGATTTTGGCGATATTTTTGGATAGAGTAACGCAGTCTTTTGGGCTGAAAAATAAAAAAAAGTGAAACAAGGAGACACGATGAAGAAACTACTATTTCTGTTTTTGGCTGTGGCAATTTTTGCGGCGGCTTGCAAAGGAAAAGAGAACAAAAAAACCGCCGAATTGGTGTATGTGAACTGGGCAGAGGGCGTGGCTTACACGCATTTGATCAAAAATTTGCTGGAAAATCAGCTGGGATATGAGGTGAATTTGACGGCTGCCGATGTTGCGCCCGCCTACGCCTCTGTGGCGAAGGGCAATCAGGACGCGTATATGGAGTGCTGGCCAGCGTTGCAAAAAGATTATCTGGACAAATACGGCGACGAGCTCATCACTCTCGGCGACATCTACCGCGGCACGATTTGTGGGCTGGTCGTCCCTTCTTATGTGACAATCGACAAAATTTCGGAGCTGAAAGGGTCTGCCGCAAAATTCGACAACAAAATTGTGGGAATCGACGCTGGCGCGGGGATGATGACCCAGATTGAGCAGCTAATCAAAGATTACGATTTGGATATGCAGCTGCTGGCGTCCAGCGGTCCTGCGATGACGGCGGCTCTAAAAAAAGCGATTGCAAACAAGCAGTGGATTGTGGTGCCTGGCTGGAAGCCGCATTGGATGTTCGGTCGCTGGGATTTGAAGATTTTGGAGCAAGACAAAGACAAATATTGGGACACTGGCGTTATTCAGATAAAAGGCAGAAAAAATTTGCCGCAAGATAAGCCCGAGCTCGCTAAATTTTTGGGACAGTTCACGATAACCGACCCGGAAATTTCTAGTTTGATGATAAAAATCAAAGACAACGAAGATATTGAAGTGGCTGTAGAAGAGTGGGTTAAGGAGAATCCTAAATCTGTGAAGCGGATGCTCAAAGGCTTTAAATAATTTTTGCGATTAGAAGAAAAAAGCTTGTTCTAAAAAAAAGAGCAAGCTTTTTTTGTTAGCCGATTTTTAGCCCGTTTTGGCAAAGCTTGTCGGGCGATAGCAGCGAGACTTCGTCGCCAGAAATAGCGCCCAAAACCAAGCATTCGCTCATCAAATTGGCGATTTGCTTTTTTGGGAAGTTGACCACAGCCACGACTTGCTTGCCGATGAGTTCCTCAGCCGAGTAAAGTTTGGTGATTTGGGCAGAAGATTTTTTGGTGCCAAGCTCTGCGCCGAAGTCGATTTGTAGCTTGTAGGCAGGGTTGCGAGCCTCCACAAACGCTTCTGCGGCAACGATTGTGCCTGTGCGGATTTCGATTTTGGCAAAATCTTGCCAAGAGATTTGCTTCGTTTTCATTTTTCTCCGGCACTGTCCAAAAAAGTGTGTCTGCAGCAAAAAAAACTAGACACAAAAAAAGAATCTCCAATTTTTATAAAAAAAAGAACAAAAAAGGAGATTCTTATGCGATTTAACGCAAGTCAACTACAAAAAATTTTAGACGAAAATGTCAATGATTATGGCGCGAATAAATTGATCGAGTTCGTTTTTAACAGCCTTATGAAGCTGGAAAGACAGGCTTTTATGGCGGAAAACAAAAGCTCAAACAACAAAGGCAACGGCTATCGCAGCAGGTGTTTTTCATCTCTCAGCGGCAAAATTCAATTCAAAATTCCGCGCGACAGATTCGGTCAATTTTATCCATTTATCTTGGAAATTTTGAAAAAGCAGGAGCAAGAAGTACGAGAATTGGCGTTTCAGCTGTATGCTAAAGGCTTGTCTACCAGAGACATAGAGAATGTTTTCGCAAATGTTTTTGGCACGAATTACAAAAAATCGACCATCAGCAATATCAGCCAAGAATTCAAAGAATTGTTGACAAATTGGCGAAATAGGCCGCTAGAAAAAAACTATCCGATTATTATGATTGACGCCATACATTCCAAATTGAGGCGGCTCGACAGTGTTGAAACTGAGGCGTTTTGCGTGGTTATCGGCGTCCGAGAGGACAAAAGTCGGGACATTTTGGCGCTCGAAAATATCCCGACCGAGAGCGCTGCTGGCTGGGAATTCTTGTTTAATCGCCTAAAATCGCGAGGCTTGCAAACGACAAAATTGGTCGTGGCTGACGGCCTTGTTGGGCTGGAAAATGTGGTGAGCAAAGTTTTTAAAAATGCGAAATTTCAAAAGTGTGTAACTCACTTTAAAAGAAGTCTATTAGCTAAGGTCAGGAATAGTGATAAAAGCGAAATTAGCGACGATTTGAAGGAAATTTTTTGCGTCGGACAAGAACGCTATACGAAAGAAATTGCTTTGAAAAATTTGGATAATTTTGCGAAAAAATGGGGAGATAAGTATCGATTTACCAAGAAGTTATTAAACAGAGACGATGTCGTTTATTATTTCACTTTTTTGGAGTTTGACCACAGAATTCAGCGGCTGATTTACACCACAAATTGGATCGAAAATTTGAATAAACAGTTTCGGAAAGTTTTGAAAATCAGGAACTCGATGCCCAGCGATGAGTCTGTGCTACTGCTGCTGAGCAAGGTCGCGATGGACAAGGTCGATAAATATCTGAATTATCCGATTTATCAATTTAAATTTGACAAAATTTTGTTCCCAGAAAGTTAAGAAAATGGAAACCAAATTGGAGATTAGACACACTTTTTTGGACGGTGCCTTTTCTCCTCGTTGATTTATGGATTTTATCGTAAAAAAAAGTGGCGAACTTTTTTGTCCACCACTTAATTTTTTAGCAAGCTAAAATTCGTTAAACGAACCCAAAAAATTTGGGAATTGCCATCGACAGCGGCGGCCAAAAAGCGACGATAAACAGCGCGATGACTTCGGCAAAAATGAAAGGCACAATCTCTTTGGCGACTTTTTCCAGAGGCAACCCAGTCACTCCGCAGACAACGAAAAGGCACGCTCCCAGCGGCGGTGTCATAAGGCCAATGTTTAGCGCAACGACCATCACGATGGCGAAATGCAAGGGGTGCACGCCCAGTTGAATGGCAAGCGGAGCGAGGATTGGCGCCAAAATCAGCAACGCAGCGGTGATGTCCATAAACATCCCGATTATCAGCAGCAAGACGCAAATCAAAAACAAGATGATGTATTTGCTGTGCGAAATCGAGAGCATAACATCGGCGATCATCTCGGGGATGCCTTCGCTGGCGAGGAAGAAGCTAAGGATAGAAGCGGCGGACATCAGCAGGAAAATGATGCCGGTGTTTTTGGCGCAACTGAGCAAAATATCTGGCAAGTCCGAGACTTTCAGGGTTTTGGTGACAAAAAATCCGATGATAAATGCGTAGAGGACGGAAACAGCGGCGGCTTCTGTCGGCGTGAAGTATCCCGAAAGGATTCCGCCCAAGATTATCACGGGCAAAATTAGCGCGAGGATGCTTTTTTTGAAAACTTTCCAGACATATGCAACGCTGGGGCGACTTTCCATTTTGGGGTAGTTTCGTTTTTTGGCGATGAAATAGACCATTATCATCAGCAAAATTCCGATGAGAACGCCCGGCAAAACGCCAGCGGCGAACAGCCCTGCGATGGACACGCCCATTATCGAGCCGTAGATGACCATAATTGTGCTCGGCGGAATGATTGGTCCGATTATCGACGAGGCAGCGGTGATAGCCGCAGAAAAATCTTCGTCGTAGCCGTCTTTTTTCATTGCGGGAATGAGCACCGAGCCAAGTGCGGCGGAGTCTGCCACGGCGGCGCCAGTGATTCCTGCGAAAAAGATGCTGGCAACGATGTTGGAGTGCGCAAGCCCTCCTCGGATGTGACCGACCAGCGAGTTGGAAAATTCGATGAGGCTATCGGTGATTTTGCAGCGATTCATAAGGTCGCCTGCGATCATAAAAAACGGCATCGCCATTATGGGGAACATATCCACGCCCGCAAAAAATCGCTGCGGGACGATGTTGAGCAAGACCAGCATATCGGACTTGAAGATGGCAAATAAAGATGTCAGACCCAGCGTGAAGCCGATTGGCACGCTAACGATGAGCAAAACGGCGAAGACAATAGCTATAAATAAAGGCATTTTTTTTCTCCTTATTTGTCAAAAATGTCGGACAGCACCTGCACGCAAATGTGGTAGATGCTGATTAGGGATGTAATCGGCACGACTATCAGAACATAAAACATCCGCATCTTTAGCGCGGGCGAAATCTGATAGTAGCCGTCGATTGCCATCCGATAGCCGAAGATAACCATTATCACGAAAAAGAAGATGATCAGGAAATTGATGAGGAAGCTTAGGAAAGTTTGCAATTTTTTGGGAAAGAGGTCGTAAAAAAAGTTCACGCCGAGGTGGCTTTTTCGCTTTACGCCCATACTAATCGCCAAAAGTCCCATCCAAATCATCGCATAGCGGGCATACTCTTCTGTCCAGTTTAGCGGCTCGGACATCAAATAGCGAAGGAAGATGCCAGCGAGTGTGCTGAGCGTCATCGTTGCGGCAAAAAAAATGCAAATATACCCGACGGCTTTGTCGATGTCGGCGCCTATGGTTTTTAAATTATTTAACATAATTGGGGTTTTACTCCTTGAATTGGGACGATTCCCTGTCAAACGAAACAAAGGTCAAACCCTTGAAACAAAAGGAATTAAAACAAGAGCCTGACCTTATGCTTTTCTTTAATTTTTTTCGGCTTCTTTGATCGCCTTTTGGAAATCTTTAATCCATTTTTTGTTGGCAGGGTTCTCGCCTTCGAGCCATTTGATGTATTCGTCTTGCACCATATCTCTAAACTGAGCGACCTCTTTGTCGGTCGGCTTGTAAATTTTCAAGCCCTTTTTTTGCAAACCTTCCACAGCCAAAGCGTCCAAAATCCGTTGTGCGCCTCTGTCGGCGATATTTGCCACTTGCGCTCCGTCACGAACAATTTTTTGCAGATTTTTCGGAAGCGAATTATACCAAGAGTTGTTAACCATAAACCAGTCGGTGCCGTAGAGGTGGTTGGTGAGCGTGACAAACTTTTGCACTTCTTCGAGTTTGGCGTTGAGCATCGTTGGTAGCGGGTTCATTTGCCCGTCGATTACGCCAGTTTGCAGCGATGTGTAAAGCTCCAGCCAAGCGATAGGCACAGCCGAGGCTCCCAGCAGTGAGACCATTTTGATGTGACCTGCGTTCTCCATCGTTCTGAATTTAAGTCCCTTCATATCTTTGGGAGATTTCACCTCTTTTTTGCTGTTGGTAAAAGCGAAAAATCCGCCAGTTTCGGTTGTGGCAAAGCAGCGAACGCCAGTTTTTTTGAAGATATCCGCGCGAAGTTTTTTGCCGAACCAGCCGTCGTAAACATCCCAAGCCACAACATTGTTGGGGAACGCAAACGGAATGTCAACCACGGTAATCGGCTCGTAGAACTGCGCGATGCCGCCCACAGACGAGAGCGTTGCTTGGATTACATTGTTTTTTACATTGACAAAGTTCTCTCGCTCTTTGCCCAAAACGCCGCCAGGGAACAGCTTCACCTTGATTTGCCCGTTGGACATCGACTCCACATAAGATTTGAAAACATTGGCAAAAGTTGCTTCGTTCGCCTCGTAGATGTCGTTTTTGAATTGGAAAGCGAATTTCATTTGGTAGGTTTTCGCCATCAGCCCCGAAAAAGACGCAAGCAGCAAAATCGCTACCACCATTTTTTTGATTCTGTTCATATTACCTCCTCAAACGAATATTAAACATCATCTTATCCATCTGTAGCAACTCCTAATTTAGTTGTCAATATTTTGTTGAAGAAAAGATTTTGCTTCATTAAGGAGAAGCGAAAATTGCCTAAAAAAAACGAGCCGAGAAATTTTCAAATTATGTTTGACTTGCTGGAAAGTTCCAGTTCTTGGTAGATTGTTGAGTTATTTAATTTTAAAGGATTTTTAGATATGGATAAAATTTGGGTGAACGATTTGCATTCGCATTTGGGACAAGCGGATGTGGTTTCGACTTTTTTGGTCAGCGAAAAGAGCCTTCGAGAGGGCAAACGCGGGATGTATTTGCGGATGCGGCTGGTGGACAAAACGGGCGATGTCGTGGCGAATGTCTGGAACAACGCGCCAGCTTTGGAAAAGTTGTTTGAAAAAGGCGATGTGGTCAAAGTCAAAGGCGTCGTGGCTGAGTTCCGCGACCAGATTCAGTTTACGGTGAACAAATTGCGAAAAATGGGCGACGAAGAATACGATTTGCAAGATTATATGCGCTCGACGGACAAAAATTTGAACAGCCTGATGCAGGAGTTGCTTGAGTTTGTCGGCAGCATCGATAACTCACAGATAAAGCAGCTACTTAGCAATATTTTTGACGACCAAGATTTTTTGGCGAAATTCAAGAAGTGCCCTGCGGCGAAAAACTGGCATCACAATTATATCGGCGGCTTGCTGGAGCACACTGTCAGCGTCACCAAAATTTGCGGATTTGTCGTGGAGCTTTATCCGGTAAATCGCGACATTTTGATCGCTGGGGCGATTTTGCACGATATTGGCAAAGTTTTTGAATACGAAGTCAGCTCGGTAATCGATTTTACCGACGAGGGCAGACTGGTCGGGCATTTGTGCATCGGCGACGATTTTTTGGTGCAAAAAGCCAAAGAAATTGCCGATTTTGACTCACAAATTTTGATGAAACTTCGGCATCTGATTTTGTCGCATCACGGCGAGATGGAAAAAGGTGCGGCTCGTCTGCCGCAGACGCTGGAGGCGATGGTGCTGCATTTTGCGGACAATATGGATGCGCAAGCCGCTGGAATATCGCAACTTATGTCGGCTGTGCAACAAAACAACGCGCGCTGGACGGAGTATAACGCCATTCACAATCGCTACTTTTTTATCGGCTAAATCGGGCAAAAAATGTTTCAGGTCGCTGTTCTCTACTCTGGCAGCAGGGGCAACGCTTGCCTTGTGCGAACCGATTCGACCCAAATCGTGGTGGATGTCGGTCTTAGCGGAAAAAGATTTTTGCAAAGCTTGCAGGAGCTTTCGCTGGCGGCGGACAAAATGCGGGCGATTGTGGTCTCGCACGAGCATAACGATCATATTTCGGCAGTGGGAATTGTGGCTCGAAAGTTGAAAATTCCTGTCTATTTAACCGAAAAAACTTATCAAAGTTGCAAGCACAAGCTCGGCAAATTGCCCGTTGGCGCAAAAAAGTTTGTTTCGGGCGAAACTTTTGAGGTCGGAGATTTGACGATTGATCCGTTTGCCAGCAGTCACGACGCCGTGGATCCGTGCAATTTTGTGTTTGCCAAAAAGAACGATGCGCAGAAGCGGAAGCTGGGTCTTGCCACCGATAACGGCTATATTTCCAATCTGCTGACGACAAAACTTCGGGAGTGTTCGACTTTGATTTTGGAGTCCAATCACGACGAAAATATTTTGCTGACCTCGAGCAACTATCCGTGGGAGCTTGTGCAGCGGATAAAAAGCAGGGTTGGGCATTTGTCCAACGCGCAGGCGGCGGGTGTGCTTTCCAAAGTGGTGCATCCTGGGCTAAAGAGCGTTGTGTTGGCGCATCTTTCGGCGGAAAATAACACGCCAGAGCTAGCGCTTCAGAAATCTAGCAATGTGCTGAAAATCTTTGGAAATCAAGCGACGGTTTTTTTGGCAAGTCAAGAAAAATCGACGCAGTTACTGGATGTGTAATATGGAAATTTTACGAGCGGAAAATATTTTTAAATCATACGAAGACGGCAACTCGCGCCTGCAGGTTTTAAGCGGGCTAAACTTTGTCGTGCAAAAAGGGCAAACCAATATCATCACGGGAGAATCTGGCTGCGGGAAGTCCACTTTGCTGCATATTTTGGGAAGTTTAGACAGCCCCGATAGCGGGCAAGTTCTCTACGGTGGCGAGCCTGTGCGCGATATGAATCGCCTTCGCAACGAGTTTTTGGGGTTCGTTTTTCAGTCGCACTATCTTTTGCAGGAGTTTACGGTGCTGGAAAATGTGGCGATGCCGATGTTTATCAAGACGAAAAATATGACGCAAAGCAAAAAAGAGGCGCTGGAGATTTTGCGGGTGCTGGGTCTTGAGGCAAAAGCGGACGCCTTGCCGAGCAAACTTTCTGGCGGTCAAGCGCAGCGGGTGGCAGTCGGCAGAGCGATTATTAACCGCCCAAAGCTGATTTTGGCGGACGAACCATCGGGCAGCCTCGATCACAAAAACAAGGACAACCTCATCAGGATTTTTTTGGAGCTAAATCAGCGATTTGAGCAGGCTTTCGTGATTGTTACGCACAATCTGGAGCTTACCAGCAAAATGGACAAACACTATATTTTAAGCGGCGGAGCACTTAATCTGCAACGATGAAAGCGAGAAAATGGCTCTTCATTATAATCGCAATTTTGCTCGTCGTAAACGGCGGTTACTATTTCGTTTTCAAGGTAATCGGCTTGGACAATTTTTTGCGAGACAGGCTGGAGGCGTCTTTTGCTTCCCGCACAAACTCTCGGGTGAGTATCCAGAAGCTCGATTTTAACGACAAACGGCTGACGATTTTTGGGCTGACTAGCCAAAACGACGATTATTCGCTGAAAATTGAGAGCGTTACGATCGACTACAATCTGTTTTTTTTGCCGTTTTTGAACTTTTTGCCCAGAAAAGCGATCAGCAAAATTATGGTCTATAAGCCGAGTCTAACGGCGAAAATGGATGTTGGCGATTTCGGCAAAAGAGCAGGTAAAAGCGGGCTGGACAAGCTTGTGGCTCTGTTTCCAGATTTTGCAGTGGTGGAAGGATCTCTTGATTTTGACATAAAAAGCAAGGGATTTGCCTTGCAGGACGAGATCGAGCTTTTTTCGTGCAGCTATGCGCAGGAGGCGGAAAATCGGATGGTCGCTTCTTTTTATGTGGCGTCGGAAAGTCGCAAGTTGGAAGGCGATATCGCCTTTGTTGGCGGCGTGTTAGACTCTTATCGGGTGCAGATCGATAGCTTCGCTTTGCCTGGGCTCAAGCTTGCTGATGTGGACTCTTTGGGCTTTTTTTTGAATGGCTACGCATACGGATCGCAGCAAACTTTGCAGACAGACTTGGAGCTGAAAAACGCATTTGTCAAAAGCGGAAAGCTGCAGGCAAAAATCTTGCAAGCAAAAGTTTTTGGTGACGATTCCCTACTCAAAATCAGCGTTGAAAAAGCGGGCATAATGGGGACGCCTGTGCGAGTTAACTGCAGTCTGCAGAACGCTTTGCAGACGGATATGCAGCTGTTTGCAAATGTGAGGCTGGGCAATCAATTGCAAATAGACGACATTTATGCGAAGCGGAGTCGCCAAAATGATGAGATTTCTTGGGAAATTCAGCGCGCTTTTTGGCTGGGAAACAAGCTCAGCGGCGACTTTGTGACCGATTACAAAAGCTTTTCGTTTTCGCTTGCCGACGAGTCGTTCGTGGTGCAGGAAAAAGATTTTCGCTTGCAAAGTTCTCTCAAATTTTTGGCTTCGTGGGACAAATCTGTGGGATTTCAGGCAGATTTTTTTGGGGAAAAATTGCAGGCGAGTAGCAAAAATTTCGTCATCGATTCGGCAACGCTGCAGGGCCATTTGCTCGGCAGCGATTTTTCGGCGTCGTTGCAGCTGCGAGATAGCCTTGCGAATTTCGATTTTTCGGGCAACATTTTTGCCGATAGTTGTGCGGTGAATTTTAGGTCGCAAGAGTTCGATCCAAATCTGCTTTTGAAGCACAAAAACCGCTATCTGCCGCTTTGCAGGGTGTCTTCTGCGGGCTTTTTGCGCAAAAAAGTTTTGCATTCCAAAATCGACATTTTTTTGGAAGATTCCTACTACGGACTGGTCAGCGGCTCTTTTGGCAGTCAGTTTCTCTACGATTTTGAGCAAGGGCAGCTGGATATGCGGCTGCGGAGTTACAAGGCGACTTTTAACTACAATCTTTTTGAGCTCGATTTGCACGCGCAGGGCAGCTTTGACAGCTTGATGGTGGACGATTTGGTGCTGAACGAAAAGTTGCGAGGGAAGTTTTTGTTGACCAAGCAAAAGAGGTATCGCTGCAGCGGATTTTTGGTGGCGGAGTCTTTGTCGCTGGCTCGGTGGCAAAAATATTTTCCGCAGGAGCTTTTTTCGCAAAATTTGAACGGAAAATTGAGCCTGAGTCTTCAGGTGGCAGGCAGTGGCGAGCTTGATTTGCGGGCGAAGGCGAAAAATGTGAGCTATGGCAGGTGGCAGGGCGTCGATGCGAATTTTGGCTTGCAAGGGAGTCTAGACTCTTTGCAGGTAAAGGAGGCGGAGCTTATTTGCGGAGAAGACACGGTAATTTTTGCTAAGGGCAAGATTTTGTCCGATTCTGCTTTGTCTGTGAAGGGCAATATTGTTGTTAACAGTCTGGATTTGAATAAGTTACAGGCGGAGAGCCAGCGGGATTGGTTTGGCGTTGTGAATGGAGATCTGAGCCTTGATTATTCGCAGGCGAGTCCGACATTGCGGGGCAAACTGGCGTGCCGAGATTTTGGCTATCGGGATTTGCGATTTTCCAAGGTGCTTTTGGATTTTTATCAGAACAAAGAGAGTTTGGTCGTGCCGCAGTTTAATTTTTTCGACGAGGAAAGCGACGAGAGCCTTGCAATTAAAGGCGAGCTGGGCTATAATCTGCTCAGCGGATCTTTTTTTCCGTCCGATAAAAAGCTCCAGCTGTATTATCAAGGCGATTTTTTGCGCTATCTGTCGCAGCTTTTGCCGTTTATCAAAAGCCCAGAGTCTAGCTCTCGTCTGGCGCTGAATTTGGGGATGACCGACAAGGGTTTGAGTATCAAGGAGGGCGCGTTTGTCCTGAAAAATGGGCAGATGGAGATCGCCAGCCAGCCAGAGGACGCCGAAGATATTCAGATGGATTTGCGCATTTCCAACGACACGCTCTTCGTTCAGAAATTTCAAGCTCGCATTGGCGAGGGCAAGCTGAATTTTAGCAACGATTTTGCCGAGTCAGACAAAAATTTGGTCTTGGGAAATTTGAATTTGGGCAAAATCTATTTTTGGACTAGCGGCGGCAAAGTCAGCTTTAACTATCCCGATTATATGGACGATAACGCTGTCGGGAAGGTGAGAGTCAAGGGACTGCAAGACGGCGAAAAAGCTTTTGTGCAGGGACCTGCGGACAATATGCTCATCAGCGTCCAGTTTTGTATTTCTGATGCGCAGGCGATGTTCCCCAAAAAGTCTCGAAATTTGCTAAATTTGATCTCGGAAACTGCCACTATTTCGCAGCCAGAAAAAGCGGTGAAGCTGCCGTTTTTTATTGAGATGCAACTGCTTTTCGAGGACAATGTTTACTACAAAACTTATCCGATGAATCTGCTGGTGAGCCGCGGCAGCTTTTTGGATTTCCGCTACGAAAAAGACGACCAGTGGCAGGTGACAAGGGGCGAATTTCGCTCAACTAGCGGAGATATGGAGATTTTTTCCAGCGTTTTTACGGCGAAAAATGTGGATTTGCTCCTCTCGCAAACCAACTCGCTTTTCGATTTGAACGCAGAATTTGAAGCGATAGCCGTCGATGGTAGCACAGTGAGCCTTTTTTTGAAAACGATAGACAAGAGCAAATTTGCGCTGACGAAAAACACCGAAATTGAGCTGGCGAGCACCGACAAAGATTTGACCTCGGATATGCAAATCATCTCGTCGCTGAAGTATGATATTTCGCAGGATAACAGCCAAACGGGCGCAGCTGCGCAGGCGGCGATGAACTCGCAGGTTTTGGGAATTGTGGGCGATGGTGTGCAGTCGCAAGTGCTGGATTTGTTTATTTCGCCCGTGGAAAACAGCTTGCAGCGGGCTTTGCGGCTGGATTTGTTCCGCATCAAAATGAATGTCGTGCAAAATATTTTGGAAGATTACGACAATCAGCAAAATCTAAATCAGGAGCAGACGGCGATGGACGGCAGCGATATTTTGCTGAACAAGATGAAAATTTCGCTGGGGAAAAGTCTGACCAATCGGCTTTTTGTCGTCTCGGAGTTCAAAGTTGAGGAGTCGGACGACCCGCTGGTGGAAAAGCGTAAGCTCCTGTTAAATCAGAAAGTTGGCTTCAGATATATTTTGCCCTACAATTTTCGATTTCAATACAATTACAATTTTAGCGAGGATGTCGAAAAAAACTTATACGAGCTCAACTTGCGCAAATCGATAGATTTTTAGAGAAAAATGAAAGCCCCGTTATTTCTTCCGTTCTTCTTTTTGCTCACGGGGATTTTTTGGGGGCAAAATTTTCCGTTTGGGCTAGTTTATTTTTGGCTGGTTTTGCTTTTTGCGGTTTTGGGCTACTTTTTTTCAAAACCTTTGTTAATCTTTTGCGCATTTTTTGCTTTGGGCAGCTTGTGGATTCAGGAAAAAGTTCCTTATAATGATTTGCGAAATTACCTCAAAACGCCTGTGGTGCAGGCAGTTAGTGGGCAGATCGTCTCGCAGGTGGAGTATAATCAGCAAAACGATTTTTACAGCTTCGTTTTGCGGGTGGACAGCGTCGCTGGAGAAAATTTTGAAGGCCTAGTGAAGATGCGCGCTCAGCAGTCAGATTTGCGATATGGGCAGGTAGTCTTTGGGGTCGCACAGCTGCAAAAGCCAGAGGGGGCGAGCAATCCCAGCGGTTTTAGCTACGCACAATATTTGGCGCAAAAAAATATTTACACTCTTGCAGACGCCAAAAGCGTGCTGGTGGTCAAGGCGCAAAAAGGCAATTTCGTTCAGCGGTTTGTTTACAAAATACGGAAGTTTTTGCTCGCCAGAATCGAGCAAAGATGCGGCAAAAACGCAAGATTTATGCAAACGATTTTGCTGGGCAAAGATTTGGACGATGAGAGCTTGCGGACAAATTTCACCAAAGCTGGAGTGGCGCACATTTTGGCAATCAGCGGGCTGCACATCGGGTTTATCTCGTTTGTAATGATGCTGTTTTTGCGGATGTTTTGCAACAGGCTCGGCGTGGTTTATCTGCTCACGGCGCTTTTTTTGATATTTTACGCGGCTCTTTGCGATTTTTCGCCGTCTGTGACTCGCGCGGCGCTGATGATTGTCCTGAGTTTGTGGGCGTTTCATTTGGAGCGGATTTTGGTGCTGGACAACATCGTGGCGGCTTCTGGCTTGATTATCCTGCTGGCAAGACCGCAATACGCCTTGGCGCTCAGCTTTCAGCTCTCGTTTTTGTCGGTGCTGATTTTGGCGAATTTGGTGCCGAAATTTTATGTGTGCTTGGGCGGAACGAAGCCGCGGGAAAGCCGAAAACTGCTAAACAAAGTGGCGACAATTTTGCTTAGCTCGATGCTCTGTTCGCTGATTTTGTGCGTGGTGATGATGCCTCTGACGCTTTTTTATTTCAACCAAATCAATTTCAATTCCGTCTTCGCTAACCTGCTTTGCATCCCGCTGGTGATGTTAATCGTTCCTTTGAGTTTGGTCAGTCTGATTTTGCCCTCTCCGCTCTGGCAGAGCTACAGTTTGGCGCTCAATTTCCTCATCGATATTTTGTTTCGGGTGGTCGAGATTTTCGCCAATTTCCCCTTTTATTTTGCCAATATCAGCAGCTCCCATTCGCTGAATTGGCTGATATCGTTGGGGTTTGTCGCTTTGGCTGGCTATATTTTTTGGAAGAAGCGGAAGTTGAAGCTGGCAATTTTGTCGCTATTTTTGGCGATTTTGCCGTGGAGTTTTTTCTTTTTGGGCGGCAAAAGAGATTTGCGCATCACTTTTTTTGACTGCGGTTTGGGCGATATGACGCTGATAACCACGCCGCGCGGCGAAAATATTTTTGTCGATGTCGGACCGCCAGATTTCGTGCGGAGTTTTCGCAAGACGGCGCTTCCGTATCTAGCCGACAGAGGCGTTCGGCAGATCGATTATCTGGTGATTACCCACGCTCACAACGACCATTTTGGAGGAGTTTGGCACGCTTTTGCGGAGCTTGATGTTCGCAAAGTTGTGGTCAGCAGAAATTTTTGCAGGAGCAAAATTTGGGACGCATTTGCAGCGGCGGTGCAGAAAGAGGGAAGCCAGCTTTTGATTTTGGAAGATACGACGACGCTCCTTGCCGAGCGGGATTTGAGCATCAAGGTGCTGCATCCAGCCAAAGATTTTTGGGACGCGGACATCAACAATATGTCGATAGTTTTGCGGGTCGATTATCGGGAATTTTCGGCGCTGCTCACCGGCGATTTGGAAAAAGAGGGCGAGGAGTTTATGCTACCCAGATTCGATTTGGACTGCGATTTGCTCAAAGTTGGGCATCACGGCAGCAAGTCGTCCAGCACCAAAGCGTTCATCAAAGAGGTCAGCCCAGAATACGCCTTCATCTTCACTTCGATAAAAAATCGGTTTAACTTTCCGCACAACAAAACTTTGCAAAGCTACGAATTTTTGCAAGACAATCTGCTCATCACGGGCAAAAGCGGCGCAATTGAAATCTCGACCGATGGCTATTCTGCGCACTTTAAGACCTACAAAAGCGCTCGCCAGTGGACAGATTACACGCTGGAAGATTAGTCTTTTTGCAAAACGAAAAACAGCCTTTCTTCGTCGTCGGCTCGCTCGAAATTTTGTAAAAGTTTGCCTTGAGCGTAAACGCCTTGCAGGTTCCACGGAGATTTTTCAATAAGCTCAATGAGCGTTTGGCAGGAGTAGATTTTTTGCTGGTGAGTTTCGACGCAAGAGTCGTAGAGGAAGCCGTTTTTGGCGAAAAAGTGGAATTTGGTGACTTGGGTGTCGCCGTCCAAAAAGCACTCTTGCATCACAAATTGCCCGTCGTTTTGCTGATAATCGAGTAGCCCGTCGAAATTGTCTTGGCAATTTTTGAGCGTGGAGACATCGAAAACGAAGACGCCGCCGCTTGCGGTGCGGCTGTGTGCCGCCAAAAGGAGCTGGCTGACTTGCTTTTTTGAGCCAAGGTAGTTTAGGCTGTCGAACATCAGTAAAGTCAGCTCAAAGCCAGTTTCGCCGCGGCTTTGCAGCATATTATCCAGTCGCAATTCTGGATGATGCGGTTTCCCTTCTGCGATTTTGAGCATTTGCGGGCTGATATCTTCGCCAACCACGCGGTAACCTTTTTCGATCAAAAGACAGGAGATGTTGGCGGTTCCGCAGGCGAGTTCCAAAATTTTTTGTGGCTTTTTACCGCAAATTTTTTGATAGCTCTCAATGGCAAAATCCGCCCAATCTTGGTAGCGGACATGGCGCATATAATCGTCGTAGATCGCCGCGAGGTGCGAGTAGGAGCCGATTTCCTCGCTGGGTAACTTCAGGCATTTTTCGGCAAAATCGAGAGCGGAACCAAGGCTGCCGGGGTCTGCGATATTTTTGCCAGCGATGTCGCAAGCCGTTCCGTGATCGACGGAGGTGCGGACAAAAGGCAAGCCCAGCGTGGTGTTGACGCCTTTTCCTTTGGAGAGCATCTTGAACGGCACGAGCCCTTGGTCGTGATAGGCGGAGATAACCATCTGATATTCGGTGGCTTTATAGGCGAAAAATGTGTCGGCAGGAAACGGACCGTCGATTTCGATTTTTTCGGAAATTTTAAGCTCCGCCAGCCACTTTTCGATTTTTTGGTCGATGTCGCCGAACGCTCCGTTTTCGCCAGCGTGCGGATTGACTGCGAGCATTGCCAGTTTTGGTTTATCGAGGAATTTTTGACAATTTTGGAAAATTATCCGCACTTTTTCTTTAAAAAAATCTTCGCTGAGAGTGGACTCGATTTCGTGCAAAGCCAGATGGGTGGTGAGCAAAGCGAGGTTGAAGTAAGGACCGAAAAAGCTCATTACGAAAGGATGACGACCTTGGGCGAAAAATTCGGTGTGCCCGATGAAGTCGCGCTGGCTCTGGCGGATGGCGTCTTTGCTGATCGGACAGGTGACGACAGCGTCGATTTGTGCTTGGTCTTGCAAAACTCGCTGCAAAATTTTTAGGCTATACTCGCCTGACGCTTTGTCTGGTCGCCCGATTTGGCTATTTGGTTTGCCGAAATCTAAAATGTAGAGATGTCCTGCAGTGTCGGCTTGCTCGATGCTCGTGATTTTTTCGGCTTCCAGATTTTTGATATGTCCATAGATAATGTAGGCAGCGTCTTGGTGCAATTTGCGAAAGCGAAACGCCTTTTCGATAATCTCGGCTCCGACGCCAGCTGGGTCGCCTTGGGTAACGACGATTTTTTTTATTTTTTTCATTTTAAAATATCTCTTATTTCCATTTTTTTTATTTTGTTTAGGGGCGTCCAAACTGCGAAATAGATGATGAGGCTGCTGACGAAAAAAATGAGCAGGAACGACTGCCAGTTCAGCGAGGTTTGGATGTGCGAAATCAGGTAAACGCTTTGGTCAAGCAGGTAGAGGCTTTGTTTGGAGAGGATGTAGGCGAAAGTGTAGCCGAGGGCTTGCCCTGCAAAAATTCCCGCGATGGCGATGCCGAAGATTTTGCAGAAAAATGTGCGCTTAATGGCTTTGTGCGGCATCCCAAAAGATTTGAAAACGCCGATTTCGGTTTTGGAGCAGTGGACGAAAACCAGCACATTGTTCACTACGCCAAGGCAGGCGACAACGACCAAAAGGCAGAGGATGGCAAAGAGCATAAATTTTTGGAATTGCAAAAAGGCGAAAAATTTTTCGTTTTGGCGGTTCCACGGCACTGTTGGTAAAAGTTGTTGGTGTAATTCTGCGACGACTTCGTCCAGAAATTTGGGGTTTTTTAGGCGGATGCCAGTGCAATATGAGGCTTGGTTATTGGCAAAAATTTTTTGGAAATCGCGCAAGCGGAGGAAAGCGACGGTTTGGTCGTGTTGCGAGAATCCGCTGGAGTAGATGCCGACGATTTGGCAAACTTTTTGGTCGTAGCGGATGCCCATCGGCGTGAATTTGGGGACGAACGATGCGCAGAGCGTGATTTGGTCGCCGACGCCGACATCCAGCGCTTCTGCCAGCGGTTTGCCGAGCACGATTTGGTAGGCGGAGTCCAGATTTCCGCTACCTTCTGCGATGAACTCTCGATAGGCGAAAGGCGCTTTGTCGGGTTCGATGCCTTGCACGAGTGCGGATTTGCTGTTTTTGGAAGAGCCGACAAGTCCGCTGGCGTAGCCGATTTCGGAATATTTGGCGATTTTGCTATTTTCGGAAAGGTTTAGGTTTGTGTCAAAGACGGTGATTTCGGGTGTGATGCTGGAGAAAAGCTTTCGCAACGCGCTTTGATAGCCGTCGAAAATGCTCATAGCACAAGTCAGCACAGCCACCGAGATGACGATGCCCGTGACCATAAAGCCGAAGTCGAAGTTGAGCCATTTTTTTTGTTTGGCGGTGAAAAAATTTTTGCACAAATAAAAAACGATTTTGTTCATAGGAGCAGGGTGTCTTAAGGCGGAAAATGTGTCAAATAGGTAATGGGGATTATTGATTTTGTTTTAAGAACAATTATAAAATTGTTTAGAATCACTAGAACTCCATTTTTTTTCTTCTATTGTGAAGTCTAATTTGTATTCTTCTTCTTTTTTTTTGCTCATCCAAACTTCAATGCTTTCTAAAATTTCTTCAATAAATTTATGTATGTTTATTTGTATTTCTTTAAATTTGCCAGATATAGCTACATTTCTGTGGGAACTAGTTGTTGTTAAAATGAAATTTTGGATATTTTTTTTATTGTAATCAGATTGTTTGTTAAGATTTATTGAGGTTGAACTTTCATGTAATATTGAACATCTAAAATGATAAATGTCTTTAGAAGGAAGCATTGGGTTATCTTTATCTCTTTCATGCAATGGGATGAAAAAATTTTTTAGCCACTCAATATAACGCGCTTTGTTATTAGTTATGACTGGATATTCGATTTTTGCACAAGCGTCGACTAATGAAAGGCTTACATAAGTAGCGCTATAATAATTTTTACTTTCTAAATCTTTTTTGATTGCTTCAACAATTCTTTTCATTTTGGACTATCCTTTTTTGATAATTTGTCGCTTTATTTCGCAACTTTGCAATTTTGTGTCAATTTGTTTTTGGGAAATCGTCGTCGTCATCTTCCCAAAAAAATTATGTTGACCTTGTGACTGGGGAGCGTTTTTCTGCTTTTATCAAAAATAAAGAAAGAGAGGACGAAAAAATGAAAAAGATTTTGGAATTGTTTTTTGCGGTGTGCGTGCTGCTGGCGTTTGGTTGCAACGAAAATCAGGATAGCTGGAAGCAGATTAAGGAAAAGGGCGTGATTGTCGTTGGTTTGGACGATAATTTTCCGCCGATGGGATTCCGTGGCGAGAACGGCGAGATTGTGGGCTTCGACATCGATTTGGCAAAAGCTGCCGCAGCGAAATTGGGCTTGCGGGCTGAGTTCAAGCCTGTGGATTGGGACGGCATCGTGATGTCGCTGAACAAGGGCGATATCGATGTGATTTGGAACGGCTTGACCATTACCGACGAGCGCAAGCAGCGGATTGCGTTTTCGCCTGCTTATATGGCAAACGGGCAAATCGTGGTGGTGCAAGCTGGCTCGCCGATAAAGTCGCTGGCTGATTTGAGCGGAAAAGTTGTCGGTTTGCAGCTTGGATCTTCCAGTCAAAAAGCGCTGGATAGCAACGCTGGCGTGAAGAGCGCCATCAAGGACGAGCGCAAATATAGCAACAACACCGAGGCGCTGATGGATTTGGCAGCTGGCAGGATCGATGCGGTGGTTGTGGACGAGATTGTTGGGCGCTATTACATCGCCAAAAAGCCTGGAATGTATGTTGTTTTGGACGAAAATTTGGGACAAGAGGAGTATGGCGTGGGGATGCGAAAAGCGGACAAGGAGCTCGTGAAACAGCTTAGCGGCGCGATCGAGCAGCTAAAGCAAGACGGCACAGCCGACGAAATTTCGCAACAATGGTTTGGGCAGTCGGTGCTTCTGAAATAAATCGATTTTTGTTGACGACCGCCTATTTCGTCTCTGACTTGTTCGGAAGTGATTAGGCGGTTTTTTATATGAATTTTGCCGAAAAAAAAGGAGTTGTTTTGGAATATTTGCTGAATACGCTGCTGTATTTGATTAAAGGATGCGGTATCACCTTGAGTTTGTATGCGGTTACGATTGTTTTGGCGATTCCGCTGGGGATTTTGCTCGCTCTGGGAAAGTTGTCGCTGGGAGCTTTGCCCGCGCGGATTATCGGCTTCTACACTTGGGTTGTGCGAGGCACGCCGCTACTTTTGCAACTTTTTTTCGTCTATTTCGGCTTGTCGATTTTCGGGGTCAGCCTCACGCCTTTTGTGGCGGCGGTCATCACCTATGTTTTCAACTATGCGGCGTATTTCACCGAGATTTATCGCGGCGGCATCCAGTCGATCGACAAGGGGCAATACGAGGTGTCCAAAGCGCTGGGGATGAGCTATTGGCAGATGATGAGCAGGGTGATTTTGCCGCAGACGGCTCGGCGTGTTTTGCCCGCGACTTGCAACGAGGCGATTACTTTGATCAAAGACACCGCTTTGGTGGCGATTATCGGAATGGGCGACCTGCTGCGTTGCGCCAAAGAGCTGTTCTCGCGCGATTTTAACATCTTGCCGTTTTTGCTGGCGGCTGCCATCTATCTTCTGTTTACATCGGTAATTGTGAATGTTTTTGGCAGGCTAGAAAAAAAATATTCGGTTTATGTGTAAAAAGATTTTGAAAATCGTGGAGAGTAAAAAAAGGACAAGTGAGGATGAAAGATAAAATTGTTGTCAAAGGTGCGGCAGAGCACAATCTCAAGAGCGTTGATTTGACGATTCCTCGTGATTCGCTGGTGGTTTTTACGGGCGTTTCTGGTAGTGGCAAATCGTCTTTGGCGTTCGACACGCTGTATGCAGAGGGGCAGCGGCGCTATGTGGAGAGCCTCTCCAGCTATGCTCGGCAGTTTTTGGGGCAGATGGAAAAGCCGAATGTGGACTACATTGAGGGGCTTTCGCCAGCGATTTCTATCGAGCAAAAAACGGCGTCCAAAAATCCTCGCTCGACTGTGGGGACGATTACTGAGATTTACGATTATCTGCGATTGCTCTTTGCGCGAGTGGGCAAGCAGCACTGTCACATTTGCGGCAAACCCGTTGGCAGCCAGTCGGTTGACCAGATTGTGGAGCATATCTACAAACGCCCGCAAGGCACGAAGTTGCAGATTTTGGCGCCGATGGTGAAAAATCGCAAAGGCACGCACACCAAGGAGATCGAGGAGGCTCGTGCAGAGGGTTTTGCGCGGATTATGATTAACGGCAAAGTGCGGGAACTTTCGGAAGATATTCAGCTGGACAAAAAGAGCAAGCACACCATCGATGTGGTGGTGGATCGGCTTGTGCTCAAGCAGGAGATTCGCTCTCGGCTGGCGGATTCGATCGAGACGGCGCTGCGGCTCAGCGGCGGTTTCCTCAAGGTGGACTATCCCGAAAGTAACCAGCAGGAGATGCTTTCCGAGAAAAACTCTTGCCCCGATTGCGGTATCGGTTTCGACGATTTGTCGCCGCAATCTTTTTCGTTCAACAGCCCGATTGGGATGTGCGAGCATTGCAACGGACTTGGAATTTTGTTCGATTTTGACCCCGAAAAAATTGTTCCAAACAAAAATCTCTCGCTTTGGAACGGCGCTGTGCAAGTCTGGAAGGAGCTCAGCGAGAAGACCGACAGCCTTGAGTATCAGCTGGTCAAGGGGCTCTCGGAAAATCTCGGCTTTAGTCTAAAGACGCCCTGGAAAGATTTGCCAGCCAAAGCAAGAGAGGCGATTCTCTACGGGCACAGCTCGCCTGTGAATGTGGTGTGGAGCTCTCGGCGAGGCGAGTATAATTTCGATAGCGGCTTTGAGGGCGTTGTGCCGATGCTCTCGCGGCGCCTGAAAACCACGGCGTCGTCGTATATGCGCAAATATTATTTGAGTTTTATGGGCGAAGAGGTCTGTCCGCATTGCCACGGAAAAAAGCTCAATCCCAAGAGCCTTGCGGTGTTGGTGGACGGACACAACATCGACCAAATCGTGCGGATGTCGGTTTCTCGGGCGCTGGAATATTTTAAAAACTTGAGTCTGCAGGGAGAAGAGTTGCAGATTGCCAGCGAAATTTTGAAGGAGATAATCGATCGGCTGACATTTTTGCGAGAGGTTGGTTTGCACTATCTTAATCTGAACCGCTCTGCGCCGACGCTCTCGGGTGGCGAGGCTCAGCGGATACGGCTTGCCAGCCAAATCGGTAGCGGGCTTGTGGGCGTGATGTATATTTTGGACGAGCCGTCGATCGGCTTGCATCAGCGGGACAATCGCTCGCTGATTCGGATGTTGCAGCGCCTAAAAAATTTGGGCAACACCGTTTTGGTGGTCGAGCACGATCAGGAGATGATGGAAAGTAGCGACCAGGTTGTCGATTTTGGACCGCTGGCTGGTTGCAACGGCGGAGAGGTCGTCGCTCAAGGCAGCGTGGCAGAAATTATGGCAAATCCCAAATCGCTCACAGGGCAATATTTAAGCGGGGCAAAGAAAATTGAGGTGCCCAGTCGAAAGCGAAAAAAAGGAAGGCAGATGCTGCGGGTTTATGGCGCGGCGCACAACAACCTCAAGGAGATTGATGTGGCGTTTCCTGTGGGGCTCTTCACTTGTGTGACGGGCGTTTCTGGCGGTGGAAAGTCGTCGCTGGTGAACCAAATCGTTTATCCGTTTTTGGCGAACAAAATCAATAAGAGCAAATATCCGGTTGGTAAGCACAAAAGAATCACGGGCGAGAAATATTTCGACAAGGTGATTAACATCGACCAAAGCCCGATTGGCAGGACTCCACGCTCGAATCCAGCCACTTACATCAAAGTTTTTGACGAAATTCGCAAACTTTTTGCGTCGCTTCCTGCGGCGAAATTGCACGGATTTAACGCGGGGCGTTTTTCGTTTAATGTGAAAGGCGGTCGCTGCGAGGCTTGCGGCGGCAATGGTTTGAAGCAAATCGAGATGCACTTTCTGCCCGATGTTTTTGTGCCGTGCAGCGTGTGTCACGGCAAGCGCTACAACCAACAGACGCTCACGGTGGAATACAAGGGGTATAACATCGCCGATGTGCTGGATTTGGAGATTTCCAAGGCGCTGGAGCTGTTTGAGAATATCCCTGCGATTCGCACGAAGTTGCAGACGCTGGTGGATGTTGGGCTCGATTATGTGAAGCTCGGGCAGTCGTCAACGACGCTCTCTGGCGGCGAAGCTCAGCGGATAAAGCTGGCGCGGGAGCTATCGAAAACCTCCACGGGACAGACGCTCTACCTCTTGGACGAGCCGACCACGGGGCTGCATTTCGACGACATCAATAAGCTCCTGCAGGTGCTGTATCGCTTGGTGGATATGGGCAACACGATAATCGTCATCGAGCACAATCTGGATGTGATCGCCGCCAGCGACTACATAATCGACCTCGGTCCAGACGGCGGAGACGGCGGAGGACAAGTCGTCGCTGTGGGAACTGTGCAAGAGGTGGCAGCAGTGCCAGAAAGCTTCACTGGGCAGTTTTTGGCGGAACGAGAGTAGCGTCCCGAAGATGCGAACGAGATGTGCCTGGTGCGCGGACGACCCGCTGTATATCGCCTATCACGACACCGAATGGGGCGTGCCTGTGCACGACGATAGACTTCTTTTTGAATTTTTGGTGTTGGAAGGAGCGCAAGCGGGCTTGAGCTGGTTGACTATCCTCAAAAAGCGAGAAAATTATCGCCGAGCGTTCGATAACTTCGATTTTCGCAAAATCGCAAAGTATGACAAGCGTAAAATCGAGCAGTTGCTGGCGGATACAGGCATCGTGCGTAATCGCCGCAAAATTGCTTCTGCCGTGCAAAACGCCCGTGTGGCTCTGAAAATCGTCGAAGATTTTGGTAGTCTGGACGCCTATTTTTGGGGCTTTGTCGGTGGGCAGACCGTGCAAAATTGTTGGGCGAGTCAAGAGGAAGTGCCAGTCTCCAGCAAAATCTCCGAAAAAATGAGCGCCGAGCTGAAAAAAAGAGGCTTTAGCTTTGTCGGTGCGACGATTTGCTACTCTTTTATGCAGGCAATCGGAATGGTTAACGACCATACGACCAGCTGTTTTCGCTGGCAGGAACTTCGGCAAAATTAGAAAAAAGTTGACAAGATGTTTGAAAAATATTGCTTGCACATACAACTGAAAACATAGGAGAGGTTTTGCTTCAAGATTACGACAATTATTTGAGTGGTTGCTTATTTTTTGCCGCTAGCGAGTTGGTGAGGAAGATGGCGAAGATTGCTGACGAAGAGTTTATGATAACCAAATTGTCGCCGTCGTATGCGGTTTTGTTGATGTTGATTAGCGAAAACGAAGGGTTGTGCCAAGCAGATGCGGCAAAAATTATGGCGCTGGCGCCGTCAACGGTGACGCGGTTTGTGGACAAGTTGGTTGATCGCGGCTTGATTTATAGAAAGGTCGAGGGCAAAGCGTCGTGTTTGTTTGCGACGGACGAGGGCAAAAAGCTGAACGGCTTGGTGCACAAGGCTTGGGCGAATGTTTATCAGCGGTTTTGCGATTTGATAGGCGAAGAGAGAGTGAAGCGGCTCACAGAGGAAATTTCGTTTGTTAACAAAGGTCTAAAAGGGTAATTTTTTTTGAGTAAACGCTTGTATGTGCAAGCAATATAGAAAAAGGAGAGGCTATGAAAAAGTTGGAGAACAACAATGTTTTTATTCCGATGCCCCACACGATTGTGGGGACGAAGGTGAACGGCAAGGAAAATTTTATGACTGTGGGGTTTGTTTCGAGGGTGAACGCAAATCCACCGATGCTGGGCATTGGCATTGGCAAGCCGCATTACACGACCAAAGGTTTGTTGGAAAATAGGGAGTTTAGCTTGGCTTTTCCGTCGCCAGAGCAGGTGCAAAAATCTGATTATGTGGGTATTTTTTCGGGAGAGAAAGTGGACAAATCGCAGATTTTCGAAACTTTTTATGGCGAGTTGAAAAACGCTCCTTTGATAAAAGATGCGCCGTTGAATTTGGAGTGCAAAATTGTGCAGGTGGTCGAATTGCCGTCGAACAATTTTTACATCGCTGAAATTGTTGGAGCTTGGAGCGAGGATCGCTATTTCACAGACGGAAAGTTGGATTTCGTCAAGATGGGCGTGTCGCTTTTTACGATGCCAGACAACAAGTATTGGGCGATCGGAGAGCAGATTGGCAACGCTTGGCACGACGGAATGACGCTAGATTTGAAGAAAAAGTAGAGAAACAACATTAACAAGGAGGAAAAGGATATGTTGAATTTTAAGATTAACCAAGAAAAGTGCGTGAAGTGTGGGCTTTGCGTTCAGGAGTGTCCGATGATGGTGCTCAGCGGCGAGGGCGAGTTTCCGGCGCTTATTCAGGGCAAAGAGGACGGCTGCATCAAGTGTCAGCACTGTTTGGCGGTTTGTCCGACGGGAGCGTTGTCGATTTTGGATGTTGACCCTGCCAAGAGCGTGCCGGCTAGCGCAGAGTTGCCTTCTGGAGAGCAGATGAGCAATTTGATTAAGCTGCGTCGTTCGGTGCGGAAATACAAAAAAGAGGCGCTGGACAAAGAGGTCATCAGCCAGATGGTGAACACAGCTTTGCATTCGCCAACGGGGCACAACGCGCAGGCGGTGAATTTTGTGGTGATTGACGATCCAAAAGATATGGCGGAGATTGTGGAATTGACCTATCAGGAGGTGGCGAAAATGGGCGAGTCTGGTCAGTCGTCGGAGTTTTTGGGGCTTTTGTTGCAATTCCAAAAAATGTGGGAGAGTAGCGGCATCGACATAATGTTTCGGGGAGCGCCACACTTGGTAATTGCCACCGCTGCCAAAAGTTGTGCGACGCCAATCGTGGACAGCGTCATTGCGCTCACCAGCTTCGAGTTGTTGGCTGTGAGTAGCGGTTTTGGGACTTTGTGGAACGGGATGGTCAAGTTTGTTGTGGATAGCTCGCCAAAATTGCGGAAGCGTATGGGCATTCCCGACGATCATGAGATTGGCTATCTGATGCTGCTTGGCAAGCCAGCCACGAAGTATGCTAGAGCGGTGCAAAAATAATCCGTCGGCAACAAAGTAAATCACAAAAGCACTTCCATCATGAAAGGTGGAGGTGCTTTTTTTGCGAAAAAAGTGACAGCTAGGGAGTTCACTTTTAAATAAAACTTGACAAGTGTAATGGTCACTTTTAGTTTGTTGTAGAGGTTGAAAAATGAAAAAGACATTGAACGGGCTGTTTCAGATACAAAACAAGCTGGCGAGTTTTGCGCCGAGCGAGTTTCGGCGGTATCTAAAAGTTAACTGGGATAAGCGGCTGATAGTGCTGATTGGCGCCAGAGGCACGGGCAAGACGACTTTTGTGCTGCAGCATTATCTTGAGCGATACGGCTCGATCGATAAGTGCCTTTATTTTTCCGTGGACAATCCGCTGGTGGCAAAGTTCGGAATCTACGCGATTGCCAAGGAGTATTTTGCGCTATATGGCGATGCGGTCATCATCGACGAGGTGCACAAGCAGGAAAATTGGTCGCTGGATGTCAAGGCGCTCTACGATGCGTTTCCCGACAAAAAAATCGTAATTTTGGGAAGCTCCAAGTTGAATATCCTCAACCAAAAAGGCGACCTTTCGCGAAGAGCGGTCGTTTACAATTTGAAAGGGTTGTCGTTTCGTGAGTTTTTGGAATTGAAGTATGGAAAGAAGTTGCAGGCGTATTCTCTCGAGGAAATTTTGAGCAATCACATCAGCATTAGCTCGCAGATTTCGCAAAAAATTCCCGAGTTGAAAAAATATTTTTGGGAGTATAAACGGTTCGGGTTTTATCCGTTTTTTGTGGAATATTCCGATTTGGAGTATCAACAGGCGCTGTATAATGTTCTGGATAAAGTGATTTACGAGGACATTCCGACGCTGAAAAACATCAAAAGCTCGTCCAGCTATCAGTTCAAAAAACTGCTGGCGTATTTGGCGATGTCCACCATTCCGACGGTCGTCGTGGCGAGTATGTGCAACGAATTGGATATCAACAAGGAGACGCTTTACGAATATCTGGATTTGATGGACAGAGCGGAGATGATTAACATCGTTCGGCGGCAGAAGTCGAGTGTCCGCTCGCTGCAACGCGCCAAGGTGCTGCTCTCAAACCCCAATTTGTATTACACGGTCAGCAGCGAACTTTGGAAGCACACCTCCGATTTGGGTAATATTCGGGAATCGTTTTTCGTCAGCCAACTGGGCGACCAGCTCTCAGCTTCGAAATTTGTCGACTACACAATGCAAACAACTGGCGGCGCAGTTGAGGTAGAAATCGGCGGACGCAGCAAATCTCGCAAGCAAATTAAACAGCTCGAAAACGCTTATGTCCTGCGAGACGACATCGAAATTGGCTTCGATAATGTCGTGCCGTTGTTTCTGTTTGGGTTTTTGTATTGAATTGCTATCGCTCTAGCTTATAAAATATTTAGAGGCGCTTTTTGTCTATTGAAATGTAGAAACTCTAACTTTTCCATTGACGCACAAACGCAAGAAAATACAAACGATTCACAATTGAGAAGCGGCTAAAAGTTTGAGGCTTAATCCTAACCTTCAATTGCTTAGATAGGAAATCACAGATTGAAGGTAGGTGTTTTTTTTGTCCCAAAAAATTTTGAAAATTTGATGTTGACACAAAACGCCTCAATCAGAAAAGTGCTTTTACAATTGAAACAGATACTTGAAAGAAAATTTTATAGAAGTGTAGAGTAAACCAAAACAGTCAATCAAACAAATTTATTATGATGGAGAGTTTGATCCTGGCTCAGGATGAACGCTGGCGGCGTGGATTAGGCATGCAAGTCGAACGAGAACGGCTACCTTCGGGTGGCTCAGTAAAGTGGCGAATGGGTGAGTAACGCGTAGATAACCTACCGTAAAGTGGGGGATAGCTCTGGGAAACCAGAATTAATACCGCATGTTTCTGGCATTATATTATGGTGTCAGACAAAGATGGCCTCTATTTATAAGCTATCGCTTTACAATGGGTCTGCGTACTATTAGCTAGTTGGTAGGGTAAAAGCCTACCAAGGCGATGATAGTTAGGCGGCTTTAACGAGTGGTCGCCCACACTGGGATTGAGATACGGCCCAGACTCCTACGGGAGGCAGCAGTCGAGAATAGTCTACAATGGGGGAAACCCTGATAGTGCGACGCCGCGTGGATGATGAAGTACTTCGGTGCGTAAAGTCCTTTTATAAGTGAAGAATACTCTAAAGTATAAGATATATTAGAGGGAGACATTAGCTTTTGAATAAGCTCCGGCTAACTTCGTGCCAGCAGCCGCGGTAATACGAGGGGAGCAAGCGTTATCCGGATTTACTAGGCGTGAAGAGCAAGCAGGCGAACTTGCCAGTCAGATGTTAAAGGCACCAGCTCAACTGGTGTATGGCATTTGATACTGCAAGTTTAGAGTTATATATGGGAAGGCGGAATTCTTGGTGTAGCGGTGGAATGCGTAGATATCAAGAGGAATACCAGCGGCGAAGGCGGCCTTCTGGGTAATAACTGACGCTCATTTGCGAAGGTGTGGGTAGCAAACGGGATTAGATACCCCGGTAGTCCACACAGTAAACGATTTACACTAGATGTTGGTTGCTTTTTTATGCAATCAGTGTCGTAGCTAACGCGTTAAGTGTAACGCCTGGGGAGTACGTTCGCAAGGATGAAACTCAAAGGAATTGACGGGGACCCGCACAAGCGGTGGATCATGTGGTTTAATTCGATGCAACGCGAAGAACCTTACCTAAACTTGACATCCTGGGAATCTTGGGTAATGCCGAGAGTGCCTTTCGGGGAATCCAGTGACAGGTGTTGCATGGCTGTCGTCAGCTCGTGTCGTGAGATGTAGGGTTAAGTCCCGTAACGAGCGCAACCCCTTTCCTTAGTTGCCAGCGCGTAATGGCGGGGACTCTAGGGATACTGCCGATATTAAATCGGAGGAAGGTGGGGATGACGTCAAGTCATCATGACCCTTATGTTTAGGGCTACACACGTGATACAATGGCTGGTATAATGAGATGCAATACCGCAAGGTGGAGCTAATCTATAAAGCCAGTCTCAGTTCGGATTGGAGTCTGCAACTCGACTCCATGAAGTTGGAATCGCTAGTAATCGCAAGTCAGCATATTGCGGTGAATACGTTCCCGGGTCTTGTACACACCGCCCGTCAAGTCAACCGAATTTGTTGCACCCAAAGAGAGTGAGCTAACTGCTTTGCAGAGGCAGCTTTTTAAGGTGTGGCCAGTGAGGGGGACTAAGTCGTAACAAGGTAGCCGTACCGGAAGGTGTGGCTGGATCACCTCCTTTTAAAGGAAAAAAACAATCGATTGGTTGTGGAAGTTTACTCTACCTATTTTTATTCTAATGGGCTTGTAGCTCAGTTGGTTAGAGCGCACGCCTGATAAGCGTGAGGTCGGCTGTTCAAGTCAGCCCAGGCCCACCATTTTTTAATATCAGAATTGATATTAAAAAATGAATTGATAAGTGATAGTTAACAATTGATAATTGTGAATGCAATCACTTGGAGCTTGGAAAGATGAGAAAAAATATTGTTTATGAAAAAGCTTTTTTGTTTGCCCAAAAAATAGTTAAAACTTGTAAGAAGCTGAATGTAAATACAAAAAAAACGAGCGTTAGCTCCTTAATTATCAACTATCAATTATAAATTATTAATTGCAAATTGCTTTGCAATTTACCTGGGGGATTAGCTCAGCTGGTAGAGCGTCTGCTTTGCAAGCAGGATGTCAACGGTTCGAATCCGTTATCCTCCACCATTTATTTTAGAAAAAATGCCGATTTAACGGCGAAAAATTTTAGATCTTTTGAATAGAAATTTTATAGAAGTGGTGAGATTATTAAAGAGAATCAAAACTTAAGTAGAAAGGGCATACGGTGAATGCCTTGGCGCAAAGATGGCGATGAAGGACGTGGTTTGCTGCGATAAGTCTCGGATAGCTGTAAGCAAGCTGTGACCCGGGAATTTCCGAATGGGGCAACCCAATCAGGGTTATACCTGATTATTGAGTAGTAATACTTGAAGCTAACGCGGTGAATTGAAACATCTAAGTAACCGCAGGAAGAGAAAATAATAATGATTTCCCAAGTAGTGGCGAGCGAACGGGAATTAGCCCAAACCAAGCACTTATTTAATCCTTACAAATTGTAATTTTTTGTTTGTTTAGCGAGGACTAAATAAGTGCTTGGGGTAGCGGGACTGCAATATCGGACTGATAGAGGATAGTTGAACTTGGTTGGAAAGCCAGAGCGAAGAAGGTGAAACTCCTGTAGACGAAATTCTGTATCTGCCGTAGCAGTATCCCAAGTAGGGCGGGGCACGAGAAACCCTGTCTGAATCTGCCGGGACCATCCGGTAAGGCTAAATACACTTTGCGACCGATAGTGAACTAGTACCGTGAGGGAAAGGTGAAAAGTACCCCGAAAGGGGAGTGAAATAGTATCTGAAACCGTATGTTTATAATCAGTCAAAGTGGTCTTTATGGCTACGATGGCGTGCCTTTTGTATAATGAGCTAGCGAGTTAATTTTGTCAGCTAGGTTAAGTCATATAGTGATGGAGCCGAAGCGAAAGCGAGTGTGAATAGCGCGTTTAGTTGGCAGGATTAGACCCGAAACTTGGTGATCTACCCATGGCCAGGTTGAAGTTGGGGTAAAACCCAATGGAGGACCGAACCAACTGATGTTGAAAAATCAGTGGATGAGCTGTGGGTAGGGGTGAAAGGCCAATCAAACCAAGCGATATCTGGTTCTCTCCGAAAACTGTTTAGGCAGTGCCTCTTATTAGAATTACGGGGGTAGAGCACTAATTAGGCTAGGGGGCCTACCAGCTTACCGAACCTTAATAAACTCCGAATACCGTAATTTGATGTAAGGGAGACAGTCTGTGGGGGATAAGCTCCATGGGCGAGAGGGAAAGATCCCAGACCGACGATTAAGGTCCCTAAATTTATGCTTAGTGAGAAAGGATGTTTTATTGCACAGACAGCCAGGATGTTAGCTTAGAAGCAGCTATCATTTAAAGAGTGCGTAATAGCTCACTGGTTAAGTGGTAATGCACCGAAGATGATCGGGACTAAAAAGCATAATACCGAAATCGCGGATTGACCATTTTATTATAGTTGATGGTAGGAGAGCATTGTAGTCGGCGCTGAAGGTGTCTTGTGAGAGACGCTGGAGCGGCTACAAGAGAGAATGCTAGCATGAGTAGCGATAATGCGGATGAGAAGTCCGCACACCGAAAACCCAAGGTTTCCTGAGTAAAGAAAATCTGCTCAGGGTTAGTCGGTCCCTAAGGCGAGTCTGGTTACCAGGGTAGCTGATGGGAATCTGGTTAATATTCCAGAACCTGTTATGTCCAGTGATGGAGTGACGCGGCGTTGCAGTGGAGACATCGGCTGAAAGAGATGTTGAATGTGTGTAGGAAGTTCGGTAGGCAAATCCGCCGAGCAACATTCCGAGGCACAGGACAAGAGCCCAAGGCTCGCAAAGTCCACCTAGAGCGCCGCCAAGAAACAGCTTCTAAGCGTTAAAGGCATAACAGACCGTACCCCAAACCGACTCAGGTGGGTGAGGAGAGTATCCTAAGGTGTTCGAGAGAATTCTGGTTAAGGAACTCGGCAAATTGACCCCGTAACTTCGGGAGAAGGGGTGCCAGGGGAAGTGATTACCCTTGCGGTATGAGCAAGCCCCTGGCCGCAGTGAAAAGATTCAAGCGACTGTTTATCAAAAACACAGGTCTATGCAAACTTGTAAAAGAAAGTATATAGACTGACACCTGCCCGGTGCTGGAAGGTTAAGTGAGAGGGTGAGAGCTCTTGAGTGAAGCCCCAGTAAACGGCGGCCGTAACTATAACGGTCCTAAGGTAGCGAAATTCCTTGTCGGGTAAGTTCCGACCTGCACGAATGGTGTAACGACTTGAATACTGTCTCAACCAGGATCTCGGTGAAATTGTAGTGGCGGTGAAGATGCCGCCTACCCGCGAACGGACGGAAAGACCCCGTGAACCTTTACTATAGCTTGACATTGTGATTTGATGAGGTATGTGTAGGATAGGTGGGAGATTTTGAAGCGTGGACGCTAGTCTGCGTGGAGTCATCCTTGAAATACCACCCTTATGTTGTTGAATCACTAACGCTAGTAGTTACCCTGCTAGCAGACAGTGTCTGGTGGGTAGTTTGACTGGGGCGGTCGCCTCCTAAAAAGTAACGGAGGCTTACAAAGGTTCCCTCAGATTGGTTGGCAATCAATCGAAGAGCATAAAGGTATAAGGGAGCTTAACTGCGAGACTGACGGGTCGAGCAGATGCGAAAGCAGGTCTTAGTGATCCGGCGGCTCTGTATGGAAGGGCCGTTGCTCAAAGGATAAAAGGTACTCCGGGGATAACAGGCTGATACCGCCTAAGAGTTCATATCGACGGCGGTGTTTGGCACCTCGATGTCGGCTCAACTCATCCTGGGGCTGAAGAAGGTCCCAAGGGTTTGGCTGTTCGCCAATTAAAGAGTTACGCGAGCTGGGTTCAGAACGTCGTGAGACAGTTCGGTCCCTATCCTTCGTGGGAGCAGGAAATTTGAGAGGATTTGCATCTAGTACGAGAGGACCGGTGTGAACAAACCTCTGGTGTATCGGTTGTGGCGTCAGCTGCATCGCCGAGTAGCTAAGTTTGGAATGGATAACCGCTGAAAGCATCTAAGTGGGAAGCCAACCTCAAAATAGATTTCCCTTATGAGAACCGCGGGAGACTACCGCGTTGATAGGTCACAGGTGTAAGCGTAGTAATGCGCTCAGCCGAGTGATACTAATTGTTCCATTGGCTTATTTTTTTTTCTTTTTAATATCTCACCAACTTTTATCATAACAATTTTGTTAATTTGTTGAATTAGCTAAAGTTAGATTTTGTTAAAGTGCTTATTTTTTTGGGAAACGAACCCCGAAGCTGTGTTTATGACACTGCAAGAGGGTGAAGTTTTCAAAAAAAGAAGTGCTAAAATGAAGCTTAAAACTTTAGCAGTTTAACAAAACCTAAAGCTCTTTGTTATGGTGGCTATAGCGACAAGGCAACACCTGTTCCCATTCCGAACACAGCAGTTAAGCTTGTCTGCGCCGATGGTACTGCACGGGCAACTGTGTGGGAGAGTAGGACGCCGCCATAACAGAGAGTTTTTTTATGTTCAAAAAGTTTTTAAAGCAATAGATTAGAGATGCCCAAATTTTTCATAATTTTCCCACTCGCAGTGTGCATCACACAGCTTCGGGGTAAATTACCGCGAAGTTGGGCTAAAAAAATCTTTATTAAGTTAAGAGTTAATAGTTGTTAGTTACTCCATTCCAAGTGTACACTACACAGCTTTGTTTGAGATAGTTGAAATTAGATCACTTTTTGTGCATAAAACCATTTTATAAGATAAATTACTGCGAATTTGGAGATAGAAAAACTTTATTAAGTTAAGAGTTATTAGGCACCGTCTATATTAGTGTGTTTGCATTTTGCATCGGTTTTTTTGTAGGGGAAAAGTTTTGATTGACAAAGATAAGAAAAGAAATTTGCTTTGTTGTGGAGTGTTTTTTTAGTGAAGGTTAAGTAGCTCTAAGAATCGTTTAAATAAAAGTAAAGGAATGTGAGTGTATTATATTAATTGTATTGCTGATTTAGTTGAACATCTTTATGAAAAGAAGAGTTGCAATGATAAGAAAGGTAGGAAATTATATTTTCGTGGAGAGTCGAAAGATTATGGAGATAGTGCAGGAACGCCAAGCATAGGTCGTAACAATAGGCTTTTGAAAGAACATAATATTTTTCGAGAATGTGAAAGACGTTTGCCAGATGAATTTAAGAATTGTAAAACTACATTTGAACGTCTTGTTAATATGCAACATTATCGAATTCCAACTAGATTACTTGATGTTTCGCTTGATCCTCTTATAGCTTTATTTTTTAGTGTTTATGACGATCCTCTTAGCGGAGAGGATACTAGTGATGTAGATGCATCGGTTTTAATTTATTCTGTTCCTAAGAATGTAATTAAAAGTCATTGTTCCGATGCTGTAAGTTGTGTTTCAAACATAGCTGTGTACAGCCATGACAATCTTGATATAAGAAATTTTAGTCCAGATTATGAAAATGGAAGAAAAGGCTTTAACAAACAAACATCAATACAATATTTGTTGCATGAAATTAAAGCTGAAAAGTCTTATTTTTCATCTTTTATTGATAAAAAAACTTTAGAGTCTGTATTTTGTGTTCATCCTTTACTTGATAATCCAAGGGTCAAAATGCAACAAGGAGCGTTTTTATTGTTTGGTATTGATGGGACTAGAGAATCTTTAGCTAAACTTGACAGCACTAATATTGATCGTGAGAGGTTAATTGTGCCTTCAAAAGCAAAACATCGAATAAAAGAAGAACTGTTTATAATTGGGAAAACAGTAGATACTGTTTTCCCTGATTGGGTAGGTGTTAGTGATTATTTGGGAAGATTTTGGAATTTATAAGGAGGAATTGAGATGAAATATAAAATACTTTGTTGTGTAGAAAAAATTATTGCAACTGGAAATGGTTTTGAGGTGGAAGTCAAGGGAGATGAGGGATATTTTCTAAAAAAAAAGGACAGGCCTTTATACAATTGCTATTGGAGTGAGAAAGAAGAAATAGAAAAAATAGAAAAAAAAGAAGAAATAAAAGAAATGAAAATTTTTATTCAGACCAAAACTATAGTTATAAAAAAAGAGTGTCTTAAATTAGTAGAGTTATCGTATTTACATAGGAAAAAAATTGAACTTAAAGTAGAAATAGGGATTAATAAAAATTTAGTGGCTAATTCAGTATGTTTACACTAAATACAGAAGAAAATGATAATTGTTTAGATTGATTTATTTGTGTTATAAAAAATATTTTGTTTTTCAAATTTATTCTTGATTTTATTATTATTATTATAAATGTAGCCCCCAATGTTAAAATTCGTCCCTTTTTTACTCATTCCGTTGTCGTATTTGGCGTTTAACTACTACATTTTTTGCAGAGTTAACACGCTTTTTTCGCTCAATTTTGGCGTAAAGTTTAAGTTGATCGGAATTTTGCTGGGAATTTTTTCGTTCGTTTTCGTGATTTGGCACAGCCACTCGTGCCGATTTTGCCATTACTTCGCGGCAATTTGGGTTGGCGCCTCTTTTATTGCGTTTTGCGTTTTGTTGCTGGAGCAGATTTTGCACAAATTTTTGCCGTTTTCGCAAAGAGTAATCGCTTTTTCGTCGTTTGGTTTGATTTTGGTTTTGGTCTGCTACGCCCTTGTGAACGGAATTTTTTTGCTGAAAGTGCAGAATGTCGAGCTGAAGACGAGCAAAATTAGTCGAGATTATCGAGCGGTTTTGCTGGCGGACACACACATCGGCAGGTTTTATTCTAAAAGTTATTCGCAAAAATTGGCGAACAAAATCGTTGCGCAAAATCCCGATTTCGTTTTGATTTCTGGCGATTTTTTGGAGAATAAAGTTCCCAAAGATTTGCTTTTGCCGTTCGAGAATTTACCGATGCCAGTGTTTTTGGTGCTGGGAAATCACGAGTTTTATGTGAATGGGGGAAGCGAAATTCGCAAGATGCTTGAGGCGAGCAAAATTCAGCTTGTCGAGCCAGCGCGGAGTTTTTCGCTCGGGGAGATTGCGATAAGTGGCGCAGATTATAGCTCTGCTGCGGGTTTTGTGGCGTCGCCGTTTTTTGCGAAAATGAATTTGGATAGCTCGAAGTACAATATTTTTTTGTTGCATGAGCCGAAATTTGTCGACGATTTGCAGCGAAAAGGGTTCGATTTGGTTTTGTCGGGGCATACGCACGCTGGGCAGATTTTTCCGTTTGGATTGCTGGTGCGGCTGGTGTATAAGTATGTCAAGGGGCTGTATTCTGCGGGCAAGACGAAGGTTTATGTCTCGCAAGGCACGGGCACTTGGGGTCCGCCGATGCGGCTGGGGACTCGCAACGAGATTACGGTTTTGGATTTCGTGCGGGAGTAGCTGGCGATGATTTTTTCTTGCAATTTCTTGATTTGCAAGGTTTTAGCGGCGTTAGTCGCTTTTTTTGTATGACGGGAGAAAATCTTTTTTTCCCGTTTTAAATTTGTTTCTTTTAGAGTTGACAACTAAACTTCAGTTCCTACAATTCATCGTTTTCTGAATTTATCATTGCGGAAAAATTTGCACTGCTTTTGGGGCTTTCTTAATTTTTTCAAGAGTGATGAAATCTAATAATTATCGAGGATTGAAGAAAATGAAGAAGAGAAAACAGGAAAAAAATAAGAAGCTTTTTGGTGTTGGCAAGACCGTGGGGCCAGTTGACGATTTGGAGCAGTATTTGCGTTCTGATTGGTGGAAGCGGCTTTTTAATTCTATTTACCTAAAAACTGATGCCGATGTGCTGGATAATCAGCAGATTACTGAGCGTGAGATGGCGTTGTTTACGAAAATTTTGGGGCTAAAGTCTGGCGACGCGATTTTGGATTTGGCTTGTGGGCAAGGTCGGCACCTGATGGAGCTGGGCAAGAGCGAGGCTGCTTATCGCTTGTCGGGTTTGGATCGCTCCCGATATTTGATTCAGCGGGCGAAGACGATTTGCAAGAGGAAAAAGCTGGCTATCGATTTTCGAGAGGGCGACGCCCGCAAGTTGCCGTATGTCGCCGATAGTTTCGATGTGGTGACGATTTTGGGCAATAGTTTTGGTTATTTCGAGACCAGCGAGGACGATATCAAGGTGCTCAAGGAGATTTTTCGGGTTCTGAAGCCAGGCGGAAAGCTGCTGATGGATGTTGCCGATGGGCGATTTTTGCGGGAAAATTTTGCGCCGCGCAGTTGGGAATGGATCGATAAAAAATATTTTGTTTGCCGAGAGAGATCGCTAGCGGCGGATAAGATGCGCCTTATTTCTAGAGAGGTGGTGACGCACACGCAGAAAGGCGTGGTGGTCGATCAGTTCTATGCTGAGCGGCTTTATGATAAGCAATCGCTTTTGGATTTGATGAGCGAAGTCGGTTTTTCGCAGAGCATTTTTTACGATAATTTGGAGCTGGAGCAAGGCAGTAATCAAGATTTGGGGATGATGTCCAACAGAATTGTGTTGATAGCGACCGCCGATAAGCAGTGGACGCCGAAGAGCGCCGTTCAGGATACCAAAAATGTGATGGTGATTTTGGGCGATCCGAATCTTTGTGATGTGGTCAAACCAGACGCTAGGTTTGATACGGACGATTTTTACACGATAGAGCAGCTGAAAAAAGCGCTCGGCGAGATTGCGGGATACAATTTCATCTATTTTAATAATCACAGTTCGCTCATTGCCGATTGCGCGCGGATGAAGGGGAATGTCGATTTGGTGCTGAATCTTTGCGATGAGGGGTTTGGAAACGACGCCAAAAAGGAGCTGCATATTCCATCGCTTTTGGAGATGCTGGGGCTTGCCTACACTGGCTCAAATCCGCAGACGCTTGCGTATTGTTATGATAAATCGCTGATTCGTGGCATCGCCAGCGAGATAGATGTGCCAGTGGCTGACGCTTTTATGATCACCGCTCAGGACAATTTGTATGAGCTGAATATTTCGTTTCCTGTGATTGCCAAGCCGAATTTTGGCGATTCGAGCTACGGCATTACCCAAAAAAATGTGGCGAACAATGTTGAGGAGTTGGTGAACGCGATTTTGCGGATTAAAGAGCAGTTTAATTACGAAAATCCGATTTTGGTCGAGGAGTTTTTGACGGGAGCGGAGGTGACTGTGGGGATTATCGGAAATGCGGATAACAATACGGTTTTGCCGATAATTGAGGAGGATTATTCGCTTTTGCCCAAGGGGCTGCCGAGAATTTGCGGCTATGAGGCGAAATGGCTGGAAGATTCGCCGTATATGAAAAGTTTGCGCTCGATTAGGGCGTGTTTGGATTTGGAGACCGAGCAGCAGCTTATTCGGGATAGTTTAAAGCTTTTTCGGCGCTTGGGGTGCCGCGATTATTGCCGCTTTGATTGGCGGCTGAACGCCGATGGTCAGCCAAAACTTTTGGAAGCGAACCCAAACCCAGGTTGGTGCTGGGATGGTCACCTTGCCAAAATGAGCAAGTTCGCAGGGATTAGCTATAAACAGATGCTGGAGATGATCCTCAAAGCAGCCGAAGAGCGTTACGGGCAAACTGCGATGCCGTAGGGAGTTTTTTCGGAATTTATCTTTTTGTGCTTTTGGCTTAATCAGACACAGAGAAGACTGTAAAAGACAAAAAGTATTTGACAGTTTGCCGAAAGTTTTGTCTAATTGGACAATAATGAAAGAAAAAAGGAGAAAAAAATGAAACTTCCATCTTCTAGTGCTACCGATCTTAATAAAAAAGGTCTGAAGCATATGATTACAATGAACGATTTTTCGAGAAAAGAAATCGACGATATGTTGGAGCTGATGACGCTTTTGAAAAATGCTCGTCGGGACGGATTTGTCCCTCAGCTTTTTAAGAACAAGTCTTTGGCAATGATTTTTGAGGCTGGTTCGACACGGACAAGAGTTTCTTTTGAAGTGGCAGCAGAGCTTTTGGGAGGCCACGCTCTTTTTCTTTCGCCAAAAGATATTCATCTTGGAGGAAAGGAGTCGATTGAGGATACGGCAAGAGTTTTGTCCAGAATGTGTGATATTATTATGGCGCGCACCAATAGCGGAGAAACAACAGCGGCTCTGGCAAAATATGCGACGGTTCCTGTAATCAATGGGCTAGATTGTGTGTATCATCCAACGCAGATGCTGGCGGATATTTTTACTATTCAAGAGCATTTGCCTAAAGGGATGAGTTTGTCTGATGTAACTTTGGCTTTTATGGGTGATGCGACGGATGTTTGTCGGTCGCTTTTGCTCACCTGCACTAAGTATGGGATGAATTTTAAACAGATAGGTCCGAAAAAATATCAGATGCAAAAAGAGTGGTTGATTTTAGCTGATAAAAACTGTGCGGAGACGGGAGCTTCGTATGAGGTAACAGATGATGTGGGGAAAATAGCTGAGTGTAATGTGGTGTATGGTGACAGTTTTTATTGGACGACTCAATTGGATGAAAAAGAGGAGCGACTTGCAGCTTTTATGCCGGATTATGTCATTACAGATAGTTTGATGAAAAAAGCAGCTTCTGGGGCTTTGCTTTTGCATTGTTTGCCTGCTAACGATAAGGAAGAAATTACAAGAGAGGCCTTGGAAGGAGAGTATTGTGTAGCTTTTGATGAGGCAGAAAATAGGCTTACGGCTCAGATGGCAATTTTGGTTTATTTTACGCATAAGTTTGCGAAAAACCCTTCGGAGGGAACGAAAAAAAATCACGAGAGAAAGATAGAAGTTTTTTTGAAAAATTTAGAATAAGGGAGTGAAGCTATGTCAAAGCGGATAGATTCTACGCCTAGAAAAGACGGATTTAGAATGCCAGGAGAGTTTGAGCCACACGCAGGATGTTGGATGATCTGGCCAGAGAGAACAGACAATTGGAGATTAGGGGCTAAGCCTGCTCAAAAGGCTTTTAAGATAGTGGCAGAGGCTATAGCGCAGTTTGAGCCTGTAACGATGTGTGTTTCGGCGGCGCAGTATCGGGCAGCAAGGCAAGTTTTGGGATCAAGTGTTAGGGTTGTAGAGATGTCAAATGATGATTCTTGGATGCGAGATTGCGGACCAACTTTTGTTGTAAATGGTAACGGAGAAGTTCGAGGAATTGACTGGAGATTTAACGCTTGGGGAGGTTTGGTAGATGGACTTTATTTTCCGTGGGACAAAGATGACCAAGTTGCGCAAAAAGTTTGTGAGATAGAGCGGAAAGATTATTACTCTTTGGAAAGCTTTGTTTTGGAGGGGGGCTCCATTCATGTGGATGGAGAAGGGACTCTGATAACAACTGAAGCCTGTCTTCTCAGTGAGGGGCGCAATTCTTCTTTGAGCAAAAAGCAGATCGAAGAGACGCTTAAAGAGTATTTGAATATAGAAAAAATAATTTGGATACCGCAAGGCATTTATTTGGATGAAACCAATGAGCATGTGGATAATATTTTGCACTATTGTGCACCGGGGAAAATTGTTTTGGCGTGGACTGATGACGAAAAAGATCCGCAGTATGCAATGTCCAAGGCTGCTTATGATATTCTTAGCAAAGAGACCGACGCCAAAGGGCGCAAGCTGGAGATTTTTAAATTGCATACGCCATCTCCTATTGAGATTACCAAAGAGGAAAGCCAAGGGGTGGATAGCGTTGCTGGAACTTTACCAAGGGAAGAAGGAGATCGTCAAGCAGCTTCTTACGCTAATTTTTATATTGCAAATAATGCTGTGATTTTGCCGATTTTTGACGATCCAGTTTATGACAAAATGGCGAGAGATACTTTGCAAAAAGTTTTTCCAGAAAGAGAAATAGTGGGCATTTACGCTCGCGAGATATTGTTGGGTGGCGGTAATATTCACTGCATTACTCAGCAGCAACCCAAATAAATTACGGAGGTAAAAATGGAAAAGAAGGTTAGCTTATTTAAGATGATTTCCTTTACTGTTTGTGGAATTGTCGTTTTGGATACTTTTGTGGCTCCAGCTGCTATGGGAGTCTCTTCGATTACGGTTTGGCTTTTGACGGCAATACTATTTTTTGTTCCTTATGGGCTTATAAACGCAGAGTTGGGAGCTGCTTATCCAGATGATGGCGGAATTTATGCTTGGGTGAAAAGGGCTTTTGGAGATTTTCAGGCAAGTTTGGTCGCGTGGTTTTATTGGGTGAATGTTGCTTTTTGGATGCCTGCAGTTTTTATCGCTTTTACAACTTGGTTTACAATGGCGTGCGCTCCCGAGATAAGCCTTTGGTGGCAAGCTCTAATCTCCATTGCGATGTGCTGGTTGGTGGTTTTTATCGGAATAAGAGGCGTAGATCTTAGCATCACCGTAACTAATATTGCGGCAATTACCAAAGTTTCTGTGTTGTTAATCTTTGGTTTGCTTGGAGTTATTTACCTGTTTAAATTTGGGGCAGCTAATTCGTTTGCTTTGAGCAATTTTAAGCTTTCTATCGACTTTAATACAATCTCTTACAGTTCCGCAATTGTTTATAATTTGCTGGGTTTTGAGCTTATTAGCTCAATAGCATCAAAAGTTGACAATCCCAAAACAAATATCCCCAAAATGACAATTTTAGCAGGATTACTCATCGCTACATTGTATATCATCGGAACTTTTGGCGTTTTAGTCGCTTTGCCGGCCGAGGCGATAGATCCTTTGGACGGTTTTTTTGTGGCGATTAAGGTGCTGACCTCTGTCCTGGGACCTTTGCAAATGCCTGCATTTTACCTGATAATTTTGCTTTCCTGTTTTACTTTAGTTGCCAATATGATTTCTTGGACTCTAGGCGGGGTTGAGGTGTTGGACGAGGCGGAGTTTGCATCTAAAACAAAAATGCTTGGACATCGGCATTCAAAGTATGGGACGCCAGACTATTCATATATTCTTATGGGAGTGATTTCTACGGTTTTGATAATTTTGAATTTTGTGCTTAGTGGCAGCGCAAACGAGGCTTTTTGGACAATTCTTTCTTTTAGTTTTTTAGTTTTCTTTTTGCCATATTTGTGGTTATTTCCAGCTGCTATAAAATTGAGATTTAAAGACATAGATGTTCCAAGACCTTATAAAATCCCATTCGGTAATTTTGGAATCGTTGTTTCGGGAGTAATAGGCTTTTTGTTTATTGCTTTGGGAATAGTTTTGCTGTTTTATACAGGAGAAGGTTTCGATTCTCTGTATCACTTAACTTTGATAATAGGAACAATCTTGACAACATTGTATGGTATGTATTTGTATGCAAGAAGTATGAAAAAATAGTGTTTTTTTAGTCAAAATACTGGTGAAAAGCAGATTTGCTTTCTGATTTTTTAGTCGGCAGGTCTGCTTTTTATTACAAAATATTTTGTTGATTTGGAACTGATTATGATTGAGAAGAAAAAGATTTTTGATAAATTGGATTACAAGATTATAAAAGAACTTTCTCGTGATGCAAGAGCGTCGGCGGCGAAGGTTGCTCAAAATATAGGAGCAAATGAGCGAACTGTAAATCGCAGAATAAATAAGCTTCTTGAATCTAAGGCTATTCGGATTGCTACGATTGTCGAGCCGAGTATGTTTGATTACCATTCAATTGCCGACATCAATCTTAAAGTTGAGGAAGATGTTTATGACGATTTTGTGGAATTTTGTAAGCAAAACCCGAATGTTTGTTATATTGCTTCTGGTTGGGGAGAAGCAAATCTTGCTATTGAGACTCGGTTTTTAGATAATAACCAAATGTATGATTTTATCAATGAAACACTGGTGAATACAGAGGGTGTAAAAGTGGTTAATTTTTTTATAATTCCTAAAATTATTTATAACATAGATAGTTGGATGCCTGTTAGAAGCGACTTCAAGTGATTTTAATTAGGGAAAATACAGTTCAGATAATGGTCTTCCTTTTCCTTTGTTTTTGGTGAAAATTGAAACAACGAGGATAACTATCATATTCGCGATGGCTGGAACGAGCGTATAAAACTCCCAAGGCTCAGGAATAACACTTTTTTCTATGATTGAGCCAACTAAATTTATGCTGATGCCTGTAAGCATTCCAGCAATTATCCCTTGAGATGTAACAAATTTTAGTTTAAGAGCAAAAACAAAAGGGAAAAAGAGGGCACCAAACTGCAGGGTGAAGGCAAAAATGGTTAAATCGTAGATGCTGTTGGAAGAAAGTCCAAAAATTGCAGCTAAAATGCCGACAATCAGAACAAAAAGTTTAGTTGCTCCGAGCATTTTCTTTTCTAGTTTTTCTTTGGTCATTTTTTTTTCGAAAAGAGGGCGGAAAATATCGTTGGAAAAAAGCACTGCTGTAGCAAATAGAGAGGTGCTGGCACTGGATAAAATCGCAGCGACCAGCGATGCAATGAATATTCCAAGACCTACTGGACCAAAAAGTTTTTGTGCTAAAATTGGAACTAGAAGTTCGCTGTCTTTTGCGATTAACGCTTCCGAAATGAAACCCTTAGATGTGAAAATAATGGCAATAAGTGCAAGCAGAATGGGGACAAACCCGATAGTCCAATAGAGAAAACCTGCTATTATCATTCCTTTTTTTGCAGTTTTAATGTCTTTGGCGATAAAGGCTCGTTGAGCGATATCTGGACTTGGTATGTTGCCTAGAGCCATTCCTGCCCACATCGCCAGATAAGTTATCCAAGGCATAATCCCTTTTTTTTGAGGAATAAATTGCCAAAAGTTTTCAGGAGTGTGAGCGTTTAGCTCGCCAATGCCTCCGATAGCGTTAATGCTGACAAAAACAATGACAACAAGACCGATGAGGATAATAATCATTTGGATAAGGTCTGTCCAGATGACGGCAACGATGCCGCCCATGTAGGTGAAGCAAACAACGACAGCAGTGGCAACTAAAAAAGCTGTGGCAAAATTAATTCCCAGCAAGATATTTAAAATTTTGCCGATGGCCAGTAGTTGCACGCTTGTCCAAATTATGTAGGTGGGAATCATAACAGCAGAGGCGAAATAGCCCGTTGTTTTGCCGAAGCGGAAGTTATATAACTCTCCAAGGGAGCGAATTTTTAGGTTTCGCATAGTTTTTACAAAAAAGAGCCCGATAAGCACAAGAGAAAGACCTGCGGCAAAAGGGTCGCCTATTACATTGTAAAGTCCTCCCTCAAAAGCCGATCCAGCAGCGCCGATGATTGTGCCTCCTCCCCAAAAAGTAGCGAAAAGTGTGCCAATGATGAGATACAAAGGAGCTTTGCGGTTTGCCACGAGGTAGTCTTCTGTGCTGTCGATTTTTTTCGATGCGATTTTGCCGACAAAGATTATGCCGATGAGAAATAAAATAACTATTGATAAAGAGATGATGGTGTCAGGGGTCAAAACTAACTCCTTTGTTTATAAATAAATTAACACTCAAATTGTAGAAAAGTGGTAATGAATGTCAATGAAAAATTTTGTTGTTTTCAGAAGGGGAAAAAATGTTTTATTTCCCGTGGTTTTTGAGCAGTTGCATAATCTTTTTTTCTTGACTTTATTTTTTGTGGGTGCAATTTTTGCTTCGATAGAATTTAGAGTGATTTTCAAGGAGGAAGTATGAAAATCTGTTTCCCTGTTGATAACTGCAACGCAGAAAAGAGCGTGATGCGCAGTCATTTTGGTGCGGCGCCGTTTTATATTGTTTACGACGATAGTAGCAAGGAGTTTGTGGCGCTTGAGAACAAAGATTTGGAGCACGAGCGGGAGCAGTGCGACCCGCTGGCGTCATTTCAGGAGACAAAAATCGATGCGCTGGTGGTTTGTGCAATAGGAGCCGCCGCCGTGACGAAGTTCAACGCAGTGGGTATCAAGGTTTACAAAGGCGTTGCGGGAACTGTGGCAGAGAATATTGTGGAGTTTAACCAAGTGGGAATGGCGGAGATTGTCCCCGAGAGCTCTTGCAAAGGCAGCAAAGGCTGCTGTGATTAGGTTTGGCTAGAAAATTAAGCGCCTCTTTTTTTTTGAAGGGGCGTTTTTTTTTGTGTTCATTTAGAAAGAATTAGGGCTTTTTTATATGTAAAACCTACCGATTGGTTTGTTTTTGTTTTTAGTTGTAATTGGTTTTGACATAAATTTCTGAAAAAAAAGTGTGGGTCAACAATCAAAGTGGTAAAAAAAAGTGAAAACGAAATTTAGGAGAAAATAATGAAAAAGATTTTAGGAATCGTTTTGTCGGTGATGGTCGCTGGGCAGCTTTTGGCGGGCGGTATCGACAACAAACAGAACTGGGGTTCTCGCTATATTGGTGAGCCGACGAGGAACGGCGCTGTGGACGGAGCGGATATGGCAGCTTTTAATCCTGCGGGGATTATGTTTGGCGATGAGGGCTTTAGCGGGAGTTTCGATTTGCAATATATTTTCAAGAAATATGAACACACCTATTACGACACGCGCGAGGGCAAAGAGGTGACCAAAGACCAAAATGCGCCGTCACCGATTCCGAATATTTTTGCGACTTACAAAAAAGATAACTGGGGCGCTTTTGGCTGCTTTACGGTCAGTGGCGGTGGTGGAACTGTCGATTATAAAGACGGAAACGCAACAACTTATGGTCTGGGTGCTAATTTTGCTTCTAAGCTGAAAGCTGCGGTGGCTGCAAAGGCTGGTGCCCCTGAGAGTGCGGTGACTGTGGCTTTTGAAGACGATAATGCCCAAGCTGTGAGCGTTTACTATACTTTTGCTGCTGGTGGCTCTTATCAGGTGAACGAGCAAGTTTCGGTAGCTGCGGGAGCTCGCTATATTTATGCGGATAAAAGTATCGATGCAAGCTGCGATTTTACTCCAGATGTTGCAGGAAATAAGCAAGATGTTCAGCATATGTCTTTGAAATATGACGAGACAGCCCAAGGTGTTGGCGGTGTTGCCAGCGTGAATTATGTGCCGATTAAGCCTTTGCGCTTGGCGCTTCGTTACGAGAGCAAAGTGGATTTGAAGTTCAAGCTGAAAGATAAGTCTAACGAGCTTGGAAAGCAAGTTTTGGCTTCTAGCGGAAAAGAGGACGACGGAAAATATCGCCGTGATTTGCCTGCTCTTTTGGGATTTGGAGCGAATTACAAGCTGGACGACAAGTGGAGCTTTGCCACAGCTTTCACCTACTATTTCGAAAAAGATGCTAACTGGGAAGGTGTCGAACAAAAAGTTTCTAGCAACTCGCACGATTTGGCTTTTTCGACAAGATATAACTTTACCGAAAAAATTTGGGGAACTTTGGGCTATTTGCGCACAGAAAACTATTTGCCAGCTTCGGACTTCACTTTGGCAGAGCAAATGAGCCCGCCGCTTGATTGTAACACATACACTGTCGGCGCTGGCTACCTGATTAACAAAAATATGAGCGTGAATTTGTCGTTTATGTCTTGTATTTACGAGGACGATTCTGCTGGCGAAGGCGCTTCCAAGGTTACTTACGGCAAGAGGAACGATATTCTGGCTTTTGGCTTTGAGTATAGTATGTAATTTGAAATTTTGGCGAAGGATATAAGACGCTTATTACAATTGATTTAACTTGACACATACTCGGCGAGCGGATTTTTGTATTCTTTAAGAAAAAATTTTAGATAGGAGATTTAACGATGGCTGTACCTAAGAGAAAAACATCAAAGCAAAGAAAAAGAAAAAGAAGAACTCATTATAAAGCTGTTTTGCCGGGCATTTCGGAGTGCTCGAATTGCGGGGCAACAGTGAGACCGCATCACATTTGCACGAGCTGTGGCTATTATGGCGGTAAAGAAGTTGTGCAAGTGAAGGAAGCTTAGAAGGCGACAATTCAAGTAGTTAGATGATTGTAGCTGTAGACGCTTTTGGTGGAGATTTCGCTCCTGTTTGCGAGGTGGCCGGTAGCATAACAGCCCTGAAAAGAGGCTATTGTGGCAAAATCGTGCTAGTGGGTAGGCAGGAGGAGATTGCCAAAGAGTTGCGTAAATACGACTACGACGAAACGAAGGTCGAAGTGGTTGACGCCCGAGAGGTGATCACGATGGAAGACAAGGGCGCACGGGTCGTTCGCAAAAAGAAAGATTCGTCGCTGGTGCGAGCGCTAGAGCTGTATAAGCATCGCAAGGTTGACGCCGTTTTTTCGGCGGGGAATACTGGCGCGGTGATGGCGGCTTCGCTTTTGGTGTATGGCAGAATCAAGGGGATTTTGCGGCCTGCGATTGCGACTTTGTTTCCCGGCAATAAGACCGACAAGATTGTGCTGGATGTGGGAGCGAACGCAGATTGCAAGCCCGAGATTTTGGTGCAGTTTGCGCAGATGGGCAGTCTTTATTCGCATTTTTGCTTTGATATTGATCGCCCCAGAGTTGGGCTGCTGAATATCGGCGAAGAGAGCAGCAAAGGCTCGCAGCTTTACACCAAAGTTCACGAGAGTCTGCAAAAAGAGAAGTCGGTTAATTTTGTGGGAAATGTAGAGCCTGCTAGGGTTTATGGCGATGTGGATGTGGTTGTTTGTGACGGTTTTACGGGGAATATCTTTTTGAAGACAGCCGAAGGAACGGCAAAGTTTGTCGTTAGTTTGCTGAAAAAAGGCGTGAAGGAAAGTTTGCTATCCAAAGTGGGGGCTGTGCTGATGAAGTCGGTTTTTGCTTTGCTGAAGCGGAAGATGAGTCCAGATGTGTATGGCGGAGCGCTACTTATGGGGCTGCAAGGGCTTACGGTGATTGGGCACGGCTCTAGCAGTCAGGAGGCTATCGCCAAAGGCATTGAGTTTGCCGCAAAAAGTGCGCAGTCTGGAATTGTGAAGTATAGTAGAGATTTTTTTGAATATAAAGGAAAAGATAATGGCAAAATTTCAAGCAAAATTAGAAGGTACTGGGCATTATGTACCGGATGAGGTCATAACTAACGCCTTTTTCGAGGAGTATCTGGACACTTCTGATGAGTGGATTTCCTCGATGACGGGAATGAAAGAGAGGCGAAAAGCTGCCAAAGATCAAGCCACGAGCGACATTGCGTATATGGCGGCGAAGAGAGCCATCGAGGACGCTGGCGTTTCTGCCGAAGATATCGATTTGATTTTGTTGGCGACTGTTAGCCCCGACTATCCTTTTCCTGCCACGGCTTGTTTGGTGCAAAAAAAGCTCGGGATTGATAAAGTTGCGGCGATGGATATTTCCGCTGGATGCACGGGGTTTATCTACGGAAGCGATATGGCGCGGGCGTATATCGAGGCTGGATTTCACAAGAGAGTGCTGGTTATCGGCGCGGAGACGCTGACCAGAATTGTCAATTATCAAGATCGTAACACCTGCATTCTTTTTGGTGATGGAGCTGGAGCGAGCATTTATTCCAGAGCGGATTTGGACGACACTTCTCGCTTTATCGGCTCGTATCTAGAGGCTAGCGGAAAAGAGGAGGAGCTCCTTTTTGAGCAAGCTGGAGGCTCTCGGATGCCTGCCTGCCAAGAGACGATTGATAAAAATTTACACACAATTCAGATGGAAGGAAACAAAATTTTCAAACTGGCAATCAAAAGTATGTATGGCGTTTGCAAGGAGCTTGCCGACCGAAATGGCATCACTTTTGACGATTTGGATTTTTTGGTTCCGCATCAAGCAAATCAGCGGATTATCGACGGTTTGGGTAAAAAAATGAAAATCGATTCGCAAAAAGTTGTGGTGACGGTTAACAAATACGGCAACACTTCTGCCGCTTCGGTGCCGATGGCTTTTGATGATGCTTTGAAACAGGGCAAAATCAAAAAGGGCGATTTGGTGATGATGACCGCTTTTGGCGCGGGACTCACCGCCGGAGCGATGCTTTTGCGAGTTTAAGGAGATAAGATGTTTAATGGCAAAAAAGTAGCTTTTGTTTTTCCCGGTCAGGGAGCGCAATATGTCGGAATGGCTCAAGATTTTTTGGCTGCCGATGCGGATTTGAAGAAAAGTGCTGAAGATTTTTCGCAAAGAGCGGGCTTTGATTTGCTGGATCTGATGAGCGATGGTCCGCAAGAAAAGTTGGCGCAAACCGAGTTTACTCAACCGTCGATTTTGTTGCATTCGTGTGCGGCGGTGCGAGCTTTGCAAAAGGAGCTAGATTTGCAGCCAGATTTGGTGGCTGGTCACTCTTTGGGCGAGTTCTCGGCTTTGGTGGCTGCGGGCGTGCTCAGTGTTGAGGATGCGTTGTATTTGGTGCACAAGCGTGGCTTGTATATGAAAGAAGCGGGCGAAGGTAGCGGCGGTGGAATGTGCGCGATTATTGGAATGAAGCTCGAGGATGTCGAGGCGATTTGCGCCAAAGCCAGCGATGCGCAGGGCAAGGTGATTATCGCTAACTATAACACGCCGGTGCAGGTTGTGATTTCTGGTAACGGTGAGGCTGTGCAAAGAGCGGCGAAGCTGGCGGAAGAGGCGGGCGCTAAACGAGTGGTGCCTTTGGCGGTGAGCTGTGCTTTTCACAGTCCTTTGATGCAGCCAGCGGCTGAAGGTTTGGCTGGGGAGATGGCGAAGGTCGATTTTAGCGCTGGGAGCTGTCCGCTGGTGAGCAATGTTGACGCTACGCCTCATACAAATATCGACGAGATTAAGCAAAATTTGATTGAGCAAGTTAGCGGTTCGGTGCAATGGATCGCTTCTGTCGAGAAGATGGTTGCCGACGGCGTGGAGATTTTTGTGGAGTTCGGTCCTGGCAAAGTTGTCAGCGGAATGATCAAGAAGATTTTCCGCAAAGCCAAAATTGTGAACATCGATAAGTTGGAAGATGTGGCGAAGGTCGTCGCTGAGCTGCAAGAGGCGTAAGAAGCGATGTTGAAAAATAAGATAGCTGTCGTGACTGGCGCCGCTGGTGGAATTGGCTACGCTGTGGCGAAACTTTTTGCGCAGAGCGGGGCGAAAGTTACGATTGTGGATTTGCAGAAAGAGGCGGTGGACAAAGCTGTAGAGGCTCTGCAGGCGTTTGGAGATGTGCGAGGTTTTGCCTGCGATGTGACCGATTCGGAAAGTATGCAAGAGCTTTTTGTGGGGCTGAAAAAAACGGAAGGTTCGCTGGATATTTTGGTGAACAACGCTGGAATCACTAGGGACGGACTGCTGATGCGGATGAAAGAGGCGGATTGGCAAGCGGTGATGGATGTGAATTTGAAGGGCGTTTTTGTGTGTACGCAAAAGGCGAGCAAGATTATGATGAAGCAAAAAGCGGGCGTGATTTTGAATATGGCGTCGGTTATCGGACTTATGGGAAACGCCGGTCAGGCGAACTATGCCGCTAGCAAAGGTGGTGTAATCGCCTTTAGCAAGTCGGTTGCCAAGGAGTTTGGTGCGCGTGGAGTTCGCTGCAACGCTATCGCTCCGGGATTTATCCAGACGCAGATGACCGATGTGTTGCCCGAGGATGTCGTGGATAGTTACAAAAAGGCGATACCGCTGGGCGAGCTAGGCAGTGTCGAAGATGTTGCACAGCTGTGCTTGTTTTTGGCAAGCGATCGAGCAAAATATATCACAGGGCAGACCATCAATGTCGATGGCGGCTTGGTGATGCAATAAAAATAGAAGAAAGTTAGAACCATTTAGGAGGACTAAAAATGGATATTGAAGCTAAAGTAAGAGATATTATCGTAGAAGAGTTGGATGTTGACGCTGCTGAGGTTGTTCCTTCTGCCAGCTATATCGACGATTTGGGCGCAGACTCTTTGGACACAGTTGAGCTTATTATGAAATTCGAAGAGGAGTTCGACATCGAAATCCCAGACGAAGACGCAGGCAAGCTTAAAACAGTGGGCGAGTCTATCGAATATCTCAAAGGTAAGTTAGGTTAGGAAATCAAAGTAGCTACTCTTTTGCCGCTCGGATAAGGTGAAAATCTTTTTTGAGGAAAAGAGTAGCTTTTGTTTTTATTTGGAGAGTTAATTTAGTATGAAAAAAAGAGTTGTTGTTACTGGTCTTGGGACGCTGAATTCCCTCGGGCACAGTGTGGAAGAGAGCTGGAGTGCGATGCTGGAAGGCAAAAACGGAATCGACAAGATAAGTAAATTTGATGTGGAAGAGTTTGCCTCGCATATGGCAGGCGAGTTGAAAAATTTTGATCCGAAAGAAAAATTGGATAAGCGCGCTGCAAAAAAGTTGGACTCTTATTCTATTTTTATGCTCGTGGCTGCCGAAGAAGCGATGGCTGACGCAGGTTTGAGCCAAGAGGGGAATTTTGATCCATTCCGAGCTGGATGCATTATGGGCTGCGGAATTGGGGGAATGGAAACATTCGAGAACGAAGCTGGAGTCCTGAAAGACAAAGGTCCAAGAAGGGTCTCGCCGCAATTTATTCCCAAAATGATTATCAACGCCGCAGCTGCTGGAGTTGCGATTAAATACAATCTCAAAGGTCCTAACTTCACCTGCTCATCGGCTTGCGCTTCGGCAAATCACGCCCTTGGCACTGCTTTGCGAACTGTGCAATACGGCGATGCGGACATCGTGGTAACTGGCGGATCAGAGGCTGCTATCACACCTTTGTCTTTGGCTGGATTTTGCTCGATGAAAGCTCTGTCCACCCGCAACGACGATGTGAAAACGGCTTGTCGTCCATTTGATACTGGGCGTGACGGATTTGTGATGGGAGAAGGCGCTGGAGTTTTGGTTTTTGAAGAGCTGGAGCACGCAAAAGCAAGAGGCGCAAAGATTTACGCCGAAGTAGTGGGATATGGGGCAAGTTGCGACGCGCATCACATCACTGCACCTGCAGAAGGTGGCGAAGGTGGCGCAAGAGCGATGCAGGCGGCTTTGGCAGACGCAGGAGTTTCGCCAGCAGAGGTGCAATACATCAGCGCTCACGGGACTTCCACTCCTTACAACGACAGGTTCGAGACGCAATCGATTAAGACCGTTTTCGGCGATTATGCGAAAAAGCTGAAAATCAACTCAACCAAGTCGATGATTGCTCACACTTTGGGTGGAGCAGCGGCGATCGAGGCGATTGTTTGCTGCAAATCTATCCAAACTGCAAAAGTGCACCCGACAATCAACATCAGCACTCCAGACCCAGATTGCGATTTGGATTATGTCAGCGGCGGCGCGGAAGATTTGGATATTCAGGTGGCTTTGAGCAACTCTTTGGGCTTCGGCGGACACAACGGCGTGATGATTTTCAAGAAGTTCAAAGGCTAAACAATTTGTGAAGTTTAAGTTCAAATTTTTTGGAAAAGTAAAGGGGAAACTCCCGCAGGGCGATAGCAGTTGGCAAAAAAAAGCCGAAGTTTTGCAAAAAAAAATAGGCTACAAGTTTCGCAATATCGACTATTTGAAGCTAGCGATGACGCACCTTTCGTTCGTGCGGAAATCTGACAGCAAGCTTGGCTCTTTTGAGCGGATGGAGTTTTTTGGCGATGCGATTTTGGGCTTTTTGGTGGCAGAGTGTTTGTTCAATAAATATCCCGAAAAAAAAGAGGGCTACCTCTCGAAGCTGAAGTCGAAAGTTGGCTCGGAAAAATATTTGGCGCATATTGCCAAAGAGCTGAGTCTTGGCGACACGCTTTTTTTGTCGCACGACGAGAGTCGCAGCGGCGGCAGAAAGCGGGCGTCGATTCTCTCGGACGCTTTGGAGTCGCTGATTTGTGCGATTTATTTGGACGGCGGAATTGACGAAGCTAGGAAATTTGTCGCCAGCAAATGTTTGCAAAATTTTGAAAAAGAGGTGACTCGTGACTATTTGCAAAATTACAAGAGCCTAGTGCAGGAGTATTTTCAGGGGAAATTTCAGGCTTTGCCTACTTACAAAATCGCCAGCGAAGAAGGACCCGAGCACGCCAAAGTTTTTTATGTGGAGGTTTTTTTTGATGGCAAATTTTGGGGAAAAGGCTCTGGTGTGAACAAAAAAGCGGCGCAACAGGACGCCGCCAAAGCTGTATGGCAAAAGATAAAATCGGAAAAAAGATGAAAAAAAATCGGGGAGCTATTCGGCTTCCCATTTTTTTACCGTTTGCGGGGTGTCCGTTTCGCTGTATCTACTGTCAGCAGAACGCGATAACTGCGCAGGCGGAGATTTTGCAGCCAAATCAGGTGGCTGAGCTTGTCCAAAAGTTTGTGGAATATCGAAGTGGGCAAAAAAAAGAGGTCGCTTTTTTCGGCGGAACTTTTACCGCTTTGCCGCTAGAAATGCAGGAGCATTATTTGCAGAGCGTTCGGGCTTATCTTCCGAGTGACGATTCTATTCGAATTTCTACACGACCAGACTGTTTGTCTGTTGAGAATTTGGCGCTTTTGCAAAAGTATGGCGTGCAGGCAGTGGAGCTTGGCGTGCAGTCGTTTTCGGACGAGGTTTTGCAAAAATCTGGCAGAGGGTATAGCGCGCAGCAGGCGATTGAGGCAGTGAGGCGTTTGCAGGTGGCTGATTTTGTTGTAACGGTGCAGCTTATGCCGTTTTTGCCAGGAAGCAGTCCGCAGAGTTTGGAGTTGACTTTGCAGACGGTTTTGGATTTACAACCGCAAGAGGTGCGGATTTATCCGACGCTCGTTTTGGCTGGCACTCAGTTGGAGCGGCTGTATTGCGCATGGGAGTATGAACCAACCAGTTTGGAGCTGGCGGTGCAGTTGTGTTGCCGCTGGAAAAAGGCGTTGGAGTCGAAAAGCATCAAGGTAATCAAAGTCGGTTTGCACTCCGATGTTTCGCTCAGCGCCCAGCAGGTAGTTGCGGGGCCATATCACGCGTCGTTTGGCGAACTGGTGCAAATTCAGGCACTTTATGAGAAAATTTGTGCGGAAAATCCGAACGGTGTGGAAAATTTGGTGATAAGCCCAGAGGATACTTCACTTTATTATGGACATAATCGATTGTTGCTAAGGAAGTTAGAGCGAAAATTTGGCTCTGATTTTTTAAAATCAGAGCAGTTATAAGTTATTAGGTAAAAGTTAAAAGACCCGTCTTCGTCCTAGATTCCCTCATTCCTGCGAAGGCAGGAATCCAGGTGCTTCTTGCTCTGCAACGGACTATGACACCAAAATATAAGCAGCAAATGATAAGCCATTATTTTGGTGTAAGAAGTTTTGTTGCCTGCTTGGTTTACCAAAAAAAACGCAGAAAATTTCTTAGTGCAGCTTTTTTTACTCTCTTCAAAAACTTGTTGACAAGATGAATTTTGCTCATTTTTTGGAAATGAGTATCGGCTTATGTAAATTGAGGTGTTGAATGTTTAACGATAGTATCTTTGAAAATTGGCTTGATGGCAAAACTACGGAGCTAATTGATAAATTAGGTCGTGGGGGGTCGTTGTCTTCGGAAGAGATGATGATTTTGGTTCTGAAGGCTCAAACAAACCATTTCGCTCATCTCGATCAAGATTTGAGGTCAGAAATAAAGGCTTTGAATGTGAAAGTTGATGAAAAATTTGAGGTGATGGACAAGCTATTTGATAGATATTACAATTTTGCAAAGTGGCAATTGGGCATAATTTCTGGTGCTTTGATAGCGATTTTTATTAAACTTTTTGTTGGTTAGGTAGGAAACGATAATCAAAAACAGTCTCTAAAATTTTTCTGATAATTTTTTAAGCGGTAATCGCAAATCAAAGCCCTCAAATCGGGGGCTTTTTGTTTGGTGTCAACTTTCCAAAGCTACCGCAAAAATTTGTTGACAAGATGCATCCAAGTGAAACAAACGAAAAAATTTTAACTGGAGGAAATGCAATGTTGGTTCATGTCGAAAATCATCCCCTTATCAAGCATAAGTTGGGGCTTTTGAGGGATAAGGATATTTCTACGAAAAAATTTAGGGAGCTTTCTGCCGAGATCGCTCATTATTTGACCTACAAGGCGACGGAAAGTTTGCCGCTGGAGGAGAAGGAAATCGAATGTTGGGCTGGCAAAACGACGGTGCAGCAGATAAAGGGCAAAAAAATCACGATTGTGCCGATTTTGCGCGCTGGCATCGGGATGATGAACGGCGTTATTGACATAATTCCGTCGGCTAAAATCAGCGTTGTCGGGTTTTATCGCAACGAGGAGACATTGGAGGCGGTGAACTATTACCAAAAATTTACCAGCTTGATGGATCAGCGAGTGGCGTTGATTCTTGATCCGATGTTAGCCACGGGCGGAACTTTGATTGCGACTATCGACGCCTTGAAAAAAGCGGGCTGCAAGCAAATTAAGGGAATTTTTTTGGTGGCAGCTCCCGAGGGAATTGCCAAAGTCGAAAAGTTGCACCCAGATGTAGAAATCTACACCGCCGCAATTGACGAAAAGTTGAACGATGTGGGCTATATTTTGCCTGGATTGGGCGACGCTGGCGACAAAATTTTTGGGACGAAATAATCTCCGCTAAAAACTACAGCTGCTAAGGTCTGGATTGTGTATATTTTAGACAAAAAGGCGATGCGCCAGGCGGACGCTTTGGCGATGAGCGACTATTTTTTGCCGTCTCGGGTTTTGATGGAGAATGCGGGCAAAGGTTGCGCCGATTTTATCGCCAAGCTTGATTTTGGCAAAAGTGTGGTGGTCGTTTGTGGCGACGGAAACAACGGCGGTGACGGCTTTGTTGTTGCGCGCTGGTTAGTGAAATTTGGCTATGAGGTAACGATTTTTTTGCTGGGGGAGACGAACAAATTTTCTCCTGAAACGGCTGAAAATTGGCGAGCTTGTCAGATGCTGAATTTGCCGATTTTGGAAAATTCGACAGAAATTCCAAAGTGCGATTTAGTCGTGGATGCGATTTTTGGTATCGGCTTTCGAGGTGCTTTGCAGGGTGACGCCAAAGCGATTGTTGAGCAGATAAATTTTTCGCCTGCCAAAGTTGCGGCAATCGATATTCCCAGCGGACTTTGTGCCGATAGCGGCGTTTGCGATTGTTGCGTGCTGGCGGATTGGACGCTTACGATGGCGGCGGCTAAGCCCGGTCATTTTTTGGGCAGAGGCAAAGCGGTTTGTGGGCAGTTGGTGGTCGTTCCTATCGGCATTCCCGAGCAGGAACTCGCCAAAAGTCAGGACGATTTTGCTTATTTGGATGAGCAGATTTTGCCTAGGCGCAGCGCCACGATGCACAAGGGCGATTGTGGGCGGCTAGCGATTGTTGCGGGCTCGCCGGGGTTTAGCGGTGCGGCGATTTTGAGCTCACGGGCGGCTTTGCACAGCGGAGCGGGTTTGGTAAGCCTCTATCATCCAGCGGGAATGGAGCAGATTTTTGAGGTCGCTTTGACGGAGGTGATGACCAAATCTTTTGCCGATTTGGATTTGGCGAGCGCGGATGCTGTTTTGATTGGTCCTGGATTGGGCACGAAAAATGTCGAAATTTTGCAAAAATGTTTGGCGGAAAATAACGAAAAGTTGGTTATTGATGCGGACGGGCTAAATATTTTGGCAGAAAATCGGGAGCTTTTGCAGGAGCTAAATGGTGCGGTTTTGACGCCGCATATTGGCGAGTTTGCACGGCTTTGCCAGTGTTCGATTGCCCAGATTTTGGCAGAACCGACTCTGAAATTGCGGGAGTTTGTGCAACGATATCGCTGTTCTGTTTTGCTGAAATCGCACACGAGTTTGTTTTGTCAGGGGCAGAAAATTTGGTTTATTGACAAAGGCAATGACGGGCTTGCCACAGGCGGCAGTGGCGATGTATTGGCGGGCGTGATAGCCTCTTTTTTGGCGCAAGGGCTTAGTCCAGAGAAAGCTTGCCTCGGCGGAGCTTTTTTGGTTGGAGATACAGCCGAAAAACTCGCAAAAGTTTATGGGACGCCAGCGATTACGCCGTCGAGAGTCGTTCAGAATTTTTTTAAGATTTAGTAAAATTATGAGAACTTCGGTTTTGGAGAAGATGCCGAGCCATTTTTGGCAGCTGGTGCAGGAGAAAAAAATCGGCGGATTTTTTATGCAAGAGATCGACCCCGAGAGTCAGGTGGCGATTATCAGGACGAAGACCAATTTTGATCTTGGGCTTTTGCAGAAATTTCCTAAGCTGAAGCTGATTATTCGGGCTGGTAGCGGCTTTGATAATATCGCCGTGAAGCAGGCGCTGGCGCAGGGTGTGCAGGTGTGCAATACGCCGCACGCAAACGCTTATTCGGCTTATGAGCACACGATTTCGCTTTTGTTGGCGCTTGTTAAGGGGCATCGAATTTCGCAGAACGCAGTTTTGATTGGCGATTGGAAAAAAAATCTTCCCGAGAATTTGGAGTTTCCCGATTTGCGTGTGTTGGTGGTTGGAGCAGGCAGAGTGGGGGCGCGAGTTGCGAAGAGTTTGCAGTTTTTGGGAGCGCAGGTTCGCTGTGTCGATCCGTTTCTTGACAAAGAGCAGCGGGGCGATTTCGAGTTTTGTTCGTATGAGCGGGGGCTTGGCTGGTGCAATGTTTTGAGTTTTCATTGTCCGCTTTACGATCAGACTTTTCACTATTTTAATCAGAAATCTTTGGGTTTGATAAAAGAGCCGATTTTTTTGTTGAATGTTGCCAGAGGTGCGGTTGTGGACGAGTTGGCGATTGCAAAGGGAATTAAGGCGAAAAAAATTCAAGGTGCTGGCTTGGATGTTTTTGCTGTTGAGCCGACGAAGGCGCCGCTGTTGCAAGAGTTTGAGAATGTGCTGCTAACGCCGCACACGGGCGCATACACGGCGGGCGCAAAGCGTAGAATGAGCCAGGAGAGCATTGAGGTTTGGCAGGAGTTTGTCGAGAATGGCAAGGTTTTATCGCCAGTTGATTTGCGATTTATCAGGTGATTTTTGCGGAAGATTTTTTCTAGAAGGATGGAGTTTTTGAGAAGATTTTTGATAGGAAGTTTGTGTTTTGGTTTGCTGTTTGGTTGTGCGGCACAAAAGCAAGAGAGCGTGTTTAGCGAAGATTATGTGCGGGAGATTGAGAGCATTCTGAGTAGCAATAACATCAGCCCAGAGCCGCTGAAAGAGGTGTCGGAGACTTTGCAGGACAAAGATCAGCAGCTGCAGGAGAAGGACAAGACGATTCAGATGCTCAATGGCGAGATTCAGGAGCTTTCGCGGCAGCTGGAGCAGGCGGAGGCGAAGAACGAGAAGGTGCTGGAGCAGCTGGAGGTAGCGGCGAGCATCGCTCAGATAAATATGGAGTTTCGGCTGCCAGATTCGGTGGTTTTTGCGGGGAAAGTTGTTGATATTTCGCGCCCTCGCATTCGTGATAAGTTCCAAAAGATTTTTAATAACGAGCTGAAGTTTGCTCACAAGTTTATTCCCAGAAGTGGCTACTATTTTCCGCTTTTTGAGGAAGTTTTTCGGCAGAAGAAAGTGCCAGAGGATACGAAATATTTGGCGGTTGCCGAGAGTTGCTTGAATCCGATAGCGCATTCGTGGGCTGGAGCGGACGGTGTTTGGCAGTTTATGCCGCGGACGGGTAAACAGTATCGGATGGAGATTAACTCGTATGTCGATCAGCGGCGGGATATTATCAAAGCGACCAACGCGGCGGCGGACTATATGCTGCACAGTTATGCGTATTTGCAGCGTCTGGGTTGCGAGGATTGGCTGCTTGCGATGTGTAGTTACAACGCTGGTGTGGGCAATGTCGCCAAAGATATCAAACGGCAGGGTTCGACCGATTTTGAAGAGCTGATTATGAAGGCGGACGAGACTAATCGCTATGTGTGGCGGGCGATTGCCATCAAGTTGATTTTTGAAAATCAGCAGGAACTTTTTGGCAAGGAGTTTGAGAAGCAAAAGTCGATTTTGGAGCAGATGAGGATGGCTAAGGTCAAGCTTGGCGGCTATCACAGCCTGAACCAGTGGGCGATTGCGCAAGGGACGAACATTCGCGATATTTGGCTGGATAATCACTGGATTAAGATGTATAAAATGCGTCGCAGCAAGTATTCTCGTGTGAATAGCGTGATTTTGCCGCCGGGGGAATACACGGTGCTTTTGCACAAGGACGCTGCGCCGAATGTGGAACTTTTGGCAGCCGCGGAAAAGAAATTGGCGACAAAGGGCGATATGGTCGTGACTTATCGGGTGCGCAAGGGCGATAATCTGGGCTCGATTGCGCTGAAATATCGGACGACAATTGCGGCGATAAAGGCGATTAACAATATTCGTGGGACGATGATCCGCATTGGGCAGCGCCTGAAGATACAAGTTGGGCGTAAATATGCGGCGACCAATGGCAACTATTATCGTGTGCGAGCCGGCGACTCTTTGTCCAAAATCGCCAAAAAGTTTCGTACTTATGTTTCGACGCTCAAGTCGCTTAACAATTTGAGTTCAAACACGATTCAAGTGGGGCAACTTTTGAAAGTCAGAAGTTCGTAATTTTTTTTGGGAATGAAATTTTTGCGTCTATTTTTTTTGTGTCTCGCTCTTTTTTTTGCTTTTTCTTGTAAAAAATCTGCGTCGGCGGATTTGGCTGATAGCTCTTTGACTCTGGCAAAACGGCAGGAACTTCTTTTGCAGACTCTGCAAGATTCTCTTGCGCGATTGGAGGAAGATTTGCAGGCACGGCAGCAGGAGGTGGAGGAGCTGACGGTTTCGATCGATGAGTATATCGAGAAGCTCAACGGCGTGTATCTGGAGAAGGAGTCGCTGCGGCGGCAGCTGGAGATTGCTTCGGGAGAGTTGGAGTTCAAGATTCCGAAAGTGGTGGTTTTTGCGGGTGAGCCAGTGGATTTGTCGTCGCCAAAAATTCGGGAGAAGTTCGAGGAGATTTTTGAGCAGGAGCTGAAAAATGCAAGGACTTACATCTCACGAAGCGGATTTTATTTCGACCTTTTTGCCAAAATTTTTGCACAAGAGAAAGCGCCTGACGATTTGAAATATCTTGCGGTGTCGGAGAGCGCCCTGAATCCGATGGCAAGATCGTGGGCAGGGGCAGACGGGCTTTGGCAGTTTATGCCTTCCACGGCAAGGGAATATAAGCTGCGGATTGACAATTTTGTGGACGAGCGGCGAGATATTTTTAAAGCGACCAAAGCGGCGATTCGTTTGCTGAAGTTTAACAAGAAATTTTTGGCGAAATACGGCGTGGATAGTTGGCTTTTGGCGATGTGCGCCTACAACGCTGGCGTCGGCAATATCAGCAAGGTAATCAAGCGGCAGAACGGCAAAACTTTTTCGGAGCTGATAATGAGCGCCGAGGAGACCAATCGCTATGTGTGGCGAGCTGTGGCGATCAAGATTATTTTCGAGAACGAGAAGCAGATTTTTGGGCAGGAGCTTCCTCGGGAAGAGCCGATTGAGCGGCAGTTCAAGCGGGTGAATATTGCGCTGCGGGGGTATCACAATTTGGATAAGTGGGCGATTGCGCAAGGCACGAACATCAGCACGATTTGGAAAAATAATTATTGGATAAAGATTTACAAGCATCAGCGAAGCCGCTATGCGAAGGTGAATAATGTGATTTTGCCGTATGGAGATTACGGGTTTTGGGTGCCGAAAGATGTGAAGGTGAATTTTGAACTTTTGAAGCAAGCGAAGGCGGAGCTGGCGAAGAAAAACGATGCGATAAATATCTATTATCGGGTGCAGAAAGACGACAATTTGGTGAGCATTGCTCGGAAATTTAAGACCTACACCAGCGTGATTCGCAAGGAGAATAAGCTGCGATCGAATCGGATTGTGCCGGGACAGATTTTGACGATAAACGGGCGCTACATCAAGGGCGATTATGTTTATAGCAAAAAAAATTACTACAAAGTTCGCAAGGGCGATAGCCTGCAGGAGATTGCCAAAAAGCTGAATGTTTCGGCGAACTATCTGATAAATTTGAACCATCTGAAAAAAACTTATGTTTTGCCAGTGGGCGAAAAGCTGGTTTACTAGGCTTTAAGCGGGAAAGATGAAAGCGAAATTTTTGAAAAAAGTGGGCTCGATGTCTTCGGCGGTGATGATTTCCAGAGTTTTGGGGTTGCTGCGAGATGTCATTTTTACCGCCTTTTTTGGTGTTAGCTATTTGGCGGACGCTTTTAACTACGCTTATCGCATTCCCAATTTTTTGCGGCTTTTGTTCGGCGAAGGCGCTCTAGCTGCGGCGTTTATCCCGCTCTATGGCGAGGTCGAAGAGAAAAAAGGTCGCTTGGCGCAGGTGCGTTTTGGCTTGTCGCTGCTCACGCTTTTGTCGATTATTTTGCTGGTGTTTTCTTGTGCTGGCATCGTTTTTGCGCCTTTTTTGGTGAAAATCATCGCGCCCGGATTGAGCCAGCAGACTGCGGATTTGACGATTACTCTTACCCAAATTATGATGCCTTATCTTTTTTTAATCGGCACAGCGTCGATGCTTATTGCGATTTTGAACTATCACGATTACTTTTTTTGGCCTGCGCTTTCGGCAGCTTTTTTCAATTTGGGGACGATTTTCGTCATCGGTGGATTTGTTTTTTGGCTTGGCGGCTCTTCGCAGCAAAAAGTGGTGGCTTATTCGTGGGGAATTGTTTTCGGCGGAGTTTTGCAGCTTTTGGTTAATTTGCCATTCCTGAAAAAAGTGGGTTATCGCCTGAAATTGGTGTGGAGCAGAGATTATTTGGACAAAGTTTGGCAGAGATTTTTGCCGGGACTTTTTGGGGTTGGCGTTCGCCAGCTGAATATTTATATTGACCTGTTTTTGGCGTCGTTTTTGGCAGTGGGCAGCGCCTCAAGCCTTAGCTATTCTTATCGTCTGATGCAGCTAGCGCTGGGGGTGTTGGGTGTGCCGATTTGGGCGGCGAGCTTGCCCGTTTTTTCGAAATTGGTTGCTCAAAAAGACCGCCAAGAGTTGCAAAAAACTTTTTCGTATGTTTTGGTGTTGTCCGCTTTTTTGATGATTCCCGTCACGGCGCTGATGATCAGCCTTGGCAGAGAGTATATCACCATTTTGTTCGCGCGCGGAGTTTTTGACCAAAAAGCTGTGGAGATGACCTATTCGCCGTTTTTCTTTTATGTGTTGGCGCTGACTTTTTTTTGCTTCAATCACATTTTGGTCAGCGTTTTTTACGCGCACGGCGATACAAAATCGCCAGTGAAGGTTTCGGCGGTTGCGCTGCTGGCAAACATCGGGCTTAATCTCTGGTTTATGCGCTATTTCGGTGTGGCAGGGCTGGCTTTGGCGTCGCTTTGCTCGGCGGTGCTGCAATGCGCGATTTTGTTTTGCTGGATAAAAATTCGGTATAAATTTTTGCAGTTTCCGCTGGTGGAGATTTGCAAAATATTGGTCTGCGGGCTTGTTGTTTGGTGGTTTGTCGATTTTTGCAATTGCGGGTTCTCTTTTGGAGAGGGTTTTGCGGCTCTTGCGGGAAAATTTTTGCTGCTGGGAGTTTTTGGCGTTTTGCTTTTTGTGGGACTCGCCTATGCTGCACAGGTGCAGGAGTTGAAGCGAGTTTTGCAGCGATTGGGCAGGCGCAGATGAACGACATTTTGAAGCAAAAATTGGCGACTTTGCCGAGTCAGGCTGGTGTGTATTTGATGAAAAATAAAGCTGGCAAGATTATTTATGTGGGCAAAGCCACGAGCCTGAAAAATCGTGTGCGGAGCTATTTTGCAGGGAAAAAGTCGGATTTGAAGACGCGGAAGCTGGTAGAAAATGTGGCGGATTTGGATTACATAATGGTCGCCAGCGCACACGAGGCGCTGATTTTGGAAGATACTTTGATTAAGAAGCATCGACCGAAATATAATATTTTGCTCAAGGATGATAAGCGGTATCCGTTTTTGAAGTTGACGGACGAGCCGTTTGCCAGGCTGGTGGTGACGCGCGAGAAGAAGCATGATCGGGGCGATTATTTCGGGCCGTTTACGGATTCTGGTGCGATGCATCGCGTGCGGGAGATGGTTGAGGAGATTTTTCCGTTGCGTAAGTGTAACACTTTGGGAAAAAAGCGGTGTCTGAATTTTCAGATTGGCAAGTGTGTTGGCGTGTGTGAGGCTGATGAGAAGCTGCGGGACGAGTATGGGCGTTTGGTTTGGCGAGTTAAAAAATTTTTGTCGGGGCATAGCCGAGAGATTAGTGCGGAGTTGCAACGGCTAATGGAGTCGGCTGCGGCGAAGTTGGATTACAAAAAGGCGGCGATTTATAAGGCGCAGTGGGAGAGTTTGCAAAAGCTCGGGCAGCGGCAGACGGTGTATTTTGAGGATGCTAAGCGGCGCGATGTGGTGGCTGGGTATTTGGAGGAGAAGTCGGGGGCGATTGCGGTGCTGAAGCTGGTTGAGGGTCGGCTGGTTGGCAAGGAGAGTTATCCGCTGAAGAATGTTGCGGGCAAGTCGATGCAGGAGGTGCTGGCGGCTTTTTTGAAGCAGTATTATTTGCCGAGATTGGAGCAGTTGCCGTGGCAGATTTTGGTGGAGACCGATTTGGCGGCGGAATTGGACGAGGATTTGCGGCAGGAGCTGACTCTTTTTGTGCCGCAAAAGGGGAAGTTGAGCAAGCTGCTGTGGATGGCTCGCCAGAATGCGTTTGATTTGGTGGAGCAAGAGCGGCTGAAATATTTGCGCAGAGCGGTGCGGACGGCGGCGCCTGTGCTGGAGTTGAAGCAGGCGCTGGGGCTTGCGGTGTTGCCGACGAAGATTATTTGTATCGATATTTCGACGATTCAGGGCAGCGACACGGTTTCATCGCTGGTTTTTTTTGAGAATGGTAAGCCGAAGAAGAAAAATTATATGCATTTTAGGATGAAAGAGGTGCAGGGGCAGGACGATTTTGCCAGTATGCAGGAGACTTTGCGACGGTATTTGGGCAAGCTTGACGAGTATGAGAGCCCAGATTTGATAGTGGTTGACGGGGGAAAAGGGCAGCTCTCGTCGTCGGTGGAGGTTTTGCAGGAGATGGGCGTGGATATCGCCATTGTGTCGCTGGCAAAGCGGCTGGAAGAGGTCTTTTTGCCGGGGCAGTCGGAGTCGATTTTGCTTCCCAGAAAATCTTTAGCGCTGAAAATGATTGTGCATTTGCGGGACGAAGCGCACCGATTTGCCATCACTTATCATCGCAAACGCCGCTCGATGCGGACGCTTTCTAGCGAGCTAGACGAGGTGGTTGGGCAGAAGACGAAGTATAAACTTTTACGCGAGTTCGGCTCTGTGCAAGCGGTGAAGGAGGCGACAGTGGAGGAGCTTCAGGTCGTGAAGGGAGTGGGGGAAAAACTGGCAGAGAAAGTGAGTCAAGAGTTAGCAAATGGGAATAAAAGTAGCTGATTTTTTTCAACTACTTTTCATTTTTTTGCCAATCTTTTGGTAGCCGTGAAAAATTTATCATTGATCGAACTAATTGAGTATGAGATGTTATTATTTTTTTCTTTTCAGGAGACTGATAAATCGTGGTTACTGTTTTGTAATTTCTATAAGGTTTTAAACCATAAATAGCTGGTGACAATATGGCTACTTTCTCACTTGTAGGAGCTATTGTTTCATTTAAAACAATAGAATCGTTGCTGTCTTCTGGATTTTGAAATTTTATTTCTGCAAAAACAGTATTTTCGAACTTTTTATTAAGGGCAAGGACTAAATAATAGTTAACCTCTTTCTTTTCTTTGTCAAATGTAAATCCAGCAGCTTTGGATGTGAAATATTCAGTTTGAGATGGAACTGGCATCCGCAAGGCAGCACATCCAATTAATATTATAGCAGTAATGAAAATCGATACTTTTTTGAATATTTTCATACTATTCTCCTTTTTTTAAACTTGCAGAAGACGAAAGAAAAATTACGAGTTTTGTCAAGCGTGAATAAATTTTAACTTGTAGAGTTTACATTAAAAGTGTTACTTTCAATTGCCAGCAGTTGTTTTTTGATGGCCAAGCCCCCAGCATAGCCAGTGAGGCTACCGTTTGTGCCAACGACCCGATGGCACGGCACAACAATGGGCAGCGGATTTTTATTGCTCGCATTTCCGACGGCACGATACGCCCTGTCGTTGCCGATAGCCGCAGCAATCTCCTTGTAGCTCCGCGTCTGCCCATACGGAATTCTGCATAGCTCTTGCCACACCTTCCTTTGAAACGGCGTGCCTTCCAGCTCGTAGGCAATTTCAAATTTTGTTCGCTTACCAGCCAAAAACTCCTGGATTTGCTTGCAGACGGAGTCCGAAAACTTTGTCCGCTGGCATTTTTCGACGGCGTCTTCATTTTTTACAAATCTGATCGCGTTTAAAACTTCCGCTTGAGAAACAATCTTGATTTTTCCAATTTTCGTGTGGTAAATCGCTTGGTCGCAGCACATTTTTTTCTCCAATTTGGTTTCGCTCACTTTCTTATTTTGCAACGGTTTTGACCACTTTTTTGTTGTGATTTTTTTATTAAAGAAAAAAATGCTTGACAAGTTGGCTTTGTAATACAAAGTTCTTTGTATGATTGAAATCGAAGGAGGATTTTATGGAAAATCTAAAAGTTAGAGAAGAGGTCGAGTTTATAAAAGCAACAATCGAAAACTCGAAGAAAAGGTTTGCTGACAACGGTTTGCATTACATTGTGTGGGGAATTTTGACTGCTTGCGGCTGCATTTTGACCTATTTTTTGTCGGAAAACCTCAGAGTCGTGGGCGCTGCGTGGATTGCGGTTTATGCAGTGGGAACGGTTTTTTCTTTTGGAGTGGCTAAGAGAAGGAAAGTTGGGGCGACGAATTTTTTGGACAGGCTCGTTGGCAATGTGTGGATCGCGTTTTTGGTGTCTCTGGTGTTTCTGCTGGTGGTCGCATTTTGCTCGCCATATATTTCGGTGCGGATAATTCCCGTTTTTCCCAGCGTGATGCTTTTTGTCGCATTTCACATCACGGCAAGCGCTTACCAAGACAAGATGCTCCAGGCAGTTGCATTTTGTTGGCTAGTGGCTTCTGTGATTTTTTCGTTTTGGGTGTCGCTCGATTCGCTGCTCGTGTTTGCGGGCTTGCTGATTTTGTTGCAGGTCGTGCCGGGAATCGCGTTGTATAAGAGAAACAGATGAGCCCGCAAGCGAGTTATCAGCAGATCAATAAGGTGGTGCACGCGCCGATTCGCCTTGCGATTTTGTCCACTTTGGTGACTGTTGAGCAGGCGGATTTCAACTATCTCAAGCAGATTACTAGCGCCAGTGACGGCAATTTGTCCACTCATCTGAAGAAGCTGGAAGATGTCGAGTATGTTGAGGTTGAGAAAAAGTTCGTCGATAAAAAACCTCGGAGTGTTTATCGCCTGACGGAAATTGGCAGGGACGAATTTTTGAATTATGTGAACAATTTGGAACAATTTTTGGTGAAAAAGTGAAGCGATTTCTGATTGTGATGTTGGCTTTCAGCTGTGGGTTTGTTTTTGCCAAGGGGAAAATTCCCGCAGCTGAAGAGCTGGCGGAGCTAAGCCACGCGGAGATAGAAAAGGAAGAATTTTTGCAGGCTGTTTTTGGCTACTATTTGTTCACCGACGAGATTCCGATGGAGGGCATCGACAAAGAGGAGGCGATTTTTCAGGCGCGAGATTTCCTTGCGAATTATTTGAAAAGTCATAACCAGCCGATTTATAGAGCGTTTTTGGGCATTGTAGAGGCGTGCTGTTTGGAGTATCGGATGTTTCCCAGCGTTATTTTTGCAGCGCAAAGAGCAGTGAATTTGCTGAACGAAGCCGCAGAAGCCGAGCCAGATAATTGGCAAATTCGCTATTATCGTTTGCTGGCGTTTGTAAATTATCCTGCCGAAGATTACGATTTTGAAAAGACGATTTTGGCAGATTACGACTTTTTGCAAAACTCCAAGATGTCTTATTTTGAGCTGAAGTATGTCGATTTTATGATGGCGGAATATTATTTGGATAATTTGAAAAATCCAAAAGAGGCGGGCAAGTATTTGGATAAAATATCGAAAGAGGACGCGGAGGCTTTGGGGTTGCCGCTCCAAAGTAATTGATGATTTTTCTGCTGTCTAGCTAGATTTTTTAGAAAGGTGTTAGAGATGATGTCTTACCAGACGGGTCTTCTTCTTTTCGGGCGTCCGAAAAGAAAAGCAGAAAAGGACGCTTGCTTCTAAAAACAGAGGATTTCGAGAGGTGTTTAGAGATTTCTGTGGAAGAGAGCACCTCCGTAATTGTTTGTAAGTCTATGACTTATCGTAACTTTTTTGGTTTTTGTAGTTGGTTTTGGCGTGTCTCTGTTTTAGATGAAGCAAGATGCCACCGCCGTCCCACCGCCAGTCTAGGCGAGCAGGAAGCGGTAAGCACGCCTTGGCGTCTTGGGGAAAACCGCCGCCCCAAGCCCCCTCATTTCTGACACCAAAATTTAAGCAGCAGATGATAAGCCCCTATTTTGGTGTCAGACAGGTATTAGGTATTAGTTAAAAGTTAAACCTGTCATCACCCGACCATTTTTCGCAGAACGCTGTTAGAGATGGATTCCCGCTTCCGCGAGAATGAGGGAGAAGAGCAAGGAGAGGCTTTGTCGCTGGTGCTTTAAAGCGGGTAAGAGTTGTCAGGAAAAGTTGAAATTAGTCCTAGCTCTTCATTTCTACATAGATAAAAATCCAGTCATTTTTTGTCTTGCACAAAAAAGGCAAACGCTTTTCTTTGCCAAAAGTAAAAATTCTCAAATTGACCGAACGAGCAAATTTCTTCGGCTAAAGTATTTGACATTTTGCCGAGCAATTTTTCCTTTGCGTTCTGTGACTTGCCGTATAGTCCCGAAAGGTTGGTTTCAGATGTTTAAATTGTTAAATTGTAATGTTTTAGGGTAGAGTTTTTTTAAGGAGAAAATAGAAGATGAAAACCGTATCACCAAAGATGAGTGACATCGAAAGAGCTTGGTTCAAGGTTGATGCTACGGATAAGGTTTTGGGTAGATTGTCTACCAAAGTTGCCTCGATTTTGCGAGGGAAACACAAATCTTATTTCGTGCCGAATTTGGATACTGGCGATTTTGTTGTGGTAGTGAATGCCGAAAAGATCAGGTTGACAGGCAATAAGGCTGATGCCAAAGTGTATAAGACTTATAGTGGTTACCAAAGTGGTCTTAAAGAAAAGTCATTCAAGAGAATGCTGCAGGAGACACCTGAGCAGATTATTATTCACGCTGTAAAAGGGATGTTGCCAAAAGGTCCGCTGGGACGGCAGATGCTGACAAAGCTGAAAGTTTACGCTGGCGCAGAGCATCCACACATAGCACAAAACCCAGAAGATTTAGAGGTTTAAGGAGATTTTATGCAGTATTTTGACGCCGTTGGAAAGAGAAAGACAGCTATCGGAAAGGTGAGAATCTCTTTGGGAACTGGCAAGAGAATCGTGAACGATTTGCCGATGAAAGATTATTTCGAGAGAGATATTTTGTTGCAGGAGATCGAAAAACCTTTGAGATTGGTCGAGCTTGCCCAAAAGTTTGATATAAAAGCACAAGTGAAAGGTGGCGGCAAGTCCGCTCAGGCTGACGCTTTGAAGTTGGCTGTTGCAAAAGCTTTGCTGGAGTATGACGAGGCTTTGCGTGGCGCGCTGAAGAAGGATGGTCTTTTGACAAGGGATTCTAGAATTGTGGAGAGAAAGATTGTTGGCCGTCCAAAAGCTCGCAAAAAACCACAATTTTCGAAAAGATAGTTTATTACCAAAATCTTGTCTGGATATAGGCTGTGGATGTCTTGAGCGGTGCTTTGTTTTTTGGAAGAACCAAAAGCGAGGTTTGCAAGATGTCGCCTAGAAGCAGGCAATAAATAACCGCTAATTAAGGAGATGAAAAAATGGCAGTTGTATCTATGAAACAACTTTTGGAGGCAGGAGTTCACTTCGGTCACCAAACTCACAAATGGAATCCTAAGATGAAAAAGTATATTTTCATCAAGAGAAACGGGATTCATATTCTTGATCTTGGTCAAACCGTAAATAAGATAGAAGAGGCTTACGAATTTGTAAAGAGCGTTGCCAAAAAGGGCGAGCCTGTTTTGTTTGTAGGCACCAAAAAGCAAGCCAAAGATTCTGTGCGCGAAGCAGCCGAAAAGTGCGGCGCGTTTTTCGTAAACTCCAGATGGCTGGGCGGAATGCTGACAAATATGAGCACAATTCGCAGGAGCATCCGCGAGCTGGATAAGTTTGACTCGATGATGGAAGACGGCTCAATCAACAATTACACCAAGTTTGAAATTGGCAAAATGCAAAAAAAATACGATAAGAAAATGAGGTCGCTTGGCGGAGTTCGCAAGATGGATCGCTTGCCGGGAGTTGTGGTGATTTCCGACACGAACAACGACGATATCGCCATCAAAGAGGCTGTGAAAAAAAATATTCCTATCGTGGCTTTGGTCGATACAAATTCGGACCCTGATTTAATCGATTTTCCTATTCCGTCCAATGACGACGCTATTAGAGCCGTCAGCTTGATTTTTGATACTATCGCAAACGCAGTTTCGGAAGGATCTAAGATTGCAACAGAAGGCGAGGATACGCAAGAGCAAGCGCAGGCGGCTGATGCCAACGCTTCTCAAGAGGCGGCAGAGGGCAACGAGGCTGAAGAGCAAGCTCCAGCCGAAGAGACCTCTAGCGAAGAAGTTTCTGCAGAGTAGTTTTTAATTTTAGGAGATTAAGATGTCAATTAGTGCAAAAGAGGTAATGGATTTACGGAAGAGAACTGGCGTGGGGATGATGGATTGCAAAAAAGCTTTGCTCAAGTGCGATGGCGATATGGACAAGGCGATTAAATATTTGCGTGAAAAAGGAATCGCTAAGGCTGAGAGCAAGTCGGACAGAGACACAAACGAGGGGCTTGTTTACTCTTACATTCACTCGAACAACAAGTTGGGTGTGCTTTTGGAGATGAGTTGCGAGACCGATTTTGTTGCCAAAACCGAAGATTTTATAAATTTGTGTAAAGATATTTGTATGCACATCGCTGCGACAAATCCGCTGGCTGTGAGCCAAGACGAGCTTGATCAAGATTTGATTGCCAAAGAGCGTGAGATTTATACGCAAAAAGCGCTGAACGAGGGCAAGCCAGAGAAGATTGTTGAGAAGATTGTTGATGGGCAAATCGCCAAGTATATCAAGCAGAACACTTTGTTGGAGCAAGATTTTGTGAAAGATCCCGACAAAAAAGTTTCGGATTTGATTACCGAGTTGATCGCAAAATTGGGAGAGAACATCAAAATTAGCAGGTTTGCTAGGTTTGCTTTGGGCGAATAGAAAAAAGCGCTCAAGAAGGATTTATAATGCGAGTTTTACTCAAGCTTAGTGGGGAGTTTTTGGCTGGAGATTTGGGCAAAGGTTTCGATGAGAAAATTTTGGCTCGGATCACAGACGAGATAATCGAGATTCACCAAGCGGGCGTAGAACTCGCTGTTGTTATTGGTGGCGGCAATCTTTTCCGAGGAATCGGATCGAAGAGTGTGGGCATCGATCAGCTCACGGGCGATAATATCGGGATGCTGGCGACGATTCAGAACGCGCTGATGCTTAGCGGGGTTATCCGCAACAAGGGCGTTAAGGCGCGAGTTTTTTCGATTGTTCAAATGCCTTATATTTGTGAGAGTTACACGCCTGCTTTGGCGAAGTCGGCTTTGCAAAAAGGGCATATCTGTTTTTTTGCTGGCGGAGTCGGCAATCCGTATTTTACGACCGATACAGCTGGTGTTTTGCGGGCGATTGAGACGGAGTGCGATTTTTTGGTGAAAGGCACGAATGTGGAAGGTGTTTTCGATAAAGATCCGCGGAAGTTTCCTAAGGCAAAGCTTTACAAGAGTTTGACTTACGAGCAGGCGCTTAGCGAAAGTTTGCGGATTATGGATTCTACCGCTTTTGCTCTGGCAAAAGATAATCAGAAAAAAATTGTCGTTTTTGATGTCAGCAAACCGAAAAATTTGAAGAAAGTGATTTTGGAGCAAAGCGTTGGCACGGTGGTGACGAACTAGAGGAGCAAGGAAATGACGAAAGAGACTTTGGATATTGCAAAAAAGAAGATGGAAGAGGCTTTTAATAGTCTGCTTGGCGATTATAGCAAGATTGTTGCGGGCAAAGCGAATGCGGGCGTGTTGGATAGGGTGATGGTCGATTATTACGGGCAGCAGACGCCGTTGAAGCAGATGTGCAAGATTTCTGTGCCAGAGGCGCGGATGATTGTTTTGCAGCCGTGGGATAAATCGACTCTTAAGGAGATAGAAAAGGCGGTGCTTTCGTCGAATTTGGGTGTGACGCCCGAAAACGATGGTGTGGTTATCCGCTTGCCTTTTCCGCCGCTTACGCAAGAAAAGCGCCAGGAGATTGTCAAGGATGTGAAAAAGCGAGGCGAGAGTTGTAAAGTGGCTTTGCGGAATGTGCGTCGGGACGCCAACGAGCAGGGGAAAAAGCTGGAGAAAGCTGGCGATATTTCCGAAGACGACCAAAAAAATTTGCTCAAAAGCGTTCAGAGTTTGACGGATGAGTGGGTGGAAAAGGTTGATGTGGCGGTCAAAAATAAAGAAAAAGATATTTTGACGGTCTAGTAAAAAAAGTTTATGTTTATTACTTTTGAAGGTGTAGAAGCTTGTGGGAAAAGCACGCAAGCTTCTCTTTTGCATAAACACTTTCTAAATTCTGGGGCAAAAAGTTTTTTGACCAGAGAGCCGGGCGGCTTTTATTTTGCCGAGAGTATTCGGAATATTTTGTTGCACGATAGACAGGTTGAGCTTAGCGATAAGAGCGCTTTTTTGCTGTTTAGCGCCGTTCGGAGCGAGCATTGCGCCAAGCATATTTTGCCTAAATTGCAAAAAGGTTATCAGGTGGTTTGTGACAGGTTCAGCGATTCTTCGCTGGTGTATCAGGGGTTTGCCGGAGATTTGCAGATTCAGGATATTGAGTGGATTAACCGATTTAGCACGCAAGGGATTACGCCCGATATCACTTTTTATCTGCGTGTGAGTTTGCAGGAGTCGCAAAAACGGCTGAGTTCAAAAGAGAAAGACAAGTTTGAAGAAGCGAGTTTGGAGCGTCACGAGCGGCTCATCAAGGGGTTCGATAAATTGGCGGAGCTTTTTCCAAAAAGAGTGGTTGTGCTCGACGGGCAAAAGCCTATTGAAGATATTCATGCTCAAATTTTGAGCGTTTTGAAAAAGAGATAGTTTCCTTATTTTTTGTTTAGGGAGGAAAAATTGAGAAAATTTTTGATATTTGTTTGGTTGTTGTCGCTTCCGTTTTTGGTGTTGGCGGACGAGACCGATAATTTTCGGGATGTGCAATCTTTGATGCAGGTTCTAAAGCTGGTTCGGCAAAATTATGACGGCGATATTTCGACGCAAGAGCTGGTGAACAATGCAATCAAGGGGATGATTGAGGAGTTGGATCCGCACACAGCTTTTTATACAGAAAAGGAGTTCAAAAGCTTTTTTGAGCAGACCAGCGGGCATTTTGGCGGTCTGGGTATTGTTATCTCCACGATGGGAAAGTATGTGACGGTTGTAGAACCGATCGAGGATTCGCCTGCGCTCAAAGCGGGGATGATGTCTGGCGACAAGATTATCGCTGTGGACGGCGAGGATGTTGTGGGTTTGGATATTAATGAGTTGATAAAAAAGCTCAAGGGGAAGCCCGGCACGAAGGTCAAAGTTACGGTGAAAAGGTTCGACCAGACCAAAGATTTCGATTTGGAGCGCGCGGTGATAAATGTCTCCAGCGTTCCGTATAAGTTCTTGCTTGGCGGCGATATCGGCTATGTCAAGCTTCGCCAATTTAACGGAAACACGACCGAAGATTTTATCGGAGCTTTGCGGGAGCTGAAGGAGAAAGGGGCGACCAAATACATTATCGATTTGCGGAACAATCCTGGCGGTTTGCTGCAGGAGGCTCTGACAATTTTGGACGAATTTGTGGACAAGGGCAAACTTTTGTTGACCACCAAAGGCAAAAACAGCAGTTTTACCAAAAATTACTACTCCAACTATCCTGCGTCTATCGGAGATGTGCCGCTGGTTGTTTTGGTAAATAGTGGTTCTGCCAGCGCCTCGGAGATTTTTGCGGGCGTTCTGCAAGATTATGATAAAGCGCTGATTATCGGCTCGCAGTCGTATGGCAAAGGCTCTGTGCAGCAGACCTACACATTGCCCAATGCGGAAGGCATCAAGATGACCATCGCCAAATATTATGTCCCATCTGGGCGCTGCGTGCACAACTCGTTCAACGACTCGATTATCAAAAATTACAGCGACACGATCAGCAAAGAGTTCCTCAAAGAGAAAATGAAAGAGTATAAAGAGAACAATAAACACAAGGTTTTCAATACTTTAGGCGGTCGTAAAGTTTATGGCGGCGGCGGAATTTTGCCCGATGTTGAGGTGGAAGAAGAGGAGTACAGCCAGCTGGAAAAAGATTTTATTTTGAACAACTCTTATTTCGACTATTCTGTGAATTATTTTAACGAAAACGCCGACAATATCGACGAATTTTTTGAGGCAGACTCGCGAACGATAGTCGATTTTGTAAAATATGTGAAAAATAATCAGAAAATCGAGACGAAAAAAAGCAGCGTCGATTCTGTTTACAACAAAATCAAGGTGCGGCTGGAGTCGGAAATTTTGCGGCGGAAATTCTCGCCGAATGTTGCGCAAAAAAAGTTGCTGAATGTTGACCCAGATGTGAAGGCTGCGCTGGAAATTTTGCAGGGCGCGAACAACACTGAGCAGGTTTTTAGAAACTCGAAAAAATATATTAAAGCGCACAAAAAAGAGAAATGAACTCGCTACATCAAGCGTTAGAGCGGCTGCTGGAGCGAGTCCAGAAGCTGCCAGAGATAGAACTTGTCCAAAAAAAAGCTATTCCGTATGGGGTAGCTTTATATTTTCGCTCGGGTAACGAGAAAAATAATTTGAACATCTATTTTTCCGAAAAAAAAGGCGTTTCGATTGTGCTTGGCGGCAAAAAAGAGACCTCTCTTGCGGCAAAATTGCAGGAGATTTGTGGCTTGTCAAAGTCGATTCCAGCCAAAAAGCATAGCTGGAGCCGCTGGGCAGGCACAGACGAATCGGGCAAGGGTGATTTTTTTGGACCGCTAGTGGTGGCTGGTTTTGTGGCGGATAAGAGCATTTTGAACAGGTTGCAAGATTTGGGCGTGGACGATTGCAAAAAGTTGGACGATCGAAAAATCGTGGGGATTGCCTCGGCTCTCTATCGAGAATTCCCGCATAATTGCCGTGTGTTGGCGTTATTGCCCGAAAAATACAACAAAATTTACGCCGAGTTTCGGGAAAGAGGGCAGAAGCTAAATCATATGATGGTTTGGCTGCACACCGCCGCTGTCTTAAAGCTGAAGCAGGCGGTCGATTTTCAGGGTGTGGTGATTGATAAATTTACCAGCGAGAGAATGTTAAAAGATTTTGCTCCAGCGGAGTTTTTGCAGATTCCTTGTATCTTTCGGGAAAAGGCAGAGGACGATTTGGCGGTTGCTGCGGCGTCGATTTTGGCTAGAGCGGAATTTTTGAAACAGATGACGATTTTGTCGAAAAAGTGCGGTTTCCCGCTGCACAAAGGGGCTTCTTCGTTCGTAGAAAAAGATGCGCGCGAGTTTGTCGCCAGGTTCTCCAAAGAAAAATTGCCGCTGATTTGCAAAACGCATTTTAAGACTTACGACGAAATTTTGGGCTAGTTTTTTTCATTCAAATTTGAAAGATGAAAAATATCTTTTCGCAAGCACTTTTGATGCTCACGGCGTTTATCTGGGGCACAGCTTTTGTGGCGCAAAAAATCGGCTCTGGTTTTGTTTCACCCTTTTATTACAACTGTTTTCGTTTTCTTTTGGGGTTTGTTGTTTTGCTGTTTTTTGCTTATTTTTTTGGGAAAAAGTCTAAAATTTTTACGCGTAAAAATTTGCGCTGTGGTGCAATTTCGGGGCTTTTTCTTTTTTCGGGAGCGACTTTGCAGCAGTTCGGTATCCAATATACGACCACAGGCAGCGCTGGTTTTATCACGGGTTTGTATGTGGTTTTGGTGCCTTTTTTGGGGATTTTTTTTGGGAAAAAAGCTGGCAAAGCGATGTGGATTGGCTGTTTTCTGGCGTTTTGGGGCTTGTATTTTTTGGCGGTGAAAGATTTTGGCGGACAGATAAATTTTGGTGATTTTTTGGTTTTTCTTTGTGCGATTTGTTTTGCGTTTCATGTGGTGAGCATCGACATTTTTTTGGCTTCGATAGACGCTTTGGTTCTGAGTCTTTTGCAGTTTTTGGTGTGTGGGCTGCTTAGTCTTGTTTGTGCTGGGATTTTTGAGAGCGTTAGCTATGCGGGTGTGCGAGATGGTTTTTGGGCGATTTTTTATGCGGGTGTTTTTTCTGTTGGTCTTGCTTACACTTTGCAGGTGGTTGGTCAGAAAATGGTGGAGCCCACGCCAGCGGCGATTATTTTGAGTTTTGAGACAGTTTTTGCCGCTTTGGGCGGTTATTTTATTTTGGGCGAATCCATAACTCCAAGAGGACAAATCGGTTGCGTTTTTATGTTGACAGGAATTGTCGTTTCGCAAATAAAGGGTAATATTATTCAAAAAGTAAAAAAATAAATACTATAGATTAAGGAGATAAAAAATGGCTAAAACCAAACAAGAGGTCTATCAAACCGCTGTTGAGCAGTGCCGTAAAAGGAATGTGATTTTGCCTACAATGGCGCAACAAATCAATCCTGAGACTATTCCACAAAGCATTAAGGACAAGTTGAAAAATTTGTCGATTTGGGATCTTGATCCTGCGAATTTGTTCCGTATTACTTGGAAAAACGAAAGAGTTAACGATCCTCAAAAAGAGGGTAAAGGCTTTGGCGATGTTAATTTCGTGGAGATTCCAAAGGCAATTTCTGGTGTTGATTCCAGAATTTTTGTTTTGGTTGGTAAATATTTCCCGACTGGCGCGCACAAAGTGGGTGCTACCTACGGTCCGCTTATCCAAGCGATGACCGCTGGTGAGTTCGATCCGACAACGCAAAAAGCGATCTGGCCTTCTACGGGTAACTATTGCCGTGGCGGTGCTTACGATTCTTATCTTTTGGGTTATAGCTCGATTGCGATTTTGCCAGAGGAGATGAGCCAAGAGAGGTTCGATTGGCTTCGTGAGATTGGTGCGGAAGTTTTTGCTACTCCTGGTTGTGAGTCGAATGTGAAGGAGATTTATGACAAGGCGAAAGAGTTGGTTGAGGAGAGAGGCGACGCTGTGTTGAACTTCAATCAGTTCGAGAATTTCGGAAACTGTATGTGGCACTATAATGTGACAGGTAGAGCGATGAAAGAGGTTTTTGATAAGAACGCTAAGGCTGGTCAAAGATTGGCTGGTGTTTTCCTTACTCAAGGTTCTGCGGGAACTTTGGCTGCTGCTGATTATCTGAAGAAGTATCATTCTCCAACGGTTAAGTTGGCTGCTGGTGAGGCTTATCAATGTCCAACTTTGCTGGAGAACGGTTTTGGTGGACACAAAATCGAGGGTATCGGCGATAAGCATGTTCCTTGGGTTCACAATATGAAAAATACCGATATGGTTATTGGCGTGGACGATGAGGCGAATATGGAGATTATGCGTCTTTTCAACGAGCCAGAGGGTCACAAATTGCTTAAAGCTAAAGGCGTTGACCAAGCGACTATTGATCAGTTGAAGCTTTTGGGAATTTCTAGTATTGCGAACTTGATGGGAACTATCAAGATGGCGAAATATTATGAGATGAACGAGAAAGATTGTTTGGTGACTGTGGCTACGGACTCTATGGAGATGTATCAGTCTCGTATGAAAGAGCAAACCGAGCAAAAGGGCAAGTTCGACAATGTGGCTGCGGCGGTTGCGTATGAGGCTTCTATGTTGGGGCTTGACACAGAGCACACAATGGAGCTTACTTATACCGACAAAAAGAGAATGCACAACCTTAAATATTTCACTTGGGTAGAGCAACAAGGCAAGACGGTCGAGGAGATCAACGCTCAATGGTATGATGAAAATTATTGGGACGAGAGAATGGACTGTATGGAATATTGGGACGAGAAAATCAAACAATTCAACAAAGATGTTGGACTTTTGAAAGATTAGTTCTCTGGTTTTTAAGAAAAAATAAGCGACTCAGAAATGGGTCGCTTTTTTTTGTGTCTAGCCAAAAATTTCGAGCAGGATTGCTGGAGTTTGTACATAAAAAAAAGCCGAGTAAAAACTCGGCTTAATTTGTTTTTCGAAGCGTTTTTTACGCGCTTATTATCGTTCCTGTTTTTCCTGCAAGGGCGTCGCCTGCTTTGTCCAAAGAAGTGATGATCGATTTTTTGCCAGTAGAACGGACGAAACGCATTGCCGCTTCAACTTTCGGTCCCATAGAGCCGCCAAGGAAGTGCCCTTCGTCGTAGAGCTTTTGCATTTGCTCAACGCTCACTGCGCCAACAGCTTCTTGATTCGGCTTGTTGTAGTTAATCAGGGCGTGCTCCACATCGGTGAGAATCATTAAAACATCGGCGCCAACAGATTGAGCCAGCACATTGCCAGTCTTGTCCTTGTCGATAACGCCCTCGATGCCGATAATTTGCTTGCCATCTTTTTTAACAGGAATGCCGCCACCGCCACAAGCGATAGTCACCGCGCCAGAGCCGATAAGCGACTTGATCGCCTCTTTTTCCACAATATCAATCGGCTCAGGAGACGGCACAACTCTTCTCCAGCCTTTCTCGACGCCAGGCTTCGCCTCTTTCACCACATAACCCTTGTCGTTCTTGAGGCTCGTCGCCTCCGCCTCTGTGTAGAAAGGTCCCACAGGCTTCGACGGATCTTGAAAATCTGGATCGTCTTTATCCACCAAAACTTGCGTCACCAGCGAAACAACCGGCACGCTCTTTCCCGCAAGGCTAAAATTATTTTGCAACCGATTTTGGAACATATAGCCGATTTGCCCTTGCGTCATTCCGCCGACAACATTCAGCGGCAAAGCAGGCACAAGCTTTTTTCCTTCCTCTTGTTGAATAAGCAAATTTCCTGCTTGCGGACCGTTTCCGTGCGTAACCACGAGCTTGTAGCCGGCTTGGCTCAACTTCACAATCTCTTTGGACGCGATGTCGATGTTGGCAAATTGCTGCTGTGCAGTTCCCTCTTCTCCAGCCTGTTTGATGGCGTTGCCACCAAGTGCTATAACCACTAATTCTTTCATAAAATTACTCCTTATTAAATTGATAAAAAACGAAAATATTAAACGCCAAAAAATTGTCTATACCAATCTACAAAACGATTTATGCCCGTCTGAATGTCTGTAGAAGGCTTATAGAAGAGCGTTTTTTGCAAATCTTGAGTATCCGCCCAAGTCGCTGGCACATCGCCAGCCTGTAGCGGCAAAAAGTTTTTTTCTGCTTCAATGCCGAGCTTTTTCTCCAAAGCGGCGATAAAATCCATCAGCTTCACGGGCGAGCTGTTACCGATATTGTAAACACGATAAGGCGCCGTGGAACAAGACGGATCAGGCGATTGCGGATTCCAGTTCTCTTTTGCAACCGCTGGATTTTCGATAACTCGAAAAATTCCTTCGACAATATCGTCGATGTAGGTAAAATCTCGCTCCATTTTGCCAAAATTGTAAACATCGATCGGCTTATTCTCCAAAATCGCTTTGGTAAAAAGGAACAAAGCCATATCTGGTCTGCCCCAAGGTCCGTAAACCGTGAAAAAACGCAGACCCGTGGTCGAAAGCCCGTAAAGGTGCGAGTAAGTGTGCGCCATCAGCTCGTTCGATTTTTTGCTGGCGGCATAGAGCGACACGGGATGATCGACATTGTCGCTGGTCGAAAAAGGCTGCTTTTTGTTCAGCCCGTAAACGCTGGACGAACTTGCGTAGGAAAGCGATTTAACGCCAAAATTGCGACAAGCTTCCAAAATATTCAAAAATCCGACGATGTTGCTCTGAATGTAAGCCTCTGGATTTGTCAGGCTGTAACGGACGCCAGCTTGTGCGGCGAGGTTGCAAACTTTCTCGAACTTGTTTTCCGCAAAAATTTTGTCGATAGTCGCTTTATCCTCTAGATTTGCACGGACGAAGCTGAAATTCGGCTGCGAAGAACTTTTGGCAAAAGCGCCCCACTGGATGCTATCTTCGGCAATTCCCAGCCTCTGCAGGCGGCCGTATTTCACTCGAACATCGTAGTAATCGTTGATGTTGTCTAGCCCCACGACCTCGTAATTTTCGCTCAAGAGGCGAAGACAGAGGTGATACCCGATGAAACCTGCGGCGCCAGTGACCAAAATTTTGCTTTTTTCCATAAATTAGCGTAAAATATTTTTGAAATCGAAGATCAAGGTTTCAGATGGAATTTTGGAAAAATCTTCTTTTTTGAACTGCTTGTGAGCAACCAAAATAGCGATTACATCGTATTGTGTAAGGTTTTTTGCATCGATAAGGTCAATTCCATATTCGTGCTTGGCTTCCTCTTTGTTTGCCCACGGGTCGCAAACATCCACTTTGCAGCCGAAATCTTTGAGCTCGCTTATGACATCGATAACTTTGGTGTTGCGGATGTCGGGGCAGTTTTCTTTGAAAGTTACGCCCATTACCAAAATTTTGCTGTTCAAAATTTTATGCCCTTTTTTAATCATCTTTTTGATGATTTGCTCGGCGACATAAGCGCCCATTCCGTCGTTGATGCGTCTGCCAGCCAAAATAATCTCGGGATGATAGCCGATAGATTGTGCCTTGTGCGTGAGGTAGTAGGGATCAACGCCGATGCAGTGTCCGCCGACAAGACCTGGCGAAAATTTTAGGAAATTCCACTTTGTCCCAGCTGCCGCCAGCACTTGGTTCACATCGATTCCCATTTTTTCGAAAAGCATATATAGTTCGTTGACGAAAGCGATGTTGATATCGCGCTGGGTGTTTTCGATCACCTTTGCTGCTTCGGCGACTTTTATGCTGGAGGCTTTGTGCGTGCCAGCTTTGATTATTTTGGAGTAGAGAGCGTCCACCAAATCTGCGGTTTGGGAATTTGAGCCAGAAGTGATTTTTTTGATGGTGGTGAGCGTGTTTACTTTGTCGCCTGGATTTATGCGCTCGGGAGAGAAGCCCACAAAAAAGTCGCGGTTAAACTTTAAGCCGCTGAATTTTTCCAAAAGTGGGATGCACTCCTCTTCGGTTGCGCCAGGATAGACTGTCGATTCGTAAACGACGATGTCGCCTTTTTTTAAAATTTTGCCAACGGTGCTGCTGGCGGATTGCAACGGCCTCAAATCTGGTTTGTTGAACTTGTCAACGGGCGTAGGAACGGTGATGATGTGAAAACAGCAATCTTTGATTTTGTTCACTTGGTCGGTCACTGACAGAAGTTTTGCGGCTTTTAGCTCCTGCGGAGTGGTCTCCAGAGTCGAGTCCTCGAAGCGGGCAATTTCTGCCACTCTCTCAGATTTAATATCAAAGCCGACCGTGGGGACGATTTTTCCAAACTCCACAGCCAGCGGAAGTCCGACATATCCTAGACCTGTTACAGATATTTTCTTTTTACCGTTTAAAAATTCTTCTATCATAAAAGTTATTTCTCTCAATTTTTTTTCAAAAATGGTCGGGGTGATAGGATTTGAACCTACGGCCCCAGCGTCCCGAACGCTGTGCTCTACCGGACTGAGCCACACCCCGCCTTTTTAAGCGTAGTCCCAAATTTTGTCGGTTTGGCAAATAGGCAAGTAGTTTTCAAAAATTAAGCGAAATTTTTATGTGGCGTAAAATTTTTGCGCAGCATTATGGCGCAAAGGCTAGCAGCGCTTTATTTTGCTGGATAAAGCCAATTTTTGCTTGACCAAAAGGAAAACTTGCGCGGTGCTGAACTAGATGAAGTTAAAAAATGCGATCGAAAAATATTTAGACTATCTGAGGGCTCGTGATTTGGCAGAAAACACGCTGGTTTCTTACGCAAAGGAACTCAAGAGTTTCGCTGAATTTCTTGCCGACTCGCTGGGGGAAGAGCCTGCGGTGCAGTTGGTGAGCAAAAGCGTGCTGAAAGCGTATTTTGGTAGGGCTTTGGCGCAAAATCTCAGCAATCGTTCGATGGCGCATAAAATGGTGGTGATCAAGGAGTTTTTTGCTTTTCTTTTTAAGGAGAAAATCGCCAAAGAAAACATCACCGCGGGGATGAAATTGCCCAAGTTTAGCCCGCATTTGCCCGTTTTTTTGGATAAGACGCAGATGGCGATACTCTTGCGGATTCCGGGCGATAAGGACAAATTCGCTGTGCGCAACAGGGCGATTTTGGAGCTGATGTATTCGTGCGGTTTGCGGATTTCGGAGGTGGCTGTCTGCAAAATGGAGCAGATAGATTTTCAAAAAGGGTTGATCGATTTGATCGGAAAAGGTAACAAACAGCGGATTGTGCCGATTGGCAAGCCCGCCAGAGAGGCGATTTTGGACTATTGGAAAATTCGCGATAGTTTCTCGCCAAAAGATTCGCAAATTTTGTTTGTCTCAAAAAGCGGTTTGCCGCTGGATTCCGACCAATTGCGGCAGATTATTTCGCGATATTTGGATTTGGTGGCAGACAGCAAGGGCTGCACGCCGCACAGCATTCGTCACTCTTTTGCCACGCATCTTTTGGACGCTGGGGCAGATCTGAAGGCGGTGCAGGAGATGCTGGGACACTCAAGCCTTTCTACGACAGAGATTTACACTCATGTGAGTCTGAGTAAATTGAAAGAGAGTTATCAAAAAAATCATCCTAGGGATAAAATGAAAAAATGAGCAAGATAAAAGTTTTGTCGGAGCAAGTGTCGAACAAAATCGCCGCTGGTGAGGTGATTGAGCGGCCGTATTCGATTGTCAAGGAGCTGGTGGAAAATTCGATCGATGCGGGCGCTAGTGAGGTCGAGGTGCGTGTTTTGATGGGCGGCAAACGCGGGATTACTGTGCGGGACAATGGCTGCGGGATGAACGCTCAAGATTTGCTTTTGGCGTATGAACGGCACGCAACCAGCAAAATTGCGACGGAAGAGGACATTTTTCGCGTGCAAACTTTGGGCTTTCGTGGCGAAGCTTTGCCGAGTATCGCTTCTGTGGCGCGGGTTGAGATGATCAGCAAGACCGAGGATGAGTCGATAGCCAACAAGATTATTTTCAATTTCGGAACTTTGAAAGCTGTGGAAAAATGCAGCGGGAATACGGGGACGACGATTAAGGTTTCGAGCCTTTTTCTAAAAATTCCCGCTCGACGCAAGTTCCTCAAATCGACGCAAGTTGAGTATCGGCACATTCTTAACTATCTGCATTATCAGGCGATTGTGCATCCGCAGATTCATTTTACGCTGTATCACAACGACCGCAAAGTTTTCGATTATCCTGCGATGAAATCTGCTTCGAAGCGGATAAAGCTGATTTTTGGCAGCAAGTTTGAGCAGGCGGAGTTTATTCCGGTGGATTCGTTTGAGTCGTCGGCGCTTTCTGTGAAAGGGTTTATCGGCAATTTCGAGAAGTCGATGGAGATTTTTCCGAACCTGAAATACATTTTTATCAACGGCAGATTTATCAAAAATTCGCTGGTTTATCACGCGATTGCCAAAGGGTATGAGCCGATTATTAAAAAGTTTGGCGGCAAGGTTCCGCCTTTTGTGCTGTTTTTGCAGATCGAGCCGAAGTTGGTCGATTTTAATGTGCATCCAGCCAAACAGGAGGTGCGTTTTGTTGATACGGCGCTGGTTTATCGCAATGTGAACCGAGCGGTGAATTTGGCGTATTTGGCTTGGGAGAAGCAGAAATTTGCCGATTTGCAGGAGATGGTGGCAGAAAATTTGTCGCCTCTAAAAGAGCCAGAAAAGCAGATGTATCAACGGTTGCAGAGGGGAGGCTCGCCAGCGGCTGCAGCAGAACAGACCGAGCAGCTGGATATTTTTGGGCAGAAATCTGATGCTGATTTCGAGAGTCAGCCGCAAAAGCCGCTTCAGATGGCGACGCAGGTGAGTTCGGAGCTGAGTATTATTAACCCTTGGCAGCTGCATCAGAGCTACATTTTCATTCAGGATGAACACGGACTTTTGGCGATAGATCAGCACGCTGCGCACGAGCGGATTTTGTATGAGCAGGTTTTGCAGCGGCTGAATGGCGCGGCTGTGGTCACGCAAAATTTGGCTTTTCCGATTGTGGTCGATTTGCCCAGCTATCTGGCGGCGAGCGTGCAGGAGACTGTCCGTGAAAATCGCGAAGTTTTTGCCAAAGCGGGAATTTTCATCAAGGAGTTCAGCGGTAATTCTGTGGTGGTGCAGGAGGTGCCCGCAGAGCTGAAAGACTGGAACTCTGCCGATTTTTTCATCGCTTTTTTCGAAGATTTGGAGCATCGGCTCAAAAAGCAGAGCAGTTTTCGGGAAAATTTGGCGGCGAGCATCGCTTGCAAAGCGGCGATTAAAGCTGGGCAAAAGATGTCCAGAACGCAGATGCTGAGCCTGATTAACGACTTGTTCGCCACGCAAGTGCCGTATTTTTGTCCGCACGGCAGACCGACGATTATCAAGATGCCGATTTCCGATCTGGAAAAGTTGTTTAAGCGGACTTGATTTTTCTGGGATTTGATGAGTCAGAATAAATCGAGCACGCCATTTGTAGTGGTTTTGCAGGGTCCGACGGCTGTGGGTAAGAGCGATTTGGCGCTGGAACTCGCTGCCAGTTTGGGCGGCTACATCATTTCGGCGGATTCTCGGCAAATTTATAGCCAGCTGGAGATTGGCACGGCAAAACCAAAGCCAGAGGAGCTAAAAGCGGTGGAGCATTTTTTGATAGGCGAGCTTGATCCGAAGCAAGCTTTTAGCGCAGGGGAGTTTGTCAGGCGTGCCCAGCAGATAATCAGCAAGAGGTCGCCGCAAATCCCGATAATTGTTGGCGGAACTGGCTTTTATTGCAAAGCGCTGCTGGACGGATTGTCGAATATTCCTGCCGTAAGTGACGCTGCCCGAAGGGAGCTTGCTCTTGTCAAAAATCGCTATGCGAAATTGCAGGAGGTTGACCCAGTTTTGGCGGAAAAGTTGCATCCGAACGATAGCGCCCGAATTGAGCGAGGGCTGCTTGTCTATTTGAGCTCTGGGAAGCCGCTTTCGTCTTTTTGGCAGCAAGAGCAGGCGGTTGGAAGCTACGATGCGTTTTCGGTACTGCTTTTGCGAGAACGGCAGGAGTTGTATGAGCGGATAAATCTTCGGTTGGACAAGATGATTGCAGATGGGCTTTTGCAGGAGATTCAGGAACTGCTTGCCAGCGGTTATGAGTGGAGTGATCCTGGGCTGAACACTGTGGGATACAAGGAGTTTCAGCCGTTTTTCCAAAAAGAGAAGAGCCTGACAGAGTGCCTAGAAAAAGCCAAACAGGACTCGCGGAATTTTGCCAAAAGGCAGCTGACTTGGTATAGAAAAATCAAGTTTGATTTGACACTATCGGCTGGGAGCGACAATTTGCCTACAATATTGAGCCGTTTGCAAATTGAGCGGCCGTGGTTATTTTAGGATTTGAAAAGTTTAAACAAAAAGGGTGTTTGAATAATGAAGAAGAGAATTTTGTTTCTTATTTTTTGCGTTTTTGGCGTGAGTCTGAGCGCAAGGGAGATTAGAAATTTGGCTGGAATCCCGACTGCCGGAATGTTGCAGATGGGGCAAGCGGATATGGTGACCAAGCTTTTTAAAAACGACGGAATGTTGGTCGGCGCCAATGTCGGTTTGGTGAAATATTTTATGTTTGGCGTCAGTTTTTCGGGCGAGCATGTCGTTGGCGATCAAGAGCCAGAGTGGCAAGATATCGTCGGATTTATACTCAAATATCGAATTTTGGACGAGACGCAAAAAAATCCAGCGGTGGTAATCGGCTACACAAATCAAGGCGCGGGCAAATATTGGAAAAAATATAAGCGATACGATTATAAATCCAAAGGGTTTTATCTTGCGTTGAGCAAAAATTATCTGTTTCTGGGAAATTTAGGATTGACGGCTGGAACGAACTATTCGCTGGAGAACGAAGAAGACGAACATATGGACATATTTTTTGGGTTCGATAAATCGATTGGCAATCGGCTGACTCTTTTGGCGGATTACAGCGTCGGCTTGAACGACTACGATAGCGAAAAGTCCAAAGACGCTCAGAAGAAAGACCTTTTGGGCAAAGGCAAAGGATATTTGAACGCTGGTTTGCTGCTGGAGATTACGCCGAATTTGGGTTTGCAGCTCAACTTTAACGACATTTTGTGCAACGCTCCGAAATTTGATGACGAGAAAGACCCAGAAGTGAATCGCGAGATTTTGCTAACTTACTCTATCGATTACAAATAAGAGATGCAATTTCGCAAGCTGTTTCTTTCTTTGGGCGTAGTGGCGATTTTTTTTGGTTGCGCGCAAACTCCCAAAACGGTTATCTCGCCGAATAAAATCGAGCTTTCGTCCGCCATTAGTAGAAGTGTGGACGCAGAATCGGGCGGCGCCGCACCCACAGCGGAATACTATTTTGGTTTGGGCGAATACGCTTATTACGAAAAACGATACAAAGACGCCTACGAATATTATCTGAACGCCAGTTTTTTTGATGGCGAAAACCAGCTGATAAACGAAAAGCTGACTTTGGTGATTTACCGCATAATCTATTCCGATAGGGAGTATTTGCAAAACTGGAATCGGCTACGCAGCAGCTACTTTTTGGATTTGGACAAAAATAGCTCACTCGATTTTTTGTCGGGAATTTTTAACTTTTTGGACGGAAATTATCGAACTGCCTCGCATTATTTGATAAAAGAGGTGGAGAATAACAAAAATAGGTCGAAGCCGTTTTTGAGTTTTTTGCTTTTCACTTTGCATAAGGCGGGTCTCTATGAGCAGGAGCTGGCGGTGGCACAGCTGGCAAATCAGGAATATCCCGACGATGCGAAGTTTGCCAACTGGTATGCGTATTCGATTGTGATGAACCAAAAGCGGGAGTTTTATCCGTTTGCGGAGTCGCTACTGAAAAAGTCGCTGGCGAAAGAACCGAAAAATGTTTACTATTGGGATTCGATGATGTGGCTCTATTACAAGTGGGACAAGCAACAAAAGGCTTTTGAGATTGCCAAAAAGAGCCTTGCGGACGATAGCAAGTTGGACGACCCCGAGATTTTGTTGCATCTTGGCTATGTCTATCAAAAACAGGGGCTGCCCCAGCAGGCGAAGAATTATTTTGAAATGGTTGTCTCGAAAGATAAAGGAGCGCTAGCCCAAGAGGCAGCAGGAGCAATTGAAAATTTTGCAAACAGGAGATAAGAAGTAGTATGAAAAATTTTTATTTTGGAAAAACTAACTGGATTTTGCTAGGATTGAGCGTGCTGTGCTTGTTGCTAGGCTATGGATTTATGATGCTGGAGTTTGTTTCGCTCTCGACTTTGATTTTGGTCGTGACCTATTTGGGGCTGATTCCAGCGAGTTTGTTGTATCGCAAAAAGTAGAAAAATTTTGCACAGAAAAAAGCAACCTCTTATTTTAAGAAGTTGCTTTTCTTTTTAAAAACTAAATTATGCAGAGATAGCTTCTGTTGGGCAAGAGCCAACGCAAGCACCGCAGTCGATGCAAACATCTTCTTTGACTTTAGCTTTGTCGCCAGCCATCTCAAGGGCTTCCACTGGGCAAGTTCCAACGCATGCAGAACAGCCAACGCATTTACTTTCATCAATTTTTACAGCCATTTTATCCTCCAAATTTTTTAATCGTTCGGTGTTAAAAGTTCATACAGTTTTTTCGTGTCAAGTAAATTGGCGGACTCTTTGTTTTTGCGTTTGTTAGATGTTGCGGATGCCTTTTGTGGAAAAGGCGTTCAGCTCTAGGCTGGCAAACTCTTTTTTGCGATAAAGTTCGACCGCTGCAGCGCCAATCATTGCGGCGTTATCTGTGCAAAAGCGGAAGCTGGGGAAGTAGGCTTGCCCTGCGAATTTGGCGCGCAATCTGGAGTTGGCGGAGACTCCGCCTGCAACGACGATTTTGTCGATATTGTGGGCTCTGGCGCAAGCGATGGTTTTGCTGTGCAGGCTATCGACGATGCTCTCTTGCACGCTGGCGGCTATGTCGGCTTTGTGCTCTTCGACAAAAGCGGGCTCTGCCTGCTCAACATAGTTCATTATGGCGGTTTTGAGCCCAGAAAAGCTGAAGTTGAAGTTGTTTTTTTTGTTTAACGCTCTGGTGAAATGGACAAATTTCGGGTCGCCTTTTTTGGCTAAATCGTCGATGATTTTTCCGCCGGGATAGCCCAAGTCTAGGATTTTTGCGGTTTTGTCGAAAGCTTCGCCTGCGGCGTCGTCCACTGTGCCGCCGAGGATTTCAAACTCGCCAAAGCTGGTGAAATGCGCTAGCTGTGTGTGTCCGCCGCTGACGATTAGGGCAAGGTATGGTGGCGCTAAATCTGGATAGTCGAGCCTGATGGCGGCGATGTGTCCCAGCAGGTGATTGACGGCGATCAGCGGCTTGTTTTCGGCGTAGGCCAGAGCTTTGGCAAAGCTGACGCCAACCAGTAAAGCGCCGATTAGCCCAGGATTCACCGAAACGGCTATCGCATCCACATCTTTGGCAGAAATATTCGCCTGGCTCAGCGCTTGCTCGCAGACACGGGTAATGTTTTTCAGGTGGTCTCGGCTGGCTAACTCCGGCACAACTCCGCCGTATTTTTGATGCACAAATTGGCTGGAGACGACATTCGATAGGACATTATACTCCGTGTCGATCACCGCAACGCCTGTATCGTCGCAGGACGATTCAAAGCTGAGAATGAGCTCTTTTTTCATTTCGAGCGAAGCATACTGATGCCTACAGCCACCAAAATCAGCGGCCAGATGTAGTTCCAGTTTATGCGGATGTTGATGAAATTGGTCAAAAAGAAAAAACAACCGATGACGATTAAAATAAAAGCTCCGAGTTTCATAAAAATCTCCTTATTTTACTATTTTTGGCAGCGGCAGTGCGATGTAGCAAGTTGTATGTTTTTCACGCACATAGAGCCAGATTTTGCCGTTCATTTTGTCGATAATCGACCGCGAAAAATTTAGCCCGATGCCCAAATTTTGCGAACTTTGTTGATGCGCCGACTGTCTTGAATCTTGCGAGAATGGATTTTGCAACGAATTTCTGAGCTCCTCTTTGTCGGGAATTTGCCCGTCGTTCCGCACAAAAATCACCAAGCTGTCTTGATTATCCACGCGCTCGTTGTCGAATTTGGACATTCGCGAGCCAATCTCCAGATAAGTTTGCGCATTTTGCAAGGCGTTGAGGATAATGTTGTCCAAAACCAGCAAAAAAGTTTTTTTGTTGACTTTTAGCTTGTCGAACTCTACCGAAAATTTGATTTTCAGCTTTTTGGTCAGAAGTTGGTAGTTGTCAAGGACCTCTTGGCTGAGGTCGCGCAGGCTGTAACTTAGTGGGCTAGAGTATTTTAGCGAGTTTGGATTGTTAAAGAAAAACGCCGAGGCGATAGAATGCTCAAGAAACGAAAGCTCGCAAACCGCTTTGTCGATTTCTGCTGGCGAATCTTGCAGCTCCTTTTTTATATCTTTTATGGGCTGCAAAAAATTTTCGTCGATTATTTTGATGGCAGCTGATTTGGTCTGAATAACTTTTTGCTGTTTTTCCAGCTGCACCTTCAACTTTTGGTTGAGCTTGAAAGTTTGCAACATTTTGTCGATATAGTCGGTAAACGAGTGCATAAATTCTTTGTTGATAAGCATTTTGGCTGGTTTTTTGTTGTCGTCAAAAGTGTCCAAATACAAAAACGAGTCGATTTTGTTGTCCAAAATAATGGGGAAGAGCATTATTTCGAAATCTTTGATGGAAAACCTTTGCAAAGTTTGCACAAAACTTTTGTCGGAAACCAAACTGGAGGAGATTTTGAAGAAGTTTTTTTGCTTTTCAAACGAGTCGATGAGGTAGTTGGAGACGAAATTTTGCGCCAAAATATAGCTGCCCTGATTATCTATCCCGATTCGCCAGAGATTCGCTCCTGATGCGCTGTTCAGGTAATCTTTTTCGATCCAAAATCCGCGTTTGGCGTCGGTGATTTCGATGAGAAAAGTCAGCACATTCGCCATAATTTGCTTGGTGTCTATACAGTCCAAAATATTCAGGTTCATCATCTTTTGCAGCAACTTTTTTTGCGTCTGGATTTTGTCGACATTCACAATTTGAAAAATCACATACGAAAGGTAGGGAAGCAGTTTGTGGAAAAGGTTTTTCTCCTTTATCTTGTAGGGAATTTCGCTGTCGTTGACAAGGACAATCAGTCCGCGATCGACTCTGTCGATTTGCAGCGGCGCAGCAAGGGAGTTTTTGCCAAAATTGCTCGTTTTTTGCAGGTAGAAATTTTCTTGGTAAATTTTCACTTGCTCTGGCGGAATGTTCTGATTGCAGAACTCTTGTCCATCGACCAGCACCAAAAATCCAGAAGGAGCAAAAAATTTGTTAACCATCTGCCAGATAAAGAATTTGATGCGCTCGATGTCGCGAATTTCCAAAATTTTGAGGAAGTTTTTTTGCTCGTCGGCGATTTTTATCTGTTTTTGAGCAGGGAGTTTGAACTTTAGCAGCTTGGAAAAATCTTTATTGTTGTAGTGATAGCGCTTTTTGACTCGTTTTTCGACATCTTGGGGCAATCCTTGGCAGATTTCGTCAATTTTGTCTTTGTAGAGCGTAAAGTAGCTTTCGGCTTTGCCAGAGAGTTTGTAGAAGTCCAAAATCTGGATGATGATGCCGTAGTAGTCCAAAATTTGCACAAAGTAGTTTTTTTCTTTGCAAAAGTTCAGCGCCTTTTTTGCTTTTTCGAAAGCTCGTCGATAGCCGATTTTTCCGCTGAACAGCTCGATTTTTAGCTTTTCCAGATTTGCGTGCGATTGCCAGTAGCCGAATTTGTATTTTTCGCATAAATCGCTGAGTTGTCCGCAGACGACTTTTGCGTTTTCAAAAGCTTTTTTTGCGGTGTAAACTTTGCAAAGCTTGTAGAGCAAAATGGCAAGGGCGTAGTTGTGCGTGGTTTTGACGAGGTTGATGGCGTGCTCGAAATGCTTGATGGCTAAATCGTATTTTTGTTTGTGATAGGCGATGCTGCCCAAAAGGCTGTAGTAGTGCTCGTAGTGGTCTTCGCTCTTGAAATAGAGGTGCGAATTTTGCTCCAGCTTTTGCTCCAGCTCGTTGGACTGTTCAGTGGCGATTAGATAGACAAAAAATGTCCTGACCAGCGGGTCGAAACTCTCGACTTCCCAATCGAAGATTTCGGGACGAAAATCGAGCACATAGCGGTAAAAATCGCCGTAGCCCTTGTATTTCATCAGGCACGACGAGATGTGCATTTGACACATCTTGAACCGCTTTTGGTTTTCGGTCTCGTGGCAAACTTTTTTGGCGATTTCAAAATACTCAATCGCCTTTTTGAACTTGCCCAGCTTGAGATACGCCTTGCCGTAGGTGTATGCAACGCGTAGCTTTCCCGAAGGATAATTTTGGGAAATTTTTTGCGCCTTTCGCAGATATTTCAGGGCTTTGCCGATGTCGCCGCCAGTGAGGTATAGACCGCCCAAATCGTTGTAGTTAGAGCAAAGTCCGACCAAAAAGTTGTTTTTTTTCAGAATATTTTGCGCCTTTAGATAAAATTTTTCGCCCTCTTCCAAATTCCGCCTGATGTGCAGCGAGTTGCCCAGCACATGATAAAGTTTCGCCAAAATATACTCGTCAGAAATTTTTTCGAATTCGTTGGACTTGATAAACTCTTTCAGCATAAGCGCCGCGGCGGCTGGCTTTTTTTGCTTGAGCAGCAACTCGGCCTGCATAATAATTTTGTAAACCTCGTCTTTTTGTGATTTTGGGGTGTAATTTTCCAGAAGAATTTCCGCTTGATCGAGCTTGTGCAAAATCAGTTTGTTGCGAATTTTGCGCATCCTGATAATGTCGTCGATTTTTGATGTGCCGAGCTGCAATTGGTCGAACAGCTTTTCCGCCAAATCGGTTTTGCGGGCGTCTTGCAGCAAAATAGCGCGCAATTTTTCGTTCTCTTTTTCTGGAAATTGCGAAAGCAGCTGCAAACTTTTTAGAGTGTGGAGCTTGGAGTTGAGCGTCAATTCTTGCAAATCTTGGCTGCGAAATTTCGCTGGCAGATAGCCAAGAGCGTGGAGTTTGCCGACCTGAAAATAGTGATTGTAAGCCTCTTGGTGCTGAAAATTTTGCAGGTGCAACTTTGCGCAAAGCAGATTGTATTTGCGGATTTTTTCAAAATCTTTGATAATCAGGGCGTAATCGAGCAAGCCTTCGGCGGTCGCCAAATCAGCAATAGGCTGGTCTTGATAATGCGAAAAAGCACATTTGATTAGCGATTTTTTTTCGGGCAAGGTCAGCTCCTGCTGCAAGCTCTGCTTTATCTGAGCGGAGTTGAATTTGTAAACCTCTTGTTCGTGGTGAATGATGTGGGCGTTTATCAGTTCCGAGAGCAAAAAACAGCTTTTTTTTTGGCTGATTTCCAAAATTTTTTGCATACTTTGGCTGGAAATTGGCAGCAAGAAAAACGCCAGCTTTTTGATGAGCGGATAGTCTGGCAGATGGCGCAGCGACTCTAAAATCGTTTGCTTGATGTTGGAGTTGATGGCAAGCGGCAGCCGATAGTTTGCCGGGATTTTTTCCTTGCCCAGCAGGTTGTCTTTGTAGAGCTGCAACAAAATTTTTTTGATAAATTTCGGGTTGCCGGTCGATTTTTCGACGACAAGGTTGATGATATTTTCGTGAATGTGCAGCCCTTTGGTCACGGAGAGGATGAAATTTTTGGTTTCGGCACGATTAAGATTTGGGATAAATTTTTTGTTTTTGTAAACGACCGAGTCGAAAGCGTCGTGTTTTTCGCCAGTGATGACGATAAAAACGGGGTGCGAATTGATGCTTTTTGAGATGATGTCCAGCGCTTTGGTCGTTTTTTCGTGCAGGTAGTCGGCGTTTTCGATGATGATGACCAAAGTTTTTTCTTCTGCGGCGGCAAAAATCGTTTTTTTGATAAACTCGGTGTCCATCTGGACTTTTTCTTCGGTGTCGGGAATCGCCAGCGCCTCTTTTTCCGAGTGAATCAAAAATTTTCTGTATTTTTCGGAAATTTGCGAAAACTCTTTGGTGACTTTGTCCAGACTCTCTTTGCTCATCGTCTCTTTGGCGATAGTGAACAGCGGATCGATGTTGTCTTGGCTACATTTATACGAGAAAATCGCGAAGCTGTCGCTGAAAATCGAGTAGCGGAACTGCTTGAGCAGGCTGGATTTACCGACGCCGCTGTCGCCGATGATGTGCAAAATTTTGCCGTTTTTTTGCTGATGGACGGTTCTGAGGTTCGCCAAAAGTTGCTCGAGAAGTTTGCGGTGGATTGTCGTTTTGCCGAAAGCCAAAGGAACGCTCTTGTCGGCTTGTGTGAGGATGATTTTTTTCTTGCCCGAGTAGCTGTTCAGGTATTGCAAAATTTGGTTTGTGTTCTGAAATCTCTCTTGCGGAAAACGGCTAAGCAGCCTCAAAATCAAGGTGTCGAGTGCAGCTGGAACTTGGGGATTGATTTTGGACGGCGGAGTCGGATAGTAGTTTTCGTGGTTTTGCAGGTTTTGAATTTGGTGAATCGAGAACGGAAAACGCCCGCAGGTGATGTAGTAGAGCACGATCCCAAGGGAGTAGAGGTCGCTGGGCACGACCGCTTGTCCTCCCTCGTAAACTTCTGGCGCAAGATAGGGCAGGTAGTCGACGATAATCTCCTGTTTGGAGCGCTCGTTGTCCACAAAATTGCATTCCAAGATTTTGACTTCCAAAGTTTTTGGGTCGTAGAGGATGTTTTCTAGGCGCAGATTTTGGTGGAGGATGTTTTCTTTGTGCAGAGCCTCCAGCCCAAGGCAAAGCCCTTTGATAATGGTGTAGATGTCTTCGATTTTGGCGAAGAGGAATTTTTCTAGTGAGGGCAAATCGTAGTAGGCGCTGATGGAGTAGATGCTTTTGCCGAAGAAGCCGAAGTCGTAGGTGCGCACCAAGTTGTGATGCTTGATGCCTGTGAGTCTGGTCAGCTCTTCTGGCGAAAATCGCGAGTAAAATTCGTGGCTAGAGAGTTTGGAAAACAGCTTGAGGACATAGAACTTTTCGTCTCGGACATCTTTGACTTTGTAGATTGTCGCCCACGAACCTTTGTGGATTTTTTCGACGACTTCGTAGCGATTTCCGATTATCATAGCCGCGCTGCTCCTGCGTTTTTGCCTGCAAAATGTGGTGCTGATTGGAATTTCGAGAAAATTTTGTTGACTAGAAAACAGGTGGCTTGCCAGTTCAGAAAAATTAGCCATTTTTGCAAAGAAATCATCGTAGCTCCTTGTATAAAATCGATTTTGGTTTTAGCTGGCGACGGCTACGGTTTGGCGTCAAGAAAAAAGGGCTATTTTGAGGGTAAATAATGAAAATGAATAAAAATATTTTTGGCTGGATTTTTTACGATTTTGCCAATTCGTCTTTTACAACCATCATCGTTACGGTGATTTATAGCGTTTATTTTAAGGATGTGGTCGTCGGTGGAGGAGAGTTCGCCACGGCGCTCTGGGGCTGGGCTGTCAGCATTTCGATGATTTTGGTGGCGATCTCTTCGCCGATTTTGGGAGCGGTGGCAGACTACTCTCGCTCCAAAAAAAAGTTTCTGTTTATCAACTGTTACCTCTGCGTGATTTTCACCTCGCTGCTCTATTTTGTGCGAAAAGGCGATGTGGCAATGGGCGTAATTTTTTTCGTGATAGCCAATTATGGCTTTAGCTGCGGCAATGTTTTTTACAACGCATTTTTGCCAGAAATCTCGACGCAGTCCAACATCGGCAAAATTTCAGGTTTCGGCTGGGGAGTTGGCTATCTGGGAGGTTTGGTCTCGCTATTTTTGGCGCTGGCGCTGCTGAAAATCGATGTGAAGCTGGTTTTCCCGATGGTTGGCGCTTTTTTCGGCTTGCTCTCGATAGTGACTTTCGTTTTGCTCAAGGAAGTGAAGATTCCTTCCAAACGAACAAACTATGTCAAAACCGCCGTCCGCAGGCTGAGTCACACTTTTGCCAATATCCGAAATTACAAAAATCTGCTCAAGTTTTTGATTAGTTACTTGATTTATAACGACGGGATTATCGTCGTTATTTCGTTCGCCTCGATATTTGGCGCAACGCAGTTTGGGCTGACCAGCTCGCAGCTGATTTTTTATTTCATTTTGGTGCAGCTCACCTCGATGCTTGGCGCTTGGGTTTTTGGCTATGTTTTGGATGTGCTTGGGGCGAAAAACACGATTTTGATAACTTTATTGATTTGGACGGCTGTGGTTTTGTGGGCGTTTTTTTGCCGTTCGGCGAGTGAGTACTACTGGGTTGGACTCTTGGCGGGCATCGCCATCGGCTCTTCGCAATCGTCCTCGCGGGTGATGTTGGCGCGCCTGACTCCCAAAAAAAGGGTCAGTGAGTTTTTTGGCTTTTACTCATTTACGGGCAAACTCACCTCGATTTTTGGACCTGTGGTTTATGGGCAAATCGCCTATCTGACGGGCTCGCAGCGGTATTCGATTTTGTCGGTTTTGTGCTTTTTTGTGGTTGGAGGGTTGTTGCTCTTGGCGGTGAAAGAGCCAGGTTTTTGAACTTAATTTTATTTAAAGAAAAAGTAAAGAATTGACAAAAAAGCTTTAAATTTTACGAAGTTGAAATTAAAATTAAAATAAAATTGAAATAAGGAGTGTTGAATGAGGGGGAAAATCATAAATTGTAGCATAATTTTGTTTTTATTTTCTTTGATTACTGGTTGTAGCAGTTCAACAAGCAATGATAACGATTTGGATAGCAGTAATTCTGGAAAGTGGACGGTGTTAGTTCATTTTGCTGTTGATAATAATATCGACTATGACTTTGAAAGATATAATAAAATTGTGACCAATTATTTGCAAACTTTGGAAAACACAAAAAAAATGGACAGTGAAAATAGTCTAAATATAGCCGTTATGCTGGATTGTTATGGTGACGATTCTAAAGGAACAGGATACACTTCGAGAAATTTTGTTGATGGTTATTATGTGTTAAGCGGAGATTTTAAAAAAGATTTTTTGGATCGAAATGGAACTTGGAAACAGAGGGATGAAATTAGGTCTGGGGATATTGTCGAAAGTAGAGATTTTCTGGATTATGCGCTAGCAAAATTTGATTCCGAAAAATATTTGTATTCTGTTTTTAATCATGGAGGAGGCTTTGACGACACCACAAAAACAGGAGTTTTTAGCGATTTGAACCTTTCTATTGCTTCTGATGACAATGCAGGATCTGGAATTAGTGGAGATGTTTTAACTCATTATGAGTTAGGCGAAATAACAAAATATTTGAAAGGAAAGATTGGAAAGAAAATCGATTTGTTTTATCCGTATGCTTGTCTTATGGGTGGTGTAGAATTAGCTTATGAAGTTAGAAATAATGCGAATTATATTTTGTTTTCAGAAGAGGTTTTCCCTGCAGAAATGTGGTCGTATGAGGCTTTGCAGAGTGTTGTTGATAACCCTAACATTGAAGGCGATGAACTTGCAATAAATTTTTGCAAATCAGCGCAATCCTATTTTTACGATTTTAGAAGTTTTACTTTGTCTGTTGTCGATTTGGCAAAAATGGATGAATTGTATAATTCTATAAACGAAGCAGCGTCTGAAATTTTGGTTGACTTAGATAAAAATAGCAATTATGAAGATTATAATGGTCTGGCTAAAAAAAGTTTGTCTTCGTTTTATGTTGCTTATTATTTAGATTTAGGTGATTTTATGAAAAACATAGGAGAGTCTTCTTTACCAGAAAGAGTGAAATCTAAAGCAAAAAATGTTGAAAATGCTTTGAAAGACGCAGTTGTTTATAAGGCTTATGCTAACGATTTTGATTCTGAGGTGTTTGATTATGGGAAAGCTTCGGGAGTAACAATTTACCATAATGGCTGGTATAAAATTCAGAAATATGACGAAAAATATTATAAGGATGTATTGGATTTTGCTAGTAATAAGTGGTACGATTATGTAAAAAAAATGAATGAGGTTCCAATATCTATAGGCGAAGATAAGCAAGAGCCAGATGATTATGAAAACAGAGAGGTGTTAACTGTTGGGGCTACTTCAGATCGGAGTTTTCATGATGCAAACGACAATGATTATTTTGAGATAGCTTTGGATAGTGCTGTGACTTACTGCCTTGAGTTAAAGAGTGAGCATATAGACTATTTTGAGCTTAATTTTTATGGTGCGGGTTTTTCATATTGGGGAGAAATCGAGCAAACTCTTGAATTTGAAACTTCTGATGATGGAAATTATTCTATAACTTTGCGCCCAATTTCGAGTATAGGCGATTATGAGATATCGATCAAAAAAAAGTAAGGTAGCAAGATTTTTTCTTTTTTTTGTGTTTGTTGTCTGTCTTATTTCTTGTGGTGGAAACGCTTGTAAAAAAAGAGTTGAAGAGTTGAATAAAAGTTCAAAGTTTGTGGAATTAGAGGGTTCAGTAGGAATAAAAAAAGAGATGAGAGGAACTTTAAGTGAGTTTTCTTATTTTTTTGTTTCAACAAAAAATGAAGGGAATGTCACAATTTTTAACCAGCAGTCTTACTCTCTAGGTTTCGATAAATTTGTAGGTAGAAAAGTCAGAATTTTAGGCTCTTTTACAAAAGGGTTTGTTGGAAATAAAAGAGAAAGAAAAAAAGGTTTTAAGGTTGTTGAGGTAAATTTTCTGTAGAATTTTTGGTTTTCTTAAGCCTACTTAAAATTTTTATTCTTTCCATATCCAAAATTTTTCCCCCCAAAGCAAAAACAATTTGACAAATTTCGTTCGCATATTTTTTGAGACTAAATAATCCGTGATGAAAGTGGTGACTGTAGTTCAGTTGGTAGAGCGCCAGATTGTGGTTCTGGTTGTCGTGGGTTCGAGTCCCATCAGTCACCCCATTTCTTTTTTAGATCAAAAAAACATTCAATCTATAAAAAATTGGAGGAGATTATGAGTAGAGTTCATAATTTTAGCGCAGGGCCAGCCGTGCTTCCTATGGAAGTTTTGGAAGAGGTTCAAAAAGACTTAGTTTCTTACAAAGGTAAGGGTTTGTCTGTAATGGAGATGAGTCACCGTTCTCCGAATTATCAAGCAATCATCGACGATGCGATGGAAAGAGCCGCAAGACTGATGGGATTGGGAGACGACTACTCGATTCTGTTTTTGCAAGGTGGAGCTTCTACGCAATTTTTGATGACCGCCTTGAATTTCGGCAGCAAAAGCAAAGACTGCTGCTATGTGAACACAGGCTCATGGTCAACAGCGGCGATTAAAGAGGCAAAAATTTTGGGTCTCAATGTCAATGTTGTTGCTAGCAGCGAGGACAAAGGCTTTACTTACATTCCAAAAGATTTGAGCAAAGTGGCTTCTGACGCGGCTTATTTGCATATCACCACCAACAACACAATTCGCGGAACGGAGTATCAAGAGCTGCCGTCTGTGGCTGCGCCGTTGATTGCGGATATGTCGTCAAATATGCTCTCAAGACCATACGACTTTAAAAAATGCGACTTGATTTACGCTGGAGCGCAAAAAAATATCGGACCAGCTGGCACAGTTTTGGCGGCTATCAAAAAATCTTTTGCTGACTCTGGCAACGAGGGACTTTCGACAATGATGGACTATCGCACGCACATCAGCAAAGGCTCGATGTTCAACACACCTCCGACTTTCTCGATTTATGTAGTTGGTCTTGTTTTGAAATGGATCGAGAACAACGGCGGACTTGCGGGCATCCACGAGATTAACAAAGAAAAAGCTGCTAAACTTTACAATTTGCTGGACAGCTCAGACTTTTATCGCGGAACAGTTGTGCCAGAGGATCGCTCTTTGATGAACATTCCTTTCAGATTGCCGTCTGAGGATTTGGAGAAGAAATTCTTGGCAGAGGCTGGCGCTGCAAATATGCTTTCGCTGAAAGGTCACAGATCTGTAGGCGGCTGCAGAGCGTCTTTCTACAACGCTATGCCGATGGAAAGCGTCGATTTCTTGGTCGACTTTATGAAAAAATTCGAGAGCAACAACAAATAATTTTGCTCTTTAGTTGGGTATATTTAACAGGTGGCGAGCTGGTCGATAAGGCGATAATCGCTGGTTTTGCTGGTCTTGCCACCTTTTTCTGTTTTGCAGATCGTGCTGTTTTTTTTTAAGAAGAAAAAAAAACGGATTTGCAAATTCTTTTTTAAGGATTTTCTTTTGTGATGATATTGGCTAACCTTTTGCTTCTGCAAGGAGTTAAGATAAGGGGTCAGTCAATGTTAGGGAGCGTTTTGTCGTTCGATTAAAAGTTCTTTTGTTTTGAAAAAATAACAAAGTTTGGGAGATTTTAGGATAATAATGAGTATGGAAAGTTTGAAAAAGTTGAAGGTGAAAGAGCTTTTGCAAAGGGCGAAGCTGCTGGGGATTGAGAAGCCGTCGAAAAAAAAGGATGACCTTTTGGCGCAAGTGATACAGGCGCAAGAGCAAGAGCAGAGCAAGTCGCAGCAGGAGACGCAGGACGAGAAGCAGCCGAAAGTTGAGGCAAAGAAGAGCGGCGAGCGGCATGTTTGTGGCTGTTTGGATATTATGTCCGACGGCTACGGTTTTTTGCGCTGGCAGGAGAATAATTATCTGCAGAGCGATTCGGATGTGTATGTTTCGCAGTCGCAGATTCGGCGCTATGGGCTGAAAAAAGGGCATATGGTTGCGGGAATTTGCAAGCCAAATCGGCAGCGAGACAAATATTCGGCGCTGGTGAAAATCAGCAAAGTGAACGGGAACTTGCCGCAATCGATGAAGGATGTGCCAAAGTTCGAGAAGCTGGTGCCGCATTTTCCAGAGGAGCGGTTTGTGACCGATCAGCCTTTTGATAATGTTTCGGGCAGGATGATTTCGCTGTTTACGCCCGTGGGCAAAGGGCAAAGAGGTCTTATCGTGGCTGCTCCAAAGACTGGCAAGACGGTGCTTTTGCAAAAAATAGCCAACACGATTTTGCGCTACAATAAGGCGTATATGATTATGCTGCTTATCGATGAGCGCCCGGAGGAGGTGACGGATATGAAGGAGAATTTGCTGCCGGAAAATTCCGAGGTGGTCGCTTCGACTTTTGACGAGAAAACCTCTAATCACATCAAGGTCGCCGAGATGGTGATCGAGAAAGCCAAGCGGATGGTCGAGCTTGGGCAAGATGTGATTATTATGCTGGATAGCATCACTCGCCTGGCGCGGGCGTATAACAACGAGATTCCCTCGAGCGGCAAGACGCTTTCGGGCGGTATCGATGTCGGCGCTTTGCATTATCCCAAAAAGTTTTTTGGTGCTGCGCGTAATATTCGCGGGAACGGAAGCTTGACGATTTTGGCGACGGCTTTGGTGGACACGGGCTCGAAGATGGATCAGGTGATTTTTGAGGAGTTCAAAGGAACGGGAAATATGGAGCTGAACTTGGATCGTTCTTTGGCGGAAGCCAGAATCTATCCCGCAATCGATTTGGTGCGCTCTGGCACCAGAAGAGAGGAGCTTTTGCTTACCGAAACGGAAAAAAACAAAACTTATGTCATCCGCAAATATTTGGCGGCTAGCGAAAATTCTGCCAAAGGTCTGCAAACAATCATGCGAAACATCGAAGCCACGCGGGATAACGAAGATTTTTTGAACAAGATGAACGGCTAGAGACGAAAAAAAAGGTTGACAGAAACCTTAAAATTTACCTCCTATCAGAAAGAAAGGGGGAGTTCTTATGAAAAAGTTAGAACTTAAAAATTGGCCAATTTTGTTGGTTAGCAGTGAATTTGAGGTGAAAGACAACGAAGGCGAGAGATTGCGTGAAATCGTGGATGCCTTGAGAAATGATCATGGTTGCGATGTCGTTTTGGCTCGCGATTTTGGGGATGGGAAAGAGATTTTGGGGAATAGTGCAGATATTGGTTTGGTCTTGATTGACTGGAGCTCGCTTAGCGCTAAGTTTTCTTCTGCGAACGAAGCTTCCGATTCTTATGACATTTTTTTGAAATTTGCGAATGCAAAAAACAAAAGATTGCCCATTATTGTGATTGCAGACAGGTATGAGATCGGTGATATTAAGGCGAAAAGTCTTAATTATGTGAACGCTTATATGTGGAAAACGATGGACACCGTTGATTTTCTTGCCGGAACGATCAAAACTCATTTGCGCAGTTATGTAGAGAGCGTTTATCCTAAATTTTTCAAAACTCTTGTGAAGTATGCCGATGAGTACAAGTATGCGTGGCACACTCCAGGTCATATGGGTGGTGATGGTTTTTTGAGGTCTCCTGCTGGCGTGGCAATGCACAAATTTTTTGGCGAGGCTGTTTTTAGAGCGGATCTTTCGATCTCTGTGCCCGAACTTGGCTCGCTTTTGGATCATTCAGGCGTAACAGGAGAAGCTGAAAAGCAAGCAGCTAAAGTATTTGGCGCCGATATGTCTTATTTTGTGCTGAATGGCACCTCAAATGTTAACCAAATTATTTGGCGTTCTCAGGTGTCTCCTGGCGATATCGCTTTTGTTGACAGAAACTGCCACAAGTCTTTGAATTATGCGATGGTTATAACAGAAGCTTATCCTGTTTATATGTTGCCTCGGAGGAATAAACTGGGTATTATCGGTCCTGTAAAATTGTCGGAATTTGAGGGAAAGACCATTCAGAAAAAGTTAAAAGCGAACAAGTTAATTCCAGAGGAAAGCAAGAGCAAAAAAGTCAAAATGTCTGCTTTGACTAACTCCACCTATGACGGTGTTTGTTACGATGTGCGCAACATTAAGGAGATTTTGCAACATTCTGTGGAAAATCTTCACTTTGACGAGGCGTGGTATGCTTATGCGAGGTTTAACCCAATGTATAAAGGTCATTTTGGAATGACTGACGATGATAACGCAAAAAATCATCCGCCAATTTTTTGTTCGCACTCTACGCATAAGCTACTGACAGCTTTTTCGCAAGCATCGATGTTGCATATCAAAAATGGAACAGAGCGGAAAATAAATCACGATTTGTTTAATGAGTCTTATATGATGCATGGTTCAACTTCGCCTCAATATAATATGATTGCAAGTTTGGATGTGGCAACGAAGATGATGGGAGACGGTGGTGAGGATCTTATTTACCAAATTATTTTTGAAGCAATTCAGTTGAGACAAACGATGGTGAAAGTAGAAGAAGAGATTCGACACAAAAACGAAGACGATTGGTTTTTTGAGCTTTGGCAACCGAAAACTGTGAAAGTTGACGGGAAGAAAGTTGATTTTGCTGATGTTGACCCAACTTATTTGGCTTCCAATCAAGAGCCTTGGATAATGTCAAACGAAGATTGCTGGCATGGCTTTGAAGATATGGAAGAGAACTATGCGATGCTCGATCCAATCAAGTTGACTTTTGTTTGCCCTGGGGTTAATGCCGATGGCAGTTTGGCTGAAAAAGGTATTCCCGCTTCGATTGTGACGAACTATTTGATAAGCAAAGGGATAACTTGTGAAAAATCAGATTACTACTCTTTCCTTCTTTTGAACTCTCTTGGAACGACCAAAGGAAAGCAAGGGACTTTGATTACCGAGCTTTACAACTTTAAGAAGCTTTATGATTGTAACGCTCCAATGAGTGAAGTTTTCCCTCAAATGGTAGAAAATTTCCCAGAAGCCTATGGAAATATGGGACTTCAAGATCACTGTAGTCAAATGCACAACTACTTTAAAAAAGTTGGCATTTTGAATATGATGCAAAACGCCTTTCAAGATATTCCGACTCAAATGATGAAGCCTGCAGATGCTTATAGAGCCGTGGTGCGTGGCGATGTGGAGTATGTGGAATTGGAGAATATTTTGGGGAGAGTCCCTGCTGTGATGGTGGTGCCTTATCCTCCTGGTATTCCTATCATTATGGGTGGAGAGCTTTTAAACAAGGAGTCTAAGGCTATTTTGGACTATTTGCAAGCAAGAGAAAAGTTCGAGAATGAGATTCCAGGTTATGAGAGCGATATTCATGGTGTTGAGCGTAGAAGAGACGGGGACAAAGCTTACTTTAAAATATTGTGCATAAAGGAGTAGTGGATGGCAACTAAAGATAATAAATTAGGATTGATTGGGCTGATTGGAATTGTGATTGGCTCAATGATAGGCGGTGGAGCTTATAATGTTTCGCAAAATGCGGCGGCTTTTTCTAGCGCTGGCGCTGTTTTGTTCGCTTGGCTTATAACAGGGGTTGGGGTCTTATTTTTGGTAATCACTTTTAGCATTCTCGCCTCAACAAGACCAGAGCTAGCAGGAGGGTTGCATCGCTACGCTCGAGAGGGATTCGGCGACTATGTGGGGTTTAATTCTGCGTGGAGCTATTGGCTGAGTGCGGGCATCGGCAATGTTTCTTTTGCGGTGTTGTTGATGGACGCTTTTGGCTATTTTTTTCATGTTTTTGGAAATGGCAGTAACTGGATTTCTTTTATTGGAGGCTCGATTCTTATTTGGGGATTTGCTATTTTGGTCTTAAGGGGAGTCGAGAGTGCGACTTTGCTCAACACAATCTCCACTGTTGCAAAATTGGTGCCGTTGGCAGTTTTTGTTGTCGTGTTAATTTTTGCTTTTAATTTTCATAAACTAAGCTTCGATTTTTTTGGGAAAGGCGATCATTTAGGAAGTGTTGGGACTCAAATTAAGGCGGCAATGCTTGTCACTCTTTGGTGCTTTGTCGGTGTCGAGGGAGCGGTGATGATGTCTGGTCGTGCCAAAAAAGCGATAGATGTCGGCAGAGCCAGTGTGATTGGATTTATTGTGTCGCTTGTTTTGTATATGGTTATGAGCGTGTTGTCTTTTGGGATAATGTCGCAATCGGAGTTGGCTCACCTCAATGGTCCTTCTGTTGCGTATGTGATGGAGGCTATCGTCGGAAGATGGGGAGCGGTGCTAATCAATCTCGGCGTGATACTCTCTATACTAGGAGCTTGGCTTGCTTGGACGATTATTACCGCGGAAGTTCCGTTTGACGCTGCCAAGGAAAATCTTTTGCCTAAAATTTTTGTTAAAACCAACAAAAAGGGCGCGCCAGTCACAGCTTTGATCATCAACGGTGTGGTGATGCAGTTGACTTTGATTTTGTCTCGTCTTTCCAACGACGCTTATCTTGTGATAATTCAGTCTGCTAGCTCGATAGTGGTAATTCCTTATGTTTTAACAACTTTTTTTATTTTTAAAGAAGGAATGGCAAAAGGGAACGCAAAATATGTTTTTATTGGCGTTGTTGGCTCTGTTTATGGATTTTGGATGCTTTTTTCTTCCACACCTATTGACTTGCGTATCTCTAGCTTTATTTTTGCATTTGGAATTATTGTTTACTGGTGGATGCGCAGAAAAAAAGCGAAAGAAGCCGCTGTGCCCGTGTTTAGCCCCAAAGAAAAACTGCTGGCAATTTTGTTGGTTATCGCAGCTTTGATAGCTTTGATTTCTTGGTAAAATCAAGATCTTGGCTTGCTAAATTTAGATTTTAGTGCAATTTGACCTCTTTGCTTCTTGTTTTGAGAAAGATTTTAAATAGTTTACTGGCTATTGAATGAGAGTTTTTTTCAAAATAAAGAGGCAGAGAGGTCTTTAATTATAAATATTTTTGTAGAAAATAGTTGAAAAAACAATCATGCAAAACATCGAAGCCACGCGTGATAACGAAGATTTTTTGAACAAGATGAACGGCTAGCGGAAAAAAGGTTTGACAAAAAAAACAGCTTTTTGACCGATAGAAAAAATGCGAATTTAAGGAGATTTGATGCAAGCGCTGGCAGACGAACTAAAGAAAATTGTAGCCACTTTTTGGGGGTTCGTCGTTGTCTATTTGCTGGTGGCTTTGCCGACCTACATCCTGCCGCTTTACGGCTCGAACTCCCTTTTTTCGTATGTGATGAGCGGGATTAGCTTTTATTTTTGGGTGCATTTTTTTTGTCTGTTGGCGTTAATTTTTTTGGCAAAATTGCGCGGAAAAATCGTCGGGAAAAATTATCTGGTCGTGTTTGCTCAACTTGCGCTGGTTTTCGATTTAGTCCCTTTTTTGAACTTCATTCCGTTTGCAGCCACCTGTATGCATTTTTTGGTAATCGTAAATGCCGGGCAAAAAGCCGAAATTAGTTAGAAAAAATGGAAAAACTTGACCTTTTGGAAATCCGCAAGGAACTTCACAAAATCCCTGAAAAAGGGTATGAAGAAAAAGAAACGCAAAAATTTTTGCTGAACATTTTGCAAAAATTTGATTGCTTTGTGATAAAAAAAATAGGCACGGGAATTTTGGTCGAATATTCGCAAGGCGCAGGCAAATACAAGCTGTTTCGCTCCGATATGGACGCTTTGCCGTTCCGAGAGCTGACGGGCGCTGAGTTCGCCTCTGGAAACTTTGGCTGGATGCACGCTTGCGGACACGATATGCATATGAGCGTGCTTCTGGGTTTGATCGAGAAAGTGGCTCAAAACAGACCCGCAAAAAATTTGCTGTTTTTGTTTCAGCCAGCGGAGGAACTGGGCTTGGGGGCGCAATCGGTGATAGATAGCGGAGCGTTGGCGATTTATGATATAGAGGCAGCCATCGCTTTGCACATCAGCCCGAGCTACGCCGTGGGGCAGGTGGCGAGTAAAGTGGGGGCGATTTTTGCGGCGGCTCAGGAGTTCGATTTTGAAATTACAGGAAAAGCGGCGCATGCGGCGCGCCCAGAAGACGGCAGAGACGCACTTTTGGCTGGTTGTGAGCTGGCGCGAAAGTTGCAAAAGCTGAAAACCGATAGCAATCGGATTTGTGTTGGTAAAATGAGCGCGGGCAATGTCCGCAACGCTATTGCCGAAAAGGCGGTGTTGCAAGGCACGCATCGCAGTTTGAGCGAAAAAGCCAAGCAAGAGTTGAACCTGCAGTTTCGGACTGTGGCGGACGAAGTGGAGAGCGAATTTGGCGTGCAGATAGCTTTACGGTTCGGCGCTTCGACGACCCCGGTGGTCAACGATGCTGATTTGTTTGCGAAGTGGAAAGTCGCTTTGCCAGCGAGAGTAGAGTTTGTAGAGGCGTCGGAGGAGTACACTGCCGAAGATTTTTGTGTGTTCAGTTCGCACTATCCAGGGCTGCTTTTTTGGCTTGGAGGCGGTGTGAGCGAGTTTGGCTTGCACAATGAGCATTTTTTGCCCGACGGCAGAGCGATAGCGGTCGGAGTGGAGAGTTTTTATTGTTTGATATGAAAAAAATAGTTTGCTTTTTATTGATAATCGGTTGCTTTTTCGAGCTTTTTTCCGCCGATGTTTTGGTTCGTGTCGGAAAAAATTTTTTGACCAAGCAAGATTTGAATGTGTATATGCAGGAAAATTCCCTTAGCGACAGGGTGCGCGCGCTCGAGGGGCTTATTCGGCAGCAGCTGATTTTGGATTACGCCAAAGAGCAGGGCATAAAAATTGCCAATCAGGAGATTATCCAGTATTTTCAGGACGAGCTGGGGCAGACTGTGGATTTGGCATCTTTGCGAAAAATGAGGGCGGAGAAGTCGAAAAGTTTGGCGCTGGTTCAGCGGGAATTGACCAAAATTAAGGCGTTGGATTTGATTAAATCGAATCTGAATGTTGATGTGAAGGCGATTTTGCAGGAGTTTCTCCTTCAGAGTGCGAAAATCGACATTTCGTATGTTTTGGCGGATTGGTCGCTTTTCGATTTGCCCGAAAATTTCACCTATTCCGATTTGGAAGATTTTGCCGAAGAAAATTACGGAATGTTCGACAAGCTGAAAAAAATTAAGTTCGATTATGCGATTGTGCTGGATGACGAGGACAAGTCGGCGGACGATTTGAGCTTTTTGTTTGACGACTGGCAAGTGGGGCTGCAGACCTATCGCAAAAATGTCGCAAGGCAGCTGGCGGAGGATTTGGCAAGTGCGTGGGAGGATGGCATTCGCCCCGATCGGCAGATTTTTAGCACCGACTATATTCGAGCCAGCGATCAGATTGCCGACTTTGAGCAAGTGGATTTGCAAGCGATTTTTGAGAGCGACTCAAGTTGCTTTTTGCGGGAGATTCCCAGCGGATTTTTGCTTATCAAAAAAAAGGACGAAAAGCGAGTCGATTATCTGTCCGAAGATGGCGATTACCAGAAAGTTCTGCACGACTATATTGCGTGGGTTGCCAAAGAGGACAAAAGCCAGCTAGATCCGTATCGCAAGCATTATGAGGAAAATTTTTACTCTCTGGCGGACAAGCGAGTTGGTGTGAAGCTTGAGTTTTTTGAGTTCGATTCGCTTAACTATTTGCAAAAATTGGAACTAGAGGAGCGAAATTTAAAGTCTGAGTTGCTGGAAAAGGCGCAAAGCGATACCACGATTTTTTTCTTTTTGGAACGGTTTTTTGCTGATAAGAGCGATTTGACGCAGCAAATTCGGCAGCGGATTAACAAGGGCGTTTTGTTCGGGAGCATCAAAGATGGCGACAAAATCTGCCATTACAACACGATTGTCTATAATTCGGCGTATTTGCCCGATTTCGAGCAGGCGAAAAATTATCTCTACGACAATGTTGAGTTGGACGAGCAAAAGCAAAAAAAGTATAATCTGGAAAAGTATTACAAAAAATATTTCAGCAAGTTTCAGCGCCCGATGCAACTGGGTATCAGCGGTTTGCTGGTGAGGTTTGCGGATTTTGACACGGTGCAGATTCAGGATGTGGAAATCGAGAATTACTACCTTGAGTACAAAGCCGATTTTGCCACGGCAGGCAAGCAGCGCTACGATTTCATTTTCCTTATGGACGAGCCGAAGATTGAGCAAAATTTTGTGAAATATTTGGCGGAGATTTTGAATGAGGACAATTTTTCTTATCTGAAAAAATGTTTTGGCGACGATTTTGCGGGTTTGTCTGGAAATTTTTTGGATTATGACGATTTGGACATTTTTTTGCAAGAAAAAATCGAGAATTTGGGTGTCGGCGAGATTTGTGAGCCGTTTTATTATCAAAATGGTTGGCTGATTCTCAGGAAAGGCGAAAATTTTAGTGAGAGCTATCTGAGTTTGGAGCAGGCGAAAGATTTTATTCGGCAAAAGTTGAAAAAGGAGAAGGAAAAGGAGCTTGCGCTGGCGAAGATTTCGGAGTTGAACGACAAGGTGCGCTGGTATAACAGCCTCAAAAATTACCAAGATTCGCCGTTTTATTTTCAGACGAAGTTTCATTCGATTGTCGAGCCGTTCGAGTTTTTGGGCAATTTGATGCCGTATGAGGGCGATTTTGTGAAGATGTATGCGCAAAAAAAGTATGGCAAGATTTTTAAGCTGGACGACGGCTATGCGGTGTTTTTTTTGGATAAGCTCTACAAGTCGGCGGTTATGCCGTTTGAGCAGGTGAAGTCGCAGATCGTCGAGCATATCGAGGTTGAGAAAAACGAGGAGAATGCGCGGAAATTTTTGGGCGTTTTTCGGGAGAATTTGAACAATGGCGACTATTATGCGCAGAAATTTTTGACCTATTTGGGCGGTTTGCAGAGTTTGGAAAATTTTTCGGTGGATAACAAAATTCCGTGGACGACCAGTGAGGAGAATGAGCAGATTTTCAAGTTGGCGATGAAGGGTGAACTGGCGAAGTTTCGTCCCGCGATTTATCTGTCTTGCGGGAAATATTTGTTGTATAAAGTTGACTTTCGGACGATTTTGAGCAAAGAGGAGTTTAACGAAAAAAGGAACGATTATCTTTCTGGGGAGCTGAATCGGTTGTGCGAGCGATGGTTGGAAGATTATCGACAAAAAGTGATGATAAAGTATTATAGATGAAAGTTTTAAGAAGTTTTGTTTTTTTGCTGGTTGGTTTGTGTTTTTTGTCCGCTTGCGCAAAAGAAGAGGTTTTTGAAAAGCCGAAGCCCGCTTTTGTTTTTAAGGGAGCGGTCGTTAATTTGGACAGTGTGCCAAGGCTCTATCGACCTTTTGTGGCAGAGGTGGAAAGGCTGAATTTTGTCAAGTCGCCGGGATGCGTGGTTGTGCCGGACAATCAGCAGATGTATGAGGTTGTTGGGCAGATGGCGGTTGTCGGTTACGACCCGATTTTTTTGGTGGACGATTTTGCTTTTGGCGAAAAATTGGCGAAAAAGTTTGGGAATACCACTTTTTTTAGCAAGTTCAAATATGGTGAAAATGCAACAGTGGCGCGGATTGATCGCTGCCAAGCTCAATATTTGGCAGGCGCGGTGGCTTGTTTGCTCACAGAAAATCACAACTTTGCCTACCTTAGCTGCGACTCTGTTTCCGCCGACGCTTTTGCGGGAATTAACGCTTTTATGCTGGGGGCGCAGTTTGTCGATCCGCTGGCGAAAATGGTTTGGTATAAACTCGGAAATAGCGAGGATTTGCCGATTGCAAAGCAGCTAAAAGATTTGCCTGTGGACGATTATGGTTTGCTGGTTGTGGGCGATGTTGATTTTGAGCTGGAGCGAGCGGTGAAGCGGCTTCGGGTGCCGTTTATCGGTTTTGGTAAAGATGATGACCGGAACAGATTGGCGAGCTTTTTTTACAATTATGACCCCGTGTGGATTACCGCTTTGCAAGATTTTGCTTTGGATAGTTTGCGGGCAGATTACGATTTTGGGATGCGTGAGCAGGCGGTGGGGCTTGTGGGATTTGGCACGAAAATTGATCAGGAAAAAATCGCCACGCTGGAGAATGTTTTGGGTAGAGTGGACAGCGCGAAAATTTTTGTCGGTCCGATTTTTGACCAAAACAGAAATTTGCGGGTGAATTATGGCGATACGATTTCGGAAACGGAACGCAGATATATGGATTGGCTGGTGAAGAGAATTAGAAAGGTTAAGTTTTAATGTTAATAATGTCACATAGAGGATTTTGGCAATCTTTTGAAGAGAAAAACAAACTTTCTGCCTTTGAGCGAAGCTTTAATTTTGGTTTTGGAATAGAGACTGATATTAGAGATTGTAATGGTTCTCTTATTGTGTCTCATGATATGGCTGTTGCAGACAGTGTAAAAGTAAATGAACTGTTTGAGCTTTATAATAAATATAATTGTTTCTTGCCATTAGCACTAAATATTAAATCAGATGGATTGCAGGTGAAATTAAAAAATCTGCTTGAGTTGTATAATATTCAAAATTATTTTGTTTTTGATATGTCTGCCCCAGAGACACTCCAATATTCTAAGCAAGAGATTATTTTTTTTACTAGGATGAGCGAGTATGAAAAAAATCCTTTTTTTTATGAAAAGGCAAATGGAGTGTGGCTTGATGAATTTGAGAATCATTGGATATCGGAGGAGATTGTAAAAAAACATATTGAGAACGGTAAAAAAGTTTGTATAGTGTCTCCTGAATTGCATGGAAGGAAATATATAGATGAATGGAAGCACTATAGAGAGATTGAAAAAGAGGTTGAAAGTGACAAAATTATGATATGTACTGATAATCCTTTTGAAGCACAGGAGTTTTTTAATGGGTAAGATTAAGGCTGTAATTTTTGATATGGATGGTGTTCTGATTGATGCTAAGGATTGGCATTACGAAGCTTTGAATAAAGCTTTAGGTTTGTTTGGAATGGAGATAAATCGGTATGATCATCTTGTAACTTATGATGGGCTTCCAACGAAAAAAAAATTGGAAATGCTTACGCAAGAAAGGGGGCTTCCAAAAGGTCTTCATTCTTTTATAAATGACATGAAACAACAGTATACAATGGAAATAGTTTATGCAAAATGTAAACCAAAATTTTTTCATGAATATGCATTAAGTATGCTGAAAAAAGACGGATATAACATGGCTGTATGTTCTAATTCAATAAAAAACACTATAGATATTATGTTGCAGAAATCGTCTTTGCAAAAATATTTTGATTTTTATTTTTCCAATGAAGATGTAAAAAAAAGTAAGCCAGATCCAGAAATGTATAACAAAGCGATTAAAAGATTGGAACTGGACCCAAAAGAGTGCCTGATAGTTGAAGATAATTATAATGGGATTAAGGCTGCTCGAGCAAGTGGGGCAAATGTGATGGTAGTTGGCAGCGTGAATGATGTTAATTATGAAAATATAAAAAAACATATAAAAGCTTTTGATGGAGAAAAATGATGATAAATATTGTTATTCCTATTGCTGGGAAAAATCTTTTTTTTCCAGAAGATGAATATCCTTTTCCTGTTCCTTTAATTGAGTTTAATGGGAAGACAATGATAGAATATGTTTTGGAAAATTTTAAATTGATTCAAGGGGATAAGCAATTTGTTTTTATTATTAATTGTAACGATGCTAATAAATATCATCTAGATGATGTTCTTAATATTATTACAGATAATTCATGTGAAATTGTGAAACTTGAGAAGCAGACTAAAGGTGCAGCTTGTAGTGTTATGATGGCTGTTGAATATATTGATAATGAAAATCCTTTGATAATAGCGAATGCAGATCAATTTTTTGATATAAATTTAAATGATGTGGTTGAATATTTTAAAGGAAGTGATGCTGGTGTAATTACTTTTAATTCTGTTCATCCTAGATGGTCATATGTAAAAGTGGATGAGCAAAAAAAAATGATAGAAGCCGCTGAAAAAAGACCTATCAGTAAAAATGCTATTGCAGGATTTTATTATTTTAAAAGAGGCAGTGAATTTATAAAGTCATGTTCAAAAATGATAAAGAAAGATGCAAGTGTAAATAATTCTTATTATATTGCTCCTAGCTTAAATGAAATGTTGTTGGATGGTAGGTCAATTGATATTTTTGAAATAGATAACGGAGATTATCATACATTCTATACTCCTCAGAAAATAGAGGAATATAAAAAAAACAAAGATCGGTTTTAGCATTGCAAAATTATAAAATACTTGCGTTGCTTTTTTGCTGAAGTTTTTAAGCGGAAAGGTTGGTATGAAGATTGTTAAGTTGGAAGATATGGTAAGAGGTTGGTTTGTAGGGAATTTTGAACCGACACTCATAAAAACAAATGAAGTAGAAGTAGCAGTAAAAAAGTATAAAAAGGGTGATTTTGAGCAGAGTCATTATCACAAAATAGCCACAGAAATTACTGTAGTTGTTTCGGGGACGGTTAAGATGAATGGAGTTGAATATACTAAAGGAAGTATTATTTTGATTGAGCCGAACGAAGTTACTGATTTTGAAGCCTTGGAAGACACTGTAAATACTGTGGTTAAGTTCCCAGGTGCAAGCAATGATAAATATTTAGGAAAACCAAGCGATGATTAATATTGTAATCCCAATGGCAGGTCAAGGAAGTAGATTTGAAAAAGCAGGATATAAAAAACCGAAACCGTTTATAGATGTTAATGGGAAACCAATGATTGTAAGGGTGTTAGAAAATCTTGCATACCCTAATGCGAGATATATTTTAATAGCTAGAAAAGAACATATGAAAAAGGAAGCTGAGCTTGTGAAACAAATAGAAGAAGAGTTTAATGTTGTTTTTATTCCTATCGATAAACTAACAGAAGGCACAGCTTGTACAGTTCTTTATGCTAGAAAATATATAAATAATAAAGAGCCTCTTTTGATAGCAAATTCAGATCAAATAGTAGATATGAATATTGCAGATTTTATAGATGATTGTAAAAATAGAAATTTAGATGGTTCTATTTTAACTTTTGTAGATAAACATAGTGACCCAAAATGGTCGTTTGCTAAACTAGATGAAAATAATCTTGTGACTGAAGTAAAAGAAAAAGTTGTTATCTCAGACTTTGCAACTGTGGGAATTTACCTATATTCAAAAGGTAAAGATTTTATCAATGCCTCAATAGATATGATTATAAGAAATGATAGAGTAAATAACGAATTTTATACTTGTCCTGTCTATAATTATGCTATCAAAAATGGTGCAAGAATTGGTGTTTATAATATCGGTTTTGAAAAAATGCATGGAATTGGTACACCTGAAGATTTGAATATTTATTTGGAGAAAATATAGTTGAAATCATCTCTAAAAAGTTTATATCGTAAATATTATAGATTTAAATCTTTTAAAGTTCTTGGAAGAACTGCATGTTTGGGTAATGAAATTATCAAACATATGGGATGGGAAAAAAACTATATAAATCATCAAAAATCTAGAATTGATTATTTGCTAGAGTTAAATCAAAATAAAAAAGTGGCTCCAAATCCTAATGAAATAATAAACTATTTAAAGCATAAATTTGTAATAGGAGCTATAGAGCATTAAAGAGATGATTTTTTTAGATATCCAAAACCATATATTATAGTTATGGATTCATTTAGTGAATTGACAGATCAATTGTTTTTAAATCAAACAAATAATAGTAGATTTTTAGCAAATTATGGTGATGTTGATCATGAATTATTGTCTAAAGATTTTAAATGTTTAGGGCTTTTAGAAGAAAGTAAGTTGTTCAAATTTTATGATATTTTTTTTGAAAAAATTAAACAAATATATCCCAATATACCATTATATTTTATACATTTTTCAATTAAGCTTGATGAAAGAGGAAAATTTAAAAATAGGGGGAAGGTGATTTTAGGTATAATTAATAAATTATCTCAAAAATATACCTTTTTGCAATCAATATTTATAGATGATCAGTTGATAGAAAAAGCAAACAGCAATAATGAAGAATACAATAATCTTCCTTATCATTATTCAGATGATACATATAGATGCTATGTTGAGAAGTTTGAAGAGAGTTTATTAAATGCAACCTCATAAAAAAAATATTATTCAAGGTATAGCATCAGACAGTGTTATATTTGTATTAACTACACTTATTAGTTTTGTAATTATACCTGTATATTTAAATTTTATTTCTCTGGAAGAATTTGGAATTTACATAGCTATACAAGGGATTATAGCGGTTATATCTTTAGCAGACATTGGAATGCCTATGTATAGTGTAAAGAAAATGTCAAGTGATAATTTTTTCAACTCTGAAGAACTAGTCCCATTTCTAAATTCAGCACAAATTTTTCAATATCTTTTAGGGATAGTATTGCTATTTCTGGGGCTAATAGTATCTGCTTATATTGGTAGAATATTAGATTTAGAAATGAATTATATAAATATTTCTCATAATCTTTTTATATTCTTTTGGATTTCTGTGGTTGTTGGTGTTTTTTGTGGATTAAATCATGCTATTTTAAGAAGTCGACATGAACTTAGGTATATGAATATAGCTGTGTTTATGATTCTTGTTTTATCTAGCCTATTTAATATTATTCTTTTATATTTAAATTATGCCCTTTTGTCTTTTGGCATCTCAATATTATTATCAACTTTTATAGTAAATATATTTATAGCTTTTAAAGTATATAAAAACTATAAAATAAATCTTTTTATCCCTAAAGAGTTTCATAAAAATTATATTGTAGATGGTTGGCAGTATATTAAGCAATTTCAACTTTTAAGAATAGCTCAGGTTTCTAAAACATCACTATTTACAGTACTACTTAGTAACTATGGGGGGCAAATTTTAGTAGCTCAATATAATATCACAAATAAAATTCCAGGATTAATACCAGGATTTATATCAAAAATTGTAATGAATTTATTCCCATCAATCAGTGCACATTTCGAAAATGATGAGAGAGAAAATCTTATACCATATTTTGAAAAAGTATTTAAATTGGGTGTTTTTACTACTCTATTTTGCCTGTATGCACTTTTTTCTTTAAATGAAACTTTTATATCTCTTTGGGTTGGAGCAGATAGGTTTATAGGGTTTGAGATATTTATATTTATTCTTTTAAATTTTCTTTTTATTATGCTTACTAGTTTCACAGGAATAATTATCCATAGTTCTGGTGAATTTAGAAAGACGCCATTGTTTGCACTTATTGAAGTGATAGTATTTGTATCTTTATCATATTTATTTTACAAGTTAATAGGTATTAATGGTTTTTTTATTGGTTATTTATTTTCTATGACTATAGGATTATTTTACTCTTTCCATTTGGTAGATATTATATTAAATATTAATATTTACAAATGGGTAATGGATGGACTTAAATGGTTTTTGTTACTTTTAGCTTTTATGATGGCTTCTGATTATTGTATTACTATACTGTTTGAATCATTACTTTTGCAGTTTTTATCGAAAGGTTTTGTATATCTAGTTTTATTTTTGATTTTAAGTGGAGGATATACAAAAATAGATTTATTAAGATTTGTAGTGGAGTATTATAAAGCTACATTAAAACGAATCAATAAAAAGCTTATGGGGGGGGGGTAAAATAGTGTCTCGTACAGCTTGTTTAGGAAACGATATAATTGAAAGACTATATGGTAAAGATGTTGCAATTGTTAATTTCTCCAAAAGTAGAATTGATTTGCTTAGCGATGAAAAAACTTCTAAGATTTCTCTTTTAAGGCTCTATAAGATGTTTAATCGGTATGACATATTGGTAAATTCGATTTATATGCAAAAACAAAACTTTTTTGATAAAAATATCAGACCAAAAGCAATATTTTTTGATAGTTTTAGTGAACTTACTGATCAAAAATTTACACACAAAAAGCACTATTTTTCTTTTTATAGTAATTTTTCTGATTTAAATAGCGATTCAAATAGTTTTAAGAAAAATATTACTTCTCATGGCTTGTTAGAAGTTGAAAAGTTGGAAAAATATTATAGATTAGTTTTTGAAAAATGTGCGGATACTTGGGGTTTCGTTCCTATCATCTTTATACATTTTCCTTCTAAACTAGAGACAAGAGAACAATTTAAACAAAGAGCTAATAGCATAAAAAAAACAATCGAAAAACTTTCAGCTGAATTTTGCAACCTTTATTCGATAGCTATTGACGATGACTTTGTAGATTTTGCTAAAATTGGAAATGAAGAGTATAGAAAATTACCATATCACTATCATAATGAAACTTATGAAGAGTTTGTTAGAAAAATTAGAGAGCTTGGGGTATTAAATGAAACAAAATGAAGGCTGGAGTTTTTGTATAGTTACAGCTCCAGGGAACGAAGTAAATTTAAGACAATGTATAAATAAAATTTATGATGAGTTCGAAAATGTTGATAACTATGAAATTGTTATTGTTGGAAACCCAGATCTAGACAAAAAAGCTTTAAAGAAAGTGATTTTAGTCCCTTTTAAAGAAGAAATTTTTGGACTAAATTTTACAAAAAATGTTTTTTTAAACTTTTTAAAAACAGGTAGTTTTAAAAGTTTTTTTTACAAAACAGGTGCAATATGTCACAAAAAAAATCTTGCAGCAAAAAATGCTAAATACGACAAACTATGTATTATGCATGATTATGTTGGCCTCGAAAATGGTTGGCGAATAGGGTATGAAGAGTTTGGGAATGATTGGGAAGTGTGTATGAGCATTGTTTTGAATCAAAACAATTCAAGGCATAGAGACTGGATGGCTTGGGATCACCCTGAGATTTGCAATGACTCAAAAGGAAGTGGAGCTTGTCTAATACCTTATGACAAATATACAAAATATATGTATTTTAGCGGAACTTATTTTTGTGTAAAAAGAGATTTCTTTTTAGAAAATCCACTTGATGAAAAACTGTTTTGGGGAGATGGTGAAGATGTGGAATGGTCACTAAGAGTTAGGGAGAAGACTAAATTTAAAATGAATGTAAATTCTATTGTTAAATATCTAAAATTAAAAGATGTAAATGGTGCTCCTAATTGTGATAGTTGGGAGAAAAATAGACTTAAAATGGTGGAGTTATTTGGTGGTAAAGAAATTATTTAAATTCATTTTATTAAAAACAAAATTAAAAAAAATTGATTCTTTAGATATTTCTATTAAAAGTCTAATGGGTAAAAATATATCAGTAGCTAAAGGTTCAACGATTGATAGTAAATCTAGTATTGGAGATTTCACTTATATTGGTAAAAACTGTAATATTACTAAAACATCAATAGGTAGATATTGTTCTATTGCAAACAATGTTTCAATTGGTCAAGGAGAGCATGATTTAAATAAAATATCTACAAATTCACTTTTTTATGATAATAATAGTTATGAGGTGCTAACAAAACAACCTTGTAATATAGGTAATGATGTTTGGATAGGTACGGATGTCGTAATATTAAGAGGTGTCAGTATTGGAGATGGTGCTGTAATTGGTGCAAATAGTGTAGTTACAAAAGATGTTCCTTCTTTTGCAATTGTAGCAGGAAGTCCAGCTAGATTACTAAGATATAGGTTTGACGATGAAAAACAAAAAAAGATACTGGAATCAAGTTGGTGGAATCAAGATATAGGGGGGGCAAAAAGCTTAATCTTGGAGTTAGAAAAATGTTAAAAGCCTCTTTAGTGATGAATTATAATTTAGGCAATAGAATATTTGATATTACAGATAAGAATATAAATAGAGATAATTTTGCATATTTTTATTTCGCCTTAAAAGAGCAATTTAAATTAAATGGTGTTGATTTATCTACAAAAGACATTAATGAGCCTTTATTGTCAGATATTGTTTTATATATGGGACTAAATCAAAAAATCATTCAATCTAGAAATTACAATAATTTTTATTTGCTAGCACTAGAAAGCCCTCATGTTGATAGCGCCATATATGCACATAATAAACATAAATATTTTAAAAAAATCTTTACTTGGAATGATGATATGATAGATAATGAAAAATATTTTAAAGTCAACTATGCCTATGATATACCTAAAACTATTCCTAAAAAGTTTGATGGTAAAAAACTATGCTGTGTCATAGCTGGAAATAAGTCTGCTAATCATCCAGATGAGTTATATACAAAAAGGGTAGAGATTATAAGATGGTTTGAAAAATATCATTTTGATGAGTTTGATTTGTATGGAACAAAATGGAATCAGTATAGATTTGGTCATAGCTTTTTTGGAAAAGTGCTAAATAAGATAAAACCACTTAGAAAGAAAAATCTTTTTACTTCATATAAAGGTATGGTGGAATCGAAATATGAAACTATGAAAAACTATAAATTCTCAATATGTTATGAAAATATAAAAGATCAAGCGGGATATATCACAGAGAAGATCTTTGATAGTTTTTTTGCTGGATGTGTACCAATATACTGGGGTGCGAAAAATGTGACTGACCACATACCAAAAGAGTGTTTTATAGACAAAAGAGAGTTTGATAGTTTTGAAGATATTTATGAGTTTATAAAAAATATGGATGAAAAAACCTATATGAATTATCTAGATGCTATTGAAGAGTTTTTAAACAGTTCAAAAGCAGATCAGTTTAAAGCAGAAGTTTTTGCAGATACTATTGTTAGTGAGATAGTAAAAGATTTAGGAAATGATAATTGTTAGAATTATTGGAGGTCTAGGCAATCAGATGTTTCAATATGCCATAGCAAAATCTATGGCGATAAAGAATAATGATATTTTTAAGCTAGATGTGACTTTTTATCCAAAACAAACTCTTAGAAAATATGAATTAGATTTATTTAATATTGAAGAGAATTTGGCTTCGCAAAAAGAGATTGATAGTTTAAAAGGAAAAGAGGGTTTTATAGACAAAGTAAAAAATAAACTAAAAGTCAAAAATAAAAAGCCAAACAGTTATAAGGCTGATTCTCTTTTATTAAATGGTGCAAAAAATACAAATGAGATTTTTGAGGGAAATATTTTTAATTCAAGTGAAGACATATATTTGGATGGTTATTGGCAGAGCGAAAAGTACTTTAAAAATATAAAAGATGAGATTATTAAGAGTTTTACTCCTATACATGATATAAGTGAAAAAGCAAAACAATACATAAAAGAGATAGAAAATTCAAATAGTGTAAGTTTACATGTAAGAAGAGGGGACTACGTGGATAATACTATGTTTAAAGGTTCAGGACTTACAATAACTGAAATGCCATATTATAAAGATGCTATAGAATTTATAAACAGTAAAGTAGAAAATCCAAAATTTTTTATTTTTTCAGATGATATAGCTTGGTGTAAAGAAAATTTTGAATTTTTAGAAGATAAAACATTTATAGATGACACAAAAAGTGCTATAGATGATATGGTGCTTATGAGTAGATGTGAACATAATATTATAGCGAATAGCACTTTTAGTTGGTGGGGGGCATGGCTCAATCGAAATAAAAACAAGATAGTAATAGCTCCAAAAGTTTGGTATAAAACTAATCATGAACTTCATTTAGCTCCAAAAGAGTGGATAAAGTTATGATATATAGTTTCGTAGGAGATTTAATTCTTCAAGATTTAGAAAAATATACAGAAGAACCATTTAAAGAGACATTGCCATTAATTAAAGATACTAAGTTAGTAGTAAATCTTGAATCACCATTTGTGGATGAGAGTTGTAATATACCACTTAAAAGCAAGGTGACGCTTTGTCAATATGAAAATTCTTTAAACTACTTAAAACAGTTGAATCCATTTTTGATATCTTTATCAAATAATCACATTAATGATTATGGCAATAAAAGCTTTGATTTAACTAAAAATATTTTAGCTAAGAATAATTTTGAAATTTTTGGTGTTGGAGATGAAGATGATGAATCTCATATTTTTATAAATGAAGAAGAAAAGCTCGTTTTTATATCTTATACAACAAGAGAGACTGATTTGACAGGAGGATACTTATTTGCAGGCGAAAGCATCCAAGGTCCAAAAGATGTAAGTTTTGAAGAGATTGAAAGATTAAGAGAAAAATATCAAGATTACAAGATAGTTCTTTATATTCATTGGGGGACAGAATATATTCCTCTGCCAATGCCTTCACAAAGAAAATTAGCTCGCAAGCTTATAGATAGTGGCATTGATTTGATTGTTGGGCATCATTCACATATCGTTCAACCATATGAGGTTTATAAAAATAAGTATATTTTTTATTCATTAGGTAATTTTTTATTTCCTGATATTGAGTTTTTCCTAAAAGGGGAAAAACAATACATGAAGCAAAAATCTTTTATGAAAGAGGGTTTAATTTGCCAATTTGATGTTCAGAGTAACAAGTTAGTTAGCCTTATCAAAGTAAAACGAGAAGATGGTTGTAAATTGTCAATTTTGGGAGAAATTGGTAACCAGCTCACCCAACAAAACAATATATTTTATAAACTAAAATATAAGTTTTTAACTCTAAAGACGAGATATGATGAGATGAAGCCATTGTTGCCAAAAATAAAAAAAAGACTGTCAAAATCTTTTTACAATAGTTTAAATGACTATTGGTATGCAAAAATAAGATTTATAAAAAGCCATGGCTATGTTCCAAACTTTAAAAATCCAAGGTCATTTAGTGAAAAAATCAATCATATAAAGCTTTATAAGATAAATGAATTAAGAGAAAAAATAGTAGATAGAATATGGGTAAGAGAGTATGTAAAGCAAAATGCGCCAGAGTGTAAACTCATAAAAAATCTTTGGGTGGGTAAAGAATTTACAAAAGATATTTGGAATAGCTTACCTCAAGAGTTTGTTATCAAAGGGAATCATGGCTCTGGCATGGTTAAAGTTGTAGATAAAAATATAGATGATTTTGAACAAATTAGACAACTTTCAAATTTATGGATTAAAAATGACTATGCTGATGTTGGAAGAGAATGGTTTTATAAAAAAGTAGAACCTTTGATTATTGTAGAAGAGAAACTCAACTTTAATAATGATATACCACCTGATTTTAAATTCTTTTGTTTCAATGGAAAAGTAGAAATTGTGCAAGTAGATACAGAAAGGTTTATAAAGCATAAGAGAGATTTATATGATAGAGGTTTCAATATTATAGGTGTTAAATATATTTTTGAAAGAGGTCAAAAAGTTGAAAAACCTATAAAATACGATGAAGCTTTAGCAATCGCAGAAAAGCTGTCTAAAGATTTTGACTTTATAAGAGTTGATTTGTATCTCTTGGATAATGCAGTTTATTTTGGAGAGTTGACGAATGTTCCAGGCAATGGTGTAGAAAATTTTGAACCAAAATCATTTGACTTTGAACTTGGGAAAAAGTTGATCCTAAATGACTAGACCGTTAATCTCTGTTGTTATGTCAGTTTACAATAGTGAAAAATATTTAAGTGAAGCTATAGAAAGTATTTTAAATCAAACATATACAAATTTTGAATTTATTATTGTAAATGATGGTTCGACGGATAGTAGCTTTGATATTATTCAAAAATATGCTAAAAATGATGAACGAATAGTTTTAATAAGCAGAGAGAATAAAGGTTTGCCGTTTTCATTAAATGAAGGAATAAAAAAAGCTAGGGGCAAGTATATTGCCCGAATGGATGCAGATGATATTAGTTTGCCTACTAGATTTGAAGAGCAAGTAAAGTTTATGGAAAATGAGCCTAATGTTGGGGTTTGTGGGAGCTGTATAAAAATTTTCGCTAATGGATGCAAAAAAAAATGGAGAGTGCCAATTACCGACGATGAGTGTAAAATGAGTTTGTTAGTGGGCAGTTGTTTTGCTCATCCAGCTGTGATGATAAGGAAATCTGTGTTGGAAGACAATCAAATATTTTATGATGAAAATTTATACACTGCTCAAGATTACGCTTTGTGGATTAGTTTGTCAGGTTTGACTAAGTTTGCTAATATTCCTAAGGTCTTGTTGCATTATCGAAAACTTGAGAGCAGTATATCATCCCAGGCTGATAAAAGATTAGATGTTAAATTTAAGTTATTGTTAAAATATATTGAGCATAATTTGGTGTCTTTTGATTTTGTTAGCGTGAAAAATGCTAAAATTTTATTTTCTTTGCTGGTTAATAAGGACGCTTTTAAAATCCCTTTTTCAGATATTGTTTTTTTTATGAAAAAATTGATGAAGAAAAACGGTGAGTTTTTGAAGTATGATGAAGCAAAATTAAAAAAAAAAATGCGACGAAAATTGCTCGTTTATCTTTTTAAGACGAAAAGCTATAGGTTTTTGTTGAAAGCCTTGTTTATTTAATGGATTGCCATTGTAAAATGAGTAAAGTTGCTGTGTTGATTCCAACTTGTGAGCCAAAGGAGTATTTTGAAAGGTGTCTACTTTCTATAAATAAGCAGAGTTTAGGAATAGATGAATTTTGTGTTTATATCGCGCTAAATGGGCAAAGGAAGCACTATGAGGATTATGTTTTTGAGCTGTTGGGGAGAATGAGGTTTAAGTGGCAATATTTTTATATTGAAAAACCTGGAATTTCAAAAGCACGAAATAAACTTATTGAAAATTTTAGGGAAGAGTATTTTTGTTTTATAGACGATGACGATTTGGTTAGCGAGAATTATCTAGAAAATTTGTTGCAGAAAACAACCAAAGATTTTATGGGAATTTCTAATATTCTTGGTTTTAAAGATGATATTAAAAAGGCAAAAGAAACTCGGATTGGAAAAACATTTTTGAAATTAAACGATTTTGAAAAACTAAGATTTAGATCAATAAGATATTTTACATTGCCTGTAGCAACGATGATGCATAGGAAAATGTTGCAAAATGCAAAGTTTGATGAAAATGTTTTTAAAGGGGAAGACTCCTTGTTTATGGCTGTAATTTCCAAAAATATACAGAGAATACAAAAAACATCAAAAGGAACTTGTTATTTTGTTTATGAGAGAGTCGGCTCGACAACGCGAAGAAAAGTAAAAATGGCAGACGAGATTAAAAATTCTCTGTATTTAACCGTGCAATATTTAAATCTTTTTTTTAGGCAGGATTATAATAAGGTGTTCATTGGAACGCGGGTTTTGGCGACTGTTTTAAGGGTGTTTAAAACTTTGTTTAATTATTCCTGTTTGTAAATTTTCACTCATCGCTTTTAAGTTAACATTTTGCTTATACTCTTGACAGGGCAAGCTGCAAATCATTTTTGGAATGAGCAATTTTTATATAAGGATAGCAGATGAAAACAGCTTTAATTACGGGGATAAATGGGCAAGACGGCTCTTATTTGGCGGAATTTTTACTAGACAAGGGCTATGAAGTTTTTGGGATTATTCGGCGCTCTTCATCTTTCAACAACAGCAGAATCGAGCATTTGTATTTGGACGATTTGATCGAGGATATGCACAAAAAGCGGAAGCTCAAGCTTTTTTATGGCGATATGACCGACTCGTCGAATCTGATTCGGGTGATAAAGCAGACCAAGCCCGATGAAATCTATAATCTTGCCGCACAATCGCATGTGCGGGTCTCTTTTGAGGTGCCGGAATATACGGCGGACACCGATGGAATTGGGACGATTCGGGTTTTGGAGGCGGTGCGCCTTTTGGGAATGGAAAAAAAGACCAAGATTTATCAGGCGTCCACGAGTGAACTTTATGGGAAAGTGCAGGAAATTCCGCAATCGGAGGACACGCCGTTTTATCCACGCAGCCCTTACGCTGTAGCTAAGCAATACGGATTTTGGATTACGAAAAATTATCGGGAATCTTATGGAATGTTTGCTTGTAACGGCATTTTGTTCAATCACGAATCTGAGCGCCGTGGCGAAAATTTTGTCACTAGAAAAATAACTTTGGGGGCAGCTCGCATCGCCAAAGGCTATCAAAAACGGTTGTATCTCGGCAACTTGGACGCCAAGCGTGACTGGGGCTACGCCAAAGATTATGTGGAGTGTATGTGGCTTATGTTGCAACACCAGACGCCAGAAGATTTTGTGATTGCCACTGGTGAGCAATATTCGGTGCGAGATTTTTGCGATTTGGCTTTTAGAGAAGCGGGAATTACGCTCAAATGGGAAGGAAGCGGACTAGCCGAAAAAGGCGTAAACGCCGAGAACGGAGAGGTGTTGATTGAGGTCGATCCGCAATATTTTAGGCCAGCGGAAGTGGAGACGCTTTTGGGAAATCCGAGCAAAGCAAAAAAACTACTAGGTTGGAATCCGCGCAAAACCTCTTTTGCTGAGTTGGTGAAAATTATGGTCAAGCACGATTTGGATTATGTAGAGAAAAGGCATTTGTTGCGCCAAAGCGGATTTGAGGTTTGAACAAAACAATGAAGCTAGACTCGAAAATTTTTGTTGCTGGGCACAGAGGTCTTGTCGGTTCTGCGATTGTGAAGGTGTTGCAAACCAAAGGATATGACAATTTGGTTCTGCGGAGTTCGGCTGAGCTTGATTTGCGTAATCAGCAAGCGACTCGAAAATTTTTTGAGCAAGAGAAGCCTGAATTTGTGGTGCTGGCTGCGGCAAAAGTTGGTGGTATCGTTGCGAACAACACCTACCGAGCCGATTTTATTTACGATAATTTGCAAATTCAAAATAATGTGATTCATTTTAGTTATGAATTTGGGGTGAAAAAGCTGCTGTTTTTGGGTAGCACTTGTATTTATCCCAAAAATGCTGCGCAGCCGATGAAGGAAGATTGCTTGCTGACTTCGCCTTTGGAATATACGAACGAGCCTTATGCGGTTGCAAAGATTGCGGGAATCAAGATGTGCGAGGCGTATAATTTGCAGTATGGGACGAACTTTATTGCAGCAATGCCGACGAATCTTTATGGCGAAAATGATAATTACGATTTGGAGAAATCGCATGTTTTGCCTGCGATTTTGCGGAAAATTTATTTGGCGAAGTTGCTTTCTGAGGACAAAAAGGACGAAGTTGTTAAAGATTTGCAGGTGAAAAGTTTTGATGAAGCGACTAAAATTTTGCAAAAGTTTGGGATTAGCAAGGATCGAGTGGAGATTTGGGGAAGTGGCAAGCCCAGGCGAGAGTTTTTGTATTCTGAGGATATGGCTGAAGCGTGCGTTTTTTTGTTGGAGAAAATCGATTTTGCGGTTTTGGCGAAAGGGCAAACGGACGAAATTCGCAACACTCATATCAACATTGGCACAGGCAAGGATGTTTCGATTAAGGAGCTTGCTGAGTTGGTAAAAGATGTTGTGGGGTATAATGGCGAGCTGTATTTTAACGCAGATAAACCTGATGGAACGATGAAAAAGTTGACTGATACGAGCAAGCTAACTTCTTTGGGCTGGAAGTATAGAGTGGAGTTGGAGGATGGAGTGAGGAGGGTTTTTAATTTGCAAGTTGGTAAAAAGGAAATTTAAATGTTAAATAATAAATCAATTTTAATTACGGGCGGAACAGGTTCTTTTGGGAAGAAATTTGCGGAGACTATTCTGAGTAAATATCCCAAAGTAAAAAGACTCGTGATCTTTTCTCGGGACGAATTAAAGCAGTTTGAAATGAAACAGATTTGGGCTGAAAAAGATTTTCCTCAAATTCGGTATTTTATTGGTGATGTAAGAGATGAAATGAGGCTAAAGCGAGCTTGCAAAAATATTGATGTGATTATTCATGCAGCGGCAATGAAACAGGTCGATACTGCAGAGTATAACCCAGAGGAGTGCATCAAAACGAATGTGGACGGGGCGATGAATGTTATTAACTGTGCTATTGAGTGCGGAGTCAAAAAAATTGTGGCGCTTTCTACTGATAAGGCTTGCGCTCCCATAAATCTTTATGGAGCAACGAAGCTTGTTTCAGATAAATTGTTTGTGGCGGCGAATAATATCACGGGCAATAAGGAGATTAAATTTTCGGTTGTTCGCTATGGTAATGTGATGGGCTCTAGAGGTTCTGTGATTCCTTTTTTTATGAAAAAAGCCGAAGAGGGAATATTGCCGATCACAGATGACAGGATGACTCGGTTTAATATTTCCTTGGAAGACGGAGTGGCAATGGTGATGTTCGCCATAGAGAATGCTCTTGGTGGCGAGATTTTTGTGCCCAAGATTCCTTCTTATAAAATTTTGGATGTAGCTAAAGCCATTGGCCCAAATTGCAAAATTAAGGTTGTGGGAATACGCCCTGGCGAGAAGCTGCATGAGGAGATGATTTCAGCCACAGACTCTATCAATACGATAGAGTTTGATAAATATTACGCTGTTTTGCCGTCTGTGCCTCTTACCTATAAAAAAGAGGAATATTTGGCTCATTTCAACGCCAAAATGGTTGAAGATGGATTTTCTTACAATTCTGAGAAAAATCAAGACTGGGAGAGTGTTGAAAGTCTGCGAAAACTCATCAAAGAGCACATAAATCCTGATTTTGAGGTTGTCTAATGATGAATATTCCCTATGGAAGGCAGGAAATTTCTAAGGCGGATATCGAATCTGTTGTGGAGACGCTGAAGTCGGATTACCTTACGCAAGGACCTAAAGTTAAAGAGTTTGAAGAGAAATTTGCTGGATATATTGGTTGTGAATACGCTGTGGCTGTGTCTAATGGGACGGCTGGTTTGCATTTGAGTGCTTTGGCTTTGGGTGTGAAAAATAAAGACAGAGTTCTTACCACGCCGATAACTTTTGCAGCTAGTGCTAATTGTGTTCGATATTGCGGGGGTGAAGTAGATTTTGTCGATATTGATGAGTCTCGATATATTATCGATTTGGGTAAATTAGAGAAAAAATTGAAGAGTAAGCCCAGAGGTTATTATAAGGGTGTTATCCCTGTTGATTTTGCAGGGTATCCTTGTGATATGCAAAAGCTCAGAGGTTTGGCTGACGAATATGGGTTGTGGATTATTGAAGACGCTTGTCATGCTCCTGGGGGATTTTTTGAGGATAGTCGCGGCAACAAAGTTAAATGCGGCGATAGTAAATATGCAGATTTGTCTGTTTTTTCTTTTCATCCAGTAAAACATATTACTACAGGAGAAGGCGGAATGATTACCACAAATAGCAAAAAGTTGTATGAAAAACTTTTGTTGTTGCGAACGCACGGAATTACAAAAAATCCCGAGTTGTTGAGTCAGAACGATGGTGGTTGGTATTATCAGATGTTAGAGCTTGGCTATAATTATAGGATGTGTGATATGCAGGCGGCTTTGGGTTTGTCTCAATTGGATAGAGCCAAGGCAGGAGTTGACAGGAGAAGGCAATTGGCTGATAATTATAACAAAGCTTTTGCTGGCTTAAAAATCAAAACGCCTTTTTTGGATGAAAGATTTCATCACGCTTATCATCTTTATGTTGTTCAGGTGGACAATCGCAAAGGGCTTTATGAATATTTGAAAGAGAACGGAATTTATTCTCAAGTGCATTATATTCCAGTTCATTTGCAACCGTATTATGGGCAATTTGGATGGAAGAAAAATGATTTCCCGATAGCTGAAAAATATTACGGAAAATGTCTTAGTTTGCCGATGTTTCCTTCTATGACGGACGAGGAACAAAATTATGTGATAGCCAAAATTAAGGATTATTTTAATGAGTAAATTGGTTCTAGGGACGGTTCAGTTTGGACTCGATTATGGAATTAACAATAAAGCAGGTAAGCCAACTCTAAAAGATTCTTTAAAGATGTTGGAAGATGCTTGGGAAAAAGGAATAAGAGTTTTTGATACAGCAGAAGCTTATGGCAACGCAGAAGAAATTTTGGGAATGTTTATCAAATCCAATGGAATTGGAAAAGAAATTAAAGTAATCTCAAAACTTTTGCCAAATTGTTTGGAAGATGAAAAAGGCCTTTGCGAAGAGATTATTCACAACCATTTAAGTTCCAGTTTAGAAAGATTAAACTTGGATAGACTAGATGGTTATTTGTTCCATACACCTAGTTATATTTATAAAGATGAAGCCTGGGGTGTTTTTAAAGATTTGAAGAATAATTTTTTGGTCGAGAATATCGGTGTTTCTGTTTATGAATATCAAGATGGAGTTTATGCTATTCAAAAAGAGGATTTAGATTATTTACAAATCTCTTATAATGTTTTGGATCAGAGGTTTAATTCTGATGAATTTAGAAATCTGAAGAACATAAGTAAAGCCAAGGTGTTTGCTCGCAGTGCTTTTTTACAAGGTTTGTTGTTTATGGATGAAAGAAGTGTAGAGCAGAAGATGCCAGAGGCTAAAATTTATCTTGAACAAATAAAAAGTATTCTGGATAAGCACAATATCACTATGCCAGAGTGTTCGGTAAAGTTTTCTTTGGAAGAGGATTTTATCGATTATTTGGTTTTTGGGGTTGATAATCTTGAGCAATTAGAAGAGAATTTTGCGGCATCGAGGCAGAATAAATTATTGACCTGCAAAAAAGAGTTGCAAGGGGAATTTAAAAATATTCCTAAAAGTATTATTTTCCCGAGTCTGTGGAAAAGAGGGTAAAATGAAAATTTTGGCTATTACTCAAGCAAGGGTAGGTTCCTCCAGATTACCTGCAAAAATTTTGAAAACCATTGATGGAGTGTCTTTATTGGAGATACATCTAAAAAGGATTCTGCAATCTAAAAAAATCAGTAAATTAAAAGTTGCCACAACCAAAGAAACAGGTATTGAGAAAATTTTGGATATTGCTAAATCTTGTGGTGTTGAAACATATCAAGGTAGTTTGGAAGATGTACTATCAAGATTTTTTGAAACTGCTAAAAATGAAATCCCTGATTATGTTGTTAGACTTACATCTGATTGTCCGCTTATTGATCCTTGTTTGATAGATGAAGTAATTAATTTTACTATAGAGAGCGATTTGGATTATTGTTCCAACACTTTTGATGAAATGTATCCTGATGGACAAGATATTGAAGTTTTTAAATTTGATGCTCTTAAACGATCTTATAATGAAGCCGTCAGCAAATTAGATAGAGAACATGTGACACCTTTTATATGGCGAAATTCTACATACAAAGATGGAGATATTTTTTTATCGGATGTTTTTCCTGCTGTATTTAATTATCATGATATAAGGTTGACGGTTGACGAAGAACCAGATTTTAAGGTTATTGAAAAATTGGTTCATTCTCTTGGAGTAGAAGCTTCTTGGATTGAATATACAAAGTTTTATTTAAATAGCGATCTTTTTAAGATTAATAGCAATATTAAACGAAATGAAGGATTTGAAAAAAGTTTGAAGGAAGAGCAAAATGGGTAAAGGGCAAGAATTATATACCAAAGCAAAAACTTTAATCCCAGGTGGAACGATGCTTTTGTCCAAAAGACCAGAAATGTTTTTGCCGGACAATTGGCCAGCTTATTATTCTAAATCTAAAGGTTGTGAAGTTTGGGATTTGGATGGCAATAAATATATAGATATGTCCATAATGGGAATAGGCACTAATACTCTTGGCTATGGCCATTCTGATGTTGATAAAGCTGTTTTAGATGTAGTTGCCAAAGGAAATATGACAACTTTGAATTGTCCTGAAGAAGTTTATTTGGCTGAAAAATTAGTAGAGATAAATCCTTGGGCAGATATGGTTAGATTTGCCAGAAGCGGAGGAGAAGCAAATTCTATTGCTATTAGAATAGCAAGGGCAGCCAGTGGTAAAGATAAGGTTGCTATTTGTGGTTATCATGGTTGGCACGATTGGTATTTATCAACTAATCTTAAACGAAGTGATGGTTTAGATACTCATCTTTTGCCTGGATTAGAGCCTGCTGGAGTTCCTCAAGCTTTAAATGGAACAACACTTCCTTTTACCTACAACAATTTTGAAGAGCTAAAAAACATTGTTGAAAAAAATGATGTTGGCGTTATCAAAATGGAAGTGATGCGGAATGTTGAACCTAAAGACAATTTTTTGCAAAAAGTTAGAGATTTAGCCACAGCCAAAGGAATTGTTCTCATTTTCGATGAGTGTACTTCAGGGTTTAGGCAAACATTTGGCGGTTTATATCTGCAATATGAAGTAGAGCCTGATGTGACAATATTTGGTAAAACTTTGGGCAATGGTTATGCTATTACAGCTGTTGTCGGCAGAAAAGAAATAATGGAAGCTGCTCAAAAAACATTTATTAGCAGTACTTTTTGGACTGAAAGGATAGGACCTTCTTCAGCTTTGGCTACCTTAAAAGTAATGGAGAAAGAAAAATCTTGGGAAAGGATAACCGAAACAGGCAAAAAAGTTGTTAAAAATTGGCAAATGATAGCAGATGATTTTGATTTGAATATATCAATTTTTGGATTGCCGGCTTTAGCTACTTTTGGTTTTAATTATGAAAACAGCTTAAAATATAAAACTTTAATAACTCAAGAGATGTTGAAACTTGGATATTTAGCAGGAACAGGTTTGTATTCTTCTATTTGTCATACCGAAAAGCTTTTGAAACCATATTATGAGAAATTGCATGGAATTTTTGAAATTATCAAAAAATGTGAAGATGGACTTGAGAGTATAGATAAACTTTTAGAAGGTCCAGTTTGTCATGGTGGTTTTAAGAGATTAAATTAATTTATGAATATTCTTATAAGAGCAGATTCATCTTCAGATATTGGAACTGGTCATATAATGCGAGATTTGGTTTTAGCTAGTCAGTATTCTAACGATAATGTGATTTTTGCTTCTCAAAATCTTAAAGGCAATATTAATAACAAAATTATCAATGCAGGATATGAAGTCAAAATTTTAAATTCACATGATATTAATGAGCTTGATTCTATTATAAAGGATAACAAGATAGATTTTCTTGTTATTGATAATTACGAGATAGATTTTAACTATGAAACTAAGATAAAAATTGCCAATCCAAATTTAAAAATTATGGTGTTTGATGATACTTATGAAAAACATAATTGTGATATTCTTTTAAATCATAATTTTTGTGCAGATGAGAATAGATATAAAAGTTTAGTCCCTAAATATTGTGAGCTGCGTTGTGGCAAAAAATTTACTCTACTCAGAGAAGAGTTTATTTTAGAAAAGAAGATTGAAAGAGAAAAAATATCCGATAAAAAAACTATTTTTCTTGCTATGGGTGGTGCGGATTCTTCCAATCTGAATATAAAAATTTTAGAAACTATAAGTGAATTCAAAAATAAAGTAAGGGTTATAGTTGTTACAACGGATGCCAATAAACATTTATCTGAGCTTATGGAGTTTGCCAAAGATAAAGATTGGATAGATTTAAAGGTAAATTCTACTAAAATCGCTTATTTAATGAATATTTCAGATTTAGCTATTGTAACTCCCAGTGTAATATTAAATGAAGTTATGTTTATGGAAATTCCTTTTGTTGCGATAAAGACTGCTGAAAATCAGAATTGTGTGTACGATTTTTTGAAGAAAAGAGGGAAAAATATTTTGGGTCAGTTTGATAAAATGATTTTTAAAGAAATTGTTCGAGATTTTTTTTAATCGATTGAAGTTTAATTATGGAAAATATAATTATTGCCACCATAAAAGATTGGAATATAAAGAATTTTTACAAATTAGAGAATTTTTATAAGGACAAGTATAAATTTTATCTCATATCTGGTAAATCAGATTTCACATATGAAAATATATCTAAAATAAATCCGAAATATATTTTTTTCCCCCATTGGTCTTGGATAATAAAAGAGAAAATTTATAATAATTTTAAATGCATCGTTTTTCATATGACTGATTTGCCTTTTGGAAGAGGAGGAAGTCCGTTTCAGAATTTGGTGTCTAGAGGGATTTACGACACCAAAATATCGGCTTTATTGGTTGATAAAGGCTTAGATGCTGGGGATATATACCTTAAAGAAAATTTTAATATTTCTATCGGTAGTGCGGAAGAAAATTTTCGAGAGATTTCAAAAATCATTTTTGAAAAACTTATTCCTAAAATTCTGAATGAGAATATTGTTCCCAAAAAACAAATTGGTGAAATTGTTGAATTTAAAAGAAGAACAAAAGGTGATAGTGATTTGGATAAATTGCTTGTAAAGTCGAAGAGATCTTTATACGATTTTATTCGAATGCTTGATGCAGAGGGGTATCCTAAAGCATATTTAAAAGTAGATGGTTTTAAAATAGAGTTTAGCGAGGTTCATTTTAAAAATGGGAAACTTGTTGGACGATTTGAAATAGATTATGATGAATAAAAAAATTTTAATTGTAGCAGCTCATCCTGATGATGAAGTGTTGGGTTGCTTTGGCACTGTTGCAAGACTTATAAAAGAAGGCTGTGAAGCCTATACTTTGATTCTTGGAGAAGGAAAGACAAGTAGGGATGAGAAGAGAGTTGTGGAAAATCAAAAAGATGAGATTGATCTTTTGAATAGAGAAATATTGAAAGCAAATGATGTTATAGGAATTAAAAAAGTTTTTGTGGAATCTTTTCCTGATAATAGGTTTGATAGCGTTGATTTGCTTGATATTGTTAAAGTAATTTCAAAAGTTAAAGAAGAAGTAAAGCCAGATATTATTTTTACTCATTTTGAAAATGATTTAAATGTTGATCATCAAATAACCTATAAAGCTGTTATTACAGCAACTAGACCCATGAAAGATGAATGTGTAAAAGAGATATATAGTTTTGAAATATTGTCATCAACAGAGTGGAATTATCCCTTGTCATTTTCTCCGAACACTTTTTTTGATATTAGTGAAACTATAAATTTAAAAATTGATGCGATGAAGGAGTACAAATCAGAGCTATGTCGTTATCCTCATCCTAGAAGTCTTGAGGGTATAGAATTGGATGCAAGATATCATGGGATGAGAACAGGTATGCAGTATGTTGAAGCTTTTAAGAGTGTAAGAGTAATTAAATGATAAAGTTGAAAGATTTTTGTGACTTAACTTACAAAGAAAAACTTATGGTTCTTGATTGGAGAAATGATATATCTGTTAGAAAATGTATGTTTACTTCTGATATTATAAAGAAAGAAAATCATTTAGGTTTTATTGATAAATTGAGAAATAGTAAAAGTGAAAAGTATTTTTTAGTATTTAAATCTGAAAATCCTATTGGTGTGATATATTTTACAAATATTAAAAATAATAGCAATGTTTGTGATTTAGGGTTATATTCCAATCCTAATATTAAAGGTGTTGGTGATATATTGCTAAAAGAAATTATTAATTTTGCATTTAAAGAATTAAACAAAGAACGACTATTGGCTGAAGTTTATAAAAATAACATAAAAGCAATTAATCTTTACAAAAGATTTAATTTTTTTGTTATTGATGATAACAAAGATTTTTTGATTATGGAATTAAAAAATGAAAGTTAATAATTTTGATTTGATACAAAAGGTTTATATAGTCGCAGAACTTAGTGCTAATCATAATGGTAGTTTGAAAGTTGCAAAAGAAACAATTAAAGTGGCTAAAGAAATAGGAGCGGATGCAATAAAAATTCAAACTTATACAGCCGACACTATGACTTTAAATTGTGACAAAGACGATTTTATGGTCAAAGGTGGGACTTTGTGGGACGGTAAGTCTCTTTATGAATTGTATGAGGAAGCACATACTCCTTGGAAATGGCACGAAGAGCTGTTTGCATATGCTAGAAAAATTGGAATCGATATTTTTTCTTCGCCTTTTGACAAAACTGCAGTTGATTTTTTAGAACAATTTAATCCTTGTGCCTATAAAATAGCCTCTTTTGAAGTCACAGATTATGAACTGATAAGATATACCGCATCAAAAGGGAAACCTATCATAATTTCTACAGGAGTTGCCACTATTCAAGAGATACAAGAAGTGGTGGATATTTGCCATGAAGAAAATAATAACGATATTATTCTTTTAAAATGCACTTCTGCTTATCCAGCGCCTTTGGAAAGTGCTAATTTGCGGATGATACCTAATTTGGCACAAACTTTTGGAGTGTTTAGCGGGTTTTCTGATCATACTATAGGATCTACAGCAGCCATTGTTGCGGTTAGTTTGGGAGCCAGAGTTATTGAGAAGCATTTTATTTTGGATAGGTCTATCGGTGGACCAGATGCAGAATTTAGTGCAGATAGAGAGGAGTTTGCAAAATATGTTAAGGATATTAGAGATGCAGAAAAACTTTTGGGCAAAGTTGATTACTCTTTAAATGAAAGTATAAAAAATAATCGAAGGTTTTCCAGAAGTTTGTATGTTGCCAAAGATATCAAAAAAGGCGAAATTTTCACCAATGAAAATATTAGAAGTGTAAGACCAGGGTATGGTATGCATCCTAAATATTTAAAAGATATTATAGGAAAAAAAGCGAAAAGAAACTATGAACTGGGGGATAGGGTTGAAAAATAAATTGGGTATCAAGGATAAATCGTGCAGGTAATTATTTTGGCAGCAGGTATGGGTAATAGATTGGGAGAGCTTACTCAAAATAAAACAAAGTGCATGGTAGAGGTGAACGGTAGACCTCTTATAAATAGGTCTCTTGATGTTTTGGCAAAACTTAAAATTGAAAGAATTGTATTGGTTGTTGGATATCAAGCAGCAGGGCTTAAAAATTATTTGGGGGATACTTATAATGGTGTCCCAATTGCTTATGTAGAAAACTCTATTTATGAGGATACTAACAATATTTATTCGTTGTATTTGGCTAAAAAATATTTAGAGCAAGATGATAGTTTATTAGTTGAGAGTGATTTGATTTTTGATGAAGGAATAATAAAGGCTGCGTTAAGTTTTCCTGAAAAAGATAATGTTGTAGTAGTAGATAAGTATCAATCTTGGATGGATGGGACAGTGGTAGAGTTAAATAAAAAGAATGAAATTACTAAATTTATTTCTAAAGAAGATTTTGATTTTTCTAATAAAGATAATTGCTATAAGACGGTAAATATTTACCGGTTTTCTAAAGAGTTTTCCAAAAAACATTATGTCCCTTTTTTGGAAGCTTATTGCAAGTCTGTGGGTCATAACGAATATTATGAAAATGTGCTGAAAGTTTTGGCTTTTCTTAGTAATCAAAAATTGAATGCAGTAATTTTAGATGGCAATGCCAAATGGTATGAGATTGATGATAAGCAAGATTTGCATAATGCAGAAACTTTATTTTCTGAAAATGTTAAGAGTTATCAGCAAAGGTTTGGTGGATATTGGAGGTTCCCACAGCTAAAAGATTTTTGTTATTTAGTTAACCCATATTTTCCGCCCAAAAGGATGGTTAGAGAGTATCAAGCGTATTTTGAAAATTTGTTACACGATTACCCGTCTACAGGGCATGTCCAAGAAATCTTGGCATCGAAAATGTTTGATTGTAGTAGGGAAAACATTATAGTTGGCAATGGCGCTGCTGAACTTATCAATTGTCTAATGAGCAGTTTTGGGGATAAAATTATTGGCGTGATAACTCCTACTTTTTATGAGTATATTGCCAGAATTCCTAAAAGTAGATTGAAAACTTTTGCTGTGAAAAATAAAGATTTTTCTTATTCTGTTGATGATTTGAAAAAATTTAGTAGAAATGTAGATGTCCTTTTGCTTATCAATCCTGATAATCCAAGCGGAAATTTTATACCTAAAGAAGATGTTTTGTGTTTTTTAGATTATTTAAAAAATGAAAATAAAACTCTTATTTTGGATGAGAGCTTTGTAGATTTTTCTTCTGAAAATGATAAAAATAGCCTTATAAATCAAGATATTTTGGATAAGTTTAAAAATTTGGTAATTGTGAAGAGTATCTCAAAGAGCTATGGTGTTCCTGGTGTTCGGCTGGGGGTGATGGCTAGCTCAAATGTTGAAAAAATAAAAGAGGTAAAATCGAAGTTGTCTATATGGAATATTAATTCTTTTGGAGAATTTTTTTTACAAATTTTTGGCAAATATGAAAAAAAATATAAGAACGCTTGTGTGGCAATATCTCAAGAGCGAGATAACTTCTTTAGTGAGTTGAGTAAAATTTCATTTTTGAGGCCTATTTATTCTCAAGCAAATTATTTTCTCTGTGAAGTGAGTGAGATAACAGCCACAGAGCTAACTAATATTATGATGAAAAAGTTTAATATTTTGCTTAAAGATTGCACGGGTAAATTGGCTTTTGATGATAAAAATTATATTAGAATTGCTGTCCGTGACAGAAAAGATAATAATTTTTTAATACAATGTTTGAGAGAAGTAAAATGAGATTTTTTTTCAGATTTTGTAAAAATAAACTTTGCTATTATCGAGATTGGTTACTAAAAAAAGATTTTGTTGAGTATCATTGTTTCCCATTTGACGCAAATAAGCCTATGCCGGAAGGTGGCGATAAAATAATGGCAAAATTTTGTACTTTATTGGAAGAGTTAGATGTTAAATATCGTATTACTGATGGGACAATTTTGGGGCTTTATAGGGAAGGAAAGTTTATTTCTCATGATAACGACATAGATGTTGATGTTTTAGGAGTCGATAAATGGAAAGAAATAGATAAGTCATTTAAGAAAAAAGGTATGACTTTAGGCAGAAAAGCTATATATAAGGGTAAAATTCAGCAGCTTGTTTATTATACTCAGGATAAAATTATTTTTGATATTTTATTTTGGCATAAAAAAAATGATAAAATCTATAATTATTCGGAAAGAGATTTTGAAAGATGTCAAGAATTAAAGTTTTTTGAAAAATTGGGTAAATTGAGTTTCCAAAACAAAGAATATTTTATTCCTACTCCTATTGAGCCATGGCTTGAAATGCGATATGGTAAAGATTGGCGTATTCCTAAAACCTATAAAGGCGATTGGAAGGAAGAGTGTTTTGATATGAAAAAGATTTAAAAGCTGGGGCACATTTTGAGAAAAAATCTTTTTATTTATTCAGGAGCAGCGGTAGCTATTTCTGGATTTTCTTTTTTGTCGGTAACTGTTTTGACCTATATGCTTTCGAAAACTGATTTCGGAATTGTTGAAAATTTTACGGCTCTTTTTTCTCTATTTACAGTTTTTATAATGTGGGGTTCTAGTGTCCCGCTGGTTAATTATTATTCAGAGAAAGATGAGAAGCAAGAGTTTGTTAATGCCTTTAGGGGAATATTGGTACAAACCTGTTTGTTTTTATTTTTGGCATCTTTTTATATTTATGATTTTTTTGCTATAGATAGAACTTTACTTTTTTTGATAATAATCTTTTCAAGTATTAGTTCTTTTTCGAGTATTTTTTTAACAGCTTTGCAGTTGGAAAAACAAGCGCTAAAGTATGCTTGTTTTACCTCCATTTCTGCTTTTTTAAGCGCTGCCTTGGGCATTGTGTGGGTATATTATTCGGGCAGCGTTTATGGTAGAATCCTTGCTCCAATAGTGATCGCTTTTCTGATTTTACTTGTTTTATTTTATGATTTTGATAACAAAAAAATGACATCTTGTTTCTCTTTTTTGGTTTCAATAAAAGAGTTTTACAGAATTGGTTTGCCAATAGCCGTAGGGCTTGTTCTTTCTTGGGGATTAGAAAAAATAGATCGATTTATGATATCTGATATGATTTCTGTAGAAGATCTTGGAGTTTATGGAGTTGGCTATAAGTTTGGAATGGTTGTTTTATTTATTCAATGTGCGGTCTCAAAAACTTGGCTTCCTTTCTTAGTAGAAAATTCTGCTAATAGGAAGCAAGTAAAAAAAACAATTTTAAAAATTTCAGGATTTTTGTTGATTTTGACTTTTTTTTCTTCTATTGCTTCATATTTTTATGTACAATTATTTATAGATGAAAAATTTGCAGCAGCTGGTTTGATTGCTGTTATTGTCTCGTTTGGCTACTGTTTGGATGGGATTTGGAAACTTTTTAATGGGATTCTTATATTTGAAAATAAGTATAAATTTTATACTTTGCTAGTGGGAATTGCGGGGATTTGCAATGTGCTTATAAATTATTTTGCGATTCCTAGATGGGGAATTATGGGAGCGGCTTTAGCAACTTTGTTTGCTTTTGCTGTAGGTATGATTTGTAATTGGTATTATGTTAGATTTAGATTAAATTGGTTTGAGGGACACAGTGGAGAAAAGCTTGTTTAAAAAAGTGTTAGAAAGTAATAAAAAATTTTGGATAAATGTTAATACTCGTAAAAATAGTCAAGGAACACTTCTGTACGAATGTTTTTATTCAGATATTTCTTTATTGTATGGTATAGGTAAAGTAGCTTTGATAATTGCTAGTTTGAAAAAATTGACTCCTCTTGGGATTAGGATTTTGAAAAAAAATGAAGAATCTATCAAATTTATTAAATCCATGAATCCCAATATTATAGGTTGCAAAGTTGATTTTTTATTAAGTTTTTGTAGAGATTTATTTTTTATATTGAAACATGGTTTGAATATAAAAAATGGAGATGAATTATTGAGCCTGTGGATAGGTGATTGTAAGGTCGGTGAGTATATTTATGATCATCTGCTAGCACAAAACAGAATTCCGACCTTGGATAAGCTTAATTGGAAATTTAGAATTAGAGTATTGATGGAACTCAACTATTTTTTCTTTTTTAAAGCACTAATAACAAAAAAAAATGTGAAGATGATAGTTGTAGGGGATAATGTCTATCGTTATGGGCTTTTATTTGAACTGGCTAAATTTTTTGGTATAGAGTGTGTTACTCCTGTAAACTTAAACGGGTTTTCTATGCGAAAATATTTGAGCGGAGACGATTTTGATATGCATTGTCGAAAGCCAGAAGTGAGCTATTTAAATAAATTGGACTCTAAAATAGTTGAAAAATATATTCATAATTATTTTGGGAAAAGATTTCGCGCTGATATGGAACAGCATGATGTGATAAAAGCTTTTTCTGGGGACAAAAGAGTGTTAACTAGGAAGGAATTAGAAAACGAGTATCAATTATCTACAGATAAGCCGATTGTTGCTTTGATGGCTCATATATTTTGTGATGCACCACACGGCTATCCCGAACTTATTTATAAAGATTACTATCAATGGTTTTGTAAGAGTGTAGAAAGTTTACTTCAAAATAAAGATATTAATTTTGTAATTAAAGAACATCCTTCGGCAAGCTTGTATAAAGAGGATGGTGTTATAAAAAATATATTGAAAAGTTTTGGTTGTGAAGAACGGTTGCTAAAAAATAATGTTCATTCGCTTACTATTATGAATGATGTAGATGTTGTGGTGACTTGTGGCGGGACTATCGGCTTAGAATTCGCATATATGGGCAAACCTGTTGTTTTGGCAGCTAAGGCTCCCTATAGTGGTTTTGGGTTTACTATTGAACCGAATAGTGTGGAAGATTATGAGGGCTTACTAAAAAATAGCGTTGGTCGTTTACCAAAGTTAACCGAAAAACAAAAAGATATGGCGAATAAAGTTATCTATCACGATTTTGTTTTGCAAGATAATTATAGTGATGACTTAGAGATTGGCGGTCAGAGATTTTATCTAGGTCGAGAATTTGATTATAATAGTTTTTATGAACAAATTTTGATTTATAACACTGTTTCTCTTGATGAGCAATTACTATATAAAAAGCTTAAAAATTTTATTAATTCTGAAAGTAAACATATGTTGGTGAGTCTATTTGAATAAAACTTTAAGGTTGCATTTATGAATATAAAATTAAGAAAAAAAATATTAGATATAGCATATCAAACGAAAACAGGTCATATTGGAGGATGTTTGAGTGTTATAGATATGTTGTATATTTGTTATTCAAAGTTGAGAGGGAAAGGTGAACAAGTAATACTTTCCAAGGGGCATGCTGCTTTGGCCTTATATGTTTGTTTAAATGAAATTGGAAAAATTTCAGATGAAGAGCTTTTAACTTTTTATAAAGACGGGACTAAATTGCCAGCTCATCCATCTTCTTTTTATTTTAGAGAAGATATCCCTTTTGGTTTAGGCTCTTTGGGGCATGGGTTGCCAATTTCCTGTGGAGTAGCTTATGCAAATAAACTTGAATGTAACGATTTGCGAACTTTTGTAATCATCTCTGATGGGGAGACGAATGAGGGGACAACATGGGAGGCAGCACATTTTGCAGTAGCGAATAGGTTGGATAAATTAATTGTTTTTATAGACAAAAATAAAATTCAGGCTTTTGGAAAAATTGAAGATGTCTTGGGAGACACAGCAAGTAAAATTAAATGGGAGAATATTGGTTTTGATGTTTTGGAGATTGATGGCAATTGTCAATCTGAAATTGAAGAAAGTGTTAAGAATTTCGATTTGAACAATAAAAGGCCAAAGTTAATAATTGGAAACACAATTAAGGGAAAAGGTGTTTCGTTTATGGAAAATAAAATTGACTGGCATTATTTGCCAATGACAGAAGAACATTATAAAATTGCTATTGAAAATCTTGGTTATTATGCGTAAGGAATTTTCAAAGTATCTATTAGAAAAAGTGAAAAAACAAGATGATATAGTCTTGTTGACGGGTGATTTGGGGTTTAATGCTCTTGAAGAAATTAGGGAATATCTTGGCTATAGATTTATTAATTGTGGTGTCGCAGAACAAAATATGATTGGCGTTGCTGCGGGTTTAGCGAGTAAAGGGTATAAGGTTTTTTGTTATAGTATTGCCCCATTTGTTACATTTAGAGTTTTAGAGCAGATTAAGATTGATTGTTGTCTTCATAATCTTCCTGTCTGCATTGTGGGAAATGGTGGAGGATATGGTTATGGGATAATGGGACCAACTCATCATGCCATAGAAGATTTGGCTTCAATTTGTTCTTTGCCAAATATGACAGCATATATTCCAGCTTTTAATAATGATGTTTGCAATGCAATTGATAGCTTTTTAGAACATAAATCGCCTTCTTATTTAAGGTTAGGTTATAATTTTAATGACAGGAGAGTTAATTTAGGATTGGGGGTGTTGGAAAAATTTAAAAGACCTAAAGTAACTATTATTGCTCTTGGTCCTATTGTTCAAAATGTTATTGATGCTGTTGGAACATTTGATGATATTGATGTTTTTATAATAAATAAAATTCCTTTTGAAATAACTAAAGAATTAAAAAATAGCTTAGCTCTATCAAAAAAACTATTGGTAGTAGAGGAGCATGTTAGAAAGGGAGGAGTTGCAGAATATATTGCATTAAAACTACTGGAAGAAGGCATTGCATTGGCTAAATTTAAAAGTCTGGCTTCAGAAGGTTATCAAAACTATAAATATGGCAGTCAGAAATATCATCAAAGAGTAAATGGGCTTGATACAAATAATATATCTAAATTGGTGCAAGAATGGATTTAAAAGAAAAAATAGGGAAAATAGAAGGTCCAATATTTATATTTGGTGGCAGCGGTTTTATAGGTGCAAATTTATTTGCAGAGATATTAAAGTATCGAAAAGATTGTTATGCAATATCTCATAATATAAGAAACGCTTGGAGATTAAAATTATTGAATACTCTCAAAGAAAATATTCTATATTGTGATATAACTTATAAGAGGTCGGTTGGAAAACTTTTTGAGAAATATCGTCCAAAAACTATATTTAACCTTTCTGCTTATGGTGGATATTCAAAGCAACAAGACACTTCATTGATTTTTCAAACTAACCTTATAGGAACTTTAAATATTTTAGAATCATGTCGTGATATTAAGATGTTTATAAATGCAGGGAGTAGCTCTGAGTATGGAGAGAACTGCACACAGCCTTCTGTAGAGGGACCTTTTGAGCCTAATAGTTTTTATTCAGTTTCCAAATTGTCAACTTCATATTTGATAGATTATTATGCAAAGTATAAAAAAATTCCATGTGTAAATTTGAGACTGTATTCGATTTATGGAAGATGGGAAGAGCCTGATAGATTATTCCCTAAGTTAATTGAAAACGCTAGAAAAGCTAAGTATCCACAATTGGTAAATCCCGAGATAAGCAGAGATTTTGTTCATATTGATGACTGTTTAAATGCATTTTTTTGTGCAGCTAACAATGTAGATGAAAAAAATTATGGCAAGAGTGTTAATATAGCATCTGGAATTAGGACAACGATAAAAGAGCTTACGGGTTATATTGCAGAAATATTTAATATTTCAGAACCAGCTAAATTTGGTAGTATGCAAAATAGAAACTGGGATTTGAGCGATTGGTACGGTGAAGTAGAGAGTGCAAAGCAAATATTGAATTGGGAAGTAAAAATTTCTTTAAAACAAGGAATTAAGGACACTATGAATTGGCAAAATAGTGTTGGTTATAAAAAAGTGTTAGATTGTTTTACTCAGCCCAAAAAAACTTTAAAAATTTCTCCAATTATAGCTTGTTATAAGGATGAACAGGCTATTCTAATTATGTATGAACGATTAGTGAAGACATTTAAAAAAATTGGTTGCAATTACGAAATTGTATTTGTTAACGATTGTTCGCCTGATAATACTCAAAGAGTTTTGGATAAAATTTGTGTTGATGATTTAAATGTCGTGGCAATAACTCATTCAAGAAATTTTGGTTCACAAGCTTCTTTTTTGAGTGGTATGGGAATAGCGTCTGGTGATGCTGTTGTATTAATGGACGGAGATTTGCAAGATCCGCCAGAAATAATAGAAAAATTTCATTCCAAATGGCTTGAAGGCAATGATGTAGTATATGGGGTGCGCAAAAAACGAGAAGCTTCGTTTTTTATGAATATATTTTATAAGATGTTTTATAGAATTTTTAAAAGTTTGGCTTACATAAAAATACCAGTGGATGCAGGTGATTTTTCTTTAATAGATAGAAAGGTTGTTAACGAAATATTAAATCTTCCTGAGAAAGAACAATTTTTACGAGGGTTGAGAGCCTGGGTTGGGTTTAAGCAAATAGGAGTAAGTTATTTTAGACCAGAACGGATGTTTGGGAAATCAACTAATAATATGATTAAAAATGTACAATGGGCAAAGAAAGGAATTTTTTCATTTAGCTTTGCCCCATTGGAGATGCTTACTTTCTTAGGTGTGTTATTGACAGGAGTTTCATTTTTAGCTATACTATATCAAGTGGTTGCAAGTTTTCTTTTCCCGAACATACCTCATGGAGTACCTACTATAATAGTATTGATTCTATTTTTTGGAGGAATAAATCTATTTGCAGTTTCATTAATAGGAGAATATATAATAAAAATTTTTCAAGAAGCTAAAGGTCGCCCAGTTTTTATTCGTTCTCAGGTAATTCATAGAGGAAGAAGAGTTGAGGATAGAGAAGAAATAGGTAGTTTCGGAGTAAAAAAATGATGGTTTCCTTTGCATTAATATGATTAATTTAAAAAAAAATAAGCTAACACAACTTTTATTATTTACTGGCTCCTTGGATATGGAGCAAAAATATTGAATGTAATTCTGGCGATGTGTTACCATGGATTTCTTGTTGGCAATTTCAAAAAATGGTGTTGATATATATGCTCTTTAACTTTAAGGATAAAATTCGGTTTAATGATGATGTTTTAATATTTTATGGCATTCAAAGTAGAAAGGGGCAATATGACTTCTATTAAAGACGAAAGAGGATTCAACCAAGGATTTAAAAAAAATCAAACTTGGTGGGTAAGGAGCAAAAGGAGATGGGATAGGGCTTTATCAGAAATGGAACTAAAATCTGAGAAAAAAACTAGAGTTCTCGAAATTGGATGTAGTACAGGGGAAATGTGTAATTATATTGCACAAAATTCAAATTTTGAAGTCTTAGGGATTGATATTTCTAAAAAGTTCATAAAGGAAGCTAGTAATAAATATCAAAGAAATAATTTAAGTTTTCAGGTTAAAGATTTCAATAAAATAAATGATTTTGCTAATACAGAAAAATTTGATTATATAATAGGAGATGGAATTCTACACCATCTATACTATAGTATTGACAACTCGTTAGAGTCTATTAGAGGCTTACTGAAGGACGGAGGCAAAGTAATATTTTGGGAGCCTAACTTATATAATCCTTATGTTTTTTTGATTTTTAAGTTTCGGGTTTTTAGGAAGTTGGCAAATTTAGAATTTGAAGAGATGGCTTTTACCAGTAAGGATATTAAAAATAAATTGCGAAAAGTATGTTTTAGGAAAATAAAGATTAAATTTTTGGATTTTTTACTTCCCGTAACACCTAAAATATTAGTTGGATTTTTTATCTATGCTGGAGATATAATTGAAAAAATGCCATTTCTAAGATGTTGGTCGCAATCTATTTTTATAGTGGGGATTAAGTAGTGAAAATCAAAAGAAGGGATTTTTCGACTAAATATAGTTTTTCCAAGTACCCTCTTTTTTATCTTATAATGTCAATAATTTGCTGTTTTTTGGTAATATATTCTAAGATATTATTTGGACATCAATATTATGTTTTTAACGATATTGGGTCAGATACTAATCATGTGAATATACCTTTTTTTTATCAAATCATTAATTTAATAAAAAATCCTTCTTGGTATTCCTTTAAATTGGCTATGGGCGGTAATGTATTACAAAATTTGTATTTGTTTGATATTTTTAGTTGGCTCTCCATAATCTTAGGTCAAGAAAATCTTCGTGACTCTCTTGTTTATGTAATGCTTGTTAAACATATACTTGCAGGGATTTTTTTTTACAGATATGCTTTTCTTCTAAAATTTAATTCAAAAATTTCTTTTTTGTTGGCCTTATTATACTCTTTTTCTGGTTACATGGTTGTTTGGGGACAGCATTATCAATTTGGTTCAGCTATTGTTTATTCTGCTTTTTTGTTGTGGATGTTTGAACGATGGTATTTTCAGAGAAAAGTTGTAGGACTAATTCTGGCAATTTCTATTATATCTTTTTTTTCAATGTATTTTGCGATAAAGATGTATATTTTTATTGTATTATATTCAATAATAAAATATATATACTTATGTGAAAAATTTAGGCTGAAATATTTTTTTTACTATATGTTTAAACTGTTTGTTATTTTTTCCATTTCCATCCTAATCTCTTCAATATCGTGGTTGCCTTTTTTTATGAATGTTGTTAGAGTTTCTCCGCGCTCTGGGGTAAACTCTTTCAATTTAGGTGACATCATAAATTTTGTACCGCATTTTTCCCAATTATTTTCTTCAGGTATTTTGCGACTATTTTCTGCAGATATTATAGGATGTGGAAATAAATTTGTTCAAGCAAATGGATTTAATTACTATGAAGAACCAATTTTGTATTCAGGAATTTTAAGTCTTATATTACTTCCTTTTTTGTATTACAAGTCAAAATGTAGAGAAAAAATATTAGTTACATTTGTGATAATCTTATCGTTTTTATTTTTATATAATTCGTTTTTTAATTCTGCTTTGGTTTTATTCTACAAAAATGTGGATTATAGATCATGTTATTTATTTAATATTGTAGCTCTTGTTGGTTTGGGTAAGGCTTTAACAAAATTTGAAGAACACCCTTTAAGGTCAGTCAAACTATCTTCAATATTTTTGGTTTTCATTTTAACTTTTGCTGCTTTAATTAGATACTATTCTGTTCGAACAAGAATCGAATATGTGGTCTTAATTTTAGGTTATTTGTTTATTTTTGTTTATTTCCTATATTTTGAAATTTTAGCTAGAAATAAATATCGAAATATTATTTTAATTCTGCTGGTTATTTCTGAATTAATAGTCTTTGGGAAAATCTCAATTGATAATAGGCAACTTTCTGTTGATGATGAGTACAAAGATGGAACGAGTGAAGCAATAGATTATATCAATTCAACTGATACTACGAAATTTTTTAGAATTCACAAATTATACAAAAGTCTATCTTTAAATGATGCCATAGTTCAGGGTTATAATGGTTTGACAGGGTATTTGCCAATACATTCTGCATCGTTAATGAGGTTTAATAGATTTTTCTCTATTGGAGATACGAGTAGTCATTCAGAAATGTCTTGGGAGATGGGGAATATGGGGATTGCTAATATGTTAGGGGTTAAGTATTATTTATCACTTAATGAATTAAATTCTCCGAATTTTGTTTTTTATAAAAAAATAAATAACACATTTATATATAAAAATAAAAATTTCATCCCTTTTGGAACGGTTTTTAGAAAATATATTGCCGAAAGAGATTTTAATACAATTGGGAAAAGTATGCGTCAAGGTCTGATAAATTTGAATAAATTTGTTGTTATCTCGCCAGGTGATAGTAATAGCAAAAAATCTGATTTTATTGATACTATTTCTTATCCTTATAGAAGTAAAAAACTTATATTATACAGTGTTGAAAATATATTAGTGACGAAAAAAGAGAAAGAAAAAATCTTTTTTAATTCATTAAATAGAGATCCAATATTTTATTTTAGTCTTAATAATACTCATTTGACTAATTTTAAGCTTAGTTTTGATTTGTATTCAGAATACAATGGGAAAGGTGAAATTAGGTGGGTCGAAGAAGGAAGAGTTACGCTTCGTAGTGGGAAAGAAATTGGTGTGTTTGATAATAACTATGTAGAAAAATTTTCTGTAATTAAAGGGTGGAATGATTATACTTTTCATATTTTCAGTGATCGATCGATGAGTGGGTTGAGGATTGATCCTATCAATAAATTGTCCGAAGGGATGGCGTTAAAAAATATAAATTTTAGTTATCATAAATCTAAAAAAGACTCATTTACATTTAATGATTATCAAAGTTTGAATATAAAAAATTTTAATGATGACTTAATTTCAGGAACTATTAAAGTCGAAGAAAAAGGGATGTTGTTTTTCCCTATATTATATGATGGCAATTGGAAATTGTATGTCGATGGCGTAGAGAAGAAATTGGTAAGAGCTAATATTGGTTTCTCAGGTGTTATGATAGGCATAGGGGAGCATACGATAATTTTGAAATATATACCTAAAGGGCTTGATTTTTCTATCGCTTTGTCTTTCATAGGTTTAGCCATGTTGATTGTGTTTGGAGTAGTTAATAATAAAAACAATGGTAGTGTCAAATGAAAAAAGAACTTTCTATAATTATTGTTACTTATAATAGCCAAACGGTTATAAAAGATTGCCTTCAATCTATTCAAAAATTTAATGATATTGGCAATGAACTTGAAATTATTATTGTAGACAATTCTCCAAAATTTGAAATAGAAGATTTTGTTAAAAGGTTAAATTTAAATTTAGACATCAAAATGATTCATAATCCTCAAAATGGAGGTTTTGGGCAAGGCAATAATATTGGGGCAAAAAAAGCAAAAGGGGAAATATTTTTTTTTCTTAATCCAGATACGATTTTAATTGAGCCTATTTTCAAATTTATGTTGGGGGAATTTGAAAATAAAAGGTTAGGTTGTGCGGGCTTTAGGCTTGTGGATATGAATTTTAATCCGAACGAAACTTTTGGCATTTTCCCTGAATACTCTTTTTTTAATTGGATTTTAAAGAAATTGCTTGCTAGGTTTATAAATTTTTGGCCTTTATATAAGTTTATTTTTCCTTGGGGAGCAGATATCGTTGTGAGAAAAGAAGATTTTATGAAGGCTGGCATGTTTGATGAAAAAATATTTCTGTGTAACGAAGAACCTGATTTGATTAGGCGATTGTCGAGAAAAAAAGTAAAGATTTTTAATAGAAGAATAGTTCATTTGGAAGGGCATACTACAGTTGTGCCTGAGAGCAGAATTTTGGATTGGCAAAATTCTACGAAATATTATTTACAAAAATACGGGTTTAGTTATCAAAAATATTTATTGAATTTTTCAAGGAAAATTAGGCTGAAAAAGATTTTTAAAAAAATGATGTTTAAATCTACAGAGGCTGAAGAAAAGATAGAAGAAATTTTAAAAAGAAATGCAAAAAAATAGTAAAAAATATTATTTATCTATTATAACGGTATCATATAATAACAGGTTAGGGTTAGAGAGAACTCGAGATTCTATTTTGCCTTTACCGAATAATTGCCAATGGATAATAGTGGATGCGGCTTCTAACGATGGGACTTTGGAAATTTTACAAAGTCTGCCAAAGCAAGATAATATTTTGTGGGTAAGTGAGCCAGATAAGGGAATTTTTGACGGGATGAATAAAGGCATTGGTCTTGCTAAGGGTCAATATCTTAATTTCATGAATTCTGGAGATATGTTTGTAAGAGAGAGTTTTGAAAAGGTTATAAGGGATGCATCTCATAAAGCTGATATTTTTGTCTTTGATTACTTTCCTTTAACAGCTAAATTGCACCCTGCAGTTTCTAGAGAATTTAGTCTCCAAAATTCAAAATTTAATAAAGATGATGTTGTGCCACATCAAAGTAGTTTGATTGCGAAAGATGTTTTTAAAAGAATCGGAAATTATGATCTTGATTATAAATATACGGCAGATTATAATTTTTTTGTGAAAGCTTATTATGAGGGGTTTAAATTTAATGTTGATGTTAATTTAAAACTAGCTTACTTTGTTCAAGATGGGTTGTCTAGCGGATTGAATGTTGCTTTAGAGCAAGCAAGGGAAGTCAAAAAGACGCAAATTAAATATTTTGGAGATTATTCAAGGAATATTTATTTTTCTCAACTTTTAAAATTTTTTCTTTCGAAGATGCCATTTTCGTCTTTTTTTTATTTTAAAGCAAGAAACTTATTTTTAAATTTTAAAAAAGGTGCAACTGAATGGCAATAAGGAGAATAGATAAAAATTTAGGGCTTTTGCTGCAAGCTCTTGTGGCGTTATATTTTATTCTGTCTGTTTATTCAAAAATTTTTGTTTTTGTGAAAAGCTTATATTTTGTGTTAATTCCAATAGCGGTAGTAGCATATTTTTTGTTAAACAAAAAAAAGTATTTTCAAATTGAGAAAAGTTCTCTTTTTATTGTTGGTCTTTTTGCTTTCCAAAGTTTTTATATTTTACTTGGGTTATTGAAAAATGGTAGAATTGATTACTCAATGTTGGTGTCTAGATATCTTATAATGTTCTTAGTTTTTCCTGTTTTATGCTATTTGTCTAAGTTTAATCGTGACGAAAATTTAGTTAAAATATTTTCATGGGCTATTCTAATTAAATTTTGTGTATTTTCTTTTTTAGCTTTGGGCGCTAATTTAGATGTAGGCTTTTTTTTAAATATTTTTAAATTCTTAAGAGAGCATACAGACCTAGTTGCAATTAAGCACGGAACTTTTAGAAGGATTTGGGATTCATTTGCAATATTTTTCCCTTTTTTATTATTGTTTGTTGATAAAAAACACAAGTTGAAAAGTTTGTTAATACATTTAATCCTCTTAATTAATATTGTTTTGGCTAGATCTATTTCAATGTTTGTGTCGTATTTTGTTATATGTTTTTTCTTTCATGTTAGAATAATTGCTAAAAATAAGTTCATAATATTATTAATTTTGGGAGTGATAGCTTTTTTGCTTTACCATGAGATAGGTAATTTTTTAGCTTACAAAAATACTTCTATCTCAATTAAGGCAACTCAATACGATTTTCTTAAAAAAAATATAAGTTTTTGGGGATATGGAGTAGGTTATGAGTTTACTCTTAGAGGATCAGATCCTTTAGTAGAGAATCTATATATCTATTGGTTATTTACTTATGGGTGTCTAGGTTCATTTATATTTTTCTTTTTTATAATTGTTTACCCTTTGACAATTATTTATAATAATAGAAAAAATAAAGTCTTTTTTTGCTTAGGATTGACTTATTTGTCTATAGTTATTAATTCAGGTTCTAATCCATATTTTACTTCAGGAACTTGTGTCTTGATTTTACTTATGATAATAGCTCACGATTTTGTAAAAAAAGATTGCAAAAAAAGATTGGAAAATGTTTAATATTTTAGTTTTTGCCCTAAATGTTAGTAAGGAAATTATCTGAAGCTATTTTTTTGTATTTAATTGGGGGGATGTCGTGGGTTAAATCACTTTACGAGGTTGTTTCTAAAATTTAGATTAAGGCTGAATGAGGAAGGGCAAACTTCTTGTTATTATATAATCGAACGACATTCAATGAAGTATATAATTTTCAAATATTGTGGAGGCAAACTTGCAAAAAGATATTGTGGAAGAAATAATTTTTGTTAACCAGGTGACGGGAACTTTGTTTGCGGACATTGTAAATGATTTTGCTAAAAGAGGAGAAAAAGTTGTTCTAATCACAGGAGAAATTACTGCTTCAGGGATAATTTCTCCAGATGTAGAGGTGATTTGGGGGTGTAAATACAATAAAAGAAATTTTAGAGAAAGATTTATTTCTTGGTTTATTTTTACAATTCAAGTTTTTTTTAAAGTTTTGTTTCGCTTTAGAAAGAATCGATTATTTTTGGTTACTACTCCCGCTTTTCTGCCGTTTATAGGTTTAATATTTAAACTGTTTTTAGGGAAAAAATTTGATTTGCTTATTTATGATATTTATCCTGAAGCTCTAAAAAGTATTGGAATAAACGAGAGGTCTATGATTTTTAAAGTTTGGGGTTTCGGGAATAAAATTTTATTTAAAAGAGCTGAAAATATTTTTACTTTGGCTAAAACTATGGCGAATCTTATTGAAACTTATGGAGAAGATTTAAATCCTATTATCATCCAAAATTGGGTTGATATAAATTTTGTGAAACCTCTTGCTAAAAATGAAAATAAATTCGCGGTTGAGCATAATCAATTGGATAAATTTACGATTATGTATTCAGGAAATATGGGAGCTACTCATAATATTGAGGCAATTGTTAATTTGGCGTTTGCTCTAAAAAATGATAGACGAATAGAGTTTTTGCTTATAGGGGATGGAGATAAAAGAAAAATGGTGGAGGCAGAGAAAGAGTGTTTAAGACTGTCAAATTTAAAACTTTTGCCTTATCAACCTTTTGAACTTCTACCTCTTTCTATTTCTTGTGCGGATTTGTTTGTTGTGACTTTGACTCTTGAGGCTACATCTGCTTCAGTTCCCAGTAAAACTTTTTATGCTTTAGCGGCAGGTGTGCCTATTTTAGGGATTGCTAGTGAAAAAACAGATTTTGCCAAAATAATTAGAAAATATTCATGTGGAGAGGTTTTTACAGGAGATGATATTGGCAAGATGAAAATTTTTATCAATAAGTTACTAGGAGAGGAAAAATATTTAGAAAAAATTAAAAGAAACTCAAGATTGGCTTCTTTAAATTTTACTAAGAGTAATAGTACGAAATATTATAAATATGTGAAAGGAATTGATGAAAATTGTTGAGATAAAAAAAGAATTGCCGAAAGGTTTTATAACTGTTCATAAACAAGCTTTTCGGGATTTTTTTCTTACATCTTTGGGAGATTGTTTTTTAGAAGTTTATTATACGGCTCTGATTAAAAATAGATTAGGGGTAGGTATTTGCCTATTAGATGATGATGGCGTGGTTATAGGGTTTGCAGTGGGGACAGCATATTCCAAAGGCTTTCATAAGAGACTGTTGATTATGAATATTTTTTCTTTTTCGGTTGCTCTTTTTAAGGTTGTTTTTAATCGTCCAAAAGCTATTTTTAGATTGTTTTTGAATCTGTCAAAAGGCAATGGGGAAGATACTGGTGATTATGGAGAATTGCTTTCAATAGCAGTTTCGCCAAGCAGTAAAGGGAGGGGGTATGGTAGGTTGTTGTTGAGAGAATTTGAGCGGAAATTATTTGCTAAAAATGTAGAAAAAATTGCATTGACTACAGATGTTAGTAACAATGCGTTGGCTGTAAATTTTTATAAAAATTTGGGGTATGAAGAATTTTATGTTTTTGATTCGTATCCTAGTAGAAAAATGTATAAGATGATTAAAAAAAGAAAATTATGATACCATTTTCACCGCCTAATATTAGGCAAGAAGCGATTGATGAAGTTGTGGACACACTCCGATCTGGTTGGATTACAACAGGTCCCAAAACAAAAAAGTTTGAAAAAGAAATAACAAAATATTGTGGGCATAAAAAAACTTTATGCTTAAACTCCGCAACTTTTGGGCTTGAGCTGATTTTACGATGGTTTGGTGTTGGATTTGGCGATGAGGTTATCGTACCTGCTTATACTTATTGCGCTTCGGCAAATGTTATTATACATTGTGGGGCAACTCCAGTTTTGGTTGACTCAAATGCAGAGGATTTTACGATAAATGTAAAAGCTGTAAAAAATGCAATAACGAAGCGGACTAAAGCCATTATCCCAGTTGATATTGCGGGATTGCCTTGTGACTATGAGAGCTTAAATAAAATGGTGGAGAGTCCCCAGATAAAAAAAATATTTGATGCTAAAACAGATGTTCAAAAAAAAATGGGAAGGATTTTGATTCTTTCGGACGCTGCTCATTCCTTTGGAGCTTTGTATAAAAACAAGCGCTCAGGATCTCTCACTGATGTTTCTGTTTTTTCTTTTCATGCAGTAAAAAATTTAACTACAGCTGAAGGTGGGGCAATTGCTCTAAATTTGCCTAGGCAGTTTAATTGTGATGATATTTACACAAAGCTGAATATTATGAGCTTGCACGGACAATCTAAAGATGCACTTGCAAAAACGGAAATTGGTAATTGGAAATATGATGTTCTCGATGCCGGATATAAAGGAAATATGACAGATATTCAGGCTTCGCTGGGTTTAATAGATTTGAAGTATTATGATTCTGAAACATTGGCTAGGCGGAAGATGATAATGGAAACTTATAACGAAGTTTTTTCAAATTACGAAATTTTTGAGTTGCCGATAATTGCCGATGAAAACAGGGTGTCATCTTGTCATATATACCCACTTAGGATAAAAAATATTACAGAAAAGCAGCGAGACGAGATAATTCAAAATATTTTTGAAAAAGGGGTTTCAGTAAATGTTCATTTTCAACCTCTTCCGCTTTTAACTGCTTATAAAAGCAGGGGGTATAAAATGGCTGATTATCCGACGGCTTATGATAATTATTCCAGGGAGATAAGTTTGCCTGTTTATTATAATTTAACAGATGAACAGCTTGACGAAGTGCTAGAAGCAGTAGTTTTTTCTACTCAAAAAAATTTATTGCATGACTAGATTTTTTGATATAGTTTTTTCTTTTTTTGGCATATTATTTCTTTCTCCCATTTTTTTGATTGTTGCATTTTGCATTTCGATGGAGACCAAAGGAGGAGTTTTTTATAGCCAATCTAGAGTTGGGAAAAACAACAAAAATTTCAAGTTGTTTAAATTCCGTTCTATGGTTGTGGATTCAGATAAAAAGGGATTGATAACTGTAGGGGAAGATTTTAGGATAACGACAGTTGGGAAGTTTATCCGAAAGTATAAAATAGACGAATTACCTCAGCTGTTTAATGTGTTCAGGGGTGATATGAGTTTGGTTGGTCCGCGTCCTGAGGTGAGGAAGTATGTTAGTCTTTATACAAAAGAGCAAAGTAAAGTGTTGAACATAAAACCAGGAATAACCGACTATGCTTCGATTTTTTTTTCTAATGAAAATGAAATTTTAGGAAAATCTGAGAATCCAGAGAAAACTTATATCGAAAAAATTATGCCAGCAAAAATTCGTTTAAATATGAAATATATTAAATATAAATCTTTAAAAGAGTACTTTAAAATAATTTTTTTAACTGTTCTTAAAATCTTTAAGAATTGATAAATAAGGATAATTAAATGAAATTTCTGATAAAATTTTTGTTGCGAGTGGTGCCGAGGCATCACCTGCACAAAGTGGCTCATCTTGGTTTGTGCAGTATTGCGTGGTTTTATGCGGGCAAAAAATTTGAAGACCCGATTACAGGTAAAAAATATCGCAAACTTTTGCCGTATGGGCGATTGACTCCACGCAAAAACGCTTTAGCGTCGCATTCTCTGTCTTTGGAGCGTCATCGGCTGTTTTGGCTATTTTTACAAAACGAGACAGATTTTTTCCAAGAAAAGCATAAAGTTTTACACTTGGCGCCAGAATATTGCTTTCTGAAGATTTTTCGGAAGTTGCCAAACATCGAATATGTTACTGCTGATCTTTGCTCGCCGTGGGCGGACTATCATTTTGATGTGCACAAAATTCCGTTTGAGGATGCGAGTTTTGATGTTGTGTTTGCCAATCATTTGCTGGAGCATGTGAGCGACGATGCGAAGGTGTTGAGCGAGTTTTATCGGGTGATGAAACCCAAAGGCTTTGGAATTTTTATGGTGCCGATGAACACAAGCGCCCAAAAGACGCAAGAAGATCCGACGATTACCGACCCGAAAATGCGGGAGAAACTTTATGGGCAGGACGATCATGTCCGTCTGTATGGACTGGACTATCCCAAGCGCTTGCAGGAGGCGGGTTTTGAGGTGCTGGAGTATGATATGCAAAAAAGTTTGGGCGAGTCCAAAATTGAGCGCTATTGTCTGGATAAGGGCGATAGGCTTTATCTTTGTCTTAAAAAGTAGTAAATTTTTTGGTAGCGAAATATTTTCTTGACGAATTTTTAGTTCATTTATTTTTAAACTAAATGAAGTTTAAAGGCTAGGAGATTTTTTTGAAGTTAAAATTGACACTAAATCAGAAAAAATTGATACAGAAGACGGTGACTCTGGAAGAGAAGCGAGGCTACAAAACTTCGGCGTCAATGATTGCGGGGCTGATTTTGGTTACGGGCAATAAGGGCTTGTCTTTTGAGGATATTCAGGACACGCTGGAGCTGAGCAAAGGGGCTGTGAGTTTGGGGCTGAACTTGCTGCTGGGGCTTGGTCGATTGGAAGATTTTCGCAAAATCAACGAGCGCAGGCGATATTTTCGCATTCCGTCGGGTTCGTCGCTGAAAGATCATCTGGAAGATTCGATAGAGTTGTTTTTTGGCTTTAAGAGTTTGGTGTCGGAGCTGATTGCCGATGCCGAAATCGAATTTGACGAAGATTTTGAGAAAGTTATCAAGGAAGATTTGGAGTTTGCGAGTTTTATCTTGAAAAAGGTGACAAACGCTGTAGAAGAATGGAAGGAGATGAAGAAAGATGAGAGTTAAATTGGGTGTGTTTTTGGCGATTTTGTGTTGGTCGAGCTTGTTTTCGCTGAGTTTGCAGGATGCAAAAAAGCTGGCGTTGAAAAATAATTTGGAGCTTAGGTCTTCCGATTATGAGCAAAAAATTGCGAAAAAGCAGTATTTGCAGGCTTGGGGAGAAGCGCTTTTGCAGGTCGATTTGGTTGGTGGCTATTCCTACAAAAAAACTACATATCCAGATCCATCAGCGGCTTTTGTTGACGGGATGAAGCAGTTCTCGACAGCTGCCGCGGGGATGAGCGGAGACGACAAGATTTTGGCGGACGAGATAGCGGAGCTGCAAGATGCGAATATTCCCGCAGACAAGCAGACCGATTTTGCGTATGGAGTGCAGGCGACGCAAATTTTGTCGGTGCAAACGCCCGCGATGATTAGTATGGCAGCGGATGCCGCCAAAATAAGCAAAAAGCAGTATGAGCTGAAAAAGCAAGAGGTGCTTTTCACTTTGATTAAGTATTACTATTCGCTTTTGTTGGCGCAGGCGCAGTATGATGTGCAAAAACAGGCGCTGAGTGTTGCCGAGAGAAATTTCCGCCAAGTGCAGAGCAAATATAAGAACGGTGTGGTGTCGCAATACGATTTTTTGCGGTCTAAGTTGGAAGTTACCAAGCAGAAACCAGCGCTGGAACAGGCGGAGAAAGACCGAATTTTAGCACGGCAAACTTTTAAGAATTATGTTCGTTGGAAAGATAAGGATGAACTGGTGCTGACCGACTCTTTTGTGACACCATTGGTGAGTTTGAGCTCGCTGGAGGAGGCTATTAGCAGGAGTTTTGAAAAGCGCAAAGAGATTGAGATTGCAGAGCTTGCCACAAAAATCAAAAAGCGGGATTTTCGGATGGAGCAGCTGACTTTTTTGCCAGATTTGCAGGCGGGTTTTGAGTATAAGAAGTTTTCGCAAACTGATGATAATAGCTTGGGAACGGACAATATGGGCGATTATTGGCAGGTGAGTTTGGGGGCTTCTATGCCGATTTTTACCAGCGGCGCACGCTGGAACAAGGTGGCTGCTAAGCAATACGATTGGCGCAAAGCTAAGGAAACCGAGCTAAACACCAGAGATTTGGTGAAGCTTGATGTGCAAAATAGCTATTACAGTTTGGTGCAGGCCAAAAAGAGCTGGATGTCACAAAAAGAGAATTTGGCTTTGGCAAAAAAAGCTTTCAGTATTGCGCAGGGACGCTATGAGAGTGGAGTTTCGACGCAGCTGGAGTTTTTGGATGCGACTTTGCAGCAAAATGTGGCGAATTTGGGCTATTTGAACAGTATTTATCAATATATTATCGCTTTTGAGAGCTATAAGATGGCTATTGGGGAGTTGTTATGAGAAGATTTTTCGTTGTTGTTGTGATTTTGGCGGGATTGTTTGCTTGTTCAAAAAGTAAGCAAGAGAGCCTTGCGGATATACAAAAGCGCAAAGGGATGCCTGTGCGGGTGCAAAAGGTTGCCGATGAGGAGTTTACCAAGGAGATATATTTTACGGCTGGGCTAAAAGGTTATAAACAGACTAGCGAGTTTAGCCCTATTTCGGCGGAAGTTTCGGGCATCGAAGCCAGAGTCGGGCAAAAAGTGAAAAAAAATCAAGTTGTGATACGATTCCCAGACGATAAGCCGTCGGCGAACTATTTGCAGGCGAAATCTGCTTACGATAATAGTGAAAAAATTTACCGGAGAATGAAGAAGATTTTTGCCAAAGGTGGCATTTCGAAACAGGAGATGGACAATGTCGCCACGCAGTATAAGGTTGATAAGGCGAATTTTGAGTCGGCGTCGAAACTGGTGGCTATCACCAGCCCGATTAGCGGCGTGATGACTGCGATCAATGTGAGTTTGACCGACAATATTAGTCAAGGCGATTTTTTGTTTACGGTGTCCGATTTGTCGAAGCTGAAAGCTAAGTTGCAGGCTTCGGAGGCGCAGATTGTGCAGATGCGAGAGGGGCAAAAGGTGCGGGCGGTGTGGAACGATATCACATTGCTGGGGGAGCTCACGGAGATGTCGATGTCCAAAGATCCTGTTTCGCAGAGCTTTATTTGTTTTGCGGAGTTTGATAATAGCGATTTGCGGGTTCTTTCGGGGGCGCTCGCTGATGTTTTTGTGCGAGTGGTTGATTTGCCAAATCAGAAGGTGGTGCCGTCAAAAATTATCCAAAAAGAGGCTGGTAAGAGCTATGTTTTTGTGGTGGAAAATGGTGTCGCCAAAAAAAGGTTCGTCAAGGTTGAAAATCAAAACCAGACCCAGTCTTGCGTGAGCGGGATTGTTAGTGGAGAGCAGGTGATAATCGACGGTTACAGCACGGTTTACGACGGTTGCAAAGTCAATATTACGCAATAGACGGTAGTTTTTTTGATAAAGGAAAAGAGGTAGAAGATGTTTTTGTCGAATATTTCTATAAAACGACCGATTATGATGACGATGATTTTGTCGGTTTCGATTATTTTTGGAGCTCTTGCGTATTTCAAATTGCCGGTAAATCTTTATCCTAAGGTTGATATTCCGTATGTGACGGTGCAGACGCTCTATCCAGGAGCGGGACCGCAAGAGGTGGCTAGTGGTGTTTCGGATATTTTGGAGGACGAGATTGCGACGGTCTCCAGAATCGATGAGATTACCTCTTATTCGATGGAAAATGTTTCGCTTATCGAGATTAAGTTTGAGCTGGGCAAAGACGCAGATGTGGCGAAGGCGGAGGTGAAGAGCAAGATCGATGCGGTGGTGAACAATTTGGCGAAAGGGGCAGAAATTCCTGTGGTGAGCAAGTTTGACCCAGAGCAAATGCCGATTATTCAGCTGGTGCTTTTTACCGAAAATATGACGCCAGTGGAGCTTTATCATCTGGCGGACAAGAGGCTGAAAGACCAGTTTAATCAGGTTGAGGGAGTCTCGACGGTTAATTTGATTGGTGGAATTAAGCGGGAGATAAAGGTGGAGATGACCCCAGCGATGGCGCGGCAGGAGCTTTTTACTCCGCTGCAGCTTTCGCAGGCTCTTGGTGGCGCGAATGTTGATGTGCCAGCCGGCAGCTATATTGGCGATGGGCAAGATATTTCCGTTAAAAGCAAAGGGCAATACTCTTCGCTGCAGCAGATTGCTCGCTCTGGGGTTGCTACGCCCAGAGGGATTAAGCAGATTGGGCAGATAGCGGATGTGATCGATGGCGAAAAGGAGATGGACACCAAAGCGCTTTTTTACGATAATATTTCCAAAAAATCGAGCCAAAATGTGGTGATTTTGGAGATTGTAAAATCTTCGGAAGGCAATCCTGTGGCGATTTCGAAGTTGGTTAAGGAGAAAATCGACGATTTAAGCTCCGATTTGCCCACGGGCACGACGCTCAAAATTATTCAAAACGAGGCGAATTTTATCCAAGGTTCGGTGAAAGATACGCTAAGCACTTTGATTTTGGGTGTGTTGTTTACGGCGCTTGTGCTTCTTTTCTTTTTGCACGATTTACGCTCAACTTTGATTGTCGCTCTAACGATGCCCGCGTCGCTGGTGTCGTCGTTTATGGTGATGAGCTGGATGGGCTACAGTTTGGATATGATGTCGCTGATGGGTCTTTCCACTTCGGTGGGAGTGCTGGTGTCGCATTCTGTGGTGGTGCTAGAAAATATTTTCCGTCATATGCGAAAAGGCGATGGACGCAAAAAAGCTTCGGCTGCGGGAACTGCAGAGGTGGTGGTGGTGGTTTTGGCGTCAACCCTTACAAATGTGGTGGTGTTCGTTCCCATCGGCAGTATGAACTCGATTGCTGGAATTTTCTTCAAGGAGTTCGCCTACACAGTGGTGATTGCCTCGTTTTTCTCGCTTTTTTACGCTTTTACGCTCACGCCGATGTTGGCTTCGTTGATTTTGCCCGAAAAGCAAAAGAAAAATCGAATTGGTCTTGCGATAGAGGGATTTTTGGACAAAGTCGATGATTGGTATCGGATTAGTTTGGAGAAGATTCTCCATACGAAATTTAGATCTATAATGGCGATTTTTTTGCCGTTTGTACTGCTGGTGGTTTCGATATTTGCAGCTACCACAATCGGTGCGGACTATGTGCCGTATATGGATAACGGTGAGATTACGATGAATGTGACCATGGCAAGCGGCACGAGTATGGACCAGACCGAGAAAACTTTTTTGGATTTACAAAAAAAGATCGCGCAAGTGCCTGAAGTAAAGTTGGTGATGAGCAAGCTGGGAAATCAGGGCGTGCTGGATAGGGGCAAAAATTTGGGGACGGCGTATATTAAGCTGGTGGACGCAAAAGATCGCAAGCTTGCCACGCCGCAGGTTTCGGTTAAGATTGCCGAACTTTTGGCGGACTATCCTGGAGCGGACATCAAGCTGGAGCTCAGCAATGGCGGAATGGGAGCGGCTATTCAGTTCGATTTGCGAGGTCCAGATCAGCAAAAGCTAGACGAATATAAAGAGATTGTGATGGCAGAATCTCGCAAGATTGACGGTTTGGTTAACTTCAAGAACTCTGTGGGCGACGCTAAACCCGAGGTGCAGCTAAATCCAAAACGCAAAATGTTGAGAGAGGCTGGCTTGGATGTTGCAACTTTGGGAGCGATGATGCGGGCTTCGCTCAACGGAGCGGTTTCCACGCAATACGACGACAATGGCGACAAATACGACATTCGGGCAAAATTTACCGACGAGTCTGTGGACGATTTGGGCAAAATTAAAAACATCCCGATTGTTACAGCCAAGGGCGTTTTTACGCTTTCCCAACTGGCGGATGTTAGTTTTGTGAATATGGCAAACAAGGTCATCCACGACGATCGCATCAACTCCATTCAGTTCACGGGAGGCAACTCCACGGGCGTGCCGCTCACGGATGTTGTGGCGCAGGTAAAGCAGATGATTGCTCAGCTAAATATGCCACCAGAATATTCGGTAAGCTGGGGCGGTAGTTCCGACGAGATGGAAAAAGCTGTAAGCGCGATGGTGCAGGCGGCGATTTTGGCAATTGTGCTCACCTATATGCTTTTGGCGGCGATTTTGGAGAGCTTCATTCAGCCGCTCTACATAATGGCAACTTTGCCTTTGGGACTCATCGGAGTGATTTGGTCGCTGATTGTTACTGGGCAAAACCTCAACATTATGTCGATGATGGCGGTGATTATGCTCATCGGAATTGTGGTTAATGCGGCGATTTTGCTTTTGGACTACACCAATCAGCTAAAACGCGGCGGGATGTCGCCACGAGAGGCTCTTTTGGAGGCTTGTCCGACGAAGTTGCGTCCAGTGGTAATGTCTGTGGTTGCTATCATTTTGGGAATGCTTCCGATGGCTCTGGGCATCGGCGATGCGGGAGTTGAGTTGCGTGTGGGAATGGGAGTGGTGAGCATCGGCGGGCTCGTTGTTGCGACTTTCCTCACGCTATTTGTAATCCCTGCGGTTTATTCGCTGCTAGCACATAAAGTAAAGTAGTCTGGCAGTTTTCCTGCTTATCCTCCTCAAAAAAAAGCGAGATTTGTTTTTTGATTGACTAAAAAATAAGTTTAGAAAACTTTGAAATGCAAACTTATCAAGGAGTTGTGAAATGCAAAAGTTGAGCAAAATAACAAATTACGAAAAGACCTACGCCGATTTTCAGTGGGAAATTCCTGAATTTTTTAATTTTTCCAAAGATGTTTTTGATAAATGGGCTGAAGATAAAGAAAAAATCGCGATGATCTGGGTGGACGATCTTGGCAATGAGAAAAAAATCACTTATTATGAGCTTTCTCAAAGGTCGAAAAAGTTCGCTAATGTTTTGAAAAATCAAGGCGTTAAAAAGGGCGATATTGTGTTTTTGGCGATGCCGAAGATTGTGCAATGGTGGGAAGTTAATTTGGCTTGCTTTCGGCTGGGAGCTGTGGTTACTCCAGCGACGATTACCTTGACGGACAAGGATATTCGTTATCGGCTTGAGCTTTCGCATGCGAGCTGCGTTGTTTGTGACGAGGAGTTTGCCAAAAAGGTCAATTTGGTGAAAAAGGTCGATAAGAAGCTGAAAACTTTCATTTTTGTTAAAGATCAGGGGAAGATTAACGAAGACGGCTGGCTGAATTATGAGACGGAATTGTCGCAAGCGTCGGCTGATTTTACGGCGGAAAATACCAGAAGCGACGATATGTGCTACTTGTATTTTACCTCGGGGACGACCGGAATGCCCAAGATGACGGTGCATACGCAGGCGAGTTATCCGTATTGCCATATGCTCACGGGCAAGTTTATGCAGGAAATCGAGGAAGACGATTTGATGTTCACGATCACGGACACTGGCTGGGCGAAGACCGCCTGGGGCGCTTTTTTTAATGTGTGGAACCTCGGCGCGGCGGCTTTTGTGTATAATAGCAAAGCGTTTGATCCGAAGAAGACGCTGGATTTTTTGCAGAAATATCCGATTACGCAATTTTGCGCACCTCCGACGGTTTACCGTTTGCTGTGTCTAGAAGATTTGGCGAAGTGCGATTTTCCTGTTTTGAAAAAATGTTTGTCTGCGGGCGAGCCGCTAAATTCCGAAGTTTTTAATGTTTGGAAGAAGAATACGGGGCTACCGATTTGTGAATATTATGGGCAGTCGGAGACGATTTGCCTTGTGGGAACTTTCCCGACGATTGAGCCAAGACCAGGATCGATGGGTAAGCCAGCTCCTGGGTATTATGTTTCGGTTATCGATCAGGACGGAAATGAGCTAGCTGCTGGGCTTGAGGGCGATATTGCTGTGCGGGTGAAGCCGAATAGGCCGCCGGCGCTTTTTCGCGAGTATATGAACAACAAAGAGATGACGGACAAGGTGTTTTTCAAGGACTGGTATCTCACGGGGGATAAGGCGTATAAGGATGAGGACGGATATTTTTGGTTTGTTGGGCGAAGCGACGATGTGATTATCAGCTCGGGCTACAGGATTGGACCTTTTGAGGTGGAGAGCGCTTTGCAGGAGCATCCAGCGGTGGCTGAATCTGCGGTTGTGTCTTCTCCCGATGAGATTCGAGGCGAGGTCGTGAAAGCTTTTGTGATTTTGAAGAACGGCTATGAGGGCAACAAGGAGCTTGTTGCGGAGTTGCAGGAGCATGTCAAATCGACCACTGCGCCGTATAAATATCCGCGGAAAATCGAGTTTGTGCAGTCTCTGCCAAAGACTATCAGCGGGAAAACCAGAAGAGTGGAACTGCGTGAGAAAGAGTGGGGAAAAAGGTAGTCTGCCTACATAAAACGGCTAATTATTTGAGACTTCATTTATGTGGTTAGGTGGGTAGAAATTAAAATACCTGTCCCAATCCATCGCCAGCTTGAGTGAGCAGAGGCTTTGGGGTTGCCGCTTCAGAACCTTGTCCTGTCCTAAAAATAGTGGACTCGATTTTTTATTTACCTTTCTCCTAGCACCTATTTAGTCCAAAAAAGTTAAAATGTTTCTAATGCTTGTAAGGATTAAAAAGGTGCTGGGGAACGAAATCGCTAAGCTATTTGCTGTGCCGCTTTCAGCGGGACTCCATCTTTTCTTTGACCGCTCAAAGAAAAGATGGAGGAGAAAAGAAAACCGCTCCGCTTCAATGCCAAAAGACGCCCCGAGTCACCAGAAAGAATAAAGTGTGGTCGTTCCCGTGTATTTTTCGCAAAGTTTGCGGATTTCTTAGGCAGTTTTGCAGGCTCAAAAGGCTACAGTTCGTGTCTTTAGTCTTTTCTGAAGCGGAGGTTTCCGCCCTATCGCCAGTCTAGGCGCTCAAGTGGGAGCGAGCCGTCATCCCGCTTCAACGGGAGAGACAGCGAGAAAAACAGCCGTCTGTAAAACTGCAAAACTGACAATTTCAATCAAAAGGCTATGGGCAAATTGCGGAGGTGCTCTTTTCCTTGGAACTCTTGATTCACCTCTCGAAACCTCTCTGGCTATTTGAAGCGGGCGTCCTTTTCTGTTTCTCTTTTCGGACGCCCGAAAAGATGAAAGCCCGCCGCAGGCGAAGGCACCGTCCAAAAAAGTGTGTCTAATCTCCAATTTGGTTTCCATTTTCTTAACTTTCTGGGAACAAAATTTTGTCAAATTTAAATTGATAAATCGGATAATTCAGATATTTATCGACCTTGTCCATCGCGACCTTGCTCAGCAGCAGTAGCACAGACTCATCGCTGGGCATCGAGTTCCTGATTTTCAAAACTTTCCGAAACTGTTTATTCAAATTTTCGATCCAATTTGTGGTGTAAATCAGCCGCTGAATTCTGTGGTCAAACTCCAAAAAAGTGAAATAATAAACAACATCGTCTCTGTTTAATAACTTCTTGGTAAATCGATACTTATCTCCCCATTTTTTCGCAAAATTATCCAAATTTTTCAAAGCAATTTCTTTCGTATAGCGTTCTTGTCCGACGCAAAAAATTTCCTTCAAATCGTCGCTAATTTCGCTTTTATCACTATTCCTGACCTTAGCTAATAGACTTCTTTTAAAGTGAGTTACACACTTTTGAAATTTCGCATTTTTAAAAACTTTGCTCACCACATTTTCCAGCCCAACAAGGCCGTCAGCCACGACCAATTTTGTCGTTTGCAAGCCTCGCGATTTTAGGCGATTAAACAAGAATTCCCAGCCAGCAGCGCTCTCGGTCGGGATATTTTCGAGCGCCAAAATGTCCCGACTTTTGTCCTCTCGGACGCCGATAACCACGCAAAACGCCTCAGTTTCAACACTGTCGAGCCGCCTCAATTTGGAATGTATGGCGTCAATCATAATAATCGGATAGTTTTTTTCTAGCGGCCTATTTCGCCAATTTGTCAACAATTCTTTGAATTCTTGGCTGATATTGCTGATGGTCGATTTTTTGTAATTCGTGCCAAAAACATTTGCGAAAACATTCTCTATGTCTCTGGTAGACAAGCCTTTAGCATACAGCTGAAACGCCAATTCTCGTACTTCTTGCTCCTGCTTTTTCAAAATTTCCAAGATAAATGGATAAAATTGACCGAATCTGTCGCGCGGAATTTTGAATTGAATTTTGCCGCTGAGAGATGAAAAACACCTGCTGCGATAGCCGTTGCCTTTGTTGTTTGAGCTTTTGTTTTCCGCCATAAAAGCCTGTCTTTCCAGCTTCATAAGGCTGTTAAAAACGAACTCGATCAATTTATTCGCGCCATAATCATTGACATTTTCGTCTAAAATTTTTTGTAGTTGACTTGCGTTAAATCGCATAAGAATCTCCTTTTTTGTTCTTTTTTTTATAAAAATTGGAGATTCTTTTTTTGTGTCTAGTTTTTTTTGCTGCAGACACACTTTTTTGGACAGTGCCGTTTTGCAAGTTAGAATTTAGGCTTATGATTTGATTTTTTTTGGTGTTACCTTATTTTTGTTCAGACAAAAAAAGGTAACGAAAGTCTCCGAAAAGGAGAAAATCCCTCTGATAAGAGAAAAACTAACTCCTCATCCCTGCGAAGGCAGGAATCCAGGCACTCCTTGCTTTGCCCGAGCAAGCGAGTAAAAAACAGTTCTAAAATCTAACCCCATAAAAAAGGTTGACAGAAATGGGGCTAGTTCCTTATTTGTCCTTGGTTATTGAGTTTATATTGAAGCGAAACTTTGTAAATCTCGGTTTTTCGTTAGAGAGAAGCCGCTTTGCAAAGTTTCGTTTGTTAATACGGAGATTAAGATTATGAGTATGATTTCTATTATCAATGAGTTGGCTAACTTGAAGCAACTTGACAGAGAAGACCTTTTGGTGGTGCTAAAAGAGAGTTTGTATGCGGCGATTTCTAAGCGGTTGAAGAGACCTGCGGCTTTGGAGATTGTGGTGGATCAGACGAAAAACGAGGTGTATGCCAAGGTCGCCAAAGAGGTGGTGGAGAACGATTTATACTTTGATGAAATTTCCATAGAGGATGCGCGTCTTAGCGATTCTGGCGTGGCTGTTGGCGATCAGATGGATTGCCGTGTGATGGTTTCGGAGTTTGAGCCGAAGACGATTAAGATTGCCAAAAAGCTTATTCAAGATAGGATCAAGGAGCTGGAGAACGATCGGGTGATGTTCGATTTTAATAAGCAGAAGCATCAGGTGGTTACGGGCAAAATTCGGGAGACGAAGTTCAACGATTATATCGTGGATATTGGCTATACGGATGCGGTATTGCCGGCGGATGAGCAGATTTCGGGTGAGTATTATCGTGTGGGAAATATCGTGCAGGCGTATATCGTGGATGTGCGGAAGATTCGCAACAGAGGGTGTATTGTGCTTTCGCGCACGCATCCAGAGTATATCAAAAAGCTTTTGGAGAATGAGGTGCCAGAGGTTGCCTCGGGTGAAGTGCAGGTGAAGAAGATTGTGCGTGATCCGGGCGTGGAGACGAAGATTGCGCTTTACACGGAAAATCCAAATATCGACCCAGTGAGCTCGTGCTATGGTCCAAAAGGTTTGCGGATTAAGGAGATTTGCAAAAATTTGGGTGACGAGAGCATCGATTTGGTGTATTGGAGCGAGAATTTGGAGCAGTTTATCGCCAACGCTGTGGGCATCGATTTTGTGGAGAAGGTTTATCTTGCCGAGCACGGGAAGTTTGCCCGAGTGATTAGCAATCAAAAGAATAAGGCTATTGGTAAGGGCGGAATAAATGTGAAGCTGGCGGCGAAGTTGACTGGCTATAAAATCGATATTTTTACCGAAGAGGAGTTCGAACAGCAGCTGGAGAAGGAGCGCCGAGTGATGAGCCATATCGACGATTTGGACGGCATTACGCCGAAAGCGTCGGAGATTTTGAAGAGCAACGGCTACACTTCGGTGGAGGATATTTACAGGGCGTCTGTGGATGAGCTGGCGAATTTGCAGGGCATCGGGCTGAAGATTATCGAAAAATTGAAGAGGTCTGCTGAGAATTTTTAAGGGGCTAGAGAAGTGAGTGGCGATGAAGATAAAGCGGCTGCGAACTTGTGTGGTGTGCAGGACAAGGCGGAAGCAGTGGGAGCTTTTGCGGTTTGTTTTGTTGGAGAGAAGGCCAGTTTTTGATGCGAAAAAAAGAGTGTTTGGCAGAGGGTTGTATGTGTGTGGAGGGTGTTTGGATTTGCTGGACAAGAGATTAAAAAAGTTTTGAGCTGTCGGTTTTTGATGGCTATGGAGGAATTTTGAGTATAAAAGTGAAAGATTTGGCTAAGGAGATGAAGATTGCCTCGGCTGCTTTGAAATCTTATTTGAAGATTGTTGGAGTGGAGGTGAAGTCTCATTTGAGTGAGGTTAGCGATGAGCAGGCGCAAAAGGTTAAGCAGTTTGTGCAGCAGACGATGTCGAATATCAAAGATACTCAAAAAAAGGCGAAGAAGATTCATCAGGGCAGAGCTCCGCGTGGTGGAGATCGCGATTCTGGCAGATCTGGCGGCGATGGCGCAGGCAGAGCGCATTCTGGTCAGCGGCGGAAGTCGTATGGGCAATGGAGTTCGTCCGAGAAGTTGGACAAAACGAAGTCGTCTAGCGGTTACAGCGGGAAGCCGCAAACAACCAGCAGAAACGAGAATGTCAGCGTGGACGAGGCTGCTTATAAGAGCAAGTCGAAGAAGAAGCGAGTTTTTACGGATAACAAAGAGAGCGGTGCTGTTAACAAAAATTATAGCAAGTCGAAGAAGCGGAAGAAGGACGAGGAAATCGCTAAGAGCATCAAGCAGGTGCTGGTAGGTCCTGCCAAAAAGAAGAAGTATAAGAAAGAGGCGAAGCGGGTTGACGGCGAGACCTCTAAGATTACGGTGAGCGAGTTTACTTCGGTGGCTGAGCTTTCCAAATTGATGGATATTGAGCCGTCGGAGATTATCTCGCACCTTTTTAAACAAGGGCAGATGGCGACGATCAATCAGCGTTTGGACAAGGATACTCTGGAGTTTATCTGTTCGGAGTTCAATTTTGAGGTGGAGTTTGAAGAGGAGTATGGCGCGGAGCTGATCGAGCAGGAGACGGCTGTGGAGTCTGCCGATGTGCCGCTGGAGTCGCGTCCGCCGATAGTGACGGTGATGGGGCATGTTGACCACGGCAAGACTTCGATTTTGGACTATATCCGCAAAACGAAAGTGACAGCGGGCGAGTCTGGTGGGATTACGCAGCATATTGGTGCGTATCAAGTTTCTTCGAGCAAGGGGCTGATTACTTTTTTGGATACTCCAGGACACGAGGCCTTTACGGCGATGCGGGCAAGAGGCGCGAATGTTACCGATGTGGTGATTATTGTGGTGGCTGCCAACGATAGCGTAAAGCCGCAAACGGTGGAGGCGATCGATCACGCAAGGGCAGCTGGCGTGGAGATTGTGGTTGCGATTAACAAGATGGATTTGCCAGAGGCGAATGTTGATAAGACGATTGGCGATTTGGCGAAGCAAAATCTTTTTCTGGAAGGCTACGGCGGCGATGTTGTTTGGGTGAAATGTTCGGCAAAGACTGGCGATGGCATTGATGAGCTTTTGGATTCTGTGGCTTTGGTGGCTCAGATGAAGGAGCTGCAGGCGAAGGTTGATTGCAACGCCAAAGGTGTGGTTATCGAGGCGCAAAGAGATCCGCAAGTGGGCACGAAGACGACGATTTTGGTGCAAGAGGGAACTTTGAGCAAGGGCGATATTATCGTTTGTGGCTCGACTTATGGCAGAGTGCGAAAGATGCTGGACGAGAGCGGCAAGCAGGTCAAACAGCTTAAGCCCTCTGGTGTGGCTGTGATTTATGGTCTTAAAGATGTGAGCAAAGCGGGCGATGTTTTGAATAAAATGGATAGCGAAAAGCTGGCGTCTCAGATTGCGCAAGAGCGGCTTTATATGCGCAAAAAGCAAAAAGGTTTTATGACGCACACAAATATGAGCAACCTTTTCAAGCGGATAAATCAAGAAAATTTGCATAAGATAAATCTTTTGATAAAGGCGGACAGCGACGGTTCTATCGAGGCGCTGAAAGACTCTTTCCAAAAACTTTCGACAGACGAGGTGGAGGTAAGGATTATTCACGCGGCTGTTGGCGGAGTGCTGGAGACGGATGTTTCGCTGGCTTCGGCGTCGGATGCGATTATCGTCGGATTTCATGTGCGCGCCAGCAACGAGGCGAAACTTTTGGCGGACAACGAGAATGTGCAAATTCGGCTCTACACCGTCATCTACGACGCGATTGACGACCTGAAAGATGCGATGTCTGGTTTGCTTTCGCCAGAGGTGATTGAGGTTGCCGGAGGTATGGCGAGGCTGAAAAAGGTGTTTAAAATCAAAGGTGTGGGCACAATCGCTGGTTGTGTTGTGGAAAAAGGCGCAGTGCGCTCCGATGCGTTGGTTCGCCTCTACCGCGACGATATTCAGATTTACGAGGGACAACTCTCGAGCTTGAAGCACTATAAGGACGAAGTGAAAGAGGTGAAAGCGGGCACCGATTGCGGGCTGAGCATCGAGGACTTTAACGACCTCAAAGAGGGCGATGTTATCGAGACTTTCTCCAAAGAGGAAAAAGAACGCAGAATCCAGTAATTTTGAAGATATAAGTTAAAGTCTCTTTTGGCGTTGACCTGAAGAGGCTTTTTTGGGCGGTGCCTTCCACTTTTTTGGAGTTTGACCACAGGATTCAGCGGCTGATTTACACCACAAATTGGATCGAAAATTTGAATAAACAGTTTCGGAAAGTTTTGAAAATCAGAAACTCGATGCCCAGCGATGAGTCTGTGCTACTGCTGCTGAGCAAGGTCGCGATGGACAAGGTCGATAAATATCTGAATTATCCGATTTATCAATTTAAATTTGACAAAATTTTGTTCCCAGAAAGTTAAGAAAATGGAAACCAAATTGGAGATTAGACACACTTTTTTGGGCGGTGCCACAATTTTGAATTGGTTGCCAAAAGTTGCTCGCTTTTATCCCGAAAATATTATTTTTGAGAAGATAGAAAAAACGGTAATTTACATTGATGGAAAAGAGATCAAAGTCAAAGGGAAACGAAAGTCAATTTTAATTGCAACAAGTAAAAAATTGCGAAAACCGATTTTTTACAAAATTTATGACGGCGAAAATAAAGGCTCGAGCGAAGATTTTCTAAGGAAGCTTAACTTCTTGTATGGCAACAATATAAGCGGCATTGTTTCTGATTTTGGAAGAGGTAGATGTTTTGTAAAACCTTCAAAAATGATTTTTCCTAAAACGCCGCATCAAATTTGCATAGTGCATTTTTTGCGGCATATGAATATGTTTATTCCGAAGACCAAAAAGAGTAAATTTTACTGGCAGAAAATTTGGAGTTTGCCAAAGAGAATTTAGCTATTTTGAACCATTTTTAAAAATTTTTTCGTCTAAAAATTCATAAGCGATTTATAAAATCGATTAATCGAAATTTTGAGATATTGACGGCACATTTTCGATACAAATTTTTGGATACAAACACGAATCAAATCGAAAATTTTAATAGACAGTTAAATCGAAAATTGAAAAATTTAGACGGATTCAAATCGGAAAACGGAAACCAAATTGGAGATTAGACACACTTTTTTGGGCGGTGCCTTATTATCAAACCAAGATAACTTTTAGTAAATGTACTAAAGTTAAATTTATGCTCATCACCCCGCATTACATATATTTATTGTTAGCTGTTGGTGTTTATTCATTATCAGTTAATTATCATTTTTTTACAAACACATATCTGCTCAATTGAAGCACTGCTTTTCCCGAAAAAATTAGTTTTTAGGGTTGGCAAAAGACATACTCTTTGACAAGTTTTGGTTGTGCGAGGGCATTTTAGAGCGACTTGACAATGTGTATGGCTTTGTAGCGCTAGGTAATTTTCGTATTAATATTTCCTTCAACCTCATTACTTTCATTTAAATAATATGCTCCACTTATTTCTAACCTGTCATAAAAAACATCTCTGTTTGAATGACCTCCAATTATATTTTTCTCACCTAAAACTGTCCAAAGTATTCTTAGTTTACTTTCTTTTAAGAACTTAAGAAATGGCTCTTTCTTAATTAATAGATAAGATTTAGAATCAAAATGTACAGAAGGTGCAAAACATATAGTCTCACCTTTCTCGTCAATAAATTCACCTTCTTTCTTAGAAAACACCAACTTCATGTTTTCATAGATATGTTTTGACGGTTTAAGAAAGCTAATAGTATCTTCTTTAGACTTATCAAATTCTTCTTCCCATAAAAAGTCATTTGTAGTTAAAATAGCATCACTGATATATTCACCAGTTATATTATCATGTACTTTTCGAAGTTCCATTCCATCGTAATACTCCTTGTTGTTAAAATAATTGTAAGCAGGCGACCAATAATATTCTCTACTAAATACTTCATATCTACTCGAACTTTCTGGCATCCATCGTCCCATAAAATCTTGATTTAAAGACCAATCTTTGATTTTATCATAGTCAGCTTCTTCAATTAAATAACTTCTAACTTGATACCACATTCTTTTATGAGGTTTATCCCATTTCTCATCTCCAACTTTCTTTGATTCTGCCCACTCAGGATGACCTTCAAGTATGAGCCATTCCTCATTATTTTTGTCGGCAACATTTATTAGTTCCTTTGAACATGGAAGGTCTTCACTCAATTTTGCCCATTCCTTATTATCTAATTCCCAATTCGCATATTTAACCTGTGACCACCAGAAGTCATTAGGTTCTTCCTCATCATAACTTCCAGTTTTATTTATTAGCATTGTAGGGTCAATATCTCTAACATTGGGAATCCACGGACCTTGGTAGTCTTCTTCCTCCTCATGTCTATAACTCCAATCTGCGTATTTTTGGCAATTGTCAGAAACTCTTGCCAGCATTTCATGAAGTGCAATCCATTGGTATTTCTTGCCAATCCGTTCGTGGGGAATAGTATTTCTTACTCGTCCTGTTCCAATTTTTAAGTCAAAATCATTAAACAATTTTGAATCATAGCCATATTTTTCAAAAATCCACTTAATAGCTAAATTACTTAAACCATTAGGATCTAAATCCCAACTTCCTAATGCACTTTGAAAAACATATCTACCAAAGTCTCCATACATTCTTCGCCCATGTTCCGTTCCCATTGACATAAGTAATGCGGTATTACCCCATTTCTCTCTGCCGTAATGCCCTTCTTCATTTTTGGGTTCATATAACTCTTCAATTTCCTCATTTGTTGGAAAATTATTGGTAAAAGAACTTTTATATGGAGGTCTTGATTCTGAAATATCAAAATCTAAATCATAACCAAGATAAGAAGTAAATTCAATTACTCCTCTTGCATAATCTCTTAAAAGAATATGAGGATAAACCTCCACTTTATCTTTGAATATGGTTTCGTATATATAGTTGCTAAGCTCACTTAGTTTGTCTGTTTGTTTAGTTCTTACAGAACAGCCATATGCAACTGCAAATAACCTTTCATAAACATAAGGGTCGTTTACATTTTCGAATTTCTTAAGTAACTCAATTAAAACATGAATTCGATTTTCCAAAAGACAAATTAAGGCTTTAGTCGCAGAATCTCGTAGTTTTCTATTCGTACTTGTATAAAACCAAGATAAGGTTATTGAAGCCAACTTTACTGATTCATCAGAAATATGGCTTTTATCATGAGTATTCCAAGCCCAATCAATAAGTCTCTTAACTGCTGATTCATCATAAAATTGCTGTTTAAGGTAAATTGTCCACCAAGCATCCCTCTTTGGTAAACTGACTCCCATAAGTTTTTTATGCAATGAATAAGCGTTAAAATAATGGTTAGGAATAGATGTTATAGATAAAATTGTATCCCAAAACAAATCATAAGTATCTTGATATGTGAAAACATTAGAATTTACATAATCAACGAGTTTTTCAGATATTGTTTCAGTTTTACGCCATAGTAAACTTTGCACAAAACATTCAATAATAGGGTAACTATCCTTTACATGAGGAACATATTCATAAAATTCTTTTCCAGTTTTTTCAGGAAGTTGAATTGTAAGAGCTTCGATTACTCCTTTATTTATATGGCAAGAATGTTCATCCTTAACTAAGTGGTAAAGATTTCCATCTTCTTTAAAGGCTTCTTCTAACTCAGGGTTTGTATTTAAAATGTACGTCGATGTTAGATGGTCTTCAAAACGTTCATAGGCTAAATAAACTCCTTCTTCATATTGTTTTTCAGGATTCCAAAACAAGTTTTTAGAAAGTATTCCTTCAGATACTAATTCATCAAGCAAACCTCTTTTCGTACTAAATTCTTGTGATATTTTATTAACTAAAATAAATGCTTGCTCATATGAAACGTATCTTAATTGATTTTCAATCTTGTATGTAATTAAAGATTCTATTGCTTTTCTAACAACGTTTATGCTTTTCGAATAATCTAATCGAGTTGGTTTTGAAAGAATATCATTAACGCTATTGAGGAAAAAATCAAATATAGCTGTTATACCTTGTAAACCATCAGGAATTCTAGTGTAACCAGCTTTATTTAAACCTTCACAGAATAGTAATAGGAATAAGGGGTTTTGAAACTCTGGATGCAACAAGGGAATACTAGGCAGCTCTATGCTGTAATTGTTGAAAAATAGTTTTGTTGCTTCATACTCTCGATTTCTAAACCCGTAATGTGTATATCTAATAATATCTTCTTCTTTAATTTCATCTTCTGGAAAAATTAGTTCAGAATACGATGTTCGTATAGAAATTACAACACCTAACCATTCATACTTTTTAATTTTCGAAAGAAAACTTTTGATATTCTTATCCCAAAAATATTTACCGCGTCCCTCATTAACTGCATCAATAAATATAATTATCCGTTGTCCTGAAATTTGGGCTTTCGAGTTAAGTGCTCCTAGAAATTCATTTACAGAACAGTTTATATCATTCTTTTTGAATATTTGTGTCCAAGGATCTTCATCTGTAACAAAATGTTGACCTAAAAAGAAAAGGCTAATTAGATTATTCTTAGTACGTGTACTTATTATATCTGCTAATAAATGTGATTTTCCTATGCCAGCTTCTCCTTCTAATAATAGAAATGGATGATTTGCTAGTTTTATTGTTGTGCCCTCAAGGAACCGTGTTAGTTCATATATTGAGCCTTCAAAATCTCTTATATGGCTTATCTCATATCCAAATTTCTTATAATATCTATAATCATCAGGTTTAACTTGCAACTTGGACTCCTCATCTAAATAGTAGTTCTTAATATGAGATACTATCTCACTTGTATTTTTAAGTAATTCTAAAAATGCGTCGATAGGCAATGTTTGAATCCCCTTAAAATTAATAGCTTCAAACAAAGCATGAATTGCTTTTAATTCCTTTTGAATTTCTGAGGAGTAGGAATCTAAAGCTTTTATTTTGGGAATAATTTTAGAACCCTTAATCAGTAAATCATCGAAGAGATTTATTACCTGTCTTTTAAACTTTTCATCTCTCGATATTCCGTTAAAAATTTCAGCTATTTTTAATTGGATGTTTAGTTTTGGTGTATACCTTTTGCCTAAATCAGTAATAGAAAGTTCAGATTGCTCAATACACCACTTATCAGTAAATTCCTCTTTATTAAACCAAAAGTAAGTTAAGCCAACATTTTCAGGTTTTTGTAATCTTTCAATTAAATCGGAACTCCACCAAGGAATAAATTCAATTCTCACCCCTTTATTTTCAGCCCATTCTTCCCATTTTGAAACTCTTAAATTCCACTTATCTAACATTGAAGTTTGCCCTTCAATCCTTGCATCTGGTGGGTCATTTGGAATCGCAATATAATACTTTTTTAAATTAGGGTGCTTGTCAAGAACCGTTTTAACTGATTTGTCAATTTGTGCCCATTGGTTTTCCTCAATACTATTCGTGAAAAATTTTGCTTGCCATGCAAATTCGTCATCATTATTAAGAGTCCAAAGACATTCAACTCCAGCATCTGGTTTTCCTTTCCGAATGAATTCTTTTCTATTTGGAATATCTTCTTTCCTTGCTAATTGACAAACTAATTCTTCAAATCCTTCATTCTGAGAATTTTCTAATGGTCTTATGTTGTTCCAATTTATACTCATTGCTTAATAATTCATTTAGTGGTGGCAAGAAAATAGCTCTTTTGGTTTTTCAAGGTTTGATTGTGGGTTGGGAAAAACCAAATGTGCTATTTGTGCGTAGGCAATCCCAACTGTCCCAAAGGGCAGAAGCGGGCGGGCAAAAACTAATTTTTTCTTGCACCAACCTTCAATCAATGAGCCAATATTTTCTATCCGTTTTTTCAAATTTTATAATCAGGTTTCAATGTTGCAGTTTCTTTCTTTTTACTTGCAGCTAACCTTCATAATTTGGTATTATATACAAACATTTTATTCTTTTTTACAATTCGATAAATTTTCTTATTTGTGTCAAGCTCTAAAAACGGCACCGTCCCCAGATAAAAGCCAACTTTTAATCAGCATAGTTGTTTGCTTGGCGTAGATTCTATTTTTCTACTTTTTTTCGGCAAAAAGGAAGTTGGTGCGGACGAGTTCTAGGATATTTGTGGGCTCAAGCTGAAAGATTTTTGCTAAAATCAGGTGAATTGGAGCACCCTCGATTTTTTTGCTGATTTGCAGGCGATTATCTGCCAATAGCGTGAGGTCGCAGACCACTTTTCGCAGGTCGATTTGCTTTTCTTTGCGGTTTAGGACGCAAAAGTTTTCTTGCGCAAGAAAAGCGTCGATTTCTGATTGGCAGACGATTTTTTTGCTGGTTACTGTGTAGATTTCGTTTGTGGGGTTAGATTGTTTGGAAACTTTTTGCACCGCCAAAATTGGCATAAGGTAGTTATTTTTAAGTGAGTTATAAATAAGCTCTATTGGGAGCTCTTCTCGTAAAAAAATGTCCAAAAACTCGTTTTGTCCTTCGATTCCGAGCGGCAACGGTGGACAAAATTTTAGCTTCGGTTTTTTGTTGTAGCCGCTGGTGAAAACTATCGGCAGGTCGTCGCTGACCACGATTCGGTAGAGGTGTTTGATGAAATCTAGGTGCCCCAGGTGTTGCAAACCGCCGCTTTTGGGGTAGAAGAGGCGATAGCGGAATTGGATATTTTCGGGTGCGGTCGATTTTTTGATTGGTTTGAGCGTGTGTTTTTGCACGGGCGTAGAAAATTGCAACGATTGCTTTTCGTTGCAAGCACCGCAGCCTGTGCAGCTTTGGTTGTAGCAGTCGGGAGTTGTGGAGATGTTTTTGGCGTTTTGCAGTTCCTGCAGGAGAAAATCGCGCGACACTCCGCAGTTTATGAACTCCCAAGGCAGCGGCTTTTCTGTCGATTTTGGGGCGATGTCAGCTGGATTTAGGTGCTTTTCCCAAATTTCGCTGGTCAGGTGTTCGCTCCAGCCGTCCATTTTTGCGCCGTCTTGATAGGCTCGAAGGATGGCTTTGCCCGTCTGTTTGTCGCCCAAAGCCAAGTGCGCTTCCAAGAGGAACGAGAAAAAATCGAGGTGGTTGACTTTGACGAAGCGGTATTTTTTCAGCTCGTTTTTTATCCAAAAAAAGTTGCTGCGGACATATTCCATGCTGGCGCACGCTTGCCATTGAAACGGCGTAAACGGTTTTGGGATAAAGGGCGAAACGGTGATGTTGATGTGCAGTTTTTTCCCAGCAATTTTGACGATTTTGTCGATGAGTTCTGGAATTGCTTGAATGTCGGATTTTTCCTCGAACGGCAGGCCGATCATAAAGTAGAGTTTGAGGTTTTGCCAGTTGTGCCGCAGGGCGATGTGAATCGATTTGAGGATGTCGGCTTCGCTGATGTTTTTGTTGATGATGTCGCGCAGGCGCTGGCTGCCAGCTTCTGGGGCGATGGTTAGCCCTTTTTGTCCTGCCTCTTTTATGAAGCGGACGAACTCGTCGTCTAGGGAGTCCAGGCGCAGAGACGGCAGGGAAAGTCGGCTGTGTTTTTGTTGCAGAGCGGGGACGATTTGCTCGAGCAGCGGCTTTATTTGGCTGTAGTCGCCAGTGGAGAGGCTCACCAGCGAGGTGTCTTCCCAGCGGCAGGCGCCCACTTGTCGCAGAGTCGTTTGGTAGATGGTTTCGGCGTCGCACTCACGCAGCGGGCGGTAGATGTAGCCCGCTTGACAAAAGCGACAACCACGCAGACAGCCCCGCATCACTTGAGCGACATAGCGATTGTGAACGGTGTCAATTAGCGGCATAAGTTGCTGATTATATTGGAACTTAGGGTTGTTCAGATCGGTGAATTTGCGAGCGTTTACTGGTCGCTCTCCATAGCTAGGAAGGTAGGTGCCGTCGATTTTTGCTAGCTCCGATAGTTTTTCGCTTCTACTTAACTTTTTATTTTTGAAAATGTTAGCGATTTCTAAAATCGCTTGTTCGCCGTCTCCGAGAAGAAAAAGGTCAAAAAAATCGGCAAGCGGCAACGGATTGAATGTGCAGGGTCCGCCAGCGATAACTATCGGATCGTTTTCTTGTCGGTCTTTTGCGAGCTGGGGAATGCCTGCTAACTCTAGGCAATAGAGGATGTTAGAGTAGGTGAGTTCTGTTTGCAGGGTGAAGCCAAGGCAGTCAAATTTTTGCAGTGGCAGTTTGCTTTCCACTCCAAAAAGCGGGATTTTGAATTTTTGCATTAGTTTTTTCGTTTCGGTGTCTGGAGCGTAGGAACGGTCGCAAGTTATTGCGTCGGCGCGATTTAGGATTGAGTAGAGCATTTTGACGCCGATATGTGAAAATCCAACTTCGTAGGTGTCTGGGTAGATTAGGCAGATGTTGGCTGTGTTTTGCGTGGGAGTTTTGTGGAAAGCGCCGATTTCGTTGCCCAAATAGCGCGATGGTTTTAGTGTGTGTGCCAGTAGCGGCGCGATGTCAACGGGTTTCATCTTTGTGCTCTTTGATGAAAATGATAAATGGTAGGCACAGCAGGTTGACGGCTGCGGCGATGTAGAATGTGGTGTGGAAGCCGTAGAGGTCGAAAAGTTTGCCGGCGGCGAAAGCCATCAGAGAGTTGACGCCCAGGTTGATTGCCATAAAGATGGCGTTGACGAAAGCGGGGTTGTCTTTGTCGGCTTTGTTGATTACCGCCAGAAGGATTGGTCCGCTGGCGAAGATTGTGAGTCCGAGTCCGACAAGGCAGACAATGGAGAGTGCGACTTTGTCCGAGCTAAGGGCGAGTCCCGCCAAAAATGCGGAGGCTGCGATTGCTGTTGCTACCAGGAGTTTGCGCTTGGAGAGTTTGTCGGAAAGTGTGCCGAACGATAGGACTCCCAGTGCGCCGAAAAATTGCACGATTGCAAGGGCTGAGCCGCCGATGACGATGCTCTGACCTTGCGCGGTGTAGTAGGTCGGCAGGAAGATGGTTACTGCCGATTTGAGGATGCCCGCAGCGGTGTAAATCCCTGTGATGCCGAAAATTAGCGGCAGGTGTTTTTTGAAGGAATGTTTTGCGCTCAGGCGTTTTGTGTCGGTTTTTGTGTCGTGTTTGATGTCTTCGTCTTTTAGTTTCCAAAAAAGGTAAATGGTGGCGATAACCACGGGCAGCAAGAGGTAGTAGAGTTTGTGTAGCCCTAGATTTGCGACCGCCCATACGAAGATTATGGGGCCTGCGAAGCGCGCACCTTCGCCGCCGAGCATATAGATGCTCATTCCTCTGCCGATCATTTTGTCCGAGAGGTGCTTGATTATCACGGGCGCTGGAATGTGGAACAGCAGGACATTGGTGCCGCAAAATAGCAGCAGAAGCACCAGCGAAAGGTAGCTCGGGCATTCCGCCAAAAAGCACATACAAACTGCGGTAACAAGCGGTCCGAAGACGACGAAAAATTTGAGGTTTACTTTATCGGCGAGCATTCCCAAAAACGGGTTGATAATCGACGGCGCACGAAAAGCGACATTGAGCATCGCCGCCTGCGAGTAGTTTAGGGAAAGATTTTTGATGAGGATTGGCAAAAACGGCGCGATAAATGAGGAGTAAACATCGTGCACAAAATGGCCAAACGAGACGAGTAAAACTTTTGAGGTTTTGAACATAAGATTTTTTTAGTTGCCTTTTTTGAGAGGATTTTTGGGTTAGAGGTTTTTTTTGTATTCCCAAACACCAGCATCGTTGAAACAGATGGAGCAAGCTTCGATTTGCTTGCGGTTTTGCAAAATTTTGGCTCTGAATTTTTGGAACTCTTGGTTTTTCCAAATTTTTTGTGGAGACTCTTTTTGCACATTTCCGATGATGGTGGAAAGTTTGTCGAAGCAGCAAATCTCGACTTCGCCGTTGTAGTCGATCACCAGCTCGTGCCAGATTGACGAGCATTTGTCTGGGATTTCGTAGTTTAGGCGAAAGCAGCCATCTTCGTCAACTTCGTAGTTGGAGTGCTGCTTGTCCAAAAATTTGGTGTCGTTTTTGTCGATGATAAAAGGTTTGACGATTTTTATCTCGTTTGCTCCGTAATCTTTGGCGAGTTGTTCCACTTTTTGGATGTCTTCGTGCGAATTGTGGGAAAAATACATATATCGGAACGAGATGAGCGGCATCGAAGTTTTTAGTTTTTTTTTGGCTAGCGCGATTTTTTTGATGTTGTCTAGGGCAAGTTGCAAATTTCCGCCAACTCGGTATTTTTCATAAGTTTCTTGTGAGATGCCGTCGATTGAAACATTAAGTTTGCTCAGACCTGTTCTGACGAGCTTTTCGGCGTCTAGCGGGAAGTTCATATTTGTTATGCCTGTGACGATGTAACCTTGTTTGCGAGCGTAGGTTATCATTTTGTAGATGTCTTTGTGCAAAAAGGGCTCGCCCATATGAGCAAGCGTTATCATCGTGGTTTTTTTTTGTAGCGAGTCGATAATTTTGGTGTAAAGTTCGTAGTCCATAAATCCTTTGCCTCGCCTAAGGATGCCTCTGGTGGTGTGGCAAAGTGGGCAGCGCAGATTGCAGCAGGTGGTTGGCTCGATCTTGACAACTGGCGGCGCTCCCCAAACGAGAGGTTTTTTTATGAAGTTTGACAAATGGTAGCTGAATTTGGAGATAGCGTAGTTGTAAACTCTTTTGCAAGACAGTTTTTGGGCGAATAAAATTCTAAACCCAGAATTTAAAAGTTTCATTTTCTTCCCAATTTTTTGATGATAGCTTCTTCGACGGCTTCTGGGACAAAATCTTTGAGGTCGCCGCCTAGCGAGAGGACTTGTCTGACGATAGATGAGCTGAGGTAGAGATTTTTGAAATCTGGCAAAAAAAAGATGGTCTCTATTTCTGGTGAGAGTTTTTTGTTGGTTAGGCTTTGTTGCAGCTCATATTCGAAATCGCTGACGGCTCGCAAGCCCCGAATTAAGGTGTTTGCGTTTTTTTTGTGCGCATAATCGATGATGAGTCCAGCGAAATTTTCGACTTGGACATTTGCAAAACCTGCCAGCGCTTTTTTGCATAGCGTCGTCCGTTCTGCTAAAGAGAAAAGCGGGTTTTTGCCGGTGTCGTTTGCCACGGCGACGATGACATTTTCAAAAAGTTTGCTCGCCTTTTCGACGATGTTCAGATGCCCATTGGTGATGGGGTCGAAAGTTCCTGGGTAGATGGCGATTTTATTCATCGCTTTCTTTGGGGGCGCCGCTGGACAAAAAATTTGGTAAAAAGTTATTTTTTGCGTTTTGAATTGTCTTGATGCGATTGATTGCGACGAGTTTGTCGGCGTCTTTTTTCTTGTCTTTTTTGATAAAGCTCAGGTTGGAATTTTCGTCGGCTTTTTCTTCTTTGACAAATTCGTTGGAGATGTTCAGCCCCGTGGCGATCAAGATGATTTTTATCGTCCCTGTTAGCTCTTCGTTCATCACCAAACCTTTGATTACATCGACATTGGAGTGAATTTTTGTGGCGATGATGCCTGTGGCTTGTTCAAACTCCGACATTTGCAGATCGTCGCCGCCTATCACATTGATAATCACGGAGTTACAAGATTCCAAGTTCATATTGGTGGTGATTACATTTTCAAAAATTTCGTTGAATGCGTCCTCGATTCTGTTTTCGCCGCGACCAGTTCCGCTGCAAATAATGGCGTAACCTTTGTCTTTGATGACTTTTTTGATGTCGGCGAAATCGACATTTATGTATCCGGTTTCGTCCATTGTCAGGCAGACGCTGTCGATGATGTCCAAAAAGGTGTTGTTCCCTTTGGCGAAGGCGTCGAAGACCGTGAGGTTGTTAAATTTCTCCAAAATTTTTTGATTGGGGAAAACGATGAGCACATCGGCTCGTTCTTTTATTCGTAATAAGCCCTCGTTGGCGTTGTCTAGGCGGATTTTTCCCTCGGAGTTGAACGGCAGAGTGACTGCGGCGATGGTCAGGATGTTCTTCTCTTTGGCGGTTTCGATGATGAATGGCGTCGCGCCTGTGCCTGTGCCGCCGCCCAGACCTGCTAGGCAAAAGAGGATGTCGGTGCCTTCCAGAGCGTCGGCTATCAGCTGTTTGGACTCTTTGGCGGATTCCAGCCCGATTTTTGGGTCGGAGCCTGCGCCGAGTCCTGCGGTGATTTCTGCGCCAATGTTGAGAATGTTGCTTAACTTCTTGTAATTGAGGTCGTTACAATCGGTGTTTATCGCCAGAGGATGAAACGAACTTTTGGAGTTTTTGAGGATGTAAGACAAGATGTTCGAGCCAGCTCCGCCGATGCCGAAGACCTTAATGTTGCCTTTGTAGGCTTTGGGGTGTGTTGCGATTTCTATTTCCATTATTTCCCCTTTAGACAAAGTCTTTAAAAAGTTTGGTGATTCTCGAAAAAAAATCGTTTTTGAGAAATTTTTTGTTGACTTTTGGCAAGTTGTTTTTGTTCAAATATTGTAGCAAAAGCCCTACGGTTGAGGCGTATTCCACATCTTGCAAGCGAGTGACTTTTTCGCCGCAGAAGTTTTTTAGGTTCGGTTTTTTCGAGCAGATAAACATCTGAAAAGTTTCTGCCAGCATTTCGTGCAGGACGGGCAATTTCGAGCAGCCGCCGCAAAGCACGATTCCGACTTCGATGTTTTTCAGGATGTCGTTGTTCAAAAAGTTGCTGTAGATTTCGTCCACCATCTCTTTGGTGCGATAGTTGATGTAGGAGGTAATCGCTTGTGTGGCAACGGTTTTGACCCTTTCTCCGTTAAGCTCGGTGATGTCAACGCTCTCTTCGTCAGCCAGGTCTGTGAGCTTGAGGTTCTCGGCGGTGTTAGTTTTGGTGCTTAGTCCGATGGCGAGCACCTCGGTGATGCTTTCGCCGCCAGTGGGCACGACCTTGGTGTAGCAGAGCGTTCCGCCAGAGTAGATGCTGATGTCGGATGTGCCAGAGCCGATGTCCAGGCAAACGACACCGTAATTTTTTTGCTCGTCTTCCAAAACGGCGTTGGACGATGCCAAACCGTTGTAGATAAAGTTTTCGACTTTGTAGCCAGCTAGTTCCACGCATTTGTTGATGTCCCGCAGGTTCGACCGTTTGGCAAAGATGATGTGGATGCCCGCTTTGAGCTCGCATCCGTATTTTCCGACAGGATTTTCGATGAGTGTCGGATCGTTGTCGATGGCGTAGTTTCGCGGAATAGCATGGATAATTTCCAAGTTGTTTTTATCTTTATTGTCGAGCATCGCCTTATTTCTGGCGTTGTCAGTCACATCTTTGATGTGCTTTTCTCTAATCTCGGCTTCGTTGTAGTTGCTGATGGTGATTGTGCCCTCAACATTGCGGTGTTCGATATAGTCGCCCGAAATGCCCACGAGTAGTGATTCCACCTTGGTTTGTGCCTCTTTTTCGGCTTGGTCAAGCGCCGCCAGCAGGCTGTCTCTGGTGCGGTAAATGTCGCTGACAATTCCGCCTTTTAAACCTTGTGATTTACTTTCGCCAGTGCCCAAAATTTCTAGTTTTCCCTCTGGAGATGGGCTGGCGATAACAGCACAAATTTTGTTTGTGCCGATATCTACAACACAGAAATTTTTGGAATTACTCATCTATCTACTTGACTCCTTGTAAATTAGTTGGTTTTTGTAGGACAAATCTATCATTTTGTTTTTCAGGTCAATGCTTTTCTCTAGACTTTTTAGTTTCTTGATTTTATCCAATATTTTGGCTTCTCCAAGGCAGACGAAATTCGTTGGCGAAGATTTGAGAAAATACAGTTTTTCGCCGTCGTAAAAAAACTCCGAAATTTTTTCTGCAAACGCTGGATCGCCCGCTAAAATTTGCTCATACTGCGTGTAAATCTGGTCGATTTTCTGATTTTTGATAGTGTCGCCAACGCTGTAGTTTGACAAATCAAGGTCGATAATCGGCACGGGGGAGTAGCCCTGAAACTCCATCACGATTTTTTCTTTGCTCAAAGGAATGTAGGAGCTTTTGACTTTTAGCAAGAAAAAATCTTTGCGCAAAATGGGCGAGATAGTGATTGTGCCAGGCCAGGTTTTGCTGATTTTGCAATCCATTATTCTGGGAGAATTTAGCTTGCTCAGCAGCTCTTGTTTGCTCACGCCAAAAAGATTTTTGCCCAAAAACTCGGCAAAACGAGGGTCGCTTTGGGTTTGCCCGTCTAGCTTGATTGAGCTGATTTTGAAATACGACAAGCCGACAAAGGCGAAAATTCCAACGAAAATCAAGGCTATTAAAGAAATTAAAAGATATTTTTTTTTCATAAAACTTTTACCTCCAAGGCTAATTTTATTTTAAATTTTGCAAAAATTTGGGATTGAACAAGCTCGATTAACGCCAAAACATCGGCAGCAGTAGCGCCGCCGAGATTGACGATGAAGTTGGCGTGCTTTGCGCTGATTTGGGCGTCTCCTATTTGTTTTTCTTTCAGATTTGCTGCATCGATGAGCTCTCCTGCGGATTTTCCTGCGGGCGGATTTTTGAAGATGCAACCAAGGTTCGGCTGCGCAAGTGGCTGATTTGCAAATCTTTGTGCGATATTTTTTTTTATTTCAGCGTGTATTTGCGACTGCGATTTTGGTTGCAACCTAAGGCAAACTTCGTAGATGTAGCCGCTCAAGTCTGTGTGTCTGTAGGCGTAGTCGAAGTTTTTCAGCTCTTTTTTTGTGCCGTTTTTATCGATTGTGCAAACCGACTGCACGAGCGGGCAAATCGTTTTACCATAAGCGCCTGCGTTCATTTTGACCAACCCGCCGACGGTGGCAGGGACGCCCGCCAAAAATTCCAGTCCGCCGAGATTTTTTTGGGCGGATTGCCAGATGAGGTTGCCGATATTCACGCCGCCCGAAACGGTCACGCAGTTTTCGCCGAATTTTATTTTTTGCGGGAGCATTTTGTCCGAAAAGATGTTTTTTGTGCCGGTCAGGAGCGTGTTTGAGCCTCCGCTGACGATGGCAAAATCGCTTTTCAGCAGTTGCGAGACTTCGTCTAAATTTTGTGGGAAAGAGCCGCTGGCGTTTATTTTGATGTGAGTTCTGACTGTTCCAGTTTCGATAAAATCTCCCTTCCGTATTGATAAATGTCTCCAGCGCCGAAAGTTATGAGGATGTCGTTGGGTCGCAAAATGCTCAAGGCGGTTTTGGTTATCTCTTGGTTGTTGTCGATTTTGTAAACGCCTTGATGGTTGTGGCTGATGGCGGCGTCGCTGATTAGGGCGTTGCTCACACCTTTTATTTTTTGTTCTCTTGCGGCGTAAATCGGGGCAATCATCACGATGTCTGCGTCCATAAAAGATTTGCCGAAATCTTTGGCGAACTGTTCCGTGCGAGAATAGAGATGCGGCTGAAAAAGCGCGACGATGCGCCCGCTGGTGGTGTTTCGCACGCCTTTGAGAGTGGTCTTTATTTCGGTTGGATGATGTGCGTAATCGTCGAAAATCAGGATGTTTTGGGCTGTGCCGATTTTTTCCAGGCGTCTTTTTACGCCGCTAAACTCTTGGAGCGCTTTTTTGATGGTGTCGAACTCAATGTCCAGCTCTAGGCTGAGCAAAATCGCTAGCAAAGTGTTGAGCACATTGTGCTGACCGACGAGGTTCGTCTGAATTTCGCCCAAAAATTTGTTGTGAAAGTAGAGGTCGAAATTGGTGGACGCTTTGTGTGACTTGATGTTTTCTGCTCGCAAATTCGCTTGCCGAGAGAAGCCGTAGGTGGCGATTTTTTTGGTGATTTTCGGCAGAATGTCGTTGATGTTTTCGTCTTCTAGGCACACGGCGACCAGCCCGAAAAATGGCACGCTGTTGGCGTATTCCACAAACGCTTCTTTGACTTCTTTAAGATCTTTGTAGCAGTCCATATGCTCCAGCTCGATGTTGGTTATTCCTGCAAGAATCGGGTTGAGCGAGAGGAAAGTGCGGTCGTATTCGTCCGCTTCGACGACGATGTAGTCGCTTTGCCCGATTTGTGAGTTTGCGCCGATATTTTTGACAATGCCGCCGACGATGATGGTTGGCGAGAGCTTTGCGTAGTTGAGGATGTGCCCAATCATCGAAGTTGTGGTGGTTTTGCCGTGTGTGCCAGCCACGCCGATGCCAAAGCGCATTCTCATCAGCTCCGAGAGCATCTCCGCCCGCTTAATCACGGGGATGTTCAGGTGTTTGGCGGTCTCGACCTCGGGGTTGTCGTTTTTTATTGCAGAGGAGATTACCACGACATCCAAGTCTTTGGTAATCAGCGCCGAGTCGTGTCCTTCGGTGATTTTTGCGCCTTTTTGCAGCAAAAATTGGCAGTTCTCGTTGAGTCGCATATCGGAGCCAGTGATAGTGAAGCCTTGTTTGAGTAAAATGGCAGCGATGCCGCTCATTCCGATGCCGCCGATGCCGATTATATGAATTTTTTTGGTTTTTCGTAACATTTGGTTTTCCTTAATCTAGAGAAATGGTTGAAAATGAAAGATATAGCGGCAAAAAATTGCGTCGAAATTTACAAAAAAAGCTAGGGTGAATTTGACAAGAATTTTCCGCCAAAATTTGCTAGTTGCTTGATTTTGCGAAAAATAGCTTGACTTTTCCTCGTTTTTTTTTCTTTTCGTTTAAAATATGTTTTTTGTGTAGTAAGGTGGAATTTTGAAGATAAGGAATTATTTTAACTCTCGCAAAGCCCTAATCGAAAATTTTATAAAAGAGCGGATGGACAATCTGGATTGCCCAGATTTGCTCAAGCAGGGAATGCTTTGGTCGCTTTTGCGTGATAGCCGCAAGCAACGGGGCGTTTTTCTTTTTGTGATTTATGAGCTTCTCAAGGGAAAAAACAACACGAGCATCATCAAAAAAATGGTGCCAGTGGCTGCGGCGATTGAGTTTATTTTTGCGGGAATTTTTGAGCACGACCATTTGCCGTGTCTGAACACTTATAACAAGAAGAAAAAGTATGAGCCGTGTTGTCAGAAGTATGGGTTTGCGAATGCTGTGCTTATCGGCGATGCGCTGATTACCGAAGGGTTTGCGATTTTGTCGGAATTGGCTAAGCCAAAGATGGCTGTTTTTTGCACAAAGACGCTGGCGGACGCTTTTTCCAGCAGGGGTTCTATCGCTGGTTACGCTGTTGAGAGCAGTTCGATTGGCAAAAAAATCAAAGAGAATGTGTTGAAGTATATTCACACCAAAAAAACTGCCAATGTTTTTCAGGCGATTGTGAGTATTGCGTGCGAGTTCTACGGCGAGGTGAGCCAAGATGTGGCTTTTGATTTGCGGGAGTATGCGCTCAATTTTGCGGTGGCAAAGGAAATTTTGCGAGAGACGGTGCTTTTTGTGGATCTGAAGGAGGGCAACGCGACGGTGGAGAGGATTGCCGACAAGCTGACCTATCCCGAGGTAGAGGGACTGGACAAGTCGATTAAGATGATCAGGAAGTTGCTCAAAAATGCGCAGGGCGTGGTTGAGGGATTCGAGAATAATGCGGTTCTGCTGGAGCTTTTGAATATGATTAGGCACGAGATTCCCTAGCTACTACAATATTGTGATGAAAAATCAGGTGCCAAAGGCTGCGAAAAATTTTGCCGTGTGTCTGCGAAGATGTGCGGTATTTTTTTTGTTTTGGGCTTTTTCGCAAAGTTTGTGCGGTTTTTATATGAATAATCAGTTGCCGTTTGCGCAAGTTTTTGGGGTGCCGAACCCAGAGCCAGCACGGATTAAGCCGGGAGCCAAGTTTATGCTTGGTGCGGATTTGGCGCACACGAGGATTCTGAAGACCAGCGGCGCGCGGATTTTGTATATGGAGGGCGATAGCTATACTTTCAATTTTGTTTACGACTACGGTTTTGGGCAGAATTGGCAGGTCGGTTTTGCGCTTCCGTATGTTTTGCAAAAAAGTTCCAATTTTGGGGAGTTTGTCGATGAGTATCACAAGTTTTTGGGGCTTGGCAAAGCTGATATTAGAGGGCTGGAAGATCCGAGTTTTTACCTCGATTTACCTGGAGCGTATTATCGCGAGTCTGGACAGAGACAGGCTTTTGGCGATTTGTTGCTCAAAGGAAAATACAATTTTTATAGTTCGGGCAGCACTTGGGCGAGCGTTTTGGGTTATTGGAAGTTGCCTACTGGCGATAAAAAAGCACTCTCTGGCAGCGGGAGCCAAGATTTTTCGTTGGCGGTGAGCGCATCGCGTGCTTGGCAGAGGTGGATTTACGACGCTTTTGCCAGCTGTTCGTATTTGGGCGATTTTGCTTCGCTGGAAGATTATCAAAAGCGATTTGTTTACACGCTCAACGGCGGAGCGGAGTATTTTTTTACGCAAAATTTTAGCTTTCAGGCGCAGTTAAATGGGAGTTCGGCGTATTATCAAAACACCGATTTTGCGATTTTGGATAGCGGCTCGTTGCTGCTTTTTTTGGGTGTGAAGTATCGCAAAAAAAAGTGGGAATGGCGATTTTTTTTGGGCGAAGATATTTGGGTCTCGCACTCTCCAGATGTTAGCCTGAGCATAGTGACAGCGTATCTTTTTTAGAATTTTGTGGGTGCTATTTGGCGAAAGAAAAAAAGTCTTTGACAGAAAAACTCGGGGTTGGAGAGTATGACGGTGGAGGAATTTTGAGCGAAGAGCAAAGAGCGACTGATCTTGCGGGATACGATGTGAAGCAGCTGGAGAAGTTGGCGCAGGAGTTGCGAGAGCAGATTATACAGGTTTGTGCGAGCAACGGCGGGCATTTGGCGCCGTCGCTTGGGACTGTGGAGCTGACTTTGGCTTTGCTCAAGGTTTTTGACCCGAAAAAAACGCCGATTGTCTGGGATGTCGGGCATCAGAGCTATGCGTATAAAATTTTGACTGGCAGGAAACAGCGGTTTCACACTTTGCGGCAATTTGGCGGCATCAGCGGGTTCAACAACATTTTTGAGAGCGAATACGACGCTTTTTCTGTGGGACACTCTTCGACTTCGATCTCGGCTGCTTTGGGGCTTGCCAGAGCTTATCCAAATGAGAAAGTCGTTGCGGTGATTGGCGATGGAGCGCTCACGGGCGGAATGGCTTTTGAGGCGATTAACCACGCAGGGCAGATACGCCCAGAGAATTTGATTGTGGTGCTCAACGATAATCAGATGTCGATTTCGCCAAATGTTGGCGGCGTGCAGAAAGCTTTGACCAATTTTTTGGTGTCAAAGAGTTACAACTTTTTTAAGAAAGAGGCGCACGATTTGTCGAAATTGTTGCCCGAGAATATTCGGAAAACTTTGCTGCACGGATCGAAAAAGATGGAAGAGAGTTTGCTGAATATTTTTTCGAAAAGCATTTTTTTCGAAGATTTTGGTTTTACATATATCGGACCTGTCAACGGGCACAATCTGGCGCAGCTGGTGAAGCTTTTGACGAAGATTGACGCGAATGTGAAGGGGCCTGTGCTTGTGCATACAATTACCCAAAAAGGCAAGGGGTATGAGTTTGCCGAGAAAGACCCACAGCGGTTTCATGGGGTGTCGCCGTTTGAGATTGCCAGCGGAAAGGCGAAGAAAGGCTCGGAGCGTGGCTATGGCTCTGTTTTGGGCGAGAGTTTGTATGAGCTGGCTCAAGAGCGGGACGATGTTTGTGCGGTGGTGGCTGCGATGACCCAGGGAGTTGGGCTGGAGAAGTTTTCGCAAGATTTTGCCGAGAGGTTCTATGATGTGGGGATTGCCGAGCAACATGCGGTGACTTTTGCCGCGGGACTTGCGCGCGGTGGCAAGAAAGTTTTTGTGGCGATTTATTCGACTTTTATGCAGCGGGCTTTTGACCAGATGATTCACGATGTGGCGATGCAAAAATTGCCGATTGTGGTGTGTTTGGATAGAGCGGGCTTGGTGGGAGCAGATGGCGCCACGCATCACGGCGTGTTCGATCTTGCTTTTTTGCGGATGATTCCTGGTTTGGTTGTGCTTGCGCCAGCCAGCGGGCAGGAACTGGGGCAGATGTTGCAATGGGCGGCAGAATGCAAGGACGCTCCTGTGGCGATTCGTTATCCGCGGGGGAAAGCGCTCAGCGAAGATTTTGGCGAGTTTGTTCTTGGCAGAGCGAAGCGCGAGGGCGACGGAAAGCAGGTGGGGATTTGTGCTATCGGTGCGGCTTTGGCGGACGCACGGCAGCTGGCGGAGATTATGCAAAAAGATGGTGTCGGCGTGCGAATTTTGCGGTATAATTGCCTGAAGCCTTTTGATGCAAAAATTTTGCAAGAGGCAGTGAAAGATGGAGTCCGAGAGTTTATTACGCTGGAAGACGGCGTGGCTTGTGGCGGTTTTGGCTCTTGCGTGAGCGAGCATTTGTGTTGCCAAAATGTGCGGGTGATGAATTTTGGTTACCCCGATGAGTTTGTGCCGCACGGCACGGTTGATGAGTTGAAAAACAGTCTTGGTCTAAAGCCAAGCCAAATTTATAAGAAATATCTTCAAGGGAGGGAGGTATGATTAAATTTAATCTTAATGGAAAAGATGTGTCTGTGGACGCAGATCCTTTAAAATCGTTGGTTAGAGTGATTCGAGAGGATTTGGGGCTGACTGGCACAAAAGTTGGTTGCGCAGAGGGCGAATGTGGAGCTTGCACTGTCCTTTTTGAGGGCAAGCCCGTTACCAGCTGCACGATGAATCTTATCCACGCCGAAGGCAAAGAGGTTAAAACAGTTGAGTGGGTGTCCCAAAGCAAATTGGGCGAAATTATCAAGAACGCTTTTTACGAGGAAAACGCCGTGCAATGCGGTTTTTGTTTTCCGGGATTTATGGTGAGCACATACCATTACATCTCAAACGGCGGAAGCGATGACAAAGAGAGCATCAAAAGAGCGATGTCTGGAAATGTCTGCCGCTGCACAGGTTATGAGAAGATTATCTCTGCTATTCAAAGAGCGTGCAAAGACGCCAAGGGGGTGTAAGATGAGTAACAGTTTGGTTAGAGTTTCGAGTTTGGCGGATCTTTTTGAAAAAAGCAGCGCGTGCGGCGGAAGTTACTATTATTTGGCTGGCGGCACGGATATCAATGTGCAAATCAGCAAGCAGATGATCAAGGATAGCACGATTTTTTTCATCGGGAATTTGCAAGAGCTAAAGGGCATTGATGCCAAAAATGACGAGCTGATTATTGGCGCTGGTGTGAGTTTTGGACAGATTATCGGCTCTGAGCTGGTAAAGGCAAACGCTCCGCTTTTGAGCCAGTCGCTGGTGAATTTCGCTTCTCCGCTTTTGCAAAATACGGCGACAATCGGCGGAAATATCGCTAACGGCTCTCCGACTGCCGACGCTACTCCGATTTTGTTGGCTTTGGATGCGCAGGTTTTGTTGGTCAGCGCCAAAGGCGAGCGCAAGGTTAAGTTGTGTGATTATTTTACGGGCTACAAGCAGTCGGTGTTGGAAAAGGGCGAGGTGATCAAAGCGGTAATCGTTCCTATCGAAAAAGGGATGAGCACTTTTTATAAAAAAGTGAGTTCCAGAAAATCTTTGACGATTGCAAAAGTGGCTCTGGCGGCTGTTTATCGCAAAAATGGCGACAAGTTCGAGAGTTTGCGAATTGCAGTGGGTAGCCTCAACGAGTATGCCAGAAGGCTGCCAGCGGTGGAGAAAGTGCTGCAGAGCGGCGGAAGCGACGCCGATTTGCAAGCCGCATTGAAAAAGGAAATCACTCCGATTACCGACCTTAGATCCGATGCGGAGTATCGCTTTGATGTTACCTACAATTTGATAAAAGCTCTGGGAGAGTAATGCAATATACAGTCCTAGCGCGGAAGTATCGCCCGCAAACTTTTGAGCAGGTTTATGCCCAAGACCATGTGACCAAAATTTTGATAAGCTCTGTGGAAAAAGATAGAATTGCGGGAGCGTATTTGTTTACCGGGCCAAGAGGGGTGGGCAAAACCTCTTTGGCTCGGATTTTTGCGAAAAGTCTGAACTGTCAGGATGGACCAACAGTGCATCCTTGCGGGAAATGCAGCAATTGCACGGAAATCGAGAAAGCGATCTCCTACGATGTTGCGGAAATCGATGGTGCGTCCAACACGGGCGTGGATGATATTCGGGAGCTGCAGCGGGAGCTGATGTACACGACGACCTCCTCGCGATACAAAATCTACATCATCGACGAGGTGCATATGCTCTCCACTAGCGCGTTTAATGCGCTGCTAAAGACGCTGGAAGAGCCGCCCGAGCGAGTGATTTTTATGTTTGCGACGACCGAGCCGCACAAAATTTTGCCCACGATTTTGTCGCGTTGCCAGCGGTTCGACCTCAAGCGCATTCCTTTCGGTGCGATTTTAGAAAATCTTGCTTCGATCTGTAAGGAGGAGAAAATTGAGGCGGAGGAGCAAGCCCTTGCGGTGATTGCGCACAAAGCCGATGGCGGAATGCGGGACGCGCTCTCGCTTTTGGATCAGATGATCTCCTACTCTTCGGAAAAGATTACCCACAAAGATGTTTTGTTTATGTTTGGGATAATCTCGTGGCAGGTCTATTTGCGGATTTTGGAAAAGATAGCCGAAAACGACACCACTGGTGTGCTGGCGGAATTTGCGGCGGTTGTCGAAAGTGGCAATGGTGTTGTTGAGTTTATGATGGGATTTTTGGATTTTTTGAGCTCGCTTTTGACACTTTTTTATAGCGGAAAAAGCCAGGAGATGCCTGCAGATGTGGCAGAGAACGCTTTGGTGGTTGCCAAAAAATTGGGTGAGCGGACTTTGATTTTGCTTATCGATATTTTGGCGGAAACTGTGCGGAAGATAAAGCAGGCGGGCAATCAGGCGTTTGTGGCTGAGCTGGCTTTGATTCGTCTGTCCAAGGTGGAGCAGCTGAAATCGGTGGACAAGATTATCTCGTATCTGCAAAGTAATGCGGGCAGAAATAGCGTGGCAGCGGCTGCACAAACGCAAGCGACGGCGAGTCCTGCAAAAAAAGTGGAGACTCCACAACCGAAAGTAGCGCCCAAAAAAGCGGCTGTTTCGGCGGAAGTTTTACCAGAAAAAAAGCCAGAGCCGATAAAAATGAAAGTTGAAAAAAAGAGCGAGCCAGTTGAAGATGAGGCTATTCAGGCGAAAAAGCAGCGCAAAGAGTTGACGCAGAGTGAGTTCGATGCGGCGTTGCCAGAGTTGAATGCGCTTTTGAAAGATAACGATTTTGGCGTTTATTTGCTCCATTTTTTCGACGAGTATCCCAAAAAGATTTTGGCTGGAAATGTTTTGCAGATTGAGTTCCCAAATAAGTTTGAGCAATCGTCTTTTGAGCGAGATTCTAGCACTTTTATCAAACTTTTGTCCAATTTTTTTGATGTCGATTTGCAGCTTTCGGTGAAGGTGAGTGCCTCGGCGAAATCGGCGAAATCTTCTGAGCAAGAGCAGAGCAAGCAGGCGGAGGAAGAGGTCGATTTGGCGGAGATTGCGAAAGACGAGAAGGTCGCGGAGTTTATCGAAAAAATCGACGGCGAGATAGTGCAGTAGGGCTAGTATTTTACGATTGCGCGGTCTCTGGTGGTGGCTGTGATTGTCTTGGCGACCGCTTTTAAGCAGGAGATGATTGTGGCGTAGTCGGCGCGAAGTGGGCTGATTGTGCCCAGATACCCGGGGATGCCAAAGAGGCTGTATTTTGCGTAGAGCAGGACGAATTGTCCCCAGTTTTTGTCGGGCAGATCTTCGCCTAAAATGACGCCTGCGTTTTCTTTGGGGTCGTTTTCTTGCATCAGTTTGACTAGCACTTCCTGCCTTCTTATCATTGCGAAAAAGTTGAGGATGTTGTTTTTGTCGTCGAATTCTGGTTGTTGCAAAAACGAGATGTTGCCGTCGAAGTTCAAAAAGTAGCCGCCCATTTTTGCTAGAGCTTCGTAGAGTTCTGCCAAAAAAAGGTTGAGCAGGGTGTTTTCTTGGCGCAGTTTGGAGTCGAGCAGATATTTGGTTTGGATGTCGTAGATGCGCATTCCCGAAAATTTTTGGTTGACATAGCGGACGAGCGCTCCTAGCTGTTTTGCGGTGATTTGGTAGTTGCATTCGGTCAGCAGAGTTTTGTCGAGTCCAGAGCTCAGACTGACGACGAACAGGAGCTTTTTTGGTGAGATTTTGAAGACGCTCAAATTTTGCAAAAACTCGTAGCTCATTTCTGGTTCGGCGACGAAGCTGAGCTGTTTGGTGGAGGCTGCCAAAATTTGCAAAATCGCATCCAGCATCGATGTGGCGTCGCGGAAGTTGTCGCAGACGAGTTTTTTCAGGTGATCGGTGTTGCCAAAAAGTTCTTCGGAAAATTGGTTTTGTTTGAGGTATTCTCGATAGCCCAAAATTGTGGGAATTCTGCCCGAAGATGTGTGTGGCTGGTAGATGTATCCTTTTTCTTCTAGGCGGACGAGGTCGGTGCGGATTGTTGCGGGGCTTTTGTCGGAAAAATATTTTTTGCAGATGTAGCCAGAAGCAAGAGGCGCAGAGCATTGAGCGTATTCTTGGATGAGGTAGTCGAGCAGCTTTTTGCGTCGCTGGTTTTTTTTGTTCATTTGGCAAATCTCCTTTAGATTATTTTTCTTTTGGTTAGCAATATTTTTTGGCGTTGGTAAAAAGTCAAGATTTTGTCGATTTTGCAGTTTCGTTTTGCCGTGCGGTTTTGGGAGTCGAGCAAAAAAAGTTCGTTGCTCAAAAATAAATGAGGGCAAGAAAAAAACTGTTTACAATTTACCCTTTTATTTATCTTTGGACAGGTGGTTTTCGTGCGAGCGAACGCTGTTTTTTTGAGAAATAATTTTATTTTGTAAGAGATTTTTTTATGAAGGAGTCCGATTGAAAACTAAGCATATTTTTGTTTTGGGAGGAGTTTTGTCCTCTCTTGGAAAAGGTGTGGCGGCAGCCAGCATTGGTTTGCTTTTGAAAAAAATGGGCTATCGAGTGAATATGCAAAAGCTGGATCCGTATCTGAATGTTGATCCTGGGACGATGAGCCCGTATCAGCATGGCGAGGTTTTTGTTACCGACGATGGCGCGGAGACAGATTTGGATCTGGGGCATTACGAGCGGTTTATCGACGAGTCGTTGAGCCAAAATTCTAACGCCACTTCGGGGAGAATTTACGAGCGGGTGCTTTCCAAAGAGCGACGCGGCGAGTATCTGGGCAAAACTGTGCAGGTTATCCCGCATATTACCGACGAGATAAAGAAGCTAATTCGTGATGCACAAGCGGGTTACGACATCGTGATTACCGAGATTGGCGGAACGATTGGCGATATTGAGTCTTTCCAGTTTTTGGAGGCGATTCGGCAGTTTACTTTGCAGGAGGAGAACGAGGATTGTATGGTGATTTTGTTGACTTACATCCCGTTTATCAAGGCTGCGGGCGAGCTGAAGACCAAGCCGACTCAGCATGCGGCGGTGAAGCTTCGGGAGCTTGGGCTGCATCCAGATATGCTGTTTTGCCGCAGCGAGTTACCGTTTTCGCAGGAGATTACCGAGAAGATTGCGCTTTTTACGAATGTTCGGGCGTCGCATGTCATCAACGCGATTGATGTGAACTCGATTTATAAATGCCCGGCGAATTTTATGAGTCAGGCGGTGCATAAGCTTATTTGCAAGCGGCTTGATTTGCCGCAGAAGGAGATCGATTTTAGCGATTGGCAGGCGATGATTGATGCCATTGATAATCCGAAAGACGAGGTGAAAATCGCTGTTTGCGGGAAGTATGTGGAGCATCAGGACGCCTACAAGAGCATCGTCGAGGCGTTTATTCATGCGGGTGCGTTCAACGGCGTAAAGGTCAAAATCAAGTGGATCGACACGCGGACTGTTGACACAAAAGCCAAGATGGACAAGGCTTTGGCGGATGTTTGCGGCGTTTTGATTCCTGGCGGTTTCGACAAAAAAGGCACGGAAGGCAAACTTTTGGCGACGCAGTATGCGCGTGAGAAGAAGTTGCCGTTTTTTGGAATTTGTCTGGGGATGCAGATTGCGTGCATCGAGGTTGCGCGTGATGTTTGCGGGCTTGTGGATGCGAGTTCGACGGAGTTTGAGCCGAAGTCGAAAAATCCGATTATTCATATCATGGAAGATAAAAAATATTTGGAAAATTACGGCGGAACTTTGCGACTGGGCGCCTACGATTGTGTGCTGAGCGAGGGTAGTTTGGCGCAAAAAATTTACGGGCAGCCAAAGATTAAGGCTCGGCATCGGCATCGTTATGAGTTCAATAACGCCTATCGGCAGGCGCTGCAGGAGGCTGGTTTGGCTATTTCGGGGTTATCGCCCGACGGAATGCTCGTGGAGATTGTGGAGCTGGCGGATCATCCGTTTTTTATCGGAGTGCAGTATCATCCAGAGTTTCAGTCTAGACCGACCAAGCCAGAGCCGATTTTTAGAGATTTTGTGGCTGCGGTGGTCGAAAATCACACGCAAAAAAGAGATAAGGGATTATTATGTCAGAATTTAACAACCTAAATTTCGAGAAGTTTAAGAGCAAAAATAAGCAAAATTTGCCGAATTTGCCCAAAATGCCAGATTTGTCTGGGAAGAAGTTTTTTTTGGGGCTGCTGCTGGTTTTTGTGATTTTGTTTGCTTATTCGGGATTTTACACAATCGACCCAGACGAAGTGGGAGTAGTGCTGCGCCTGGGGAAATATCAAGAGACGACCGAGCCGGGTTTGCATTTTAAGTTGCCGCTGGGTATCGACAAGGTTATCAAGGTGAAGACCACTCGGGTGCACAAGCTGGAGTTTGGTTTTCGCACGGTGTCTGCGGGCGTTGTCTCGAAGTTTGCTAAGAGTGGCTATCGTGGCGAGTCGCTGATGCTTACGGGCGATTTGAATATCGCCGATGTGCAGTGGATTGTGCAGTATCAGATTAAAAATCCTTACAACTATCTGTTCCATATTCGTGATGTGGAGAAGACGATACGCAACCTTTCGGAGGCTGTGATGTGCGAGCTGGTGGGCGATCGCTCGGTTGACGAGGTGATTGGAATGGATCGGCAAAAAATCGCTATCGACGCAAAGGAGAAGTTGCAAAAAAATTTGGACGAATACGGTGCCGGCGTGAAGATAAATATTGTGAAGTTGCAAAATGTGAATCCGCCAGAGCCCGTGCAGGCGGCGTTTAACGAGGTGAACTCTGCCAAACAGGAGCAGGAGAAGATTGTGAATCAGGCTTGGCAAGATTATAACAAGGTGATTCCCGAGGCGAAGGGAAAGGCGAAGCAGCTTTTGGAGCAGGCGCAAGGTTATGCGATAAACAAGACTAATCGTGCCAAGGGCGACGCCGACAGGTTCGACCAGATTTATGCGAAATATCGCTCGGCGAAGACGGTGACACGCACGAGGATGTATATCGAAGCGATGCAGGAGGCTCTGCCGAATGTGGAGAAAATTTATGTTGTCGATGAGTCGCAGAACTCGATTTTGCCGCTTTTGGATTTGAATAAGAAGGGGGCGAAATGAGACATTGGAAGTTAGCGGCTCTTGCGGCTGTAGCGCTGGTGGTTTTGTTCAACGGATTTTATATTTTGCCCGAGGGTCAACAGGCGATAGTCACGCAGTTTGGCGAGCCAGTGGGCGGCGCGATTAAAACCGCTGGGCTGAAGTTTAAAATTCCGTTTGTGCAAAAGGTGCACTATTTCGATGAGCGAATTTTGGAATGGGATGGCGATCCGCAGCAAATTCCGACGGCGGATAAGCGGTATATTTGGTTGGATATGTTTTCTCGTTGGCAGATCGAGAATCCGCTGAAATTTTTTCAGACGGTGCGGACAGAAAGTTTGGCGCACGGCAGATTGGACGACATTATCTCGGGCTCTGCCAGGGACATCATTTCGTGTAACAAGCTAATAAGCGTGGTGCGTTCGAGCAATCGGAAGATGGTCTATTCGGAAGATTCCCGCTCTCGTGAGAACGACAATGGGATGGATATTGCAGTGGGCAGGTCTGATTTGGAGAAGGAGATTTTTGACCTTTCCAAAGGCGAAGTGGCGAAGTATGGCATCAAGCTCATCGATGTGAAAATCAAGCGGATTAACTATGTGAAAGATGTGCGTGAGAAGGTTTATGAGCGGATGATTTCCGAGCGGCAAAAGATCGCCGAGAAGTATCGCTCGCTGGGCAAGGGCAAAAAGGCGGAGATTGAGGGAATGAAGATGCGGGAGCTGGACAATATTCAGTCGGCGGCTTATCAAAAAGCGCAGTCGATAAAGGGTAAGGCGGATGCGCAGGCGATTTCGATTTATGCCAAGGCGTATAACAAAGACCCTGAGTTTTATAGATTTATGAAGTCGCTGGAGGCTTATCAAAAAACTTTGACGGGCAAGTCGGAGCTGATTTTATCGACAGATTCGGAACTGTTTAAATATCTGAAAGGCGGCAAGCTGAAATAGTGGCTGAGTCTGACGAGAAATTTATGCGGCGGGCTCTTGCGCAAGCGGAGCTGGCTGCCAAAGCGGGGAATATTCCTATCGGAGCTGTTTTGGTGAAAGACGGCAAAGTGGTGGCTGAGGCGGGAAACGGGCAGAAGTCCAATCGTTTGGCGCACGCAGAAAAGCTGGTAATCGAGTCTGCGATTGCTGGGGGCGAGGTTTATTTTTATGACTACACGCTCTATGTGACGCTGGAACCGTGCGTTATGTGCGCAGGGATTATCCAGTGGGCGCGAGTGGGCACGGTGGTTTTTGGCGCGGACGATCCGAAATCTGGAGCGATGGGCTCGCTCTACGATATTGCGAAAGATGCGCGGCTCAATCACAATCCAGTCGTGAGAAAAGGCGTGCTAGCCACAGAGTGCGGGCAGATTTTGCGGGACTATTTTCGCTCGAAGAGATGATTTAAAAAAAGGAAGTACCTTTGAGTTTTTTTGAAATTTTGATGTTGGTGTGTTTCGGCGCGAGCTGGCCAGTGAGCATCGCTAAGTCCTTGCGAACAAAGCAGGTTACGGGGAAAAGCCCGCTGTTTATGTTTCTGCTGCTTTTGGGCTATCTGTTTGGAATTTTGAACAAACTTTTTTACAATATGGACGCGGTGGTTTGGCTTTATGTGTTCAATTTTTGTCTGGTGAGCGTCGATTTGGCGCTGTATCATCGGTATAAAGCCTGAGTTTTGACATATTAAATGTTTTTATGGAATATAAGTTATTTGAAGAGATTTTAAAGATTAGTGAAGCAAATATTTGGGACAATGCTAAAAGTGAGTGGGAATTTGATTTTGTTTACAAGAGTGGAAGCCCTAAAAAGTGTCTTTGTGGACATTATCCAATAAAAAATATTTGTGTGTTAAAAAATGTAAAAAATAATAAACAAACTGAGGTGGGAAATTGTTGTGTAAGTAAATTTTTGCATATTGATATTGGAACTAAAATTTTGGCTGCAACAGAAAGGGTGAAAGTAGATATAAACAAAAGTATTGGCAGTAGTATACTAGAATATCTTAAAGAAAAAAAGTTTTTATCAAAGTATGAATGTAACTTTTATTCTGACACTTTGAAAAAGAGAAAATTAACTGAAAAACAGCTTGAATTTAGGGTGAAAATTAATAGAAAAGTATTAATTTTTATTTGTGGAGAGGATATTTCGGTTCCGTATAGAATTAATAAAATTTTAAATTGGGTAAAATTCAATGAATGGTTTGATTGTAAATTTGTTCTTTCTTTGGAAAGAAATTATGTTGAAAAAGGGGAATTGACAACAAAACAGAATAAAGCCCTTGATGGTTTAATCAAGAAATTTCATATTTAATGGAATGATTTTTGCAAAATGGGGATTTTTATTTCCCTTTTCTTTTTTCCCAGACGATTTCTGCTTGCGATTTGCGCAGGTATAGCGGCTCGAGGTCTGCCAACTGATCGAAGTCGAATTTTTGCTGCGGGTCATTTTTTTCGATGAGGAAAGCGGCGAGCGGCAGGCTTTGCGCAAGGCTGGCTTTTTCTAGTTGCAAATGCGCCGAGTGTTTTTCGATTATTTGGTAGTTGTCGCCAGTGACGATGTATTTTCCGCTAAGGTTTTTGAAAAAGTTTTCTGCGTTGTAGCAGCCAGCGGGCAAAATTTGCTTGAAATTTTCGTCGTAGATGGCGGCGTAAATCTCTTTGGTTTTGGCGTCACAAAAGCTGATTATTTTTTCCCCGCATTTTTGCAAAGGCAGCGCTCGCAACTCTAGCGAGGAGACTGGCACGATGGGGATTTTGTGAGCGAAAGCAAGCCCTTTTGCGGTGGCAAGTCCGATGCGGATGCCAGTGAACGAGCCAGGACCGATGCAGAGGACGATTTGGTCGATGTTTTCGACTTGTAGCTCGCAGACTTGCAGCGCTTGGTCGATCATTTTCATTAGGCGCGCACTGTGTGTGCCTTTGATGTCCTGATAGGCGAGGTAGCGGATTTGTCCGTTCTGGGCGATAGCGACGCTGCCCGAAGTGGAGTGCGAGTCGATTGTCAGGATGTTCATTTGCGCTAAACCGTGAATTTGGCTTTTTTGCCAGAGAGGACGGCGAAGCAATCGTCGAAGCACATTTTCGCCATTTTGGTGCGTGTGGAAAGAGTCGCCGAGCCGATGTGCGGCGTGAGGACGACTTTGTCGTTGTTCAGCAGTCCCTCGTTGATTTTTGGTTCCTCCTCGAAAACATCGAGTCCCGCTCCTGCGATTTCGCCGCAGCAGAGGGCGTCCACCAAATCTTGCTCGTTGATAATCGCTCCGCGTGCCGTGTTGATGAGGATTGCGTTTTTTTTCATCATTTTCAGTTCGTTTTTGCCAATGAGGTGTTTGGTTGCTGGCGTGAGCGGGCAGTGAAGCGAGATGAAGTCCGATTCTGCTAGCAGTTTGTTCATTTCGACCATTTTGCCGCCGATGGCATCTAGCTGGGGATTTTTTTTGTGCGTGTAAAGCAGCGGCATTCTAAATCCTTGCGACATTTTTCCCATAGCTGTGCCGATGCGTCCCGAGCCGATTATGCCCAATGTTTTGCCGACGATGTCTTGCCCGAGCATCAAGTCGGGTTGCCATTGTTGGAAGAGTCCTTTTTGCACGAAGCGGTCGGAGGCGACGATGAGCCTTGCGGCGGACATCAGTAGCGACCAAGCCAGCTCTGCGGTGGTGTCGGTTAGGACATCGGGCGTGTTGCAGACGACGATTCCTTTGCTTTTGGCGTAGGCGAAGTCGATGTTGTTGTAGCCCACGGCGTAGTTGCAGATGACCTTCAGGTTTGGCGCTGCGTCGATGATTTCTTGGTCGATTTTGTCCGCCAGAACGCTGACAAGGGCGCTTGCGTCTTTGATTTCGTTTTTGATTTGGTCGTAGCTCATCAACTGTTGGTCTTGATTTATGTAAGTTTGATAGCCCAGCGCCGCAAAATCTGGCATATATGGCAATTTCTTGGTGACCAAGATTTTCATTTGTTCCTCCCGCAAATTAAATAAATTTATTTTTAGGCTGTGAGATTTGTGCGAAATGTCAAGAAAAGTTATGATTTTCTTTGATTTTGGAGATTATAAAGAGAAGATATTTAAAAAAAGATTGACAGTTTTCGACTGTAATTAAGAAATTTTGTTGAGAAGGGAAAGTTGATTTTTGAATCAGCTTTTAATTATTAAATAAAAAAGGGATTTTTATGAAAAATGAAAAAAAAATCGTTAAGCTAGACTCTTGGGATTGGGGTTATGTTGCGGTAACTATTGGAATGGGAGTGGGGGCAGGTATCGTGTTTTTGCCTATTCAGGCAGGTTTGGTCGGATTGTGGACATTTTTAATTACAGTATTGGTTGCGTATCCTGGTTTGTATCTTTTTCAACGCCTTTTTGTCAATACCGTGGCTGAGGCAGATTCTTCCGACGATTATCCAACAATCATCGGGGAGTATCTTGGGAAAAAATGGGGTGTTGTGTTGGGAATAATTTACTTTATAATGCTTTTGCTATGGGTTTTCATTTATAGTGAGACCATCACAAACGATAGCGCATCGTATATTCATACTGCTGGCTGGACCAAGGGATTTCTTAATCATAATCCTTTGTATTCTCTGGCGCTGATTTCACTACTTGTATTTTTTGCTTTTAAAAGTCGAAAATTGTTGTTAAACATTTCTAAAGTGCTTGTCATTATCATTTTAGCAATTCTTATTGTGCTGAGTTTTTTGATAATTCCATATTGGGACATTAAGAACATTATGGCGCTTCCGTCGTTTTGGGAAATAGTGAAAAATGTAATCATAACTCTTCCTTTTGCGATGACTTCCATACTTTTTCTTCAGTCTTTGAGTCCAATGGTTCTTTCGGTTAAGAATCGGAATGAAGATAGAGAAATGGCTAGGTTGAAGTCTTTAAAGATAATGAACACTGCGTTTGTTATTCTTGCTATCATTGTTTTCTTTTTTGCTCTTTCGTGTACATTGGCGATAGACCATTCAGAAGCTGCATTGGCTTTTAAGGACAATACCTCATTTCTTGCTCTTATGGCAGAAGTAATACCAGGAATAACGATTCCATCAATGGGTGTTGCTCTTGATTTGTGTGCTGTTGTTACTTCTTTTTTTGGTGTTATGCTTGGATTTTATGAAGCTTGTACTGGTATAACTATTAACACTTTTTTCAGAAAAGTCCCTAGAAATATGATCAATATGCGCAAAGTCTCAATTTACATTATCATATTTATTGTGATTATTGCTTGGCTTCCAGCTTTATCGAATTTCCCTATACTTTATTTTACGAGTATATGCAGCCCATTTTTTGCTGTAATTGGATGTTTTATCCCAACTTTGCTTGTGTATAAGTTGGATAGGTTTAAGAAATATCGTGGAGTTGTTCCGTTTATTGTAATTCTTACTGGTATTTTGCTGTTTCTTTCGCCGTTTCTTGAATTTATTAAATAGAGCTGATTTTAAAATCTTAAAAAACTTAAAGAGTCTTCATTTTTTTGGAGGCTCTTTTTTTATTGAAGAGAAGGTTTTTTGGGTCAAGACAGCTAGCTTGTGTCTAACACTTGTAATGTTGTCTTGAACCTTTTCTAATTTCTTTTAGAGCAATCATTTTATCTTTCAAATTTGCTACTATTTTCACTTTCTACGGTGCATTGGTGAGAAATATTCTTTTGCAATTTTGGGTCAAGAGGTGGTCTGTGTGAATTGCAAATGTGATTGGCTTTAGCATTGACTTTACTTTATTGTCAATATTATATCTACTTCCCCTGGCTTTATTGATTTATCTCCATATAATTTAGTTTGTGTTTTAGTATTATTATCCAGTGGTTTTTCAATAAGTTGTATTTTATGATGTGGAAAATGTTTTTTTAATATTTCTAAAGTTGAATTAAAAGTAAATTCTCTTTTATCTGTGCGAACATAAATTGCACTATCTTTCCCCATTAATTTAGAAGAATATCCAAATACACTATCAAGCAAATTATAATATTCTTGTTTATTTCCAAAGCGTCCTTTATATTTGGCATTAAATGAATGAGGATTTTCTGCCCCACCTAAAAGCCATATTCTAAGCCATTGATCAGCATGATAATTCGTAATTGAATAATAAGGCGGAGATGTAAAAAGTAAAGAAAATTTTATATTATTTCTCTCTGCTCTTTGGACAATTTTTTTTAATTCAATAGTGCTATCTCCAAAAACAACATCACTTTCAGTAATACTTGGTGTACCTTTTTCATACCTCCATTCAATCTTCTTAAGAATAAATTCATAAGGATTAATTTCAGGCGGATTTATAAAACCATTCTTCTTCCACCACTTAACAGAATAGTTCATTCCCATTGATTTTGTCATTCTCATTTGATTTGACAAGCCTTCTCCTAATTTACCATGTAAGTAAACCAAAAGAATAGACATAAGGGAAGCATCAATACTGTTATTTTCCCAATCAAGATTTTCTCTTGCTGCTAATAAAAATTTTAAAACCTCATCACAATAACAAATACGATAAAATTCAAGCATTTTTTCAATTGCTAAACTATAACAATCTCTTTTTTTATAAATCTCAAGCAACCTTGCAATTACAAGATCTTTTTTTGCAGGTCGAAGTTTTACTTTTCCAAAAAGCCATCCAACTGGATTAATTTCAATTCCTAAACTAACTCGACCAAGAACACCCCCAGCATATATACTACTGCATCTTCCAGCAAAAGGATCTATTATATAATCACCCTCTTTTGAATATTTTTGAACAACTTCAAAAGCAAAATCTACAGGAAACATCGCATAATATGGACCAAATCTTGCCCATCGTGCTTCTGCAGTACTACGCCCTTTTAAAACATCATTTAAAACTATCATAGTTTTGAATTTTCTCTTATTTCTCTTGCAATATCCTCAAATATACGTTTACCTAAATTTAAAGGAATTGCTGCTTCTGCATGAGCTGATACTAAAGGTGAAACGGAATTTGGGTATCTACTTGAAACCAATTTATCAAGTAAATTCATAACATCTGGAAGTCTTGAAAAATTAACAGGATTACTAGAATCTAAATATTCGGAAAATTCTTTATCTGAAGAAAAGCTTCTCAAAAATGCAGTTGCAGCAACTATTTTTTGTCCAGAGGCAGTTTTATAAAATATTTTCCTTCCAAAATAGGTGTCCTGACCATATGGTTTTATGCTTTCAGAAAAAATAATATTTCTTTTTATATATCCATCATCAAGAAGTAATGCTGATTGTTTAGGGAATTTATCTCTAACTCCATCTTTAGTCGTATCAATTTCCTCGAAATGATTTACGAATGTCCCTGATTTTTCAATACCGATAATTAATAAATCCTGACCGTTAACTGCTTTCTGCAAATCATTTAGTCTATTTAATTCATAATTAATTACTTTAGTTAACCATGATGAAGTACTAAATACAGCTAATGGCCCATCCATAATAAATGCTACTCTCCGAAGTGTTGACAACCATTTTTTTTGTTCAAAGGCTCTAAGTATGTGAACTAACCAAAGTTTTTCAAGAGTTGACATTATTTGCCCAAACATTTCTCCATTAGTTCCACCAGGATTCATTAATTCGTGTAAGCGCAAAGCATCAGTTGAGTATAGTTTTTCTCCTGAATGAGGGCAATTATATTCACCATATCCATAAGTCATTTCATCATCAATACCATCAATAGGGCTTCTTGGAAGGCGGATTTCGGAGAAATATTCCCTCTTTATTCTGAACAAATATTCGTATGTACCCAATAAGGTTTCTCCGCCATTCGCAAATATTGTATTGCTTTTTAATTCTTCAAATAATGCTCTTCGAATTGAAGCTTTTGCATTTTTTTCGTTATCTAATATTACATTGCACCCAGGAAAAACACTTTCTATTGTTGATGCCTTTTCAGTTTCTCTAACTTTTTTTGGATCAATAAACTTTTTCTTTTCTAAATTGTCTATTAACTTTAAATCTATTAAAACAGAAGCTATTGTAATATAACCAAATTCTGCACCTGGGAAACCATTTTCAGCTTTAGCCACTAAATTACTTCCATCAATAGCTAAAACTAAATCTGGTTGAATTGAACTTTCAGTCAAGTCTGACTTTTTAACAATTGAGCCAGTAAAAGTATCTGTTTCTTCTTCTTGTTTTCGTATTTTCAGTCTGTCTTGGAGTGATTTAACTTTATCACTATCAAGCATTCGCCTTAATGGCTCATAACTGGCAAATTCTCCTTCAAATCCCATATAAATACTGTTTAAACCTCAAATTTGTCAACTTGAACAGGAATTACAAACAGATTGCTTAATGTTTTAACTCTTAAAAAGCCCTTATCCTGTGCTCGCCTTATTGACGGTTCAAAGTCTGCAAAGTCATAGTACTTGCAGAGTTCTTTGGTTTCATCTGTATTGTTTAAATGGCTTATAAACCAATTCGCTGTATTTTTTAAAATATTTCTTTGAATACTACTTACTTCTTGGGTAGCGTAAACAAGTCCTATATGCAATTTAGCTCCTTCTTTTGCTGTTCTTACCCAAATGTCTTTTAAGTCTTTTTCTTTATCAGATGGTAAAATATTATGTGCCTCTTCAACATATACCATTATATCGGGGGGAATTTTCCCCAATGTAAAAAGATTTTTATTTTCATCAAATATTTTTTTCATCACTCTTTTTGCTGAAGACTCATTTAACTCTGAATCTCCACTTGACTGATCAATAATTACAAGTTTCCCGTTTTTTAAATCATTATAAATATCATCTGCATAGTCACATGTTGTATCAGCACTATGTTGCTCTACTGCTTTACCAATTTTTCGTGTACCATTTGGATATTGGAAAATCCCAATAATTTTTTTCAAATCCTCATCCGCCCAAGCATTACCTGATTTTGAATTTTGAACATAATCAGTTTCAAAAATTTTGTATTCTTTATTTTCGCGAATAAATTTATCAAGTGATTCAAATGCACCAGCTAATTGTTGCAAAGTAGGATTCTCTTCTTTAAAAACTTTTGCCCCAGATTTATATTCTACCGAATTATCACTTTTACTATTTTCCATCGCATTCAATAAATCCTTATTAAACAAACTTTTTACTGAAACATTAAATTTTTCTGGTACAGGAAAACCTGCTCGTGCAAGAACTGAACGATATGCTAAAACTCTTCTCTTATATCTTGTCATTGCACTCTTATCATTTTCGTCAGGTTTTTCCAAATTTACCTGCAAAAAATTCTTTATATATATTGTGGTATCGTCAGACAAAAGAGAATTTATAATTTCTTTACCAATAGGTAAATTATCATCAAGATAGAAATTTAGTAGCATTCTCTTCCTGCCAGGATCATTTGGATGAGGTAAAATACCAAAAGTAACCACTTCAGAATCAATCAACGTCTTAATTTCATTCCATAGTCTTTTTTTATCTTCAATGTCTTTCTCTTGGATATATTGTTGTTTTAAGTTATCAGCTACATTTTTTAAAGTTTCGTTTTTTTTCCAAATATTTTTGAGTGCATTTGGATTTCCACTGCCATCCTTATCCTGTGTGTTTTCATTTGCATATTCACCGTTAGGGTCAAAAATTATTTGCCCAATTCTTAATGGCTTTTCTCCAGACTGTTGTGCATTTCGTAATTCAAAAACAGATTTCGCAATTATTTTAGTAGTATTGGATTTCCCTGTTCTTGTCATTCCAAACAAGGCAGATTTTTGAGATAGAAGGTCTGCTGGATAAATATAAACAGGGACATCATCAATTTGCTGATATTTCCTATTTGTTGAAGCATATCTTACAAAACCCAATTTTACATTTTCTGTATTTCCATATTTTTCAATGTGTGCTTGAATATTTGAAGGGTCAGAATAATTTACAATTAACTCAAGAGCCTTTCCATTTGGTTTATAAACTTTTAATCCTCTGTTTGGATAATAATTTGAAATGTCACTACCGAATTTTAAATTAAGTGGTGCTTCTCCATTTTGTCCATTTTCTTCGAGATAAAATGTTCCGATTATTCTGCATTGCACACCAGCAAAACTTAACAGATTTTTTGTTCTTAAATCCATTGAACCTGCTTCATCCCAATTTTTTTCAGTTTCACCACTTATTCTTTGTGCTGTTTCAACTCTAATTCTTTCAGCTTCTCTGTCTTGTGGAAGTGCAGCTGCATCCATTACTCTTAAAAGAATAAATGATGCATCCTCTGTTTTAAAGTCAATTTCTGAATTATTTGGGTCAACTCTTGAAGCAATTAAGAAACTCAAACTTGGAATTCCTCCTACTTTTTCTCTGTAGAAGTCATGAATTATTACTCGCGCAGTTTCATAGTTTATGGAATACAAATCACCAACATATTCATCTGTCTGAATAAGTTTTTGAAACCATTGTTGAGTTTCAACCTTTTTATTACTTTCTCGTATGGAATTAATTCCTTGTTCTATACTCATTTTAAACTCTTTAATTACAAATTTATAATTATTTTTCGTGCGCTGGCTAAAAAATAGCTCTTTGGGTTTTTCAGGGTTTGGTTTTCTGGTCGGCAAAACTAAATGTGTGTTTGTGCATTGATTTTTTTAATAATTCTTAGTTTATATTTTATATTCGCTGTTTTTTTTAGCTTATGCCTAACGGTGAGTATATGAAATGTTTGGCATTTCGGAGAGCAAACCTATTAAACCGCTACGTAGTTTGATCGGGCTACAAGCCTTAATATTTACCACATTGCTTGCCATTACTTATACAAAATGTTATTTGAGGGCTTTATTATTTTCTCTTCTATATAATGATTTAAATTTTTTCACACCGTGATTATAATTCTTATTATGCCAATAAAGACCGCCTGTTCCTGGATGACAAACAAAGTCATATTTCACCTTTAATTCTGATTTTGGAATTTTGCACCTTAATTTGTCCCAAGAAAATTTTGACACAAAAATCACTAAATTAGGTCTGATTATTCTATTATGCTATTAATTGTTTGTGCCCCAACTTCACAATCTATTGATTTGCAAAAATTTTTTATTGAATCTCTCGTTTTTGGTGCAGGTCTTTGGAATCCATTCATAGTTATGTCAGTCTCCTTAAATGTTTTATCACAACTAACCAAACTCCACATATCGTTTAGCCTTCCAATTTGGTGTTATATCCAACATTTTGTCCATTTATTCCCTTTTCTAACCTTTTCCCAATTCGATAAATTTCTCTATTTGTGTCAAGACCAATAAAAAAATGCTGAATAAAAGTAACGCTTTTGGGAGAAATTCTCTTGTAGCGCCAAAACAACTCTTGACAGAAATGAAGAGACGAAAGTTTTAATGTGAAGAAATTTTGTTTGGAAAAGCAGGAGGATTGCAATGTATGAACCGATTGATCCCAAAAAAAAGAGCGCTAGGATTGAGGCGGAAGTGGCGAAAAAATGGGAGCAGATAGATATTTTGGGCAAGAGCAGTGCCAAGGGAAGCGAAGATTTTATCTTTTTTGAGGGACCTCCTACTGCCAACGGCAAGCCCGGAATTCATCATGTGATGGCGCGCTCGATCAAGGATACGGTGTGTCGATATAAGACGATGCAGGGTTTTCGTGTGAAGCGAAAGGCCGGCTGGGATACGCACGGTTTGCCTGTGGAGATTGAGGTGCAGAAGCAGCTGGGGTTGGACGATCGGAAGAAGATTTTGGATTATGGCGTGCAGGAGTTTAACCAAAAGTGCCGCGAGTCGGTTTTTAGCTACGAGAAGTTGTGGCGGAAGATGACGCAGCAGATGGGCTACGAAATCGATTTGGACAATCCGTATATCACGCTGGACAACGATTATATAGAGTCGGTTTGGTGGCTACTGCAGCAGATGTGGGAAAAGGGGCTTTTGTATCAGGGACACAAGGTCGTGCCGTTTTGCCCGAAATGCGGGACGCCGCTGTCTTCGCACGAGGTGGCTCTTGGTTATAAAGATGTTAGCGAGTCGTCGGTTTTTATCAAATTTCGCAAAAAAGATCAGGCGAACACCTATTTTTTGGCGTGGACGACGACGCCGTGGACGCTTGCGGGGAATGTGGCTTTGGTGGTTGGAGCGCAGATCGATTATGTGAAGGTTGAGTGCCAGGGCGAGTTTTATATTTTGGCGAAAAATTTGCTGAAGGTGCTGGACGATGAGTATAAAATCGTGCAGGAGTTCAAGGGCGATGCGCTTTTGGGGCAAGAGTACGAGCCGCTTTTTGCGGTGGAGAGTTTGCAGAACGAGAACTCGCATAAGATTTACGCGGGCGATTTTGTGACGACCGAGGACGGAACTGGGATTGTGCATACTGCGGGGATGTATGGTGAGGACGATTATCAGGTGTGCAAAAAAAATGGCATTCCGCTGGTGCATACCGTGGGCGAAGATGGCAAGTATAACGCGAATTTTCCGATGTTGGAGGGATATTTTGTCAAGGATAAGGAGGTCGAGAAGCAGATCGTGATTTCGCTCAAGGAGCGCGGTTTGTTTCTGAAGAAAGAGAGTTTTAAACACTCCTATCCTTTCTGCTGGCGCTGCGATAGCCCGCTTTTGTATTACGCGCGGATGAGCTGGTATATCAAGACGACCGACTATAAAGACAAAATGATTGCGGAGAATAAAAAGGTCAACTGGGCGCCTGCGTTTGTGGGCGAAGGGCGTTTTGGTTCTTGGCTGGAGAATAATACGGATTGGGCGATTTCGCGGGATCGTTTTTGGGGGACTCCGCTGAATGTTTGGGTTTGCGATGATTGTGCTGCTCAAGAAAGTGTCGGCTCAAAGGCTGATTTGCGTGCGAAAGGACGGCTGGCTTCCGACGGTTCTGCGGTGCCAGAAAATCCAGAGTTGCACAAGCCGTTTGTGGACGATATTGTGCTGGAGTGTCCAAAATGCGGCGGCGTGATGCATCGAGTGCCGCAGGTGATAGATTGCTGGTTTGACAGCGGTGCGATGCCGTTTGCCCAGCATCATTATCCGTTTGAGAACAAAGAAAATTTCGACGAGCTTTTTCCTGCCGATTTTATTTGTGAGGGTATCGACCAGACAAGAGGCTGGTTTTATTCTCTGCTGGCGATTTCGACGATAATCAAAGGGCAAACGCCTTACAAAAATGTGCTGGTGAACGATTTGATTTTGGATAAAAATGGCAAAAAGATGAGCAAGTCCAAGGGTAACACGGTCAATCCGTTTGAGGTGATGGACGAGTTTGGAGCGGACGCTGTGCGGTGGTATCTTTTGGCGGGCAGTCCGCCGTGGGTGCCGACGAAGTTTGATGCTAGCGGCGTGAAAGAGGTGGCTGGTAAATTTTTTGGCACGCTCAAAAATGTTTATTCGTTTTTTGCGACTTATGCGAATATCGACGGTTACAAAGTCGAGAAGCCGCGGGAGGTGAGCGCGAGTATCGACCGCTGGATTTTTTCCAAGCTCAACGGTTTGATTGCGTATGTGCAGGATCGGATGGACGCCTACGATTTGACCAAGGCGGTGCGTGCGATTCAGAATTTTGCGTGCGAGGAGCTTTCAAATTGGTATGTTCGGCGCTCGCGGGAACGGTTTTGGTCGTTTGAGCTTAGCGATGATAAAAAGGATGCGTATTACACTTTGCAGACCGTTTTGACACGGCTCACGCAGCTGATTGCGCCAGTTTCGCCGTTTTTGGCGGATCATATTTATTGTAGCCTCACGGGCGAAGAGTCGGTGCATTTGGCGGCTTTTCCAAAGAGTGATTTGGCTGCCATCGATTTGGAGCTGGAAAAGCAGATGGATACGGTCATTCAGGTGGTGTCGCTGGGACGATTTGCGCGGAATAATGCTGGGCTCAAGGTGCGACAGCCGCTTGCCCAAATTAAGTTGCCCAAGAAGTTGCAGAGCGTGGTTGCTGGGATGCAGGAGCTTATTTTGGAGGAGATTAACATCAAAAAGGTCGATTTTGTGGACGAAGATTTTGTGTCGTATTTTGCTAAGCCGAATTTTAAGAATGTGGGCAAGAAAGTGGGCAAGCAGATGAAAGCTTTGCAAGATTTTTTGCAGTCGGCGGATGTTGCGGCGATTCAGAGCGCTTTTGCCAAGGGCGAAGATTTTGCGGTGCGGCTGGAGGAAGCAGAGTATCGGCTGGACAAGGACGATTTGACGCTGGAGCTTCAGAGCCTTGTGGGTTATCAGGTGGAGAGTGGTGGCGATTTTTTTGTGGCGCTGCAGACGGAGCTGTCGGACGAGCTGATTGCCGAGGGGTATGCCCGCGAGCTGATCAACAAGATTCAGTTTACGCGGAAAAATTCTGGGTTTCAGGTGATGGATAGAATTCGGGTGCGGTATTTTTACAGCGAGGATTTGGCGCAGATGCTGGCTGGATATTTGGAGGATTTGAAAAAGGAGACTTTGGCGGACTGTTTTGAGCGCGCGGACTCTAGCCAGGGGATGCAAAAGTGGGATATCAACGGGCTTGAGATTTATTTGCAAGTGGAGAGAGTGTAAAATTTTTAGTTGACGATGGAGATTGAAACGAGGAAAAATTTTTCGTCTGGGTTTGTTCAGGAGATAAAATCGATTATCTCGAATGCTCAGCAAAAGGCGGTGCGTGCTATCGATTTTGCGCGGGTGATGATGTATTGGAAGATTGGGCAAAAGATTTTTGTGCAGGAGCAGAATGAGCGGGAGAGAGCGGAGTATGGCGCTTTTTTGATAAAGCATCTTTCTGCGGAATTGAGCAAAGATTTTGGTAGCGGTTTTAGCGTTCGTCAGCTGGAGATGAGTCGTCAGTTTTATAAGGCTTTTCCAATTGCGCACGAGGTGCGTGCGCAATTGAATTGGACGCAATACAAGCAGCTTATACGCATTGTTGACGAGGATAGGCGAACTTATTACATCGAAGAGGCTTGCAAAAATAATTGGTCAGCTCGGCAGCTGGAGCAAGTGGAGAGAGTTCAAAAATAAAGGAGACATTGGAGGTGAAAATGGTGAAGAATAGTGAGATAACTCGTTTGGCGAGAGAGAATTTGCGGGGGAAGTGGAGTTTTATGGTGCTGGTTGCGCTGATTTATTATGTTGTGATTGGCGGCGCGTCTTTTACTTTTATCGGAAATTGTTTGATTTCTGTGGCAATGGGAGTTGGTTTTTCTTCGATTTCGCTAAAAATCGCCAGAAAGCAGGAGACTCAGCTGGGTGATTTGTTTTCGGGGTTCAAGATTTTTTTGGAAACTTTTTTGCTGTATTTGCTTTTGGTGATTTTTGTTTTTTTGTGGTCGCTTTTATTGATAATCCCGGGAATTATCGCTTTGTTTAGCTATTCGTTTGTGTATCTGATAGCCGCGGACGAGCCTGATCTTTTGGCTATGGAGATTATTGCGAAAAGTAAAAAGCTGACTCGGGGGCATAAGTGGCAGATTTTTCGTCTGTTTTGGAGATTTTTTGGTTGGTTTTTGTTGAGTTGTATGACTTTTGGCATCGGATTTTTGTGGAGTTTGCCGTATTTTAACCAAGCTTTGACGCAGTTGTATTTGCAAATTAAGCAGGAGAAAGCTGAAGTTGAAAGTTAAGGGTTGACAACAAAGAGGCAGACAAAATATTAGCGTTTATTAAGTTGAAATAGGTAAACAGGAGACTAGCGATGTATGCGATAGTGGATTTTAAGGGTATGCAGTTTAAGGCTGAAAAAGATAAGGTTGTCAAAGTGCCGTTTTTGAGCGATGCAGAGGTTGGCGCTAAGATGAGTTTGGAGAGTGTGATTTTTTTCAAAGATGAAAACGATGTAGTTTTGGGAACTCCCACTGTGAGCGGCACTAAGGTGGATATTGAGGTGCTGGCTCATAAGAAAGATAAGAAAGTGATTGTTTTCAAAAAGAAGAGAAGAAAAGGTTACAAGAGAAAACAAGGTCACAGACAGGATTTCACCGAGATTAAAGTAAATGATATTGTAAGGAGCTAACCAATGGCACATAAGAAAGGCGTCGGTTCGTCCAAGAACGGTAGAGATAGTAATCCTAAGTATTTGGGTGTGAAAAAATATGGTGGCGAGAGCGTGATTGCGGGAAATATTATCGTTCGCCAAAGAGGCACGAAGTTTAAGGTAGGCAAAAATGTTGGTCTGGGCAAAGATCACACGATTTTTAGTTTGGTTGACGGAAATGTTTTGTTCACTACTGGCAGAAATGGACGGAAGTTCGTGAATGTAGTGTAACTTGATTTTTTTTATATTAAGGCAAACTTGTATTAGCGAGTTTGCTTTTTTTATTTGTAACTATTTTTTTTTTGAAAAAGGAGAGTGTAGGAAATGACTCGAAAGTTGGAGATGAAGTTGTTTAAGATTTTTAGCGCGATTTTGCGAAAAAATATCGACGACCCGATTTTGCAGTTTGTGAATATTAACGATGTGAAGATTGCCAAAGATTTGTCTCTGGCGAATGTTTTTGTGTCGTGTTTTGATCCGAAGGTGAAAAAGGGGGATGTGTTGTCGCATCTGAAAAAAAGCGCGGGCGTGTTTAAGGGCGAGCTGGCGAGCCTGAAGACGATTCGCAGGATTCCAAATTTGAAGTTTATTTACGATGATACGACGGAAAAAGCGGTGGAGCTCAGCGGGAAAATCGAGGCACTGCAGAATAATTGATAAATTACAATTGATGATTGATGATTTCACGCCGTTTCTCTTCCCTGCTCGCGCTTAGCTGGAAAGAGGCAGGTAATAAAAACTCAAATCGGAAAGCGTAAAATTGCTTAATCGAGCGAGCTATGACAACTAGCGAAGTGTTATATCATCGAAAAAGGCAACTAAAACAGCTGATACACCACGATTTGACCGCTCTCATCGAATAAGAGGGTGAAATTTTCTGCGGTGGATTCGTTGAGTGTGCCGCACCAAAGTGAGGAAAGTGCGGTTTTTCGCAGCGGATATTTTAGGTTTTCGGATGTGATTTTCAGCGTTTGGTTTATGGAAAAGATGCTGACCTGTTGCCCTGCGAAGCTCTCGAATGTGGTAGATTTGGTGGCGGTGGAGAATTTGCCGTGGTCGGTGAGCATACTCACTTTGATTTTTTGGCAATAGTCGAACAGGAGCGAGAAGTTGCCCAAGGTGTGGTCTTCGCGCTTTCCGCAAGCGCCGACGATGACGATTTCCTCAAAATTTTTGTCCAATAGCCAGTTCACCGCTTTGGTTAGGTCGTTTGTGTCTTGGCAGTCGCTTTTGCAAGTTTTTGTTTTGTATTTGTCGAGCAATTTTGGGTCTGCCGAGTCTAAATCCCCGACGATTAAATCGGGGACAATTTTTCTGGCGTCTAGCTGGTTTATTGCGCCGTCGCAGCAGACGAGGAATTTTGCTGCTTTGATTGCTTCTAGGGGAATTTTGTGAGTCGGAAATTCTCCGTCGGCAACGATAACTGCTTGTTTATTCATCACTTACCTGATGCGCGAAACTTTTTTTCCATTGGAAGTAACCGACGACTGCGCCCAGCGTGTAAAAAACGAACAAGACCGAGGTCGGATAGAGCCCTTTGTATAGATATAGCCCCAGCGACAGGAGGTTGACGAAAATCCAAATCCACCATTGCTCGATGATTTTTTTGGCGAGCATCCAGGTGGCAACGATTGATAGAGCGGTGGTTATGGCGTCGCCTGTCGGCACTGGCGAGTCGGTGAATTTGACCAAAATCCATTTTATGAGGACGAAGGTGAAAATCGAGGCGACAGTGAGCCAAACGGCTTGTGTTTTGGTCGCTTTGACGATGGGCAGATGGTCGTTTTTGGAGGTTTCGGCGCCTTTGAACCACAAAATCCAGCCGTAAACGCTGATCAGCAGATAGTAAACTTGCAAGCCCATATCGGCGTAAAATTTGCTGTCGAAATAGACATAAATGTATAAAGCTGAGGAGATTATGCCAATCGGCCAGAGCCAAATATTTTCTTTAATTTCCAAATACAAAAAAAGTATGCCACTGAGTGCCGCAAAGATTTCGATGGCGTGTTCTGTCGTCCAGGCGATGATTTCGACCATAATTTCTCCTTAAAATTTCGATTTTTTTGTTGTTTTTAATTTTGATAAAATTTTAGATTTTGGTTCTTGCAAAGTTTCCTATCTCACCATCTTTTGTGCATCCAAAACCACTGTTCGGGGTATTTCAAAATTTGCTTTTCTAGCGAGTTGCAGATTTTTTTTGTTAGTTCTGGGATTTGGTTTTTGGTGTAGAGGCTGCCGTCGATTGGCTCTTCGGCGATAACTTTGAACCCGTTTTTTGTTCTGATGCAGATTATGGGCTGAATCATCGCTCCCGATTTTATGGCGAATTTGGCTGGTCCCTGAAAGACCGAAGCTGGATGCCCGAGCCAGTCTTGTTTTAGTCCGACTTTGCGGGCGTTTTGGTCGATCATAATGCCGATGCCCTCGTCGTTTTTCAGAGCGGCGAGAGTGCCCCGAAATGCGTTTTCCAAGAAAATTGTTGTTACGCCATTTTTGCGGCGGATTTTTTCGATATAATCGTCAAGATGCGGGTTGCGTATCCTTTTGGCAAGGGCGTTTATGGGCAGATTCATCTTCTCGACCATATATTTCATCCCGATTTCCCAGTTGCCGATGTGCAGGTTTGGATAAATCACGCCTTTGTGCTGCGATAGGGAATGTTGCAGGCTTTCCAGCCCTTCGATTTCAAAATTTTTGAGAAGTTTTTTTTGATTACAGAAGAAAAATTCGTGGGCAAAAAGTGCCAAATTGCGATAAATTTCTCGGCAAAGAGCCGAAATTTGTTGGTCGCTTTTTTTGGGGAAAACCATTTTGAGCTGTTTTATGACAAGCTTTTTGCGAATTTTGATGAGCAAGACGAGTCGCACGAGAATGAATTTTTGCAAAAAACTGGGAAGTGGCGCTAGCAGAGTGCGAAAAGTCAGAAACCCTAAATATTCCCAAAAGTTTTTGCTTTTTTTACTCATAATAGGTTTCTAGGCGTTTATTCCAGCCAGCCAGCCAGTTTTTTTCGTGCGGTGCGAGCTTTGTCCTGCGCTTGAGGATTTTTTTGGCAGCGTTAGCAAAATCGTGAGCGGGCGAGAGCGTTGAGTCTTGCATATTTTCCAAGACCTGTAGCAAGCCCCAGCAGTTGCCGCCGTAGGACTCTTTGGGGTCTAGCCCCTCGCCTTTGAAGTTGACATAGTCCAGCATCGCGTAAACGCCGTTCATCGATTTGGCGAGTTTTTTGATGTTGTCTGCAACTTTTTCTTTTTGCGAGCTGGCTTGCACAATCTTGGGAATTGCTTGCTGCAAGCGGCTGACGAGGAATTGCGTTTGTTGTTGTTTGCAATCTTGTAAAAACGAGTAGAGCTGCTTTTTTTGTGGGGAGTTCTCGTCGGTATAAAAATCTTCTTCGGTTTGCCAAGGGCAAGCGCTGGTGTCGGATAGCCATTCTGGCAAGGTGTAGCCGCTGTTTTTTAGGTAGGTTAGAAATAAAGGGAAGCTTTCCACAAAATTTTGCTTTTGCTCTTTTGGATACCAAATAAAGTGGGCGATGCCCAGTGAGAGGAAGTTTTCTTCTTTGTTCCATTGCAAAAGTTTTGCGTGGCGTTGGTCGGTTTCGTTGATGAAAATTCGCTGCGAGAGCAGATTTGCCTGAATGGGCGAGATGTTTATTTCGATCGAGTGTAACTTGTTGCAAAATAAGCCAATTATCAAAAGTAGAAAAAAGAGCGCAGGTTTGTGTTGTGTGACCATACTTCCTTTGTTTTTTATGAAGTTAGTAGTTCATTTTTTTTCGCAAAGAAAAAAAAACGCTTTTTTGAGCAAGTAAATTTTGATTTTTTTTGACACTTGGTCAATTTGCTAAATGTTGGTTTTGCTTGATTTTTTGGGCGAAATTTATAGATTAAAGTGGGTTAGATTTTGATAAGAGTAATAGAGTCTGAGTTTGTGAAAAGTGCGACAAAGCCGCAGGGATATCCGCCTGTGAGCTGCAAAGAGGTGGCTTTTGTGGGTCGCTCGAATGTGGGAAAGTCGTCGATGATTAACGCGATTTTGGGCAGGAAGCTACTGGCGAAAACTTCGGGAAGGCCGGGTAAAACTCAGCTGATAAATTTTTTTCGTGTTGGTGTGAAGGACGATGCGCAGGAGCAGAAGGGCGAGCTGAGTTTTGTGGATTTGCCGGGGTATGGCTATGCCAAGGTGAATTTGCAGGAGAAGGAGAGTTGGCGGCGGATGATTCAGGCGTATTTGGCTGGGCGTCCGCAACTTTTGGGGGTGTTGCTGCTGGTGGATATTCGGCACAAACTGGATTTTAAGGACGAACTGATGCAGCAGATGCTGCAGGAGCAGAAGATTCCGTATTTGGTGGTGGCGACCAAGAGCGATAAGCTGGGCGTTAGTAAGGTTGCGTCGATTTGCAAGAAAAATTTTCCTTTTGCGGTGGTGCCGTTTTCTTCCAAGAGCAAAAAGGGCGTGAGTAAGGTGCTGGAATGGATAAACGAGCTTTAGTTTTTGGGTTGCTTTTTGCGGCGATTGGTTTTGCTTACGCTGGGCAGGAGCAGAAGCTGGATATGGTGCTGGAGGAGATTGAGCAGCAGAAGCACAAAATCGATGAGATTCGCTCGGAGCAGAGTCAGTATTCAAAGAAGATTGAGGTTTATAATAAGAAGCTGAAAAATGCGCAGTCGCGGATGAAGTTTTTGGAGAGTAAATATTCTGGCAAAAGTTTGGAGAAGAGGAAGCTTAACGAGCAAATTCAGGCGCTGAAGACGAAGATTGAGGAGATTAAGGGGCTGTATGTTCAGTCGTTTATACGGCTTTTTGAGGCGGAGTATATCGAGGAGGAGCCCATTAGTTCGAATGTGTTGAGCTCGTTGGTGCGTGCCTCGGATGAGAAGGTGGAGCAGTATAGCCAGAAAAATCTGAAGCTGAAAAATAATACGGTGAGTTTGAATAAGCAGATAAGGGAGATTGAGGAGAAGCGGCGGAAGGAGCAGAAAAATATTTCGTTTTCGCGGTATGTGACTTCGGCGGTGAGCAAAAATTTGGCGGAGAGCAAAAAGAAGGAGAAAGAGGTTAGCAAGAAGCTGGCTTTTTTGCAGGAGGAGCGAGACAAGCTGGAGAAGATTATCGCAAATTTGAAGCTGGAGCGGCAGATTTCTGGCTATTCGTATGAGTTCAGCACTGGGAATATTTTGTGGCCAGTCAAGGGCGAAATTGTGGAGAACGATTTGCGGCGAAGCGGGCTGGACATCAAGACCCACGACGATTTTTGCATAGCTGTGGACGACGGAGTGGTGGCAGATTACACTCGCATCGGGAATAAAAAGTGCCTGGTGGTGGATCATCGCAACGGCTATATTAGCGTGTATGTGTATAAGGGCAGCACTTTGGCGGAGCTGCGTAGCAAGGTGAAGCGCGGGCAAAATTTGGCGCGACTGCATTCGGATATGATTCATTTTGAGCTTCGTAAAGATTTGAAAGAGTCGGTCGATCCGCGGTCGTTTTTTTAGGGAATGAGTTTTGCGATGTCGAAAATAAATTTGCATTTCACGGGCTATATGTTCGGTGTTGGGGCTCCGATAGGCGATTTGGCGTCTTTGCAAAAAATCGATCGGCTCAAGCGAAGAGGACAGGGGAAAGCTTTTATTGTGCTGCTGTCTAGCCTTGCGAAATTGGGCGATTATACTCGTGTTGATGGGCGGTTGGAGCGTTTTTTGGCGAAATTTTGGCCGGGAAAATTAACGGTGATTTTGCCGTGTGCAAATTTGCCGCATCTGGCGCAAGACGGTTTTGTCGCTTTTAGGGTGCCGCAGGATAGGGTCTTGCGGGAGTTTTTGCAAAAGAGGGCGGTGGTGAGCACCAGCGTCAACCGTTCGGGTGAGCAGCCGCTGCAAAATTATGAGCAAATTTTGCAGAAATTTGGAGATTGGTTCGACGAAGATTGGGTGCCAAAAGGCGTTGTAGAAGCGGCTGGCACGCCATCTACGGTGGTGAAGGTTGAAGCGGGCGAGCTTTTTTGCGTGCGAGAGGGTTTGCTCGATTTTGCTAAAGTGCAAAAGGCGTGGAATGATTGTCGATAATCTGTTGAAATATAAGCAAATAGGGATATTTACGCATCAAAATCCAGATGCGGACGCTTTGGGCTCTTGTTTTGCTTTGCAGATGGTGCTGGGCAAAAGCAAGGCGAAGGTGATGCTGGAGGCTCCGCCGCAAAGTTTGGCGTTTTTGGAGTTTGGCTATGAGCAGGTGGATATCAGCTCCTGCAATTTCGACGCTTTGGTGGTGGTGGATGCGCACCAAAAGTCGCGCCTTGGCAAGTGGGAAAAGTTTGTCGGCGATTTCGACAAAGAGATTTTTGTGATCGATCATCATCAAGTTGGCGCGGACAAATTGCCGACTGCGCAGGAGATTATTGAGCCTTGTGCCGCCAGCGCTGGGATTTTGATTTTTCGGCATTGTCAGAAGTTGGTCGAAGCTTTGCCGCAGACGGAGCGGGCGAGGTTTGCGCGGGCGATTTACTATACGATTTTGGGCGACACAGACGGTTTTCAGAATCGGAATGTGGACGCTGAATGTTTTGCGGTTTGTGCGGCGTTGCTCGATTTTGGATTGAACGCTGGGCAAGCTTACGAAGATTTTTTTTGCCAGATGAAAGTTTCCGAGTTTCGGTATTTGGCGGCGGTTTATGCCGATTTGAAAGAGTTTGAGAGCGGAAAAATTGTGTTTGCTCATAGCGATTTGGAGCTACAGGAACGGTTTGGATTTGCGTATGAGGAGTTGCCGTCTGCCGTCAGCAGGCTCAAGCAGCTGGGCGATTATCAGATAATTGTGATGTTTAAGCAGAAGGAACCGGGCGTGTATAAGCTCAGTTTTCGCTCGAAAGTGGCGGATGTGCAGGCTGTTTGCCAAAAATTTGGCGGAGGTGGTCACCGCTTGGCTGCTGGTTGTGAGGTTTGTGGCAAGCGGCACGAAATCGAAAAGGAAGTGTTGGCGCTATGCAGGCAAGCTCTTTGAGTGGCGTGCTTTTGGTGGATAAACCCGCGGGAATCAGCTCGTTTGGGGTTATCGCGCAAATACGGCGAATTTTGGGCATAAAAAAAGTGGGGCATTGCGGAACGCTGGACAATTTTGCCACGGGCGTGCTGGTGGTGTTGCTGGGCAGAGCCACACGCCTTGCGAGGTTCGTGTCGGTGCAGGACAAACGCTATCAGGCGACGATTTTGTTCGGGCAAAAAACTGACACGGCGGACATCACGGGCAAGGTGATTGCAATCAGCGATTTGCCCAAGGGTTTGAGCGCCGATTTGGCGGAAAAAGTTTTGGGGATGACCTCGCAAATTCCTCCGATTTATTCGGCGATAAAAGTCGATGGCAAAAGGGCTTACGCCTTGGCAAGAGCGGGAGCTTCCCCTGCGATGAAACCGCGAGCGATAAAAATTTCCAATTTTACGATAAAAGATTTTGACGGAAGGCTCATGAGCTACGAAGCCAAAGTTTCCAAAGGGACATATATTCGGACGCTCAGTCAGGATATTAGCCAGCTTTTGGGTGTCGTGGGCACGACGCAAGCGCTGCGGCGTGTGGAGTGTGCAGGTTTTGGGATAGACGATTGCGTGCAGATTGATCAGCAAACTAGTGGCGAATTTTTGCGTTCCCGAGTGCTTTCGGCGGATGTTTTGCTGCAAGATTTTCCCGCTTTGCAGATTGACGACGCTCTGTTTGAAAGATTTTGTCACGGCAATTTTTGGGAAGAAGAAAGAGCAAAAAATGGCTTTACAAAAATTTACCACAACGAAGAATTTGTGGGTGTAGCTTGGACTGAACAAGGAAAAGTTCAGCCAAAAATAGTGTTTTGATTAGGGAAAGTGATGAAAAAATTGTTGAAAATTTTATTTATAGTTGTGGTTTTACAAGGGTTTTTGTGGGCAGCTGCTCAAAAAGTGGAGATGAGTCGAAAATTTGATACCCCCGAAAAACGGGAGATATGGTGGAACGGTCTGGATTATCAGTGGAAGCTGGCGTTCAATAGGGTTTTGGGGTTAGGAAAAACTGTGCAAAAACCAAAAGATGTGTTTTTGGAAAGTTTGCTGAAGCGAAAAACTTTGTTTTTGTATGGGCATAACCTCACGGATGTCAGCGGATTGAGTCAGCTAGATCATTTGGAAAATGTCAATTGCTCTTACAACCAGATTGCTGATTTGAACGGCATTGAAAATTTGGTGAACCTAAAAGAGTTGAAGCTAAGTGACAACCGAATTCAGTCGCTGTGGCGCTTGCGGAATTTGAAGAAGCTAGAGTATTTGCGGGCTGATTTTAACGATTTGCAAGATTTGAGAGGGCTTGAGGATTTGCAAAATCTGAAGAGGGTTTATGTGCATCGGAACTTTATCTCGTCGATAGAGCCGTTGGCGAACAAGCCGCTTTTGGAGGAACTCTCGATCAATCACAACAATATTTCGTCGCTGGAGCCGCTGAGTAGCAGTCCGAAGTTGAAGATTTTGTTGGCGCACAACAACGAGATTGCCAACATAAAAGGTCTTGAGAATGCGAAAGATTTGGAAAAGATTTTTATTTTCAAAAATAAATTAACCAATTTGGATGGCGTGGAAAAGCTTAAAAGTTTGAAAGTTTTTTTGTTCTCTGAGGATAGCAAAACTTTGCCGGAGTCAGAAAAACAGAGGGTGAGCGCGCTTTTTACAGAGAAGCGGAATACTAAGATTTTAATCATTGGTGGAGTTTTGGGATTGCTGATTTTGATTTTAGTGAGTATGGTTTCGTTCAAATTTTGGGAAAAATGGAGATTGCGGAAGGAAAAGCGAAGGGAATTTTTGCGATTGCGGAAACTTTTTGCAACTCAAAATGCGTCGTTTTTTGACTCTAAAAAGCTTTTGCGGCAGTGGTGGAATAATCTGGAGCCGCAGTGGAAGCGAGCGTTTAATGTGCAGCTGGACAACGGCTACTCTTTGTTTTTGCCAAATTCTAGCGAGCTGCGGGAGCTGGTGAATAGTAACTTTTTTCGGATACAAGCCGAAAATTTGACCAACTTATCGGGATTGCAAAATTGCACAAAGCTGGAGCGGTTGAGCTTTTACGACGAGACGCCAGAGTTTTTGCAATCTTTTGTCGATTTGACTTTTTTGGGCAGGTTCCGAAACTTGAAAAAGATTGAGTTTTCAACTGACGAAATTAAGAAGGTCGAAAGTTTTGCGAATTTGTCGAAGATGTTCAAAATCGTGATTGCCAGCCAGGATATTCCCTATACACCGAAAGGGAGCATCGTGGATATTACCCAGCAGACGAGCTTGCGGTATAAGTATCCGATTGTTGCCATTGGCAATTTTGAGGGGTTGCATTTTGGGCATTCGAAACTTTTGAACAGGTTGTATTCTCGTGCGACGGATACGGGCGGAGAGGCTTTGGTGCTGACTTATCGCGCTCATACTCGGGAGCATTTTTTGAAAATGGACAACCGCCCGATAGAACCGTATATGATTTTGGAGCGGAAACATAAGGAGCATTTGCTTTTTCACAAATTTGGGGTGCATTCGATTTTGTATCTGGATTTTGATGAGGTCGCGCATTTTACGGCCGAGGAGTTTTTCAAGAAGATTTTGCTGGAGAAGTTGCATATTCGCGAGATTGTTTGTGGACACGACACCAGATTTGGTAAAGGCAAAGAGGGCGATTATCGGCTTTTGATGAAGCTGGGCAAGCCTTATGGCATCAAGGTGCGTCTGGTTGATCCTTTGATTATGAGCGGCGAGATTGTTTGCAGCAAACTCATTCGAGAGAAGATAAAAAAAGGCGAGATTAACGGCATCAGGCGCTATCTTTCGCGGAACTATTCGGTTGTGGGAACTGTGGAGAAAGGTCGCAAAATTGGCGGAAGTCTTGGCTTCCCGACTTTGAATTTAAGCCCCAAAGAGGAGTTCAAAATTTATCCAGCCGAAGGGGTATATATCACGCATACCAAAATCGGCGACAAGGGCTATTATGGCCTTACGAATATCGGCTTTGCGCCTACTGTGCGTAGCGATGAGCGGAAGAAGACGATCGAAAATTATCTTTATAAATTTAATAAAAATATTTACGGCCGAGAGGTGAAAGTGGAGTTTTTGCGGTTTTTGCGGGCGGAGAAAAAGTTCGCTTCGCAGGCGGAGTTGATGGCGCAGCTGAAGAAAGATTTGGAAGCGCTCAAGCAATATATAAGGGTGCATTAGATGAAATTGAAAGAACTTTTAGAGTTGGTGGACGGCAAGTTGCTGAGTTCGCCCAAGCATTTGGATTATGATGTGAGTTGCGGCGCGGCGTCAGATTTGATTAGCGATATTTTGATGTGCGTGAAAGATTCGGCGGTGCTTTTTACGGGGCTTGTTAATCATCAGATTATTCGAGTGGCGGAAATGGTTGATATGCAAGCGGTTGTGTTTGTGCGAGGGAAGAAGCCGACGGCGGAAATTTTGCAGCTGGCAGAAGATCACGATTTGCCAGTTTTGTGCACGAAGATGTCGCTTTTTGAGGCTTGCGCTTTTTCGTATAAGGGCGGTCTTGCGCCTCTTGAGATAAAGGTGAGTATCGATGAGTAGTTTTGAGTTTAGCAAAGATGCACAGGTTGAGCCAGAAGTTTTTTTGAACGAGCTGGATAAGCCAGCGATAAATTTCGATTTTGAGATTAAAGCCAAAGATTTTGTCGAATCGGGAAAAGCGACGACGAAAGTTAAGAAGAAGCTGAAAAGTTTGGGCATCGATACGGGCTCTTTGCGGCGTTTTGCTGTGGCGAGCTATGAGGCGGAGATAAATGTGGTGGCGCATTCCAAGGGTGGCAAGATGCTGGTGGGAATTTATCCAGAGTTTGTGCATCTGCGGTTTGTCGATAATGGTCCTGGCATTGCCGATATCGAAAAAGCGATGCAGCCGGGCTATTCCACGGCAGACGATTTGGCGCGTTCAATGGGTTTTGGTGCTGGTATGGGACTGCCGAATATCAAAGATAATGTGGATATTATGAGGCTTTATTCTGCGGGAAATACGGAGCTAGATTTGGTCGTGTTTTTTTAAGGAAAAAAGTAGAAGATGGAAAATATTGTGAATTTTAGCGGCTCGGTGCAGGAGGATAAGGAGAAGTGCATCGGTTGCACGAGGTGTATTCGGGTTTGCCCAGTGTCTGCCATCAGGCTCCGCGACGGCAAGGTCGAGCTGTATCAGCACAAGTGCATCAGCTGCGGACAGTGCATCAAAATTTGCCCTGTGGGAGCCATCAAAAGCGTTTACGACGATTTCGATGAGCTCTTGCACGATTCTAGGTTTAAATATCGTGTGGCGCTTTTGTCGAATGTTTTTATCGGGCAGCTTCCGCCCAAAATCGATTATGCGGTGGCGACGGACGCCCTTTTGCAGCTGGGTTTCGACAAGGTGATCGATGAAAATATGATTACTGGAGTGATGGCGCCGATTTTTGCGCAAAAGTTGAACGATGCCAAAATTCGCCCTTTGATTTCGTCGAATTGTCCTGCGATTGTGCGGCTGATAAGGGTTAAGTACCCGTCGCTGCTGGAGCATATTGTGCCGCTGGAGTCTTCTGTGGCGATTTTGAGCGCCTACTATCGGCACTATTTGGCAGAAAAAAAAGGGTTCAAGCCAGACGAGATTGGAATTTTTTCGGTGGCTCCGTGTTCGTCGCAAATTACCGCTTTCAAAAATCCTGTTGGGCAAGATAAATCTTTTCAGGACGGCGCTTTGGCGATGCGCGATGTTTACAATCGGATTATGAATATTTGTTATAATCAGAAGCAGGACGAGAAAAAGGATGTGCAAAACTCGGGTGGCGTTATAAATCACGAGAATTGGGGGATTTATATTTCCGAGGGCAATCAGGTGAAGGAGAGCAATTTTAAGACTTTGGCGGTTAGCGGTTTTAAGGGTGCGAAAGATATTTTGTCCAAAATCGAGGGCGGTCAGCTGGATTATTACGATTATGTGGTGCTGCGCAGTTGCACCAACGGTTGTGTCGGCGGAGATTTGAATGTGGAAAATCCGTTTATTGCGGCAAATCGTATCGCTTCTTCGGATGTGAAGTTCGAAAAAATCGACAAAGAGCTTTTTTATAAGTTGTTCAAAAACAAAGAGTTCGAGATAAAAAATGAGATTACGCCTGTGCCGCGCGAGGTGGATAATTTGTCGATTAAAGAAAAAATCGCCAAAATGAAAAAGTATGAGGACATTAAAAAGCTTTTGCCGGGTAAAAATTGCGGGATTTGCGGGTGTCCGACTTGCGAGGTTTTGGCGAAGGAGATTGTGAGTGGAAAGGCGAAGTTTTCGGATTGTGTTTTTAATTTGCAGGAGAAAAAAGAGATGTCTTTGGCGAAGTTGATTGAGTATATTGGCGGCAAACTTTTGACGAAGGAGAAAGATTTGTCGAGCGTGAGAGTTAGCAGCGTTTATGCGGGCGATTTGCTTTCGGATGTGATGGCTTCGGCTGGCGATAGCCAAGTGTGGGTGACGATTATGCAGCATCAAAATTCGATTGCTGTGGCGTCGCTCTTGGAGATTGATGCGATAATTTTTGCCAAGAATAAGATGCCGACGCCAGAGGTGATTGAGAAGGCAAACGAAGAGGGGATTGTGCTTGTGAGCAGTCCTTATAACTCTTTTCAGATTTCGGGGATTTTGTATAAGTTGGTGGCGGTGCAATAGATGGTTTGCAAGGCCGATTTGCATTTGCATTCTGTTTTGTCGCCGTGTGGCGATTATTCGATGTCGCCCTCGCTTTTGTTTGAAAAAGCCAGAGATTTGGGCTTTGGGATGCTCTCTATCACGGAGCATAATAGTCTGGCGAACTCTTTGGCTTATGCGAGTATTGCCCAAAAATTTGGCATCCATTTTATTTACGGCGTGGAGATTCAAACCAGTTTGGAGGTGCACCTTTTGGCGTATTTTCCCGACTGCAAGACTGCGGCGGCTTTTGATGCGGAGCTGTATCGGGCGCTGCCTGACATTCAAAATCGCAAAGGTTTTTTTGGCGATCAGGTGCTTATCGACGAAAACGAGATGGTGCTTGGGTTTGAGGGCAAGCTTTTGCTGAATTCGGTGAGCTGGGATTTGCAGACGACTTCTGCCAAAGTTGCGCAGTATGGCGGCTTTTTGGTCGCCTCGCATGTGGACGCCGATAGCTTTAGCACAAAGTCGCAGCTGGGATTTTTGCCGCAGGATGTGGATTTTGATGCGCTGGAGGTTGTGGGAGATTTTGCGCCATGGGAAAAATACGGGTTGCCGCTGGTGCGAAATTCCGACGCTCATTATCGAAAAGATTTTGGGAAAAGATATACGGAGTATAGTCTGGACGAGCTGAATTTTGAAAGTTTAAAAATAGCTTTACAAAAAAATGAGTTTGAGACAAAAACGATTTAAGTAGGGGGTGAATGTGGAGAAGTGTGAGAATAAACTTTATGCGGAGCTGAAGGAGATTATCCAAGAGAAAAAAGGTCTGAGAGACCCTTTGATCGAGGTTTTGCGTGAGGCGCAAAGGTTGTTTGGCTATTTGCCGAAAGAGGTGCAGGCGTTTGTTGCCGAGCAGATGGATTTGCCTGTGAACAAAATCTACGGCGTGGTGACTTTTTATAATTTCTTTTCGATGAAGCCGCGCGGCGAGGTCGTTATCAATATTTGCACGGGAACTGCGTGTTATGTGAAGGGCGCTGCGAATGTGATTAAGATGTTTGAGCAGGAGCTTGGCGTGAGCCTTGGGCAAACGACTCAGGATGGCAAGTTCTCGCTGTCGTCGGTGCGCTGCGTGGGTGCGTGTTCGCTTGCGCCAGTGGTGGTTATCGGCGAAGATACTTATGGTAAAATTGCTTCTAAAGGGCAGATTAAAGAGATTTTGAGTAAGTATTAGTTTTTGGTGAGCAGATAAGGGAGTCGCAAATTTATGGAAGATATATCTTTACACCTTTTAGATATTCTCCAAAATTCGGTGAGTGCTGGTGCTACTTTGATTGAGTGTTGTTTTTCGCGCAAAGAGGATGTTTTGAGTTTGAGCGTGGAGGATAATGGCAAAGGGATGGACGAGCAGACGCTGAAGGCGGCGGTTGACCCTTTTTATACGAGCAAGGCGTTTCGCAAAAAGAAGGTCGGTTTGGGCATTCCGCTGTTTGCCCAGAGTGCCACTTTGTCGGGCGGTAGTTTTGATTTGCAGTCCGAGCTGGGCAAAGGCACTATTTTGAAGGCGAGTTTTGTGGTTTCCAGCATCGACGCTTTGCCGCTTGGCGATGTCGCCTTGACGATGGTTACCTGCATTGTGGCGCATCCAAAAGTTGATTTTGTTTTGCGTAGCAGTGTGAATGGAGAAAAAGATTGTTTTGATACTCGGCTGGTGAAGAAGGAGCTAGATGGCGTGCCTTTGGATCAGCCAGAGATAAGAAATTTTATGGAAGAGATTCTTTGCCAGCAGATTGGAAAATTGGAGGATAGATGAAATCGTTAGCTGATTTGAAAAAGTTAAAGGAAGAAGTTCAAAAAAAGATGAACTTGCGAAATTCGGACTACAAATACAAGATTGTCGTTGGAATGGGGACTTCGGGAATTGCTATGGGCGCACGAGAGGTGATGCGGGCGTTTTTGGATGAGATTTCCAAACGAGATATTTCGGGCGTCGTCGTTACCCAGAGCGGAGAGAAAGGGGCGTCGAGTATGGAGCCTGTGGTGGATGTGATGCAGAAGGATGGCAAGAGCGTGACTTATTGTCAGATGAGCGCCGAGAAGGCGAAAAGAGTGGTGAGCGAGCATATTGTTAACGGCAATGTTATTAGCGAATTTTTAATCTAGAGAAGGTTAGGATGTTAAAGAGAATCGATGTTTTGCTGTGTTTTGGCTCGGGTTGTGTTTCTGCTGGAGCCAAAAAGATAAAGCAAGAGCTGCAAAAACAGGTGCGGGAGTTTGGGATTGAGAGCGAGGTTAACATCATCGAGACTGGCTGTATGGGACCTTGCGATTTTGGACCTTTGATGCTGATTTATCCCGAGGGCGTTTTTTATAAGCAGCTCAAACCTGAGGATATGAAAGAGGTTGTCGAGGAGCATTTTGTTAAAGGGCGCGTGGTTGAGCGGCTTTTGATGAGGGACGGCTCGGCTGCCGAGAATGTTGTGCGGAATGTGGAGGATGTGCCGTTTTACAAGAGTCAGACGAAGTTGCGCTGGAGTATTGCGGTTATATCGATCCGGAGTCGCTGGAAGAGTATGTGGCTGTTGACGGCTACGGCTCGCTGGCGAAGGTGCTGGAGTCGATGAGCCCCGAGGATGTGATTAAGGAGATTGAGATTTCTGGCTTGCGTGGTCGTGGCGGTGGCGGTTTCCCGACTTTTTTGAAGTGGACATTTGCCCGAAAAGCCAAGAGCGATGACGGCGTTAAGTATTTGATTTGTAACGGAGATGAGGGAGACCCAGGCGCTTTTATGGATCGGTCTGTTTTGGAGGGCGATCCGCACAAGGTGCTGGAGGGGATGATGATAGCCGCGTATGCCATTGGAGCGACGAAGGGCTTTTTTTATATCCGCGCGGAGTATCCCCTGGCGATTGAGCGGGTGAAGCTAGCGATTGAGAAGGCTCGTGAGTATGGGCTTCTGGGCGAGAATATTTTGGGCAGTGGCTTTAGCTTTGATATGGAGGTGCGCACAGGAGCGGGCGCTTTTGTTTGCGGAGAGGAGACCGCTCTGATTTCGTCGATTCAAGGAAGAAGAGGGCATCCGAGGTCGAAACCGCCGTTTCCTGCTATTAGCGGACTTTGGGACAAGCCGACGAACATCAATAATGTAGAGACTTTGGCGAATGTGCCGCCGATTATCGAAAAAGGTGGCAAGTGGTTTGCGGCGATGGGCACCGAAAAAAGCAAAGGCACGAAAGTTTTTGCGCTGACGGGCGATGTGAAAAATACGGGGCTTGTGGAAGTGCCGATGGGCGTGACGATTGGCGAGCTTATCGATAAAGTTGGCGGAGGTATGAGCAGCGGCGAGTTTAAGGCTGTGCAGCTGGGCGGACCTTCTGGCGGCTGTCTGACCAAAGAGCATTGGAATGTGCCTATCGATTACGATTCGCTGATTGCCGAGGGCGCGATGATGGGCTCTGGCGGCGTGATTGTGATGAACGATAGCAAATGTATGGTGAATGTTGCCAAATTTTTCTTGGAATTTACGATGGAAGAGTCGTGCGGCAAGTGTTCGCCGTGTCGTATTGGACTTCGGCATTTGCACAATATTTTGGAAAAAATCACTTCTGGAAAGGGGACAATGGAAGATTTGCAAGAGCTGGAGCGAATGGGCAATGTGATCAAGAAAACCGCTTTGTGCGGCTTGGGACAGACCGCGCCAAATCCAGTGTTGTCAACGATTAAACATTTCCGAAACGAGTATGAAGAGCATATAAATGAGAAAAAATGTTCTGCGCTTGTTTGTCCTGATCTTTTGCATTTTCAGATAAATAAGGACAAGTGTGTGGGCTGCTCGCTTTGCGCGAAGAAGTGCCCAGTTAGCAGCATTCACGGCAGTCGCCAGGAGAAGTTTGAGATTTCGCAGGCGGATTGTGTTAAGTGCGGAAATTGTATGGAGGTTTGCCCTGTGGGAGCGATCAAAAAGTTGCCTGGGCAAGGCGAAGTTAGTGAAGAATTGTAATGTTGAAAGTTGTGGAAACTAAAAGGAGGTTGTGTTGACAGATTTTACGAAATATCCACCAAAGCCTGAGAATATTTTGCAGATTTTGCATATAGCTCAGGACGCTAGCCCTACGCAGCATCTGAGCGTTGATGCTCTGAAAGAGGTGGCACATTATTTGAAGATGCCTTATAATCAGGTGTATTCTGTGGCGAGTTTTTATTCGATGTTTGCGCTTGAATCCAGAGGAAAGTTTGTAATCAAGGTGTGTCAGTCGCCTCATTGCGTTGTGCAGGGCTCGGACAATTTGCTTGATTATCTGAAAAAAAAGACCAAAAAAATGAACGATGTGACTTTGGAAGCTTGTCAGTGTCTGGGCGTGTGTGGTAACGCTCCTGTGGTGCTGGTCAACGATAAAGTTTACGGAAATATGACCCAAGAGAAGCTGGAGGGGTTGCTCAAAAATCTGCAGGGAGGTGAAAATGTTTTATAGAACTCACATTCTTTTTGTAGTTGACGATCACACTCTGGACAAGGGCGTCAAGGCGGTCATTCAGGCTATGCGCGACGAGCTGGCGAAAAACGGTTTGGAGAAAGAGGTCGGTGTGCTGGAGACAGGGACGCTGGGCTATGTGTCCAAAGGCGTGCATTTTCTGGTTTATCCCGATAATCTTTTGTATCACAATATCACCGTGGAGGATGTTCCGCAGATTGTTTTGGAACATTTCCTTAAAGGGCGACCTGTGAAAAGTTTGAGTCAGCCAGCCAAACAAGAGGTTGATTTTGCTTTTTCACACCGAATTGTGCTTAAAAATTCGGGCAAAATTGACCCAGAATCTATCGACGAGTATATCGCCGTGGACGGTTATCAAGCTTTGGGAAAAGCTTTGCAGCTGGGCAGAGACGAGGTTTTGCGAGAGATTAAAACTTCCAATTTGCGTGGTCGTGGCGGTGCTGGATTTCCCACGGGAATGAAGCTGGAGCTGACTGCCAAATTGGACGAAAAGCACAAGTATATCGTCGTGAACGCCGACGAGGGCGAAGCGGGAACTTTTAAGGATCGGCTGATTATGGAAGGCGACCCGCACAAGCTGCTCGAGGGAATGATGATAGCGGGTTTTGTGGCTGGCGCGGACACTGGATTTATCTACATTCGTGGCGAGTATAAGCTTTGCATTAATCGGCTCAAAAAAGCGATTGCGCAAGCCAGAGAGTATGGGCTTTTGGGCAAAGATATTTTGGGTAGCGGTTTCGATTTTGATGTGATGGTCAAAGTTGGCGCTGGTGCTTATGTTTGCGGTGAGGAGACGGCGCTTTTGAATTCGCTGGAGGGCGGCAGAGGTAATCCTCGCTCGAAGCCTCCTTATCCTGGCGTGAGCGGACTTTGGGGCAAACCGACGGTGGTTAACAATGTCGAGACGCTCTCCAATTTGCCAGAGATTGTGGAAAATGGCGGAGCGAAGTTTGCCGAGATTGGCACGCCTGGCTCTTGCGGAACAAAGGTTTACACGATTTTGGGCGATGTGAACAGTCCCGGCTTGATAGAGGTGCCTATGGGCACGACTTTGTCGGAGATTATCTTTAAATACGGCGGCGGACTCAAAGAGGACAAGAAGTTCAAAGCCGCTTTGGTTGGCGGAGCTGCGGGAATGTTTTTGCCAAAGGAGCTTCTGCAGATTAAGCTCGATTTTGAAAATCTGTCCAAAGAGTCTGCGGTGCTTGGCTCTGGGGCGATTTTGATTATGAGCGAAAAAGCAAATATGCTCAAAGTTTTGCGTTCTATTTTGAACTTCTTTTTGCACGAATCTTGTGGAAAATGTAGCTCTTGTCGGATTGGTTGCAAAGTTTTGGTTGGTTTGATAGACAAAATATTGGCTGGAGAAGGCTGCCGCGCTGATGTGAAAAGGTTGGACGAAGTTTCCAGCTTGATGCAAAAAACCTCTTTTTGCGCACTGGGACAATCTCCTGCGATGCCCATTGGCAGTATGGTCAAATATTTTGGAGATGAATTTGAAAAGTTTATAGGAGAGTAAGAAAATGCAAATAACGATAAACGGAAAAACGGTAGAGGCTAAGGCTGGTCAGACCATTATGGAAGCGGCTGAGCAGAGCGGACATTACATCCCGAGTTTGTGTTATCACAAAGATTTGACTCCTACTGGAAATTGTGGAGTTTGTGTGGTGAAGATAGAGGGTGTGGGTCCGCTAAAGCGGGCGTGTGTTACGCCTGTGGCAGACGGAATGTCGATAGTTACCGATTCGCCAGAAATTCGCAAACTTCGCAAAGAGCTCTTGTCTTTGATTTTGTTGGAACACGATGTGAAATGCCCGACTTGCGACCAAAACGGCAAATGCGAGTTGCAGGAGCTGATCAACTATTTGGACATTCCCGAGTCGGATTACGAGCCGATTTTCGAGCGGGCGAAGGTGGATAATTTGGGGCCTTCGATTGTGAAAGATACCAACAAGTGCATCCATTGCGGGCGTTGCATCACGGTGTGTAACGATATTCAAAAAGTTCACGCTCTTTGTGTGAGCGGTCGTGGCTTTGCCAGCAAGGTGACTGCGGCGTTTGATACGAGCCTTGCCGATAGTCCTTGCGTGAACTGCGGGCAGTGCACGGTGTATTGTCCTGTGGGCGCGCTCAAGGAAAAGAGTGAGATTGAGCAGGTGCAAGACGCTTTGTTCGACCCGAGCAAAATTGTGGTGGTGCAAGAGGCGCCGTCGGTTCGGGCTGCTCTTGGCGAAGAGTTTGGAATGGATCCGACGAAAGTGACGGTTGGCAAAATGTATGCCGCTTTGCGTCGTCTGGGATTTGACCGCGTTTTCGATACGAACTTTGCTGCGGATTTGACGATAATGGAAGAGGGCTCGGAGCTTATTCAGCGGATAAAAGAGGGCGGAACTTTACCGCTTATCACCTCTTGTTCGCCTGGCTGGGTGAAGTTTGTGGAGACCTATTTCCCAGATTTGCTCGATAATGTTTCTACTTGCAAATCGCCGCAACAGATGTTCGGCGCGATGGTGAAGACCTATTTTGCCGAGCAAGAGAAAATCGACCCCAAAGATATTGTCAGCGTGTCGATTATGCCTTGCACAGCCAAAAAATTTGAGGCAAAGCGCCCCGAGATGAACGCTTCTGGCTATCAGGATGTCGATTGTGTGCTGACTGTGCGGGAGTTTGTAAAGATGATAAAGGCGGCAAATTTGGATTTCAAAAATTTGCCAGAAGAGGAAGCCGACCAGCTTATGGGACAATACACAGGTGCGGGGACGATTTTTGGTGCGACAGGTGGAGTGATGGAAGCGGCAATTCGCACAGCTTATGCAATTTTATCGGGCAAAGAGCTGGGCAAGATGGAGGTGGAAGCTGTGCGCGGAATGCAAGGAATTAAGGAAGCGAGTTTGGACATTCCGCTGAAAGACAGTTCGACGACTTTGACGGTGAATGTGGCTGTGGTGCACGGGCTTGGCAACGCCAAAAAGCTGCTCGAAGATGTGCAGTCGGGTAAAAAATCTTACCACTTTATCGAGATAATGGCGTGCCCTGGCGGATGCGTTGGTGGCGGCGGACAGCCGTATGGCTCTAGCATTGCCGACCGTGCCAGACGCGGCGAATCGCTCTACAAAGAGGACAAAGATTGCCAGTTTAGGGCTTCGCACACCAACCCGATGATTACCAAAATTTACAAAGAGTTTTTGGGCGAGCCGCTCTCGCACAAATCTCACCAATATTTGCATACGCACTACAAAAAACGCAACAAACTATCGGGCAAACAAGAGTAAAAAATAAAAAAGCAAAAGCACTTCCATCGTGAAAGGTGGAGGTGCTTTTTTTGACAAAACCAGAGGAAGTTATGAATATTTGTGTTTATTGTGCTTCGGCGGAAAATATCGATCAAACTTACAAAGACGCCGCTAAAGATTTGGGCAGGCAGATGGTCACTCGGGGGCATAGTTTGGTTTATGGCGGTGGAAAATGTGGGCACTGTCCAAAAAAGTGTGTCTGCAGCAAAAAAAACTAGACACAAAAAAAGAATCTCCAATTTTTATAAAAAAAAGAACAAAAAAGGAGATTCTTATGCGATTTAACGCAAGTCAACTACAAAAAATTTTAGACGAAAATGTCAATGATTATGGCGCGAATAAATTGATCGAGTTCGTTTTTAACAGCCTTATGAAGCTGGAAAGACAGGCTTTTATGGCGGAAAACAAAAGCTCAAACAACAAAGGCAACGGCTATCGCAGCAGGTGTTTTTCATCTCTCAGCGGCAAAATTCAATTCAAAATTCCGCGCGACAGATTCGGTCAATTTTATCCATTTATCTTGGAAATTTTGAAAAAGCAGGAGCAAGAAGTACGAGAATTGGCGTTTCAGCTGTATGCTAAAGGCTTGTCTACCAGAGACATAGAGAATGTTTTCGCAAATGTTTTTGGCACGAATTACAAAAAATCGACCATCAGCAATATCAGCCAAGAATTCAAAGAATTGTTGACAAATTGGCGAAATAGGCCGCTAGAAAAAAACTATCCGATTATTATGATTGACGCCATACATTCCAAATTGAGGCGGCTCGACAGTGTTGAAACTGAGGCGTTTTGCGTGGTTATCGGCGTCCGAGAGGACAAAAGTCGGGACATTTTGGCGCTCGAAAATATCCCGACCGAGAGCGCTGCTGGCTGGGAATTCTTGTTTAATCGCCTAAAATCGCGAGGCTTGTAAACGACAAAATTGGTCGTGGCTGACGGCCTTGTTGGGCTGGAAAATGTGGTGAGCAAAGTTTTTAAAAATGCGAAATTTCAAAAGTGTGTAACTCACTTTAAAAGAAGTCTATTAGCTAAGGTCAGGAATAGTGATAAAAGCGAAATTAGCGACGATTTGAAGGAAATTTTTTGCGTCGGACAAGAACGCTATACGAAAGAAATTGCTTTGAAAAATTTGGATAATTTTGCGAAAAAATGGGGAGATAAGTATCGATTTACCAAGAAGTTATTAAACAGAGACGATGTCGTTTATTATTTCACTTTTTTGGAGTTTGACCACAGAATTCAGCGGCTGATTTACACCACAAATTGGATCGAAAATTTGAATAAACAGTTTCGGAAAGTTTTGAAAATCAGGAACTCGATGCCCAGCGATGAGTCTGTGCTACTGCTGCTGAGCAAGGTCGCGATGGACAAGGTCGATAAATATCTGAATTATCCGATTTATCAATTTAAATTTGACAAAATTTTGTTCCCAGAAAGTTAAGAAAATGGAAACCAAATTGGAGATTAGACACACTTTTTTGGACGGTGCCGAAATGTGGGTCTGATGGGCGAGCTCGCCAGAAGCGTTATGAGCGCAGGAGGTTACACTTTGGGCGTGATTCCACACAAGTTGAAAAATCTAGAGCTGGCTTATCGCGGCGCTAGCCAGATGATTTTCACCGAAAATATGCGGATTCGCAAGGCGGTAATGCAAGACAACGCCGACGCTTTCATCGCTCTGCCGGGCGGATACGGAACGCTGGAGGAGGTGCTGGAGATGATAACTTTGCGAAAATTGGGCTACCATCACAAACCGATTGTTTTTTTGAACACGGCTGGATTTTACGACAAACTGCTGGAATTTATCCAGTTCACAATCGCAAAAAAATTTTCGACGGCGGAAGAGCTTTTTGTCGTTGCCAAAACGCCAAGTCAGGCGTTGGACGAGCTGGAAAAACTCGCCTGCCAAAGCGGATAAACTTTTTTAGCTAAAAATTTTCTTGCCTAAATTTTGCGAGCAATTTTTCGCCAAGCTCGATGCTCTCTTTTACCGCCGTTGGCGCTGGTCCGCTGGGCAAATCTCGCTTGTTGACACAAGTTTGCAAGGTGATAAACTCGTAAATATCATCAGTGAAAATCGGCGAAAATTTTTGAAATTCAGCCAAAGTTAACTCTTGGATGGCGATTTTTTTCTCTAGGCAATGAAAAACAATCTCGCCCACGATGCGGTGAGCCTCGCGGAAAGGTGTCCCTTTTTTGGCAAGATAGTCGGCGACATCTGTGGCGTTGGTAAAGCCGCCTGAGGCTCCAGCCAGCATTTTTTCGCTGTTTATCTTCATCGTCGCCAGCATCGGCGTGATGGTCAAAAGGCAGCCGTAGAGCGTATCGACCGTATCGAAAAAGCTCTCCTTGTCCTCCTGCATATCTTTGTTATAGGCAAGCGGCAGCGACTTCAGGATCGTCAAAATCGCCAGCAAATTTCCGTAAACTCGCCCAGTTTTGCCTCTAATCAGTTCGGCAACATCGGGATTTTTCTTTTGCGGCATAATGCTCGAGCCCGTGGAATAGGCGTCGTCCAGCGTGATGAAGCCGAATTCGTCGCTCGACCAGAGGATAATCTCTTCGCACAATCGGGAAAAGTGCATCATCAAAATTGCGGCGGCAGACTGAAACTCGGCGATGTGGTCGCGGTCGCTCACGCCGTCCAGAGAGTTGGCGGTGATTTCGGCAAAGCCAAGCTCATCGGCGACCATTTTTCTATCCAGTGGAAAAGTGGTTGTGGCAAGGGCGCCAGAGCCAAGCGGACAAGTGTCTGCTCTTTTTTGGCAATCGGCGAACCTGCTCAAATCTCGTTCAAACATAAAAAAATATGCCATAATGTGGTGCGCAAAAGTGATCGGCTGCGCCTTTTGCAGATGCGTGTAGCCCGGCATAATGGTGTGCAAGTTTTTTTTGGCAAGCTCCAAAATAGTCTTTTGCAATTGCAGGAGTAGAGTTTGCAAGCTCGCAATCTCTTTCTTCAGATACAGCTTGATATCCAAAGCGACTTGGTCGTTTCGCGACCTGCCCGTGTGCAACTTTTTGCCAACATCGCCAACTTTTTTTGTCAGCAGAGTCTCGATGTTCATATGAATATCTTCGGCAGCGGGGTCGAACTTGATTTTGCCAGCGTCTATCTCGGCTTGCAGCTCCAGCAGCCCGTTTACAAGAACTTTCGCCTCATTTTGCGAGATGATATTTTGCTCTCCTAGCATCTTGGCGTGAGCGATTGATCCTTGAATATCTTGCCGATAAAGCCTTTGGTCAAACCCAATCGACGAATGAAAATCTTCCACCAACTTGTCGGTCTCTTTCTGAAATCTGCCGCCCCAAAGTTTACTCATTTTGTCCCTCTTTTTTAACAAAAATAATTTTGATAACAGTTTGCAGCGGACTCTATGATGTCAAGCGAAAATAAAAAGGTGGAAAATTTGCTTGTCAGTATATTTGCGATTTCAAAGTTAGAACGACTAATAATGGAGATAAAATGAAAGAGTATTATGACGAGTATTGGAAAAAAGAGAAGATTTATATCGGTGGCTATTATCACGATTGGGTGAGAAAAATTTTGCTTTCCTCTTTTATGAAAGATGGGGGTAATAAAAAAATTCTCGATATTGGTTGTGGTGATGGTTTTATGTTAACGCCTTTTATCGAAAATAACCAAACATACGGTGTAGATATTTCGAATAATGCTGTTGAAAAAGCTAGCAAGTTGGGAATTAAAGCCAAAGTTTGTAACCTTAATACACAGGCTTTGCCTTTTTCAAAAAATGAGTTTGACGCTATTTTTTGTTTGGATGTTTTGGAGCATATTTTTGATCCTCAAGCGGCTGTTAATTCTATTTTTGCTTCTTTGAAAGACGACGGGAAATTTGTGGTCTGTGTGCCGAATATGCTGAATATAGCTAATAGAATTCGCTTTGTTTTGGGTGAGTTTGTCGATTATATGGATATTTCGCACAAAAATGGGACAGACCTTTTTTCTGAGCATATTAGGGTTTTTTCCAAAGGGAAGTTGGAAAAACTTTTAGATGATGCGGGCTTTAAAATTGAGAAGAAAAATTATTGTTTTTTTAGGAGAAAAGAAGATAAATTTGTTTTTCAGATTGTTGAAAGTATATTGCTTTTTTTAAGAATACACAAAATTTTTCCGAAACTTTTTTCTTTAGGTTTTTTGTATATTTGTTCTAAAAAAAAATCAAAATAAAAAATGAAGAAAGTTCTAATCACTGGCGTTACGGGATTTGTCGGCAAACACACTGCGCGGGCTCTTTTGAAGACAGGTTTATATAATGTAACAGCTATTGTGCGACCAAATACTGCCCCTGAAAGATTAAAAGAATTTACAGGGAAAATAAAAATTATTGAAATTGATTTGTGCGATTTAGACGGCTTGCAAAACTATTTAGAAACGGAAAATTTTTATGCAATTTTGCATATAGGAGCTCTTTTAAGGCAGCGGAAGTTTTCTGAGAAAGAGTATTTTTTGGCAAATGTTGAGGCGACCGAAATTTTGGCTAAAAGCGCTTTGCAAAACAAAACAAAGTTTATTTTTTGCTCTTCTGTGGGAGTTTATGGCACGATTCCTCCAAAAGTTCCTGCGGGTAAAAATAGTGTTTTGTCAGGCGATTCCCTGTATTATAAATCAAAGATTGAAGCAGAAAAAAGATTGAAGATTTTGATGCAGAAAGGGTTGAATTGCAATATCGTCAGACCTAGTATCATTTATGGCACAGAGGATAAAAACGGGTTTCCTAACATTTTGATCAACCTTGTTCGCAAAAGAAAGCTGTTTTTCCCGAGGAAAGCTGTTAAGTTTCACTTAACGAGCATTGAACTTTTAGTGGAAGTTTTTTTGAAAATTTTAGATGAAAAATTTTCTAATTGTTTTGAAGATATTGTTGTTGATGACGAGCCAGTAATTTTGGCAGATTTGGCAGATTTTATTAGTCAAAATTTAGGTGCTGGGAGATATGGAAAGTGGCATAAGTTGCCAAATTTTGTTTTCTCCTTCGCTAGATTTATTTTTCAACTTTTTGCTCTGAAGGAGTTTAAGAAAAAGCTAGATTTTTTGTGTAGCGATTGGTATTACCGTAGTGAGTTTAAGAAGAGCTTGAATATTGAGAAAAAATATTTTACTATTCCTGGGATTTTGCCAGTTATCAAAGAGTTGGATGACTGAATTGTTTGGGTTAAATATTGAGGGTTACAAAAGATGGATAGGGTGATTAGTTTGTCTTTGGATGTGGAATATGGTTGTGAAATTTTTGGTCTGGGCGAAATTTTTGAGATTGTTTCGATTGAGGTTTTGCGTAAAAAACTGCGAAAAAAGTACTCTACAGGAAAGATTTTTTTGCATTCTAATCGGGAACATTCTGGCAGAGGGATGAGTAGGCAAGAGTTGGAAGATGAGGTCGCAAAAAAAGGGTATAGCGTTGTGCAATCGGGATATGCGGATGCGCCGCCTTGGAAATCTGATCCTGCCAAAGAACAAACCAACAAGGCGAAAATTCCCTTTTCACAAGCGATAGCCAAGATTTTGTTTAAAATTTGGATACCAATCATGGAGCGATTTTATCGAAAATCTGATGTCGCTCATGTTGTCTATTGCTTTGGGATGAAGTCGCTTAATCAATAAAAATCTGCTTGTTGCTTTAAATTTGTTGTTGTTCGCGGGCTTTTTTTATGCTCTTTAATGTGGTGTTTTATTAGTATTAAAATCCAATTCAGCTTCTTAATGTTATGGCTATCACCCCAACATTTCCCTTTTTGGCGACGATTTTCGCCTGAAGTTCTGCGGTTTGCAAACGAGCCAGAGGGTAGAGGATGTAGCCGTTTCCTTGGGGCTGCAGGCAATTTTGAACGGCGGCGATGACTTGTTGTTGGGTGCATTTAAGCTCGAAGCGGGCGATTTGCTTGCCGATTTCTTGGGGCATTTTTCCCGAATTTTTTGGGAAGAATGGCGGATTGCAGATAATGAGGTCGTATTTTTCGCGGTGCGAGTTTAGATCTTCGCAAGCGAACTCTGCGTCTAGCTGGCAGAGTTGAGCGTTTTCTTTGGCGAGTTGGATTAGATTTTTTTGAATGTCGATTCCGGAGATTTGCCAATCTGGACGAGCTAGCTTGAGCATAAAACTCAAAATTCCGCAACCGCAACCTATATCCAAAGCTTTCAGCGTTTTTTGGCTGTGATTTTGCAAAACTGTTTCGACCAAAAAGTTGCCGTCACTGGAGATGGCTTGACCTGCGGCGGTCTGAAAAATGTGCCGTTTTTTGTCGGGCAAGACCACTTTTTGCAAAGTTTTTGCGGTTACAGATTTATCCAATTTTTGAGAAGTTGCAGCCCCGCTTTGCCGCTTTTTTCGGGGTGAAATTGTGTGCCATAGATATTGCCTTTTTGCAAAATTGCCCCGAAATCTTGGTCGCAATAGCTACATTTGGCGAGGATGTCGGCTTGATTTTGCGCTTTTGGGTAGTAGCTGTGGACGAAGTAGAAGTTGCTTTGGTCGGGTATTTCTTGAAAAATTGGGTCTTCGCGCTGGAACGAAATCTGATTCCAGCCCATTTGTGGCACCCTTTTGCCGACAAATTTTTCGCATTTCCCCGCAAAGAAACCGAACCCTTTTGCAGAGGGTGCTTCGGTGCTGCCTTCCATTAAAAGTTGCAAACCGACGCAGATTCCCAAAAACGGCTTGTCTTGGCGTATCCAGTCGAGCAGAGTGTCGTAGCAGCCCGAGTTTTCCAGCTTGCCGCTGGCTTGTCCAAAGTGTCCGACGCCGGGCAAAATTACTTTGTCTGCCGCAAGAATTTGCTGCGGAGTTGATGCGATGATGTGGTCGGCATGCAGGTGGCTCAAGGCGTTTTGCACGGAATGCAGATTTCCCGCTCCGTAGTCGATTATGGCTATCATTTTGCCCTCCTCTGATTTTTTATTAGGAGATACGAACCCAGCGGAACGCCGATGTGGTCGGCGATGACCTGACATTTGGCTTTGAGGAAAAAGTAGATTGGCAAATTTGTGTCCGAGAGCGCCTCGTAGTTGCCCTGTCCTTTGCTGATGATGATTTCCGCCTCTGCCAGAGTTTTTTGAAATTGCGGTGAACACAGCTCGGGCACAGTTCCTGGCGTTTTCGCTCCCGAACTGACGACATTTGCTACGGTGTCGATGCCGATTCTTTTTGCCCATTGTGTGGTAATGTCGTTTATTACGGGAATTTCGCGAGTTGTGTAAATTGTTGGTTTTGCAATTTGTTGGATGAATATTTTGTCGAAAATGCCTTCGGCGGTGTTGTCGCCAAGATAGACGATTTTTTTAGCTTTTTTGATGTCTTGGGCGAAATCGTCGAAGTCGTCGATGGCAAAGCCGGCGGTAAGCACGCTCTGCAGTTCTTGTTCGAGATTAAATTTTTGGTGTGCGCCAAGGTCGATAACATTTCCAGCGATTGCAAGGCGAGCGGCGCTGTGCAGCGGATTTTTTGCGGCTTGCAGTTTGGAGGTAAGCGCAGGCACAAGTTTTAGCGCTTGGGCGACATTTTGCTCTTTTATTTGTGCGTAAGGGTCGTCGTTTTGCAAAAAATCTTTGAGCTTGTCGTGAATTATGCTGGCGATTTGCGGCGCGGTAGCGTTCAAGTCGATTTGGGCAAAAAGGGCGCCAGTTTGGTCAATCACTTTTTTTTGATTTGCTTGGCTCAGCCCGCAAAGTTTGGCGATGTGTAACGCTTGTTTGAGGAAGCAGGGAAAGCACTCGAGGTAGGTTTTCATAGGCTGCCTTTGGTTGAGGGAATTTTGTCGGTTGCTCGTGGCAGATAGGCGCAGGCAAAGCGTAGAGCCTTCGCCAGAGCCTTGAAGCACGCCTCTAATTTGTGATGATCGCTGCGACCGTATGGCATTCGTACCACGAGATTTGCCGGAATATTTTGGGATAGCCCTGCGAAAAAATCGGGCATTAAGTCCAAATCCAGACCGCCGCAAAATTGCCGCGAAAATCTGCAGTCGTATTGCAAATAGGCTCTGCCGCCTAAATCCACAGCCACCACGGCGAGCGCCTCGTCCATCGGATAGACGAAATAGCCGCTGCGTTCGATGCCTTTTTTGTCCGCCAGAGCTTTGCCAAAAGCTTGCCCTAAAGCGATGCCGACATCTTCCACCAAGTGATGCTGATCGACATGCAAATCGCCCGTTGCTTTCAGCTTCAGGTCAAACAAGCCGTGCTTGCAGAGCCCTTCGAGCATATGGTCGAAAAATCCGACGCCTGTGTCGATTTGATAGTTGCCTTCGCCATCGAGGTTTAGCTCGATTTTGATTTTCGTCTCGCTGGTATTTCGTTCGATTTTCGCAATTCTGTTCATTTTAACACCAAATTTTTTATCTCGGTAATTTTTTTTAGGTAGTAATCCGCCCGCTCATCTTGGGGCAAACCGACCGCAACGCAGCCAGCGGAAAGCGCCGCGCTGACATCGTCCACGGTGTCGCCAACATATACAATCAACTTTGCGTTGCATTTTTGGCGAAGTAACTCCAGCCCATAACCGTCGGGCTTTGGCTTATCTTTTGTGTCTTCCATTCCGACAATTTCGCCGAAAAACTCTTTTTTCTGGAAAAAATCGAGAGCGTAAGCGATATCTTTTCGTGGTCGTCCCGAAAAAATCGCCAGCGGAATCTCTTGGCTCAAAGCCGCCAAATCTTCGCTGGGCAAAAGCCACTTTTCCGTTTTTTTGTTTTCACGATAAAAATTTTCAAACTTTTCGATAATTTCGGTTTTTTCAACTTCGATTTTTTCTTGCAGCAAAAGATACTCCGTTAAGTCCCAATCGTTGTTGTAGCCGCCAATTTTCCGCACAGCGTCGATTTGCGCAGACGAGACCGCTTTCCCCGAAAAATGCTCGACGGTGTCTTTAATCGACTGGACATATGACTGTTCGACATCGATGAGCGTGCCGTCCATATCGAACGCCAAAAGCCGATTTGCCCACAATTTTTGGAAAGCGTCCCGAAAAATTTCGTTCTGCTTTGGCGTGCCCATCGAGATGCGGATGTAATTTTTGAGCGGACCGCTTTTTTGATGCCGTACCATAACGCCTTGCTCTGCCAAAGTTTGGTAAATCGCTTTGCTCCATATGCCAGTTTTGACCAGAAGAAAGTTGGTTTGGCTAGGCAGAAAATCGATTTTTAGCGAGTGGAAAAATTTCTCCATTTTTTGCTTTTCGTCTTTGATGGTGGATAAAATGTATTGAAAATGCTCCTCGTCGGCAAGGGCGATTTTGGCGGCTTTTAGCGAAAAATAATTGATGCGAAACGGCAGTGAAACCTTGTAGAGCAGCGACATTGTTGCAGGATTTGCGATGGCAAAACCGATTCTGTGTCCTGCCAGAGCGTAGGCTTTGGAAAAAGTTCTGAGCACGACCAAATTTTCGTATTTCAGTGTCAAGTCCCACAGCTCCGTTTCCGCAAAGTGGATGTAAGCCTCGTCCAGCACGAGCAGCGAGTCGGGTGCAGCTTGCAAAATTTGCTCGACTTCTGCCTTTGAGAGCATATCGCCCGTGGGATTGTTGGGGTTCACCAAAACGATGAGCTTGGGATTTTTTTTGGCGGCTGCCAGAAATTTTTCTTTGGGGAAGCGCAAATTTTCGTCGTAAGCGATTTTGTTGATTTTGGCGTTTTTGCTTTGTAGCAACAGATAGTAGACCGAAAAAGTCGGAAATGGGATGAGCACCTGATCGCCTTCTTGAATAAACGCCTCAAAAATCAAGGTGATAGCTTCGTTTGAGCCGTTGCAAATCAGCAAAGAATTTGGTGCGACGCCAAACCGTTTTGCCAAAATTTCGATGAGCTTGTCCTCTTGCGGATAGACGCCCGAGAGCAGCGGGTCGAATTTTAACTGGCTCAATTTTGGTGATGGCGGCAAATTTACTTCGTTGAAATCTAGGCGGATTTTCTCGATTCTGTCCGCTGGCGGTCCTTGATACGGCGCCAAATTTTCTACGCTGGGCTTGGTTTTAATCATAAGATTACCTTGTTCAGATTGTATTCCAAAATGTCGCAAGCGCCCATTTTTTTCAGCTTTGGTAGAAGCGAGGCGACCTCTTGCGTGTCGATGGTGATTTTTACAGCAAAGCCAGCATTGCCAGCCAAAGGCATCACGGTTGGCGATTTCAGCGCTGGCAATTTTTCGATAATCTCCTTTTTTTCTAGGGGGATATTCATCTCGATCATCGATTTGTTGCGTCCCAAAAGGATAGCCTCAAACAGCATTTTCAGCTCCAAAATTTTTTCGCTTTTCCAGGAATCGTTCATCGCGCTTTTGGTGGCAACGAAATTTGTCGAAGATTGCATAAGCGTGGCAACAATCTTTAAATTATTGTCTCGCAGTGTGTTACCCGTCGAGGTGTTGTCTATGATCATATCCGCGTCCTCGGGCGGATAAACCTCCGTTGCGCCGTGCACCGTCAGTAATTCGTAGTCGAAACCTTGGTCGTCGAGCCAACTTTTGGCGATTTTTTCGTATTCAGAAACGACAACGATTTTTCGCTTTTTTAGCCCCTCTAGAGTTAGATTGTCGGGAATCGCTGCCACGATATTCACGGGGTTGAATCCCAGAGGCAAAATTGTGGTCAGCTCGTTGGTTACCCCAGATTCCAAAATCCAGTCGTCCCCGCTAAAGCCGATGTCGTGCCTGCCCAAAGCCAGCAGATTGGCGATGTTGCGCGGCTTCATTATCTTAACGATTAAATCTTCGTTGTTCGTTGCCGGGCGCAGTCCTCTGCCGCTGAGGGTGAGCTTGACGCCAGCTTGGCTGAGCAGATCTTTTACCTGATCAAAAATTCTTCCTTTGGGCAAAACTAGGTTTAATTTCTTCATTTTGTGTCCTTTATTCAGCTATAATATTTTCAATCTCTTGGATTGCTTTGAGGATCTGTTTTTTCACAGTTGCTCGGTCGAACTCCTGTTTGATGTCCTCTTTTTTGTTGCGATTGTTCAAAATTTTTCTCACGCCTTTGATGGTGTAGCCTTGCGTGTGGAGCATATATTTTATCTCTTGCAAGAGTTTGATATCTTTTTTGGTGAACTGCCGTTTGCGTCCAGAGAGCTTGCTGGGCGATAGCTGCTTGAACTCGCTCTCCCAATAACGGACGGTGTAATCGGGCAACTCCAACAGGTTGCAGACCTCGCCGATAGAATAATACGCTTTTTTCATAATTATCGCAAACAAAACTAATCTCCTGCAGTTGTAAAGTGGAAATTCTGGAATTTTTGGTTGACAGCCCACAATCTTATTTGAGTTTATAATCGCGTTTTATTTTGTGAGTTTTTGCTTTTTGCATCTTTAAGGTAAACGGTTGATTTAATTTTTTTTAAAGGGATTTTTATTATGAAAACGAAAAAGTTGATTTTTCTGCTGGTTTTTGTGAGTTTTTCGCTGCTGTGGGGAGTGCAGATGGTGAAGGTGCGTGGCAATAGTTACACGCGCGGCGACAACGCTCAAACCGATGATCTTTTCCCAGAGCATAAAGTCAAAGTCAACAGTTTTTACATTTCCAAATACGAGGTGACGCAAAAATTGTGGAATAGCCTAATGGGGCGCCGCGACTGGCCTGTAGATGGCGACGATTATCCTGTGTCTAATGTTAGTTGGTGGGACGCAGTTTTGTTTTGTAATAAATTGAGCGAAAAAGAGGGGCTGACTCCGTGCTACGATTTGCAAAAAGGAGAGATGATAAAGTGCAACTACGACGCTTCTGGTTACAGATTGCCTTCTGAGGCGGAATGGGAGCTGGCGGCTATTGGCGGAAACGACAAAAATCGAAACGAGTATTCGGGGAGTTTGATAGCAGATAATGTCGGCTGGATAATCGACACTCTGCCGCATCCAGTGGGGCAAAAATCTCCGAATAGCTTGGGAATTTACGATATGACAGGCAATGTGAACGAGTGGTGCAACGATTGGTATGACCTTACCTATTATCGATTGGCAAAGCTAATGCCAAACAATCCTAAGGGCGCAAACTACTCAAATTATAGAGTGATAAGAGGCGGAGGATTTACTTCTGGCAAAAAAGAAGCGGGAGTTGCTTTCCGCAACTATGCAAGACCATCGCGGCGAAAATCTAATGTCGGATTTAGAATTGCAAAATCTTACTAAAAAATCTTTTTAAAAAACTTAGATGAAAATACTGGAAAGATATCTGCTTAAGGAGTCGTTTAAGCCGTTTATTGGTGCGCTTGGCGTGTTCACATCGCTCTTCCTTATCGATATGATTATCAGCAAACTCAGCCTGATTATTCAAAAAAAACTCTCGTTTATGACGGTGTTGAGCTTGTTTGGCTACAATCTGCCGGCAATGGTGGCGCTCACTATTCCAATGGCGATTTTGTTTGCGTCGATAATGACTTTCGGCAAGCTTTCCATCGATAATGAACTAACGGCGATAAAGTCTTGTGGAATAAGCGTTTACCGATTGCTTCGTCCGCTTTACCTTTTGGTGATACTTTTTTCGTGCGGGATGCTCTACTTCAATCACATAATTTTGCCCGACAGCAATTACAACTCGCGTGATTTACTCATTCACATTGCGTATCGCAACCCTATTAGCAATATCAAAACGGGCGTTTTTAACAAAAATCAAAACATCTCCGATTTGGTGATTTACGCTGGCGGAAAGGACGAGCGGTATTTGCGCGATGTGATTATCTACAACAAGGGGCAACGAGAGACTTTTCAGATAGTTAGCGCCAAGTATGGCGAAATTGACCTTGCTAATAACGGCAACGATTTGATTGCCAAGCTCTACGATGGCGAAATTCACGAGAAAAGCCTTAAAAATCCAAGCACTTACAGAGTTGTGAAGTTCAAAACTTTCAACTTTAATATCTTCGGGAGCACGGGCGATAGTAATTTGCGGCACACGCTCAGCGATAGGGAGATGAACACGAGAGTGATGATGCAAAAAATTGGCGAGAATGCCAAGATTATCCTCACGGCTGACTCTCTGCGGGAGATTTATCATCAAAAATTGGAAAAAATGGAGCATGGCAGAGCGTATGATGCCACGACGACCAAGATGTTGCAGCAAGAGAGTAAGTCTCGCAAGCATCGGGAGTATAATTACGCTTATTGGGTGGAAATTCACAAGAAGAACGCTTTGGCTTTTGCTTGCATCGTGTTTTTGTTTTTGGGAGTGCCAGTGGGTTTGATGGCGAAAAGCAGCGGAGTTGGCGCGGCTTTTGGCTTTAGTATGGTCGTATTCGTGCTGTATCATTCGATGCTTTTGGGAGGCGAAGAACTGGCAGACCGCGGCTATGTTGCGCCGTGGCTGGCGATGTGGCTGTCGAATATTGTGCTGATTATTTTGGGAATTTTCCTCACCTGGAAATCTCGACGCGACACCAACGCTTTCGATTCTGTGCGCTTTAAGGTTCGCAAATTTTTCCAAAAAATAGTAAAATCAAAAGGAAGCCAAATTTGATAAAGATTTTAGACCGCTACATTTTGGGCTCTTACATTAAAAATTTTGTGCTGATTAGTTTGTCTTTTTCGGTGCTTTTTGTGGTGATTAGCATTTTTGACCGCCTGACGAGGTTTATGAAATATGGGGCGACGCTCTACGATTCGCTTTCGTATTTTCTCTACAATATGCCGTATCTTTTTATCCTCACATCGCCTGTGGCGGTGCTTTTGGCGAGTTTGTTTTTGATGAATAAGCTCTCGAAATTTAACGAGTCGATCGCTGTTCGGGCTTCTGGACGCAGCATCGCGCGGATGGTTTTGCCCATTTTTATTTTTGGATTTTTTTATAGTTTTTTTGTGATGTGGGTCGGCGAAGCCGTTTTGCCAAAAGCGATTCAGCTGCGCGAGCACACTTATATTGTCAAAATTCGGGGCGAAAAGATGGAAGACATCAAGCGCCGCGCCAACATTAACTATAAAGGCGAGAACGACCTGTTTTTTAATATCGGTTTTTTTGACGGCTATAGCAAAAAGCTCTACAATATCGACATTGTGCAATACGACCCCAAAACGGGCGGTTTGCTGCAAACGATATCGGCGCAATCGGCTGTTTGGGAAGGAGATAAGTGGCTTTTTAAAAAGTGCTATATCCGCAAATTTGAGGACGGAATGCCCACGGAGGTGGAGTATTTCAAGGACAAAAAAGTTATTCCGATTGTGGATGTGAAGCCGATCGATTTTGTTAAATCTTCCAAAGATCCGCTGGCGATGAGCTATTCGGAGCTAAATGAGTATATTCAGCGGCAGGAGAAAGTGGGCGAAAAATCTTTGGAAGAGCGTGTCGATTTGGCGACGAAATTGGCTTTCCCGTTTGCGAATTTTATTATTTTGTTTTTTAGCGTTCCCATGGCGTCAGCTTCTGTTCGTAGCAAAACTAGAAGCGTTGTGTTTTTGGTCGGCTTGGTGGTTTGTTTTGTTTATTTGGCGGCTTTGCGAGTTAGCCAAAATCTTGGTTATACTGGCGTTCTTTCGCCTTTTTGGGCTGCTTGGGGACCGAATATTTTGTTTACTTTTATTGGGCTTTGGTTCGCCAGCAGGGCGGAAGTTTAGTCTGACACCAAAATATAAGCAATAAATGATAAGCCTCTATTTTGGTGTCAGACAGTTATTAGTTATTAGGTAAAAGTTAAAAGTAGCCGCCTGACTTCATTTTTCAGAATTGTGTTAGAGATGGATTCCCTCTTTTGGTGGAATGAGGGAAGAAGAGCAAAAGCCAGTCACCATTTTTCGTGCAAAATATAAGTCCCTATTTTGGTGTTCAAAAAGCAGAAAATTTCCCCGATTAAGAGGATAAAAAAAGTTCGTCCAGCACCGAAAAAATCTCTTCCAAATTCATAAGAGCGTTGATAGCTTGGCGGGCTTTGTTGCCGCCTTGCAGATTTTTGGTGTATTTGCCGATATGCGCTCGCATTGTGCGGACGCCTTTTTCTTGCCCATAATGAGCTATCGCGAGATGATAGTGCCTTTTAATCGTCGCCAGTTTTTCGCTTTTTGTGGACGATTTTCCCGAAAAAATCCAAGGATTGCCGATAGCGCCTCGCCCAATCATCACGCCGTCGCAAGCGGTTTCGTCTTGCATTTTTTTGATGTCAGCTTGGCAAAAAATATCGCCGTTGCCGATTACGGGCACTTGGCATTTTTTTTTCAGCGTCTTGATTTGCGACCAATTGCTGTGACCTGTGAACATCTGCGCTTTGGTGCGAGGGTGCAAAATCAGGATGTCGGCTCCAGCTTCTTGCATCTGCAGCCCGAAATTCAGAAAGTTTTCCGAGGAAAATCCCGTGCGAAATTTGACCACCAGCGGAGTGTTTTTTGGCAGGTGTTTTTTGCAGCGCTGAACGATTTCGGCTGCGAGTTCGGGAGTGTCCATAAGAGCCGAGCCTGCGCCAGTTTTGACCACTTTTTTCACGGGGCATCCCATATTGATGCACAAAAAATCTGTTTTTGGCAAAATCGAAATGGCTTTTTGGAAATGGTCTGGCTCAGTGCCGAAGAGCTGGATTCCGATGGGAGATTTATCGTTTTTTGTGTCCGCATAGGGCAAGCTGGCTGCGGGGTTGTAGGTGAGTCCCGCGGCGCTGACCATTTCGGTGGTTAGCACGCCGACGCCGTTTTCTTTGGCGATTTGGCGATAGGGCAAATCGGTGAATCCCGCAAGCGGTGCGAGCCAAGTGGTGTTTTGGCAAAGAGTTTGGATTTGCATAAAATTTTGTGTGTGTTTTGCTTGTTGCGAAATTATCGAGCTAAGATTTTTTCTGGTTGTGGTGTAACCAAAAGAGGTAGGCTTCGTAGATGTAGAGGCTGACGATTGGCAAAAAAAGCCCGAGGCCATAGGCGATGACTTGCAATTTGAGGTGCGTAAAGAGCAGGTAGCTGTAGAGGGCGACGAACAAAAAGCGGGCGCCGAAGCCGATGAGGACGGCTTTGCTGGTGCGAAAACGCGAGGAGATGGCGATGATTGTGCTCACTCCCATTGCCAGCAAAAAAAATAACCCTCCTATTAGTCCCAAAAAAAGGCTGAATCCAGAGGGCAAGAGCATTCCCGGGCAAGCCAGCACTACGCTCAGCAGGCAGACTTTGCCCAAGTAGATGAAATGTTTTTTACTCGATGACATCTTTGCCCATCGTGCAGTTGCCGTTGAGGGTCGCTCCTGGCTCTACAATCAAGGTGATGGCTTTGATGTCGCCAGTGATTTTGGCGCTTTTTTTGATTTCGATGGTGTTTTTGCAGTTGACGCCGCCGTTTACGATGCCAGCGATGATGCAGTTGTGGCAGTCGATGTTGCCCTCAACTTTCCCGCTGGTGGTGATGGAAATCAAAGATTTGCCGACGATATTGCCGCAGACATCGCCATCGATTTTGATACCGTTCTCGCCGCTGATGTCGCCGTTGATTTTCAGGTCTTTGCCGATGATGGAAGAAACTTCAATTTCCCGATTTTTTTCTTTTATCATAACAGTTTGCTCCTTAATTGTCTTTTATAAAATTTTGTGGATTTTCTTTTTTTTCGTGTTGCCAGATTTCGTAGTGCAGATGCGGGCTGGTGCTGTATCCCGAATTTCCCAGTGTGCCGATTTGCTCATTTTTTTGCACAAATGTGTTTTTTGATGGAATAATCGAGTCCAGGTGTGCATAAACCGTCTTGAAGCCGTTCAGGTGATTGACGACAATCGACTTGCCAAAATATGTCTCGTCGCTAGTTTTTTCGATCATTCCCGCAGCGCTAGCCAGCACAGGAGAGCCTTTTTTTCCCGCAAAATCTAGCCCTTGGTGATTTTCGCTAAATTTTTTGCTGATCCGAAACGGCTTTTTTACAGGTAAAATATCGGGATAAAAATTTTGGGGATTGCTCAGATTTTCGCCTTTGTATTTTTTGGGTTTCGGTTTTTCTGTCAGATAATTTTCCAGCGCCAAACGCAATTTTTCCAGCTTCAGATTGTTGTTTAAGTCTTTGTTTTGCAATAAGTTTTGCTGATACGAATCCAGCTTTTTGGTAAGAGTGTTGATTTTTTGCGAGCTTTTTTCCAGCCTATTCATCAAATGGTAGTTCAAAAAAAAACTGGCCAGCAAAAAAGTGAGCATCAAAATGAAGAGAATTATGCCAAAGTGCTTATTTTTCATCGGCGAGAAGTTTTAGGAGCTCTTCTTTTTGATTTTTCGACTGATAAGAAAGGACGACTTTGCCCTTGCTGCTTGTTCCTTGTATTTTCACGGAAACTTTGTATTTGTTTTTCAGCGTTTGTTCCATTTGTGAAAAATCTATTTTGGCTTGCTTGTTTTTGGCGACGGTGGCAGAAGATTTTACCAAAGATTCGCTGGCACGCACCGAGAGACCTTTTTCGGCAATCGTTTGCGCAATTTTTTCTCGCTGTTCGGGCTCCGCTTGCATAATAACTTTGGCGTGTCCCATACTGATTTTGTTTTTGACGAGCAACTGTTTGATGGAATTTTCCAGACTCAAAAGTCGCAAAAAGTTGGAGATAGTGGTGCGGTCTTTGCCCATTGCGGTGGCGATTTCGCCGTGAGTATAGTTGAACTCTTGGCGCAGGCGCTGATAGCTCTCCGCCTCTTCGATAGGGTTGAGGTTTTCGCGCTGCACATTTTCGATAATCGCCAGTTGCAGCATCTGTTGGCTGGTCGCCTCTCGCACAACGACTGGCACCTTTTCCAGCTTAGCCAATTTTGCGGCTTGCAGGCGGCGTTCTCCGGCGATTAGCTCGTAATGCTCGTCGTCTTGCTGGGTAACAATCAGCGGTTGAATAATGCCGTTTTCGAGAATCGAATCGCGCAGTTCAGCCAATTTTTCCAAATCAAAATGTCGCCGAGGCTGATAACGGTTGGGAAAAATCAGTTTTGTCTGGACTTCGTTTACGAAATTTTCGCTTTTCGTATCGCTTTGTTTTTCGTCAACTGGTTTGAAATCGACGGGCTTGATGAGCGCTTCTAGTCCGCGTCCGAGTTTTTTTTTCATCTGGATGCGACCTCTTTTACCAAGTTCAGATAGTCTTGTGCGCCGCGCGAGGTGATTTCGTAGTCGAAGATGGTTTTGCCAAAACTGGGAGCTTCGCTGAGCTTCACATTGCGGTGGATGCAAGATTTGAAAACTTTGTCGCCGAAATAATTTTTGACATCTTCTTCGACTTGCTGGCACAGGTTGAGCCGTTTGTCATACATCGTCAGGAGCACGCCCAAAATATCGAGCTTGGGGTTTAAGTTGCTTTGGATCAGGCGAATTGTGTTTAGCAATTGGCTCACGCCTTCCAGGGCGTAGTATTCGCACTGAATGGGCAAAATTACATGAGTGCTAGCCGTCAGGGCGTTTATTGTCAGCAGTCCAAGCGATGGCGGGCAGTCGATGATGATGTATTCGTAGTCGTCCAAAATCGGAGCTAGAGCGTTTTTTAGCTTTTGCTCGCGTGCATACTCTTTGACCAGTTCGATTTCGGCTCCAGTGAGGTTTATGTCAGCGGGGACGACATCCAATTTTTTGTAGTTGGATTTGACGATGCAAGATTTGATGCTTTTTTCGCCGATTAGCATTTTGTAAACTTGGCTGTTGACCTTGTCTTTGTTTATGCCGATGCCAGAAGTGGAGTTGCCTTGCGGGTCGAAATCGATAAGCAAAGTCTTTTTTTCATAGACGCCCAAAGCTGCCGACAGGTTTACCGAAGTTGTGGTTTTGCCCACTCCACCTTTTTGATTGACGACTGATACTATCTTCATAACCGTCCTTCTCTTATTTTTTTAGCTATTTTTTATTTATTCATATAGGAGTCAAGGGTTTTTTGCCGCCAGAAGAAATCCGAAGGTTTACGGGATAGTTTGCCAAAAATAACTCTCGCGCTTGATTTTGTTGGATTTTGTGCTAGTTGGTTGAATTATTAAACAGTTAGCGGGAGATTGCCAGTGCGTGTGGCGTATTTTTTGCATAAATTATTTGACTAGATTTTGGTTTATGTCCAATCGTGGTATCATAATTTATTCCACATAAAAATAAGGAGGGGGAATGGAAAACAAAAATACCGATTTGGTGTTTGGATTGAATGATAGGCCTGCGCCGGTTACAGCTCTTTTGGCTGCTTTTCAGCACCTGCTGGGTGTATTCGTGGCTATTATTACTCCAACGATTATCATCGGCAGTGTGCTTGGTCTGGGCAGCGAGGTTCCGTATCTTATTGGAATGGCGCTTATCGTCTCTGGTCTTGCCACATTCATTCAGGTGAAAAAGTTTGGACCTATTGGTTCTGGACTTTTGAGTATTCAGGGAACTAGCTTCGCTTTCTTGGGTCCGATTTTGGGCGCAGGTTTTGCGATTAAAGGTCAAGGTGGTGGCGTAGAGCTCGTTCTTGCTACAATCTTTACGGCTTGTTTCTTCGGATCGTTTATCGAGATGATCGGTAGTCGGTTTATTCACCGTTTGCGGACAGTGATTACGCCGCTGGTTTCTGGTATCGTGGTGACTCTTATCGGTCTTAGTCTTATTCAAGTAGGAATTACCGATATGGCTGGTGGACAGTATATCAAAGATCACTTCCCAGATCAATTTGCATCTATGGAAAGCCTTGGTTTGGCGTTTTTGACTTTATTTACGGTGATTATCTTTAACCGCTCAAGACAACCAATGCTCAGAATGGCGTCGATTGTTATCGGTTTGGCTGTAGGATATTTTACAGCTCTTTTCACCGTGGGAATCGATTTTAGTCCTATTGCTCAATTGCCAGTTTTTAACATTCCTATTCCTTTCAAATACGGCTTCAATTTTGATGTTTCGGCTTTCCTTACTATCGGTTTGATTTATATCATCACGATTATCGAGTCAACTGGTGACCTTACTGCGACAAGTATGGTTTCTGGCGAGCCTGTAGAAGGCGATTTGTATCTCAAGAGAATCGGCGACGGTGTATTGGGTGACGGTTTCAACTCAGCTTTGGCTTCAGTTTTTAACACTTTCCCTAACACTACTTTCAGTCAAAATAACGGTATCATCCAATTGACTGGTATCGCTTCTCGTTATGTGGGGCTTTACATTGCAGGTCTTTTGGTGCTTTTGGGATTGTTCCCAGTTATCGGTGGAGTTTTCCAAGTGATGCCTAAACCAGTTTTGGGTGGAGCTACTCTGATTATGTTTGGAACGGTTGCGTCTTCTGGTATCAAGATTATCACCAAGCACGGTTTGGACAGAAGAGGCGTGATGATTTTGGCGCTTTCTTTTGGACTTGGCTTGGGTGTGCAAATGGTGCCAGGGGTGATGAATCACTTCCCAACTGTTATCAAAAGCATCTTTAGCTCGCCTATTACAACAGGTGGTGTTACTGCTATCATCGCTAATATGATTTTGCCTCTTGATAAAAAAGAAGAGAACGAAATTGATGTTTAGTAATTTTTAGTTACAAAAAAACAGTCACTCGTAAAAAAGTGGCTGTTTTTTTTATTTGCTTTTTAAAAAAATGGTGGGTGATACTGGACTTGAACCAGTGACCTCTACGATGTCGGCGTAGCACTCTAGCCAGCTGAGCTAATCACCCTTTCCAAATTATGAAGCATTTTTTTGTCATTGGGTGGAGAGTGTCAAGAAATATATAAATTGTGCCGTTTGTTTTTAGCTTCAAATTTGGTCGAGCAGATTTTCCAGCGGTGTCGTCAAAATAAATTTCCCCAATAGCAAACAATTTCCTTGACCGATAACGCAGGGAGTTTGTTTTGGTTTTGCTAAAGGAAAAAAATACAGCAAAAAGTGGGGTGATGTTACTTATGCCGATGGTTGTTTCCAAAAATAAAGAACCTTTTGAGGTTTTGCTTCGCAAGTTTAAGAAGAAGTGCGAGATTGCGGGAGTGTTGTCTGATATCAAAAAAAATCAACGCTACGAGAAGCCTTCTGTCAAAAAACGCCGCGAAGTGAATGCGGTTAAGAGAAAGCTTTTTAACAAGCAACGCAAGTTGACTCGTATGAGAGGTTATTAGTTTTCAAATTTGAACTAAAAAAAATAAGGCAGTGCGTATGCTGGTCGATGTGAGACGAGGTAGGCATTGCCTTTTGTTTATGGTATGAATATTTTAGATATTGTCTTGTTGATTTTGGGCTTTGGCTTGTTTGTATATGGCTTCATCAAAGGGTTTGTCAGCTTTTTGACCAAGGTGCTGGCGGTGGTCGGCACAGTCGTTTTCGGCGTATTTTTTGGCGATGTTTTGGCTGGAATTTTTGCAAACGAGTTTGGGCTTTCTGTTTTTGTGGGCAAGTTGATTGCTTTCGTTTTGATTTTTTTGGCGGTCGTGATTTTGCTCAAAATTTTTAGCGTCTATATTCGTAAAGGATTGGATTTTTTGGACTTAGGAATTTACGATAAGATTTTGGGCGCTCTATTCATTGTGCTTTTATTTTTGGGAATTGTGGCGCTGCTTTCTGTTGGCTTCAATATTTTTTTCGATTACAATCTCTTGCAAAATCCTGCGGTGGCGTCGTCTCGGATTTTGCGGTTTTTGCTGGAACTTGTGCAAAATTTTTATCCCGGCGTCGTCTAATTAAAAAATGTGGAAAATTGAATGTCGAAAGTGAAAAAGCTGATTTATGTTTTGGACGATGAGCCAGATATTTTGGAGCTGGTGCGCGCCAGCCTTGCCGATGCGAATTTTGTGCTTCAGACTTTTGCGGATTATCGGGATTTTGAGGACGCTGTGATAGCGCAGCTGCCAGACTTGGTGGTTTTGGATTTGATGCTGCCTGGCAAAGACGGTCTTGAGATTTGCAAAGATTTGAAAAAAGCTTTTCCGCAGGTTTTTGTGCTGATGCTCACTGCCAGAGGCGACATCACGGACAAGGTGCTTGGGCTGGAGCTTGGCGCAGACGACTATATTACCAAGCCTTTTCATCCCAAGGAGTTGCTGGCAAGGGTGCGAGCCTTTTTGCGTCGTCAGCGGGATTTTTCACAAAAAAACGAGCAAAAACCGCAGGAAAAAGTGCGGAGTTTGGGACAATCTGTGCGCATCGATTTTGATGCGCATTTGGTTTTGGAAAATGGTGAAGCGGTCGCTTTGACTTTCGCCGAGTTTTCGATTTTGAAGCTGCTTTCGAGCAAAATTGGTGCGGTTTTTTCGCGGGAGAAAATTTTGGATTTTGTGTGGGGGCAAGATAAAATCGTGAGTGATCGGACGGTGGATGTGCACATTGCAAAGCTGCGGAGCAAGCTAAAATCTCTGAAAATATCGGGAGTTCGCTCGGTTGGATACAGATTGGAGCTGTGGTGATTTGGTTTTTGGCAACGCTGGCTGGCGTTTTTTTGGCTGGTTGGCTGTTTTTTCGCTGGCGCTATTTGCAACTGCTTGGAGCTTTGCAGCAGCTGGCTTTGGAAGGAAAAATCAGCAAGAGGCAAAAAGGCAAGGCGTGGTCGCTTTATTTGCAGGAGCTAAAAGGGCAGGGAAAGCAGGCTAAACAGTTGGCTTTGCGGGAAAAGGACGATCTGAAAGGGGTGTTGCAATTTTTGCCGTCTCCTGTTTGGATTCAGAACGAGCAGGGCATTATTTTGCGAGGAAACAGTGCTTTTTGTGAGCTTTTGGACAAAGATTTCGAGCCAGATTTTTACTGGAATTTGATAGATTTTCCCGAGCTTTTTCGCTTTGTGGACGATTTTGATGCGGACAGTCAAAGCACGAAAAATATTAAGTTGAACGAAAAACATTTTGTGGCTGGTGGCTCGAATTTGCCCTCTGGCGGCAAGGTGTTCGTTTTGCAGGACATTAGTCAGCTGTATGAGTTGCAGCTTCTCAAAAAAGATCTTTTGATAAATATTTCGCACGAGCTAAAGACGCCTCTTACGACGATTAGCGGGTTTTTGGAGCTTTTGCCTGCGGGGGACGATAAGGTTTTGACGATTCTCAAGCGGAACGCCGAGCGGCTGAAGCAGTTGGTGGACGATATTTTGCAGCTGGCGACGGTGGAATCGGGCGTGTCGCTGGAGTTGGAGCAGGTCGATTTGGTGGCGATTGTGCAGGAGAGCACGCTTTTGTTTCCCAATAGTAAAATTCCGATAAAGACCAAGTTTGCGCAGCCAAAGGTGGAGGTTCAGGCGGATTTTTTTCGTTTGCAGCAGGTGGTGGTGAATCTTTTGAGCAATGCGGTGAAATATACGCATCAGGGGCAGATTTTGGTGGAGGTTGGCGAAGATGCCAGCGGCGGTGTTTTTTTGCAGATAGCAGATTCTGGAGTTGGGATTTCTAAGGAAAATTTGCCGAAAATTTTTCAGCGATTTTTTGTGGGAGATAGCTCGCGCTCCAAAACGGTTGATAATACTGGCTTGGGGCTTGCAATTGTGAAGAAAATTGTGGAAAAGCACGGCTGGCAGATTGCGGTGCAAAGTCAGCTGGGACAAGGCACGACGGTGCGAGTTTCGATGTCCAAGCAGTAGATGGATAGCCAAGAAATTCAGGAGTTTTTGCCGCTGGTGAAAGGCGTAGCGAAGCGTTATTCTGGCGGCGATAAGCACCTGCAGGAAGATTTGGAGCAAGAGGGCTTTTTGGGAATTTTGGATGCTCAGGAGCGCTTTGACGCAAGCAAAAGGGTGAAGTTTTCGACCTACGCGTTTTTTTGGGTGAAAAAGCGGATTTTGGCGTATTTGGGCAAAGAGTTTGAGTTGCAGACCAGTGATTTGCAGGAGCGAGATTTGGCGCAGGAGGTTTCGCAGAACAAGGCGGAAATGGCGGAGGCAGAGGACGAGCAAGGTTTTCAGCTTTGCGTTCCGCAGGATATGCCCAAGGCGGAAGAGGCGGTTTTGCGGCTATTTTTTGAGCAAAAGTTGCCGCTGGACAAAATCGCCCTGCGGCTGAATCTGAGCAGAGAAAAGGTGCGACAGTTGAAGTTCAAAGCGCTAAGGCGGCTAAAAGCTAAAGCTATAGATAGGTAGAAATTTGCGAATTGGGTGTTTTTGCCGTGTTTTAGATAGCCAATTTTTTTATTGGCGGTATTTTTTTAATAAAGAATGGGTGCTGGCAGGCTTCAAATGGGAATAATTTTGATTTTTTCCCTAAAATAAAATGTGGGATAATTACTGTGTTTATTCATTTCGTTTCAAAAATATTTTTAAATAGGAAAGCAAGACTTAATATAATATGAATACTTTTAATTTATGATATGGGGGCAAAAATGGAACTAATAGATACAAAATATTTTAAAGAATACAGGCAAAAACTTGGTTTTACTAATCAGCAAGATGTTAAATCTTTTTTTGGAGGAAAAGATATAATTCCTACTGTTGATTTTAACTATATTGCATTATTTAATGAAAGGTTAATTGAAATTATTAAAAAAATAGACGAGTTGTCAGATTCATCGATTAAAATTAAAAATTTAGATACTTTTTGCTTAGGAAATATAAATTGTGTATTTGAGAAGCTGAAAAAAAATAAGATTATTCCAAAGTTAAATAATCAAGGAAGAAGACCAGAACAAGTCTATTTTTCTTGGATGAGGGGATTTATAATTACCAATTATTTTCTAAAGGCATTAAGTTTAGTTTTTGAAGTTAGTATTGAAGACATAAAATTAATTGGTGATGATGATTTTATTAATATCAATACTTTTAAAAGAACACCAAAAGCAGATTTAGAAGTAAATTTAAAAAATGGAGAAAAGATCAGGCTAGAGATTCAATCAGGATTTGTAGGTGTAAATGATATTAAACAGCATAAAGTTTTGGAAGCTAAAAAAATCAAACGAGAAGAAAATATTTCTTCAATGGTAATTCATTTTGATTTATTTAATGGTCAAGTTGCTTTTGTAAAATTGAATGAAATTGAAGATGATAATGTAAATTGGATCACAAGACAACAAATGGAAGGTCAAACTGTATTTAATATTGAGCAAAATTATTTTGTATGGAAATTAACAGAAGAACCCCCTAAATTTTCAGATTTAAATTTTAATTAGAGGATTTACTATGAAAAAAATTAAAATAATTGATTTATTTGCTGGAGTTGGTGGTTTAAGTTATGGATTTGCACAAGATGACGATTTTGAAATAATTGCAGCTAACGAAATTTTGCCTAATATGGCAAAGGCTTATGAATTAAATCATCCTGTCGTTAAAATGTATTGTAAAGATATTAAAGAATTTGGAATTAAAGATTTAGAAAAAGATTTTAATATAAAAAAAGGGGAAATTAATTTAGTTGTTGGCGGTCCGCCTTGTCAAGCATATTCGACGGTTGGCAAAAGATGGGTAGATGACCCTAAAGGTAAATTGTTTCAAGAATATTATAGAATTCTTAAAGAATTTAATCCGAAAGCCTTTCTATTTGAAAATGTAAAAGGACTTTTATCAATGCAAGGAGGAGAATTGTTAAAAACAATAATTTCTTTGTTTGCATCATTAGGATATAAAGTTGTCTATAAGGTTTTAAATTCTGCGGATTATGGAGTCCCGCAATTAAGAGAAAGAGTTATAATAATAGGGACAAAGTTTAATTCTAAATTTAATTTTCCTGAGCCAACTCATTATAATTTAGAAGAAGGGCAAGCTTTTTTTATGCCGGAATTAAAATCATATCTAACTTTGTCAGAAGCAATAAGCGATCTCCCTTTCATAGGGAGCAATGAAGAAAGTTTTGAATATTCTACTGAACCTGTAAACGAATTTCAAAAATTGATGAGGAAAAATGCTCCTGATAAATTGATGGATCACAATGCTCCAAATAATAATGAAAACTTAATAAAGATTATGGAAAGTCTTCCTGATGGTGGTACACCAAATGATTTACCAGAAGAATTAAGACCCAAAAGTGGCTTTGCAAATACTTACTGTAGGCTTTGGTGGAATAGGCCAAGCACAACAATTACAAGAAATTTAAGTACTCCTTCATCTTCAAGATGTATTCATCCAAAAGCACCAAGACCATTAACAACACGAGAAGGAGCGAGAATACAATGTTTTCCAGATGATTATATTTTTTATGGTTCAAGGAGTGATAAAAATTTACAGATTGGAAATGCTGTGCCAACATTTTTATCTATTGCATTAAAAAATGCTATTAAAAAACATTTTAAAAAAAATGAGCAGATTTAGGTCGCAGAATAATGATGAAATATTTTGCTGATTTTATTGATTAAGCTAACTGTGTTGATTTTGAATTAAATAAATATTACATCAAAACACACTGACAAATTAGGAGTTTCTAAAGAAAACAGAGACTTATTTCTCAAATGGGACTAGTGGAATTGAAAAGAGAAAGGACGGGAACAAATATTTAATGAAAAATGAGATGGTTACCTTGGTTGAGTGGGCAGTTTGGGAACATCTTGATTCAAAAATTGACCTAGAATTAATATTACTAAAGGGGCATTTACTGCTTGAAGTGGTTTTGAATGCTACCCTTTCAAAAATTAATAATAGGGATTATAACAATTATTCTTTTCACAGAAAAATTATGGCTCTCGAAAAGCTTGATTTTGAAGATAAGCGAAGAAAGAGTTCTATTGTTTCGTCATTAAAAAAAATAAACAAACTAAGAAATCAACTTGCGCACGAATTTAATTTTGATTTAAACAAGGAAGGATTTGAATCATGGAGTTTAAATGTTTTTGAAAATCTTAAAGGTGAAAAGTTTACTAAATACACATTTAGAACCAAAATCGTACATTCATTTTCAGTTCTCTCGAAAAACATTTTAGAATTGTCAGAATAAAAAGAAAAAAAATATAGCTACACAGCGTAACTTTAATGGCTGTTTTGCTAGGTGTTTTAACTCAATTATCTATTCTTAATTGGATGGATAATCACATGTAAATCAACAACTAAACTTAATATTCATCATCACTTCACTTCCAAAAAGCACAGATTTTAGTAAAAAATGCAAAAAAAATTGACACAAAATCGAAATTAAATAGCGAAGATTATAGGGAATTTATTCCTCCTTTTTTGTTGGATGGGGCATTGGCTCAGCTGGTAGAGCACTACACTGGCAGTGTAGGGGTCAGCGGTTCAAGTCCGCTATGCTCCACCATTTTTTTATTGAACGCTCATTTTGCGATTTTATTGCAAGTGGGCGTTTTTTCTTGACTTTTTTTTTATTTATTCTTTTTTGCCAGTAGAGTTTTATTTTTTAAAAAACGATTTTTCTTTTTAATATCAAGGAGCTTAGTGGATGATTAAGATTGTGGATAGCAAGTGGTTGCCCGAGAATTTTTATACGCCGTTGGACTATTCTGAGGGTGAGTTGGTGCAGGAAATTTTGGACGATATAAAAAAGCGGGGCGATGCAGCTTTGCGGGATTATACCAAGCGGTTTGACGGTGTGGATTTGGATAATTTTTTGGTGGATTCGCAAAAGGTGAAGGATGCGTATTCGTTGTTATCGCAGGAGCAAGTGCAGGCGATTAAATATGCCAAAGGGAATTTGGAGAAGTTTGCCAAAGCGCAGCTAGCGCAGGCGAAAGATTTTGAGATTGAGACCGAAAAAGGGGTGTGGTGCGGACAGAGGGTTGTTCCGATTGAGCGGGTTTGCGTTTATGCGCCAGGGGGAAATTTTCCGCTGCCGTCGTCGGTGCTTATGGGGGCAGTTCCTGCGAAAGTTGCTGGTTGCAAGCAGGTGGTGCTTTCTTCGCCGCCGTGTTATGAGGGCGGAGTGCATCCCGCGGTGCTTGTGGCTGCCGATGTGGCTGGTGTGGACGAGATTTATGCGCTTGGAGGAGTGCAAGCCATTGGCGGCTTTGCTTTTGGGACGCAGACGATTCCGCGGGTGGATCTGATTGTCGGTCCTGGGAATAAGTATGTGACGCTGGCGAAAAAGAATGTTTACGGCGTTGTGGGAATCGATTTTGTGGCTGGTCCGTCGGAGGTTTTGATAATTGCCGATGCGAGTGCTAGGGCAGATTTTGTTGCGGCGGATATGCTGGCACAGGCGGAGCACGATTTGAATGCGAGCGCTTTTTTGCTGACAGACAGTCTGGAGCTTGCCAAAAAGGTGCAGGCGGAGCTGGAGGAGCAGTTGCAGACGCTGGCGACAAAGGAGATTGCCCGAGCGGCGATTGACAAAAATAGCTACATCGTGGTTTGCGACGATTTGACGGAGGCTGTGCAGATTTCCAACGGGAAAGCGCCTGAGCATTTGGAGCTGCAGACGCAAGATAATCAGGCGCTTATTGCTCAGCTTAGCAATTATGGTTCGCTTTTTGTGGGAGAGCAGTCTGTGGAGGCTCTGGGCGACTATTCGGCAGGGGTTAATCACACTTTGCCCACGGGATTGGCGGCTCGATACACGGCGGGCTTGTCGGTGAACAATTTCATCAAAAAGCAAACGACTTTGCGTGTTGAAAAAAGTGGCAAAGCTACGGAAGTTGCCAAGATTTTTGCCCAGATGGAAGGTCTTGACGCTCACAAAAAGTCGGCTGGCAAGCGACTTCCATAAGTTTTATATTTAGCGAAAAACTCGTAAAAATAAGGGAGGAAATATGACGGCGATAGTAGTAATTGTGAGCCTTGTGCTGTATGTGCTGCTTTTTAGGGTGTATGGCGGCAAGCTGGCGAAAATGGTGCGAGCCAGCGATAAAAATGTGGCTCCGTCTTCGCGTCTTCGGGACGATGTGGATTATGTGCCAGCCAAATCGGCGGTGCTTTTTGGTCATCATTTTGCTTCGATTGCGGGAGCTGCACCGATAATCGGACCTGTGCTTGCGCTTGCTTGGGGCTGGCTTCCGGCGCTACTTTGGATTTGGTTTGGCAATATTTTCATCGGAGCGGTGCACGACTATTTGGCGATAATGTCATCAGTGCGCTACGACGGCAAATCTTGTCAGTTCGTGGCAGCGGATGTGATTGGCGCTCGCACCAGCAGAATTTTTTACTGGCTGGTGTTTTTTATGATAATTTTGGTGATAGCCGCTTTTGGCGCTGTCGTCGGCGGAATGTATGTCGCTCAGCCCGCAGTGGCGTCTTCGTATGTGCTAAAGCTGATAGCCGCTTTGATTTTGGGCTTTTTGATGTATAAAGTGAAAATGGATTTTCGTCTGGCAACTTTGATCGGCATCGTGTTGCTGATTTTTGCGATAATTGGCGGAACTTGGCTACCGATTAAGCTTGGCTGGGGCGCTTGGATGATAATCATCGGCGTGTATATCGTGGTGGCTTCGTCCGTGCCGGTGAATATTCTTTTGCAACCTCGGGACTACCTGAACTCCTGGCTTTTGTATTTCGGTTTGGTCATTGGACTCATCGCCGCAATTTTTAGCTTCTCGGGCTTTACTGCGCCTGCTTTTACCTCTTTTGCTCCGATTATCTCGGGCGGCAAACCGACGCCGTTCTGGCCAGCAATTGTGCTGATTATCGCTTGTGGCTCGCTTTCTGGATTTCACGCGCTGGTCGGCTCTGGCACAACCTCCAAACAAGTAGCCAAAGAGAGCGATGTGCTCACCATCGGCTACGGCTCGATGCTCACCGAAGGTTTTTTATCCACAATAGTTTTGGTGGCAATCGCTGGTTTCTCTTTTGGAATTTTGCAAGAGGCTGGAACTGGCATAACTTTGGACAACTGGGGCGCAAAATACACTGGTGCAATGATGGGCAAATTCCCCAACGCGGCGATGTTTGTGGAGTCTTATGCGAAAATGGTCGGAGCGACTTTCCTCAAATTTATCCCTGTCGAGTTTGTGAAAGTGATCGCGGGAATGTGGGTTGCCTCTTTTGCGATGACCACGCTGGACACGACAAACCGTCTGGGAAGATACGCCATTTGCGAGGTTTGTGCACCGTTGCAAGAAAAATCTAGCGGCTTGTATAACTTCTTGACGAACAAGTGGATAGCCTCTTCGATTCCCGCTTTGATAGGGCTACTTTTGGCTTACACGAGGAGCTTTACGGTGCTTTGGCCGTCTTTCAGCACAGCAAATCAGCTGCTCGCCTCGATTACTCTGTTCACCAGCGTTGCTTGGTTACAAAAGCGCATAAAGACCAAAAGCGTGAATATGGTGCTGGTCCCCGCTTACCTTTTGTGGATTACGGTGACAGCGGCGATTTTGTGGTTCAGCTTTGCGGTGCTTCCGGGCACTATCGCCAGCAAGCCTATCACGGGCTACACGGTTTTGGGCATCGAAATAATTATGATTGTCCTCAACTTCATTTTTTTCTACGACTTTATTCAAACTAGAAGAAAGGCGTAGCGTTGGTTGATTTGATTGTTAGGAAAATTGCTTGAAGCTGGATTTTTTTAGAGCGGCATGGGAAACCTTGGAGAGCGTGCATCGTGGCAAGGCGGTCGAGAGCTTGCAAACGGAGTTGCAGGAGCTGGAAAACATTTTTTGCCTTCTGTCGATGAGCTGCTTTTTGGGATTTCCTATGCCGATGTTTTATCACAGTTTGGAATATCTGCCCGATATGGAAAAAGAGTGGCAGCTTTTTTTTGACAAGGCGCAAAATGCGGACGATATGTTGGCGACAATTGCCGCAATGAGCGAGCTGTGAAACTCGTCATACTTTTGGGAAAAGGCGGAGTGGGCAAATCCACCTGCTCGTCGGCGCTGGCGCATCAGCTAGCTAAAAAAAATCAGGCGACGCTTTTAGCGTCTTTCGATCCCGCTCATAATTTGGGTGATATTTTTGGCGAAAATTTTACGGGAAAAATTAAAAAATTTTCCGACAATTTGGCTGTTTTAGAAGTTGATACGCAAAAATCTGCCGACGCTTATATCGCCAAAACCAAAGAGCTGATGCAACAAGTTTACTCCTATACGACCGTCTACAATGTTGATAAATATTTCAACCTTTTTCGTTATCTGCCTGGGATGCAGGAGTTTGCGTCGGTTTCGGCACTTTTGCAACTTTTGCAAAAAGAGAGCGCAAATTACGAAAATATTGTCATAGACACGCCGCCAACGGGCTTGGCTTTGCGGGTTTTGGCGTTGGCTTCTATATCGCTAAAATGGCTACACCAGCTCAAAAAATTGCGGGAGAAAATTTTGGAGCGACGGCACGCCATTACCGCTATCAGTCAGCCAGAGAACGAGTTGCGCTCGCGCAGGGCAAAGACCGATGATAGGGTGATGCAGAAGATAAAAAATCTGATTGCCGACTATCGTTGGCTTGAGGATTTGCTCAAAGGCGATAGCACGCACTGTGGGATTGTGCTGAATTTGGATGAGCTCTCGCTAAAAGAGTCGCAGCGGATAAAGGCGAGCCTGCGGGAAATCGGAATCGAGCTGAGATTTGTGCTGATAAATAAGGTTGCAGACGGGCAAAATGAGCGGATTTTGTGCATCAAAAAAAAGCTGCTGGGCAAAAAAACCAGATGTTTAGAGCTGCTGGAACGATCTGATTATCAAAAATTTAGCGAAGATTTGACAAAAATTTTGCAAAAAAAGGAAAAGGAATGATGGAAGAAAATCCGCTTTTTTATCTGTTCGTGGTGCTGACTTTGGTGCTCGCTTTCGCCTATTTTTTTGGAGCCAGATACAACAAAAAATTGGGCAGAGTGACTTTTCGCATTTTGGAGGAAGTTTTGCGCCCCAAGCAAAAAAGCTACACCAACATTGGCGGTTTGATTGGCTACAATTTCAACTACAAAAGCGTAAAGTCCAAAAAAATCTCGCACATAAATGGCGTGTTGACGCTGCTTCCACGGCAGTCGCCGCTCTATCTGCCTATCGCAAAAATTTTTGGCAGAAGCGATAAACTTTATCTGACGATTTTCGCCAAAACCGCTACTGCCAGTGGGGCTTGGCATATTTTGCACAGCAAATGCGCGCAGGCGATAAAAATTGGCGATTTGAAGAGCAAAAAAGTGAAAGCTGGCGGACAAAGTTTTTCCGTTTTTTGCGAGAATGAGGCTGATTTTTTGGCGCTGACAAATTTTTTGCAAACTGCGCAGCCCAAATTTTTGCGGCATATGGCTTATCATCCGCAAGATAGCTCTTTTGCGATGTTCTGGATTCCAGGAAATTTTTGGCAAGAGTTTGAGCACGCCTACGATTTTGTGAAAAATTGGGCGTAGTGTTTTTTTTATTTTTTTTAGAAAAGCGGTTTTGATGGTCCTTCTTAGGTTGATTGGTTAATTTTGCAAAAAAATTTTGACAATTTGCAACTTCACAAAAAATATCCCAAAAATTTTAAAGGACTGAAAATGAGTAAATTGATGGTGAGTGTTTCGGGGATGAGGGGTGTCTATGGCAAAGATCTTTTGCCAGAAAATGTCGTGCGAGTTGCTGCCAAATTTGGTTTGAGCCAAGGCTGCGGAAAAATCGTGGTAGGCAGAGACAGCAGAACCACAGGAGAAGCGATGTTGCACAGCGTGAAGGCGGGGCTGCTGAGCGTGGGTTGCACGGTGGTTGATATCGGCGTTGTGGCTACACCAACGGTGCTGCTACTGGTGCAAGAGTCGGACGCTTGCGGAGGCATCGCCATTACAGCTAGCCACAATCCTGGGCAGTGGAACGCGATGAAGTTCGTGGACGCCAACGGCTTGTTTTTGTATCCCGAGAAGGCGAAAAAGTTTATCGACTCTTTGAAAGAAGAGGTCGCTTATGCAAGCTGGGACAAAATGGGGACGCAGGAGCAAGATCAGACGGCGATAGAGTTGCATCTGGAGAAGATTTTAGGTCTGTCGTTTATGGATTTGCAGGCGATTCGGCACAAGAGATTTCGAGTGGCTCTGGACACAGTTAACGGCGCTGGAGGCGAGATTTGCCTTGAACTTTTGAAGCGTCTTGGTTGTGTGGTGGAGCAGATAAACACAGAGCCGACGGGCGTTTTTGCGCATAATCCCGAGCCGCAAGCAAAAAATTTGCAGCAGCTTTGCGATTTGGCGAAAGACAGCGGCGTGGATGTCGGTTTTGCTACGGATCCAGATGTTGACCGTCTGGCGATTGTGGACGAGAATGGGGTGTGCATCGGCGAGGAGAAAAGTTTGCTTTTGTGCGAGGATTTTATTTTGTCGAGGACGCCTAGCGATATTGTGACGAACCTTTCGTCTTCGATGGGCAGCGACGATTTGGCGGCGAAGTATGGCGTTAAGGTTTTTCGAGAAAAAGTTGGCGAGATAAATGTCGGCTCGAAGATGAAAGAGGTGGGGGCGAAGATTGGTGGCGAGGGCAATGGCGGTGTGATTTGTTCGGAGCTGCATTACACGCGCGATGCGATTGTGGGGATTGCTATCGTGCTGAATTATATGGCGCTTTCGGGTAAAAAACTATCGGAGCTGAACGCCGAGTTGCCGACCTATTTTTTTGCAAAACAGAAGATTGAAACCAGTTTTTCTGATTTGGATAAGGTGATGAGTTTGGCTGGCAAAATTTATGAAGAGGCAGATTTTTGGCAAGGCGAAGAAAAATTTTTGGATATTAAAGACGGCGTTAAAATCGTCGGCGAAAAAAAGTGGGTGCATATTCGCAAAAGCGGAACCGAGCCAATTGTGCGGGTGTATGTTGAGGCGCAGAGTGAAGATTTGGCGGAGAGTATTTGCCGCGAGGTGTGCCGAAAAATAACGGATTTTTGATTAGAGAATTAGAAGATGAATTTTTTGTTGGAAGTGGGAACTGAAGAGATTCCTGCGGGATATATCGCTGGCGCTGTCGGTCAGCTGAAGAGTTTTTTGCAAAAGGGGTTGCAGGAGTCTGAGCTCGGTTTTGAGCAGATTGAGGTTTTTGATACTCCACGCAGAATGGCGCTGCTGATTTTGGGGCTTCCTGGGGCGCAAAAAGATAAGACGATTGAGAAAATCGGACCGAGAGTGGAGGTCGCTTATTTGCCAGATGGCAAGAGTTTGTCCAAAGCGGGCGAAGGTTTTTTGCGTAGTAGCGGTTGCGATGCGAGCCAGATTTGCGTTGTTGAGGGCAAAAAGGGCAAAAATATTTGCGTGAGTTATGAGCGGAAGGGGCAGAAGACGGCGGATATTTTGGCGAGTTTGTCCAAAGAGGCGATTGAGAAGATCAGTTTTCCCAAGTCGATGAAATGGGGAAGCGGCACTTTTCTGTTTGCGCGACCAATCCGCTGGCTGGTGGCTTTGCTGGATGATCAGGTGCTCGATTTTCAGGTGGCTGATGTAAAGACTGGCAGGGCGACTTTTTCGCATCGGGAGTTTGGCAGACGGCACGAGCTGGGGCAGGCGGACGATTATGAAGCGGCGCTTTTGAGCGGCAGAGTGATTGCCAATCGGAAAAAGCGGATGGAGAAAATTGCGGAACAGTTTGCGCTTTTGGATGTTGAGGTGGTTGCCGATAGCAGGCTGATGGATTTGGTGTGCGATATTGTGGAGTATCCTGTGGTGATGGTTGGCGAGTTTGATAAGCGGTTTTTGCAGTTGCCAGAGAAGATAATCGTGACGACTTTGTGCGAGCATCAAAAGTGCTTTGCGACGAAGAAAGACGGCAAGCTGGTGAATAAGTTTGTGTTTGTGTCCAATGGCAAGAAGGAGAACGAGAAGTTGATTATCGTCGGCAATCAGAAGGTGGCAAAGGCGCGGCTTTCGGATGCGGAGTTTTTTTATAAAGAGGACACGAAAAAGAGTTTGCTGGAATATTATCCGAGTTTGGGCGATGTGACTTTTCAGCGAGATTTGGGTTCGCTTTTGTCGAAAGTGCAGCGCGTGGAGAAGCTGGGCGAGTTTTTGCGGGCGAAGCTGTCGGTGAGTAGCGGCGAAGATTTGCTGCTTGCGGCGAAGCTTTGCAAGTGCGATCTGGTGACGACGATGCTCGGCGAGAAGGAGTTCACGAAGTTGCAGGGGTATATCGGCAGGCAGTACGCTTTGTGCGCGGGGGTTAGCTCGCAGGTGGCTTTGGCGATAGAGGAGCATTATCTGCCCAAAGGTCTTGGCGATGAGCTGCCCAGCGGCGATTTGGGTGCGATTTTGGCGATTGCCGACAAGATGGATACGCTCTGCGGGATTGTGGGGATTGGGATGTTGCCGACTGGTTCTGCGGACCCTTTTGCGCTGCGGCGTGCGGCAACGGGAATTTGCCGAATTGTGCTGGATAGGGGCTACGATGTTGATTTGGTGGATGTGGTGCGAGAGTGCTTTGCGGTGCAGCCCGAGAGTGTTCAGAGCCAGCATTTGGATTTTGTGGTCGATTTTTTGCGGCAACGGGCGAAGTATGTTTTTGGACAAAAAAATGTGCCAGCAGATTTGTTGTCGGCTTTGCTGAGTGATGATAACGGTTTGAATTTACTGGAGATAGAGAAGAAGTTGGCGGTGCTTCAGCCGATGAAAAGTAGCAGCGAGTTTTTGCTTTTGGTGTTGGCGTGCAAGCGGATTGACAATATTTTGGCGAGTGCGAAGCCTTGTGGAGAGGTGCAGAGGGAGCTTTTGCAGGAGAAAGAGGAGAAAGAACTTTTTGCCGCTTTTAGCGAGTTGAGTTTGGATTCTGATAAAAGTTTTGCAGAAAAAATAGCTGAGTTGGTCGATTTTTGCGGATTTATCGAGCTGTTTTTTGAAAAAATTATGGTGAACGCCGAGGATGAGAAGTTGAGGCTGAATAGGTGGAATCTTTTGGCGGAAATTAGGCGGTCGATTAGGCGGGTGATTGACCTTAGCCAGATCGAAGCTGGAGATTTGAAGTAGAATATGGATAAGATGACGAAAAAATTAAGGCTAAAGCTGATTGAGCTTTTTGGCAGCCCGAAGGGGCAGTCGGTTGATAGTTATCGGGTGATGAGCAGTGGCGAGCGAGAGATTTTTACTGGTTCGGCGCAGTCTTTTTTGCTGGATTTGCTTTATAGCGAGTCGATCGATTCCAGAGTTTTCGAGACGATTATGGAGGTGTCTAACGGGTTTAGTCATTTTTATAAGGAGAAAATTGAGATTGAGAATCTTCGGAAGATTGTCGATTCGGTGATGTTTGCGCCGCACGAGAGCAAATCCAAAGCGTATGTGAGTATTATGGATAAAATATATCCCGATGTGGAAGAGGAAAATTAGATGGCGAAAAGTTTGCTGATTGTGGAGTCTCCTGCCAAGAGTAAGACGATTTCGAAATTTTTGGGGAGTAATTTTAAGGTTGAGTCTTCGATGGGGCATATTCGTGATTTGCCCAAGAGCAAGTTGGGCGTTGATGTGGAGCAAAATTTTGAGGTGAAGTATGTAAACGACCGCTCGAAGGCGAAGATTACCAAAAAACTAAAGGATGCGGCGAAGACGGCGAAAGATATTTATTTGGCGGCTGACCCCGATCGAGAGGGAGAGGCGATTGCTTGGCATCTGACGGAGCTTTTGAAGAAAGAGATTAAGGATAAGCCGGTGTATCGCGTGGTGTTTAACGAGATTACGCAGAAGGCGGTGCAGAAAGCGGTGAGCGAGCCTGTGGATATCGATATGAATATGGTTAATTCGCAGCAGGCACGGCGTGTGCTGGATCGGTTGGTGGGCTACGAAATTTCGCCGCTGATTTGGCGAGTTATCTACTATGGGCTTTCCGCTGGCAGAGTGCAGTCGGTGGCTTTGCGGATGGTTTGCGAGCGAGAGGAGCTAATTAAAGCTTTTGTGCCGCAGGAGTTTTGGGAAGTTTTTGGGAATTTCGGAAAAGGTAAAACGCCGATTTTTAAGGCGAAACTGACGGAGTTTGCTGGAGAAAAGGCTGATCCGAAGTGTAAGGATGATGTTGATAAAATTTTAGGGGCGATTTCGGACAAAGAGTCGAATATTTTGGATATCGAACAGAGTCAGCGAAAGACCAATCCGTATCCGCCGTTTATCACTTCGACTTTGCAGCGAGCGGCTTCGACCTATCTTGGCTTTTCGGCAAAACGCACGATGGGTGTTGCCCAAAAGTTGTATGAGGGTATCGTTTTGGAGAAAGACAGCACGGGGCTTATCACCTATATGAGGACAGATTCGGTGCGGATGTCGGACGAGGCTGTGCAGGCGACGCGAGGTTTGATTCCAGAGCTTTATGGGAAACAGGCGCTTGAGCCAAAGCCGCGGCATTACAAGGGAAAAAAGGGAGCGCAGGACGCGCACGAGGCGATACGCCCGACGGATGTGAGCAGGACGCCAGAGAGCATCAAAAAGTTTTTGACCAGCGAGCAGTTTAAGCTCTACAATTTGATTTGGCAGCGGTTTGTGGCGACGCAGATGAAGGCTGCTGTGGTGGTGAGCAAAAAGGTGATTATTGGCAAGGGCGATGCGGTTTTTGAGGCGATAGGCGGAAGCGTTAAGGATGCAGGTTTTACGGCTTGTTATTCGTTTACGAAGCTGGCTTTGGGCGAAAATATTTCTGCCGATTATGAAAAGGGCGATTTTTTGGATAAGGAAGAGATTTTGCCTGAACAGAAGTTCACCAAGCCGCCAGCCAGATATTCGGAGAGCTCTTTGATCAAGGAGCTGGAAGCGCAAGGCATCGGCAGACCTTCGACTTATGCCAGCATTTTGTCGACGATTCAAGAGCGGGGCTATGTGCAGCTTTCGGAGAAGCGTTTTTATGCGCTGGAGCTCGGTATGGCGGTGAACAAGTTTTTGGTGGGAAGTTTCGATTCGTTTTTTAACACCGAGTTTACCTCTGGAATGGAGAGCGATTTGGACGATATCAGCGACGGAAAGCTGGATTGGAAGAAGTTTTTGGCGGTCTATTATCAAGAGATGCACAAGCTGATGGATAAGGTGGATACGGGCAAGGCGAAAGAGTCGTTGGTGAAAAAAACGCGCAAGAAGTGTCCGAAATGCGGAAAATATTTGGTGATTAAATGGGGAAGAAACGGGCAGTTTTTGACTTGTAGCGACTATCCAAAATGCAAATTTTCGGCAGATTTTACGACGAACGCCAAAGGGCAGATCGAGATTGAGAAGCCAAAGGTTTTGGACGAAAAATGCCCAGAGTGCGGGAAAGATTTGACGATAAAAAAAGGGAGATTTGGCGAGTTTGTCGCTTGTAGTGGCTATCCAGATTGCAAATTTTCCAAGCCGTTGACTTTGGGAGTGAAGTGCCCAGAGTGCGGCAAAGGCGAGATTATCCAAAAAATGAGCAAGCGAGGAATTTTTTATGCGTGCACGGAGTATCCCGCTTGCAAGTTTGCCACGAATAACAAGCCAGTGCCTATCGCGTGTCCGTCGTGCGGCAATCCGTATATGGAACTTAGAAATAAAAAAGGGAAGCAGGTCAAAGTTTGTCCGAAGTGTGGACAAGAGGCCATGTAAAAAACTACTTAAGACAAGGAGAGTTAAGTATGTCTAGTAAACCAAGCTTAGAGTTTTATGACTCTATCGACCAGATTTCACCGGTAAGAGCGGTGGCAGAAACTTTGTTGCACTCGAAGAAAGTGCGTAAAGTAACCGCGGCTGAGGCTTATGAGCTGGCCAAAAAGCAGTCGAGTGTGGAAGAAACAGACCTTGAGATCTACGAAGGAACTGCTAAAAGATTGGGTTTGCCAAAGGGCGCCAAGGTGCTTGTGGACAATCACGGAAAAATCATCGGCCGAACCGCCAAGGCTAGAAGATTTTATTCCAAAAGTTCCGCTGCCGACAAAAGAAAGCTCAACGGAGACTTGCGCGAGGCTGTTTATCAGATGCAAAAACAACCGCTCATCAAAGCAGAGGCGATTGTTGGCTTGGACAACGATTTGATGCTCAAAGCCACATATATCACCACCGAGTCGGACGCGAACAATGTGTTCAACTGGTTGTGCAACTTTACGCCGTTTGAGTCGATGGCAAAAGAGTATGCCGCCAGCAAAGAGCTGCCGATTCAGGACATTCTCATCCTTGCTTTTAACGATTGGAGCAACGCCGATCCATTCTACGAAAACACTGGCGCGCCGCAACTGGCTTTGGTTGACCAAGATCACAATGTGATTGTAAACCTTGGAATGCGCTATTTTGGCGAGAGAAAAAAAGGGACGCTCACTTTGGCGTGGACCAGCGGAATGCGCCTTGGTATGGCTGCTAGTCACGGCGGTATCAAGGAGATCGATTTCTCGGAATGCGCTGGCGATTACAAAAAATTGGGCAAGAGAGCCATCGCGTTCTACGGTTTGTCTGGAACGGGCAAATCTTCGCACACCAACTCTGCGGATAACGCCGGCACGATGCCAGAGGGCTTCAAAAAAGTTGTGCTGCACGACGACGCTTTCCAAATCGATGTGAAAGAGAAAGTTTGCCGCGTTTGGGAGCCAAGTTTGTTCGACAAAACCGACTCGCGCGATTTGGATAATCCAGAGTGGAACTATCTGACAGCGGTGATGAACCACGCGATTATCACCTACAAAGACAAGGTCGTTCCGCTGGGACTCGACGCTCGTCAGCAAAATGGTCGCGCGCTTTTCGATCGCGATTTGCTTGGCTCTTGGGTGAACAGATGCGAGTTCCCGAACTCTCTTGTTTGGCTGATGAAAGACACAATTTTGCCTCCTGTGGTGAAGATTAGCGACAAATATTTGGGCGTTGCAATGGGTGCTGCCTTGATGACCGAAAGGAACGCTGCGGAAAATGTGAAGGCAGAAGATTTGGGCAAGTTGGTGTTCGTGCCATACGCTAACCCATTCCGTGTGTATGAGTTATACAAAGATGTGGAGGCGTTCAAGACCGTTATCGAGAACGGCGCAGAGTGCTTTGTGTTCAACTCGGCTGGGTATTGGAGCTCGTCTGTGGACGATTTGGAAGATATCAAGCTCAAGACTTCGTTGTCGTTGCAAACGGCGGTTTTGACCGACTCGCTCGAGTGGGAAGAGTGGGATCTTTTGCCAGGGGCGATGATTCCGACCAAAGATTCGATCGAGAAGTTGGTGCCTGGATATTACGAAAAATATGATCCAGCAAAACGCCAAAATTTGGCTGAATACAAAAAGATGGTCAAAAGCAGATTCCAACAAAGAGTGGACTTTTTGGAAAGCTCCGATGTGGCAGAAAAGCCAGAGCTTTTGGCGAAACTTGTGGCTTCTTTGAAGGTGAAATGCTAGTTTGCTTTTAGCGAAATTAAAAAGAAAGGCGGTTTTTTATAAATCGCCTTTTTTTATTTTATCTTTTGCAAAGAGCTTTTGTGGTTGCAATGAGTTTTGTTTATTTTCTCTCTTATCAGAGTGATTTTCTCATTTTCGGGCGTCCGAAAAGAGAAACAGAAAAGGACGCCCGCTTCAAAAAGCCAACGAGATTTCGAGAGGTGTTTAGAGAGTTCCAAGGTTGAGAGCACCTCCGCAATTTGTTCGGAGTTTTTTTTGGTTGCGACAGTCTGTTTTGCAGTTTCCATAAAAGGCTGTTTTTCTCGCTGTCTCACTCAATGAAGCGGGATGCCGCCCCGTTCCCCTGTTCCTCTAGCTGGGAGGAAAGGTAATAAAAGGCACCGTCCAAAAAAGTGTGTCTAATCTCCAATTTGGTTTCCATTTTCTTAACTTTCTGGGAACAAAATTTTGTCAAATTTAAATTGATAAATCGGATAATTCAGATATTTATCGACCTTGTCCATCGCGACCTTGCTCAGCAGCAGTAGCACAGACTCATCGCTGGGCATCGAGTTCCTGATTTTCAAAACTTTCCGAAACTGTTTATTCAAATTTTCGATCCAATTTGTGGTGTAAATCAGCCGCTGAATTCTGTGGTCAAACTCCAAAAAAGTGAAATAATAAACGACATCGTCTCTGTTTAATAACTTCTTGGTAAATCGATACTTATCTCCCCATTTTTTCGCAAAATTATCCAAATTTTTCAAAGCAATTTCTTTCGTATAGCGTTCTTGTCCGACGCAAAAAATTTCCTTCAAATCGTCGCTAATTTCGCTTTTATCACTATTCCTGACCTTAGCTAATAGACTTCTTTTAAAGTGAGTTACACACTTTTGAAATTTCGCATTTTTAAAAACTTTGCTCACCACATTTTCCAGCCCAACAAGGCCGTCAGCCACGACCAATTTTGTCGTTTGCAAGCCTCGCGATTTTAGGCGATTAAACAAGAATTCCCAGCCAGCAGCGCTCTCGGTCGGGATATTTTCGAGCGCCAAAATGTCCCGACTTTTGTCCTCTCGGACGCCGATAACCACGCAAAACGCCTCAGTTTCAACACTGTCGAGCCGCCTCAATTTGGAATGTATGGCGTCAATCATAATAATCGGATAGTTTTTTTCTAGCGGCCTATTTCGCCAATTTGTCAACAATTCTTTGAATTCTTGGCTGATATTGCTGATGGTCGATTTTTTGTAATTCGTGCCAAAAACATTTGCGAAAACATTCTCTATGTCTCTGGTAGACAAGCCTTTAGCATACAGCTGAAACGCCAATTCTCGTACTTCTTGCTCCTGCTTTTTCAAAATTTCCAAGATAAATGGATAAAATTGACCGAATCTGTCGCGCGGAATTTTGAATTGAATTTTGCCGCTGAGAGATGAAAAACACCTGCTGCGATAGCCGTTGCCTTTGTTGTTTGAGCTTTTGTTTTCCGCCATAAAAGCCTGTCTTTCCAGCTTCATAAGGCTGTTAAAAACGAACTCGATCAATTTATTCGCGCCATAATCATTGACATTTTCGTCTAAAATTTTTTGTAGTTGACTTGCGTTAAATCGCATAAGAATCTCCTTTTTTGTTCTTTTTTTTATAAAAATTGGAGATTCTTTTTTTGTGTCTAGTTTTTTTTGCTGCAGACACACTTTTTTGGACAGTGCCTAATAAAAAGAGAGTCACGCTGAAAGTGTCGTAGTTTTCGCTTTGTTGCAAAGTCGCTGTCCAAAATAAATAAGGAGAAAATCTGCTTCGCAGGACGAAATCGTGCAATTTTTCAGTTTTAAATTACTTGCCAAAAATCAAAATAAAAAGAGACTGTCCACCTAAGGGTTAAGGAAAATTTTGAGTTTTTTTATCAGGAGAATATAATGGGTTTGAGTATTGCGCAAAAAATTATCAGAGAGCATATTTTACAGGGAAAGCAGGAGATTGGGCAAGAGGTCGCTTTGCGGATCGACCAGACGCTGACGCAGGACGCCACGGGGACGGCGGCGTATTTGCAGTTTGAGGCTATGGGTGTGCCACGGGTGCAGACGGAGTTGTCGGTGAGCTATGTCGATCACAACACTATTCAGTCCGATTTTCGCAACGCCGACGATCATCGATATTTGCAGTCGGTCGCCGCTAAGTATGGGCTGTATTTTTCTCGTCCCGGCAACGGAATTTGCCACCAAGTGCATTTGGAGAGGTTTGCTGCTCCTGGGAAAACGCTGATTGGTTCGGATTCGCACACGCCAACAGCTGGCGGAGTGGGTTCGCTGGCTATGGGTGCAGGCGGTCTGGATGTAGCTATGGCGATGGCTGGGCAAAGCTTTAACATCAAATATCCAAAAATTATGGGTGTTGAGCTGAAGGGAAAGCTGCCCGATTGGGTGAGTGCCAAAGATGTGATTTTGGAGGTGCTTCGCCAGATTGATGTGAAAGGCGGTGTTGGCTATATCATCGAATATTTTGGCGATGGAGTGAAAAATCTGAGCGTGCCAGACAGGGCGACAATTACGAATATGGGCACAGAAACGGGGTGCACCACTTCGATTTTTCCGTCGGATGAGCTGACGAAAGAGTTTTTGCAGGCGCAAGGCAGAGGTGAGCAGTGGTGCGAGCTTTTGCCCGATGCGGATGTGCACTACGATAAAATTTTGAGCATTCAGTTGGACGAGCTTGAACCGCTTGCGGCTTGTCCGCACAGCCCTGGCATTGTCAAGACGGTGCGTGAGCTTGCGGGAATGAGCGTGCAGCAAGTGGGCATCGGCTCTTGCACCAACTCGTCGCTGCGGGATTTGTCTGTGGTGGCAGATGTGCTGGCTGGGCAGACGATTAGCCCAGAATTACATCTGGTGATAAACCCGGGAAGTCGGCAGGTGCTAGACCATTTGATTGACGAGAGGAAATTTTCGCAGATAGTTCGCAGTGGCGCAAGAATTATGGAGAACGCTTGTGGGGCGTGCATTGGAATGGGTGCAGCTCCCTCGAGTTCGGCAGTGAGTGTGCGGACATACAATCGCAACTTTTTTGGCAGAAGCGGCACGAAAGATGCTGCCGTTTACCTTGTTTCGCCAGAAACAGCAGTAGCGACGGCGCTGGCAGGCAAATTCACCGATCCACGAACTTTGCAAATGGACTACCCGCAGTTTAGTTTGCCCAAAAAGTTCAAAATCAACGACAATATGATAATTCCGCCGCAAAATGGCAAGAATGTGCAGATTTTGCGAGGACCGAACATTGTTGCTTTGCCCGAATTTACGGCGCTTCCCGATGTTTTGCAAGGGAAGATTTTGCTCAAGCTTGAGGACAACATCACCACCGACCACATTATGCCCGCTGGCGCAAAAATTTTGCCGCTTCGTTCGAATATCCCTGAGATTTCCAAGCATGTTTTCGAGGTGGTGGACGAGAGTTTTGCCGCCAGAGCTTTGGCGGAAAATGGCGGATTTATCTTGGCTGGCGAAAATTATGGTCAAGGCTCAAGCCGAGAGCATGCGGCGTTGGCGCCGAAATTTTTGGGTGTGAAAGCGGTGATTGCCAAAAGTTTTGCGCGCATCCATCTCGCCAATCTTATCAACTTTGGGATTGTTCCGCTAACTTTTGCAAACTCAAGCGATTACGACAAATTGAAACAAGGCGAAGAAATTTCTGTCCAGATCGACGATCTTTCGGCAAAAAAAATCTATTTGCAGGCAGGAAAGGCAAAAATAGAGCTGGCTCACGCGCTGTCGGAATTGGATGCCGAGATTTTGAAAGCTGGTGGAAAATTGGCTTGGGTGAAGTCGAAAAAATGATGAAAAGCAAAGACTGCTCGTCGCAAAAAGAGATGGATTTTTTGCGGGATGTTTTGGACGATCCATTTTATCACAAAATTTACAAAATGCTAAAAGCTGATTTTCAGGCGATTTACAGCTATTCGCAGAGCATCGTGGGTTTGGCGACGATCAGTTTGACGATTACGGGATTTTCTGGTCCACGGATTGCGGCATCGAGCGCTTTTGCTCGGGTGACGATTGCCATCGGGCTCATTTTTGTGATTTTGTCGGTTCTTTTTTTGCTTTTGGGACCGATTTATCCCAAATGGATGAACAATCCTGGCTGTTTGGAAATGGACGAAGTTTTTTCGATCTATTTTAGAAGACGCGACTCACGGACTTTTAAATATCGCCTTGCGCTGGTCAGTTTGGTGGTAGGGCTTAGTTTTTATGTGGCGAGCGTGATTGGTTATTTGTTGTCGTTGTGAACGAAGGTAATTATTGAGGAGGTAAGAAGATGAAAAATCTGATTTTGGAGCTTTTGAAACAAGAGGTAAAACCAGCTATGGGGTGCACGGAGCCGATAGCGGTGGCTTTGGCTGCGGCGAAGGTGCGAGAATTTTGCGATTCTGACGATTTTGAGCAGATGCAGATTATTTTGAGTGCGAACATTTTCAAAAACGGTCTTGCCGTGGGCATTCCGCACACAAGTTTTACTGGATTGGATGTTGCGGGGCTTTTGGGATTTTGGCAAGGAGATGCAGAAGCGGGGCTTCAGGTGCTGCGAAATGTGGACGATGCGAAAATTCCAGAGCTGAAAAGTTCGCTGCCGAAGATAAAGGTGAGCATCGCCGATACGGACAAGAAGGTTTATATTCAGGTGATTGTTAGCGCTGGCGGCAAAAATTTGCAGGCGACGATTCAAGATTTGCACGACAATTTTACCGATTACGGTCCTGTGGACGATTTGACGATTTTGCAAAAATCCAGCGGAAATAACCAGAGCGGCGCCAATAAATTTGCCAAGATTTTTGAGGAGGATGTTTACGATTTGATTAAGGTGATCGAGCAAATTCCTGCTGAAGAGATTTTGTTTATGCTGGATGGTGCGCGGATGAACGAGTCGGTGGCGAAGATTGGGCTTTCGCAGCGAATGGGAATGGCGGTTGGACACACGATTAAGGAGCTGGTGGAAGAGGGCAGAATTGGCAACCATTTGCCGACGATTGCCTCGGAATATACAGCGGCTGCGGCTGATGTGAGGATGTCGGGGGCGAGCGTGCCGGTGATGAGTTCCAACGGTAGCGGCAACAATGGCATCACAGCGATTATGCCGCTGGTGGCTTATGCGAAAATTTATCATCCGTCCGACGAGAATTTGGCAAAAGCGATAGCTATTTCGCATCTGGTGAACGCTTATGTTAAAAACAGCATTGGCAGATTGTCGCCGATTTGCTCGTGCGGAGTGTCGGCTGGAGCGTCGAGTTCTGCGGGTTTGGTTTGGCTTATGGGAGGAAGCCGCCAGCATATCGAAGGTGCGGTGAAAAATGTTTTTGGTAATGTTGCGGGAATGCTTTGCGATGGCGCGAAAGACGGTTGTGCGCTCAAACTTTCGACAGCGGCGTATTTCTCGGTGGCGAGTGCGCTTTTTGCGTCCAAAGAGACGATTATCAAAGCGGGCGACGGCATTATCGCTGAAACTTTGGAGGACACCATTCATAATCTGGGGAAAGTGAGCAACAAGGGGCTTTATCCAGCGGACAAGGCGATGATCGAGGTGATGCTCGACGAGAGGAAAAGTTAGATTGTTAGATAAAATTGGGTGGAAATTATGAAGAAAATATCGCTGTTTTTGTTGCTTTTCTTGCAAGTTTTTCTTCTGTTTGCCAGCAACTCTCCTGCGGTGATTGAGCTTATAAATCAAGGGATTGATAAGTTTGAAACGGGAGAGTATAGCCAAGCAGAAAGTCTGTTTAGAGAAGCTTTAAAATTAAATCCAGATGGAGAGTATGGCAAAGTTTTGCTGATAGTTGCCAAGTATTATCAAGGTGATTATAAAGCGGTTATTGATGATTTGGATGACGAAGATTTTGAAGAAATAAATCCGAGTTTTTTAAAGCTTCTTGAGGCTAAATCTTACTTTTTGCTTGGGGAATATGGGAATAGTGCCGAGATTTTGCTTGAATTGCGCAAAGAGGATAGCTGTTCTGCGGAGGTTAATATCTATTTGGCTGATGTTTTGGCGGAGCTTGGTTACATAAAAAATGCCATTAAGGAGATGAAGGTTGCATCCAAGAAAGCCAAAGACAGTTTTTATCCTTTTTACAAAATAGGATTTTACTATTATTCTCTAGGAGCCTATAAAAGTGCGCTGGAATATTTTGAGAAAGCCAAAGCCATAGATCCCAAAGAGTTTTTAGCTTATCATATGATAGGCTACGCTTATTTTGCTATGGAAGAGTTCAAGAAAGCTTTGGAAGAGACCGAAATATCTTTGAAATATGCAGAAAATGCAGAAGATAGCTTGCTCGCTTATACAGCTTTTGGAGGCATTTATTTTATAGAAAAAGATAGTGTAAATTTCGATAAAACTTTGGCAAAAGCAAAAAAAATCGACGCTTTTAAGGCAAGACAAGATTTTTATTGGGGAAAATATTGCTATAATTTGTCAAAATTTGATGACGCCCTTTACTTTTTTAATAAAGTGCTCGAATCAAAAAATGAGAGTTATTATCCCGAGGTTTACTCGATGATGGGCGATATTTATTTCTTTACTGCTAGACCTAAATTGGGGCTTGAGTATTTTCAAAAATATTTGGATTTGGACTTGAAGCCCGAAAAAAACATCACGATTTGGAACAATATGGGGGCGTGTTATGCAGAATTGGGCGAGTATAAAAAGGCTAACAGATACAATATTAAAGTTTTGAAAATCGATCCCCAAAATATTGTGTCGTTGTATAATATCGCTTGTTATTATTCAAGGCTAAAGCAGAAAAGATCAATGATAAGATATTTGAAAAAAGCTATTAAGGTTGATGCTGAGTTTGTGCGGAAAAATGCAAAAACCGATATCGATTTTTACGACTATAGAGCGGATAAAGATTTTAGAAATTTGATACAGTATGGAGTTGAATAAACTAGCATAATGAAGCAGATTAAGCGGTTCTTTTTTCTTCTGATTTTTCTGTGTTTTTCTGGTTGCGATTTTCCTTTTTTTGTTGAGGACGATAAATATACCCACTCCGCAGAGTTGGTTGTTCATAATCAGAGAATAGAGAGGTTTAATCGGCGTAAGGATATTTCGTTTTTTTTGCAGAAAGAGTTTTTTGGTGGCAGTCGCAGAGAGGACGATGTCGTATCCCAGACGAAGGTCGTTAGCTCGCGTGATTCTTGCACTTTTGTCTATGATTGGAGCTCGCATGTGCAGTATGACAACTACGATTATGTTTACATTCTTTGGAAGGAAGAGGATGACAATTTTTGGAATGGCAAAAAAATTTGGCTGAAAGCGGGCGAGGTTTTTCAAGCTGTTTTGAACGACGACGATGAATTGACGATTACGCCGAGTTTCTCAAGAGAATGAGGAAATTTTTAGCTTTAATTTCGCTTTTTGGCGTCTTTGGTTTTTTAAACTCCGAAGAGCAAAAGCGGCGGTATTTTCAATTTGAATATTCGTTGGAGCAGACAGAGTTGCATAATGTTATGCTTTTTGGAAGCGACGGCTGGTCGTTGGTTGACAATAAAATCAGTTCAAACTCTTCGAGAGCTTTTTTGGAGTTGTCGCTTTTCCCAAATTGGGTGTCCACTATTGCGGTTGAACTTTTTTCGACAGACGGATTTGTGCCGACACAGCGGGAAAAGCATAACAATTTTGAGAATAGTTTGTCGTTTTTGCAGATTTTTTGGGGAGTTCCAGAAAGTTCTATTCCGCAGGTTGTTTTTTATCAAGCTGTGTTTCGGGCGAAAGGTGTAGTTGAGTGGAATCGAGGATTTTATCGCAAAAATAAATTGATGCAGATTGGAGAAACTTTCAATTTGGAGACGAAATATACGACATTGCAGCTGAAATGGATTTTTAAGGAAGTTCTGATTGGCGCAGGGTTGTCGAATTTTGAGATTTTGGGACTTGAGAAAATGGCAACTTCGACCGAAACTAGCCCAGATTACTCTGTCGAGGAGGTCTCGAACTACACGGGAGCGGTTTTTTCTGCCAGTTATTGTGATAAAGCTTCGCCTTTTACTGAAATTTCGTGGCTAAAATTCGATTACGGCGGAGGTGGAGAGGTTGCTTGGGCAAAAGTGGGAGTGTTGATAAAATTTGGAATGGAGTTTGGTCCGAGAATCGAGTTTTGGGAAGATTGTTTTGTCAAACCATGGCTTGGAGTTTATTTTTGGCAAATGGGTGCTGGCTCGGACGATGACGACGAAGACAGTAATGAGCAAAACCAAGCTGCTAATTCTGATTATGGCTACACTTCTGGCTTAGAGTTTCGGCTGGCTTTTTAATTTTTTATGAAAATATTACAAGGAGTTTTTTGAACGATGAAAAAAATAGTGATGCAAAATCCGATTGTGGAGATGGACGGCGACGAGATGACCCGCGTGGTTTGGCCGATGATAAAGGATATTTTGATTAAGCCTTTTGTGGATTTGAACACGGAGTATTACGATTTGCACCTGAAAAATCGGGACGACACCGACGATAAGGTTACTTTTGACGCGGCAAAGGCGATGAAGATTCACAAAGTTGGTGTGAAAAATGCGACGATTACGCCGAACGCCGCTCGGGTAAAAGAGTATGGTTTGAAAAAAATGTGGAAGAGCCCCAACGGCACGATTCGTGCGATTTTGGACGGCACGGTGTTTCGCAAGCCGATTATCGTCAAAAATGTGAAGCCGTTTGTGCGGAGCTGGCAGAAGCCGATTATCATTGGGCGGCACGCTTACGGCGATGTTTATAAGAACGCCGAGATTTTTGTGGACAAGCCTGGCAAAGCGGAGCTGGTTTTTACCGACGATGCGGGCAACCAGACGAGGAAGGAGATCGCTCGATTTGATGGAAGCTCGACGGGCGTTTTGCAGGGGATGCACAATCTGACAAACTCGATAACCTCTTTTGCCAAAAGCTGTTTCGAGTATGCGCTCGACCAAAAAGTTGACCTTTGGTTTTCGAGCAAAGACACGATTTCTAAAGTTTACGACCACCATTTTATGGATGTTTTTGCTGATTTATATGAAAACGAATACAAGCAAAAGTTCGCCGCTGCGGGAATCGAGTATCGCTATTTTTTGATCGACGGGGCTATTGCCAAAATTATGCAGAGTAAAGGCGGTCTTTTGTGGGCTTGCAAAAATTATGACGGCGATGTGATGAGCGATATGCTGGCTTCCAGCTACGGATCTCTTGCGATGATGAGCTCGATTTTGGTGTCGCCGTATGGCTATTTTCTTTACGACGCCGCGCACGGAACGGTGCAAGATTTGTATTATAAGCATCTGCAGGGCGAAGAGGTCTCGATCAATTCGACGGCTTTGATTTTTGCTTGGAGCGGAGCTTTGGCGAAAAGGGGCGAAATGGACGGAAATGCGGAGCTTGTTAAATTTGCGAAAGCTCTGGAAAGTGCAACAGTGGCAACGATTGAGGCAGGAGTAATGACTGGAGAACTGGCGATTTTTGCGCAGCCGAAGCCGAAAAAGGTGGCTACTGCCGAAGGGTTTTTGCAGGAGATAGGTAAGCGCCTGAAATCAAAGTTAGATGCCTGAACAACTTTTTGAGGCTGTCCCAAATCTTTCACAGGGGAAAGATGCTGCAAAGATAAAGATTTTTGCCGAAGCGATAGTTTCTGGCGGAGCTCAGTTGCTCGATTTTTCGGCGGATGCAGATCATAATCGCTCGGTTTTCACGCTCGTGGGGACGAAGCCGCAGCTGGAAAAATCGTTGCTAAATCTGGCGCGGAAAGCTATAGCAAATATCGATATGCGCAGCCATTGCGGCGTGCATCCGTGCGTTGGGGCGCTTGATGTTTTGCCGATTGTTCCGCTGCAAAACGCTAGTTTGCTTGATGCAAAAGAGTTTGCGCAGCACCTAGCGTCAGTTTTGTGGAGCGAGTTTGCTTTGCCGTCGCTTTTTTACAACTATAACGACGAAAAAAATGTGCTGGCGAATTTCCGCAAAAACGGCTTTGCGGGGCTAGATAGCTGCCAGTTTACTGTGGGCGATATGCCGCACAAAACTGCAGGCGCTGTGGCGATTTCTGCTCGAGATTTGCTCATTGCGTTTAATGTGAATCTTTTGGGCGCCGAGTTGCCGCTTGCCAAAAAAATCGCGCGGCGTATACGGGAGTCTAGTGGCGGTTTTGTGGGAGTGAAGGCTCTGGGGCTGTATCTGCCGAAGCAAAAAAAGGTGCAGGTATCGATGAACCTCACCGATTATCGCAAAACTTCTCCTCGAAAAATCTACGACGAAATCGCAAGATTTGTAGCAGGTCTTGGCATTAAGCTGGAGACGGAAGTTATTGGACTTTTGCCCAGCGACGCTCTGGCTGATGAAGATTATGAGGTGCTTGGTTTAGGAAAAGAGAGCGTAAAACTATTAAAGTATTGAAAAAAACAAAAAAGGTTGGCGCTATTTTGGTAAATTAAGTATGAAGAAGACAGAGTAATCAACTGTCGGATAAGTAGCTAAGAAAGTCTCTCACATTGTGGGGGACTTCTTTTGTGACAAATCTTGGTTTTGGCAGTCGAGCCAAGTGAGTGCCAAAAATTTTATTGACAGTTGTTTCTTTTGCAAAATTTTGGTTTGGAAATTATTTTATCGAAGAAAGGAGAGATTTATGGCGAAAGGTAAATTGTCGATTCATACGGAAAATATTTTTCCGATTATCAAAAAGTGGCTCTATTCGGAGCACGATATTTTTTTGCGGGAGCTGATTGCAAATGCGATAGACGCTTTGTCGAAGAGGGAGACTTTGGATGCCAAGGCGAAGAAGAAAGATTTGCGGGTGAAGATCGAGATTGATAAGCAGGACAAGTGCCTGCGGGTGATTGACAGCGGTGTGGGGATGAGCGAGCAGGAAATTAAGAAGTATATCAATCAGATCGCTTTTTCGGGCGCGGAAGATTTTGTGGAGAAGTATAAGGACAAGGATATTATCGGGCATTTTGGCTTGGGATTTTATTCGAGTTTTATGGTGGCAGATAAGGTGAGCATCGACTCGCTTTCGTATCAGGATGATGCTGTGCCTGCGGCTTGGGAGTGTGAGGGTCAGACGGAGTATAAGATGAGTTCGGGCAGTCGCAAAGAGGTCGGAACGACGGTCACTGTGCACTTGAACAGCGATAGCAAAGATTATCTGGAGAGTTATAAAATTAAAGAGATTTTGGACAAGTATTGCACTTTTATGCCGTTCCCGATCGAGTTTGAGGGCAAAGTTGTTAACCAAAAAGAGCCGTTGTGGGAGAAAGACCCCAAAGATGTGAAGGACAAAGAGTATAAGGAGTTTTACAAGGAGTATTTTGGCGACTGGCAAGACCCGCTGTTTTGGATTCATCTGAATGTCGATTATCCGTTTAATTTGAAGGGGATTTTGTATTTTCCGAAGTTGGATGAGCACGCTATGCGCAATACGGGAATGGTGAAGCTTTTTTGCAATCGGGTGTTTGTGGCGGATAATGTGAAGGAGCTTTTGCCAGAGTTTTTGCTGTTGCTCAAGGGCGGCATCGATATTCCAGATATTCCGCTGAATGTGTCGCGGAGCTTTTTGCAGCACGATAAGCAGGTGCAAAAAATTACGGGTTACATTGTGAAAAAAATTGCCGATGAGCTGAAACGGATGTTTAACAAAGACCGCAAGGGTTACGAAAAAATCTGGGAAGACATCCAAAAATATGTGAAGTATGGCGTGTTGACGCAGGAGAAGTTTTTTGAGGCTTGCAAGGAGGTTGTGCTTTTTCAGGATACGGACAAGAAATGGCATAGTTTGCAGGAGCTGATCGCCGAGCAGACGGATGAGAAAAAGGTGGTCAATTACACGACTGACGCGCATTCGCCGTATATTGATGTGCTAGTGAGCGAGGGCAAAAAAGTGGTTTTGGCGGACGAGGTTTTGGATAATCATCTTTTTCAAAAATACGAGATGGCAGATAACAACTTGAGTTTTACGCGTGTGGATGCGCAGATTTCGGAGAGTATGGTGGACAAGGATAGGGCAGAAGAGGTGGACGAAAAGGGCAAGAGCGAGTCGGAAAAAATCAAGGAGATTTTTGAAAAGCAAATCGGGGATAAAAAGGTGCAGGTGAAGGTGCAGGCGCTGAAGATGAAAGATGTGCCGGCAATGATTGTGTTCGATGAGCATATGCGCAGATTTATGGAGATGAACGCCACAATCGGGCAAAATGACGACAACTTGCCGATGACTGGCTACGAGCTTGTGGTGAATTTGAATAACGGTTTGATCCAAAAAATGAGCAAAATGAACGGCAAAAAAGATAAAGAAAAGCTCAATCTTTTGTGCCGCTATGTGAACGATTTGGCTTTGATTAAGCAAAATAATTTCACGCCAAAAAAACTGCAGGAGTTCGTTAAGATGAGCTCGCAGATGCTGGAGATGGTGTAGGGATATTTTATAGAGGGAGCGAAAAAAATGATTAGAGTGGAGTTTTTGATGACGATAGCCTCGTCCACTGGTATCCAAAAGGCGGAGATTGTCGGAGATGGTCAACTTACTGTGCTGCAAGCGCTTGAGAAGCTGGAGAAGCAGGAAAATAAAGCGGTGGTTTCGAAGATAATGAAGCCAGAGCAAAGTGGTTTTAAGCCAGGAGTGTTGGCTTTTGTGGGGCAAGATGATGAGCTAAAGCCAGCGACTCCACAGACGGTTTTGTGTGATGGCGCTCTTTTGAAAATCACCACGATTGTCGGCGGAGGTTAGGCGTTGGCGCAGACGATTTTTGACCGTTCGCAGCTACTTTGGGGAGAGGAAAATCAGGCGAAGCTGGCGCAAGCGAAAGTGGTGCTACTGGGTGTTGGAGGTCTTGGAGCGGCAGTGGCGCAAGTGCTGGTGAGAGCGGGAGTTGGCAAAATAGCGCTTGTTGACCAAAAGAGGCTGGATTTGCCAGATTTGGGCAGACAGCTGCTTTATACGCAAGAGGATTTGGGTAAAACGAAGGTGCAGGCGGCGAAAGAAAAAATTTTGAAGATAAATCCGAACTGTCAGGTGCAGACTTTTTGCCAAAACATCAACCTTATGAAAAAACTGCCGAGCGCTGATTTGTTCGTGGATTGTTTGGACAATTTTGCCACAAGGCGAAATCTTTGGGCGAAGTTGCCAGAGCAAAAATATTTGCTTCATTGCGGTGTGCAGGGCTACCAAGGGCAGCTGATTACTTTGCAAAAAGGTCGCACGGTTGAGTTGACGAGTTTGTTGGCTACAGGAGAAAATAGCGTTCAAAAAATTGCGATTGCTCCGCAGACGGTGATGCTGGCTGGCGCGCTTGCTGGCGATGAGGTGATTTGCGTTTTGCAAGGGAAGCCAAAACTTTTAGGCAAAATTTTGCAGTTTGATATGAAAAATCATCGTTTTGTTAGTTTCGTAATTTGAATTAAGTCAAAAAAAGAGCCACTTTCTTTAGTTGAGAGTGGCTCTTTTTGCGTTATTGTAAAAAAAATTACAGTTTCGATTTTTGCTCTTTGGTCAGCACATTGTAGCAGTCTTCCATCATATCGATTCGCTTTTGCTCTATTTTGCTCTCGGCTTTGCTAATGTCGCTGGCGTATTTTTTCGCTTTGCTAAAATCGTTGTCTTTCAGGCAAACTCTTTGGTCGATTTTCGCCTTTTGAATTTCGGTGCGAAGCTCAAAAATTTGGTCGCGATTTTTTTTGTGAATAGCTTGGATTTTCTCTTTTTGGGCGTCGGTAAGATCCAGATTTTGGAACATTCTGAAATTGCCGTCAAATCTTTGTCCTTTGCCAAATCGTTGCTCGCACATTTGCCCTGGTGCACAATTTTGTCTGCCATAAGAGCCGTCGCCGCCCTTTTTGTGCCCCTTTGCTCCAAAAGCAAAACACGCCACGCTCAGACTCGCCATCACTAAAAATAAAGTCATCTTTTTCATTTTTTACTCCTTTTTTTTCCTTTTCCTTGGGTTTTATATTCGATTAAATATCCGATAAATTTTCGCTCTCGATCGACTGTGATTTTGATCAGAGAATCCTCCAGCACCTTTAGCTCCGCACTGCTGAGGTTGCCTTCCAAAATTTTGTTGATTATTTTGTCTTTGGAATTGTTAGACTTTCGCCAAGAATGTCTCATATCCTCTCGTTTGCAATCCATAAACTTTCGAAAAGAGTCCCACTTTTGCGGCTCAATTTTGGGCGGTCTTGCCTGCGGGAAATTTCGTCGATATTGGCAGGCTTTGGTGATGAAAATCACATTGAATGCAACCGAGCAGAGCAAAACGCCGTAAATTATCCATTTTTTCATAAATTTTCCTCCAAATATGAATAGACAGAATTGTTGTTTAAGTTGGGCGATGTGTAATCCTCGAAAAAGTAGTTGCCGCCGAAACTGCCGACGACGCTAAAAACCGTAAAGCACGCGGCGATGGCGAGCTTTTGCCACCAAAAATGACCAAACTCGTAAGAACTATTTAGGTTTTTCGCTACAAACTGCCAACCATCAGCAGGCTTTGGAGCCTGATTTGCTGTGCCGATTTTTGCCAAATCTTGCAAAAATTTCAGCTTTTTTTGGCAATCTGGGCAACTTTGCAAATGATCCAAAAACTCTCGCCGCTCTTTTAATTTTAGCTCTTGATCAAAAAATCTGTTCAGATTTTGGCAAACTTTTTTCATAATTCTTGACCTCCTTTGTCAATTTCAGCCTCGCTGTAATCACTAAGAGAGTTTAGGTAGCCAAATTCCCGCAAATTTTTTAGCTCTTTGCGCAAAAAATTGCGAGTCCTGGTCAGCACGCTCTCGACGGCTTTTTCGCTCAATCCGCTGAGGTCTGCAATCTCTTTGTAAGAAAAACCCTGATAAGTTTTCAGCTCAAAAATATTCCTGTCTTTCTCTTTTAATTGCGAGAGAGCTTTTTCTATTTGCAGCTGGAGATAGAGGTTGCGGTCTTGGTGCTGCCCGTCGAATTGCAGATTTTCCTTCAGCGCCTGCTCCTTTTTTTGCTTTTGCGTGTTGTCGATGATAAGGTGATAAGCGGTTTTATAGAGATAGCTTTTTGGATATTGAATTTTTTCAAACTCTGGAAAAATCTTCAGGTAGGAATTTTGCAAAATGTCAAGGCTCTTCTCGGTGTTGCGGACTCGCTTGAGGATGTAGTTGTAGAGGAGATTGGAAGTTTGATTGTAAAAATCTTCAAACTTTTTTTGCTTTTTCGTCTCTTGTGCGTTCAAAAAAAATCTCCTTGTTTTTCGTTAATTTTGCTTCAATCTTGATAGAGTCAAGTATTTTAAAATGCCCGCAATTTTTTTTGTTTTTTTTGAAAATTCCAAAGGCGCAGGTGGCTGAAAAAAAAGAAGTTTGACAAGTTTTGAGTCAGAAAAAATATTGTGTGTAGTTGCGTTTTGCAAGGGTTTGTGGCTGGATTTTGGTGGCGTAGCGATTTTTTTTTTAGGAGAATAAAGGAGGCTATATGGATTTTTTTTGCGGAAACATTGTTGATCCTATCAAAAAGCGGATTTTCCCTGGCAGAATTGAGGTGGAAGACGGCAAAATTGTGGCGATTACAGAGGAAAAAGGCAAAGATTACGAAAATTTTTTGCTGCCGGGATTTGTGGATTCTCACATCCATGTGGAGTCGTCGATGCTTACGCCAGCTGAGTTTGGCAGGGTTTTGGTGCGTTTTGGCACAGTCGCCACTGTCTCCGATTGTCACGAAATTGCCAATGTCAAGGGCGTTGAGGCTGTCAAATATATGATGAGCGAAGGCAAAAAAACGCCGCTGAAAATTTATTTTAGCATTCCGTCTTGCGTGCCAGCCACCGAGTTCGACTCTTCGGGGGCGATTTTGGACGCTCCTGCGCTGGAAGAGCTGATGAAGATGAAAGAGCTGAAATATTTGGGCGAGTTTATGGATTTTCCGGGAGTGGTGAACAAGACGCCGCTGGTGCAGGCGAAGCTGGATATGGCGAAAAAGTATGGCAAGCTCATCGATGGGCACGCACCGGAGGCTCGCGGGCAGATGGCGAGAAAGTATGCCGAAGCGGGAATAACCACCGATCACGAGTGTGTGACGCCGCAGGAGGCTATCGAAAAAATCGGCTACGGGATAAAGGTGCAAATTCGTCAAGGTGCGGCGGTCAAAAATTTTGACGATTTGATTTCGATTGCTCACGAATATTACGAAGATTGTATGTTTTGCTCCGACGATTTGCATCCGAATATTTTGGTGCGAGGGCATATCAACTTGTTGGTGCAAAAGGCGATAATGCGCGGGATTGACCTTTTTAAGGTGCTGCAAATGGCGTGCGTAAATCCCGTAAAGCATTATGGTCTGGAGGTTGGACTGCTGCAGGTTGGCGATTCTGCCGACTTCATCGAGATGGAAGATTTGCAATATTTTCAGACGCTGCGGACGGTGATAAACGGCAAGGTGGTTTATGAGCAAGGCAAGGAGATTTTGCGGTATCAGCCCCCTGCGATTATCAACAATTTTGTGGCACAGTCGCCAGCGAATTTGGCTATTCCCGCAAAAGATGGACAGATAAATGTGATCGAGATGGTCAAAGATCAGGTGCTGACCAAGTGGACAAAGGAGACGCCGAAGGTTGAAGATGGCAAGCTGGTGTCCGATGTCGAGCGCGATTTGCTGAAGATGGTGAGCCTCAATCGTTACAAAAAAGATGCTCAGCCAGCTTTTTGTTTTGTCAGAGGTTTTAATTTGAAAAAAGGAGCGATTGCCAGCAGTGTGGCGCACGATAGCCACAATCTTCTTGCTGTGGGCACGAACGATGGCGATATTTTGCGAGCGCTGGAACTTTTGGTCGAGCACAAGGGCGGTGTGGCTTTTGTGGATGGCGAAAACCAGTTTGTTTTGCCGCTGCCAGTTGGCGGAATAATGAGCGATCAGCCTTATGAGCAGGTGAGTGCGGCGTATGCAAAGCTGGAAAATTTGGGCGCAGACGCAGGCAGCAAGCTTTTTTCGCCGTATATGAGCCTGTCTTTTCTCACGCTTTTGGTGATTCCCGCTCTAAAGATGAGCGACAGAGGACTTTTTGACGGAGTAAACTTCCAGTTTGTCGATTTGTATGCAGAGTAGCAACTTTTTTACAAAAAAAATGACGAAAATCAGGCAGTATTTCACCTTGCATCCGCTGTGGCGGTATCTCAATATTTTTCCGCTGGCGCTGCGCAACTATGTTTTTGACAGGTGCCAGTCTCATTCCTCGGCGCTCACGCTCTACACTTTGCTGGGTTTTGTGCCGATTTTGGCGCTCATTTTTGGAGTGGCACAAGGTTTCGGCGTGAAAGACATTTTGCAGAAGCAGATAATCGCCCAAGTGCCGCAGCAGGAAGTTATCTTGCAAAAAATTTTCAGTTTTGCCCAAAATCTGTTGGAGCGCACTAGAAGCGGCGTGATGATTAGCATCGGTCTTGGGCTGCTTTTGTGGAGTTTGATTTCGATTTTATGGCAGATAGAGAGTGTGTTTAATCATATTTGGCAGCTCAAAAAGAACCGAAATTTCACCAAAATGCTCACTGATTATCTCTCGGCGATGGTGATTTTGCCAGTTTTGTTTGTCGCCTCTAGCGGTGTGAACATTTTTTTGAGCGCCCAGATAACCAAACTAAGCGCCCACAGCTATGTCGGTAAAATTTTTGACTCCGCCTTGAGCATCCCAGTGAAAATCGCGCCGTATCTGATTATCTGGCTTTTATTTTCGTTTCTGTATGTGTATATGCCCAACAAAAAGGTCAAAATCCGTTACGCGATAGTGGCTGGTGTGATCGCCGGCTCGCTTTATCAGCTCACGCAATTTTTCTACCTTTGGCTTCAGATTGGGCTTTCGTCCTACAACGCCATCTACGGTAGTTTTGCCGCGATTCCGCTTTTTTTGATTTGGATACGCACCAGCTGGATGATTATTCTTTATGGAGCGGAGTTTTTTTTCGTTTTGGAAAATTATAATATCTACTATGGCGGCAGCGTGCATCGGGCGATAAGTTTTCGGCAAACTTTTGTGCTGGCACGCAAAATCATCATCTTGATTACCAAAAATTTTGAGGAACTGAAGGGCGAGACCAGCTTGGAATTTTTGTCGAAAAAGTTGCGGATGCAAAAAGTTTTGGTGATGCGGATTGTGGAGCAGTTGGTGCAGCTTGGCATTTTGGTGGAGCTGGAGACAGACAAGCGGGACGAGAGTTTCTATACTTTGGCGATGCCGCGCGAAAAGCTGACCAATAAGTTGCTTTTTGAGAAGCTTGCATCAAATGGCGAAAATCGTTTGATTGCGGTGTAGCTTTTTCTTTTCCTCTAAAAAATCTTTACAAAAAATCCTTCGTTTTAAATATTGACACTTGAAGAAAATGAGTGTTGTATCCGCTAAAAAGAGGTGTGATGAAAATATATTCTAAATACATAAATAGTATTCTACGGCGTTGCAAAAGGTATAATGAGAACTATATTACCTACAAAGATTTGCACGAAATTCTGCCGAACGACCCTTTGATTATCGATTCGATCGACGAGATTATAGAGGAGCTTGCCGCGAAAGGCATCAAGACTGTTGACGAGACTTCGATTAAGGAAGCCAAGGAGCAGGTGAAGGTCAAGGAGAGCCAGAAAAAGCGCAGGATTGAGCGGTTTGACGATGCGGTGAAGATGTATTTGAAGGAGATTGGCAAGATTCCGCTTTTGGATAAACAGGGCGAAGTGGAGCTCTCGAAGAAAATCGAGGAAGGGCAGAACAAGATAAATAAGTTTATTTTTGTGTCGGGTAGCACCCTCAAGGAGTTTCAGAATTTCAAGGTTCGCTATACGGAGGGCAGGATTAAGCTGGAGCAGATTTTGAAGCTGGATTTTGAGAGCTGGATGGATAAGGAGCGGACTGAGGAGACTTTTGACGATTTTTCCAAAAAGCTTTCGAAAATTGACAAAAAATTTAAGCAAATCGGCGTGATGCTGGATAAATACAAAAATGTGGACGAGAAAGAGCAGAAGAAAATCGATAAGGAGATTATCAAAATTCGCCAGACGATTGTCGAGATTTACGAGACGATGAAGTTTAACAAAAAGATGGTTTCGCGGGCGATTTATCGGATCAACTCTTTGGCGGAGCGGATTGTCGAGAGTAAACAGACGATTCGGGAGATTGCCAAAGTTAAGACTTATACGGTGAACGAGATTTGCTCGTTTGGTCGGCAGGCGCAGAAGTCGGATGCGGAGTATAAGGCGGTTGAAAAGAGCACGGGCGTTGACGCTGAGGTGTTTATCGAGGTGCTGCGGAAGATTAAGAATGCGCGGCGGAAGATGCGGCGAGTGGAGCTGGAGACGAAGTTGCGTTCGGGCGAGATGCTGGATATTCTGGAGAAAATCAGCAAGGGTGAGCGGATTAAGGAGATTTCCAAAAATAAGATGATCGAGGCGAATGTGAAGCTGGTGATTAGCATCGCAAAGCGTTATAACAACAAGGGTTTGGACTTTTTGGATTTGATTCAGGAAGGAAATCACGGTTTGATGAACGCGGTGGAAAAATACGATTATCGCAAAGGGTATAAATTTTCGACTTACGCCACTTGGTGGATTCGGCAGTCTATCAGCCGTGCGATTGCCGATCAGGCGAAGACCATCAGGATTCCTGTGCATATGATCGAGCTGATAAATAAGCTGAATCGGACGCAGCGTCGTTTGGAGCAGAAGTTGGGGCGCAAACCTTATATTAAAGAGGTTGCCGCAGAGCTGGAGTTGCCGCCAGAGAAGGTTAAGACGATTATGTCGTTTACACCCGAGACGGTTTCGCTGGATAAGCCTGTGGGGAACGATTCTAGCGAAGATACGATTTTGAGCGATTTTATCGAAGATTCGACGACGATAGCGCCCGAGAGAGTGGCTGAGCGGACTTTGCTCAAGAAGCAGATTGACGAGGTTTTGCGGACGCTGACTCCCCGAGAAGAGAAGATTTTGCGGCTTCGGTTTGGCATCGACGATGGCTATCATCGGACTTTGGAGGAGGTTGGCAGTATTTTTAATGTGACCAGAGAGCGCATTCGGCAGATTGAGAATAAGGCGCTGATTAAGCTGCGGCACCCGACACGGATTCATTTTTTGCAGAAGTTTATCGATAATTATAATATTAAGTGATTTTTTTTTACAAGAGCCGCCTGTAATGGCGGCTTTTTTTGTCTAGCACTTGTTTAGCTTGTTAGATTATAAAAACTCTTTTAATTTTTTTAAACTAAATAAGTGGTAGAGCTTCTCTGACAAGACAAAACTCTGTGACGATGTTTTGCGTATCGCCAGCCCTCTTCTCAGAATGGTGTTAGAGATGGATTCCCTCTTTCGATGGAATGAGGGAAGAAAGTCAGGAAGCCTAAAGCACGCCTTGGCGTCTTGGAAAAACCACAACGCTCAAGCCACCTCATTCCTGCGCAGGCAGGAATCCAGGCACTCCTTGCTTTGCACGGACGAGAAGCGCGACGCTTTCAGCGTGAACCAGCACCTTTTTTGTCCTTTCAGATTGTAAAAATACTTTAATTTTTTTGGATAAAATAGGTGCTGGAGAGAAAAGAAAACCGCTCCGCTTCAATGCCAAAAGACGCCCCGAGTCACCAGAAAGAGTAAAGTGTGGTCGTTCCCGTGTATTTTTCGCAAGATTTTGGTTTTCTTTGGTTAGTTTTGCAGGCTGAAAGGCAACAGTTCGTGTCTTTAGTCTTTTCTGAAGCGGAGGTTTCCGCCCTATCGCCAGTTTAAGCGAGCAGGGGAGCGGGGTGGCATCCCGCTTCATCGGGCTCTGACACCAAAATAAAAGCAGCAAATGATAAACCCCTATTTTGGTGTCAGATTTGAAGCGGGCGTCCTTTTCTGTCTAGCACTTATTTAGTCTTGTTAGATTATGAAGACTCTTTTAATTTTCTTAAACTAAATAAGTGCTAGAGCCCGTCTGATAAGAGAGTAAGACAAAGACTCTGCAACGATGTTTTGCGCGTCACCTAGCCCATTTTTGAGAATACTGTTAGACAGTTATCAGTTATTTAGAGAATAGTTAAAAGACCAGCCGCTACCTGACCCCAAGAACCGCCGTCATTCCGAGTTTGGTTCGGAATCGCAAAAGGCGAGTTTGTTGATTTTCAAAAATTATGAGAAAGCTCTGGTATTTTACCTTCCAAAAAAACTCTTGACCTTTTTTTTATTGTCTTTATTTTTCGAGAATATTAACCGTTATGGCGACTGGAAGTGTGAGCATTGATTAAAAAGGAGTGTATTCGAAAATGAAAGAGACTCGTAATTTTTTTTTGGTAGGTGGTGCTGGAGCTGGCAAAACGACTTTTTGTGAGCAGGTGCTGGCGAGCGCTGGCGTGATTGGCAGAGCTGGGAGCGTTGCAGAGGGGAACACGGTGATGGATTTTTCGCCCCAGGAGATTGAGCAGCAAAGTTCGATAAATTTGTCTTTGGCGCAGTTTGATTGGAAAGGGACGAAGGTGAATATTATCGATACGCCTGGAAATCCCGATTTTGTGGGCGAGCAGATGATGGCGACCAAAGCTGCGGAATCGGCGGTGATTTTTGCCAGTGCGAGCGCTGGTTATCAGGCGAGTTTGGAGCTGTCTATCGGTAAGTTGGAGGTTATCCCCGAGATTTGCAAGGCGATTGTGATTAACAAAATGGATCAGAAAGATGCCGATTTCAAGGCAGTTCTGCAGGAAATTCGGGAGCATTCAAATTTGTCGCCAGCGCCGATTTGCATTCCGATTGGTCAAGGGAGCGATTTTCGTGGAGTGGTGCATTTGATTAAGCAGAAGGCGTTTATCGATGGTAAGGAGCAGCCTGTGCCGACGGAGATGGAGGACGATGTGCAGGAGGCTTTGGAGATGCTCAACGAGGCGGTAGCGCAGACTTCGGAGCAGATGTTGGATATTTATTTGGAAAAGGGCGAGCTGGATCAGGAACAGTTGCTGCAAGGGCTGAAAAGTGGCATCAGAGAAGGGCTGATTACGCCTGTGTTTGCCTGTTCGGCGATTGAGGATAAGGCTGTGGGCGTTACGCTGGACTGTCTTGTGCGGGAGCTTCCGTCTCCGCTGGAGGATAATAAAATCAAGGTGCTCCGCGATGGCAAACCAGAGATTGTGGAGGCGAAGGATGATGCTCCAGCGCTTGCGTATATTTACAAAACTCTTTCGGAAGAGTCGGTCGGCACGGTCTGTTTTGTGCGAGTAATGCGTGGCAAGTTGCAGACGGGCGAAACTTTTTATGTGCCAGAAACGGGGAAGAAGGTGAAGATTGGCTCGCTGCATAAAACTGTGGGCAAAAAGCGGAAAGATGTGCACGAGTTGACCGCTGGGCAGCTGGGCGTTTTGGTGAAGCTCAAAGATTGCCAAAGTTTGAACACCTTGACCAAGGACGATAGTTTGCAGGTGATGCCGCCAGTTTTGCCGTCGCCGTATGTTTGGCGGACGATTGTGGCGGAGTCGCACGATGATGAGAACAAGCTGGGCGAGGTGTTGGATAAGGTGTTGCACGAGGATAAAACTTTGCATCTGGATTACAACGAGAAGACGCGGCAGTCGGTGCTTTCGGGCATTAGTTTGAGCCAGCTGGAGCTAATCAAGAAGAAGTTGAGCGATTTTTATAATGTGAAGTGCCAGCTGCAAGAGCCGAAAGTGCCTTATATGGAGACGATTAGCAAAAATGTGGAGAGTCATTATCGACACAAAAAGCAGTCGGGCGGCAGAGGTCAGTTTGCGGAAGTTTATTTTCGGATTTCGCCTGTGAAGCGTGGTGAGGGCTTTAAGTTTAAGTCGTCGATTGTCGGCGGAGTGATTCCAAAAGGGTTTATTCCCGCAATAGAAAAGGGGCTGAAGGAGACGATTGCCAAGGGAATTGTGGCTGGTTATCCGGTGAGCGATATTATGGTGGAGGTTTATGACGGCTCGTATCACACGGTGGATTCTAGCGAGGCGGCTTTTAAGACGGCGGCGTCGATGGCGCTCAAAGAGGGCTTTGTTGCGGCTCAGCCAGTGATTTTGGAGCCGATTCACACGGTGCAGATAAATGTGCCGGCGGAGTATATGGGCGATGTTATCAGCGATTTGTCGTCGCGTCGGGGGATGGTTAGTGGGATGAGTCAGAAGGGGAAAAATCAGGTGATAGAGGCGCAGTTGCCGCTTTCGGAGCTTTTTAGTTACTTTCCGACTTTGAAATCTCTGACGCAAGGCAGAGGCAGGTTTATCCAAAAATTTTCGCACTACCAGATTTTGCAACCAGATTTGGCGAACAAATTGATTGCCCAAAAGAGCGAGAACTAAAGAGGTCGCATTTTTTTTCTGGGGGAAAAGGGACGAAATTTAGAAAGACTCCTTGCTGTTGAACTGTTTTTCGGGAAGAAATTGTTTGACAGCGGGGAGCTTTTTTTAGATTGTGAGTCGGTGTTGGCATTGGTTGTCAAAGATGCGAGAGTGGTGAAATTGGTAAACGCACTGGACTTAGAATCCAGCGAGCTCTGCTCTTGGGGGTTCAAATCCCCCCTCTCGCACCATTTTCTTTTTAAATCCCCGTAATTTTTTTTGTTAGTTTGGTCGAAAAGGTCGGTTATGTTGATTTTATTTTTCCATTACAAGGAAGAAACAACGAATTTTTGGATGATAAAAATGAGTGAAATTGGCAGAAAAACAAATTGTTTGACAGCTTGGCACTTATTTTTTGGGTGGTAGTAAATTTGAAATAGTTGTTGCTGATTGAAGATTGCAGGTGGTTTTGTGGCGATTTGTAATTTTTTTGACGCAGGAGTAGGAGTTTTGATGGATATTAAGCTGAAAGAGATTGGTCAGTGTAAGAGAGAGGCTGTAGTCGTTTTTCCGGCGGAGCTGGTGAGTAAAGAGTATCAAAAATCTTTGAAGAAGTATGCTAAGATGGTGAGTATCAAGGGTTTTCGCAAGGGTAAAGCGCCGCTTGCTATGGTGGAGAAAAATTATGGAGAGGGCATCGCTTCTCAGTTTCGGGAAGATTTTGCTTCTGCGCAGTATAAGTTTGTGGTGGATGAGCTGGAGATCAAGCCTTTGTCGGCTGGTAATATTTTGGATATTAAGGAAAATGACGACAAGAGCCTTGAGATTACCTACTCTTATCAGGTTGCGCCGAAGTATGAGAAGGTCGATTACGAGGGCGTGGAGATGGTTTTTGAGCCGAAGAAGGTTGGGGCGAAAGAGGTGGATGCGGAGTTGCAAAATTTGCAGTATAAGCTGGGCGAGCTGGTGGAGATTGATTCTGCTCCCAAAAAGGGCGATACGATTTATGCGGATATGAAGTTTGTGGCTAGCGGCAAGGAGTTTCAGCGGAATTTTATTTGTGGCAGCACGCCTTATGGTAAGAAGTTTGAGGACGCTCTCAAGGGTGTGAAAGTTGGTGATGAGCTGACTGCGCAGATGGATTATAGCAAAGAGAAAGACGGTTCGGATATGAAAGATGTCGAGCTGAAAATCACGGCGATTAAGAGGCTGGATTTGCCGAAGATTGACGATGAGTTTGCCAAAGATTCTGGTTTTGATGATTTGAAGGCGATGAAGGCGCAAATTAAGGACGAACTGAAATCGAAGGTGGAAACGGAGAATGTGGCGCTGAAGAAGCAGGCGATGGTGGCTGCTCTTGCCAAGGCGAACTCTTTGGAGGTTCCGCAAGATTTGGTGATCGATTACGCGCGCCAGATGGCTCAGCCGTATATGAATGCGTATAAGTCGAAGATTGATGGCGTGATGCCGATGTTTGTGAATATGGCGCAGATGCAGCTACTGGAAGTTTATGTGCTGGAATTTTTCCGCGAGAGTTTGGGCGTGACGCTCACCGATAATGAGAAAGAAAAGTTTGTGAAGTTGAACGCCGACGGCATGAAGATGAGCATCGACGAGTATCGCAAGAAGTTTAAGGATAGCGTTGCTGATGAGCAGAGATATTTTGCGCCGGCTTTGGATAGCAAAATCGTGGATAAGATTGTGAAGAAAATGACGGTTGTGACTCCCGAACAGATGGCGAAAAAAGAGAGCGATGCTGCGCCAAAATCGGATAAGAAAGAGGATAAATAATGTCTTTTGTGCCAATGGTGGTGGAGCAGTCTGGTCGCTCGGAGCGGGCTTACGATATTTTTTCTAGGCTTCTAAAAGATCGGATAATTTTTATCGGCTCGCAGATCGACGATACGGTGGCGAATTTGGTGTGTGCGCAGTTGTTGCATCTGGAGAGCGAAGATCCGCATAAGGATGTCTATCTTTATTTGAACTCGCCAGGGGGTGTGGTGACTGCGGGTTTGGCAATTTATGATACGATGCAGTTTATCACGCCGAAAGTTTCGACGATTTGTCTTGGACAAGCTTGTTCGATGGCAGCTGTGCTTTTGGCTGGAGGCGAAAAAGGCAAGCGGTTTGCGCTGCAAAATTCAAGAGTGATGATTCATCAGCCGCTTGGCGGAATGCAAGGTCAGGCGAGCGATATCGAGATTCATACGAACGAGATTTTGAAAGTTCGGGACAAGTTGAACCAAATTTTGAGTCATCACACGGGCAAAACTTTGAAGAGGATCGAAAAAGATACAAATCGAGATTTTTTTATGTCGGCGCAGGAGAGTGTGGAGTATGGGATTTTGGACAAGGTGCTAGAGAATCGGAGTCAGGTGAATGAGTGAGTATAGACAGAGCAGATGCTCGTTTTGTGGCGAGCTGGAGTCTCCAGAGCGCGAGCTGATTAAGGTTGGTAATGTGGCGATTTGTAGCGAGTGTGTGGATCATTGTGCGAATATTTTTCACGAGCGGTATGAGGATGAGGAGAGTCTGGAGCAGGATTTGCTTTTGCCGACGCCAGCGAAGATTAAGGAGTATTTGGACGAGTATGTCATCGGTCAGGATAGCCCGAAGCGGACGATTGCTGTGGCGGTGTATAATCATTACAAGCGGGTGTGGAAGGCGCAGGAGCAGGATGGCGTTAAAATCGAGAAGAGCAATATTTTGATGATGGGTCCTACGGGCTGTGGCAAAACTTATATCGCCCAAACTTTGGCGAAGATGCTCAAGGTGCCTTTTGCGATTGCCGATGCGACGACTTTGACCGAAGCGGGCTATGTGGGTGAGGATGTTGAAAATATTTTGGTGCGCCTTTTGCAGAGTGCGAATTATGATGTGAAAAAGGCGGAGAAGGGGATTATCTATATCGACGAGATCGACAAGATTGCTCGCAAATCGGAGAGCACGAGTATTACGAGGGATGTTTCTGGCGAGGGTGTGCAACAGGCGATTTTGAAGATTTTGGAAGGAACGGTGGTGAATGTGCCGCCAAAAGGTGGACGCAAGCATCCAAATCAAGATTTTATTCAGATGGATACGAGCGATATTTTGTTTATCGTTGGCGGAGCTTTTGCGGGTATCGAGCGGCTGATCAAGCAGCGGGTGAATAAAAAGAGCATCGGTTTCGACTCGACGATTATCAGCAAAGAGCAAAAAAGCCAGCTGATGCAGCAGGTGAGTTACGAGGATATTTTGCATTACGGGCTGATTCCAGAGATGATTGGCAGGTTGCCAGTTTTAACGACTTTTGAGCAGTTGAATAAGCAGGCGTTGAAAAATATTTTGACGGTGCCGAAAAACGCTTTGGTGCGGCAGTATAAGGCTTTGTTCGCGCTGGAGGGTGTTGATTTGGAGATTACCGATCAGGCGCTGGAGAAGGTGGCAGAGCTGGCGATGTCGCAGAAGCTTGGCGCGCGGAGTTTACGCTCGATTATGGAGAAGAGTATGCTGGACATTATGTATGAAGTGCCTGATATGCAAGGGCTGCAGAAGTGCGTAGTGGGGCAAGATGTGATTTCTGACGGCGGCAAACCGGAGTATCAGTTTTAATTTTTTTTTCATTTTTTTTAAAGCGAGTTAAGTTTTTCTTAATTCGCTTTTTTTTGATGTTTAGTTTTTTTGCTTTTATTTACCTTTCTTTTGGATGTCCAAATGAAAGGTAAAACCAAAGAAAAACCAAAAAACGAAATCGTTAAGCTATCTGACCACATAAATGAAGTCTCAAATGATTAGCCGTATTTATGTGGTCAGATTTACGCTTCCCGATTTGAGTTTTTATTGCCCGCCTCTTCCCAGCTGAAGAGCGCACAAGCGGGTGGGGTAGCATCCCGCTTCATCGGGTTCTGACACCAAAATAAAAGCAACAAATGATAATTCTCTATTTTGGTGTCAGATTTGAAGCGGGCGTCCTTCCCATCGCCAGTCTAGGCGAGCAGGCGGGCGGGGCGGGTTAGCAATCATTCAAGCCTCAATTCGTCAAACTTGCTCAAACGACTGAAGTTAGCTGGCTGTCCAAAGGATTTAATCTCTTACGAAAGGACTGCCCGACTTGATCTTAAAGCCTTTGCTACAGCCACAACGAGCGAGTTTTGCAAGTTAGAATTTAGGCTTATGATTTGATTTTTTTTGGTGTTACCTTATTTTTGTTCAGACAAAAAAAGGTAACGAAGAATCCCTCTGATAAGAGAAAAAACTCTGCGGTTCTTGCAAAGATTGCGGGTCGGAGCCCGCAATGACGGAGGGTTGGTAGCCATTCAGGTACTCCTTGCCTGCACGAAGAGAACTTTTTTGTCTTTTCTCACTTTTTTACACAATCTTAACATTTCCTTTATAAAATTTTAACATTTGCCGAGTATAACAATTTATAACGAACGCTAAAAAAAGGTTTAGCTTACTAAAAAAAATGTAAAAATTTAAGGAGAGAAAAAAATGAGAAAAATTTTGGTTTTGTTGAGTGTGGGTATGATAGCCTTGATGGGCTGCAAGGGCGATATTAAAAAGGTGACGATTGCGGGTTCGACGACCGTTTTGCCGATTGCGCAAGCGACTGCGGAGGCTTTTATGCAGCGGAACGATAATGCGGATGTGAGTGTGCGTGGCGGTGGCTCGTCGGTTGGTATTGCCAGCGTAATCGAAGGGACTGTGGACATCGGCGATGCGTCGAGATTGGCAAAAGGCAAGGAAATTCAAAAAGCAAAAGCTGAGGGTGTCGATTTGGTGAAGCACATTGTCGCTTTCGACGGAATTGCTGTGATTGTGGACAAATCGAACGAAATCGGGCAAATCAGTATGGAAGATTTGCGTGATATTTACAGCGGAAAAATAATCAACTGGAAAGAGCTGGGCGGTATGGACAAAGAGATTGTGGTGATCAACAGGGACGCCTCTTCTGGGACTTTTGAGACTTTTGAGAAAAAAGTGATGCACAAGCAAAAATTTGTGGCGTCGTCGCTCAAACTCGGCTCGAACAACGCTGTGGTTAGCAGCGTGAAGACCACGCCGGGCGCTATTGGCTACATCGGCTATGGCTACATCAATCACGGTGTGAATGTTTTGCGAGTTGCGGGCAAAGTTATCACCAAAGCTGGTATCAAATCTGGCGACTATCCGATTTCCAGGTCTTTGCAAATGTACACCAATGGTCAGCCAAAAGGGATGACAAAAAAATATTTGGATTTCGTGAAATCTTCTGCAGGACAAAAAATCGTTTCTGACCAAGGTTTTGTGGCGGTTAACTAGCTTGGCGACGCAAGATTTTTGAACAAAATAACGGTTAGAAATTTATGAAAACAAAAGAAAAAATATTCACTTTTTTGGTCTATGCGTCGGCGGTGAGCGTGATATTGGCTCTTTTGGGAATCGTTTTTAGCATCTTCGGAGAGGGGATAAAACTTTTTGAGTTTGTCTCTTTCTCCGATTTTGTTTTTAACACCCAATGGAGACCAACGGCGAGCTCGCCCAGCTTTGGCATCGGAGCCATCATTGTAGGCTCTTTTGCCGTGACGCTGGGAGCGATGATCGTGGCTGTGCCGCTGGGAATCGGCTCTGGAATCTATCTCTCGGAGTTTGCAGGAGAGCGATTTCGCGAGATTGTCAAACCCACAATCGAGCTTCTGGCGGGCATTCCGTCGGTAGTTTACGGACTTTTTGGAATGGTTGTACTGGCTCCATTTGTACAAAAATATTTGGGAGCGGCAATCGGGCTGAACCTTTTCACAACTTCGGTAATTTTGGGAATAATGGTCGTGCCGATAATTTGCTCGGTGAGCGAAGACGCATTTTCGGTCGTGCCGATGTCGCTGCGAGAAGCGTCGCTGGGACTTGGGGCGAACAAATGGGAGACGACGATTAAAGTCGTGTTGCCCGCAGCTAAAACTGGCGTGATGAAATCGCTGGTGCTGGGACTCGGCAGAGCCGTGGGCGAGACGATGGTGGTGGTGATGCTCGCAGGAGGAGCGGCGATAATCCCCACTTCGATTTTTAGTCCCGTGCGCCCGATGCCAGCCACAGTGGCGATGGAGATGGGTGAGACGGTAATCGGCTCGGTGCACTATTACGCCCTTTTCGCCATCAGTATGCTGCTTTTTGTGATCTGTTTCGGGCTAGTTTTGGTGGCGAATTACCTATCAAATAGAGGAGAGGTAGCATGAGAGTCCGCGACCTAAAAGAGAGATTGGGCTTCTATTTTTTGACAGTGTGCATCGCCTTTACGGGGCTGTTTTTGCTCGTTTTTTTGTTGGATGTTTTGGTGCGAGGAGCGTCGGTGCTTTCTTGGGAATTTTTGACCAGCGCGCCGTTAAACAGAATGACCGAAGGCGGTATCTTTCCCGCATTGCTGGGAACATTTTTGCTGACGCTGCTATCTATTGCGTTGTCAACGCCTTTTGCGATTTTGAGTGCAATCTACCTTGTCTATTACGCTCGCCCAGGGATTATGAAAAAAACTGTGCAGATGGCTCTGGATACCTTGGCTGGCGTGCCGTCGATAGTTTACGGACTGTTTGGGCTGACGGTGTTTGTAAAGCTGATGCATATGGGCGTGAGTCTGCTGGCTGGCTCTAGCACGCTGGCTGTGTTGGTGCTGCCGATGATTGTCTCCAATGCGTGCGAGGCGCTTTCGAAAGTTCCCAAAGATTATCTGGAGGCTTCCTATGGACTCGGAGCGAACAAAACGCAGACGGTCTTGCAGGTGGCGCTGCCAGTGGCTTTGCCAAACATCCTCACGGGAATAATCATCAGCGTCGGTCGTGTTGCGGGCGAGACAGCCCCGATAATGTTCACCGCCGTCACTTTTTACTCCCGATTTTTGCCCACGGGCTTGTTTTCGGAAGTGATGGCGCTGCCATATCACATCTACGCCCTTGTCAGCGAAGGCGTGCACCCGCAAAGCCAGATACCCATCGCCTATGGCTCGGCGTTTATTTTGATTTTGCTGGTCGTGGGCGTTAGCTCGGTTGCGGTGGTGATGCGTTATAAAATACGGAAAAACAGATAGTTAAGAGGAATTGATGAATATAATAGAGACGAAAAATTTGAACTTGTGGTTTGCGGAAAATCGTGTGTTAAAAGATGTGAACTTGGGGGTGCAGACGAACAAAATAACCGCCTTGATAGGACCGTCTGGTTGCGGCAAATCGACGCTTTTGCGCACATTTAATCGGATGAACGACCTATCGCCAGTGCTCAGAATCGAGGGGAAAATTTTGCTGGAAGGCGAAGATATTTTTTCGCCAAAATGCAATGTGAACGATCTGCGCACCCGCGTGGGAATGGTGTTTCAGCGACCAAATCCGTTCCCGAAATCGATTTTTGACAACATCAGCTACGGACCAAGATTGCGGGGTGTTCCCAAAAAAGATTTGGAAGAGAAAGTTGTTGCGGCGCTGAAAGAGGCTTGGATTTGGGACGAAGTCAAAGACCGCTTGCACGGCAGCGCGTTGCGGCTTTCTGGCGGACAGCAGCAGCGTTTGTGCATTGCGCGGGCGATAGCCAACGATTCCAAGGTGCTGCTTTTGGACGAGCCAACTTCGGCGCTCGATCCTAAATCAACGCTGAAGATTGAGGAGCTTTGTTTGCGGCTGAAAAAACAGATGACGATTTTGATTGTGACGCACAACATCGGGCAAGCTGGCAGAATTTCGGACAACACGGCGTTTATGTATTTGGGCAAGATGGTTGAGTTTGGCAAAACCAAGCATCTTTTCACCAATCCGCAGGAAAAAATGACGGAAGATTATTTGCAAGGGAATTTTGGTTAATAGGTTTTAGACGGAGAAATGATGATACAAAAAAAGATTGAAGAGTTGAAAAAGAGCTTGAAGGAGCAAACTTTGCGCGTCGAGCAAATGATGGATATTTGCGCCGAGTGCTATCAAAGCGGGGATTGTCAAAGTTTGGAGCAGGTCGCCATTCTGGAGAAGAAAGTGAACGAAGCGGATTTGCAGCTGGAAAAAACGGCGCTCTATATTTTGGCGCTGCGCACGCCGCACGCAAAAACTTTGCGGGAGGTGCTGATGATTCGCAAGGTGAACACAGATTTGGAGCGGATAGCGGATTTGTGCGACAACAACAAGGTGATTATCGGCAAACTCGCGGAAAGTAGCGGCAAAGATATTTTGCGAAATGAGATTTTGCAGATGCTGGACAAGGCGAAAAGTATGTTTCTGGATTCGCTGAAAAGTTTTTTTGTCGAGGATAGCGATTTGGCGAAAGAGGTTTGCAGGCAGGACGATGTGGTGGATAATCTCAAGGACGAGGTGCTGCGGAAGCTCATTCGGGACAAAGTTGGCATCGAGGAGGCGCTTTTGATTAACAATTTTTCGAAAAATATCGAGCGGATAGCCGACCTTACGACAAATATCGCCGAGGGCAGCATTTTTATCGACGAGGGAAAAGAGGTGCGGCACTGGTTTAAGTAAAAATCAAGCATAGCAAAAGAGCCCGTTCAAATTTTGAGCAGGCTCTTTTTTTTGTCGGAAATTATTTTAGGTTTCCTTTGATGTTGTCCAGCATCCAGTCGATGCGCAAAAGCTCTTCGGCGGTCATTTTTTCGCCCTCTTTGACCATCAGTTTGCCGTTTTGGTCGTAGAGCGGTCCGACGAACGGCTCGAAGTTGTCGTAGAGGAACTTCTCCTTGACGGCTTCCACTTTTTGCCGAACAGATTCGGGAACATTTTTGGAGAAAGGTGCAAGTCCTACGACGCCGTCTTTCAGTCCTGGCCAATATTCGGCTGGACCTTGGGCTTTCCAGGTGCCGTCGTGAACTGCTTGGGTGATGTCTTTATACATCTTGCCCCAGTGCCAGATGGCGGATGTGAGGATAGAGTTGGGAGCGTATTTTGCCATATCGGTGTCGTGCCCGATGCACCAAACTCCTGCGGCTTCGGCGGCTTTTTGCGGTCCGGGCGAGTCGCCACCTTGGCTGATGACATCGCAACCTTGCTCAATCATCGACTTGGCGGCGTCCATCTCTTTGGGCGCGTTATACCATTCGCCAATCCAAATCACATAAACTTTTGCGGCTTTGTTCACGGCTTTCACTCCCAGCGCAAAAGCGTCCACCATTCTGTAAACTTCGGGAATCGGGATCGGCACGACATAGCCGATTTTGTCGGTTTTGGTCATCAGTCCGGCAATCATTCCAGCCAGATATTTTGCCTGATACATTCTGCCGAAATAGTCGCCCATATTTGGCAGGACTTTGTAGCCAGCGCATTGCATAAAAGTCACTTCGGGAAACTGCTTGGCGACTTTTAGGGTCTGATCCATAAAGCCGAATGAGATCGAATAAATCAGGTTGCATTTGCCCAGTTTGATCATCTGTGTCAAGATTTTGGCAGCGTCGGAAGTTTCGGGAACATCCTCTTTTTTCAAGATTTTTTTTACATAAGGCAAATCTCTGATTTTTTCGATTCCGTGGTCGTGAGCCTCCGACCAGCCGCCGTCGTTGATAGTTCCGCTGTAGATAATGCCCACATTCAGCTCTTTTTTCTCGGTTTCCTTCTTCTGTTTGCAACCAAAAACACTGACTGCCAAAATGAGCAAAAATAGTAGCAATTTTTTCATTTTTACCCTCCTTAAATTTCGGATGACGATTTTTTTGCAGCGAATTTAGACGCTGACTAAACAGAAGAATTATCGCATAGCGCAGTTTTGTGTCAAGCTCTTTTAGTTTTTGAAATTTTTTGGAAAGTCAAAAGTGAAGTTAATTCTTGACAAAAATAGTGGGAATTAAAACTGGAAGAAAATTGAAGGAGAGCGGATGAATTTTTCGACCAAAAGCAGATACGGTTTGCGGGCTGTGGCGCATATTGCCGCTTCCAAAGAGCCGCTTTCGTTGCAGACCGTGGCAAAGCAGCAGGAGATTTCGCTGAGCTATCTGGAGCAGTTGGCGGCAAAGCTGAAGAAGTCTGGAATTTTGGAGAGCAAACGGGGGAAATACGGCGGGTATCGGTTGGCGAGAGCTGCAAAAGAGATTACTGTGGGTGAGATTTTGCGCTCGCTGGAGGACGATATGTTTCCTATCGAGTGTGTGGGTGCGCGGCAGCAGTGCGATAAGCAGACGGATTGCCTGACGAATAAGGCGTTTCGCAAGATTTACGCGAGCATAAAAAATGTAATCGACAGCACGACGCTGCAAGATTTGTTGGAAGATTGACAAGGAGAGACGATGATTTATATGGATAATTCCGCTACGACGCGGGTGCGGAGCGAGGTCGTGCAGGCGATGATTCCGTGTTTTGAGCAAAATTATGGGAACGCCTCGAGCATCTATTATAAGTTGGGGGCAGACGCTGGGGCGCTTTTGGCGGAGGCTCGCAAGGTTGTGGCTGAGTTTATTGGCGCAAAGCCTCAGGAGCTTTTTTTCACTTCTGGCGGCACAGAGAGCGATAATTGGGCGATTAAGAGCGTGGCACGGGGGCTTGCTGCTAAAGGGAAAAAGTTGATTACGACCAAAATTGAGCATCACGCCGTTTTGCATTCGTTCGAGGCTTTGCAGGCAGAGGGTTTTCAGGTGGTGTATCTGGATGTGAACGAGTTCGGGCAGGTAAATCTTGAGCAGCTTGAGCGGGAGGTGGACGCGCAGACGACGCTGGTTTCGGTGATGATGGTGAACAACGAGGTCGGCACGGTGCAGGAGATTGAGCAGATTGCCAAGATTGCGCATAATGCGGGAGCGCTTTTGCATACAGATGCGGTGCAGGCTCTGGGCGTTTTGCCGATTGATGTGAAGAAGCTGGGCGTCGATTTGGCGAGTTTTTCGGCTCACAAGGTGTATGGTCCAAAAGGCGTCGGAGCGCTGTTTGTCGATGAGCGGGTGAATATTTTGCCGTATATGGACGGCGGTGCGCAGGAGCGAAAAAAGCGTGCTGGCACGGAGAACATTCCCGGAATTGTGGGATTTGCCAAGGCGGTGGAGCTTTTGAGCAAAAATCAGAAGGCGCATTGTGAGCATTTGCAAAAGCTTAGCAGCGAGCTTATCGCGCGGGTGACCAGTCAGATAGATAATGTGGTGCTCACTGGGCATCCCCAAAAAAGACACAGCGGGATTGCCAGTTTTTGCTTCGAGTTTGTCGAGGGAGAGGCGATTGTTCTGGACTTGAATTTTGCCAATATTTACGCTTCGACGGGCTCTGCTTGCACGACTGGCTCTGCGGGAGCCTCGCATGTTCTTGCGGCAATGGGTGTGCCAGATATGCTCTCGCACGGCTCTTTGCGGCTGTCTGTTGGGCATTTTAACACTTTGCAAGAGGTGGATAAAGTTGTGGAAGTTTTGAAAAAAAGCGTCAAGAGGCTGCGAGTGATGTCGCCGCTTTGCGATTGATGCCAAAAATTTTTTAAGGAGAAAACGATGTATTCGGATAAAGTTTTAGACCATTTCCAAAATCCGCGAAATGTGGGGAAGATAGAGGACGCCGACGGTGTTGGCGAGATTGGCAGCGCTCAGTGCGGCGATGTGATGAAGATTTATATCAAGGTGGACGAGAATCAGATTATCACCGATTTGAAGTTCCAGACATACGGCTGCGGTGCGGCTGTGGCGTCGTCTTCGATCGCTTCGACGATGCTTATTGGCAAAAGCGTTGAACAGGCGCTGAAGTTCAAAAATAAGGACGCACTGGAAGCTCTTGGCGGTTTGCCCACGGAAAAGGTGCACTGTTCGGTGCTCGCCGAAGATGCGATTAAGGCTGCGATTTGGGATTATAGCCAAAAAAGCGGCAAAACTTTTGCGGGATTAAAGGATTACAAAGCCAATGCGCATAGCTAGTTTGCTGGATTGCATCGGCAAGACGCCTTTGCTGCGGCTAAAAAATCTTGAGCCGAATTCTGCGGTGAAGATTTACGCCAAGTTGGAGTTTATGAATCCTGGCGGTTCGATAAAAGATAGACCCGCGGCGATGATGATCCGAAAAGGGTTGAAAGACGGGAGCCTGAGCAAAGAGAAGACGATTATTGAAGCGACTTCGGGCAACACGGGCTTGGCTTTGGCGATGCTTGCCTCGCATCTTGGCTATAAGTGCAAAATCGTGATGAGCAGCGCCGTGAGCAAAGAGCGGGTGCAGATTTTGCAAGGTTTTGGAGTCGATGTGGTTTTGTCCGCCAAAGATAAAGGCACGGACGGAGCGATTGAGCTTTTGCAAGAGATTTTGCAGAAAGAGCCGGAGAAATATTTTTATCCCAATCAGTTTGGCAATCCCGCAAATCCGCTGTCGCACTATCTGGGAACGGCGCCCGAGATTTATGAGCAGCTGGAGGGCGATATCGACTATTTTGTCGCTGGAATGGGCTCAACGGGGACTTTGATGGGCTGCAGCAGTTTTTTCAAAGAGAAAGACGAAAACATCAAAATTGTGGGGCTGGAGCCGCAGTTGAAGCACAATTTGCAGGGGTTGAAAAATATGGTGGAGTCTGTGCAGCCGAAGATTTATGACGCAAAGAAGCTCGACGAAGTGCGCAATGTTTACTGCCATCAGGCTTTTGCGATGACACGCCGTTTGGCTAGGGACGAGGGGCTTTTTGTGGGAATGAGTTCGGGGGCGAATGTTTTGGGAGCCGTGCAGATAGCCGAAAAATTGCAAAAAGGGACTATCGTTACAGTCTTGACCGACCGCGGCGACAGATACCTCTCGACAGATTTATTTCGGAGCTGATTTTTTTTGTAAAATTGGCGAAATTATCAGAAATTTTGCGATTTTTGCGATTTCAAATTGCTGCTGATTTTTCCTTGACACCTGCAGGGGAAAATTTTGCTTTGCATAGCGTTAACATCGCAAAAAGGACCTATAGCTCAGTTGGTAGAGCTTCCGGCTCATAACCGGACGGTCAGTGGTTCGAATCCACTTGGGTCCACCATTTTTTTTTAAAATTTTTAGGAGATTGAAGTTTGGTTAGCTTTTTGGTTTAGGCGATACATTTTTTTGGCAGAAAGTTAATCGATTTTGCTCCTTTTTTTTATCTTGATTTTGAATTTAGGGAGATTCTGTGAGCGTTGGAGAGTTGTTAGTCCAGCATAGAAAGGCCGTTGGAAAGAGCCTTGAGGAGGTCGCTTTGGCGACTCGGATCTCTTTGGAAACTCTTGCTTTGATAGAGTCTGACGACCCAGATTATTACCAAAAAGGGACGCTGGCACGCAATTTCGTTTACACTTATGCCAGGGTCATCGGAGCGGACACCGACAAGATTTTGGACGCCTTCGACGCAAATCATTGCACGGCGCGCGAGATCAAGCGGACTCTTGGCGATTTTGACCATTCCAAAAGTTTTTGGTCAACCAAGTGGGTTTTGTATGGTCTGCCGATTTTGGTAGTGATTGGCTTGATGATTTTTGCAACGAGCTACATTCACCGCAATTTTCAGGTCGATCCTTTACTTGAGAAAAATAAAAATACGCAAGCCGAAAAGGAGAGCGCATCACAGCTGGAGAGTCAGCAGATTGCGGTTTGGCTTGCCGACAGCGTCGATTATGTGGGCGAGTATATTTTGAGCAAAGATAATCCGATGAATGTGAAGTTGAATCCTTGATGGAAAAAAAGAGGACGAGAAAATGGTAGGAATGGACGAGATTAAGAAGATTGCCGAGCTTTGCAAAATCGATTTCGACGATTTGAAGGAGTTTAGCAAAGATTTTGGCGATATTGTCAATCATGTGAAAGTTATCGCCAAAGTGCAGCCCAGCGGCGAGCAGCCAAGCGATTTCGCTTTGGGCTATGCGGATTTGCGCGACGACAAACTGGAGAGTTCGCTTAGCCGCAAGGATGCTTTGGCGAACGCGCAGTCCGAAGATTCGGATGTCTATTTCAGCGTCCCCAAGACCGTAAAGCGGTAGTTTTTTTTAGCAAAAATAGCGAAAGTTTTGTCTGATGAAGTATCTTTTTGGTCCTATTTTGTCGCGGCGACTGGGAGTTTCGCTCGGCGTGGACATTGTCCCTTATAAATATTGCAGTTTCGATTGCGTGTATTGCGAGTCGGGAAAAACCACTTGCCTAAGCACAAAAAGGGCGGAGCTGGTGCCGACGGACGAGGTTTTGCGGGAGCTTGATGCGTATTTACAAAAAAATCCGAAGCTCGATTATGTGACTTTTTCGGGGAACGGCGAGCCAGCTTTGTCCACTTGTCTGGAAAAAATCACCGATTTTATGAAGCGGAAATATCCGCAATACAAGTTGTGTATGATTACAAATTCGTCGTCGTATCTGGAGCCGCGGGTCGATCTTTTGGTGCCGTCGTTGGATGCGGTTAGTCAGGATGTTTTTCAGAAAATCAATAGACCAGCAAAGGGCGTTCTAGCCAGCGAAATTGTCGAGAATTTGGCGAAGTTTCAGAAAGATTTTTTGGGTCAAATGTGGCTGGAAATTTTTTTGGCGGCTGGCGTTAACGACACCGATGCGGAGCTGGCGAAGCTTATGATAGCGGTGAAAAAAATTGCGCCAGATAGGGTGCAGCTGAATACGCTGGATCGCCCGGGCACGGAAAGTTGGGTGCAGCCTGTGGAGTATGAGCGCCTGCTGGAGATAGCCTCGTGGGATTGGGGCGCTCCTGTCGATGTGCCGACCAGAGGGCAAAAGCCGTCTGAGGTCGATTTTTTGGACGCCGATTTGGTCGAGCAGATTAAGCAGACTGTGAAGCGCCGACCGTGCACAATCCAAGAGCTTGCCAAGATTTTGGGAGCGAATCTGCACCTTGTAGGCAAAGAGGTTGCTCGGCTGGAAGATGAGGGCGAGCTGGAGATTTCGCTAGTCAACAATCAGTCTTTTGTACGTGGGAAGTAGGGGCTGCTGGATCTTATTTTGAGAAGATGATTTTTGTCTGTTCTTTTTTTTCTTAAATTTTTAGGTTGATTTAGTTTTTCTGTAAATTAACCTAAATTTTCCCAAAACTCAAATGAGAATTAAACCAAAAAAACTCTTGACTTTGCGCCCTTTAAATCAAGCTTACCCTATGAAATTAGGGGAAATTGTATGTTAAAATCGATGATTGAAAAAGTTTTTGGCGATAGGTCTGCCAAAAAACTTAAGTCTATCTATCCCATTGTGGAGAAAATAAACGAGATTTATGGCTCTTTGCAGGGTTTGTCCGACGAAGATTTTCGGGCGAATTTGCAGAAGATTAAGGACGATATTCAAAAGAGATTGGAGGCGGAAAAGGGGCTTTTGGCGGAGCTGGAAGAGGAATATTTGCAGAAGAAGACGGATGCGACACACGACGCTCTAAATCGGCAGCAGACGCGCCTAAAGCAGCAGACGAAGAAGGTTTTGGACGGATATTTGCCAGAGGTTTTTGCTTTTGTGAAGGAGACTTGTCGGCGGCTCAAGGGGCATAGTTATCAGGTTGTGGAGCATCAGCAGGTGTGGGATATGGTGCCTTTTGATGTGCAGTTGATTGGCGGAATTGCGTTGCACGACGGCGAGATTGCGGAGATGGCAACGGGAGAGGGAAAGACACTGGTGGCGGTGTTGCCTTTGTTTTTGAACGCGATGACGGGAGATGGCGCGCATTTGGTGACGGTGAACGATTATTTGGCGAAGCGGGACTCGCAGTGGATGTCGCCAGTTTTTGAGTATCACGGTTTTTCGGTTGGTTGTTTGCAAAATATGATGGAGCCGCAGGATAAGCAGGAGATTTACGCTTGCGATGTGGTTTATGGCACGAACAGCGAGTTTGGTTTCGATTATTTGCGGGATAATATGGCGGTGGACAAGAGCCAGCTGGTGCAGAAAAAGTTGAACTATGCGATTATCGATGAGGTAGATAGCGTCTTGATTGACGAGGCGCGCACGCCGCTTATTATCAGCGGACCTGTGCCAGAGAGTAAGAACTTTTTTGCGGAGTTTAAACCGACGATTTCGCGTCTTTTTCGGTTGCAGCGAGATTTGGTGAGCGAGTTTTTGAAAGAGGTGAATGGGCTTGATGTGAGTAGCCAGAGCGAGGAAGTTGGCAGGATTTTGCTGAAGATAAAAAGGGCGTTGCCCAAGCGGAAGGCGTTTTTGAAGTTGCAAAAAGATCCTGCGTTTAAGCAGGCGCTGGTGAATGCGGAGAATGTGGCGATTCGGGATAAGAAGATGCACGAGTTTGATGAGCAGCTTTATTTTGTGGTGGATGAGCGAGGTCATTCTTGTCATTTGAGCGAGAAGGGGCAGGCGGTGATTGGCGAGTTGGAGAGCGATTTGTTTTTGGTGGATTCGCTGGATGAGGCTTTGCTGAAGGTTGATGGCGATAGTAGCCTTTCTGATGCGGAAAAAATCGAGCGCAAAGAGGAGATTTCGGAGCGGTTTTTGGATAAGAACGAGAAGTTGCACAATATCGACCAGCTGCTCAAGGCCTACGCGCTTTTCAACAAGGACGAGGAGTATGTGGTGCAGGACGGCAAGGTGATGATTGTGGATGAGTTTACTGGGCGTTTGATGCCCGGCAGGCGGTTTTCCGAGGGGCTTCATCAGGCGATTGAGGCGAAGGAGAGTGTGCGCATTGAGAAGGCGTCGCAAACTTTTGCAACGGTGACGATTCAGAACTATTTTCGGCTTTATAATAAAATTTCGGGAATGACTGGAACGGCGGTTACAGAGGCGAAGGAGTTTGGCGAGATTTATAATTTGCCGGTGCTGGAGGTGCCGACGAATGTGCCGATTACGCGGGTCGATTATGACGATATGATTTATTTGACGAAGAACGAGAAGTTTCAGGCGGTGATCGACGAGGTGGTTTATTGGCACAAGATGGAGAAGCCTGTTTTGGTCGGAACTGTTTCGGTGGATGTTTCGGAGCTTTTGTCTAAGATGCTCAAAAGGCGCAAGATACCGCATAATGTGCTTAACGCCAAGAAAAATCAGAAAGAGGCGGAGATTGTCGCTAAGGCTGGAGAGCCAGGCGCGGTGACGATTGCCACGAACATGGCTGGTCGTGGAACGGATATCAAGCTCGGTCAGGGCGTGATTTCGATGCCCAAAGAAAGCTATCGCAAAGGGTTTAGCAAAAAAATCAGCGACGATTTTCCGTATGGCAAAATGATGGACGGTTTGCATGTGATTGGCACAGAGCGGCACGAGTCTCGGCGGATAGATCGCCAGTTGCGAGGTCGTGCAGGACGGCAGGGCGACCCGGGAACTTCGCGGTTTTATCTGTCGCTAGAGGATAATTTGATGCGGCTTTTTGGCTCGGATCGGATTGCGCCGATGATGAAACGGCTGGGGCTTCGAGATGGCGAGGCGATTTATCATCCGTGGATGAATCGTTCGGTGGAGAAGGCTCAAAAGCGAGTGGAGTCGCATAACTTCCAGATTCGGAAAAATTTGCTGGAGTATGACCAAGTGGGCAGCAGTCAGCGCGAGATCATCTACTCTTATCGCAAGAAGGTGCTCGAGGGCAAGAGCGTTCGCCCCGAGATTTTGGAGTTTGTCGAAGATTTTGTCTATAATGCGGTTGGTGAGTTCACGCATAGCGATGGCAAAATCGATGTCGATGGTTTGCTGGCGAAGATTGAACGAGAGCTGGATCTAAAGCTGAGTCAGGCGGATTATGAGGTGGAGGATGTGGAACAAAAGCTGCAGGCGGATGTTTTGGCGGCGTATGAGCAGCGTGTGCAGGAGATGGGCGAGCAGATGGTGGAGCAGATTGAACGGTTTGTTTTGCTGGAGACGGTGGACGAGTTGTATCGTGAGCATCTGCACGAGATGGACTCGCTGAAAGAGGGTATCGGCTTGCGCTCGTATGGACAGCGCGATCCTTTGATTGAGTATAAAAAAGAGAGCTTCAAGCTTTTTGAGGAGCTGCTGGCGAATATCACGGAGACGGTCGCCAAAAAGGTGTTTATCTTTCGTGTGGTGGCGCGGCAACATTCGGCGATGCCTGCGCAGGGAAATCTGAATCTGACGCACTCGAACAGCTCGGCTTATAGCCCAAATGGCGGCGATGCGCCTGCAACAAAGCAGCGGGTGAACGAGGAAAAAATTGGGCGAAACGACCCGTGTCCTTGTGGCAGCGGGAAGAAATACAAAAAATGTTGCGGGAAGAACGACTAAAAAAATGAAGCAAGAAATTTTGCGTAAGTCTATACATTTGAGTTCGTTGCTGATTCCGTTTGGGTATAAATATTGGCTGGATTACGATAAAAAAGTCGCTTTGTTTTGGATTGCGGTTGTTTTTGCCGTTTTTTTTGGTTACGAATTTTTACGGCGCAGAGATTGCAAAATTGGCAGGTGGCTAGACGATATTTTTGGGCACATTTTGCGTGATCACGAGAAGTCTGGCGGACTGGCTGGCTCTTTTTATCTTTTGGTTTCGTGTTTGGTTTGCGTGATTTTTTTTTCGGGAGAGGTCGCTTTTTTGTCGCTGAGTTTTTTGTCGCTTGGCGATTCGCTAGCGGCTTTGATTGGCAAAAAGTTTGGCAGGATAAAACTGGGCAAAAAAAGTTTGGAAGGCTCGCTTGCGTGCTTTTTTGGTTGTTTGGCGATTGCCTATTTTTTTGCTAGTCGCAGTTTGGCTGGCGGATTGTGTGGTTTTTGGACAGTTTGCGCTTCTGGAGCGTTTGCTGCGAGTGTCGCCGAGCTGATTCCAACCAAAATCGACGATAACCTGAAGATGCCCATAGCCGCGGGGGTTGTGATGAGTTTGCTTTTGAGAATTGGAGGACAATTTTGAAACTGATTTCGTTTATTATTTCGGTGCTGGACGAGCAAGAGACGCTGGGAATTTTGTGCGATGAAATTCGGCAAAATATTCCAGATGGCTTTGATTATAACATCATTTTTATCGATGATGGCTCGAAAGACGCCAGTTTTGCGCGGATGTGTGAGCTGGCTGGGCAGGATAAAAAGGTGCAGGTGATTAAATTTCAGCGGAATTTTGGCAAAGCGGCTGCGATTCAAAAGGGGTTTGATATTGCCAAAGGCGATGTGGTGATTACGATGGACGCCGATTTGCAGGACAATCCCAAGGAGATTAAAAATTTTTTGCAAAAGCTGGATGAAGGCTACGATATGGCTAGCGGCTGGAAGAAAAAGCGGTTCGATCCGCTGGGCAAAACTTTGCCGTCCAAGCTGTTCAATTTCGTGGTTTCGCGTTTTTTTGGAATGCGTCTGCACGACTACAACTGCGGGTTTAAGGCTTATAAGAAGAAGGTCGTCAAAAATCTGAACATCTACGGCGAGATGCACCGCTATATTCCTGTGCTGGCGAAGTCGCTGGGTTTCAGTTGTGGCGAGGTGATCGTTGAGCATCGCAAACGGGAGCACGGCAAATCGAAATATGGCTTTGAGCGTTATTTGCGCGGATTTTTGGACTTTTTGACGATACGGGTGATTACCAAATACAAGCGCAGCCCAATCTACTTTTTTGGCGGCATCGGGTTTTTGTTGACGCTGGCAGGAGTCGGCATTTGCCTTTACCTTGTTTATATTAAATATTTTTTGGTTGAGGGCATCTCGGGCAGACCGCTTTTGATGTTGGGGGTTTTGCTGTCTGTGATTGGCGTGCAGTTCATCTCGATTGGCTTGATTTGCGAATTGATGGTTTACCTCAAAGGCGGCAAATCTGACGGCGTGGTCGTTGATAAGTTTATAAATTTCGAAGATTAAGGAGTAAGTCTATGTATAATAATAAGTTAGCGATTTGCATTATGGGTATTCAAGGTTGCGGCAAAGGCACGCAATCCAAAAAAATAAAAGAGGCTTTTGACTTGGCGCACATTAGCACGGGCGACCTTTTTCGCGCGCATATCAAAGAGCAAACGCCTATCGGCAAAGAGCTCAAGGGGTATCTCGATGAGGGCGAGCTTGTGCCAGACGAGCTTGTGATTCGACTTTTGAAGCAAGAAATCGACAAACAAGGCAAAGGGTTTATTTTGGACGGTTTCCCCCGCAATATTTCGCAGGCGGAGTTTCTTTTGCAGGAGTTCGAAATCGACAAAGTGATTTATATGGACCTCAAAGAAGATTTGGCGATTGCCAGAATGTCCGCGCGGCAAAATTGCCCGAGTTGCAACATCGAATACAGTCTGATTCACCAGCCGAAAGTGGCAGATGTTTGCGATAAATGCGGCAAGCCCTTGCAGCGCAGGGACGACGACAATCCCAAAGCGATTGCCAAAAGAGTGGCGACTTTCAAAAAGCAGACCGAGCCGTTGCTCGATTTTTTCGCATCAAAAAATATTTTGATAAAAGTTGATGCCGATCAATCGCCGGAGCAAGTTTTTGGAAATATCAAAGAAAATTTATAGCAAAGCGGAGGTGCTGGTCTTTGTATCAAGGCTGGCACTCTACTTTTTTGCCCTAGTAAATCTTGGGTTTTTGCTTTTGGGAGTCAATGTTTCCGAGCTTCCGAACAGCTTTTTTTTGGAGCATTATGGCTTGATAGTGCTGGGAGTTTACGGTTTAAATGTGGCGCTTTTTTATCTCAATTTCAAGCAGTTTCCGCCCGCACGGCAGGTGCTGGTCGTTGCTGAGAGCATCCTCTTTTTCTTTTTCTGGAGTTATTCTAGCAGCAATTTCTTTTTCCTTTTCATAATTTTTCGCCAAATCGCGCGCTTTCTTTACTCGTTTTCCACCAATCCGCACGACAATCCGATTTTGGAAAAGTATTACAACAACCCGTCGTATCTGGTGATTATCAGTTTTTTGCTGGCGATTTTTTTGGGAGCGGTTTTGCTAAAGCTGCCGATGTCGGTGGTTAAGGGCAAAATCTCGCTGATTGACGCTTTTTTTACTTCCACTTCTGCGGTCTGCGTGACGGGGCTGGTGGTCAAAAACACATACACCTATTTTACTCTATTTGGGCAACTTGTGATTTTGGCGCTAATCCAAATCGGCGGTCTGGGAATAATGACGATTTCGACTTTGTTTGCGCTTATTATCGGTGAAAAAATCAACTCTGCGGGCAGATCGATGGTCGAGACGGTTAGCGGAATTTTGAGCGGCTACAGCATCGGTTCGCTGGTGCGGAATGTGATTATTTTGACTTTCACCATCGAATTTTTGGGAGCGGTGCTGCTCTATTTTAACTTCAGAGGGCTTGATTATTCGCACCTAAAAGCTGGTTATTTTGCGGTTTTTCACTCGATTTCTTCTTTTTGCAACGCTGGATTTTCGCTTTATTCGAGCAGTTTTGAGCGGCTAAATCTCAGCTGGTATTTGGTGGTGGTGGTGCCTGCTTTGATAATTTTGGGAGGCCTTGGATTTCCTAGTTTGATAGACATCTGGAACTTGGTCAAAAAGAGAAATTTGCGGTTTGGGCGCCTGTCGCTACACACCAAAATTGCGGTAAACACGACGATTTTTTTGCTGATTTTGGGCTCGATTTTTTACTACTTTTCCGAGGTGAACAGCTCGATGAGCAATATGGACAATTTGCAGCGGATGGGGCACTCGTTTTTTCAGTCGGTCACGACCAGAACTTGCGGCTTCAATACGATTGACCAGGCGAGTTTGTCCGATTCGTCGTTTTTGTGGACGCTGCTTTTTATGCTGATTGGTGCGAGTCCCAGCTCCACTGGAGGCGGCATCAAAACAACGACTTTGGCGATTGTCGTGGTGGCTGTTTTTTCGCTTTTGAAAGGCAACAAGCGCATAACGGTGTTCAAACGGAGCATCCCGCTGAGCAAGCTAAATCAGGTGATTGCCCTTTTGGCGATAGCGATGCTGACGATTTTGGTGGCGATTTTCTTTTTGTTCGCTCTGGAGCCTTTTGGACTCAAGCCGATTATTTTTGAAGCGGTGTCGGCTTTTGGCACAGTTGGGCTGAGTATGGGCATCACCTCCAGCCTCTCGTGGGCTGGTAAATTGGTGGTAATGTTTTTGATGTTTTTTGGCAGAATCGGGCCGCTGACGATAATTTTTGCGCTGTCGGATACGAGCGAAAAAAATGTGTTCGTTTATCCAGTGGAAAATATAAATATTGGCTAACTTTTTGCATATGAGTGAATTACGGAAAGGAGATAGGTTATGAGTAAATATGCGGTGCTGGGTTTGGGCAAATTTGGCAGCACGGTGGCTACGGAGCTGTATGAGGCGGGCGTCGAGGTTTGGGCGGTGGATATTAACAAAAAAATGACCGACAAAATGCAGGCACAGGGGCTAGTGAGCTCTGCCATTAACGCCGATGCGACGGACGAGGCTGTGCTTAACCAGCTGAATTTGCACGAGATGGATGCGGTGATTGTTGCTACTTGCAGCAATATTGAGATAAATATCACGATAAATATGCTCCTGAAAAAGATGAAAATCCCGGTGATTTACAGCAAGGTGAAAGACCAAATCCACAAAGATATTTTGGAGCGAATGGGTGTTTTTAATGCGATTTTTCCCGAGAAAAAAGTGGGCATTGAGCTGGCGCGGACGATTTTGCACAACAACATTTTGGCTTATACGGAGATTTCCAAAACGCACTCGCTGGTGGAGATCGAGATTCCCGAACAGTTTTGGGGCAAGTCGCTCTCGGAGGCGGAAATTTTGGTGAAGTATGGGCTGAATGTGATTGCCATCAAGCGACGGAAAAAAGTTGTGGACGAAAACGGCGAAAATCAGGTGCAGTTTGTGATGAACGACCGCCCAAAAGCCAACGATTTGCTCTCCAGCGGCGACTCTTTTTTGCTGATCGGTTTGCAAGAGAATGTGAACTTATTTATCGATAAGTTTAAAAGGAGCTGATAGTTATGAGATTGAAGTTTGTATTGCGATTTTTTATGCTGGTTTTGATTTTGCTTTCGGTTGCGCAACTTATTTATACGGTTAGATTTACGGACAATTATTCGATTGCGGAAAATTATATTAAAAACACTTTTTTGAACAATTTGATGATTTTGGTGGTGGTGCAGTTTGCTATCGGCGCGATTTTGTTTTTGTTTATTCCAAGGTTTTTGACGAAGATGCTCAGCGGGGTAATCCGCGTGGTGAAGGACATTGGTGTGGGCAAATTTAACTCTGCGATAAAGGTGCCGAATGCGGAAAAAGAGGTGCTGCATCTTTACGACGAAGTGCGGATTATGTATGACGAGCTAAAGGAGTTCGACGAGCTGAAGAAGATGAAGATTTTGGAGCAGCGTTCACGGCTGGAGGCGCTTTATTCTGTGTCGAGCGACGGCTATCTGATTGTCGATTTGCAGGGCGAAGTGGTGAGTGTGTCGAATTTGCTGCGGGACTATTTTCCCGATGTCGAAGAGGGTGCGAATTTGCTCAACGCGACGCTGGGGGCGAGTTCGCAAAAGCTGAAAGATTATGCTGCGGCGGTGTTGGAGGCAAAAGATGCGCAGGAGCCGATTTTTTATAATATGAAAAAGTTGGAGCTGCATTTTGGGCTGAAGAGTGCGGTTGTGCGGGGGGCGAACCTTGAGCCGCTTGGGTTTGTTATCGCTGTGAGCATCAAGGGCAACACAAAACGAAAAGACAAAAAAGAGTGAATGAACGAAAAATTTTGCGATTTGTTGGCGATGCGGAGCAGCGGCTAGATAAGTTTTTGCAAGAAGAGTTCAGCTCTCGCAGCAAAGCGGGCAAGATTATTGCCGATGGTTTGGTGCAGGTAAATGGCAAGGTCGAGAGCAAAAAAAGTTTTAGGTTGCAAGCGGGAGATTTGCTGCAGGTGACAGCGCCCGAGCAGGAACCGTTGGAGCAAAAATTGCAGGCGGAAGATGTTGATTTTGCAGTTGTTTATGAGGACGAGCATCTGGCGGTGATCAACAAGCCCGCTGGCGTTTGTGTGCATCCCGGCAACGGGCAATTTTCGGGAACTTTGGTCAGCGGTCTGCTGGCGAGATTTGGCGAAAATTTGGCAAATTTGGACACGGTGCGTCCGGGCATCGTTCATCGGTTGGATCAGGAGACTTCGGGTTTGATGCTTATCGCCAAAAACGATGCGGCGGCTATAGCTCTTGCGGAAAAGTTCGCCAGACGAGAAATCGGCAAAAGTTATTTGGCTTTGGTGCTCGGCAATCTCGAGCCATTGGCGGGACGAGTGGAAAATTTTGTGGCTCGCAGCAAAAAAGATTTTCGCAAAATGGGCGTCTATCCAGTGGGCAAGCTGGCGATTTCGGAGTATGAGAGTTTGGAAAGTTACGACTTTTTTTCGCTGGTTCGCATAAAAATTCTCACGGGCAGAACGCACCAAATTCGTGTGCATCTGGCGCATTTGGGGCATCCGATTTTGGCGGACAAAGTTTATGGCAGCAATAAAGACGCTGTGGTGCGAGTTCCGCCGAGTTTCGCCAAAAAGATGAAATCTTTGCTAAAAAACCACCTTTTGCGAACTGCGCTACACTCCAGCGTTTTGAGTTTTGAGCATCCGATCAGCAAAAAAAATCTGCGTTTTGAGGCGGAACTGCCTGCCGACATCGCCTTTACAATCGATTTTTTTAGGCAAAATTTTGAACATTATTCTCTGGTGAGCGAATGAGCGATTTCGCCGAAAAACACCTGAAAAAAAAATCGTGGCTTTCGCGAGGTTTGTTTGGATTTTCGCTGCTCTATCAGGCTATAACGGCGATAAAGCGGGCAAAAGCTAGTCCGAAAAAAATCGGGGGTGTGAAGATAGTTGGCGTGGGGAATATCGTTTGTGGAGGCTCTGGAAAGACGCCGTTTGATGTCAGCTTGGCGAGATTTTTTTTGAGCAAAGGGATGAAAGTGGCGATCTCTGTGCGAGGTTATAAAAGCCAGCTGGAGAGCGGTGTGAGCCTGATTAGTGATCGGCAGCGGATTTTTTCGATAGCCAAAAAAGCGGGCGACGAGCCGCAGCTTTTGGCGGAAAAGTTGCCAGGAGTGCCAGTTGTTGTGGGCAAAAATCGGCTTTTGGCGGTGCGCTGTTTGCAGCAGAAATTTCCCGATTTGGATGTGATTATTTTGGAAGATTCTTTCCAAAATTTTGCGGTCGCTCACGATTTCGATTTCGTTTTGTTCAAAGCCAAAGTTGGTCTTGGCAACGGCTGGTGCTTGCCTGCGGGATATTTGCGGGAAGGGAAGCGAGCTTTGGCGGCTGCCGATTGCGTTGTGGTAGACGGCGAAAATTTGCAGGTGGAAACTTTGGCGAAAAAATGCGGGAAACAGCTGTTGCAGGGCGAAATTGCGGCTGTCGGTTTTTTTGACGCAGATGGCAAAAAAGTGAGCCTGCAAAAACTCACGAGCGGAAAATGTTACGCTGTGTCGGCGATTGCAGACCCTCTTGCTTTTGAAAAGTCTCTCGAAAAAGCGGGTGTGGTGCTCGCCGAAAAGTTTGCTTTTAGCGATCACTGCGATTTTTCGGATTTGCCGCTGGAAAAGTTGTCGTCAGCCGATTTTTTGCTGGTGACGGACAAAGATTTGGTGAAATTGCGCGAGAATGCAGCGGTGCGTGAGCGTTTGGTGAGTTTGCGTATCGATTATAAAGTCGATTTTGAGGCTGTGCGAGGTCTTTTGTGAGAGGCGGCAAGGCGCTGATTTTTTTGGCGTTTTTGTTGTTTTGTCAGGCGATTTTTGCCGAAGAGGGTTACATTGTTTACGATTTGGCGGAAGAAAAAGTTGTTGCCCAAAGTGGACAAGAGCTGAGGCTGAATATCGCCTCGAACCTGAAGCTTTTTACTGCGGTGGTTGCGTTGCAGGAGCTTGGCGCAGGTTTTCGGTTTTCGACCAAATTCCGCTGGCATCACGACACGCTTTTTGTGCAAGCTGGCGGCGATCCAGCTTTGGTGATGGAGGAGCTTTATCTTGTCGGTTTGGAACTGAAAAAAGCTGGTGTAAAGGCTGCGAAAGCGGTGGTTATTGACGATGATCTGTTCTCTTCTGCAACGGAAATTCGGGCGCTCAAAGCCAAAAACGACCGAGCCTACAATGCGCCCGTGAGTGCGCTGGCGCTGAATTACAACACCTATCAGCTCGATGTTTTGGATGGCAAAATTTTTGTGAAAACTCCTGGAGATTATTTCGTTGTGCGGCACGAAGACGGCTTGGGGGATAAAATCGTCACTCGCAGTTGGCACGACAAGCTGCTGATTCAGACGGGATCAAATCGAGCGACGCCCCAGAAAACGCTATACAAACGGGTGTTTGATCCGACCAGCCATTTTTTTTATGCGCTGTGTTATTATCTGGATTTGCCGTCCAACACGGCGCTTGTTCGGCAAAAGTTGCCAGACGATTTTTTCGATTACGACGGTGTTTACATCCACAAGTCTAAGCCGCTGGACGAGATTTTGCGGCTGATGAATGTTTACTCCTCGAATTTTATTGCGGAGTCTTTGGGGTGCTATTTGGCGCAAAAAAGATACGGCGATTCGTCGATGGGTGCGCAAGTTTTGGAAGATTTTGTTGTGGATAGTTTGGGCGAAGCGGCAAATCTTGCCAGTTGTAGCGGTCTGGGCAAAAATTACTTGTCAGCGCAAACGATTTTGAAATTGTTGAAATACGCTTGGGATAAGCCGTTTTTGCGGTTGGATTTTTTTGCGGGGCTGCCAGAAATGGGAAAAGAGGGAACTTTGCAGAGTGTGGAAATTCCGCTCAGGGTCAAAGGGAAAAGCGGCTCGCTTGCAGATGTGAGCGCGCTTTCGGGGCTTTATCTGGGAAAAGGCAACAAGCTTTATTTGTTTGCGTTTGTGGCGAACGCTCCTTATGCGAGTGCGCTCAAGTTGCGGGACGATTTTTTGCAAAATGTGCTCGGCAAATTTTAGCGGAAGTTGGATTTACAAAAGAGGAAGGATTTTTTATGAAGAGGTCGTTGACAGGCATTCAGACGACGGGAGTGCCGCATTTGGGGAACTATTTGGGGGCGATTAGGCCTGCTCTGGAGCACGCCAGCGAGTTTGAGTCGTTCTATTTTATGGCGGATTATCATTCGCTAAATTCGATAAAAGATGCTGGCCAGCGGCTGGAGAGTATGTATCAGATTGCGGCGACTTGGTTGGCTTGCGGGTTAAATCCCGAAAAGACGCACTTTTATCGCCAGTCGGATGTTCCGCAGATTTTTGAGCTAGCGACGATTTTGGCGGCGTTTATGCCGAAGGGGCTGCTAAATCGGGCGCATTCCTATAAAGATAAGGTTGCCAAAAATTTGGAGGCTGGACGCCCAGCGGACGACGATGTTAATGTCGGTTTGTTCACCTATCCAGTTTTGATGGCGGCGGATATTTTATTGTTTCATCCGCATATTGTGCCAGTCGGCAAAGACCAAAAGCAGCATGTGGAGATGTGTGCCGAGGTGGCGCGTGTGATTAATAACACCTATGGAAATGAGCTACTTACGATTCCAAAAGCGAAGTTTAGCAAGCAGATGCAGGTGCTTGGTTTGGATGGTCGCAAGATGAGCAAATCTTATGGAAACACGATTCCGCTTTTTTCGCCGAGTAAAAAGTTGCGGAAGTTGGTGATGAAGATTAAGACCAATTCACAAACGGTGGACGAGCCGAAAGATCCCGAAAATTGCAGCGTTTTTGCACTTTATGAGCATTTTAGCACGCCCGAGCAGCAGGCGGATTTGGCGCAAAAGTATCGAGCAGGCGGAATGGGTTGGGGCGAGGCTAAGCAGATTTTGTTTGAAGTAATCGAGCGGGAAGTTGCGGACAAGCGCAAAATTTACGACGAGATTATCGGCGACAAAGCCTATTTGGACAAGGTTTTGGCAGACGGCGCAGAAAGAGTCCGACCTCTGGCACAGCGAAATTTGGACATTTTGCGAAAAGCGATGGGATTTGCCAGCTAGATGAGCCTTGTTTACATCGGTTTGGGTGGATTTTTGGGCGCTTGCTTTCGGTATTTGAACGGCGAGCTTTTGGCAGGAATTTTTGGACAGCTAAAAATTCCGTATTCCACTTTGCTGATAAACCTTTTGGCGTGTTTTCTTTTCGGTTTGCTTTTCCCGATTTCCGAGCATTATAGCTGGTTTTCCGCCAATTTGCGGCGCTTTGTTTTTGTCGGATTTTTGGGCGGATTTTCCACTTATTCCAGCTTTATGTTCGAGGCTTTTTCGCTGTTGGAAAAAGGCGATTGGCTGCTTTGCGGGCAATATCTGCTGCTACATCTGGTTTTGGGCGCTTTGTTTGTTTGGCTGGGAATTTTCCTCGGGCTAAAATTGGTCTAGCGAAAAAAAAATGGAACACCTGTATTTTCACATCCCTTGGTGCAGGCAAAAATGCGGCTATTGCAGCTTTTTCTCGCAGGTAAATTTCGATTTCAACCTATATTATCAAAAAGCAAAAAATGTTTTGGGGAAATTCCCCGAGTTTAAGCCGAAAACCGTTTACTTCGGCGGAGGAACGCCGTCTTTGCTTAGTCCAGAGCGGTTGCAAAAACTTCTGGCGCTTGTCGATTTGGAATCGGTGCAGGAGCTGACTATCGAGTGCAATCCAGCCGACATAACCGCCGAATATGCCCGCTATCTAAAGCGTTTGGGCTTTAATCGAGTGAGTTTGGGCACGCAATCTTTTTTGGATAAGGAGCTAAAATTTTTGGGGCGCAGAGCCAGCAGTCACCAAAATATTTTGGCGTTTGATTGTTTGCGAAAAGCGGGATTTGCCAACATCTCTTGCGATTTGATTTACGGGTTGCCGCGACAAACTTTGTCGGATTTGCGGGCGTCAATCGACGAGCTTTTGGCGCTGAAACCAGAGCACATTTCCACTTATTTGCTGTCGCTGGAGCAGGGCGTGCCGCTTTTTGCGGAGAAGAAAAATTTGCCAGAGGACGAAGTTTTGGCAAGTTTTTATCGTGAAATCGGGCAGAAGTTGCCTCGAGCGGGCTATTTGCAGTATGAGTTGTCCAATTTTTGTTTGCCGCATTGCCAGTCGCAGCACAACCTCGCCTATTGGCAGGGCAAGCAGTATTTGGCAGTTGGCGATGGCGGATGTAGCTATTACAAAAGCGGTGGAGCGTTTTTTCGCACCGACGGACACGGAGAGTTCGAGGAGCTAGACCAAAAGCAGCTTGAGTCGGAGTTTATTTTTTTGCATCTTCGGCTGACTAGAGGTTTGCTCTTATCAGAGTATCGTGAGAAATTTGGCAAAGATTTTTTGCGGGAGTATGAGCGGATTTTGGCGAAGCTAGCAGATTTTTTGATTGTCGATAAAAAGAGGGTAGCTTTGCGGGAAGATGCGTATTTTGTGGCGGATGCGATTATGGCGGAGTTTGTGCAGGTATAGAGGCTTTGCGGGCGATTTTTTTCAGCTGGTTTGCTGCTTGAATTTTGCTTTTGAGAAAGCGAACAAAAAGTTTGACATAAAACAAAAACTTAATAGAAATGGACAAAATTTTGTAAATTATAGGAGAGATGATGAAAAAAATTCTGATTTCAATTTTGGGGGTCGTTTTGTTGTTTGGATGTGCTTCGAGAGAGGTTTCGCGGGTGTCTGCGGACAAACAGACAGATTTTAGCGGCAGGTGGAACGATACGGATTCGAGGATGACTGCCAGTTCTTTGATTGAGCAAAGTTTGTCGGCGCCGTGGCTTGCGGATTTTAAACAAGCGCACGATGGGCAAAAGCCCGTGGTTATTGTCGGCGGTATCGGCCTTAAAAATTCCACCGAGCATATCAACACGATGACTTTTGTCAAAGATATGCAAAAAGCTTTGATAAATTCGGGCAAAGTTAAGTTCGTGGCGAGCTCGGCAGAGCGCGGTCAGGTGCGTGATGAGCGGACACAGCAGCAGTCGCATGCGTCGATGGAGACGGCAAAACGGCTTGCAGCAGAAACGGGAGCCGATTTTATGCTCACTGGCGACATCAGCGTGATTTTGGACGAGTATGATGGTCAGCAGGCGAAATTTTATCAAATCGATTTGCAGTTAATCAACATCGAGACGAACCAGATTGTGTGGATTGGAGATAAAAAGATCAAGAAACTTATCGGAAAAGATTCACATTCATGGTAAGATTTTTCGCAGTTTTTGTTTTAATTTTTACGATTGGTTGTGGTGCTACTGCAACCAATCTTTCGCATTATGCAAATATCGACAAGAGCCTTGAGTCGGCGGATTTTGATGCGGCAGAACGGGAGCTGAAGAGCAAAAAGGGCTACAACAAAAAGGATCGAGTGTTGTATTATCTGGATTTGGGGATGATTTATCATTATGCGGGAAAATATCGGCAGAGCAATCAGGCGCTGAGCAAAGCGGAGGCGTATATCGATGAGCTTTACACCAAAAGCGTTTCCAAGGCGGCGCTGTCGTATTTGTTGAACGATAATGCGCTGGATTATGCGGGCGAGGATTACGAAGATCTTTACATAAATTTGATAAAGGCGTTTAATTATATGAAGCTGGGGCTGGTGGACGATGTTTTTGTGGAGATAAATCGGCTGAACCACAAGCTGTCGGTGCTGGAGGACAAAAACGCCAAGTTGGATAGGGCTTACAACAAAAGCGGCGATAGCAAAATCAAGATAGAGGCGCCGGGCAACAAGTTTTATAACGATGCGCTGGGCAGATATTTGAGTATGCGGCTGTATGAATCGCTGGGCAAGATGGACGATGCGGCGATCGATATGCAAAAAATAGATAAGGCGTTTGCGCTGCAGAAGTCGATTTACGATTTTCCAAAGCCGAAGCTAGATGGAGCAAAGAGCGGAAAAGTGGCTGTGAGTTTGGTGAGCCTTGTCGGTCTTGGGATGCTCAAGCAGGCGAAAACTTTGTATATCAATACGCAGCCCGGAGTGGTGATTGTGGCGAGTTCCAAAACTGGTAAGCAGGGGCAGTTCGGTTTGCAGGGCGTCAACACCTACGCTTATCCAGGTCTTGCTGGGGGCTACAATTTCAAGTTTCAGTTGCCGTATTTGGTGAGCAGACCCTCGCAGGTGAAAAAGGTGGAAGTAGTGGCTGTCGATTCTGCAAGAAATCAGGTCGCTCGGGCAGATTTGGCGCTGATGGAAGATTTTGATAAAGTGGTGCAAAGCGTTTTTGAGCTGGGGTATAATCGGTTGTTGATAAAAAGCATCACCAGAGCGATTGCCAAAGGTATCGCAGGAGAGGCTGCCAAAAAAGTCGCTAAAGATAAATATGGGCAGAACAATATTTTTGTGATGCTGGGCGGTTTGGCTCTCGATGCGGGTTTGAATGCCACCGAGAACGCCGATTTGCGCGCTGCCAGATATTTGCCGTCCAAAGGTTACATCACGGATGTCTATCTTGCTCCAGGGGAGTATTGCTGGAGCGTAAACTATTATGGCGAAAACGGTAAGTTGTTGAAAAAAGACGATTTAGGGAAGAGGAAAGTTGGCTACGGCTTGCTGAATTTTTATCAATCGTATTGTGTAAAATAGAAAAGGGAGAAAATAAAGATGAGAATTTTTAATGTTTGTTTGGCAATTTTGGTTTTTGCTGGGTGTGCTACTGGTGGCAAGTTTGGCGGATCTAGCGGCGATAAGCCTTTGTGGATGGAGGACAAAAATAAAGCTTATCCACAAGCGGAGTATCTTTCTGCTTTGGGCAGCGGTGACACTTATGAGGACGCCAAAAGAGTGGCTAAGGGCAATATTTCTCAAATATTTAGGTCGGATATTTCGGCGGTTAGTAGCACTGTTCAAAAGTATTCTGAAATTTTGGACAGCAAGGGGTTGTCGCAATCGGAAAGCACGCAGCAAAATAAGTCGGTTGAGGTTAGCTCGAACCAGTCTTTGGTGAACATTAAATTTGCAGGAAAATATGTGGATGGCGACGGCAAAGTTTACACTTTGGCTTTTATTGATAGAGACGAAACGGGCAAAATTTATGAGCAGCGAATTTCGGATAACGAGGACAATTTGACGAGTTTTGTTGACGAGGCGAAAAAAAGCAAAGATATTATCACGCAATATAGTTGCTATCGTGCGGCTTTGGCGTATGCGAAGCTCAATCGGGATTTGCTAGATCAGTTGCAGGTGATCAGCCCGAAAGACGCTCAGATGAGTTTGATAACTTACTCGTACTCTAAACTTTCGAGTCAAGTGAGAAAATTGGGCAAAAAGATAACTTATGCGGTGCAGATTACGGATGATAAACAGGACGAGGTGAAAAATATTATCGAGCGAATTATGTCCAATCTCGATTTTACTGGGACAAAAAAACCGCTTTTGCAGGTGAAGGGCAAAATCGTTTTTGAGGAAGAGGATTTGAGTAAAAGCGTCAAATTTTATCGCTGGAATTTGAGTGTCAAAATCGTTCGGACAGATGAGAACAAAGTGATTTTTAGCATCGATAAAGTTGGCAGAGACGGCGGACTCAGCGCGCAGAGGGCAAAGCAGGTTTCGTATTATCAGATGCGGAAATTTTTGGGCAAGAGCATCAAAAAAGAGTTGGACGCTTATTTCGATTCTCGATTGTAAAAAACGATGAAGCCCAAGGTTCGTATCGATTTTTTGGTTAGCCAAATCAGGGAGCACAATCGCCTTTATTATCGAAAGGCGGCGCCGACGATTTCGGATAGCGAATACGATTTGCTGCTGGCGGAGCTCAAAGAGCTTGAGCAGAGGTATCCGCAGTTTTTGCGAGAAGACTCGCCGACGCAGAAAGTTGGCAGCGATTTGTCAGCCAAAGGCAAAAGTATTGCGCATTTGCAGCCGATGTATTCGCTGGATAATCTTTTTTCGGTGGATGATGTCGTCGCTTTTTGGCAAAATTTGGGCGCTCCAAAAATGAGTATGGAGCCGAAGTTTGACGGCTTTTCGGTGAATATTTACTACGAAAACGGGCAGCTGCAGTATGCGACAACGCGTGGAGACGGCAAGCAGGGCGAAAACATAAGTGCAAATTTGCAGATGATAAAGGGTTTGCCAAAGAGAATTGCGTGCCAAAAAAAGCTGGAAGTTCGCGGTGAGGTTTATATGTCGAACGCTGAGTTCGAGCGCCTTTTGGATTGCGGCTACGATTTTGCCAATCCCCGCAACGCCGCAGTTGGTGCGATAAAGCTCAAAGACAAAACTCAGGCAGAAAATCGAAAGTTGCAGGCGTTTTTTTACGCTCTTGGCTACACAGAAGATTTTTCGATTGCAACGCAGGAAGACGCCTTGGCTTTTTTGCGGGAGCAAGGTTTTTTGGTGAGTCCGCTTTCTGCTTTTGCCAAAAGAGAGCAGGAAATTCGTGATTATTGCGCAAAGTTAGACAAGCTCCGTGGCGGACTTGGTTTTGAAATCGACGGAATCGTTTTTAAGGTCAACGATTTTGCAAAACAAAAAGAGCTGGGTTGGACGAGCAAATATCCCAAATGGGCGATGGCGTATAAGTTCCCAGCAGAACAGCAGATAGCCACACTTTTGGATGTCGAATACAATGTGGGACGCACGGGTGCGATTACGCCTGTGGCGATTTTGAGTCCTGTGAAAATTTCGGGAAGCACCGTCTCGCGGGCGACTTTGCACAATTTCGCGTTTTTGCAATCGCTGGATTTGCATTTGGGAGACAAAGTCGTTTTGATTAAATCGGGCGAGATTATTCCTAAAATTATTCGGGTAGCAGAGCCTGCGAAAGATGGGCAAGCCATCGATTTGCCGAGTGTTTGCCCTGTTTGTGGGGCGAAGTTGCAGCAGGGAAATTTCATTGTGAGTTGCCCCAGCGAGAGTTGCCCTGCCAAAACTTTGCGGAAAATCGAGCATTTTGTGTCGAAAGCGGCGATGGATATTGTGGGGCTCGGACCCAAGCAGATAAAGGTTTTGGCGGATAATGGGCTGCTAGCGGGTGTTGCGGATATTTACCGACTGGATTATCAGAAGATTTTGCAGTTGGATCGTCAGGCGCAGCAGTCGGTGCAAAATCTGGCGAACTCGGTGGAAGAGTCCAAGTCGAAGCCTTTTGCCAAAGTTTTGTATGGTTTGGGGATTTTGGGTGTCGGAGAGCAGACGGCGGCAGTTTTGGCGGAAAATTTTTCGTCTTTGCAAAAGTTGCAGGAGGCGAAATACGACGATTTGACGGCGCTTGGCGATATTGGTCCTGTTCTTGCGAAAAATATTTTGGACTATTTTGCCAAAGAGGAGAATTTACGGACGATAGCGGCGTTGCAAAAAGCGGGCTTGAATTTTGAGGTGCAAAAAAATGAGTGGCAGTCGCAGGGAAAATTGAGCGGGAAAAGTTTTGTGCTGACGGGAAAGCTAGCGAAATATAAGCGGCAGGAACTGAAAGATTTGCTGGTGAGCAGGGGCGCAAAGGTGCTGTCGGCTGTTTCGGCGAAGTTGGATTTTTTGATTGTGGGAGCCTCGCCCGGCTCGAAGTTGCAAAAGGCGGAAAATCTGGGAACGGTGAAAATCGTGCCAGAGGAGCAGGTGGAGGAGTTGCTGGGCTGATTTGGCTATTTTTGTGAATTATTGCAAAAAAATATTTGACATAAATTTGCGAAGTTGGCAAGTGGTGCATAAGAGATTTAGGAAGTTGAGGTTTTAGATAATTGAAAAACAGAATCGAGCAAGTTGCTGGCGGAAATATGATGCGAATGTCTGGTATGATGTGCATGCCGAGCGTTGTTCGATGGCGTTTTTAACTAAGGAGTTGACCTCATTAGATAAAATTTTTTTTAAAGAGAAAAGAGTCGTCGGGCAAAACTGAGGACTCTTTTTTTGTGGGTAAGATTAAATTTATAGGATGTTGAAAATGAAAAGTGTTAGCGAGATTAAACGGAGATTGGCGGAAGGAAAGGCTGTCGTGATAACCGCTCAAGAGGCGTCGCGACTGGGCAAGACGAAGTCGAAAGCGGAGATTAGCAAAGAGGTGGATGTGGTGACCACGGCGACTTTTGCGCCGATGTGTTCTTCGGGTTGTTTTTTGAATTTTGGGAATTTGGATTTGCCGATACGGATGGAGAAGATTTATCTCAACGGAGTGCCTGCGCACGGCGGTTTGGCGGCTGCGGACACATATTTGGGAGCGGCTGCTGAGAATCCGAACAATCCTGGCTATGGCGGCGCGCATGTTATTTGTGATTTGATAGCTGGCAAGAGCGTTTGCCTTGAGGCGCAAGGTAAGGGAACGGACTGCTATCCACGCAAAGAAGTGAAGACCTATTTCAAGCTGGAGGATATAAATCAGGCGTATCTTTACAATCCGCGAAACGCTTATCAGAACTATCCCGTGGCGGTAAATACAACCAGCAAAGACATTTACACCTATATGGGCAAGTTGAACGCCGAGCTGGGGAACGCCAGTTATTCCAGCGCTGGCGAGCTGAGTCCGCTATTGAACGACCCGAAGATGCGGACGATTGGTGTTGGCTCACGAGTTTTTTTGGCAGGCGCCAGAGGCTATGTCAGCTGGCAGGGGACGCAGTATGATAATCAGCGAGAGGAGAACGAGCACGGCATCCCGATGGTGCAGTCGGCGAATTTGGCGCTGATTGGCGATATGAAAAAGATGGATGCGAGGTTTGTTAAGCCGCTGATTTTGCAAAAATACGGGGTCAGCCTGTTTATCGGAGTCGGCATTCCGATTCCTGTGCTCGACGAAAATATTGCGGCGAATGTGAGCATAACTAACGAGCAGATAGACACTTATGTGCGAGATTATTCTGTGATGGGACATCCGATTTTGTGCAAAACAAATTATGCGGAACTTTTTAGCGGCGAGATCGAGGTGAGCGGAAAGCGGGTGAAGAGTTTCACTTTTTCCAACCTGAGCAAAGCGCAGGAGATTGCCGAACTTTTGAAGAAAAATCTGACCGAGGGCGTTTTTCAGATTAGTGAACCGGTGGAATTTTTTGAGGATAAAGTTGTGCAAAAACCGCTGATTTTGCGCGAGAAAGATGAACGATAACCTGCGGATTTATCGGAAGTTAGGAGCGGGAAGTCGCCAGAGTGTGCAGGCTTGTTACAAGCAGAGCGATTTGCAGGTGTATTTTCGTGGACAGGCGTCTTTGCAGGAAGTTCAGCGGGTGATGCTGGCGAAAATTAAGGAGCTTTGGCGCGATTTTGAGGGTTACGCCGATTTTGATAGTTTGCGCTCGCTTTTGCCTGTGGAGGCGAAATCTGGCGATAGTTTGGGCGTGCAAGAGCTGAAGTGGTGCGGAACGCAAGCGGGCGTAGGACCTCTTGCTGGAGTGGCTGGATTTTTTGCCAAAGAGGTCGGAAAGTGCCTGCTGGAGCGGTTTTCGTTTTCGGAGATTTTGGTGGAAAACGGCGGAGATTTGTATCTGGTTGGTCAGCAGCCGATGCGTGTGTATCTGCCTGGGAACGAGCGAGATAGCGACTTGTGTCTAACTATCGACAGCTTGCCAATGGGTGTGGCAACTTCGTCGGGGAAGTTCGGACCGAGTTTCAGCAAGGGGCGAGCCGACAGAGTTTGCGTCGTGGCAGAAAATCCCGTTTTGGCGGACTGTTTTGCCACCGCTTATGCGAATCGCCTTAGCTCGTGTGCCGATTTGGAAGAGGTGTTGCAGGGCTTGGATCCGAGGGTGCTGGGGTTTATTGCGTGCATCGACGGGAATTATGCGATTAAATCCGATTTTGAAGTGAAATTTTGTTGAAACGATATAAAAATTTAAGAAGGTGAGATGAAAGTTGTAGAGGCTTTGAAGCGAGAAAAACCGCTGTTGTCGCTGGAGGTATTGCCGCCAGTGCGTGGTTGCGGGCTGCAGAAGGTGTTGGCGCCGCTGGAGAGGTTGCGGAAGTTTAATTATCAGTTTGTGAATGTGACCAACCACGAGCGGGCGTATAAGCTGGTGCAGACCGCTTCGGGCGTTGCCAAAGAGGCGACAAATCGGCGGACGGGGACTTTTGGGCTGTCGGCTGCGATTCAGCAAAAATTGGGCGTTGACGCCGTTCCGCATCTGATTTGCGGGGGCATCGACAAGTTTGAGCTGGAAGATTTGCTGATCGATTTGAACTTTTTGGAAATCGATAATCTTTATGTTATTCGTGGTGATCCGCAGATGGGCGCCAGAGCTTTTACGCCAAAAGAGGACGGCTTTGCGCACGCCGAGCAGATGGTGGCTCAGATCATGGCGATGAACGCTGGGGAGTATCTTTCGCCTGTGAAAAATCCGACCAGTAGTGATTTTTGTGTGGGAGTTGCGGCGTATCCCGAGAAGCATTTTGAGGCGCTGAATATGGAGAGCGATTTGCGTTTTTTGCAAAAGAAGCTGGAGGCTGGAGCGGATTATATCATCACGCAAATGTTTTATGATGTAGAAAAATTCAAAAATTTTGTGCGGCTTGTGCGGCAGATGGGTATCGATGTGCCGATTATTCCAGGGCTAAAGCCGATAGGTTCGCAAAAGGTGCTCGCCACTTTGCCCAGAGCTTTTTATTTTGATGTGCCAAGCAGATTGGTGCAAGGAATGGCGGAGGCTGGCAGCAAAGAGGCGGAGCGGAATTTTGGGCTGAAATTTATGACCGAAATGATTGAGCAGCTTTTGGATTTTGGAGTGCCAGGCGTTCATCTTTTTACGATGGGCAGCAGCAAATTGACCGAAGATTTGCTGAGCAGATTTGAGGGTGTTTTTTAGTTTTGGCAGAGGTCGCAAAGCATTTGGCGTTGCCCGATTGGCAGAGCGTTGCGGGCAGAGCGGGGATGTATAAAAAGGATGTCTCCAGTGGTTTAACTGCCTATAAATCTTGGGTTTATGCAAAAGGGTTTGAGCTGATTGAGCCGATTTTGAAGTCGGTAACTTTGGCGTATGATAGCGATTTGATTTTGCCTAGCAGTTTTGATAAACCCTCGCAGGTGAGCTATTTTGTGGCGAGTTTGGGCAGCAAAATTGACGAGCAGATTGCCAGCTATTTTGCGCAGGGCAAAGATTTGAAAGGGTTTCTTTTGGACGCTTGGGCGTCGCAGTCTGTGGAGCAGGTGCTGCGCTGGTGGGATCGAGTTTTGCGGAGTTGCTATGGCAGTGGCTCCATACGCTTTAGCCCAGGCTACAAGGGGCTTGACCTTTTGGCGAATGTGGAAATTATGCGAAAATTTGTGGCGCTGCCGCAGGTGGTTGCCGATGAGCAAACGGGCGTGATGTTGCCCAGAAAGTCTTGTGTGGCGCTGATTGCTTGGGAATAGCTGAATAATTTTGAAAAGGCGAAATATGAAAAGAGCGGAATTTGCGGAGTTGATAAAAAGCAGGGTTTTAACGCTGGATGGAGCGTATGGCACGGAGTTTTTTAAGAGCGGATACGGCGGTCATTGCACGGACGAGCTGAATTTGAGCAAGCCAGATGTGGTGCTGAGTTTGCAAAAAAAGTATGTGCAGGCTGGCGCAGATATTTTGCTGACTAACAGTTTTAATGCGAATCCGATGAAGCTGAAAAAGCTGGGTTTGCAGGGGAGCTTTGAGCAGATAAATCGGCAGGCGGTGCAGATTGGCAGGCAGGCTATTGGTGCGAAAAATTGTTTGCTTTTTGGCAACCTCAGCTCGTGTGGCGATTATATCCAGCCGATTGGAGATGCGGATTTTGAGCAGGTGGTGCAAAGTTTTGCGGCGCAGGCTGAGCTTTTGGCGGATTTGGGTGTGAGCGGTTTTGTGCTGGAGACGATTTCGGATTTGGCGGAATTTAAGGCGGCTGTGGTCGGCATTCGCAGTGTTTGTCCCGATTTGCCGCTGGTGGCAAAGATGACTTTCGAGGCGGACGGAGTTTGCACAACGGGGAGCAAAGCTGACATTTTTGCTGCTTTGGCGCAAGATTTGGATGTCGATGTTGTGGGCTTGAACTGCTCGACGGGTCCTGCGCAGATGGTGGAGAATGTTCGCCGCCTGAAGAGATTTACGAATAAGCCGCTGAGCGTTGAACCGAATGCGGGCGAGCCAGTTTTGCAGGGCAACGATTTGGTCTATTTGGACGGTCCGGAAAGTTTTGCGCCTTATATTGCCGATTTTGTGGATTTGGGCGTTGCGATTATCGGCGGTTGTTGCGGCACGGATGCGCGGCACATCGCTATGATTAAGCAGCTGACAGCGGGAAAAAAGCCAAAGCTGACGGACGAAAATGTCGTGCAAGCGTTGACTTCTCGCTGCTCTTTGGCAGAGGTTGAGCCTTTTTTGAAGATTGCAGAGCGGATAAATCCTGCGGGCAACGAAAATTTTCAGAAAGAGATTTCCGCTTTCAATTTTGAGAGGGTCAAAAAGTTGTCGCTGAGCCAAGCTCGCGAGGGTGCCGATGTTTTGGATGTGAATTTGGGAATCGAGAAAATTTTGCAAAAGGAGCACTTTCGGGAGGCGATGTTGGCTTTGGACAAAATTAACAGTTTGCCGATTTCGATCGATGTGCAGGCGAGCAAAAATATGGAGGTGGCTGCGCGCTATTATGTGGGGCGTCCGCTGCTGAATTCGATTCGGGTGACGCCAAAGTCGCTGGAGAATAAAGCGGCGATTTTGCAGAGATATGGCGGAATGGTGGTGCTGCTGGCGATGGATAAGAAGTTCCCCAAAAGCGTGGACGAGGCTTTGCAGATTGTTGAGCAGGGCGTCGAGTTTTTGGCAGAAAGGGGGATAGATTCTGGCAGGGTGCTGGTCGATCCGCTTTTGAATAGCATCGCCACGGGAAGTTTGCCCGAGAATAGTTTGCGGCTGATAAAAAAGCTGCACGAAAGAGGGCTGAAGACGACTTGTGGACTTTCGAATATCAGTTTTGGAATGCCCGGCAGAGGCGCGATTGAGTCGGCTTTTTTGGCGCAAGCTGTGGGTAATGGGCTTTCGTCGGTGATTATGGAGGTGGCGAAAAATGAGCTGCAGGATGTGATTGTCGGCTCGTTGTATTTGCAAGGCAGGAAGCCAGCTGTGTCGGGCGAGAGCCAGACGCGGGACGATTTGACGGGGGCGCTGCTCCACGGAGATGAGGCTTTGGCGGATAAGATGGTCGAGGACGCTTTGCAGCAGATGTCGGCGTTGGAGGTCGCGCAGAATGTTTTGGCGCAAGCGATGCGAGAGATTGGGCGACTTTTTGCGCAGAAAAAAATCTATTTGCCAGAGCTGATGTTGGCTTCGCAGACAGCAGAGCCGCTTTTTTCTCGGCTGACGGAAGGTAATGAGCAAAAATCTACTGGTCAGGGCAAGCTGATGTTGGCAACGGTCAAGGGCGATATTCACTCGATTGGCAAGCAGATTATCGGCACGATTTTGAAAGGTGCTGGCTTCGAGGTAATCGATATTGGGCAAGATTTGAGCAAAGAGACGATTGCCGAAAAAGTGCGTGAGCATCGCCCAGATGTTTTGGGACTTTCGGCAATGATGACCACGACTGTGGGGCAGGTGGAAGCGACGAAAAAATATCTGCACGAGCAGGGTCTGGATTGTCCTGTGATAGCTGGGGGAGCTTCGATGAACAGAGAGTTGGCGGAGAGTTATGGCTGCCACTACTGCAAAGACGCTTCGGATGTGGTGGAGGCTTGTAGGCAATTGATAAGCTACAATTGAAAATTGATAATTCCGCCGCCAACCGTCCCATTTCTCAGAATAGTGTTGGAGATGGATTCTCGCTTCCGCGAGAATGAGGGAAGAAAGCAGGAAGCCCAAAGCACGCCTTGGCGTCTTGGGAAAACACGGCACCGTCCAAAAAAGTGTGTCTAATCTCCAATTTGGTTTCCATTTTCTTAACTTTCTGGGAACAAAATTTTGTCAAATTTAAATTGATAAATCGGATAATTCAGATATTTATCGACCTTGTCCATCGCGACCTTGCTCAGCAGCAGTAGCACAGACTCATCGCTGGGCATCGAGTTCCTGATTTTCAAAACTTTCCGAAACTGTTTATTCAAATTTTCGATCCAATTTGTGGTGTAAATCAGCCGCTGAATTCTGTGGTCAAACTCCAAAAAAGTGAAATAATAAACGACATCTTCTCTATTTGATAAGTTCCTGATAAATCGATACTTATCGCCCCATTTTTTTGCAAAATTATCCAGATTTTTTAAAGCAATTTCTTTCGTATAGCGTTCTTGTTCGACGCAAAAAATTTCCTTCAAATCGTCGCTAATTTCGCTTTTATCACTATTCCTGACCTTAGCTAACAGACTCCTTTTAAAGTGAGTTACGCACTTTTGAAATTTCGCATTTTCAAAAACTTTGCTCACAACATTTTCCAGCCCAGCAAGACCGTCAGCCACGACCAATTTTGTCGTTTGCAAGCCTCGCGACTTTAGGCGATTAAACAAGAATTCCCAGCCAGCAGCGCTCTCGGTCGGGATATTTTCGAGCGCCAAAATGTCTCTGCTTTTGTCCTCTCGGACGCCGACAACCACGCAAAAAGCCTCCGTTTCAACGCTGTCGAGCCGCCTCAATTTGGAGTGTATGGCGTCGATCATAATAATCGGATAGTTTTTTTCTAGCGGCCTATTTCGCCAATTTGTCAACAATTCTTTGAATTCTTGGCTGATATTGCTGATGGTCGATTTTTTGTAATTCGTGCCAAAAACATTTGCGAAAACATTCTCTATGTCTCTGGTAGACAAGCCTTTAGCATACAGCTGAAACGCCAATTCTCGTATTTCTTGCTCCTGCTTTTTCAAAATTTCCAAGATAAATGGATAAAATTGACCGAATCTGTCGCGCGGAATTTTGAATTGAATTTTGCCGCTGAGAGATGAAAAACACCTGCTGCGATAGCCGTTGCCTTTGTTGTTTGAGCTTTTGTTTTCCGCCATAAAAGCCTGTCTTTCCAGCTTCATAAGGCTGTTAAAAACGAACTCGATCAATTTATTCGCGCCATAATCATTGACATTTTCGTCTAAAATTTTTTGTAGTTGACTTGCGTTAAATCGCATAAGAATCTCCTTTTTTGTTCTTTTTTTTATAAAAATTGGAGATTCTTTTTTTGTGTCTAGTTTTTTTTGCTGCAGACACACTTTTTTGGACAGTGCCGAAAACACCACAACGCTACAGCCCCCTCATTCCTGCGCAGGCAGGAATCCAGTCGCCATTTTTCGTGCAAAAACAAAAAGCCCCTATTTTGGTGTCAAACAGGAGCCTCATTATTTGCTTGGTTCTAGCTAAAACGATTAAGCCGAAAAAAATAACTTGACTATAATTTTTTTTTGTAAAAATATGTTTTATAATTGATTATTTTAAAAAGGAGGGCGAAGATGAAGAGAATACGGATAGGAAGAATAGCGGTAATTGCTATTTTTCTTTTTTCTATTTGGGGTTGTAAGGACGACAAGGTTGACTCGAATGTGATAAAAATTGGGGTGCTTGAGCCGCTGACTGGAGCGAACGCTGCTGGTGGAGAGTTGGAGCTTGAAGGTATTGAGCTTGCTCACGAGATGTTTCCAGAAGTTTTGGGCAAAAAGATTGAACTGGTCGTGGTTGATAACAAATCGGACAAGGTTGAAGCGGCAAATGCGGCTGTGCGTTTGACAGATAAAGAGAAAGTTTCGGCGATTTTGGGTAGCTGGGGGTCGTCTTTTTCTATGGCAGCAGGACCTATTGTTGCAAAGGCGAAAGTGCCTGCTATCGGCATTTCCTGCACTAATCCTTTGGTGACAAGGGGTAACGATTATTACTTCAGAGTTTGCTTTATCGACCCATTTCAAGGATCTGTAATGGCAAATTACGCTTATTCAAATTTGAATGCGAAAAAGGTGGCTATCGTGCGGGAGATTTCCAACGACTATTCTGTGGCTCTTGCGAAATATTTTGCTGATGACTTTAAAAGGCTCACTGGCGACAAAGATGCTATCGTTACTGTGTTGGACTATAATACTGGGGATCAAGATTTTACCTCACAATTGACATCGCTGAAAGGCAAAAAAATCGACGCTATTTTTGCTCCAGGGAACTATACCGAATCTGCTTTGATAATGAAACAGCTCAAAGAAATCGGGCTGGATATTCCGATGATTGGCGGAGACACTTGGGAGACTCCTGAGGTTGTGGAGATTGCAGGAGACGGCGCAGAAGGCGCGGTGTTATCCACTTTTTTCACTTCTGAGACTCCTATTACCAAAACTTCAGAAGTTTTTTTGAAAGAGTATCGACAAAAATTTGAAAAAGAGCCTGCTGCGGTTACTGCTCTTGGTTTTGACGCTTACCTTTTGATTTACAACACCATCAAAGCGATAGGCAGTGCTGATCCAGCCAAGATTAGAGAGGCTTTGGCTAACACGAAAAATTTCGAAGGAGCCGCTGGTGTGGTTACTTTGGACGAAAACGGAGATGCGATTAAGCCTGCGATTATTAAAAAAATAAAAAATGGTAAGTTCACTTATCTTACAACAGTAGAGGCGAAGTAGTTTGCTGGAGAATGAGATTGCGACTCTTCAACCTGAGCAACTTTTTGATTGTCTTGTCTTAGGTTGAAGAGTTTTTTTTGGCAACTTGATTTTTAATTTACGAATTTGGTTGCTGTAGATTTTTAGGAGGAGAGAAAATTGGATGTTTTTTTTCAGAATTTGATTAACGCTATATCTTTGGGGAGTTTGTATGCGCTTATTGCGATTGGCTACACGATGGTTTATGGCATTATCAGATTGATTAACTTTGCTCATGGCGAGATTTTTATGATTAGCGCTTATTTTGCTTATTATCTTTTGGGTGTTTTTTATCTTCCTTGGTGGCTTAGTTTTTTGCTGGCTATCGCGCTTACCACTCTCACGGGTATTTTGGTTGAAAAAATAGCCTACAAGCCTTTGCGGGGTTATCCGAGGGTTTCGGTGATGATTTCCGCTATTGGAGTGTCGTTTTTTATTCAAAATCTTGGTGTTGTAGTGTTTGGCGGCAGACCAAAAGCTTTCGTTGTCCCGGCAATGTTTGGAAAGATTGTCAAGCTCGGCTCGGTGCAGTTTGTGGCGGTTTCGGCGTATATTCCGATAGTTACGATTGTGGCTTTGTTGGTGTTGATGCATATTATCTACAAAACAAAAGTCGGTATGGCGATGCGAGCATCTAGTTTGGATATAGAGGCGACCAGCTTGATGGGGGTTAGCGTTGACAAGGTTATCTCGATTACCTTTGCGATCGGCTCTGGTCTTGCGGCTGTTGGCGGCATTATGTGGAGTATGCGCTATCCTCAGCTTATGCCAGTGATGGGGTTGATTCCCGGGTTGAAATGTTTTATTGCTGCTGTTGTTGGCGGAATTGGCAAGATAAAAGGAGCGGTGGTTGGCGGCTTGATAATCGGCTGTGGTGAGATCGCCATAGTTGCTTTGTCGCCTTCTTTGTCAGGATTTAGAGACGCCTTCGCGTTTGTCCTTTTGATAACGATTTTGCTCGTAAAACCGACTGGGATTTTTGGTTCCAACTCTATCGAGAAGGTGTAGAAAGATGAACAAGAAAATAAAACTTAGATTGAATATTGCTTGCGTGATAGTTGGAGTTCTGTTTTGATTTTTGGGCAAACTATTTTCGGCTCTTATCAGATGAGAATTATTAACCTTTGTGCAATTTATATCGTTTTGGCTGTTAGCTTGAATTTGATCAATGGATATATTGGGATGTTATCGCTAGGCTCAGCTGGCTTTATGGCTATTGGCGCTTACGCTAGCGCCTTGCTTACGATGTCTCCGCAGATGAAAGAGATGAACTTCTTTTTGACGCCAATCACGCCGATTTTGGCGAGCGTGCAGTTGCCTTTTGTGGTGGCTCTTTTGATAGGGGGTTTGCTTGCTGCTTTTACTGCTTTGTTGATCGGTTTTCCCGTACTAAAGTTGACCGACGATTATCTGGCGATAGCCACACTCGGGTTTGGCGAGATAGTGCGAGTCGTTTTCACAAATTTGCAGTCTATCACTAATGGACCGCTGGGGCTAAAGGGTTTACCGTCTTACACCAATGTTTATTGGAGCTGGGGCTGGGCAGTGATAACGGTGATTGTCATTGGGCTGCTAATAAAAGGAAGCTATGGCAAGTCTTTTAAAGCGATAAGGGAGAACGAGATAGCGGCAAAAGCTGTCGGCATCAGCGCAATGAATTACAAATTGCTCGCTTTTGTTATTTCTGCTTTTTTCACAGGAATTGGAGGCGGGCTGCTGGCACACCTGATCGGGACAATCGATCCGCTAATGTTCCGCTTTATTCTCACATTTAACATCGTTTTGGTGGTCGTCCTCGGAGGATTGGGTAGCATCTCTGGCAGCGTGATCGGTAGCATTATTTTTGTAATCGCTCTGGAAGGTCTTAGATTTTTGGACGCTCCTGTAAATTTGGGGTTTTTCACAATTCCAGGTGTGCCAGGCACGAGAATGGTCGTCTTTTCGGCTATTTTGCTTTTTATTATTTTGTTTTATCGTAGAGGCATTATGGGAAGAAACGAACTTTCTTGGGAGATGATCTGGTCGCTTAAAGATAAGTTCAGAAGGAAGAGCCAATGAGTGTATTGAGTTGTAAAGATTTAACGATAAGATTTGGTGGACTTACGGCGGTAAGCTCCTACAATATGGAGCTGGAGAAGGGTGAAATTGTGGGCTTGATAGGTCCAAATGGAGCAGGTAAAACCACTATTTTCAATATGATAACGGGCGTTTATAATCCCAGTGAGGGTGAAGTTTTTTTGGACGGCGAGCGAATCAGCGGCGAAAAAATCGAAAAGATTGCCAAAATGGGCATAGTCAGAACTTTCCAAAATATTCGCCTTTTTGCGGATATGAGCGTTTTGGAAAATGTTTTTATCGCCCAGCAGATGCACCTAAAATCTAATATTCTTTTTTCTATTTTGCGGACTAAAAATTATAAAGAGCAAGAGAGGAAGATGGTCGAAAAAGCTATGGCGATGTTGAAAGAGGTTGGACTGGAAGATTTTGCGGATTATAAGGCGAGCAGTTTGCCCTATGGAAAGCAAAGGCGGCTTGAGATTGCAAGGGCTTTGGCAACAGAGCCGAAAGTGCTACTTTTGGACGAGCCAGCCGCAGGGATGAACCCTCAAGAGTCGGAAGATTTGATGAATTTTATTTATCAGATTCGCGACAAATTTGGGATAACGATTTTTTTGATAGAGCACCATATGCAACTGGTTATGGGCGTTTGTGATAGAGTGTATGTGCTGGATTATGGCAAGACTATCGCCAGTGGATTGCCCAAAGAAATTCAGCAAAATCCTAAGGTGATAGAAGCTTATTTGGGGGTAGATTGATGTTGAAAATTAAAGATTTGCATGTGAATTTTGGCGGAATTACGGCGATAGACAAGATTAGTTTTGAGGTGCCAAAGGGCAAGATTATCTCTTTGATCGGTGCAAACGGCGCTGGCAAATCGACGACTTTGCGCACAATTGTGGGTTTGGAAAAAGCTACAGGCGGCAGCGTTATTTATGAAGGGCAAGAGATTTTAGGTAAAGGCGTAGAGAAGATTGTGAAGTCTGGGATTGTTCTTGTGCCAGAGGGACGACGAGTGTTTGCGAATTTGTCGGTCAAAGAAAATTTGATAATGGGCGCGTATAACATCAAGGATAAACAAGAGATAAAGGGGCTTTTGAAGCATGTTTTTGAAGTTTTTCCTCGTCTGTCGGAAAGGCAATGGCAGGAAGCTGGGACTTTGTCTGGTGGAGAGCAGCAAATGCTTGCTGTGGGCAGAGCCTTGATGGCGAAGCCTCGCTTGGTGATGATGGATGAGCCGAGTCTTGGGCTTGCACCGCTAGTTGTAAAAGATATTTTGGAAGTTATTAAGCGGATTAACTCTGATGGAGTAACGGTGTTGTTGATTGAGCAAAACGCTAAAGCTGCCTTGAATATTTCAGATTACGCTTTTGTTTTGGAGACAGGGAGAGTGACGATGGAAGGAGCTGGTAAAGAGTTGGCAAATAACGAAGATGTGAAAAAAGCTTATTTGGGGAAAGACGCAATTTAGCCTGACACCAAAATAAAAGCAACAAATGAGAAGCCCATATTTTGGTGTCAGACGAGAATAAGGGTAAGCGAGCAAGGTGCGCCCTAGCCCTCTCGATTTTTCGGTTGACACCTAAACCAACTTTTCAAAGATTGACAGATGAGAAAAGAACCTTATGGACAGGAGGAAAAATGTCTAAAAAATTAACGATGGATGGGAATATGGCGGCAGCCCATGTGGCTTACGCCTTTTCGGATGTAGCGTCTATATATCCTATTACTCCCTCGTCAGATATGGGGCAATATGCCGATCTTTGGGCTTCCCAAGGTCGCAAAAATGTGTTCGGTCAAGTGCTGGATGTTACCGAAATGCAATCGGAGGCTGGAGCCGCTGGAGCCGTGCATGGCGCTTTGTCGGCTGGAGCTCTAACCACCACTTTCACAGCCTCGCAAGGGCTTTTGTTGATGTTGCCGAATATGCACAAAATTGCAGGCGAGATGCTTCCAACAGTTTTCCATGTTTCGGCTCGTTCCCTTGCCTGTCAATCTTTGTCGATTTTTGGCGACCATTCGGATGTAATGTGCGCACGCAACACGGGTTTTGCTTTGATGGCGGCTTCAAACGGGCAAGAGATTATGGATTTGGCGGCAGTTTCGCATTTGGCGACACTCAAATCACGCATTCCATTTTTGAACTTCTTCGATGGCTTCCGCAACTCGCACGAAATTTCCAAAATCGATGTTTTGGACTACGACGAGCTAAAGGGACTTTTGGAGATGAAATATGTCAAAGCTTTCCGTGATCTTGCGCTTAACCCGCAAAAACCGATGGTGAAAGTTGCGGCACAAAATCCCGATGTCTATTTCCAAGGCAGAGAGAGCTCGAACAAGCATTACGAGGCTTTGCCAGAAATCGTTTTGGAATATATGGAAAAAGTGGCGAAAGTCACCGGCAGAAGCTATAAATTGTTCGACTATGTGGGCGCTGCGGATGCGACCAAAATCGTGGTATGTATGGGCTCTGGCGCTTCTACAGTCGAGGAGACGGTTAACTTTTTGAACAGCCAAGGCGAAAAAGTCGGTTTGGTGATTGTGCGTCTTTATCGTCCGTTCTCGGTTAAGCACCTGAAAGAGGCTTTGCCAAAATCTGCCAAAGAGATTGTTGTGTTGGACAGGACGAAAGAGCCAGGTTCGATTGGCGAGCCGCTTTTTATGGATGTGGTTGCCGCACTCGCTGGCGAAGATGTGAAAATCGTTGGCGGTCGCTACGGGCTGTCTTCGAAAGAGTTTACGCCTTCGATGGTAAAAGCGATTTTCGATTTGGCTGGAAACGGCTTGAAACACGGCTTTACAGTGGGAATTAACGATGACCTTAGCGGCACTTCTATCGAAGTTAAACATCACATCAACACTTTGCCAGAAGGGACAGTCAGCTGTAAATTTTGGGGACTTGGTGCCGACGGAACTGTGGGCGCAAACAAAAACTCGATCAAAATCATTGGCGACAATACCGATATGTATGCGCAAGGTTATTTCCAATACGACTCGAAAAAATCTGGCGGCGTGACCAGAAGCCACTTGCGATTTGGCAAAAAGCCGATTTTCTCGGAATATTTGATTGTCAACGCAGACTTCATCGCTTGCCACAATCCTGCTTACATCGGGCGTTACGACCTTTTGGAAGGCATCAAAGATGGCGGAATTTTCCTTCTGAACTCGCACTATTCTGGCGACGAAGTTTTTTCAAAATTGACCAAAGATATGCAAGAGACGATTATTTCCAAAAATATCCGTTTTTATAACATCGACGCGCTTAAAATCGCCAGAGCTTGCGGTTTGGGCGGTCGGATCAACACCGTGATGCAGGCTGCGTTTTTTGCGATTTCGGAGATTTTGCCAAAAGACGAGGCTATCGCTTTGATTAAGGAGTCGATCAAAAAAACTTACCTCAAGAAAAAGGGTCAGTCGGTTGTGGATATGAACTGGAAGGCTGTTGATGAGGCGAGCAAGGCGCTGGTGCAAGTGAGTGTGCCGAGCAAAGCCGAAAGCTGGGTAGAGCCGAAAAAACTCGTGCCTGCCGACGCAGACGACTTTACCAAAAGCGTTATTCAGCCGATTATGCACGAAAAAGGCGACGATATTCCTGTGTCAAAAATGCCGCTTGATGGCAGTATGTGCACAGGCACGGCGGCTTTGGAGAAACGCGGCGTGGCAGCTGCTGTGCCGAGCTGGATTGCCGAGGATTGTATCCAATGTAACGCCTGTTCGCTTGTGTGTCCGCACGCAGCCATCCGTCCAAAGTTGATTGCCAAAGACGATCTAGCCGACAAACCTGCTGGTTTTAAGACGATTCCAGCAATGGGTAAAGACGGCGAGAAATACGAATACAGAATGCAGGTTTATGTGGACGACTGTCTTGGTTGCGGAGTTTGCCTCAACGCTTGTCCGAAAGACGCTTTGAAGTTCAAGCCAGTCGAGCAAGAGCTTGAGCAACGCGAGAATTTGCTGTATTTCCAAAGCAAACCAGAGGACATTTGCGGCGATGTTGTGCCAGCCACGACGATCAAAGGCTCGCAGTTCAAACAACCGCTTTTGGAATTTTCGGGCGCTTGCGCTGGTTGCGGCGAGACCCCTTATGTAAAGCTGCTTACTCAACTTTTTGGTGGCAGAATGTTGGTGGCGAACGCTACTGGTTGCTCGTCGATTTGGGGCGGAACTTTCCCATCAATTCCTTATTGCAAAAATCAAGACGGACACGGTCCTGCTTGGGCGAACTCTTTGTTCGAGGATAACGCCGAATACGGTTTGGGCTTTAGATTGGCTGTGGATGCTAATCGCTCGCACCTCAAGTCTGCTTGCGCGCAGGCTGTGAAAGGTTGCAGTGGAGAGCTTGCGTCGCTTTTGCAAGAGGCGCTGGACAATTTTGATGCCAAAGACGAGAAAGCTGTGGCTAGAGCTATTCGCATCAGAGAGCTTTTGCCAGCGGAGAGCAAAGACGAGAGCTTGAGCCGTGTGATTGAGTTGCAAAACTATTTCGTGGACAAGTCGGTTTGGGCTTTTGGCGGCGACGGTTGGGCTTACGACATCGGTTTTGGCGGTGTTGATCAAGCTCTTGCTACAGGTAAAAACATCAACATTTTGGTGATGGATACCGAGGTTTATTCTAACACTGGTGGACAAGCGTCAAAGGCGACACCGATTGGTGCGATTGCCAAATTTGCCGAGGCTGGTAAACCGTTGACCAAAAAAGATATGGGGCTGATGATGATGAGCTACGGCTATGTTTATGTGGCGTCTTGCGCGATGGGCGCGGATCGCAATCAGCTGATTAAGGCGATGCGCGAGGCGGAGAGCTATGACGGACCGTCGATTGTGTTTGTTTATGCGCCTTGTATCAACCACGGAATCGATATGAGCAAAGCTCAAGACGAGGAAAAATTGGCTGTGGATACTGGCTACTGGCCGCTTTATCGCTTCAATCCAGAGTTGGCTGCCGAGGGAAAAAATCCTTTCATCTTCGAGAGCAGACCTCCTGTGAAAGATGTGAGAGAGTTCTTGCAAAACGAGAAGAGATATACATCTTTGATGGCGATGGACAAGGAAAAAGCCGAGAGATACTGGGCGAAAGCTCAAGAGTATGTTGATAATCGCTATGCGCATTACAAAAAAATGTCTGAATAATTTAGCATTTAATCAAAAAGCTTCTCATTTCGAGAAGCTTTTTTTTTGGCAATCAAAGAAATAGATTGACAATTATTGTGCGGAGAAGATTTTGGCGAAAATTAGCACTCGGTGTTTGAGATTGCTAAAGAAGTTGTTTCTTGTAAGGAGTTTGAGGAAAAAATGAGCAAAAGCGATGAAAAAAAATATAGCCAAGTTGAAGAAGAAAAAGTGGTTGCGGAAGAAAAGCAGGCGGTAGAGGCGGCAGCTGAGCCCAAAAAAGAGAAGAAGAAAAAGGAGAAGAAGCTGTCTCCAAAAGAGAAGCTGGCGGCTGCTGAGCAAGAGGTTTTGCTTTTGAAAGATCGACTGGCGAGAAATTTGGCGGAGTTCGAGAATTTTCGCAAACGGTCGATAAAGGAGCGCGAGCAGTGGATAAAGTTCGCCACGGAGAAGATTATTTTGGAGGTTTGCGATGTGCTGGACAATTTTGAGCGAGCTTTGGATTCGGGGGCGCAAAAGCATCAGTTCGAGGATTTTATGAAGGGGACGAAGCAGATTTATAATCAGCTGGTGGGAGTTTTGGAGAAAGAGGGTGTGGAGAAGGTGGAGTCGCAAGGGCAGGAGTTTGACCCCGAGCAGCACGAGGCGCTCTCGCATGTGCCGGCTCCAGGCGTGGAAAAAGATTGCGTGGCTTTTGTGATAAAAAACGGTTACAAAAAGGGCGATAAAATTTTGCGACCTGCTCAAGTTGCTGTCAGTAGCGGCGAGCAGGCGTAACGAAATCAGGAGGTAATGATGAAATTTTTGGCGATTAATGGGAGTCCGCACAAGGACGGCAACACGGCGATTTTGCTGGAGAAAGTTTTGCAGGCGGCGAAAGACGCTGGTCACGACACGGAGATTTTTCAGTTGCCGTGTAAAGATTTGCAGGCTTGCGTTGGCTGCTCGCAATGTTTTATGAATAAAAACGAAAAGTGTGTAATTAGCAAAGATTATTTGAACGAAATGGTGCAAAAGCTAAAAAATGCGGATGCGATTGTGCTGGGTTCGCCAGTTTATGTGGCGGATGTTTCGGCGCAGATGAAAGCTTTTTTGGATAGAGCGGCTTTGGTTTCTATCGCCAATGGTGGTTTGCTCAACGGCAAAGTTGGTGCGGCAGTAGCGGCTGTTCGCAGAGGCGGTGCGCTTCCGACGGTGGATGCGATGAACCACTTCTTTTTGATGCAACAGGTGAATGTTCCTGGCTCGACTTACTGGAATTTTGCTCTTGGAATGGCTCCAGGCGAGGTAAAAAACGACGCAGAGGGTATGGCGAATATGGAAAATTTGGGCGAGAATTTGCTGAAGCTGGCTGTGGCTTTGCAAACCAGCAAGTAGTTTGGGAGAGGTTATGAAATTTTTGGCGATTAATGGGAGTCCGCACAAGGACGGAAACACGGCGATTTTGATGGAGAAAGTTTTGCAGGCGGCGAAAGACGCTGGTCACGACACGGAGATTTTTCAGTTGCCTTTTGATAGCGTGCGTGTTTGTCTGGGATGCCGTCAGTGCGCGAAAAATAAGGACGAGAAGTGCGTAATTGCCAAAGATTATTTGAACGAAATGGTGCAAAAGCTAAAAAATGCGGACGCGATTGTGCTGGGCTCGCCAGTTTATGTGGCGGATGTTTCGGCGCAGATGAAAGCTTTTATGGACAGAGCGGCTTTGGTGTGTCGGGCGAACGGATTTTTGCTCAAAGGCAAAGTTGGTGCGGCTGTGGTGGCTGCCAGAAGGGGCGGAATGCTGCCGAGTGTGGACACGCTCAACCATTTTTTCGCTATCCAGCAGATGAATATTGCGGGCTCGACCTACTGGAATTTCGGTCTGGGGAACGCTCCCGGCGAGGTCAAAAACGACGCAGAGGGTATGGCGAATATGGAAAATTTGGGCGAGAATTTGCTGAAGCTGGCTGCGGCTTTGGCGCAATAAAGGAGGAGTGATGAACGATTTTTACTTTCAATTACCGACACAGATATTTTTTGGCAAAACGGCTTTGGACAATTTGCCAAATTTGATAAAGGGAAAAAAAGTTTTGCTGACCTACGGCTCTGGCAGCATCAAAAAAAGTGGCTTGTATGATAAGGTGGTAAAGGTTTTGCGGGCGGAAGCAAATAGTTTTGCGGAGCTTTCGAATATTGCGCCAAATCCGAAAGTGAGTAGCGTTCGCAAGGGCGTTGAGATGGTTCGTGAGCAAGGGCTGGATTTTATTTTGGCAGTCGGTGGAGGCAGTGTTGTGGATTGCAGCAAGTGCATCGCGCGGGCGGTCTATTATGATGGCGACGCCTGGCAGATGGTGAAAAACGGCGACAACCCCGCGCAGGCTGTGCCTCTTGGCTGCATTATGACTTTGGCGGCAACGGGCACGGAAAATAACGCCAATGCGGTGATTTCCAACGACGAGACTTTGGAAAAAATCCCGACTTATAGCCTTTTGCAGGTTCCGAGTTTTGCGATTTTGAATCCCGAGGAGACTTATAGCGTGAACGCGCGTCACACGGCGGCTGGATCTGTGGATATTATGGCGCACATTTTTGAGCAATATTTTTCGCCGACGGATGATATGATGGTTTGCGACGAATTTTCGATTGGGCTTTTGAAAACTTGTTTGCAGTATGCACCTGTGGCGCTGCTGAAGCCGCAAGATTATCAGGCACGGGCGAATTTGATGTGGGCGTCCACGATGGCTTTGAACGGGCTGATTGCTGCGGGAAAAGTAAGCGATTGGGCGAGTCATCAGATGGAGCACGGCGTTTCGGCTGTTTCGGACATCACGCACGGTGTGGGTTTGGCGATTATTTTGCCTGCTTGGATGGATTTTGTGCTGGCAAAGGGCGCACCAAAGCGGAGATTTGAGGAGCTGGGAACGCAGTTGTTCGCTCTGGAAGGCGATAAGATTGCCGAACGGTTTGTGCTTATGCTGAAGGAGTTTTTTGTGTCGCTGGGAATGCCAAATCGGTTGTCGCAAGTGGGGATTAAGAAAGAGGATTTGCAGGCGATGGCACAGAAGACGATGTTGTCGCAAAAGAGTATTGGCGGATTTTTCGAGTTAAATCAGGACGATGTTTTGCAGATTTTGCAGGCAGCGTTTTAAAAAAAATAAAAATTTAGAAGGAGATTATTATGGGAAAAATAATAGGTATAGATTTGGGCACGACGAACTCGTGCGTGAGTGTGATGGAGGGCGGAAAGCCCGTGGTGATAACGAATGCGGAGGGCAACAGAACCACGCCTTCGGTGGTCGGTTTTACCAAAGATAAGCAACGGTTGGTTGGACTTTTGGCGAAAAGACAGGCGGTGACGAACCCCAAGAACACGATTTTTTCGGCGAAGAGGTTTATCGGACGGCAGTTGAATGAGCTCTCGGAAGAGATTAAGACTGTGCCGTATGAGGTCAAGCAGGGCAAGAGCGAAGCGGTTTTTCATATCGATGTGGAGAGCAAAGATTTTACCCCGCAAGAGATTTCGTCGATGATTTTGGGCAGAATGAAGGAGACGGCGGAGGCGTATTTGGGGCAGAAAGTTACCGAGGCAGTGATAACTGTGCCGGCGTATTTTAACGATGCGCAACGCCAGGCGACCAAAGATGCGGGCAAGATTGCTGGTTTGGATGTGAAGAGGATTATCAACGAGCCGACTGCGGCGGCTTTGGCGTATGGGCTCAACTCGCAAAAAGAGGAGAAGGTGGCTGTCTATGACCTTGGTGGCGGAACTTTTGATATTTCGATTTTGGATATTTCCGATGGCGTGATTGAGGTGCTTTCGACCAACGGCGACACGCACTTGGGTGGCGACGATTTTGACCAAAAGATTATCGGTTGGATTTTGAAGAAGTTTAAGGAGCAAGAGGGTATCGATTTGGCGGGCGATGCGACTGTTATGCAACGGCTGAAAGAGGCTGCGGAAAAGGCGAAGATTGAGCTTTCTGGCACGACCAGCGCCAATATTAACTTGCCGTTTATTACCGCGGATGCTACTGGTCCCAAGCACCTTGATTTGAATTTGAGCAGAGCGGAGTTCGATTCGATGGTTGCGGATCTGATTGCCAAGAGCATCGAGCCTTGTCGCAAAGCGATGAGTGACGCTGGTTTGAGCGCTGATAAGGTTGACGAGGTGCTGCTGGTTGGTGGCTCAACAAGGATTCCAGCGGTGGTTGAGGCTGTGGAAAAATATTTTGGCAAAAAAGCGAATAAGTCGGTAAATCCAGACGAGGTTGTGGCGACAGGCGCTGGCATCCAAGGCGGCATCCTTAGCGGAGACGAGAGCGTGGACGATGTGCTTTTGCTGGATGTGACGCCGCTTACTTTGGGTATCGAGACGATGGGCGGTGTGATGACTGCGTTGATTGAGCGGAACACGACGATTCCGACGAAAAAGTCGCAGGTGTTCTCGACGGCTGCGGACAATCAGCCGGCTGTGAATATCAAGGTGTTGCAAGGCGAGCGCCCGATGGCTGTGGATAACAGAGTTCTGGGGAATTTCGATCTTGTTGGATTGCCGCCTGCGCCAAGGGGCGTTCCGCAAATTGAGGTGACTTTTGATATTGACGCTAACGGAATTTTGCATGTGACTGCCAAAGATAAGGGCACGGGCAAGGAGCAGTCGATTAAGATTGAGCGTCCGGGGTCTTTGTCTGAGGAGGAGATCGAGAAGATGGTCAAAGAGGCAGAGGCGAACAAGGCGGAGGACGATAAGCGCAAGGAGCTGATTAACGCCAAGAACGAGCTGGATACTTTGATTTTCTCGACGGAAAAGTCTTTGCAGGAGTATGCCGACAAGTTGGCGGATGACGAGAAGAAGAAAATCGAGGACGCGGTGAAGGACGCCAAAGAGAAGAAAGATAAGGCTACCACAAAAGAAGAGGTGATTGCCGCAAGGGACGAGCTGGCGAGCAAGGCTCAAAAGATTGGCGAGATTTTGCAGGCAGAGATGCAGAAAAATCAAGCCGCTGGAGGCGGAGCTGAAGCTGGCGGACAGGCTCAAGGAGCGGGCGCTGGTGCATCTGAGCAAAAGAGCGATGGCCCAGTTGATGCGGATTTTGAGGTTGTGGACGACGACGAGAAGAAGTAACCCTTTTTTTTCTTTACATAGAGAAATTGAAATTGTTAGTAAGCGAAAGGTGAAGATTTTCTTTGCCTTTCTGCTTGCTAAATTAGATTTGGTTTTTATCTGTTTGGCTCGCTGATTTTTTTTGGTAAGTGGGCAAAACAAATAGAAATTAAAAAGTTTTTTTTAAGATATTGGAGTTTAGAAAGAGATTATGTCAAAAAGAGATTATTATCAGGTGCTGGGGCTGGAGAAAAGTGCCAGCGCTGCGGAGATAAAGAAAGCTTATCGGAAGCTAGCGATGAAGTTTCATCCCGACAAAAATCAGGGCGACAAAGAGGCGGAGGAGAAGTTTAAGGAAGCCTCGGAGGCGTATGAGGTGCTGTCCGACGAGAACAAAAAGGCGCGTTACGACCAGTTTGGTCACGCAGGAATGGACGGCGCTTTTGGGCATCAGGGCGGTTTTCGCTGGTCAGATTTTACGCACGGTGGAGATTTTTCGGATATTTTTGAGTCTGACGGTTTTTCGTCGTTTTTCGGGAACATTTTTGGAGGAAGTCGTCGCTCGGGCAGAAGGGCAAATCGTGGCGAAGATTTGCAGATTAAAGTTAGCTTGAGCTTGCTGGAGATTGCCGAAGGTTGCCAAAAAAAGATAAAGCTGAAAGTGAAAGAGGCTTGCCAAAAGTGCGGCGGCACTGGCTCTGCCGACGGCAAAAAAGAGGTCTGCTCGCAGTGTGGCGGCACAGGCAAAGTTCGCCAAGTGCAAAACGGTTTTTTTGGCAGAATGCAGACGGTGGTCGAGTGTCCTGCGTGCGGCGGCAGAGGGCAGATTATCAAAAATCCGTGCAAAAGTTGCAATGGCAGCGGCAGAGTCGATAAGCAAAAAACGGTGATGGTGAAAATCCCAGCGGGAGTAGAAGAGGGGCAATATTTGCGCCTAGACGGTCAGGGGAACGCCGCAGAAAATGGCGGCACAAACGGCGATTTGATCGTCGTGATTCAGGAGAAGGAGCATCCTATTTTTGCGCGCGATGCGGAAAATTTGTATGTCGATTATCCCATTAGCGTCTCGACGGCTGTGCTTGGCGGACAGGTGATTATCGAGTCGATTTATGGCAGCAAGCTAAAGCTGAAGGTGGCTCCTGGCACAGAATCGGGGAAAGTTTTGCGAGTGAAAGGGCAGGGGCTTCCTGTGGTAAATCGTGGCTACAAAGGCGATATGTTCGTGCAGATTTCGGTGGCAATTCCCGAAAAATTGAGTAAAGAAGAGAAAAAGTTGTATGAAAAACTTGCCAAGTTTGACGAAAAAAGAGAGCTAAAGCCGAAAAGAACTTTTTTGGATAAAGTGAGAGATTTTTTTTGAAATTTTTTAGGAAAAGGAAATTGAGATGTTAAAAAGATTTTTGGCTCTTTTTTTGCCGATGCTGATTTTGGGTTGTGCCTACAGCGTTGGAGGACACGGGCTTTCGTATCTAAAAACGATAACGGTGCAGACTTTTGTCAATTCGACGGACGAGGACTGGCTGGACGAGGATTTGCTGGACTATCTGACCAAGCAGTTCAACTCCAACAGTAACCTCAAAACGCAGACCAAAGATGCCGATTGCGTGCTCAAGGGCGAGATTTTGACCTATGTGGACGAGGTGGACAAATACGACTCCGACGATGTTGTGGAGAGCTATCACATCAAGATGAGCTTCAATGTGGAGTTTTACGATTTGGTGAAAGACCGAACGCTCTTTTCTGCCACGAACAAAACCTATAACATCACCTACGCCATTGGCGATCCGAGCAATCCCGACATAAATGTGGATGTGACGATCTCGGAAGCGCAGGACAACAATCGTGACAAATACGAGCTGATTATTAAGCCGAAGATTTTCGAGGAGCTGTTTGACGAGATTAACAACTCCACTTTCGAGTCGTGGTAACGGTTTGTTTTGAGAATAAATAAGTTTTTGGCGTTTTGCGGTCTTGGCTCCAGAAGAGGCGTCGAGTCGCTGATTTCTGATGGAAAAGTCAAGATTAACGGCGATGTCTGCCGAGAGTTTAGCTGGCGAGTTGACCCAAAAAACGACGCAGTCGAGGTTGACGGCAAGCCAGTTGAGTATAACGACGACAAAATTTATTTGATGATTAACAAGCCGCCTGGCTATTTGGTGTCGCACAAAGACGATTTTGGCAGAAAGCTGGTTTACGATTTGCTGCCCGATTTTGGGATGCATCTTTTCGCTGTGGGCAGGCTCGACTACCTTTCGCAAGGGCTTTTGCTCCTGACTAGCGATGGCGATTTTGCCAACAAAGTCATTCATCCTCGCTACAAGCTGGAAAAAGTTTACAAGGTGAGCGTTGACGGATATTTCAGCAAAGAGGATGCTCAAAAGCTCCGAAGCGGCGTGAATATTGACGGCAAGATGACTTTGCCCGCAAAAGTTTACATCAATAAAGCCAGCCAAAGTCAGAGCAGTTTGAAGATTGTCATAAAAGAGGGGCGCAAGCGGCAGGTGCGGCGGATGGTGTCGTCTGTGGGGCTGGAGGTGAGCAAACTGGTGCGGGTGCAAATCGGCGGTCTGCAACTGGGCAGTTTGCCGCTGGGAATGTGGAAACCTCTCTCGCAGCGACAAATCAGAAACCTTTTTGGTCGCTAGATAGCGGCTGTCGCAATTTTTTTTCTGGAAAGTCGGTTCTCGATTTTCTTTCTCTAAAAAAAATCAGCGTTAAGCAAACTTTTTGGCAAAAATATTGGACAAATCACCACTTTTATAAAATCTGCCAAATTAGAGGTGATGTATGAAAGAAAAAGTTTTGCTGACGATTTTGGACGGCTGGGGAGTTGCTCCCAAAGGAAAAGGGAACGCTGTGGAGGCTGCCGACACTCCTTTTTTGGACAGTTTGGAAAAGGAGAACGGAGCGGCGACGATTTTGCCGTCTGGAGAGGCTGTCGGTCTGGAAAAAGGGACGATGGGCAACTCGGAGGTCGGACACCTGAACATCGGCGCAGGGCGCATCGTTTATCAACTGAATACGCTCATCGATAGGGCAATACAAAGTGGCGAGTTCGCCAAAAATCCTGCGCTGAACGCCGCAATCGACAACTGTTTGCAAAACGGCACAAATTTGCACATCCTTGGTCTGCTATCCGACGGAAAAGTGCATTCCAATCCAAAGCATTTACTTGCTTTTCTGAACTTAGCGGCGTCGCGAGGTTTGTCGCCGCAGAAGATTTTTTATCATATTTTGACCGACGGTCGCGACACTTTGCCGCATTCTGGCAAAGGTTTCATCGAGCAGTTTTTGCAAGATAGCAAGGGATTATGCACGGTGGCTAGCGTTTGTGGGCGTTACTGGGCGATGGATAGGGATAATCGTTGGGAGAGAGTTGAGCGAGCGTATCGGTGTTTTGTCGAGCGTGAAGGCGCAAAGTTTGCTGATGCGGTGGAGGCGATCGAAGCCAGCTACGCAAAAGATGTGACCGACGAGTTTGTTGAGCCGAGCGTGATTGGCGATGCCCCTGGCGTTGCGGATGGCGACTCGCTTTTCTTTTTTAACTTTAGGGCGGATAGAGCAAGGCAGATTTCGGACGCTTTTGTGATGCCAGAGTTTGCCGATTTTCAGCGGAAAAAGCTACACAAGCTTTGCTTTGTGTGCATTTCGCCTTACAGCGCGGAGTTGGAAGATTATTGCAAGGTGGCTTTTCGGTTGCCAGAGCTGAAAAATATTTTGGGCGAAGTCGTGCAGGACGCTGGTTTGAAGCAGCTGAGGATTGCCGAAACGGAGAAGTATGCCCATGTGACTTTTTTCTTTAACGGGACGAAAGAGGAGCCGTTTGCGGGCGAAGAGCGGATTTTGATTCCGTCGCCGAAAGTGGCGTCCTACGATTTGCAACCCGAGATGAGCGCTTATTTGGTGCAGGATAAACTGGTGCAACAGCTGGAGAGCGAGAAGTTCGATTTGATTATCTGCAATTTGGCGAACTGCGATATGGTTGGGCACACGGGCGATTTTTTGGCGACCAAAAAGGCTGTGGAAACGGTTGATGCGGTGGCGAGCAAGGTTGTGCCAGCGGCGCTTTCGCACGGCTACAAGGTGCTGGTTACGGCGGATCACGGCAATGCGGAGAAGATGCTGGATGAGCAGGGCAGAGTTTTTACAGCGCACACGACCTCACCTGTAAAGCTGATTTTGGCTGGTTGCGGCAAAGATAGATTGACCGACGGCAAGCTGGGCGACATTGCGCCGACGATTTTGGAACTTATGGAAATCCAGCAGCCAAAAGAGATGAGCGGTTTGAGTTTGCTCCGCTGACGAGTTAATTTTTTTAAGAGAGAGTTAAGTTGGAAAGTTTTGAAATAGTTAAAAAAGTGAGTAGTGGCGAGGTTTCTGCGGTTTCGGTGGTGAGTAGCGTTTTGCAAAAAATCGAGCAGCAAAAAGATTTGAACGCTTTTATTACGGTGTTTGAGCAGCGGGCGCTGCAAAAGGCGAAGGAGCTGGATGCCAAGATTGCCGCGGGGAAGAGCGTTGGCTCTTTGGCGGGTTTGCCGATTTCGGTGAAAGACAATATCGCAATTGCTGGACAGAGAATGACTTGCGGGTCGGCTTCGTTGCAAGATTATCGCAGTCCTTTTGATGCGACGGTGGTTGAGCGGCTGGAGGCTGAAGACGCGATAATTGTCGGTAAAACTAATTTGGACGAGTTTGCTATGGGCGCAACGGGCGAGTATTCGCATTTTGGAGCGTCAAAAAATCCGCTGGACACTTCTCGTGTTCCTGGAGGATCCAGCAGTGGCGCCGCCGTGAGTGTCGCTGGCGGAATGGTGCCTGTGGCTTTGGGCAGCGAGACAGGAGGCTCTGTGCGGTTGCCCGCTAGCTATTGCGGCTTAGTCGGGCTAAAGCCGACTTATGGCAGCGTTTCCCGCTATGGACTTGCCGCTTTTTCGTCTTCGCTCGACCAAATCGGTGTTTTGAGCAAAACGGTCGCCGAGAACAAGGCAATTTTTGATTGTATAAAAGGCAAATCCGCCCACGATATGACCAGCAGAGTTTATCCCCAAAATGCGGAAATTAAATCGGGCAAAGATTTGGTAATCGGCTTGCCAGATGAGTTTTTTCGGGCGCTGGACAAAGATTTATCGCCGAGAATTTTGGCGTTTATTCAAAAGATGAAAGACGCAGGGTTTCGTTTCAAATCGGTGTCGCTGCCCTCTAGCGAGTTTGCTGTGCCGACCTATTATGTGCTGACCACGGCGGAGTTGTCGTCGAATTTGTCGCGGATCGACGGCGTGCGATATTCCGCTCGCAAAGAGGCAGATGGCGTGATGCAGATGATTGGCGCGTCCCGCTCGGCTGGCTTTGGCAAAGAGGTCAAACGACGCATAATGCTGGGAACTTTTGTGCTGTCGGCGGGCTATTTCGACGCTTATTATGGAAAGGCGTTGCAGGCGAAAGCCAACTTCGAGGCGGAGTTTACGCATCTTTTTGAAAACGAGTGCGATTTGATTTTGGCGCCAGTGGCAAACTCGCTTCCGCCAAAATTGGGCGAGCGATGTTTGGATCCTGTGCAGATGTATAATACGGATGTTTTTACTTGTGGGGCGAACATTGCGGGCATTCCGGCGCTTAGTGTGCCAATCGAAAAACGCAGTCAGCAGGCTTTGCCGCTGAGCGTGCAGATTATGGGCAATAAATTTTGCGAAGAGCAGCTTTTCGCTTTGGCTCAAGAGCTGGAAAGCATTGTAAATAAAGATAGTTAGATTTTGCCGCAAGTGGCGTGCGAATAAAATTTTTAAGGAGAGAAAAATGATTACGAAAGAACAAGTTGAAAAAGCGCTAGACAAGATTCGGCCTGCGATTAAGGCTGATGGCGGAGATGTGGAGTTGGTGGAGATTTGCGATGATATGGTGGTAAAGGTGCGGCTCACGGGGGCTTGTAGCGGTTGTCCGATGGCGGCGCTGACTCTCAAGCAAGGTGTTGAGAAGGTTCTAAAGGCGGAACTGCCTGAGATTAAAGAAGTTGTGGCGGCGTAATTTTTTGCAAATACAGGTGATTATATGTGTGGAATTGTAGGTTATGTAGGCGATAAGCAGGCTTTGCCAGTGGTGATTGAGGGGCTGAAGAAGCTGGAGTATCGCGGCTACGATAGCTCTGGCGTGGCTCTTGTGCAGAACGGGAAAATCGGCGTTACCAAAGAGGTCGGTAAGATTGTTCGGCTGCAAAAAAAGCTCCAGGGACAAAATAACAGCTCGGGTTTAGGAATTGGGCACACTCGCTGGGCGACTCACGGCGAGCCGACGGTCGAGAATGCGCATCCTCATTGCAGTATGGACGGCAAAATTTGTCTGGTGCACAACGGGATTGTGGAAAATTACAAATTTTTGCGCACGGAGTTGCAGGAAAAGGGCTATCTGTTTAATTCCCAGACAGATACGGAAGTGCTTGTGAATCTGATTAGTTATTTCAAGAGCAAAGAGAACGACACGAAAAAGGCGATTCAGCTGGCGTTGAAGAAAGTTGAGGGGACTTATGGGATTGCGGTGATTGACGAGGATGAGCCAGATAGATTTTACGCAGCACGGTGTGGCAGTCCGCTGATTATCGGTGTTGGTGGAAACGAGAACTATGTGGCGTCGGACGCAAGTGCGATAATGATTCACACCTCCAATGTCATCTATTTGGACGATTTTCAGATGGCGTGCGTGACCAAAGACGATTTCGAGATTACCACTTTGGACGACGAGCCGATTGAGAAGAAAATCGATAAGGTCGATTGGGATATTTCGGCGATTACCAAAAACGGCTACGAACATTTTATGCTCAAGGAGATTTGCGAACAGGCGGAGACGGTGCAAAATGCGTATCGTGGCAGAGTGAGCAAAGCCAATTGCAGCGTGCGTTTGGGTGGATTTAATTTTAGCGCAAGAGATGTTCGCAACTTGGAGAATGTGCAGTTTGTGGCGTGCGGAACTTCGTGGCATGCGGCTCAAGTGGGTAAATATCTTTTGGAGAAAATCGCCAGAATTCCCGTGAGCGTGGAGTATGCCAGCGAGTATCGTTATCGCAATCCGATAATTCCGCAGAACACGATTGTGGTGGCAATCAGCCAGTCCGGTGCAACGGCGGACACTTTGGCGGCGATGCGAGAGGCGAAAAATCGCGGCGCGATGGTCTATGGGATTACGAATGTTGTGGGCAGTGAGATTGCGCGCGAGTCGGACGGCGGAACTTATCTGCACGCAGGTCCCGAGATTGGCGTGGCTTCGACGAAAGCTTTCACTTCGCAGGTGACAGCTTTGGCGCTTTTGGCGTATCATTTTGGGCAAGTGCGTGGCAGCGTGGACAATCAGCAGGTGTTGGAGTTTATCGAGGAGTTGGAGGCTTTGCCAGCCAAAATTGACCAGGTGCTGGAGTATAAACAGCAGCTGAAAGAGGTGGCAAACCTGATTAAAGATAGCAAAAATGCGCTTTTTTTGGGTCGAGATATAAATTTTCCGTCGGCACTGGAGGGCGCGCTCAAGCTCAAAGAGATTTCCTACATTCACGCCGAAGGTTATCCCGCGGCGGAGATGAAGCACGGACCTATCGCCTTGATAGACGAGAATATGCCGATTGTCTCGATTGCGCCGTATGATGCGATTTACAACAAAATTATTTCCAATTTGGAAGAGGTGAAGTCGCGCAAAGGCAAGATTTATGCCGTGGCGTCCCAAAAGGACGAAAATTTGGAGGCGATTTGCCAAAAAGTTTTTTATGTGCCGCAAACTTTGTGGGCGTTGATGCCGATTTTGGTGAGTATTCCGTTGCAACTTTTGGCGTATTATGTCGCCTACGAAAAAGGTTTGAACATCGATCAGCCCAGAAATTTGGCGAAAAGCGTGACTGTGGAGTGATTTTTTTTTGAGGAAAAGGAGTTGTTTTGAGAAATAGTTTGACCGAAATTTTTGTGGAAAGCGCAAAAAAGTTTGGGAAGAAGACCGCTTTTATCGATTCTGTCAGTGGCAAAGAGATTAGCTATTCCAAAGCTTTGATTGCTGCGCTGTTGCTTGCGGAAAAAATCCAGAAAATGCCTGGCGAGCGAATTGGGGTGATGATTCCGACTTCGCCTGGGGCGATGCTGACCATAGTGGCGGTGCTGCTCAGCGGCAAAGTGCCTGTGCTGGTGAATTACGCAACGGGAGCGATAAAAAATAGCGATTATGCCGCTCAAAAGTGTGCGTTGCAAAAGACGATAACCGCGCGGGCGCTTTTGCAAAAGTTGGAGCTGGAGCCGACTGCTCAGATGGTGATGGTGGAAGATTTGCTGGCTTCGGTGTCGCTTTGGAGCAAGGTGCGAGCGCTTTTTTTGAGCAAAAAGTCGGCCTACGAGATTTTGGCGAAGTTCCCAAAAAAGGGCAGCGAAGATTGGGCGGTGATGCTGCTTACCACGGGAAGTGAGTCCGAGCCGAAAGTTGTGCCGCTCACGCACAGCAACATCATCTCGCAGCTGGTGGCGATTCCCAAAATTTTGGATTTGACGGACAAAGATATTTTTTTGGCGTCGCTTCCTTTGTTTCACAGTTTTGGATTTACTACAAATTTTTGGCTTGGCGTGAGCCTTGGTGCGACGATGGTTACGGTGGCTAATCCGCTGGATTACAAGCTGGTTTGCCAAATTGTGCCGAAGTATAAGGTGAGTTTTATGACTGGGACGCCAGTTTTTTTCAGGGCGTATATGCCCAAAGCCAAGAGTAGCACTTTCGATTCGGTGCGGATTATGATTTCGGGAGCGGACAAGTTGCCAGAAGGGTTGCGGCAAGAGTATGCCCAGCGCTTTGGCAAGGAGCTTTGCGAGGGCTATGGCGTGACAGAGGCGTCGCCTGTGATTAGCACGAACCGAGCTGGTTTTCACAAACCTGGCAGCATCGGCAAGGTGCTTCCCGATGTTTTGGTGAAAGTGGTGGCACGAGATTCGCAGCAGGAGGTGGCTGCGGGAGAGCAGGGGCGACTTTTGGTCAAGGGCGATAATGTGATGAGTGGCTATTTGGTCGGCGAAGATTTGGACAAAAGTGCGTTGCAAGACGGCTGGTATGACACGGGCGATATTGCATTGATCGACGAGGACGGCTATTTGTGGCACAAGGGCAGAGCCAAGCGATTTCTGAAAATCGGCGGCGAGATGGTGAGTTTGGTGGCTGTGGAAGAGGCTCTGCAGGGATTTTTTGAGCAGGATGTGAACTATTGCGCTGTGGAGATGCGTAAATCCGACGGCTCGTCTTGCGTGGGACTTGCTGTGGACAAAAGTTGTCAGTTGTTGGATGTGAAAAAATATTTGGTGAGAGCAGGTTTGGTGGCTTTGAGTGTGCCGTCAAAGGTTTTTGTGCTGGACGAGATTCCGATTATGGGAAGCGGAAAAGTCGATTTTCGAGCTGTGCAAAATATTTGCGACCAGATGAACAAAAAAAGCTAGAAAGCGATAGGGAATTTTAGATGATTTTGCAAAAAATATTTATCGAAGCAGCCAAAAAGGCAAAGAGCAAGCCCGCTTTTATCGACGGAACTAGCGGCAAAATAATCAGTTACGACAAGGCTTTGATTGCGGCGTTTATTTTGCAGGCAAAGATTTCGGCTTACAAAGAGAAAAATATCGGGATAATGATTCCCACTTCTGGCGGCTGTATGATCGCTGTGGCAGCGACTCTGATGGCGGGCAAAGTACCCGTGATGATTAACTACTCCACGGGTGCGCTGAAAAATTCGGTTTACGCCCGCAAAAAGTGCGATTTCGATTTGATTATCACTTCGTCGGCGCTTTTGGAGAAGTTGGAGCTGGAGCCGTTGGAGGGTATGGTTTTCATCGAAGATTTTGTCAAAGAGGTTTCGCTTTTTGCCAAAATTGCGGCGCTGTTGAAGTCGAAGTTGCCCACGAGCGTGCTGACGAAGCTGGTATCGATTGGCAAAATGGACGATTATGCGGTGATTTTGTTCACCTCTGGCAGCGAGAAAACGCCGAAAGCTGTGCCGCTTAGCCACAAAAATATTTGGCAGCAGCTGGAGAATATTCCCACGATTTTGCCGATGAGCAATCAGGAGATTTTTTTGTCGTGTTTGCCGCTTTTTCATGTGTTTGGCTTCACGACGATGTTTTGGCTGCCGATTTATTACGGTTGCACGATTGTCACGCACCCAAATCCGCTGGAGTATCGGAATATTTGCAAGTCGATGCAGAAGTATCAGACGACCTATTTCGTGGCGACGCCAGCCTTTTTTCGGGCGTATCTTGCCAAGGCGAACGACAAAACTTTTGCGAGTATGAAGGTGATGGTCTCTGGTGCGGATAATTTGCCCGAGGGCTTGCGGCAAGAGTATTTGAAACGGTTTGGCAAAGATATTTGGCAGGGCTACGGAGTGACGGAATCTTCGCCTGTGGTGTCGGTGAACAACGCCGAAAATCACAAGCCGGGGAGTTTGGGCAAGGTTATGTCTGGCGTAAGCGTGAAGATTGTCGATGTGAATTCTGGTGAAGAGCTGGCCGCTGGGAAAGAGGGCAAGATTTTGCTCAAGGGCGATAATGTGATGAGCGGCTACTATCTGGACGAGGCAGAAACGGCGAGCCATTTTGTGGACGGTTGGTATGACACGGGCGATATGGGTGTGCTGGATTCCGACGGTTTTTTGTGGCATCGTGGCAGGTTGCGCCGCTTTGTGAAGATTGGCGGCGAGATGGTCAGTTTGGTGGCTGTGGAGCACGCTTTGGAGGAGTTTTTTACCGACGCTGAGTTGTATTGTGCGGTGGCTGTGGCGGATAACAAAAAAGGCGCTTACATCGCTTTGGCTCTCACGCAAGAGGTCGATTTAGGCAAAGTTCGCGAATTTTTGACCAGCAAAGAGTTTGCCTCTATCTATTTGCCAAAAAAGCAGATAGTGTTGGACGAAATTCCGCTGATGGGTAGCGGCAAAGTCGATTTTAGACAAGTGGAAAAAGCTTGTAATCAGATAAAAAACGGAAATTGAACGAGGGCAGACAGATGAAAAATCAGGAGCTGTTGGCAAAAAAGTTTGTGGAGATTGCCAAAAAATATCCGAAAAAGGTCGCTTTTATCGACGGAGTAAGTGGGCAGAAAATCACTTATGGCAAGGCTTTGATCGCCTCGCTCATCCTAAAGCAGAAGTTTTGCGCATACAAGCACAAAAAAATCGGAATGATGATTCCCACTTCTGGCGGAGCGATTATTGCGCTGATTGCGGCTCTTTTTGCGGACAAAATTGCGGTGATGATCAATTACTCCACGGGGATTTTGAAAAATTGCCAATACGCCAAAGATAAGTGCGGCGTGGATATTGTGCTGACTTCCAAAAAGCTTTTGGAAAAGTTCGATATTGAGCCGACAAAGTCGATGGTGCTCATCGAGGATATTTTTGCGAAGGTGAATGCGGCGGACAAACTTTTGGCTTTTGCCAAGTCGAAGTTGCCTGTTTTTGCCCTGAAAGCGATGGTCGGCAAGGTGAAGCTGGAGCAGACTTGCGTGATGCTTTTTACTTCTGGGAGCGAGAAAGATCCCAAGTGCGTGCCGATTAGTCAGAAAAATATTTTGAGTCAGCTGAGCTCGTATCCAGAGTTTATTCCGATGACGCCGCAGGAGATGGTGCTGGCGAATTTGCCTTTGTTTCATGTGTTTGGCTATACGGTGCTACTTTGGTATGGCGTTTACTACGGCGCGACTTTGGTTACGCATCCAAATCCGCTGGAGTTCAAGACGCTGTGCGAGATTTTTCAGAAATACAAGATTTCGTTTACGATGGGCACGCCGAATATGTTCAGCTCCTATCTGCGCTACGCCAACAGCGAGACTTTTGCGGGCATCAGGACGATGATCGCTGGAGCGGACAAGCTGGGGCAGAAGACGAAAGAGGAGTATAAGCAGCGGTTTGGTGTCGATTTGCTCGAAGGTTATGGCGTTACCGAGGCTTCTCCTGTGATTTCGACGAACATTTCTGGTTTCGACAAGTTCGGTTCTGTGGGCAGACCATTGCCAGGAGTGAGCGTAAAGATTGTGGACGACAAGACTAGGCAGGAGTTGCCTGCGGGAAAAGAGGGCAAGATTTTGGTTAAAGGCGAAAATGTCATCAGCGGATATTACAACGATGTGGAGGAGAGCTCGCTTCGGTTTTGCGACGGCTGGTATGACACGGGCGATATGGGCGTGATGGACGCCGACGGTTATTTGTGGCATCGTGGCAGATTGCGTCGATTCGTGAAAATTGGTGGCGAGATGGTTAGTCTCTCGGCGATAGAAGGCTCGATAGGCAAAATTTTTCCTGAGAGTTTGCAGTTTTGCATGGTTGGCTTGCCCGACGATAAAAAAGGCGCTCGTTTGGTTTTGGTCACCAGCGAAAAAGTGAGCAAAAGCGATGTGAACAAGCAGTTGGCGGCAGACGGTTTCCCCAAAATTTACTTCCCAAAAAAATATCTGGTCGCAGACGAGTTGCCGATTATGGGCAACGGAAAGATCAATTTTAGGCAGGTGGAGCAGCTTGCTTTGGAGCTGGAAAAACAATGAATGTTTGTTTAAATTTTTTAAGAAGTGCGAAAAAATTCGGGAGCAAACCTGCTTTTATCGACGGAGTCAGCGGGGCAAAAATCTCCTACCAAAAAGCGCTCGTGGCGGTGCTTTTGCTGCGGAAAAAGTTCAAAACTTACCCCGGGAAAAATGTCGGAATGATGATTCCCGTCTCTGGCGGCGCGATTATTTCGATGTTGGCGCTTCTGTCGTGCGGCAAAACTCCTGTGATGATAAACTACACCACGGGCGTTCGGCGAAATTGCGATTATGCCAAAAGCAAGTGCGGCACCAGAAAAGTGATAACCGCCAAGGCGCTTTTGAGCAAATTGAATGTGGAGCAAAGCGCCGAGATGGTGCTGATTGAGGATGTTTTCAAGCAGTTTTCGGTTTTTGCCAAACTCAAGGCGGCGCTGATTGCCAAATTGCCGTATAATTTTTTGAAAAAGCTGTTTTGCCGATTGGATGCGAAAAAAAATATTGTTTTGCTTTTTACTTCGGGGAGCGAGAGCAGACCAAAAGTTGTGCCGCTGACGGGCAAAAATGTCGCTGGGCAGATTTTGGGCACGATCAAGTGTTACGATTTGACGGCGAAAGACCGCTTTTTGGCGTCGCTGCCTCTGTTCCATGTTTTTGGATTTCAGGGAAATTTTTGCATTCCGTTGTATTTGGGCGCGAGCATCATCACGCTGAGCAATCCGCTGGATTACAAGCTGACTTGCAACGCGATCAAGGAGCATCGGGCGTCGTTTATTATGGGCACGCCGACTTTTTATGCTGCGTATTTGCGCAGGTGCTCTGGCGACACTTTTCGCTCGGTCAGAGTGGCTATCTGCGGTGCAGATCGCTTGCCGAAGGAGCTGCATCAACGCTATGTGGACGAGCATAATCTGTTTTTGATAGAAGGCTATGGCGCGACCGAGACCAGCCCGATTTTGACCAACAATCGGTTCGAAGATTATCGGCTTGGCAGCGTCGGAAAAGCTTTTCCAGGCGTGGAGATCAGGATTGTGGATGCAGAATCTGGCGAAGATTTGCCAGCAAATCAAACGGGGAAAATTTTGGTGCGCGGCGATAATGTGATGAGCGGCTACTATCGCGATGTGGAAAATACCGATTTGCATTTTCGCTATGGCTGGTATGACACGGGCGATATGGGCTGTTTGGATGACGACGGATTTTTGTGGCTAAAAGGGCGCTTGCGCCGATTTGTGAAAGTTGGCGGCGAGATGGTGAGTTTGGTGGCGGTAGAGAGCGTTTTGAGCGAGTTTTTCAAAGGCGAGGATATTTTGTTTTGCGTGGTGGATATTCCAAGCGAAAAAAAAGGTGCGGAGATTGTGTTGGCGACGACCGCCAAAATCGATAAGGCGAAGATGAAAAAGTGGGTGCGTGAAAATTTGAACGAAATTTCTGTGCCGAAGACGGTTTTTGTGCTAAAGAGGATACCGCTTTTGGGCAGTGGAAAAGTCGATTTTCGCAAAGTGGAGCGAGTTTGCCGAATTTTTTCGCAAAAGCGGACGATTTTGGGACAGATTGCAGACGAAATTGGCGTAAATGTTTGATTTTGCAGTCGATTAAATAAGGAATATCAAGTGAAAATAGAAGCGGATTTGTATAAAGGTATCAATTTTTGCGTTTGTTGCGGGACGAAGCTCGAGATTAAGCCCGATCGGGAGAACAAAATCAGGGCGATTTGTCCTGCGTGCGGCTGGATAAAGTATCTTAATCCGATTCCTGCGGCGGTGTGTTTGATTTTCAACGAAAAAAACGAGGTTTGCCTTATTAAGCGAAAATTTGCGCCGTGTGCTGGCAGTTGGGCTTTGCCCTCGGGTTACATCGAAATCAACCAGACGCCAGCGCAGGCGGCGGTGCAGGAGATGAAAGAGGAGACAAATCTTGCTGGCGATGCGGGCGAATATTTGGGCTACTTTGTGGGACCGTCGCCGATTTATCATCGCATATTTTCTTTTGGATTTGTGATGAGCGGCTGCAGCGGAACGCCCAAAGCTGGCGACGACGCAGTTGACCTAAAGTTTGTGAGCCTAGGCTCAGATTTTAGCTTCATTCCTTTTTCGTCGCATCGGTATTTTTTGGATTGCTACAAGCAAAAATATGGTAAGTGAGGTGAATTAAGTTGCAAAAAATGACGAAATTTTTCGACTCGGCGCTACAAAATTGGCAAGATTTTTTTGGAAACTACTACAATTTTTACCAGCTACTCGCTTTTTTGGGAATTTTGGCTTTTTGCTTTGTTTTGTCCAAAATTTTCCTAAAAACTTTCCGTCGCACAAAGGTTATCGTCAAGCACAAAAAAATTATGGAGTTTTTGGAGCTGATTTTGTTTCCGCTCCTGACGATTTTATTTTTGGCGGTCATTCACATCATAAACGAGCAGTTTTTTTTGCACTCCTACATCCTCTATTTTTGCCTGAAACTTTGTTTCCTCTGGGGCGTGATTCGTTTTACCAAATTTTTTCCGAAAAAAAACATCCTCTTCACATTTATTTCGATTTCGATAATTAGTCTGACGCTGCTGAGCGTTATGGAGATTGAGCAGTCGCTTTTGACTTTTCATGTGGGCGATTTTTCGTTGAGCATCTACGATCTTCTGAAAAGCGTTGGGATTACTTGCCTTCTGATTTGGCTTTTTTCGCAGGTGAACACCAGAATCGAGGGTTTCATCCAAAAGCAGTGGGAGCTGCCGCCGAATTCTAGGGATTTGCTGGTCAAGGTGAGCAATGTCGGGATTGTCTTTATTTTTGCGCTGATTTGCTTGAATATTTTGGGCTTAGATTTGTCGAAGTTCGCTTTTTTGACAGGCTCGATCGGTATCGGTGTCGGTTTTGGCTTGAAAAATATCATCGCCAATTTGGTCAGCGGATTTATTTTGCTGATGGACAAAAGCATCGAGAAAGGCTCTGTTGTGGAGGTGGACAATGTGGCTGGGACGATTAGCTCGATTGGCGTGCGCAACACGATTGTCAGGAGTTTTGAGGGTAAAGAGATTTTGATTCCCAACGAAAAGTTTGTCAGCGATAAGGTGGTGAATTTGACTTTGTCGAATAGGCAAGTGCGGCTAAGTGTAACGGTTGGAGTGAGTTATGATGCCAATCCAGCGGAGGTGAAGCAAATTTTGCAGGAAGCGCTGAACAATAACCGTTTTGTGGCAAAAAATCCAGCGGCTAGGGCGTATTTGGCAGATTTTGGAGATAGCTCAGTCGATTTTTTGGTGCTGTTTTGGGTGCTAGATGTTGGTAGTGAGATGCATCAGGCGCGTGAGAGCGTGCTGATGGACATTTGGGATGCGCTGAAATTTCATCAAATTGAAATTCCGTTTCCGCAGGTCGATGTGCATCGGAGGTGAAAATTATGAATAAAATTGTTGTGTTGTCGATTGGCAACGAGATTTTGCTGGGGAAGACGGTGAACACGAACGCCGCTTTTATCGGAGAGCGGCTGTCGCTTGCTGGATATGAGGTGGTCGCCAATTTGGCGTGCGCCGACACAAAAGAGTCGATAACGCAGATGCTGAATTTTGCGTATAATTTGGCAGAAGTGGTGGTTTGCACGGGCGGTTTGGGACCGACTGTGGATGATATCACCAGAGGAGTTGTGGCTGATTTTTTTGGGCAAAAATTGCAGTTGGACGCAGATTTGTGGGCAAAGATTAAGCTGTTTTATCAGGAGCGCACGGGGCAGATTTCGCCCGAGAATAATAAGGGACAGGCGTTGATTCCTGGCGGTTTTCAGTTTTGCGAAAACGAGATGGGGACAGCTCCAGCGTTATACAAAGTTCAGGGAGCGAAAAAGATTTTTTTGATGCCGGGCGTGCCGAGCGAGATGAAGTTTTTTGTGGAAAAGTTGGTGATGCCGCAGCTAAAAAAGATTTTGCCACAGCGTGATTTTTATTTGCAGACGCTGCATTTGTGTGGAATGCCCGAGGCTCTGATTGGCGAAAAGACGCAAGGGTTGAGCTTTGCCAGTGGCGTAAATTTGGCGTATTTGCCGCAGGGTGGTTATGTCGATTTGCGGATTTATGGCGAAAATGTGGCTGGCTGCAAGTTGCTGCAGGCGCAGTTGGAGCAGATTTTTGAGCAGCAGATAGTCGGATCTGGTGATGAGACTCTTTTGCAGAAACTGCACGAAAAACTTTTGCAAAAGAAGATTACTTTGGCGATTGCGGAGTCTTGCACAGGCGGGATGCTGGCGAGCCAACTGGTTGATTTTGCAGGGAGTTCTTCGTATTTGCTTGGCGGAGTGGTGAGTTATGCAAACGCAATTAAAGAGAAAATTTTGGGCGTTGACGCTAAAACGCTAGCTGATTTTGGGGCTGTAAGTAAGGAGGTTGTGGAGCAGATGGCAAAGGGCGCAGCAGAGCGATTTTCGGCTGATTTGACGGTGGCGATCACGGGCATCGCTGGTCCAGATGGCGGCAGCCAAGAGAAGCCAGTTGGTTTGGTGTGGTTCGCCGTGTACTATCGCGGGCAGATGCGGAGTTTCAGCAAGATTTTGGCTGGGCAACGAAATGTTATTCGGCAGAGGGCGGTCAATCATCTGGTGAGTGAGTTGCTGCTGAGGCTGTAGAGCAATTGATAAGTTACAATTGATGATTGATAATTCCGCCGCCGCTTTGCTTTGTCGCTGGCGCTCCAAAGCAGGTATTAGTTATTAGGTAATAGTTAAAACCGCCGCCAACTCCCCCCTCCCCCTCATTCCTGCGCAGGCAGGAATCCAGGCACTCCTTGCTCTGCACGGACGAGAAGTGCACAAGCAAATAATTCCGCCACCAACCAGCCCCCATTTTTCAGAATGCTGTTAAAGATGATGTCTTACCAGACTGGTCTTCATCTTTTCGGGCGTCCGAAAAGAGAAGCAGAAAAGGACGCTTGCTTCAAAAAACAGAGAAGTTTCGAGAGGTGTTTAGAGATTTCCGTGGAAGAGAGCACTTCCGTAATTGTTCGTAAGTCTGTGATTTATCGTAACTTTTTTGGTTTTTTGTAGTTGGTTTTGGCGTATCTCTGTTTTAGATGAAGCAAGATAGCCAACGCCGACCTATCGCCAGACTGGGCGCACAAGCGGGCGAGGCGGGTTAGCAATCATTCAAGACTCAATTCGTGAACTTGCTCAAACGACTGAAGTTAGCTGGCTGTCCAAAGGATTTAATCTCTTACGAAAGGACTGCCCGACTTGATCTTAAAGCCTTTGCTACAGCCACTGCGAGTGAGTTTTGCAAGTTAGAATTTTGGTTTATGATTTGATTTTTTTTGGTGTTACCTTATTTTTGTTCAGACAAAAAAAGGTAACGAATAAGCCCTCTGATAAGAGAAAAACTCTGCGACTCTTGTAAAGATTGCCTGACACCAAAAGACAAGCAACAAATGCTAAGAGACTATTTTGGTGTCAGACTAATAACGAAGCCTTTTGCGGGTCGTTGCCCGCAATGACGAAGGGTTGGTAGTCGTTGTTTGACCAGTCGTCCCTGTTTCTGCTTTGACTACGCTCTGCAAAATAAAATAAAAAATTGACAACAAAATCCAAGCGTAAACTTTTGAGTTGTTAATCAAAAAAAAGGAGGAAGTAATGAGCACGCACGCACTGAACTTTTTTGACACTTTGGAATACACTAAACATCTTGTCAAAGGTGGTTTTTCGCAAAAGCAAGCCGAAACTTTGGCTCGTGAAAACAAGGAAGTTTTTGAAAACAATATCTCCTCCAAAGAGGACATAATGAGGCTGGAAAAGGCAATTTCCGATAGCAAAAATGAGACTCTTAGGTGGGTTGTCGGCTTGCTAACAGCCCAAACAATTTTTGTCTTGTCTGCAATCACTTTTCTTTTTAATATCTTTAGATAAAGGCTTTGTCGCTGGCGCTCCAAAGCAATTGATAAGTTACAATTGATAGTTGATAATTCCGCCGCCTAAGAGCCCCCTCATTCCTGCGCAGGCAGGAATCTAGGTACCATTTTTTTTGCAAAAAACAACAAACCAAACAAAAAGACAAAAAAGAGTGGACTTCCCCAAAACAGCTCGCTTTGCTACTTAGACGCACAGGAGGAGCTATGCAATATGTTTACATCCTAGCGTCATCTCGAAACGGGACGCTTTACATTGGAACGACCAGAAACCTCGAAAGTAGAATGATTTTCCACAAAGAAAAGCGCAATAACGGTTGCTTTACAAGCAAATACGGCGTCAATCGGCTGGTTTACTATGAGGAATACGAAACGGTGATGGAAGCTGTGCGACGAGAAAAAAGCTTGAAGAAGTGGAAAAGAGCTTGGAAGGTCAAGCTGATTGAACAGCGTAATCCTCAATGGCGAGATTTGGCGGCAGATTGGTAAAGTTTGGGAGAGGCTAAAAGGTGCAGAAGGCTTTGTCGCTGGCGCTCCAAAGCAATTGATAAGTTACAATTGATAGTTGATAATTCTGCCACCAACCAGCCCCCATTTCTTAGAATGCTGTTAGAGATGGATTCCCGCTTCCGCGAGAATGAGGGAGAAGTTCAAGAAGCCGAAGGCACGCTTTGGCGTCTTGGAAAAATCACAACGCCCAAGCCCCTTTCATTCCTGCGCAGGCAGAGGCTTTGTCGCTCATCGCTCCAAAGCAATTGATAAGTTACAATTGATAGTTGATAATTCCGCCGCCTAAGAGCCCCCATTTCTTAGAATGCTGTTAGAGATGGATTCCCGCTTCCGCGAGAATGAGGGAGAAGTTCAAGAAGCCGAAGGCACGCTTTGGCGTCTTGGAAAAATCACAACGCCCAAGCCCCTTTCATTCCTGCGCAGGCAGAGGCTTTGTCGCTCATCGCTCCAAAGCAATTGATAAGTTACAATTGATAGTTGATAATTCCGCCGCCTAAGAGCCCCCATTTCTTAGAATGCTGTTAGAGATGGATTCCCGCTTCCGCGAGAATGAGGGAGAAGTTCAAGAAGCCGAAGGCACGCTTTGGCGTCTTGGAAAAATCACAACGCCCAAGCCCCTTTCATTCCTGCGCAGGCAGAGGCTTTGTCGCTCATCGCTCCAAAGCAATTGATAAGTTACAATTGATAGTTGATAATTCCGCCGCCTAAGAGCCCCCTCATTCCTGCGCAGGCAGGAATCTAGGTACCATTTTTTTTGCAAAAAACAACAAACCAAACAAAAAGACAAAAAAGAGTGGACTTCCCCAAAACAGCTCGCTTTGCTACTTAGACGCACAGGAGGAGCTATGCAATATGTTTACATCCTAGCGTCATCTCGAAACGGGACGCTTTACATTGGAACGACCAGAAACCTCGAAAGTAGAATGATTTTCCACAAAGAAAAGCGCAATAACGGTTGCTTTACAAGCAAATACGGCGTCAATCGGCTGGTTTACTATGAGGAATACGAAACGGTGATGGAAGCTGTGCGACGAGAAAAAAGCTTGAAGAAGTGGAAAAGAGCTTGGAAGGTCAAGCTGATTGAACAGCGTAATCCTCAATGGCGAGATTTGGCGGCAGATTGGTAAAGTTTGGGAGAGGCTAAAAGGTGCAGAAGGCTTTGTCGCTGGCGCTCCAAAGCAGGTATTAGTTGTTAGTTAATAGTTAAAACCGCCGCCAACTCCCCCCTCCCCCTCATTCCTGCGCAGGCAGGAATCTAGGCGCTCCTTGCTCTGCACGGACGAGAAGTGCACAAGCAAATAATTCTGCCACCAACCAGCCCCCATTTCGTAGAATGCTGTTAGAGATGGATTCCCTCTTTCGATGGAATGAGGGAAGAAAGGCAGGAAGCCCAAGGCACGCCTTGGCGTTTTGGAAAAACACAAGCCGCCAAGCCCCCTCATTTCTGACACCAAAATATAAGCAGCAGATGGTAAGCCCCTATTTTGGTGTCAGAAGTCCAGGCACTTCTTGTTTTGCACGGATGAGAAGCGCGACGCTTTCAGCGTGACTTTTTATCTACCTTTCTTTGTTCAGACAAAAAAAGGTAACGAATAATCCCTCTGATAAGAGACCCCCCCCCATAAATACGAAATTCCTTGACGGCTATCGTTGCGACACAATTCTTTGGCATTATATAAATTAAAACGAAATAGGGAAAAAGATGAAAAAGTTTTTTCAATTTAAAAAAAATGTGCTGGTCGCCGCCTTGGTTTTTGGCGTTTTGTTTAGCGGGAGTTTTTTATTTGCGGCTGCTAATGATAAAAGCGGACAGGAAATCGGAGCAGACGAAATGTATAGCGAAACTTTCTGGCAAGACCTCTGGGGGACTGATGCGGTTAATAACGATTCTCTTGCCTTAGAAGGTAAACCTTGGATACAGTATGAAGGTGTGCTGCCTTATCAACGAAAAGGACAGCGGATGTATCGCGACGACTTCGATGTCGTTTTTAGCAATAAGGATACAACTTTAACAGAGGACATAGATTATAAAGGAAGAAAGTTCCCGTCGCTTCCAAATTATTCTCATACTTTCGACGGCGGAGGTCACACGATTAAAAACTTTACGATAAGCGGCAAAGCGATGTTCGAAAACCTCACCGGCACGGTGAAAATCTGGTCATCGAGAACGCCACGGTCGTCCATGAAGGCGATACGGTCGGCATCCTCGCCGCAGAGATAAGCGGCGGCACTATCCAAAACTGCCTCATCAAAGACTGCTACCTGACAGGCGAGCGGTATCTGGGGATGTTCGCAGGGAATATGACTGGCGGCGCCACTATCGAAAAATGCCTAGTGGTCAACGGCACGATTACCAGTAAAAGCCCCGATACAGACTTCTACACAGGCGGAATAGCAGGGAATGTCGGCAGTGGCACTACTCTTCGTTATTGCGTTTCGATGCTCGATATGTTTAGGATTGGCGGAGAAAAGCCCCTAAAAGAAGCAACTTTCGGCAGGATTTGGGGCGCTGAAGCTGGAACCGTAGGCGGCAACTACGGTTGGGTAGAGACAGGCTTCGCCCTGCTAGACCAAAACGACGCAGACTCCATAAAATTTTATCCGTATTGGGCTGGAAACACCACTAATTACACAGGGGCAAGTTTTGTTGGAAAAACTGCTTTTGCTGGGCACACTTATAAACATGGTGGCAATCTTTTTGTCGGAGACAAAGATGGGTCACTTTCTCCTACTGAGCGTTCTGATGATATTCAATTTTGGGATGATCAGTCTCAATTTGACCCAAATGAGTCTGCCAGTGCTTGGGAATTTACAAACGGCGCATCTCTTTATCCTGTGCCAAAAGGCAGTTCTGTTTCTATGACGGATTTAATTCCACGCCGTGGGTATGAGTTGGACAATGGAAGCAATTTTGGAGAAGCGGAGACCGATATTTTTACAAATGTAAACTTTTATAAGATTATTGATAATGCACTTTCTACAGATCTAACTTTATGGACAGATGTGGATCTTCGGCTTTCAGAACCTATCTATATTTGGACATTGAATTACCCTACGCGACCTGCAACATTAATAAGAAGTTGTAACGGTTTTGATGGTAAAGGGCATTCACTTTTTAATTTTAAATATTCCCATTCTAGCGGTGGCGATCATTTTGGGTTTATCGGGACTATGAATGGGGAATTATCTAATATCTCTGTTAACTATAGTTGGTTTGAAGTGTCCTATCCTATATTGGAAACTAGATATGTGGGGGCGTTGGTGGGAGAGTTGTCTGCAGGAAGCATCACAAATTGCTTTGTTGATGTATCCACTCTTTTCAGTTCAAGTCTTAGAGGAACATCATATGTAGGAGGCATAGCAGGCAAAGTGTCTTCCGCAGCCTCTGTCACGAAGAATATCGTCTCTTATCCTTCAAATGTATCCATTTCTGCGCATGAGTTTAGTACCGTAAATTTTGGCGGAATAACGGCAAAGAATAATTCTGGGACAGTTAAGCAAAATTATGCATATGGTATTGGAATACTTTATGCTGGAGGCGATGGAACCAGGTATGGAGGCTATATTTATCAGACTAATAGCGGAACGAATGGCACTCCTAACTATTATTATTTTCCAAGTGAAAACATGGGCTTTAACGGCTTTAATGCAGTAGGGACATCAGCTAGCCCCAGTAGCACCTTGTGGACAAATATGGGCTTGAGCTCTGACGATTGGAATTTGGATGTACCAGACGGCGAGTTCCCGACTTTGAAAAAAGAAGAGTACGACTGGGCAAGCAATTGATAAGTTACAATTGATAGTTGATAATTCCACCGCCGCTTTGCTTTGTCGCTGGCGCTCCAAAGCAATTGATAAATAAAAATTGAAAATTGATAATTCCGCCACCAACCGACCCCTTTTCGCAGAATGGTGTTAGAGATGGATTCCCTCTTTCGATGGAATGAGGGAAGAAAGGCAAGGAGAGGCAAACACGCTTTGGCGTCTTGGGAAAAACACAACGCCCAAAACCCCCTCATTCCTGCGCAGGCAGAGGCTTTGTCGCTGTGCTCCAAAGCAATTGATAAATAAAAATTGAAAATTGATAATTCCGCCGCTACCCGACCCCTTTTCGTAGAATGGTGTTAGAGATGATGTCTTACCAGACGGGTCTTCATCTTTTCGGGCGTCCGAAAAGAGAAGCAGAAAAGGACGCTTGCTTCAAAAAACAGAGAAGTTTCGAGAGGTGTTTGGAGATTTCCGTGGAAGAGAGCACCTCCGTAATTGTTTGTAAGTCTGTGACTTATCGCAACTTTTTTGGTTTTTTGTAGTTGGTTTTGGCGTGTCTCTGTTTTAGATGAAGCAAGATAGCCAACGCCACCTCCTCGCCAGACTGGGCGAGCAAGCGGGCGAGGCGGAGGTCTGACACCAAAATATAAGCAGCAAATGATTAGACTCTATTTTGGTGTCAGACAGGTATTAGTTATTAGGTAATAGTTAAAACCACCGCCCAGTCCCATTTCTCAGAATGCTGTTAGAGATGGATTCCCGCTTCCGCGAGAATGAGGGAAGAAGAGCAAGGAGAGGCAAACACGCTTTGGCGTCTTGGGAAAAACACAACGCCCAAAACCCCCTCATTCCTGCGCAGGCAGAGGCTTTGTCGCTGTGCTCCAAAGCAATTGATAAATAAAAATTGAAAATTGATAATTCCGCCGCTACCCGACCCCTTTTCGTAGAATGGTGTTAGAGATGGATTCCCGCTTCCGCGAGAATGAGGGAAGAAAGGCAAGAAGCGGCAAGCACGCTTTAGCGTCTTGGGAAAAATCACAAGCCCCAATCCTCCTCATTCCTGCGCAGGCAGGAATCCAGGCACCCTTTTTCGTGCAAAAAACAATAATCCCGGGCACTGTCCAAAAAAGTGTGTCTGCAGCAAAAAAAACTAGACACAAAAAAAGAATCTCCAATTTTTATAAAAAAAAGAACAAAAAAGGAGATTCTTATGCGATTTAACGCAAGTCAACTACAAAAAATTTTAGACGAAAATGTCAATGATTATGGCGCGAATAAATTGATCGAGTTCGTTTTTAACAGCCTTATGAAGCTGGAAAGACAGGCTTTTATGGCGGAAAACAAAAGCTCAAACAACAAAGGCAACGGCTATCGCAGCAGGTGTTTTTCATCTCTCAGCGGCAAAATTCAATTCAAAATTCCGCGCGACAGATTCGGTCAATTTTATCCATTTATCTTGGAAATTTTGAAAAAGCAGGAGCAAGAAATACGAGAATTGGCGTTTCAGCTATATGCTAAAGGCTTGTCTACCAGAGACATAGAGAATGTTTTCGCAAATGTTTTTGGCACGAATTACAAAAAATCGACCATCAGCAATATCAGCCAAGAATTCAAAGAATTGTTGACAAATTGGCGAAATAGGCCGCTAGAAAAAAACTATCCGATTATTATGATCGACGCCATACACTCCAAATTGAGGCGGCTCGACAGCGTTGAAACGGAGGCTTTTTGCGTGGTTGTCGGCGTCCGAGAGGACAAAAGTCGGGACATTTTGGCGCTCGAAAATATCCCGACCGAGAGCGCTGCTGGCTGGGAATTCTTGTTTAATCGCCTAAAATCGCGAGGCTTGCAAACGACAAAATTGGTCGTGGCTGACGGCCTTGTTGGGCTGGAAAATGTGGTGAGCAAAGTTTTTAAAAATGCGAAATTTCAAAAGTGTGTAACTCACTTTAAAAGAAGTCTATTAGCTAAGGTCAGGAATAGTGATAAAAGCGAAATTAGCGACGATTTGAAGGAAATTTTTTGCGTCGGACAAGAACGCTATACGAAAGAAATTGCTTTGAAAAATTTGGATAATTTTGCGAAAAAATGGGGAGATAAGTATCGATTTACCAAGAACTTATTAAACAGAGACGATGTCGTTTATTATTTCACTTTTTTGGAGTTTGACCACAGAATTCAGCGGCTGATTTACACCACAAATTGGATCGAAAATTTGAATAAACAGTTTCGGAAAGTTTTGAAAATCAGGAACTCGATGCCCAGCGATGAGTCTGTGCTACTGCTGCTGAGCAAGGTCGCGATGGACAAGGTCGATAAATATCTGAATTATCCGATTTATCAATTTAAATTTGACAAAATTTTGTTCCCAGAAAGTTAAGAAAATGGAAACCAAATTGGAGATTAGACACACTTTTTTGGACGGTGCCTAATCCCGTATTTTGGTGTCAGAAGTCCAGGTACTTCTTGCTCTGCACGGATGAGAAGCACGACGCTTTCAGCGTGACTTTTTATCTACCTTTCTTTGTTCAGACAAAAAAAGGTAACGGACAATCCCTCTGATAAGAAAAAAACTCTGCGACGCTTTCAGCGTGACTCCATCTTTTCTTTGACCGCTCAAAGAAAAGATAGAGGAGAAAAGAAAACCGCTCCGCTTCAATGCCAAAAGACGCTCCGAGTCACCAGAAAGAGTAAAGTGTGGTCGTTCCCGTGTATTTTTCGCAAGGTTTTGGTTTTCTTTGGTTAGCGTTGCAGGCGAAAAGGCAACAGTTCGTGTCTTTAGTCTTTCCTGAAGCGGAGGTTTTCGCCCCAAGCCTATCGCCAGTCTAGGCGAGCAGGCGGGCGGGGCGGCATCCCGCTTCATCGGGTGAGACAGCGAGAAAAACAGCCGTCCACAAAAACTGCAAAGCAGGCTATCGCCACTAAAACAGCTACGAAAAAATTGCGGAGGTGCTCTTTACCTCGGAACTCTTGGGACACCTCTCGAAACCTCGCTGGCTATTTGAAGCGGGCGTCCTTTTCTGTTTCTCTTTTCGGACGACCGAAAAGGAGAAAGCCCGCCGCAGGCGAAGGCTTTGTCGCTGGCGCTCCAAAGCAATTGATAAGCTACAATTGAAAATTGATAATTCCGCCGCCTAAGAGCCACCTCATTCCTGCGCAGGCAGGAATCCAGGCACCCTTTTTCGTGCAAAAAACAATAATCCCGTATTTTGGTGTCAGAAGTCCAGGTACTCCTTGCTCTGCACGGATGAGAAGCACGACGCTTTCAGCGTGACTTTTTATCTACCTTTCTTTGTTCAGACAAAAAAAGGTAACGGACAATCCCTCTGATAAGAAAAAAAAACTGCGACGCTTTCAGCGTGACTCCATCTTTTCTTTGACCGCTCAAAGAAAAGATAGAGGAGAAAAGAAAACCGCTCCGCTTCAATGCCAAAAGACGCTCCGAGTCACCAGAAAGAGTAAAGTGTGGTCGTTCCCGTGTATTTTTCGCAAGATTTTGGATTTCTTTGGTTAGCGTTGCAGGCTCAAAAGGCAACAGTTCGTGTCTTTAGTCTTTTCTGAAGCGGAGGTTTCCGCCGCCAACCTTTCGCCAGTTTAAGCGAGCAGGGGAGCGGGGCGGCATCCCGCTTCATCGGGAGAGACAGCGAGAAAAACAGCCGTCCGCAAAAACTGCAAAGCAGGCTATCGTAACTAAAACAGCTACGAAAAAATTGCGGAGGTGCTCTTTACCACGGAACTCTTGGGACACCTCTCGAAACCTCGCTGGCTATTTGAAGCGGGCGTCCTTTTCTGTTTCTCTTTTCGGACGCCCGAAAAGGAGAAAATCCCTCTGATAAGAGAGTAAAACTCTGCGGGTCGTTGCCCGCAATGACGGATGGTTGGTAGCGCCCAGGCACTTCTTGTTTTGCACGGATGAGAAGCGCGACGCTTTCAGCGTGACTTTTTATCTACCTTTCTTTGTTCAGACAAAAAAAGGTAACGAATAATCCCTCTGATAAGAGAAAACCCCCCATAAATACGAAATTCCTTGACGGCTATCGTTGCGACACAATTCTTTGGCATTATATAAATTAAACCGAAATAGGGAAAAAAGATGAAAAAGTTTTTTCAATTTAAAAAAAATGTGCTGGTCGCTGCCTTGGTCTTTGGTGTTTTGTTTAGCGGGAGCTTTTTGTTTGCGGCTGCTGATGATAAAAGCGGACAGGAAATCGGAGCAGACGAAATGTATAGCGAGCAGTTCTGGCAAACCCTTTGGGGGTCTGGAGCGGTTGAAACGGACTCTACTGCTACAGTTGGAACTCCGTGGATACAGTATGAGAAGGTGCTGCCCTATCAACGAAAAGGACAGCGGATGTATCGCGACGACTTCGATTTTGTCCTTGGTGATTCCAGTGTAACTTTAACAAAGGACATAGATTATGGCGGAAGAAATTTCCCATCGATTTCAAATTATTCTCATACATTCGACGGCGGAGGCCACACGATTAAAAACTTTAGGATAAGCGGCAAAGCGATGTTCGAAAACCTCACCGGCATGGTGAAAAATCTGGTCATCGAGAACGCCAAGGTCGTCTATGACGGCGATACGGTCGGCATCCTCGCCGCAGAGATTGACGGCGGCACGATCCAAAACTGCCTCATCAAAGACTGCCACCTGACAGGCAAGCGCTATCTGGGGATGTTCGCAGGGAATATGAAAAACACCGCCACTATCGAAAAATGCCTAGTGGTCAACGGCACGATTACCAGTAAACACACCGTCGCTTACTCCACTGCATATAATGAAAGCTATGTGGGAGGAGTAGCAGGCTATGTCGGTTTAGGATGCTCTCTTACCAATTGCGTATCGATGCTCGATATGTTTAAGCTGCATCATGCTCCAAATAAAGGAGGGAAACTCGGCAGAGTTTGGGGATATAATACCGGGTCAGTAAGCTATAACTACGGCTGGGTAGAGACAGGCTTCACCCTTTGGAACGACGATATAAACGACTTCTACTGGGTTTACTATCCGTATTGGTCTAGTAGTAGCGTCTACACTGGCAATCTCACGACATCAGCTAAACATGGTCTTAATCTATATACAGGAGACTATAACGATGCCGCTTTGGCAGTAGGCGACAAAAGAAGCGTTAACCAAGATTTCTGGACGAGTGATGTCTCTTTTTCAACTAGCGATTGGGAATTTCCGTCAGGTTTCAAATATCCTGTTCCGACGAATTCTGGCGTTGATGCCAAAGAGCTTATCCATCGCCGCGGATTTGAGGCAGATATGTCGGACTATGTATATAATACAACTTCTGATATTTACACAGCGTTGATGTTTTCTAAAGTTAAAGACAAATCCGCATGTGATCTGAATTTATATACAGATATTTCTCTTTACAATGACGCTAAGCAATTCGTGTGGTCAAGCACTACTACTTATGGTTCAGGCGGCGTTTTTGCCCAACTTGCAGCAGCAAAGACATTTGATGGAAAAGGGCACGAAGTTCAGGGTGTTCGTATTTCTGGAGTAAACGGTGGTAGAGTTGGATTTTTCCCTCTTGCATATGCAGACTCTAAAGTTACTCGCTTGGCTCTTACTAATATTTATATTTCTTCTTCCAATGCATACTCTATTTATGTTGGGGGAATGATAGGTGCTATTGGAGGGAATGATGTAGAAATATCTGATTGTTATTTAGATGTTCAGTCTATTCTAAGTAAAGATACGTATTCAAGTACGGGATCATTTGCTTGCGCTGGAGGATTGGTTGGAGATGCGGGTAATAAACCAGGAGTTTATACCAAAAATATTTTGAAAATTGGTTCTGTAAAAGCTCAATCAACCAATAATTACAATGGAGCTTATGTTGCTAGTATCTCCGCAGGAGGTAATACTAACGCTGAAATTGTAAAGAATGTTATTTTACGCAGGGGCACAAGTAATATAACTCTTACTGCTCAGCAGGCTTATGGCTCTAGTAATAATGCTTATAATGTTGCAAAGGGAGTGGTGTCAAATCAAAATTATTACCGGTCTGCTTCTTATTTTACTCTTGTTGGTGGGGATTATAATGAAGGTAATCAAGGGATTGTGGAGCCGAATATGGATGAGGATTTTTGGACAAGCACGATAGAATTAGACCCGAATATTTGGCATATCCCCACAGAAGCCGACAAAGAACCTCTCCTAAAAAAAGAGAGCTTCGATTGGGTGACTGCCAACCCATATTAGGCTTTGTCGCTCATCGCTCCAAAGCAATTGATAGTTGATAATTCCACCGCCTAAGAGTCCCCTCATTCCTGCGCAGGCAGAGGCTTTGTCGCTGTGCTCCAAAGCAATTGATAAATAAAAATTGAAAATTGATAATTCCGCCGCTACCCGACCCCTTTTCGTAGAATGGTGTTAGAGATGGATTCCCGCTTCCGCGAGAATGAGGGAAGAAAGGCAAGAAGCGGCAAGCACGCTTTAGCGTCTTGGGAAAAATCACAACGCTACAGCGAGCAGAGGAGCGGGGCGGGTTAGCAATCATTCAAGACTCAATTCGTGAACTTGCTCAAACGACTGAAGTTAGCTGGCTGTCCAAAGGATTTAATCTCTTACGAAAGGACTGCCCGACTTGATCTTAAAGCCTTTGCTACAGCCACAACTAGCGAGTTTTGCAAGCTAGAATTTAGGCTTATGATTTGATTTTTTTTGGTGTTACCTTATTTTTGTTCAGACAAAAAAAGGTAACGAAGAGCCCCTCTGATAAAAGAAAACCCCTCATTCCTTTCGAATTGTTGGGGCTAACTCTTGACGAAAAACCAGTGTTGGGGAACTTTGTTATTAATAGTATAATAATAGGAGAGTTATTATGAAAAATTTTTTGAGGTTTATTGTGGCACTGGGCTTGCTTGCTTTTGCGCTAGTTGGATGTCTTCAGTCAAGCGTTGGAGACGAAAATACTGAGGACGATACTGGAAGTATTTCGCTGACATTGCTGTCTCCAGATAATAATGAGACGGAGCAGGATTTTAGCGTCGATTTTTCTTGGAATAGCAACGCTGATCGCTACGATGTTTATCTTGGGACAAATTTGGCGAACCTTAAAAAGGTCGCTAGCAATATAACATCAACTGTTTATACGGCTAACGATTTGGAAGGAGAAACGACTTATCTTTGGCAGATAGTGGCTAAAAAGAACGGCTTGAGCGATGTGTCTAGCGGTGTGCGGATGTTTACGACCAAAGAAGACATCAAAGTAAGTTTGTTGTATCCAGAAGAGGGAGACAAAACAGCGCCGAGCGTTTCTTTGAGTTGGGACGGAAACGCCGATGGTTATTATGTTTGGTTTGGAGAGAATAGTGCTGCTCTGAAAAATTTGGGGTATGTAACAGGCACAACATTCGAAAAGAAAGGTTTGAAATATGCTACCACCTATTACTGGCAAATAGTGGCTGTTAAAGACGGTTACGACAATCTTTTTAGCGAAATAAAGAGCTTTAGCACAAAAGATGAACTTTTTGTTTCTTTGGCTGATTATCAAGAGGTTTTTACTAGCCAAGGGATAAAAGTTAATCTGTCTTGGGAAGGCAACGCCGATAAATACGATGTTTATTTTGGCACAGATGAAAACTCTATTGACCAAAAGATTCCGCAAACAAGTGAAAAAAAATATACATCTGATCTTTTGGATTACAACACAACCTATTATTGGAAGGTTGTTGCTACGAAATATGAATACGAGGATGTGGAAAGTAGCGTCAGTCACTTTGTAACAAGTGGCGAGCTTGAAGTTTCTTTGGATTCTCCAGCTAACAACGCCATAGATCAAGATTTGAGTGTCGATTTAACTTGGGACGGCAACGCCGAGAGCTATATTGTCTATTTTGGAACAAGCAGTGATAATTTGAACGAAAAAATTGCTGTTAGCGGAGCGGAGAGTTATACAAAAAACAATTTAGAGAACGAAAAAACTTATTTCTGGAAGGTAGAGGCGAAAAGAGGCGAGCAGTCCACTTTTAGTGATGTGCGCAGCTTTACAACCGAAGACGCTCCAAGGCTTGCTTATCTTTCGCCAGCGGCAGATGCAACAGAGCAAGACTTGAGCGTCGATTTGGCTTGGAGTAGCAATGGCGACAGTTACAAATTGTATTTCGGGAAACTTGGAAATATGGATATAATCGGCAATGGGTTGACTGATACTATCTTCAACAAGGCTGATTTGAAAAATAGCACCGACTACTATTGGAAAGTGGATGTAATAAGAGGTAACGATCTTTTAGAGGGCGATCTTCAACATTTTAAGACAAAAGATGTGCTTACTGTTAGTCTGATTTCTCCAGCGGCAGACACTGTAAATCAAAACTTGAGTGTCAATTTGAATTGGGACGGTAACGGCAAAAGCTACGATGTCTATTTTGGAGAGGATTCTGAAAATTTGAAAGAAATTTCTAGCGAACAAAAAACAAAATTTTTGTTGAAAGACGATTTGGATTACGAAAAGACCTATTATTGGGAAGTTGTAGCCAATAGAGGCAACGAAACTGCAAAAAGCGGCGTTCAAAGCTTTAAGACTAAGGAAAATATCAAGGTTTCTTTGAGTTCTCCGTTGGACAAAGCGACAGGCCAAAACTTGAGCGTAGATTTGATTTGGGACGGCACAGGTAGTAGTTATGAGGTGTGGTTTGGAACTTCTGCGGACAATTTGAGCAAAAAAACAGCAACAATTACTGAAAAAAATTGCTCAATAACAGGCTTGGCTTATGACTCGACTTACTACTGGAAAGTTATCACTAAGAAAGATGGATTTGACGATGTTTCTAGCGGCGTGAGGAGCTTTACGACTAAGGAGAATATCAAGGTTTCTTTGACTTCTCCAGAGAAAAATGCGACAGACCAAAACTTGAGCGTAGATTTGAGATGGACAAGCACAGGTAGCAGTTATGAGGTGTGGTTTGGAACTTCTGCGGACAATTTGAGCAAAAAAACAGCAACATCCATCGAAGAATATGAAATAACAAACTTGGCTTACAGCACGACTTACTACTGGAAAGTTATCACCAAGGAAGAGGGATTTGACGATGTGGAAAGTAGTGTGAGGAGCTTTACGACTAAGGAGAATATCAAGGTATCTTTGACTTCTCCAGCGAACAAAGCGACAGGCCAAAACTTGAGCGTAGATTTGAGCTGGGACGGCACAGGTAGCAGCTATGAGGTGTGGTTTGGAACTTCTGCGGAGAGTTTGAGCAATAAAGCAACAACTACTGACAAAAATTACTTAATAACAGGCTTGGATTATGACTCGACTTACTACTGGAAAGTTGTGGCAAAAAGAGGCGATGAGACGCGTGAGAGCGGAATTAACAGTTTTACAACTAAAGAAGAGCTTGTAGTTTCTTTGACTTCTCCAGCGGACAGTGCGACAGAGCAAAATTTGAGTGTTGATTTGACTTGGAACGGAAACGCCGATAGTTACGATGTTTATTTTGGAGAGGATTCTGAAAATTTGAAAGAAATTTCTAGCGGACAAAAAACAAAATTTTTGTCGAAAGACGATTTGGATTACGAAAAGACCTATTATTGGGAAGTTGTAGCCAATAGAGGCAACGAAACTGCAAAAAGCGGCGTTCAAAGCTTTAAGACTAAGGAAAATATCAAGGTGTCTTTGACTTCTCCAGAGGAAAATGCGACAGGTCAAAACTTGAGCGTAGATTTGATTTGGGACGGCACAGGTAGTAGTTATGAGGTGTGGTTTGGAACTTCTGCGGCCAATTTGAGCAAAAAAACAGCAACTACTGACAAAAATTACCTAATAACAGGCTTGGCTTATGACTCGACTTACTACTGGAAAGTTATCACTAAGAAAGATGGATTTGACGATGTTTCTAGCGGCGTGAGGAGCTTTACGACTAAAGAAGAGCTTGCAGTTAGCTTGAGCTCTCCAGTGGAAAATGCTATAAATCAAAACCTAAGCGTTAATTTGACTTGGACTAGTAATGGCGATAGTTATACTGTTTTCTTTGGAACTGATTCTACTAGTTTGGGCGAAGAGATTAATGATCTTTCGGGAAAAAATTATGTGAAAAGCTTGTTGGCGTATAGCAAAACTTACTATTGGAAGGTTGTGGCAAAAAGAGGCGATGAGATGCGTGAGAGCGGAATTAACAGTTTTACAACTAAAGAAGAGCTTGTAGTTTCTTTGACTTCTCCAGCGGACAGTGCGACAGAGCAAAATTTGAGTGTTGATTTGACTTGGAACGGAAACGCCGATAGTTACGATGTTTATTTTGGTGAGGATTCTAACAATTTGGACAAAATATCTAGTAGTCATGCGGCTGAAGTTTTGATAAAAGGTGACTTGGATTACAGCACGACTTACTACTGGAAAGTTGTGGCGAAGAAAAGCGGTTATGTAGATGTGGAGAGCGGCGTTCAAAGCTTTACGACTAAAGCGAAGTTGGCTGTTAGTCTGGTTTCGCCAGCAGATAGCGCAGCAGAACAAAATTTGACAGTGAATCTTTTTTGGAGTGGCAACGGCTATAGTTATGACATTTATATGGGAAAAGATGCGTCCAATTTGATTAGTGTCGCTAATGGATTGACCTCTAGCGAATATCAGGCAAAAGGCTTGGAATATGAGACGACTTACTACTGGAAAGTTGTGACGAAAAGAGGCGATGAGACCGAAGAGACCGAAATTCAAAGTTTTACGACAAAAGATAATATCAAGGTTTCTTTGACATCTCCAGAGGAAAATGCGACAGGGCAAAATTTGAGCGTAGATTTGAGCTGGACTGGTAGTGGCGATAATTACTCTGTCTTTATTAGCAAAGACAACTCAAATTGGGAAAAAGCAGCAAGTGGCTTGACAGGAAATTCTTGGACAAAAAGCGGTTTGGCTTATAACACAAAATACTATTGGAAAGTTATCACCAAAAAAGACGGCTTTGCCGATGTTTCTAGCAGCGTGAGGAGCTTTACGACTAAAGAGGAGCTTGTTGTGTCTCTAGGCGGCCCAGACAATGATGCGACAGGGCAAAATTTGAAGGTAGAGCTTTCTTGGACGAGCAATGGAGATAGCTACGATGTTTATTTTGGAACATCTGAAGGAAGTTTGTCAGTAGCTGCAGCAGGTTTAACGGTGGATAGTTTCATTAAAACGGACTTGGAATGTAGCACAAAATATTATTGGAAAGTTGAGGTGAAACGGGGTGATGATAGGCTTGTGAGTGAGACCAAGAGTTTTACTACCGAAGCAGCAACTTTTACCAATAGCTTGAATATGGATTTCGTGGTGGTAGAGGCTGACTCTTTTGAAATGGGCTCTGAAGAAGGTAATAATAAATCTAAGCCTGTGCATACTGTGCTTATAAGCAAAGATTATTATATGGGCAAGCATGAGGTTACTGTTGGTCAAGTTGTGGAGCTGTTTAATTGGGCAAAGCGTAATGGAGTGGAAGGCTTGAGTTTCAGCACAGACTTGGTGATGTATGGGGAAAATAAATTGTTAACTTTAGATTATCATCAGCCGAAAATAGGGTATGATGCGGGAAGCGACAGTTTGTATGTAATCGGAGATAATGAGAATTACCCGATAAACTATGTTAGTTGTTATGGAGCGGACGCTTTTGTGGAATTTTTGAATATGAAAGAAAGCACTGATAGATATAGGTTGCCTACAGAGGCTCAGTGGGAGTTTGCTGCTCGTGGGGGAACTAAAAGTGAATCAACGCTTTATTCTGGAGATGAAGCTTTAATAAAATGTGGCTGGTATAAAACTTCTTCTGATAACAAAACCCATCCAGTTGGAGGACTGTTGCCAAATGAGTTAGGCATTTATGATATGAGCGGTAATGTTTTTGAATTATGTAGAGATATTTATAGTCCTGCATACTATTTTAATAGTCCAAAGTTAGATCCTACTGGACCAGAAACTGGAACAGAGCGCGTTGTTAGAGGGGGCGGGTATAGTAAACTTGAAAGTTACTGCACAGTTTATTATAGATCAGGACTTGATTTTTCTTTAGATTATGATGTTATAGGATTCCGCATTTCTAGTTCACATTAGTTATAGACAGTTGTTTCTTTATTTTGGAGACTCTTTTGTTAAAAGAGTCTCCTTTTTTTGTTTGAAGACAGGCAGGTCTGACACCAAAATATAAGCAGTAAATAAAGGCTTTGTCGCTGGCGCTCCAAAGCAATTGATGAGTTACAATTGATAGTTGATAATTCCGCCACCGCCCAGCCACATTTCTCAGAATAGTGTTAGAGATGGATTCCCACTTCCGTGAGAATGAGGGAAGAAAGGCAGGAAGCCCAAGGCACGCCTTGGCGTCTTGGGAAAACATAAGTCCCCCCTCATTCCTGCGCAGGCAGGAATCCAGGCACTCCTTGCTCTGCACGGATGAGAAGCGCGACGCTTTCAGCGTGATTTTTTATTTACCTTTCTTTTGGATGCCCAAACCAAAGAAAAACCAAAGAAAAACCAAAAAACGAAATCGTTAAGCTATCTGACCACATAAATGAAGTCTCAAATGATTAGCCGTATTTATGTGGTCAGATTTACGCTTCCCGATTTGAGTTTTTATTGCCTGCTTCTTCCCAGCTGAAGAGCGCACAAGCGGGAGAGGCGGCATCCCGCTTCATCGGGTTCTGACACCAAAATATAAGCAGCAAATGATAAGCCTCTATTTTGGTGTCAGATTTGAAGCGGGCGTCATTTTCTGTTTCTCTTTTCGGACGGACGAAAAGGAGAAAGCCCGCCGCAGGCGAAAGCTTTGTCGCTGGCGCTCCAAAGCAATTGATAAATAAAAATTGAAAATTGATAATTCCGCCGCCGCCCCATCGCCAGTCTAGGCGAGCAAGCGGGCGGGGCGGGTTAGCAATCATTCAAGACTCAATTCGTCAAACTTGCTCAAACGACTGAAGTTAGCTGGCTGTCCAAAGGATTTAATCTCTTACGAAAGGGCTGCCCGACTTGATCTTAAAGCCTTTGCTACAGCCGCAACGAGCGAGTTTTGCAGGCACCGTCCAAAAAAGTGTGTCTAATCTCCAATTTGGTTTCCATTTTCTTAACTTTCTGGGAACAAAATTTTGTCAAATTTAAATTGATAAATCGGATAATTCAGATATTTATCGACCTTGTCCATCGCGACCTTGCTCAGCAGCAGTAGCACAGACTCATCGCTGGGCATCGAGTTCCTGATTTTCAAAACTTTCCGAAACTGTTTATTCAAATTTTCGATCCAATTTGTGGTGTAAATCAGCCGCTGAATTCTGTGGTCAAACTCCAAAAAAGTGAAATAATAAACGACATCGTCTCTGTTTAATAACTTCTTGGTAAATCGATACTTATCTCCCCATTTTTTCGCAAAATTATCCAAATTTTTCAAAGCAATTTCTTTCGTATAGCGTTCTTGTCCGACGCAAAAAATTTCCTTCAAATCGTCGCTAATTTCGCTTTTATCACTATTCCTGACCTTAGCTAATAGACTTCTTTTAAAGTGAGTTACACACTTTTGAAATTTCGCATTTTTAAAAACTTTGCTCACCACATTTTCCAGCCCAACAAGGCCGTCAGCCACGACCAATTTTGTCGTTTGCAAGCCTCGCGATTTTAGGCGATTAAACAAGAATTCCCAGCCAGCAGCGCTCTCGGTCGGGATATTTTCGAGCGCCAAAATGTCCCGACTTTTGTCCTCTCGGACGCCGATAACCACGCAAAACGCCTCAGTTTCAACACTGTCGAGCCGCCTCAATTTGGAATGTATGGCGTCAATCATAATAATCGGATAGTTTTTTTCTAGCGGCCTATTTCGCCAATTTGTCAACAATTCTTTGAATTCTTGGCTGATATTGCTGATGGTCGATTTTTTGTAATTCGTGCCAAAAACATTTGCGAAAACATTCTCTATGTCTCTGGTAGACAAGCCTTTAGCATACAGCTGAAACGCCAATTCTCGTACTTCTTGCTCCTGCTTTTTCAAAATTTCCAAGATAAATGGATAAAATTGACCGAATCTGTCGCGCGGAATTTTGAATTGAATTTTGCCGCTGAGAGATGAAAAACACCTGCTGCGATAGCCGTTGCCTTTGTTGTTTGAGCTTTTGTTTTCCGCCATAAAAGCCTGTCTTTCCAGCTTCATAAGGCTGTTAAAAACGAACTCGATCAATTTATTCGCGCCATAATCATTGACATTTTCGTCTAAAATTTTTTGTAGTTGACTTGCGTTAAATCGCATAAGAATCTCCTTTTTTGTTCTTTTTTTTATAAAAATTGGAGATTCTTTTTTTGTGTCTAGTTTTTTTTGCTGCAGACACACTTTTTTGGACAGTGCCGTTTTGCAAGTTAGAATTTAGGCTTATGATTTGATTTTTTTTGGTGTTACCTTTCTTTGTTCAGACAAAAAAAGGTAACGAATAATCCCTCTGTAAGAGAAAAAAACTGCGACGCTTTCAGCGTGACTCCATCTTTTCTTTGACCGCTCAAAGAAAATATAGAGGAGAAAAGAAAACCGCTCCGCTTCAATGCCAAAAGACGCTCCGAGTCACCAGAAAGAGTAAAGTGTGGTCGTTCCCGTGTATTTTTTCGCAAGGTTTTGGTTTTCTTTGGTTAGCGTTGCAGGCTCAAAAGACAACAGTTCGTGTCTTTAGTCTTTTCTGAAGCGGAGGTTTCCGCCCTATCGCCAGTCTAGGCGAGCAGGCGGGCGGGGCGGCATCCCGCTTCATCGGGTGAGACAGCGAGAAAAACAGCCGTCCACAAAAACTGCAAAGCAGGCTATCGCAACTAAAACAGCTACTAAAAAATTGCGGAGGTGCTCTTCACCTCGGAACTCTTGGGACACCTCTCGAAACCTCGCTGGCTATTTGAAGCGGGCGTCCTTTTCTGTTTCTCTTTTCGGACGCCCGAAAAGGAGAAAGCCCGCCGCAGGCGAAGGCTTTGTCGCTGGCGCTCCAAAGCAATTGATGAGTGATAATATTGCCGCCGACCGTCTTCACTTCCTAATAATTAAGCGTTAAAAAAAGCAAAATTTTCTCACAAGTCGGACAAAAACCTTTGTTCAAAGGCGTTTGGTTGAAATTCAAAACTAATAGTTGACACATTTAGCATTTGCTTTGATTTCGGACAAATATTTTAAGTGATGGAGGATGAGATGTTTAGATTTGATGAAATTGTGACTCCAAAAAGCTTGCCTGAGGCTGCAAAGCTGATGGCGGATTCTGGCAGTGTTGCTGTTGCTGGTGGGCTTTTTTTGAGATTTGCCAAAACGAAATGTCGTAAGGCTGTAGATTTGTCAGCGTTAGGGCTTGATTTTATCAACAAAAACGGTGATGTAGTGGAGATTGGGGCGACTGCCTCTTTGCGGAAAGTGGAGCTGGAGACGGCGAAGTTTTTTGATGGAGCGCTGAGCAAAGCGGCTTCTTTGATATTGGGTGTGCAGTTCAGGAATATGGCGACGATTGGTGGTGCGGTGATGTCTGGTTCGGGCTATTCGAACTTGATTACGGCTTTGGTTGCGTTGGATGCTCGCTTGGTTTTCGCTTCTGGTAAAGAGATGGGCATTGGCGAATTTTTGGCTGGAGAGCGTGGAAGCGACCTTTTGGAAAAAATCGTGGTTAGCGATAATTTCGACGGTGTTAGCTTCCAAATTTTGCAGCACACGACGCTGGATATTGGTGTTTTGAATGTTGCGGTTGCCAAAAAAGGCGATAGCTTGGCTATCAGCGTGGGTGCAAGACCGCAAGTGGCAAAAAGAGCTAGCGGTGCGGAAAAAGCTTTTGCAGAGGGCAAAGACGCTGCGAGTGTGGCTGCTTTGGCTGCTGGCGAGATCGAGTTCGGCAAAGACATCAGAGGTAGCGTTGAGTATCGCAAAGCTTTGGCTCAGGGGTTAATCGAGAGAGCGATTGTGGAGGCAAGCAAATGAAATTAGATATTAAATTGAACGGTGCTCCCAAAACTTTTTACATTAAAGAGGACGAATATTTGCTAGATGTTTTGCGCGATAACGGAATTACGAGCGTGAAAAGGAGTTGCGATACTTCTTCTTGTGCGATGTGCACGGTGCTTTTGGACGGCAAGCCAGTTTTGTCTTGTTCGTTTTTGGCGTCCAGAGCGCAAGGCAAGGCTGTTACGACTGTCGAGGGTATTCAAAAAGAGGCGAAAGTTTTCTTTAAGGCGATGAACCAAGAGGGAGCTATCCAGTGTGGTTATTGCGACACGGCTCTTGCGCTGACCGTTTATGCGATGGTGCAAGATCTTGGTGCGGATTTGACCGATGAGCAAATTCGGCATTATATCAACGGAAATGTTTGTCGCTGCTCGGGTTATGTTAGTCAAATGAGGGCGATTAAAACTTATTTGGGAGGTTTGAAATGAGTAGTGCTGTAGGTAAATCTATCCCTAAAAAAGATGGCGAGAGTATCATCAAAGGCCGCCCAGTCTATACCAACGATATGGCAAAAAGAGACCCCGATGCGTTGGTGGTCAAGATTTTGCGTTCGCCTCACGCATATGCGAGGATTAAATCTATCGATGTTAGTGCGGCAAAAGCGATGGAAGGCGTGGCAACGGTTATCACGCACCTAGATAAAGATGTTCCCAGAAATATTTACACTCGCGCAGGTCAAGGTTTTCCAGAGCCTTCTCCATACGATAAGTTCATTTTGGATGAGTATGTTAGGTATGTTGGCGACGAGGTGATGGCTGTGGCGGCTGTGGATGAGCGGACGGCGCAAGCGGCTTTGGATACGGTAAAGGTTGAGTATGAGGTGCTGGAAGCGGTGCTCGATTTCGAGAAAGCCGAAGGTCACAAGAGCATAATCCATAACGAACCAGAGGCGTGCGAGCTTTTTCCGATTGGTTTTGATCCGAAAAAAAATATTGCGGCTGCTTTCTTTTGCGAAGATGGCGACACCGACGGCGAGATGGCGAAAAGCGACATCGTTGTTGAGGATGTTTTTTACACGCAAGCGCAGGCGCACTATTGTGCGGAGACTCACACTTGCTACACCTATTTTGATGGTTACGACAGGTTGAATGTTATCAGCTCGACCCAAGTGCCTCATCATATCAGAAGAATTATCTCGAAAGCTTTGAACTACGACCGTTCAAAATTGAGGGTGCATAAGCCAAAAGTTGGCGGTGGATATGGCGGAAAGCAGCAGATCCACGGCGAGATGTTGGCGTGCATCACCACTTTGCGCACGGGCAAACCTGCTCTTTGCAACTTTACCAGAAAAGAGGTTTTCGAGTCAACTTTTGCGCGTCATCAGATGAAGATTTCGGTGAAGATTGGAGCGAATAACGACGGCACAATCAACGCTATCGATATGGATGTTTTGTCGAACACAGGAGCTTATGGCGAGCACGCTTTGACCGTGTTTATGCTCGCTGGTGGAAAAACTTTGCCGCTTTACGCTGTGCAGGGTCGTTCCAAAGCGGTGAAATTCGGCGGAAAAGTGGTTTACACAAACAGAACTCCAGGCGGAGCTTATCGTGGTTACGGCGCTATGCAAGGAAACTTCGCGCTGGAATCGGTGATGGATATGCTCGCAGAAAAGGTCGGCGTTTCGCCAGCTAAAATCAGAGAGATGAATATGATAAAAGAGGGGGAGACCTCTCCGCTATTCAAGCTGATGGGCGAAGGCACCGAGGGCAAGGCGATGATGATTGAGTCTTGCAAGCTGGAATATTGTGTAAAAAGAGCCAAAGAGCTGGCTAAGTGGAACGACGATTGTCAGGTGACTGATTTGGGTAACGGCAAAGTGCGCTCGCAAGGTATGGCTATTGCGATGCAAGGCTCTGGTATCCAAGATATCGATATGGCTTCTGCTGCCCTAAAGTTGAACGACGACGGCTTTTTCAACTTGACGATGGGTGCTACGGAAATTGGACAAGGTTCGGACACGATTTTGGCTCAGATAGCTGCCGATGTTTTGAATATCGACACTTCTAGGGTGATTGTTTATTCGTCCGATACCGACTTAACGCCTTTTGATCCAGGCGCTTACGCATCAAAGACCACTTATGTGACTGGTAACGCGGTGATAAAGACAGCCAAAGCGATGAAGGCGAAAATCGAGGCAAAGGCTGCCGCTATTTGGGGAATTGAGGCGAAAGATGTGGAGTTTGACGGCAAATTGGTGAAGTCCAAAGACGGAAAGAACTCGATTACTATCGAAGATTTGGGCTCAAATCTTTATTACGATATGGGCATTGGCGATCTGAAGGGCCAGCTGATGGCTTGCGAGTCTTTCGTTCCCGAGGTTTCGCCTCCACCATATATGGCGGCAATTGTGGACATCACAATCGACAAGGTGACAGGGCATTACGATATTAACGATTACATTGGCGTGATCGATTGTGGCGGTCTTATCAATCCAGCGCTTGTGCGTGTGCAAGGCGAGGGCGGTTTGGTGCAAGGCATCGGAATGGCTTGCTATGAGGATGTGACTTATTCTGACAAGGGACAGATGTTGACCAACAGCTTGTTTAACTACAAGTTGCCTGCCAGAAAAGAGGTGCCAAAGATTACGGTGGAGTTTGCCGAGAGTTACGATCCGACAGGACCGTATGGCGCAAAATCGATTGGTGAGATTGGCATCGACACCCCGATGGCTGCCATAGCGAACGCTATTTATGCGGCTACTGGTGTGCGAATAAAGGATTTGCCTTTGTTCCCGGAGAAAGTGCTAATGGGGATGAAAAAGTGAGATTGCTGAAATGACAGTATGTAAAGACCTTCTTTTTTTTTGAAAGGGGGTCTTTTTTTTAAAAAAAATGTCGAGATTTTGATAAAATTTAGGAATAGTTTGACGAAAAAAAATGTTGTGAAACAATTTACTTGTTGCGGATAAAAAAGGAGATTTGGAAATGCAAGAGAAGATTCAAGAGTTGCAAGAGAAGGTGGCTGAAGCCTATTTGGGCGGAGGTCAAAAGCGGATTGACGCTCAACACGAAAAGGGTAAATGGACGGCTCGTGAGAGGCTGGACTATCTTTTGGACGAGGGTAGTTTTTCGGAGATGGATATGTTCGTGACGCACAATTGTGTGAATTTTGGAATGGAGAAGAAGAAGGTGTTGGGAGATAGCGTGGTGACTGGCTCGGGCAAGATTGACGGGCGTTTGGTGTATGTGTTTGCCCAAGATTTTACGGTGAATGGCGGCTCGCTCTCCAAAGTGCATGCGGACAAGATTTGCAAGGTGATGGACGAGGCGATGAAGGTTGGTGCGCCTGTGATTGGGCTTTTGGATTCTGGCGGTGCCAGAGTGCAAGAGGGCATCGATTCGCTGGCTGGTTTCGGCGAGATTTTTGTGCGAAATGTGATGGCTTCGGGCGTTATTCCGCAGATTTCGACGATTCTGGGACCTTGCGCTGGCGGAGCTGTTTACTCTCCAGCGATTACAGATTTTACGATTATGAACAACGAAAACGCTTTTATGTTTATCACCGGACCGAAAGTCGTGAAGACGGTGTTGCACGAGGAGATAAGCACCGAAGATTTGGGCGGTGCGAATGTGCATATGCGCAAATCGGGTGTGGCGCAGTTTAAGGGCGAGGGCGAGCAAGATACGCTGGATCGTGTTAAGTCGCTGCTGAGTTACATTCCGTCGAATTTTAGGCAAGCGCCGCCAGAGTTTGAAAATTCCGATCCTGTGGATAGGGCGACCGACTCTTTTGCGGGGCTTGTGCCAGAGAATGTGAACAAGGGCTACGACATTAAGAGCGTGATTGGCGAGATTGTCGATAATGGCGATTTTTTGGAGGTTGCCAAAGATTTTGCGCGCAACATCGTGGTCGGTTTTGCGCGGCTGAACGGCAAGAGCGTGGGAATTGTCGCCAATCAACCTGCGTTTTTGGCTGGCTGTTTGGATATTAACGCTTCTGTGAAAGGCGCTAGGTTCGTCAGATTTTGCGACAGTTTCAACATTCCGTTGGTTGTGCTGGAGGATGTGCCTGGATTTATGCCTGGCTCGACGCAAGAGCACGGCGGCATTATCCGCAATGGTGCAAAGCTGATGTACGCTTTTGCCGAAGCGACTGTGCCGAAGATTACTTTGATTTTGCGCAAGGCGTATGGCGGAGCTTATATTGTGATGAACTCGCGTCATCTCTACGCTGATCGAGTGGTGGCTTGGCCGCTTGCCGAGATTGCGGTGATGGGCTCCAAGGGTGCTGTGGAGATTTTGTTCCGCAGGGCGTCGAAAGATCAGGAAGATCCACAAGCGTTTTTGCAGGAGAAGGAACAGGAGTATCAGCAAAAGTTTGCCAATCCATACGATGCGGCGTCCAAAAGTTACATTGACGGCGTGATTTTGCCCGAGGATACCAGAGCTTATTTGATTAAAACGCTGGAGCAGTTGGAAAATAAAAAGTCCGATTTGCCAGCGAAAAAGCACGGAAATATTCCGTTATAAAATTGAAAGGGAGTGATAATGAAGTTCGATTTTGATTATTACGCACCGCAGAGCGAGGCTGAGTTGTTGGAGCTTTTGGCGAGTTTGGACGATGCGGTGCTTCTGGCTGGTGGCACAGATTTGCTGGTCAATATGCGATCTGGGCAGCTAAAGCCAGCGGCGGTGATAGATTTTAAGAAAATTCCAAAGTGTGCCGAGCTGCGATTTGACCAAAGCGATGGTCTGGTGGTTGGCTCGGGAGTGAGTGTCAATCAGCTTTTGGAAGATAAGCTGGTGAAAGACAGATTCCCAGTTCTTGCGGAAACTTGTCACACCTTGGCTTCGCATCAACTCCGCAACAGAGCCACTGTTATTGGAAATATTGTTAACGCTTCGCCGTCGGGAGATTTACCGACGGCTTTTTTGTGTCTGGATGCGTCGATTAAGCTGGTGAGCAAAAAGGGCGAGCGGATTGTGCCTCTGAAAGATTTTTTTGTGGGCGTAAAGAAGACAGTGATTGCAAAGGACGAGTGGGCGAAAGAGGTGATTGTGCCAGCGGCGAGCGCAGATGCTAAGGGCGGCTACAAGAAATTGACACGGATCAAGGGGCACGATTTGTCGCTTGTGGGTGTTGCGGTTGTGCGTGGCAAAGATTTTTTGGCGGTTGCGGTGAACGCCGCGGCTCCTACGCCAGTGCTGGTCGGCAGATACACCGCTGATGTTAGCCTAGATAAGGTGTTGTCCGATATTTCCCAAAAAATTTCTCCAATCGACGATATCCGCTGCAGCAAGGAGTATCGGCTGTTTATGGCGCAAAAATACGCCAAAGATATTATGAAGGAGATAGGTCTATGAAAACTATTTCAGTGAAAGTTAACGGGCAGCTCTATTCCAGAGAGGTGGCTGATAGCCGAATTTTGCTGCATTTTTTGCGAGAAGATTTGGGGCTGACGGCTGCCAAAGAGGGTTGCGGCGCTGGGGAGTGTGGGGCGTGCACGATTTTTTTGAACGGAAGAGTGGTGAACTCGTGCCTTGTGCTGGCTGCCGAGGCAGATGGCGCGGAGATTGTGACTTTGGAGAACGAGTCGCAGGACGGCTCGCTCAGCGATTTGCAGGCGGCTTTTCAGAAGCATCACGCTGTGCAGTGTGGATATTGCACTGCGGGGATGATTATGTCGGTCAAGGAGCTGCTTTTGCGCAACTCGAAGCCGAGCGTGGACGAGATTAAGGAGCAAATCGAGGGCAATTTTTGCCGTTGCACAGGGTATAACCAAATAGTGGACGCCGTTTTGGATGTAAGCGGACAGTTGGACAAATAGGGAGAGCCATTATGTATGAAAATGAGAAAGATCTGAAGTTGATTGGCAAAGATTTGCCGCGGAAGGACACTTTGGCGAAGATTACTGGCGAGGCGATTTATACGACCGATATGGTTTTGCCGGGAATGTTGCACGCTCTGGTCAAGACCAGTCCTTATGCTAGTGCAAAAATTTTGAGCATCGACACGAGTAAGGCGCAGGCGTTGCCCGGTGTGCGAGGTGTGCTTACTGGAAAAGAGCTGGATTACAAAATTGGGCTGTATTTGGTGGATAAAGATGTGCTTGCCAAAAAGTTCGTGCGGCACTATGGAGAGGGTGTGGCTGCGGTGGTGGCGGACGATCTAAAGATTGCGCAAAAGGCTTTGGATTTAATTGAAGTCGAGTATGAGCCGCTAACGCCAGTGCTGAATGTGAAAGATGCGCTAAAGGATGACGCTCCTGTAATTCATCCAGATTTGGCAAGTTACGACTATTTTGAGCCGTGTTTTACGCCCAAGCCAGGGACGAACATCGCCAATCACACCAAAACTCGCAAGGGCGATGTGGAAAAAGCTTTCGCCAAATCGGACTATATCGTGGAGCGGGAATACACCAACCCCGCTGTGCAGCATGTGCCGATGGAGACGCACTCGGCGATTGTGCAGTGGAAGACGGACGACAATATTCAGATTTGGACTTCGGCGCAGTCGGCGTTTACGGTGCGAAATTTGATGGCGAACTCGTTCAAGTTGCCGCATTCCAAAATCAAGGTGACTATCCCCAATGTTGGAGGCGGTTTTGGCGGAAAAGCAGGCGTGGGCATCGAGCCGCTGGTTGCGTGCCTGTCGCGCAAAGCTGGCGGTCGCCCAGTGAAGTTCGTCGCTTCTCGTGAGGAGGAGTTTTTTATGCTGCCACGCCGCACGGGGCTTGTTTATAACATCAAAACTGGCTTGAGCAAAGCGGGAAAAATTTTGGGGCAAAAGATGACGCTGTATTGGGATTCTGGCGCCTACGCCGATTATGCGGTGAATGTCACCAGAGCCACAGGCTATTCTGCCAACGGTCCGTATCACATTCCCGACGCTTGGCTAGACGGCTACACGGTTTACACAAACTTGCCGTATTCCACAGCGTATCGTGGTTTTGGGCATGTCGAATTTTCGTGGGGACTAGAGCGGCATATGGATTTGTGCGCGCAAACTTTGGGCATCGACCCTTACGAATTCCGCGAGTTGAATATGTATGAACCGGGCTCGACGACTCTCACGGGAGAGGAGATTACCGCAAATTCTGGCGATGTGCGAAAGTGCGCCCAGACGGTTAAAGAGGCTATCGGATATGGGACGCTCTCTGATGCGGAAAAGCAGGCGCAGGCTAGCGGCAAAAAAATCGGCAAGGCGATTGTGACTTTCAAAAAAGCTCCCGCAATGCCAGCATTTACTGGCTCCACGACGACCATCAGGATGAACGAAGACGGCACTGTGAACGCGAATTTGACGCTCACCGAAATAGGACAAGGGGCGTATTCTGCCATCGCGCAGATTGTCGCAGAGCGGCTTCGCATCCCCTACGACGATGTGAATGTAACCATCTATTGCGACACAGAGCACGATCCATACGACTGGCAAACAGTGGCTTCCAAGGGACTTTTTATGAGCGGAAACGCCACGATAAAGGCGGCGAACGACCTTTTGGAGAAAGCTTACAAAATCGCCAGCGAGGTGCTGCGTTGCGATGTGATGGATTTGGAGCATCAGGACGGCAAGATTTTTGTGCGGCATCATCCAAAAAATTTTGTGACTTTCGCACAGGTGGCTGTCGGCTACGCTTATCCGAACGGAAACGGGGTTGGCGGTCCGATTTTGGGCGTTGGCAGCTACATCGCGCAGGGTCTGACAAATTTGGAGAAATCCACTGGGCAAGGCTATCCAGCGCTCGACTGGACGATGGGCGCGCACGGCGTTATCGTTGAGGCGGATCCCGAATCTGGCGAATACGAAATCAAAAAAATTGCCACGGCGATGGATCTTGGCAAAGTGATAAATCTGGGCTGTGCCAAGGGGCAAACTTTCGGCGCAGTGGTGCAAGGAATGGGCACGGGAATCTGCGAGGGCTACATCTACGACGAGCAGGGGAAACTGCTTAATCCGAGCTTTACGGACAACAAAATTCCGACCTCGAAAGATGTGCCAGAGAGCTTGGAATTTTATCCGATAGAGACGCCGCAAATCGACGGACCCTATGGCGCGCGCGGCATCGGTGAGCCGCCGATGGTTTCTGTGGCTTCGGGGATTGGCAACGCCCTAAAAGACGCTTTGGGCATTGAGCTGCTAAATCTGCCGATTCGTGCCGAAGATGTTTGGCAGGCTATCGCCGACAAAGAAAAGTTCAACATTGACGATTACATAACAAAAAAATAAAAAAATAAGGAGATTAAAAAAATGGAGAAAATTAATGGAAAGCTAGTCATTTTGGGCTTGCAACACACATTTGTGATGTTTGGCGCGACAGTTTTGGTGCCGCTGATCACAGGCTTGGATGTGGGCGTAACGCTGCTGATGGCGGGCATTGGAACTTTGGTGTTTCACTTTTTGACGAAGTTTGAGGTGCCAGTATTTTTGGGCAGCTCTTTCGCATTTATGCCGGGAATTATCGCTGTGTCGAAGTTTCAGGGCGGATCGCTCTCGGAGGCTTGCGGCGGTATCGTGCTTGCTGGATTGGTCTATGTGGTGGCTTCGATTGTCTTTAAATGGGTTGGCTACGAGAAGCTTCACCTGATTTTGCCGCCTCATGTGACAGGTCCTGTGATTATTCTGATTGGACTTCTTTTGGCGCCAGTGGCGATTAACAACGCCAAAGCCGCCTACGCTCCGCAAATTGTGCAGAGCATCGGCGAGGGAGGAGCGTGGTTTATCGCTCTGTTCACTTTTGGTGTGGCAGCGTTTGTAAAAATCTTTTTTGAAAAAAGAAACAAGCTTTTCTCGATGTTGCCAGTGCTGGTGGCTTTGTTTGCGGGATATTTTTTGAGCATTGTTATGGGCGTGGTCGATTTTGCGCCGATAGTAAACGCCAGCTGGATTGGCTTGCCCGAGTTCACTTTTGCCACCTTTACGATGCGCAGTGCGTCGGTGCTTGTGCCAGTTGCGATAGTGACGATTGTGGAACACTTTGGCGATGTTTTGGCTATCGGTAATGTTGTGAAAAAAGATTTCATCAAAGAGCCGGGCGTGCACAGAACGATTCTTGGCGACGGTATTGCCACAAGTTTGTCTGGCTTGGTCGGAGGCCCTGCCAACACGACATATTCCGAAAACACAGGAGCTGTGGCACTTACGGGCGCATACAACCCAGTGATTATGCGGATTGCGGCGATTTTCTCGATTATGTTGGCGTTCATCCCAAAATTCACGGCGATTATCGGCACAATTCCCGGTCCTGTCATCGGCGGAATTTCGATTTTGCTCTTCGGAATGATTTCGTCGATCGGTATCGGCAATATGATTCGCGCCAAAATCGATTTTTCAGACCCACGACCTTTGATGGTTACGGCGTCGATAATGGTCATCGGTCTTGGCGAAGCAGCCATTAGAATCGGTAACGCTGAGCTGAAAGGGCTCGGATTGGCAGCTCTTTTTGGCATCGTGCTCAACGCAATATTTTTGCTCACCACCAAAGAGCCGATTAAGAAGTTGGAAGAATAGTAAAATTGCATTTTTTTAGCGGCGAAACAAGGGGAGAGCTTTTTGCTCGAGCAGGAAAAGGAAGTGTGCATTCGGTGTTTTCCAAAGCGGTCAACATTTTGATCGACGGACATTTTTGCACATTGCTAAAGCACGAAAATTTGCTTTCCCCCTTTTCGCTGGTTACTTCCGAGCTATTCCAGCAAAGATTGGACTTGAAAAATCAGGTCGTTTATTTTGAGCCAAGTCGAGTGAAAATCGGAGATTTGGCGAGTATAGAGGTGTCTTGTCAGGTTGTGTCGCTGGGATTGAGCCAAAGTTTTGGCTCAAATTTGGCAGAGGCGACGCGCTTGCGGGAGTTTTTGCTAGAATTTGGACAGTCAGAAGGGTTGCTTGGCGTGCTATCGGAAAAAGGCGGCTCAATTTGGAGCGAAAAAGCTCGTAACTTGTTGGACAAGAGCGATTTGCGCAGTTGTGCAAAACTGGTCGGTTTGGGAATCGGCTGGACACCCAGTGGCGACGATTTTTTGTGCGGAGTGCTTTTGGGACTAGATTTGCTGGGGAAAACAAAGGAGTTTGAAAAAATCGCTGGCAGTTTGGATCTGGAGCGAACGAGTTTGGGAGGCAAAAGTTTGTTGTTAGGCGCAAAACTAAAAAAGTATCCGCTGGCGTTTCTCGATTTTGCAAAAAATTGGGCGAGCGGAAGATTGGACAAGAAAATTTTTAGTTTTGGTTCTACTTCGGGGACAGATTTTGCGTGCGGATTTTGTTGGGTGATGATAATTTTTAACGAAAGGAAGGTGAGATGAAAGAGATTTATGTCGAAAAAGATTCGTATTTCGATTCGGTGGTGCTGATGTTGATAAATCGCCAAATCAAGAAAATCGACGGGGTTACTCAGGCGGTTGTGGCGATGGGAACGCCGATGAATTTGGATTTGCTGGGCGATTTGCAGATGATAAACGATGCGGTGAAGAGCGCCACTGCCAACGATTTGATCATCGCCATTGAGGCGGAAGATGCGCAGGTCGTGTCGCAAGCGATGGAGGTTGCCAAAAAGAAATTGACCGAAAAAGGTTCTGCAGAGGAGAGCGATGGCTACAAGCCTGCGACTTTGAGCGCGGCGATTAAAACTTATGCGGACATAAATATGGTGGTTATTTCGCTGCCGGGAGCTTTTGCGCCAGCGGAGGTTCGCAAGGCGCTGAATAGCGGTAAGCATGTGATGCTTTTTTCGGATAATATTTCGCTAAAAGACGAGATTTCGCTGAAAAAATTGGCGAAAGAGAAAGGGCTGCTTATGATGGGTCCAGATTGCGGAACGGCGATTATCAACGGGAAGCCGTTGTGTTTTGCGAATGTGGTGAACAAAGGCGCGATCGGGCTTGTGGGAGCTTCGGGAACGGGTCTGCAGGAGATAAGTTGCAGCATCCAAAAGTTCGGCTCTGGCGTTTCGCAGGCGATTGGCACAGGTGGACGAGACCTCAAGAGTCAAGAGGTCGGCGGCACGATGATGCTTATGGGGATAAAGGCGCTGCAGAACGATCCGCAGACGAAGGTGATTTGCATCGTCTCCAAACCGCCAGCTGAGTCTGTTGCCAAAAAAGTTATCGCAGCTCTGCAAGAGACGGGCAAGCCTTGTGTGGTGCATTTTATTGGGCTTAGTGGCGAAGATGAGGCGAATTTGCATTTTGCAGAAAATTTGGAGGAGGCAGCCAAAATGGCGGTCGCTTTGGCGGAAGGAAAAGAGTTCTCGCGTGAGGTCTTTAGCGCGCCGATGAGCGAAATCGAGCAGATTGTGGGGCAACAAACGGCGAAAATGAGCAAGAAGCAGAAATTTTTGCGAGGGTTATACACTGGCGGCACGCTCGCCGACGAGGCGCTTATTTTGCTTAACGATAGTTTGGGAGGAGTTTTTTCGTTTGATCATTCGGACAAAAATTTCGTTCTGAAAAATCCTTTCGTATCGACAAATCACACCATCGTCGATTTGGGCGAAGATGTTTTTACCAATGGGCGACCGCACCCGATGATTGAGCCGGGAACGCGCGACGATCGGATTTTGGCGGAGGCAGAGGACGAGCAAGTGGCGGTGATGCTTTTGGATGTCGTCATCGGCTATGGCTCGCATCCTGATCCTGCTGGAGCGATTTTGCAGAGTCTGAAGTTTGCCAAAGATAAGGCTCTGGAGCGTGGCGGATTTTTGTCGATTGTGGCGTCTATCACAGGAACGAAGGGCGATTACCAAAATTTCGCCGAGCAAAAACGAAAGCTGGAGTCGATTGGCGTTGTGGTGATGCCCTCGAATTATCAGGCATCAATGTTGGCGCAGAAGATTATGGAAAAGGTAGGTGAGTAAAATGGATGTTAGACCGATAAATCAGCTGTTTGAGCAAGATTTGGTTGTGGCGAATTTGGGGCTGGAGAGTTTTGCGGACAATTTGCGGGAGCAGGGCGTCAGGGCTGTGCAGGTGGCGTGGAAGCCGCCTGCTGGTGGCGATGCGAAGTTGGTGGCGATGTTGGATGCGATAGCCTCGTGCAAAGTCGATGTGCAGGCGGCGAACGCCAAGGCGATTGAAAATATTATGAAGTCGAAGCCAGTGCTGATGGATATTGGCGTTGCACTGAAGGACATTCCTGGGATGCAGGAGAAGATGTTTTTGCATTCTGGACCTCCAGTCAGCTGGGAGAGGATGAGCGGACCGACTCGTGGAGCGGTGATTGGTGGTATTATTTTTGAAGGTTGGGCAAAAACGCCCGAAGAGGCGGAAAAGCTTGCGGCTTCTGGACAGATTAAGTTTGAGCCGTGTCATCATCACAGCACTGTCGGACCGATGGCGGGCATCGTAACGCCGAGTATGCCGGTTTGGATCGTCAAGAACGAAACTTTTGGCAACTACTCTTATGCGACGCTGAACGAGGGGCTTGGAAAGGTGCTTCGCTACGGCGCTTATGGGCAGGAGGTCAACCAGCGGCTGCAGTGGATGAAAGATGTTTTGGCGCCTGTGCTGAAAGACGCTTTGCGCGCGCACGGACCACTGGATATGAAAAACATTATCGCACAAGTTTTGCAGATGGGCGACGAGGGTCACAACCGCAACCGCGCGGGAACTTCTATCGTGATTCGGGAGCTTGCCAGCAGTTTGGTCAAGCTGGAAAATTATAGCAAAAAAGATGTAGCTGCGGTTTTCGACTTTCTCAACGAGAACGACCATTTCTTCTTGAACTTGTCGATGCCGACGGCGAAAGCGATTATCGATTCTGCTCATAATATCGAAGGTTCGACGATTGTGACTGTTTTGGCGCGCAACGGCACAGATTTTGGCATTCGTGTCTCTGGGCTTGGCGATGCGTGGTTCGTTGATCAGGCACCGATTGTGGACGGCTTGTATTTGCCAGGCTACACCGAGGACGACGCCGCGCGAGATATTGGCGATTCGACGATTACCGAAACCGCTGGCTTTGGCGGCTTTGCCATGGCGGCTGCTCCAGCGATTGTGAAGTTCGTCGGTGGCAGCCCCGAAGACGCGCTAAATTTCACCAAAAAAATGTATGAGATTACCGATGGCGAAAACAACATTTTTCAGATTCCGATTTTGGATTTTCGTGGAACGCCGACGGGAATAAATCTGCTGAAAGTAGTTGAAACGGGCATTTTGCCTGCGATTAACACGGGCATTGCTCACAAAACGCCTGGAATAGGAATGGTGGGAGCTGGTTTGGTGGAGCCGCCGATGAGCTGTTTTACCAAGGCACTTGCAGCTTTTGCCGAAAAATATGCGAAATAAATTAAGAAAAAAGGAGAAAATCATGACAAATCAAGAATTTATGAAGATGATGGCAAACGATATTAAGATGTATGACTTGACGATGCGGCTGTCGATTCACACGCCGCCGTGGCCGAGCTATATGCCGCTTGGGTTGCAGTATTTCAAGAGGATTGCTGGGGCACACCAAGGGCAAGGCGCGAACGGGCAGATTGTGCACACTTCCAATCATGTCGGCACGCATATTGATGGCGAAATTCATTTTTTTGCCGCTGGACGCACAATCGGTAACACGCCGATGGATTTTTGGGTTGGAGACGCCGCTGTCGCCGATATTTCCGACGATGTGGAAGATTACGGGCTCTACACTCCCGAGATGATCGAGAAAAAAGTCGAGGTGAAAGAGGGCGATATTTTGATTATCAACACTGGCTACAATCGCTACGGCTGGGATCAGCCAGAGTCCGACGAGCTGCGGTATTTCGTGCGACATCCCGGACCTTCTCCTGAATTTCACAAGTGGGCTTTGGACAAAAAAATCAAGTGGATTGGCGTCGATGCTGGCTCTGCCGATCACCCGATGAATACGATTATCCGAAATTGGCATCCCAAAGATTTCGACAAGGCGAACGCTTTGATGAAGCAAAAGTATGGCAAAGAGTGGGACGAACTTTTTCCGCTGGACGAGTATTATCAAGTGATGCATTTGCAGCTGTTTCCAAAAGGTTTGGTGCATGCGGAGAATTTGGGCGGACAGCTGAACGAATTGGGCAGCAAGCGAGTGTGGCTCGGACTTTTCCCGCTGCGTGGAATCGAGATGGAGTCGTCGATGTGCCGCATTATTGCCCTAGAGCCGAAGTAAAAAATATTGGTTAGAGTTAAAACGATTTTTAAGGAAGAGGAGAGAAAAATGCCGACTAGAGTAAATAGAGATAATCTGCCGAGTATGCAGGAGTTGGAAGCGCTTTTGGATTCGCCAAAAGCCCCAGAGATGAAGCCGTATCCGCCGAAAAAGATAAATCTGAAAAACGGTAAAGTGATGGTTGTGCGAGAGGCGACTTTCGACGATATCAATCAGCTTTTGGAGGCGGTTCGCCCGCTGATGTTTGTGCCGCAAGATTGGTATGATATCGTGGCGTGCCGCGTGTATAGCGAGATTTTGGGCTGGTATCGCAAGAGAGTGGCGAACTGTTTTGTTATCGTGGGCACTGTGGACGGCGAGTTGGTGGGGATTGTGACTTCTCGACACAAAAACAAAGATGTGGGAATGAGTTTGCACACTTTGGCTTTGAAGCGCGGAGTGAGAGCGGGAGCGCACCTTTTGGCTGCGAAGATGGAGCATCATTTGGACAACTTGGGCGAAAAAGAGGTGCTGATCGTCGCCGAGAGCACAATCGGTTTTCGCAGATGGATGGGCGAGTATGGCCTTATGAACAAGTCCGACCTTTACGACAACGGATTTGGGCTTTGCCACGAGCTTGGCGGTGGTCCGACTTTTTCGCTAACCAAAGAGATTTGGGACGAGATGAAAGGCGAAAAATGCAAAAACGACGGAACTCCTTCTGAGGAAGAACTTGCGCAAACCTATCCGCTAAAAGTTCCCAGAACTTATCCGCAAATACTTGGATTTGCAAGGAATTAGGGGAGTAGTAAAATGTCTTAGCCTGCTAAAGTAAAAAGCTTTGGTGGGCTGTTTTTTTTCAGACAAAAGCAATTTGTAGTAATTACAAATTTATATTGACAACTATTGTGTAAAAATAAGGTTGGAGAGCAAGGGTTAAGTTGGAGAAAAAAATGACAGAGTCGATGGATAAATATACCGATATTTTGGCAAAGAAGCAGATTTCGCCGTCTATTCAGCGGGTGTGTGTTTTGCGATTTTTGGATCTGCATCGCGTTCATCCGACAGTGGAGGAAATTTATCTGGCGGTGAAAAAGCAGCTGCCGACTTTGTCGAAAACGACCGTTTATAATGTGCTGGAGCTTTTGGAAGGTAAGAAGATTATCAAATCTATCAGCGGTTCGGACGGTCGAGAGCATTTTGATTTTAATCGCAATGCGCACGGGCATTTCAAGTGTGAGCGTTGCGGGCGCGTTTTTGATGTTGATGAAAACTATGTGTATCGGGGGGCTGAGCTGTTGCAAGGACACAAAATTCACGACTACAATTTGGTTTTTAAAGGGATTTGTAAAGATTGTTTGGCTGAGCAGCGCAAATCGGAGCGGAAATAGGAGCGGGCTGTGCCAGAGTTGCCAGAAGTGCAGACAATTGTCAGCCAGTTGCAGGGGAAGATTTTGGGCAGAAGTGTGCGGCAGTTGCGGATTGTTTGCCCGAGTAGCGTCGAGAATCGAGCTGATGCGGATTTGCAGAGTTTGGGTAAGGTGCAGTCGATTGAGCGGAAAGGGAAGTTTATCGTCATCGGTTTTGATAGCGGCGTAATGGCGGTGATTCACTTGCGGATGACGGGAAAGTTAGTTTGGGCAGCGGCGAGTGAGCCGCGGAAGCCAAGCGGTTTGCGAGCGGAATTTTGTTTTGCCGATGGAGGCAGTTTGCTTTTTTATAGCGTGCGAGGTTTTGCGCGGCTAGATTTTTGGAATAGCGGCGATAAAGTGCCAGGGATTGCGAAATTGGGGCTTGACCCGTTTGATAAAGGCTTGACGGCTGACTCTCTTGCCGCGATGATGCACAGCAGAAAGGTCGCTATCAAGAGCTTTTTGCTAAATCAGGAGCTGATTGCAGGGATTGGCAACATTTATGCGTGCGAGATTTTGTATCGAATTGGCGTGCATCCAAAGGCGTCTGCGGGGAGTTTGAGCAAAAAGAAAGTGCGGGAGCTTTTGGCGGTTATGCGCAAGGTTTTGAGCAAGGCAATCGATTGTTGCGGCACTTCGGTTAGCGATTTTCGGAATATTGACGATAAAACTGGGCAATTCCAAAATTTTTTGCAGGTTTATCAAAAAAAAAGTTGCCCCAAAGGGCATCGTTTGCAAAAGATAGATATCGCTGGCAGAGGCACATATTTTTGCCCTGTTTGTCAGAGCCTAGAGGCGAAAAAGGCGAGTAGCCAGCTTGTTTTTTGACGAAATATTGATTGAAAAGGGAGAGAAATTGAAGGCGAAAAAAATCAAAGAGGGAATTTATTGGGTTGGAGCTGTTGATTGGGATTTGCGGAATTTTCACGGATATTTGACGCAAAAGGGTTCGTCGTATAACGCGTATCTGATTGTGGATGAGAAGGTTACGCTGATTGATACGGTAAAGGCGACGGCGAGCAAGCAACTGTGGGAGAGGGTGCAGAGCGTGATCGACCCCAAGAAGATAGATTATGTGGTGGTCAATCATGTGGAGATGGATCATTCGGGGAGTTTGCCGCAGGTGATGCAGTGGGCGCCGAACGCGACGATTGTTACCAATAATGCGGGGAAAGCGGGTCTGGAGAAGCATTTTAGCGGAGATTGGAGCTATCGGTTGGTGGCTAGCGGAGATGAGTTGTCGCTGGGCAAGCGGAGTTTGCAGTTTGTGCAGACGCCGATGGTGCATTGGCCGGATAATATGTTTTCGTATTGTCCGCAGGAGAAGGTGCTTTTTTCGAACGACGCTTTTGGGCAGCACATTGCGGGTTTGCCAAGGCTCGATCGGGATTATCCGCTGGGTTTGCTGATGTCGGAGGCGAAAAAGTATTATGCGAATATCGTTTTGCCGTATGGTGCGCAGGTGCAAAAGGCGCTTTTGGCGGCGAAAGATTTGGCGATTGAGTATATTTGCCCGAGTCACGGCGTTGTGTGGAGCGAGCATATTGGCAAGATTGTGGGGGCTTATGTCGATTGGTCTGCCAACGCCACTAGCGATAAAGCGGTGGTGGTTTATGACACGATGTGGGGCTCGACCAGAAAGATGGCGGAAGTTTTGGTGGACAAGTTTGAGGAAGAAAATATTTCTGTGGAGTTGGTGAATTTGCAGTGCACGCACATTTCGGATATAATGACCAAGCTGGTGGATGCGCGCTATATTTGCGTGGGTTCGCCGACTTTGAACAATAATATTTTGCCGACAGTTGCCTCGTTTTTGTGTTATTTGAGCGGACTTGCGCCAAAAAATCGCATCGGATTGGCTTTCGGTAGCTACGGCTGGGGCGGACAGAGCGTGAAGATTGTCGAGGACGCTTTGCAAAAAATGAATTTTGAGTTGATGGGCTCTTTTCGCCAGCAGTATATTCCGTCTGCGGACGCATTGCAAGAAATCGGCGAGAAGTTTATTCAAGAGTTAAAAACGAAAAAGTAAGGAGGAAGGTATGCATTTGGCTAATTTGATGAAAAAATCGGAAGCTGATGGCAACGAAAAACATTTGCCATATATAGAGGTGAGTCCTTGTGGCACTTGTGGCGAGCTGTCTGTGACGGTGCGAGTGGGTAAAGAGATTTTTCACCCCAGCACAGAAGGGCATTTTATCGAGCATATTGCGCTGCACGCCCTGACGAACGACGATAAGCTGGTTTTTGTCACGAGGTTCGAGCTGGGCAGAGAGAACACGGTGCCTTATGTGAAGACGCATATCAAAAAAGGGGCGTTTAAGAAAATTTTTGCTGTTAGTCTTTGCAATCTGCACGGATTGTGGGAGAGCAGCGTCGATATTAACCAGTAATTTTTTTAGGAGGAAAAGATGGAATTGAAAGGTTCTAAGACAGAAAAAAACTTGTTGGAAGCTTTTGCGGGAGAGTCTCAAGCTCGCAACAAATATACCTATTTTGCCAAGGTTGCCAAAAAAGAGGGATACGAGCAGATTTCCAGGATTTTTTTGGAGACGGCGGAGAACGAGAAGGAGCACGCAAAGTTGCATTTTAAGGCGTTGGGGCTTTTGGGCGATACGATGGCGAATTTGCAGGAAGCCGCTGAGGGCGAGAATTTTGAGTGGCAAGAGATGTATCCAAAAATGGCAAAAGAGGCTCGCGAAGAGGGCTTTAACGAGATCGCTATTATGTTCGAGAGAATCGCCGACATCGAGGCGAAACACGAGGCGAGATACAAAAAACTTTTGCAAAATATCAAAGATGGCGTGGTTTTTAAAAAATCTGAGCCTACAGAGTGGAAATGCTTGAACTGCGGCTACATTCACAAAGGCGAAAAAGCTGCCGAAGAGTGTCCTGCTTGCAAGCATCCGAAAGCGTATTTCGAGGTTTTGAGTAAAAATTATTAAGGAGATAACGATGGAAAAATTTGTGTGTGATGTGTGCGGCTATGTGTATGATCCTGCGGAGAACGGCGATGTGGCTTTTGCAGATTTGGCAGCCGATTGGCTTTGCCCTGTCTGCGGCGTCGGCAAAGATCAGTTTTCTAAGGCGTAAATATTAACTTTTTGGGGTCGCAAAAATTTGGCGATCCCTTTTCTTTTTCTGAGTAAAAAAATGGAGGCAAAGATGGATAATGCGGTGTTATATAGCTTGAGCTATGGGATGTATGTCGTGGGCGCGGCAGCCGGCGACAAGGTGAACGCGCAAATCGCCAACACATCTTTTCAGATAACTTCTAGCCCGAAGATTGTGGCGGTTTCGATTAACAAGGAGAATTTTACGCACGAGTTGATACAGCAAAGCGGCAAGTTTTCGCTTTCGATTGTTTCGACAAAGTGGCAGATGATCGATATCGGTAATTTCGGCTTTCGCAGCGGCAGGGATTTTGATAAGTTCGCCAAATATGACTATCAGCTCTCGCCAAGCGGGGTTCCGCTGATTTCGCATAATTGCGTGGGTGGAATTTGGCTAGAGGTGACCGACACGGTGGATGTGCATACGCACACGATTTTTTTGGGAGAGGTAAAAGGCGCCAAGAGTTTTGATAGCGGTTTGCAGCCGATGACCTACGCTTTTTATCACGGCGAGTTGAAAGGGAAAGAGCCGAAATCTGCGCCTTTGTATCAAGAGTAATTTTTTTTTAGCGTTATTCAAATTGCCGCCTGGCGAGTTTTCTCTTGCTTGAGTGGCGATTTTTTTTTTGAAGGAAAGAAGTTCGCTAGAAAAAAATAAAAAATTCTTGGCAAATTTGGAGGAATTTATTGCTAACATTTTGTTAAGGCGAGGTGAAAAATTTGTAGATTATGACAAAATTTTGTGGTAAGCCCGATTTTGTGGCGATAGATTTTGAGACGGCGATAGCGCATCAGATATGTGCTGTGGCGGTGGTGAGCGTAAAGGACAGGCAGATTGTTGACGAGTTCTACACCTTGGTGCGTCCAAAGGGAAATCGTTATAGCTATCACAACTCGCAGGTGCACGGCATCACGGCTGCGGACACTTTTGACGCTCCCAGTTTTGCGCAGGTTTTTCCGATTTTGGAGAGGCTGCTGCACTCAAATGTGGTGGTGGCTCACAACGAAAGTTTCGATCGGAATGTGTTGCAAAAAAATATGCAGGAGATTGGTGTGGACTATCGTAGGCTGAATTTGCCAAGTCGTTGGGAGTGCACTTTGCAGATTTACAGAAAAAAAGGGTTTAAGCCAGCAAATCTGAAGGCTTGTGCCGACAAAATGGGCGTGGAGCTGAATCATCACGAGGCTTTGAGCGACGCCAGAGCTTGTGCAAAGCTTTACCTAATGAGATGAAATTTTTTATATTTTTTTGAAGGAGAAAAAAGTGCAAGAGCTAATAAAAAAAGGGCAGAAATTTTTGATGAACACCTACGGGAGGCTGCCGATTGTGCTGGATAAGGGCAAGGGAAATCTTGCGCAGGATGTGCAGGGTAAGCAGTATCTGGATTTTTTGGGTGGAATTGCGGTGAATGGGCTTGGGCATTGCAATCCGCAGATGGTCGCCAAAATTGAGCAGCAAGCGCAGAAGATTATTCACTGTTCCAACTATTTTTGGACGGTGGAGCAGATCGAGCTGGCGCAAATGCTGGTGGAGCTTAGCTGCGGCGACAAGGCGTTTTTTGCAAATTCTGGAGCGGAGGCAAACGAAGGAGCGATGAAGCTGGCACGGATTTGGGCTGAGAAAAATTTTGGCAAAGGGAAAAACAAGATTTTGACTTTGCAAGGCTCCTTTCACGGCAGGACTTTGGCAACTCTTACGGCAACTGGGCAGGACAATTTTCACAAATATTTTTCGCCGCTTTTGCAGGGCGTGGATTATGTGGAGTGCGATTTGCAAAAAGCCAAAGCGAAGATGACCGACGATGTTTGTGCGATTTTGCTGGAGCCCGTGCAGGGCGAGGGCGGAGTGAATGTTTTGCCTGCCGATTTTATGCAAGAGCTGCAAAAGCTTTGTCGCAAGAGAAATATTTTGCTGATTTGTGACGAGGTGCAGTCTGGCATTGGCAGAACGGGAAAATTTTTTGCTTATGAGCACAGCCAAATTGAGCCCGACATTATTACTTGCGCAAAAGCGCTCGGTGGCGGTTTGCCTATCGGTGCGATTTTGGCGAAAGATAGCGTTGCTGCGGCTTTTTCTCCTGGCGATCACGGTTCGACTTTTGGCGGAAATCCGTTTGTTTGCGGCGTGGCAAAGGAGATTGTGAGCGTTATTGCGGATGAAGATTTTTTGAAGAGTGTGAGCAGAACTGGCGGCTATTTTCGACAAAAATTGCGGGAGATTAAAGGCGATAAGTTCAAGGAGATAAGGGGTTTAGGATTGATGATCGGCGCAGAGTTGCACGAGCCAAAAGCCAAAGAGATTATGAAAAAATGTGCCGAGGCTGGTCTGTTTTTTTGCACTTGCGGAGATTCGACATTGCGGTTTTTGCCGGCGCTTAACACGAGCGTTCACGATGTGGACAAGGCGATAGCGATTTTGGAGAAAATTGTTTAGATTGCGAAAAAATCGGCGATTTTGGGGAAACGACGAAGATTAAGAAGGAGACGCAAAATGGATTTAAAGGGTAGAGATTTTATAGCTTTGGAAGATTGGAGCAGAGCCGAGATTGAGTATTTGCTGGATTTGGCGCGCGATATTAAGGCGGATTTTAAGGCTGGCAAGGAGCATAAACCGCTTGCTGGCAAGACGCTTGGGCTGATTTTTCAGAAAAGTTCCACCAGAACCAGAGTCTCTTTTGAGGTCGGAATGTATCAGCTTGGCGGCTATCCGTTGTTTTTGTCGGCGGCAGACACGCAGCTTGGCAGAGGCGAGCTGATAAAAGACACCGCCCGTGTGCTTTCGGGCTATTTGGACGGCATAATGATCCGCACCTACGATCACAGCGATGTGCTGGAGCTAGCCAAATATGCGGACATTCCTGTGATTAACGGTTTGACCGATTTGCTGCATCCGTGTCAGGTTATGGCGGATTTGCTCACGATGCAAGAGCAGTTTGGGCGAGATCTGAGCGGCAAAAAGTTTGTTTATATCGGCGATGGCAACAATATGGCGCATTCGCTGATGATTGGTTGCGCCAAAATGGGGATGGAGATGGTGGTGGCTGCGCCTTCTGGCTACAAGCCGCGGGAAGATTATGTGCAAAAAGCCAAAGCTCTGGCGGCAGAAAATGGCGGCTCTTTTTTGCTGACTGACGATGTGCGCTTTGCGGTGCACGATGCAGATGTTTTGTGCACGGACACTTGGGTGAGTATGGGCGAGGAGGCGGAGAAAAAGGAGAGAATCCAGCGGTTTAAATCTTTTCAGATTGATAAAAAGTTGCTGGGGTTTGCCAAACCGTCGGCGATTGTGATGCACTGTTTGCCAGCGTATCGTGGGCACGAGTTGACGGACGAGGTAATCGAGTCGAAGCAGTCGGTGGTTTTTCAGGAAGCGGAAAATCGTCTTCACGCTCAAAAAGCGATTCTTGCGGCGATTCTGTAAGTTTTAGAAGCTGTAACGCTTTGATTTCTAGCAGTTTAAGGTAGTTAGCAAAAATTTATGCGAAAGATTATTCATGTGGATATGGACGCTTTTTTTGCGGCTGTGGAGATGCGGGATAATCCAAAATTGCAGGGGAAGCCTGTGATAATCGGCTCTTTGCATCGGCGCGGCGTTGTGTCCACTTGTTCGTATGAGGCGCGTGCTTTTGGCGTGCATTCTGCCATGAGTTGCGTGCGGGCGCAAAAACTTTGCCCTAAGGCGATATTCATCGACGGCGGTTTCGACAAATATCGGGGCGTTTCGGCGCAGATTATGGAGATTTTTCGGGAGTTTACCGCGTTGGTAGAGCCGTTGTCGATTGATGAGGCGTTTTTGGATGTTAGCTATTTGGGCAATAAATCGGCGTCGCTTTTGGCGCGTGATATCAAGGCGAAAATCAAAAAAGAGACGGGCTTAACTGCTTCTGCGGGAGTTTCTTACAATAAATTTTTGGCAAAGCTAGCCTCGGATGCGAACAAGCCAGATGGGTTGACGGTAATTTTGCCCGAAGAGGCGGAAGAGTTTTTGAGTAATTTGCCTATCGAAAAATTTTTTGGTGTCGGTAAAGTTTTGGCGAAAAAGATGAAAAGCCTTGGGATTTATAGCGGCGGCGATTTGCGGCTTTGGCAGATGAATGATTTGGTTCGTCAGTTCGGCAAGAGCGGAACTTTTTTGTATCAGGTGGCACGAGGCGTTGATCAGCGACCTGTTATGCCCGCCAGAGAGCAGAAATCTATCGGCAAAGAGACGACTTTTGCGCACGATTTGTGGGCGAGAGAGAGGATGGAGTTTGAGCTGAAAAAGTTGACGTATTTGGTGGCTGAAAAGCTCAAGGCAAAGGGGCGGACAGCCAAAAGCATCGTTTTGAAAATTAAGTATGCCGATTTTCGGGTAATCACCCGAACCAAAAGTTTTTTTGCTGGAATTGACGATTTCGATTTGATTTTCAAAACTGCGGTTGGGCTTTTGCAAAATCATTGGCAAAAAGGGAAGCCCGTGCGGCTTTTGGGTGTGGGGGCTGGCGGGCTGAATGCGCTGCAAAAAAAAGCGTATTCGCAGCTGTATTTGCCGTTTTTTTAGTTATTAGGCAGAGGTCTGACACCAAAATATAAGCAATAAATGATAAGCCACTATTTTGGTGTTAGACAGGTAAAAGTTATTAGGTAATAGTTAAACCCAACGCTGCCTAAATTCGTTTCGCAGAATGCTGTTAGAGATGATGTCTTACCAGACGGGACTCCATCTTTTCTTTGACCGCTCAAAGAAAAGATAGAGGAGAAAAGAAAACCGCTCCGCTTCAATGTCAAAAGACGCCCGAGTCACCAGAAAGAATAAAGTGTGGTCGTTCCCGTGTGTTTTTCGCAAGGTTTTGGTTTTCTTTGGTTAGCGTTGCAGGCTGAAAGGCAACAGTTCGTGTCTTTTGTCTTTTCTGAAGCGGAGGTTTCCGCCCTATCGCCAGACTGGGCGCACAAGCAGGCGAGGCGGCATCCCGCTTCATCGGGTTCTGACACCAAAATATAAGCAGCAAATGATAAGCCTCTATTTTGGTGTCAGACAGGTATTAGTTATTAGGTAATAGTTAAACCCGCCACCGCCCATCCCCATTTCTCAGAATGGTGTTGGAGATGGATTCCCGCTTCCGCGAGAATGAGGGAAGAAAGGCAGGAAGCCCAAGACACTCCTTGGCGTCTTGGAGAAAATCAATCTGCTAAGAGAAAAAAAGTAGGTGTCTTGCCCCTGCTAGAGAGTCGCCTCTTTTTCTTGACAAAAAAAGCGATTGGTAAAATTTACATAAAATTTTGGAGTGTTTTATGCGATTTTATAATACCAACAACCGCAGTCAGATTGTCGATTTGAGCGTGGCAATCGTGCAGGGGATGCCGACCGACAAGGGGCTGTATATGCCGTGCAGTTTGCCTAAGGCTGGCTTTCTCTCGGCAATCAAAAAAATGAGCCTGCCAGAGATTTCGTTTGAGATAGCCAAAGCATTTTTGGACGAGGATTTGAGCAATTCGCAAATTCAAGATATCGTGCAAGATTCGATAAATTTTCCTGCGCCTGTGGTGGAAGTTGAGCAAAATATCGCTTCGCTGGAACTTTTTCACGGTCCGACTTTGGCGTTCAAAGATTTCGGTGCGCGCTTTATGTCGCGGTTGCTACGGGAGTTGAACAAAAAGCTGGGTAAGCAGATTACGATTGTGGTTGCGACCTCTGGCGACACGGGCAGTGCGGTTGCCAACGGATTTTTGGGTGTTGATGGTATTCGCGTCGTGATTCTTTATCCTTCTGGCAAGGTCAGTCCGTTGCAGGAGAAGCAGCTGACGACTTTGGGGCAAAACATAACGGCGCTGGAGGTGGCTGGCGATTTCGACGATTGTCAGGCGATGGCAAAGGCTGCTTTGTCCGACGCCGAATTGGCAAAAAAAATGCAGGTTTCTTCGGCAAATTCGATAAATATTGGGCGGCTGATTCCGCAAACTTTCTACTATTTTGGAGCTTTTGCTCAAATTCCGCAGGAAAGTTTTTGGGTGAGTATCCCTAGCGGAAATTTTGGAAATCTCACGGCGTGCGTTTTTGCCAAAGAGATGGGGCTGCCAGTCGAAAAGATCGTCGCTTCGTGCAACGCCAACAATGTTGTGCCGCGATATTTAGCTTTGGGAGAGTATGCGCCGAAATCGACAATCCACACGATAGCCTCGGCAATGGATGTCGGCAATCCCAGCAATACTGGGCGTTTGTTCGATTTCTACGGCAACGATTTGGAAAAATTCCGCCGCGATTTGTTGGGTGCAGATTTTTCTGATGCGCAGGCGCGCGAAGCGATTAAAGATGTTTGGGCGAAGTTTGGCTATCTGCTAGATCCGCACGGGGCTTTTGCTTATTTGGGTTTGAAGGAGCTTTTGCCAGCGGGAAAATACGGCGTTTTTGCCGAAACGGCGCATCCTGCGAAATTTTTGGAGGAGATGGAGTCGATTTTGGGCGAGAAGCCGAAAATTCCAGAGCGGCTGGCGGCTTATGCGTCAAGGGAAAAGGTCTCTTTGCCGATGGGTGTTGATTACAAACGATTCAAGCAGTTTCTTTTGCAATTATGATGATAAAAACGCCCGCAGACAGCGTGGCTTATGCAAATCAGCTGGCGAAAAAGTTGAGCGTGGGCAGTGTGGTGACTTTTACAGGTCCGCTGGGAGTTGGCAAAACTTTTTTGATTAAGGCGCTTTGCAAGGCGCTCGGCGTGAGCGCTCCAGTGACGAGTCCGTCGTATGTTTTGATGAACTGTTATCAGGGACGATTGCCGATTTTTCATTTTGATTTGTATCGGCTGCAAGAGGTGGAAGAGGTGTATGAGCTGGGTTTGCAGGAGTGTATGGAGCAGGGCGTGTGTTTGATCGAATGGCCAGAGCTTGCAAGCGATTTGTTGCCAGAAGGCGCGATTAGGTTGAGTTTGAGTTTTAAAAAAGAGAATATTAGAGAGATAAATGAGGAAAGTTGATGCAAAATAACGACAAGCAGATTATCGGATTGAAGAAGCAGAAGTTGCAGAAATTGAAAGAGTTAGGTGTAAATCCTTATCCTATAGAAAGTCGGCGGAGCGTCGATATTGGGCAATTGTTGGGCGACCAACAGGGATTTATCGATTCGCAAGAAGAGGTGACGATTTGCGGGCGTTTGCGGGCGCTCAGGCGTCAGGGGAAGATCGGGTTTGCCGATTTGGAGGATAGCAGTGGCAGGATGCAGCTTTATGTGAGCAAGCAGGAGACGGGCGATGCGAACTACGAGGTTTTTAAGCTGTTCGATTTGGGCGATATTGTGCAGGCTCAAGGGGTTGCGTTTGTGACAAAGACTGGACAGTTTTCGCTGAAGGTGACCAATGTGGCGATGCTCAGCAAAGGTATTCGTCCGCTTCCGACGGTGAAGCAGAAAGAGGTGGACGGACAGTTGGTGCGTTTCGACGAGTTTGCCGACACGGAGCTTCGTTATCGCAAGCGGTATCTGGATCTTATTTTGAATCCCGATGTGAAGCAAACTTTCGTGCATCGGGCGAAGATCGTTGCAAAAATCAGGCAAATTTTGGATGAGCGAGGATTTTTGGAGGTGGATACGCCAGTGATGCAGCCGCTGTATGGCGGCGCGAACGCCAAGCCTTTTACAACTTTTTACAATTCGCTGGGCAAAGATTTTTTTCTGCGGATAGCCACCGAGCTTTATCTGAAGCGGCTTATTGTGGGTGGATACGAAAAAGTTTACGAGATTGGCAAAAATTTCCGTAACGAAGGCGTGGACAGAACGCACAACCCCGAGTTTACGGCGATTGAGCTGTATCAGGCGTATAGCGATTTGCAGGGGATGATGGAGATTACGCAGGAGCTTTTTGTGCGCGTGGCAAAAGAGGTGATGAGCAAAGACGAGTTCGAGTTTAACGGCTACAAAATCAAGGTTGAGGCGCCGTTCAAAAAGGCGTCGATGGTCGATTTGGTGAAGGAGTTTACGGGCGAAGATTTTGCGGATTTGGACTATGAGCGTTTGGCGGCTTTTTGCAAGAGCAAAAATATTGAGGTGGAAGCGTCGATGGGAGCGGGAGCTTTGCTGGCGGAGGTTTTTGACGCTTTTGTGGAAGAAAAATTGGTGCAGCCGACTTTCGTGGTGGACTATCCCAAAGAGATTTCGCCGCTGGCAAAACAGAAGAGCGACGATAGCCGCTTGACCGACAGGTTCGAGCTTTTTATCGGTGGAAAGGAGTTTGCCAACGCTTTTTCGGAGTTGAACGACCCGATGGAGCAGGCAGCGCGGATGGAGGATCAGGCGAAAAAGCGGGAGCTGGGCGACGACGAGGCGAACACCGTCGATTACGACTTTTTGGAGGCGCTGGAGTATGCGATGCCGCCCACGGGTGGATTGGGAATTGGCGTGGACAGGATGATAATGCTTTTGACCGAAAACGACTCAATCCGGGATGTGATGCTGTTTCCGCAGATGAGGCAGGTGAAGTAAATTTTTATGAAAAAGGTTTGTTTATTTTTTGGTTTTTTGTTATGGATTGCGTTTTTGCCGGCGATAAAAGTGGTCTATTCCAACTCTTCGCAAGGTGAGGAGTTTAACACGAAAAAAATTGACGAGGTCGATTATTACAATGTTTACGAGCTGAAAAAGCTTTTTGATGTGCAAATTGATGAAAATATTTTGGAAAATAATTTGACTTTGGGCTTTAATAAGCAGAAACTTACTTTTTTGATTAGCGCCAGCTATGTGATTTTGGACGAAGATATCTACAATTTTTCGTATCCGCTGCGGGTGATTGACGGAAAATACTACTTGCCTCTGGTAACTTTGGGGATGATTTTGCCGAAATTTAATACGCAGTTTGCTTACGACGAAGACAAGGGCGAGATTGTTGCCTCGGAGAGCACTTTTCAGTCGTCGAAAATCGATATGGTGGTTATTGACGCAGGACACGGTGGAAAAGACCCAGGCGCTGTTGGCAAAAACTCTTACGAAAAAGTTTTGACTTTGCAGATTGCACAAAAGCTGGCTAAAGCGTTGGCTCGAAACGGGATAAATGTTTTGCTGACTCGCAACAAGGACGAGTTTGTGGAGCTGCGCAAACGAGCGCAACTGGCGAACGACTACAAGGCGGATTTGTTTATTTCGATACATTGCAACGCCTCGCGGCAGAAGAGCCGAAAGGGCACGGAGGTGTTTATCCTCTCGACATCAAAAGTGACGGACAAGCGGGTGCAAGAGGCTATCGCCGTGGAGAACTCGGTGGTGAGCAAATACGAGGGCGCGTCGGCTTTGGCGCATTACAACGATTTGGATTTTGTGCTCAAAGATATGGCTTTGTCGGAGCATCTGCTGGCGAGTAACGATTTGGCGCATTGCGTGCAGGAGCAGATGGTCAGCCTCACGGGCTTTAACGATAGAGGTGTGAAGCAGGGTCCTTTTTATGTGCTGAAGGGCGCTTTTATGCCAGCGATTTTGGTTGAATTGGGCTTTATTTCCAATCCGACGCAAGAGAAGCAGCTAAATTCGGACAATTATCAAGAAAAATTTGTGCGGGCGATATTAAACGGAGTGTTGAAGTTTAAAAAAGATTATGAAAAAATTTAGATTTGTGGTTGGTTTTTTGCTTTTTTTTGCGGCTTTATTTGGGCAAGAGATAGATTTTCAGGCGCAGAAAGAGTTTTATTCCAAGCAGTATAAACAGTGCATTTTGGACGAAGATTATTTGCAGGCGTATGCTGTTTTGAAGAAGATGCAAGCAAAGTTTGACAGCGATGCGGATATTCCCGAGCAGCAGAAGCTGGAAGAGGCGATTTTTAGCGCTGGCAAGAGCGCTTTTGAAAACTATAACGCCGATAGAGCGGTGAAATATTTGCAGTTTTATGCCGAATATTTTTTGCCGAAAAAGGCAGAAGCTTACGATTTGCTGGCAAAGATTTATACCAAAACTGGCGAAAAAGGTAAAGCGGATTTTTTTGCCAAAAAAGCGAGCGAGTTGCAGAAGTAGTGCGGCTTTGTTCGATGTGGCAAACAGGTAAAATCCGATAAGCAAAAAAAATAGGGAGATGCGATGCAAAATGGCGTGATAATCCTCGATTTTGGTTCGCAATATAATCAGCTGATTGCCAGAAGAGTGCGTGAATTGGGCGTTTATGCCGAGATTTTGCCGTATTCTGTTTCTTTGGAAGAGATTTTGCGCAAAAAGCCAGTGGGCGTTATTTTGTCGGGCGGTCCTGCTTCTGTTTATGAAGAAAATTCTCCCAAAATTTCCGAAAAAATTTTTGAGCTTGGCGTTCCTGTTTTGGGGATTTGCTATGGGATGCAACTGACGCAGCAGCTGCTTGGCGGCAAAGTGGAAAAAGCGGGCAAACGGGAGTTCGGCAAGGCGCAGATGCTGCTGGGGTTGAGTTCTGCGCTTTTGGCGGGAGTGCCTAGGAGTTCGACGATTTGGATGAGCCACGGCGACAAAGTGAGCGTTTTTGCCGACGGTTTTGTGCCGATTGCCACAACCGATTCTTGTGTGGCGGCTCTGGAAGACGAGCGCCGCAAGATTTACAATCTCCAATTTCATCCCGAGGTTACTCATTCGGAGTTTGGCTCCAAGATTTTGCAAAATTTTGTGTTTGATATTTGTGGTGCCCAAAAAAATTGGAGTATCGACGATTATATCGAAAAAAGCGTTGCGGAAATTCGGCAGATTGTGGGCGAAAACAAGGTGGTGCTTGGGCTTTCTGGTGGTGTGGATTCGTCTGTTGCGGCGGCGATTATCAGTCGAGCTATCGGCAAAAATTTGATTTGCATTTTTGTGGACACGGGGCTTTTGCGGTTGAACGAGATGCAAAAAGTTCAAAAGAGTTACCAAGAAAATTTTCGGATGGCGATAAATTATGTGCAGGCGGAAGCGGAGTTTTTGAGAGAGTTGCGCGGCGTGAGCGATCCAGAGGAAAAGCGGAAGATTATCGGAAAATTGTTCGTGGAGATTTTTCAGAGAGAGGCGAAAAAGGTTGAGGGCGCAAAGTTTTTGGGACAAGGGACGATTTATCCTGATGTGATCGAGTCGGTTTCGGTGCAGGGTCCGTCGATGACGATAAAGAGCCATCACAATGTTGGCGGTTTGCCAGAGCGGATGAATCTGCAGGTGCTGGAGCCGCTGCGGGAGCTTTTCAAAGATGAGGTGCGAAAGCTGGGGATTTTGTTGGGAATTCCGCAAAAGATGGTGCAACGGCACCCGTTTCCTGGTCCTGGTTTGGGCATTCGGATTTTGGGCGAAGTGAGCAAAGAGAAGTGCGATATTTTGCGAAAAGCGGACGATATTTTGGTGAGCGAACTTTTGGATAAAGGGCTGTATGATGTTGTGTCGCAGGCGTTTGTGGCGCTTTTGCCGGTGAAGTCCGTGGGCGTTATGGGCGATGTGCGAACCTACGAATATACCGCTGTGATTCGTTGCGTAAAGACCAGCGATTTTATGACGGCTACTTGGTCGAGGTTGCCCTACGATTTTTTGGAGGATGTCTCGGCGAAGATTATCAACCAAGTGCGGGGGATTAACAGGGTTGTTTACGATATTTCTAGCAAGCCGCCAGCCACGATAGAGTGGGAATGAAAAAAAGGGGGAGACGATGAAGATTGTGGGCGAAGGTTTGACTTTCGATGATGTTTTGGTGATTCCGCGGGAGTCGCAAATTTTGCCGTCTGGCGTGGATGTTTCGACTTTCATTACCAAAGATATTCGGTTGAATATTCCGCTGGTGAGTGCGGCGATGGACACGATTACGGAGGCGGAGCTGGCTATTGCTATGGCGCGCGAGGGCGGTCTTGGATTTATTCACAAAAATTTGAGCATTCACAAGCAGGCGATGGAGGTGGAAAAGGTCAAAAGGTGTGAGAACGGAATGATTGTTTCGCCGATTACTTTGTCGGAAGATTCCACATTGCAAGAGGCGGAGGCGACTTTTGCCAAGTTCAAAATTTCGGGATTGCCTGTGGTTGACGCGCAAAATAAGATTTTGGGGATTTTTACCAATCGGGATTTGAAGTTCAGAAAGCTCGACGATACGAAAGTTAGTAAGTTTATGACGCCGCGTGGGAGGCTGATTTTGGGCAAAGTGGGCACGACGCTGGAGCAGGCGAAGGAGATTCTTTGCGAGCATCGCATCGAGAAGTTGCCGATTGTGAGCGACGACGACCAGCTCGTTGGGTTGATTACGATTAAAGATATTGACAAGGCGATACAGTTTCCGCGCGCTTGCAAGGACGAGCAAGGGCGTTTGCGTTGCGGGGCGTCTATTGGCGTGAGTGTCGACAGCATCCAGCGGTTGCGGGCGTTAGTGGATGTGGGGGTTGATGTGGTGGCGATCGATTCGGCGCACGGACACTCTTTGGGCGTGATAAATTTGATAAAGCAGATTCGCAGGGAGTTTCCCGATTTGGGGATTATCGGCGGAAATATTGCCACGGGCGAAGCGGCGAAAAGTTTGATCGATGCGGGAGCTAGCGCCCTGAAAGTGGGCATCGGTCCGGGCTCTATCTGCACAACTCGCGTGGTTGCGGGCGTCGGAGTGCCGCAGGTGACGGCGATTATGGATGTTTACGAAGTCGCCAAAAAGCATAACATTCCTGTGATTGCCGACGGCGGGCTCAAATTTTCGGGCGATGTGGTGAAAGCTTTGGTGGCAGGGGCTGATGTTTGTATGCTTGGCAGCTTGCTGGCTGGGACTTCGGAAACGCCAGGCGAGGAGATTCTTTTGGACGGCAGACGCTACAAGGTTTATGTGGGAATGGGTTCTCTTGCAGCGATGAAAAGAGGTAGCAAAGACAGATATTTTCAGGCGGAGGCAGGCGATCGAAAACTCGTCCCAGAAGGGATAGAGGGTAAAGTCGCGTTCAAAGGAAAAGCGGGCGATGTGCTTTTTCAGTTGGTCGGAGGCATCCGCGCTGGAATGGGCTATACGGGCTCGCAAAATATCAAAGAGCTGCAAAAAAATGCGCAGTTGGTAAAGATAACTTCGGCAGGACTAAGCGAGTCGCATCCGCACAGCGTGAGCATCTCCAAGCAAGCGCCGAATTATAATGTTTAAAAAAAGAAGTTTTGTGAAAATTTTTAGAAACGGTTTGGCTGTTGCTCTGATTTTGCTTGCGCTTGGGTGTTCGTTTTTCGAGGGCGATTCGGATTCAGATTCCGAAATTAACGATGATTTGAGTTTGGTCATTCCAGACGCTCTTTTGGTGGATAGCAAAGGTAGCAAAAAGATAAATTTGAAGCTAAATCTTCAGTCGCAAAGCGATCTCTATTTCGTTTTTACGAACGCTAACGCCGCTGCTAGAGTGGATGCGGAAGATTACTCTGTGAGTAGCAGCGATATAGCGTTTAGCCAAAATCTTAATTTGTTGATGTCGAAAAGTTCGGCAGGCTTTAGGTCAAATTTTGTCGATCCAGTTTTGCCAGCGGTGGGCAAGTTGAGCAAAGCGGACAGAAAATTGGCTAAAAATATTTTGAAATCTAGCGTTATGGCTTCGGCTTCTGTGGGAGAGTTCGAAAAATTCTGGGAAGTTGCCGAAGGGGTTCGCCAGGTTGCCTCTCATTGTCGCAAAATTGTGTCTAATGTTACTACAAAATTTGGTCAAAAAACTCTTAATATTTGGGTGGCAGATAACTGTTGGCATAGTGGCGGCTCAAAACCTAAGTTGATAACTCAAGATATGGTGGATACGATGGCGGAAAAGTTTTTGAAGTCTGGGGAAAACAACGATATTTACGATTGGGTGACCAATATTTGTGGCAAAGAGTGGGGTGAGCATAAATACTCAAATTTGATTGGAGATAATCAGCCGATAGATATTTTGCTTTGCGATATTGAAGATGACAACGAGACAACTGGCGGTGTGCTCGGTTATTTTTGGTCTGGGAACTGTTTTACTACCGCTACAGAGACATATTCAAACCAGCGAGTGATGTTTTATATTGATGCGCTTATTTATGCAAATGCAGATGACGGAGATTCTGGCTGGAAAGTGGACGACCCTTATCCACGAGAGATGATATCCACTCTGGCGCACGAGTTTCAGCATATGATAAATTTTTATCAACTTGTTGTTTTAAGAGATGTTTATGAGGCGACTTGGCTCAACGAGATGCTTTCGATGAGCATCGAAGATTTGGTGGCTTATAACATTTATGGGAATTATTACTCGTCGCCATACTATTCTCGCTTTGTGGAGTTAAACGAAAACGACGATTATTCTTTGGGCAGATGGGAGAGCGATACTCGGTATTACGCAATCAATTATGGGTTTGGCTCATATCTTCTGCGACAGTTTGATGGTGCCAATTTCGTCAAAGAAATTTATGACCAGGGCAAAAGCTCCACAGACGCAATTGAGCAGGCGACGGGGGGAAATTTTGTTACTTTGATGCGAAATTGGGCTGCGGCGTATTTGCTGTCAGATAAAAGCGTTAGCAGTGGGGATTTTGATTATAATGCGGATACTACAAGCAGTTTAAATGGAGTTGATTACTCTCTTGTTAATATAGACGCCTACGCTTTTCAAAATAGTGAGCCTAAAGTATTCAGTTTGAACGATATAGAATACATTAAGCCTTTGGCGAATAAGTACTATTTGGTAAAAGAAGGGTTGCCTGCGGGAAGCTACTCTTTTGAAATTATGATGCAGGACGAAGATTTGAGATTAACCGTGGTGGCGAAGTAAATTAAAAAAAAGTAAAAAATTTAGCCGCAGATTTTTTTTGCGGCTTTTTTATTGAATTTTATAGTAATTAAGCGATTTATTTGCTTGACATTTTCTCTTTATTTGGATATTTTCAACATAATGGGTGTGGTGTATAACTGCAAAAAAAATTGGAGAGAAAATGAGACGGAAAAGAGATTGGCTAATTTGGATGATTTTTTGTGTGACAGCTTTTTTTGGTTGCACAGAAGTGTCCGAAAACACCTTCTCTGAGCCAAATGTAGATCTTGCTTCTCCAAATTTTATGGTTTATGGACACGATGAATACTCTATCGATCTTATGTGGGATTATGTTGCCAAAGCGGAGAGTTATGAAGTTTATCGTGACGATGTTCTTTTAAAAAACTTGAACGCTGTTTCGTATCGAGACGAAGATTTAATTCCAGGGAAGAGTTATAAATACAAAGTAAGGGCGATTGCTGGCTCTAGCAAAGGTCCTTTTTCGGTTGAACGGAGTGCTAAATGTTTGGCTAAACCGAGCAAACCAGAGATTTCGACGATAGAGATTATTTCGCCCGAAGAGTTTAAGGTGGTTTGGAATACTGTTTTGGGTGCAGAGTTTTATCGGCTTTTCCGTAACGATTCTCTTTTGACGGAAATTGATGACACGGTTTATGTTGATCGAGATTTGCAAAAGGGGAAAAAGTATTCGTATAAGCTTTTTGCGGTGAATAGCAACGGAGAGAGTTTGGTTTCGGAAGCCAGAGAGTTGATAACTCCCAAAACACCAGAAAAACCGCAAAATTTTATGGTCGAGTTTGACGAAAATCGAAAGATTTTTTTGAGCTGGGATTACGAAGAAGGTGTCCAGAAGTATTATATTTATCGAAACAACGGCTATATAGGATCGACGAAAGATGCGTTTTATTTGGATAATCGGTATATTCCTGGAACTGAATATTTGTATAAGGTAAAGGCGAAAAACGATATTGGGTCGAGCGGTTTTTCGGATGCGGTCTTTTTTTTGGCTCTTTTGCCGCCAACCAAACCTGCCCTTAGTATTATAGATTATGTGGATATTAAGATTGTTTGGTCGGATGTTAAGGGCGCTGTTCGCTACAAAGTTTATCGAGGCGAGTCGCTTTTGGCTGTTACGGATAAGAAGATTTACGAGGGCAAACAGATCGACTTTTTGGACACAACAGTGGGCGAGCTGCAGACGAAGGTTTATCAAGTCAGTTGCGTAAACGAAGAAGGGGTGGAGTCGCAAAAATCACCGAAAGTTTCGGTGACGACCTACGCTTTTCCTGCTCATAAGGTGTATTATAACAGCAACGGCGGCACTGGATTGGTGGAAGACGGCAATAGCTACAAAAAAGGTAGCTCTGTTGTGGTTAAATCTGCGGACGGTTTGAGCAAAAAGGCGAGCAGCTTTTCGCATTGGTCGAACTTGGCAGATGGCTCTGGAGACGCTATTTACCCTGGGTTTGAGATAAAAATGGGCAGCCGCGACACGACTCTTTACGCTATTTGGAACTGGAATAAATATGCCGTTAGTTACGACGCCAACGGAGGTGTGGGGACTGTGCCAGAGACTCAAACTGGTGTTTATGACCAGGTGATTTCTCTGCAGCCTAAAGGCGATTTGACCAAACAGGGACACAGGTTTGTCGGTTGGGAAGATCGCTCTGGCAATTCTGTGTTGATATATCCCGCCGAAAGCGCTTATAAATTTGGCGATTTTTATTTAACGCTATACGCTTCTTGGGAAAAAAACAGCTACACAATCTCCTTTGATTCAAAAGGCGGCACGGCGGTTGGCTATGTTGTGCAATTGTATGGCAGCGATTTGGTTTTGCCAGCAGATCCGACAAAAACAGGCTTCGATTTTGGTGGTTGGTTTTTGGATGCAGACTGCTCGACGCCTGTTGTAGAGCCTTACAAAGTCGAAGAAAATCTGACTTTCTACGCAAAATGGATTCCCAAAGATTATCAAATTTCTTTTTATGTAAACGGCGGAAGCTCGATAAATTCGTTGCCAAGGAAGTTCGGCGATGCCGTGGGGGTTTTGCCCGAGCCTGTTCGCACGGGCTACACTTTTGTCGGCTGGTTTAACTCTGCATTTTTGGAAAATCTTGTGCAATCCAGCGATGTTGTCGAAAATAATTTAACCGTTTATGCGAAATGGGCGATAAATAGCTACACTGTAAATTTCGATTCCAATGGCGGAACTGCGGTTACGGCGCTCAGCAAAAATTATTCGGAGCAAATTGCATCTTTGGGAGCTTCAGAAAAAGAGCGTTACAATTTTGAAGGATGGTATCTCGATGCTGGTTTGTCCGAAAAAGTTGAGCTTCCCTATGTTGTTGAGGAAAATGCGACTTTTTTTGCAAAATGGAGCAAAATGCGTTTTACGCTGAGCTATAACGCCAATGAGGCGAGCAGTGGCAGCTGTCCTAGCGCTTCTGTGCAAGATTTTGATTTGGCGCACACTGTCGCTGATTATGGCGATTTGGCAAAAAAAGGTTACAGCATAGAAAGTTGGAACTCCCAAAATGACGGCGCTGGCAACAAATATTTTCCAGGCGATAAAATCGTAATTACCAAAAATACGACGCTGTTTTTGATTTTTAGGATAAACAAATACAAGCTTAGCTTCGATGTGGATGGTGGCGACGAAATTGCCGAAGTTGTTCAAGATTTTGGCACAAGTTGTGTTTTGCCATCGCCAATCAAAACTGGTTACAATTTTGTGCGATGGAGCACGGAGGCGTCAGGCGCTGGTAGCGTTTATTCGGCTGGCGAAAATTTTGTCTTTTCGGACAAAGATGTTGTTTTATACGCAAATTGGATTTCCAAAAATTTTGTGGTAACTTTTGATGCAAAAGGCGGAAATTGCGGAGTTGAAAGCACTGTTGTTGCGTATAATAGCATTATCGGAAATTTGCCCGAGCCGACCAAAGCTGGCTACGATTTTGGCGGTTGGTATGCAGAAGAAAGCTATTTGAGCGAGGTAGAAGCCGATTTTGTTGTGACGAAAAATTTGATCGTTTATGCAAAGTGGAATCCTAAATTTTACGAAATGATTTTTGACGGAAACGGGGCTAGCTCGCAGACGGTCAGCGGAAAATATTTGAACAATATTCTTGTGCCAAATGCTCCAAATAGAGTTGGTTACGATTTTGTTAGCTGGAGCGAAAATCAGGACGGTAGCGGAAGTTTTTGCAACCAAGGAGATTTGGTGGCGGTGCCTTTGGGCGGTGCAAAATATTTCGCTCAATGGCGAGCGAAGAGTTACACTGTTAGTTTTGACGCACGAGGCGGCAGCTCTAGCTATGAGGTAACCAAAAATTACGGTGAGCAGATTGGGAGCTTTTCATCGCCGAGTTATACAAATCACATTTTTGAGGGCTGGTTTACAGACAGCACGACCTTTTCGACACAAGTGGTGGCGCCCTATACTGTAAGCGGCGACGCCAAATTTTTTGCAAAATGGAGGAAGGAGAAGTTTGTTCTTAGTTATGCGAAAAACGATGCCGATAGTGGCGAGCCTCCTGCTAGCCAGAGTTTAGATTTCGATCAAAAATTTATCGTTAAAGATGCAGGAAGTTTATCAAAAACAGGCTTTTCGTTTGCAGGCTGGGACACAAAGGCTGACGGCTCTGGAGTGCGCTATCAACAAGGTGAACAGCTTTATCTTTCGAGTAATCTGACGCTTTACGCAATTTTTGATGTTAATAGTTACACTTTGAGTTTCGACGCTCAAGGCGGAGACGCTTTGGCGGCTGTAAAGCAAAATTTCGGCTCAAGCTATACGCTTGGCTCTGCTAGCAAATTGGGTTACACTTTCAACTCTTGGAACACCAAATCTGACGGAACGGGCGCTCGCTATAACGCTGGAGCTACTTACATTTTTGCGGCGGAAGATATTACGCTCTATGCGATTTGGGGCGTTAATTCTTACACGGTGAGCTTTGATCCAAAAGGCGGCAGTGCTAGCCAAAATTATCGAGAAGTTGAGTATAATCAAAGCGTTGGACAGCTGCCTTCTGCAGCCAGAGATGGCTACGATTTTGTGGGTTGGTTTTTAGAGCCTGAATGCGTGAATCAGGTGAGCGCCGATTACAAAGTCAAGAGCGATGTGGAGTTTTATGCCAAATGGACTCAAAAGCGGTATTCTGTTTTGTTCGACGGCAACGGAAACGGCTGGTCGAATAGTTTTGAGGCAGATTACCTTTCTGAGGTCGTTGTGCCTGCCCAGCAGTCTTGGGCTGGCTATATTTTTAAATCTTGGAATACGAAACAAGATGGTAGCGGAGTGCGGTATAATAGCGGCGAAAAAATCGCCGTTCCTTTGGGTGGAATTTCTTTGTATGCGCAGTGGGAAGCGATTTTTTATAATTTGAGCTACGATAAAAATGGCGCAAATTTGGGCAGTGCTCCTGTCGATAATAGTTCCTACACAATCGGGCAAAATGCGACTGTGCTGGGTGCCAGCAGTTTGGGGAAAACTGGGCACTCTTTTGTCGGCTGGGATACTATTTCAGCTGGTAGCGGGCAATTTCAGGCGAACGATAAGGTAGTTTTTGGTGCGAAAAATATTACTCTTTTCGCTATTTGGAGCGTGAATAAATATTCGCTCAGTTACGAGCTAAACGGCGGCAGCGGTAGCTTGCCAAATGCGGAAAATTATGATTATGCTCAAAATGTTGGAATTGATGACGGCTCTGGTATTTCTCGAGTTGGCTACAGTTTTGCGGGCTGGAACACCGCACAAGATGGTAGCGGCGAGAGTTTTAGCGGCGAAATTTCTATGCCTGCCAAAGATTTGAAATTGTATGCCATTTGGCAAATTAAGCGGTACACATTGAGTTACGACGGTAACGGAAACAGCAGCGGAGCAGCGCCGAGCGCTGTGGTTGACGATTATAACAGCTATGTCGTTGTAGCAGGAGCAAGCAGTTTGCAAAAACAGGGGTATAGTTTTGTTGGCTGGAACTCCAAAGCGGACGGAACGGGCAGCGATTTTGTAGAGGGAGACGGTTTTAGCTTGAGCCAAGATATTACATTTTACGCAGTTTGGCAGATAAATTTCTACGAGATTAGTTTTGTCGAAAATGGGGGCAGCGCTCTTTCTTCTGTGCAAAAGTTGTATGACACTCAAATTACGACAGCGCCGCTCAGCGTTAAGACGGGATATTCGCTGCAATGGTGCGCCGATATTGCTTTGAGCTCACCGATAGTTTTTCCGTATTCTGTGACTGCTGACGCTGTTTGGTATGCTAAATGGAGCCCAAAAATCTACTCTTTGGTTTACGACAAAAATGGTGGCGACGGCACAATGCCTGTGCAAACTTTTGAATTTTTGCAGACGAAAAATTTGTCAGCAAACAGCTTTTCAAAAATTGGGCACGCGTTTAAAAATTGGAACACAAAGGCTGACGGAAGCGGCGCTTCTTATGGCGATATGGCGTCGTATCAGATGAACACAACGGGCGCGAGTTTGTATGCGATGTGGTCGGTGAACTCTTACAAGGTGAGCTTTAAGGAGGCTGATGGCGCTTTGATTTTTGACAGCGTTAAACAGTTTGGCTTGGCTTTGACTTTGCCAGATTATGCCAAAGAAGGCTACGATTTCGGCGGATGGTATGACGATGTAAGCTTTAGCGGCGAAGCTGTTAGCTCCTATGTTGTGGGGGCTTCGGACGATGTTTTGTATGCCAAATTGACGCCAAAAACTTTTGTGTTGAGCTATGATTTGAACTCTGGTCAGGGCGATGTGCCTTCAAGCGAAGATGTTGTTTATGGCAGTAACTTTGTGGCAAAATCGAGTGATGGTTTGAGCAAATTGGGCTACTCTTTTAATGGCTGGAACTCGAAAGCAGATGGCAGTGGAATGCAATATTCTCAAGGGGTTTCGTATCCAATTCCGGCTAAAGATTTACGCCTTTTTGCGCAATGGAAAGAAGAGGGGAAGTCGGTAGTTTATAGCGCAAATGGTGCAGACGGTTCTGTGCCAATCGACAACAAGGGGTATATGCAGGGAGATTTGGCGACTGTCAAGAGTCCGACAAATTTGAGCAGGAGAGGCTACAATTTTACGGAGTGGAACACTAATTCGGCTGGTTCTGGCGCGTCTTATTCGCCTGGAAGCAGTGTTCCAATTTCGGAAACGGACATAACGCTATACGCCATTTGGGATAAGATAGATTACAGCGTTACTTATTTTGCTGGAAGTGGTCAGGGCGTTAGCGGAAGCGTTCCGACAGATTTGAGCGCATATAACATTGGCGATAAAATTGTTGTGAAAGGCAGTGGAAGCCTTGCAAAAGAGGGTTACAGCTTTATCGGCTGGAACACAAGCGAAAATGGCGACGGCAGCGATTATTCCGAAAATGACGAGATTGCCGTTGACACCTTGGATGTGAGGCTCTACGCACAGTGGTCGATTAACAGCTATTTGCTCGAATACTATTTAAACGACGGTAGCGGCAATCTTTTTTCTAGTTTCAATCACGAATTTGACAGTGAAGTCGGTTTGCTTTCTGGAGCTGGTTTGTCCCGAGTTGGCTACGATTTTGCAGGCTGGAACACTCAGGCGGACACTTTGGGCGCAGATTATGCCGAAGATTTTCGAATGCCAGCTTCTGAGGTCAAACTTTTTGCGAAATGGCGAAAGAAAAGTTTTGCGATAACTTATTACGATAACGGAAAAACCGAAGGTGCTGCTCCAGTAGCTTCTAGAGGCTTGTATCAAGAGGATGTTGCCGTAGCGGATAGCGGAACGCTTGTCAGAACTGGTTATCGCTTTGCGGGCTGGAGTGCGAGCCAGAACGCTTCTGAAGTTTCGTATGCAATCGGTTCGACCGTCAATTTGGAGCACGATTTGGCGCTATATCCAGTTTGGCAAATCAACTCGTATAAGCTAACTTATTACGATAACGATGGCACTTCCGCCAAAACGGAGGTGATCGCCGAGTATAAAAGCGTGCAAAATCTGAAAGACGGCAGCAAAATTTCTTATGCTGGGCACAAATTTTTGAAGTGGAATACGGCTGCAGATGGTGGAGGAATCGACTACACTCTAGGCTTTACGATGCCAGCTGAAGATTTGGAACTTTATGCGATTTGGCAGGCGATAAATTACCGCGTAACTTATGACGCTAACGGTGCACAAGGGGCTGGTCCAGAGGATGCGGCAGATTACACAATCGGGCAAAAAGCTGTTGTGCTGGGCGAAGCAGGTCTTGCAAAAGCGGGGCACACATTTGCGGGATGGAACAGCAAAGCCGATACAACGGGAGTAAATTATAGCCCTGGCGATGAGTTGGAGGTCAGCTCTGATACGACTTTGTTTGCCAAATGGAGAATCAAATTCTATCTCACTGCTTTCCAAGAAGCGGATGGCTCAACGCTTTTACCAAGCAAAACAGAAGTTTACAACTCTGTGATTTCTTTGCAAAATCCAGCAGAAAAATACGGATACGAGTTTGCAGGTTGGTATCTTGAGTCAGATTTTAGCGGCAACAAATTGAACGAAGCCAGCTTTTTGGTGAGCAAGAACGACACGCTTTACGCCAAATGGGACACTCTGAGCTTTACCGTCACTTTTTCGTGGAACTCTGCTGTTCCAAATCAACTGATAACGAAAAATTACAAAGAGTTCATCGAAGAAAGTCCTGTTGGAGACAAAATTGGCTACTCTTTTGAGAATTGGTATGAAACAGCAGATTTTGCGGGAAATTCGGTGAGCTTCCCATACGAGATTGTCAAAAATCAGACGCTTTACGCTAAATGGAAAATCGATAGTTTTTTGGTGGAATTCAAAGATGAAAATGCTGATGGTGGCTACCAAGTTTACAGTTTTAAAAAACCTTATCAATCCAGTGTGACGCCCCCAAATCTAGAAAAAAAAGGCTTCGATTTTGTCGGTTGGTATGTTGCGGCAGATTACAGTTCGCCAAAAGTTGATTTTGCGTCGTATAAAGTTGGCGCCGAGAACGCAGAGTTTTTTGCAAAGTGGGAGATTAAGCAGTTTTCTTTGGGATATGACGGCAATGGGAACACGGGAGGCAGTGCACCCTTTGGCAGCGTTTACGATTATGGAACGAAAGTTTTAGTGGCTGATAAGGGGGATTTATCATATTTTGGAAAATATTTTGTTGGGTGGTATGACGCAAGGGATGCAGATGAAAACATTTTAACTAGAGAAAATAGCGATTCTGTTTTAATCGACACAAGTGTTGTGCTAGCAGCCAAATGGGAAAACGAAAATTATTCGGTCACTTATTATGCAAATTCGGAAGTGGGAGTGAGCGGCAGCGTGCCAGTGGATGCGGACGCTTATAATTATGGCGACGAATATTTGGTATTAAGCAAAGGGGATTTAGCAAAAGTTGGGCACAAATTTGTTGGTTGGAACACGGCAGTTGATGGCAGTGGTGCTACCTATGCCGAAGGATCAGCATTTTATATTGTTGCAGACGCTGAATTTTATGCCGTTTGGCAAGTCGAAAAATATAGCTTGTCCTACAATGTAAACGGCGGAGATGGCGATGTCCCTGCGGCGGAAAATTACGATTATGATGCAGATGTTGCTATCAGTTCTGGATCTGGAATTTCCAAAGTCGGCTACAATTTTGTTTGCTGGAACACGAAAGCCGACGGTAGCGGCGAAAACTACAGTTCTGATTTCAAAATGGTGGCAAAAGATTTGGCGCTTTACGCAAAGTGGGAGAAAAAAAGCTATACGGTGAGCTATCACGCCGACGGCAGCACAGCGGGAGCAGCGCCCAGCGACAGTAGTGGCTTGTTTATGGAAAAGGTTAAAATTGCGGGCGGCTCCGATTTGGTGCGAACTGGTTTTTCTTTTGCTGGCTGGAACAGCACCCCCGAAAAAGAGATTGTGGAGTATTCTCCGTTGCAAGAGATAAACCTTGTGCAAAATCTGGATTTGTATCCTGTTTGGATAAGGCAAAATTATCTTTTGACCTATTATTATAACGACGGTAGCGGCGAAAAAGAGGAGATTAGCCACCCTTATGGGGCTTTGGTTACTCTAAAAAATGGTGGCACGATACATCGAGATGGCTACATTTTTAATTCGTGGAATACGGAGGCAGACGGCAAAGGAGATGCCCAAAGCGCCGATTTTACGATGCCTGCGGGGAATTTTAGTCTTTATGCTATCTGGGATACAATTGATTACAGCCTGACTTATTCTGCCAATGGCGCCGCTAGTGGCGAGGCTCCAGTGGATAGCAAAGAGTACCATTTCGGCGATTCTGCGGAGGTTGCTGGCAATACTGGCGGAATGCTTAAGCCCGGATACACTTTTGTTGGCTGGAACTCTCTTGCGGACACCACGGGTGATAATTACCTTGCTGGCTTTAAGATAAGGGTCGTTTCGGATACCACGATTTACGCAAAATGGCACATAAATAGCTACAGAATTGAGTTTAGACTGGACGAAGCAGATTATGGCGATAGTGTTAAGAAATTTAGCCAATTTTTGGAATTGCCGAAACCAGTCAGAGCGCATTACTATTTTGACGGTTGGTATCAAACGACTGGCTATTCTGGCGATAAATTTACAGAAACTTTGGTCGTGACCGAGGACGACACGCTTTTTGGACGGATGTTGAAGCGGAGCTATGAGGTGAATTATCAGGTGCTGAAGCCTGACGGCTCGACAATCGACTCGGCGTTGACCAAAGAGTATGAGCAGTTTGCAGATTTCCCTGTGGTTAGTTTGGCAAATCATCATTTGGATGGCTGGTACTCGGCGGCTGATTTTTCTGGCGAAAAGTTGACAGATGCCGTGCAGGTTGTGGCGGATACGACTTATTATGCAAGGTTTTTGATTGATAGCTATTTGGTTAAAATTGTGATAGAGGATGTTGACGGCAGCAAGCAGGAGCTTGATAGCCTGAAGGCTGCTGGCTCGGAGTTGTTTTTCCCAAATTTTGCTGCGGAAGGTAAATCTTTGCACGGTTGGTGGCAAAATAGTGATTATACCATCGGCAAAATCGATGCGCCAAAAATGACTGTATTGGCGCCAGATACGCTGTTTGGCTATTGGGAGACTGATAGTTTCTTGGTTAATTATTATTACGATTTTGAGGGAGCTACGAGCAAAGAGGACACCTTGGTGGCTTATGGTGAGAGTTTGATTGCTCCTAGTCCAAGCGAAGAATACTACACTTTGGATGCGTGGTATAGCGATGTTTCGTATGAAGCGGCAAAGAAAATAGATTTCGACGATTATAAAGTTGTGGCTGCGGATACTTTGTATGCGCGGTGGTTGCCCAAAGTTTACGATATTTACAGGTTTGATGGCGAGCAGATTTTGGACACTTTGCAAGGGGATTACAACACGAGTTTGCAGCTGACGCCGATAGCTAAAGAAAATTACGATTTTGAGGGTTGGTATTTTGCGCCAAGTTTGTCGCCTGACCAAAAGATAGCTTCGGAGCAGCTAGTTGTGCAGGGTGTGGACTCGTTGTTCGGCAAGTGGACGCTCAAAAATTATCAGCTGAGTTATTTTAGCGACAAGCAAACAGCGGGCGAGCCTCCGATAGCTGCTAGCTACCCGTATGGCGAAAAAGTGGCTGTGAGCAGCAGGGGCTCTTTGGAACGGTCGGATTATGTGTTTGCTGGTTGGTGTTTTGATAGTGCCGGCGCTGGCGATACGCTAAGCTGGGACAAAAAAGACTCTATCTTCATTTTAAGCGATACAACTTTATACGCTATGTGGACGCCCGAAACTTTCCAGATTAGTTACAACTCAAACGGAGGAACAGGACTGCAAGTCGATAACTCTGCTTATGTGAAGAACGATTTGGCAACGGTAAAAGATGCCGGCGATTTGGCGAAAACTGGCTATATTTTTGACGGCTGGAATACCAAAGCTGACGGAACAGGAGCCGTTTACCAAGCAAACGACCAAATAAGTGTTAGCGGAAATGTTGTTTTGTATGCGATGTGGAAAGTGTGGGTGGAGAATTTGTCGAATTTGATGAGTGAGACTCAGTTCAACGCGTGGTTTCCATCGCGAAATACGGGGACGCCAGCGGATATTTTGGATAAAAATTTGTTTAATTATAGCTCGTTTGAACAGGCTGCGAGTAAGTATCCAAAATTTTTGGGTGAAGGTAGTCAGGAAGATAAAAAGCGGGAGCTTGCTGCGTTTTTGGCTCAGTCTGCCAAAGAAACTGGTGGCTCTTCTATCGATTATATTCAAGGCTACTATTTTCCCAAAGAGCAAAATCCGCTTTCTGATTATGTGCAAAATTCTGTGGAATATCCAGCCGTAGCAGGCAAAGCGTATTTTGGGCGAGGTCCGCTTCAGCTGTCCTGGAACGGAAATTATGGTCAAGCCAGCCAGGCGATTTATGGAGATAAGAGCGTCCTTTTGGAGAATCCAGACAAGTTGTTTGAAGATCCTGTCGCTTTTTGGGAATCGGCGATTTGGTTTTGGATGACTCCGCAAGGGAAAAAGCCGTCTTGCCACGCCGCGATTATCGGCGGCTGGGACGCTCCAACTTCTCTTAGCAAAAAAGAGCAGGTTTACAACCGCTTGTTTGTCGGCTATGGCTTGACGATCAACATAATAAACGGAGAACTTGAGGCTGGCAACGCCGAAAACAATCCGACACGGGTGGCTGATGCCGATGCCAAAGTGGAGAGCAGAGTTGGTTTTTACAACCATTTTTGTGCAAATCTGGGGGTTGAGCCTGGAGAGAATACGGATTGCGAAAATGCGTATCCTTTTAACAATCTTCAAGTTTTGCCAGACGGATACGGTTTCCCGATAGAGGGTGAGATTGTGGATTATAGCTCTGAACCTTTCCAAGGTTTTCCCGCAGAGCTTTATAAAAGTTCTGATAACTCTTTGGTTAGTAGCGCAATAAGCGATAAAAACGGCGAGTTCGTTCTGAATGCAGAGGTCGGCGACTATTATCTTAAGTTGGATTTGAGCAAATTTGAGGTGTATAAAGCCGATTTTTCTCATCAATATAAGGGCGATGAAAATATTCCAGTTGAGGTGATAGAGGGAGTGGCGAGGCTGCCGAAGTTGGCTGTGAGTTATATTGGGCCAGCGCTCAAGATTACGGGAAATGTGGCAACAAGCGCAGGAACGCCAGTAGCAGGAGTTGTGGTAGAGGCTAGTGGCGATTTTGCGCAGTCTGTGCAAACGGACGCTGCGGGAAATTACGCGTTTGATGATGTAACTGCAGGAGCTAGCGTGGTGATTTCTTGTGCGAAAGACGGCTATAGCATCGAGTCAAAGAGCGGGGAAAGCCCGTTTGTTGTCGATATTGTCAGAGATGAAAATGTCGATTTTGTGGCGACGAATTTTGCGAAGCCGAATATTGTGGCGGACAAAATTTTCACCTATTTTTACGACGGCGAGTTTTTGGCGAGCGAAGAGATAAGTATGGGTGTTGGTTTTAATTCTGGTGCGATTTACGATTTTGTGTCTGGTGGAGCGAAAGCTTTTGCTGGGCAAAGCGGAAAAGAGATTTATACCGATGCGAAAAATTTCAATGGCGATTATCTGACTTATGGGCGGATTTCTGCGTCTGGTGGAGAGTATGACTACAAGTATTTTGTGAATAGCCATAAGCTTTCTAGCGGATTAAAGGTCGAAAGCGAGGATGTTATTTTGCCGTTTTACTCGGATGCGAGTGTGAACAAGGCGATAACGGTGCGAGCTAGAAACTCGGTGACTTGGCAAGATTTGGCAGGGGTGACGATCAAAGTTACAGACGCTAGTGGGAATAGTTACGGTGGGCTTACCGATGCGAACGGAGTGGCGATTGTTAATGGTTTGTCGAACGGTCGGAACTACACGGTGGAGGCACTTCAGCCAGGGGCAGAGTTTTATCCAGCTAAGCAATATTTGCAATTTAACGAGTTTGCGGATTTGCAGGTGTTTGGTGCAGTTAGTGGCGATTATGCGATTTTGAGTTTTGTGGTTAATGGAGGCAGCGCGGTGGAGCCGATAACTGGCGCATCTCCATACACGGTCGCTAGTTTGCCAACGCCGAGTAAAGCTAATCGAGTGTTTGACGGTTGGTATTTGGACAACGGTCTTTACAATCCAGTGATTTTGCCGCTGACTATTTCCCAGAGCAAAACGGTTTATGCGAAATGGGATTATGTTAGAAGAAATATCAGGTTTGATGTGAATGGTGGACAGGAGATTGCGGATATGCAGGTGATAAAAGATTCGCTGATGGAGTCGCCAGAAGCGGTGAGACAAGGTTACGATTTGGAAGGCTGGTATAGCGACGCTTCTTTGTCCACAAAAATTTCGTTCCCATTTGCGCCAACGGGCGATATGACGATGTATGCCAAATGGGCTGCCAAAAGCTACTCTCTGAACTATTATGCGAACGGCGGAAGCGGGACAGTGCCGCCTGATGGCAACTACGCTTTTGATCAAGAAGTTGTTTTGCCAGCCGCTGCTGGATTGAGCAAGTCTGGTTACAATTTTGTTGGCTGGAACACCAAAAACGACGGCTCTGGAATCAATTTGATGCCAGGAGAAAGTTTTAGAATGGCGAGCAACACTTCGCTTTATGCAAACTGGCAGCAAATAAATGCGAGCGTAGCGGGCAAAATGGTGGCAGGATATTGGTATGGCGGCAATTTGGGTGTTGTTTGGGACGACGGGACAAGCGTCCAAAGTGTAGATGTTCCATTCAGTGATTTTGCCAATCCAAGCTCGCCTGCATACGAATACGATGTTGTTTGTGTAGCTTTTGCCATTCCGCAAACAAACGGCTCTTCTGTGGCAAGTTTTGCGGCGCCAGCTGGTTTTAGCAAGGCGACAGTGCAGGCGGCACAAGCAACAGGCAAAAAAGTGCTTATTGCCGTGGGGGACACAACGCAGGGGCTGCATTTTAGCATCGCAAATAGTTCCGAAAAAGACGCTTTTGTCGCTAGCCTAAAAACAATTATCGGCAATTACGGTTTTGATGGAGTCGAAATTTTTGTCCAAGCAAGGCTAGCGGACAATCAAGTTTTGGTCGATAACTACTCCTATTTGGACGAAGCGTGTGCGGAGTTGGTTGATTATTATCGCGGCGGAAGCGACCCCGATTTTATGTTTACCGCTTCTCCTGAAATTCCGATGTGCAAAGCGCCAAACTTTTATTATGGCTGGCTGAACGACGAGGAAATTAAGAGCCGAATAGATTATGTGGCGCCGAAGCTATATAACCAAAGAAGTTGGGCGGTGAATGTTGGCGGAAGCGAGATTAGCGTGGATAACACAAGTTTTGCCGATTTCGCGGTTGCCTGCACGCGGGCTTTTACGGGAGAAGATGCAAATTACCCAAGCTACGATTTAGATAAATTTGTGGTAAATATCGCCGCAAACAAATACGCCGCAGATGCAATCAGTGAGGACGAAAGCCCGATGCGAGGCTACGCTTTGGACGAATCGCAGCTAAAAAGGGTGTGGAACAATTTGGGCTCTCTAAACAAAAAGCCACGCGGATTTGCAGCTTGGTCTGTTGATTGGGACGCAAAGGGCAGTTGGGAGTTTGTCGAGAGCGCAACTCAGGCGATTGTGGAGGAGGTTCATTTCGGATTTGCAACAGGAAAGGAGATGCTGGAGGTTTATTACAATTTTGAAGCGCAAGACGCTTTGGAGTTGATAAACGCATTTGGAACGGGCGGAAACGCAAAGATGGAGATAGTTTCGGGCAAATTGCCACAGGGAATGAGTATGAGCTACAACGGGGTTATTTCGGGCAAATCCACCGAGCTTGGTGTTCATAAAATCAAGGTTAAGGCGTCTTATAGTAGCTACGAAGATTACTACGATTACGAAGTCAGAGTTTTGAATATTCCAGCGTGGGTCAGCTCGTCTAAAATGATTGAGGTTGGTGGATATGTGCATCACGATGGGAAAATTTATCGAGGTCTTGCCGGGAATATGACCAACGAGCCAGGTGTGGTAGATTGGGCTTGGGAGTATGTGACCGATTATGTCGCTCCGTCAAACAGGGTGCTGTATAATGTTAACGGAGGAATTGGGAGCCAGGAAGATGCCACAATTTATGCTTCTGGGCAAACTGTAACGGTCAAAAACCAAAACGATATGAGCAAAGAGGGTTATGTTTTTGCAGGCTGGAACACAAGCCCAGATGGGAGTGGAACGAGTTATGGAGTCGGTTCTACATTTACTTTTGACCAGCCGATTGTGCTTTATGCGATGTGGGAGAAGATTTAGTTGATGCAAAGTTTTTTTGAAATTTGCTGGTAGGGACGATTGAAGAGATGAAAGTGGTTTGGCGAATACTTTTTTTGGGAGTGATTTTTAGCTTGCAGAGTTGCTGGTCTTCGAATTCTGACGACCAAGCAGTTAGCTCTTCCGACTCTGTCTTTTACCAGACAATTGTTGTCGAAGATAAAAATGTGGCATTTGTAAATCGAGGCGATTTGGCAAAAGTAAGGTTGACTTTTGATGTAAAAAAAAAGACAGATGTTTATTTTGTTTTTACAAACACCAGCAAAACGAGCGTTGTGAAGAGCCAAAATTATAGCGTTAAAAGCAATGATATCGATTTTAATGTTGTCGGCGATTCGGTTGCTGCTAGATTTGGCTCCCAAAATCGTAAAACGGGATTAAAAAAGAAAACAAAGTTAACAAAAAAAAGTGCGAAGAGTAAAGTTTTTTCTGTTTCAAAACAGGATACGCTCAGCGAAAGAGCCCTTTTTAAAGATGTTTCTGTTTTGCCTGCCACAAAAATTCCCGCTCATTGTCGCAAGAAAGTTTCTGTTCCTACAAAATTTGGCAAAAAATCTGTGAATATTTGGGTGGCAGACGATTGTTGGCAGAAAACAGGAAAGAAAAAGAGATTGGTTAATCAAGCGATGGTAGATGCGGTGGCTGACAAATTTTTGAAGACAGGGGAAGATAACGATATTTACGATTGGGTGACCAATATTTGTGGCGAAGAGTGGGGAGATAGAGACAAAAATGAGTTGATTGCAGCTGAGCAGCCGATAGATATTTTGCTTTGCGATATTGGTAACGACGATGACGCTAAAGGCAAATTAGGCTTCTTTTGGAGAGGGAATTCTTACAAAAAAAAACGGGTGCCAAATTCTAATGAGCGGCTTTTGTTGTATCTCGATGCGCCTATTTATGCAATTGGCGACGGTCGAAATTGGAGCGTGGACGACTCTTTGCCAAGATTGTCGATTTCCAGGCTCGCCTACGATTTTCAGCATATGATAAATTCCTATCAACTTTTTGAAAAAAAAGGTGTTTATCAAGAAAATTGGCTCAAGAGTCTGCTTTCGATGAGTGTCGAAGATTTGGTGGCGCAAAAGCTTTTTGGTGATTTTAGTTCGTCGCCATACAACAATCGGTTTGAAAAGCTAAACAACTGCAACGATTATTCTGTTGGCAGCTGGGGCGAAGATCTGGAAGCTTCTTACGCAATTCACTACGGGCTTGGTTCGTATCTTTTGCGACAGTTTGGCGGTGCAGATTTTGTGAAGAAAATTTATGCGAGCAAAAAGAAAAGTTTTGATGCAGTGGAAGAGGTAACGGGAGAGAGCTTTGCAAATTTGATGAAAAAATGGGGTGCCGCGTATTTGCTCTCGGACATCGACGGCAGCAGCGGCGAGTTTTGCTATAATCTGGATTTGGAGAGCAGCGCTAACGGAGTGGATTATAACCTGTGCGAAATTAACGCTTTTGACAAAGGCTCACCACGGGTTTATGCGGTAAACTCTGCTTCGGATATTAGCGCAAACTCGAACAAATATTTTAAGATAAAAGAGCGTTTGCCTGTTGGCAAATATGTGATCGATGTGTTAATGCTGGATAAAAATTTGGAGCTGACAGTAGTCGCAAAATAGATTTTAATAAAGGGTGTATTGATGAATTCTAGATTAAAAAAAACGGTTTTTTTGTTTATTTTGGGAGTGTTTCTTTTGGGAATGAGCAGTAAGAAAACAGCTAGCGGAAAGCTTGTCTTTACGGGGAACGAGCCTTTTTCGTTTTTCATTTTGAAATGTGACGACGGGCAAAAGTTTAAGCTGAAAGGGTTGCGAAACGAGCTTTTGCAGCTGCAGGGCAGACGCGTGGAGATAGTTTATAGCGAAACGGACGCCAAAGAACTTTTGCCAGTCGTGCAGGTGATTCAGGTGACGCCCGAATAATTTTGCAGTGTTGCAAAAATTTTGTCAAAATTGCCGATGTCGCTGGGCGTTCAGGTTTTGCTCTCAAAGAGTTTTTGTTTGACAAACTGCATACTCGAAAAAGGTTAGTTTCGTTATCAAATTAAGAAAAAGTGAGAATTGTTTTGAAAAAATTTTTGTTCCTGTTACTGTTTTTGACCTTGTTCGGCGGTGCGTTTGCTGCCTCGCCTTTCAGTAAAAAAGGTTTTACCAAGCAAAATTTGGGCTTGGATATTTACTCGGCTGGTATGGGCTATTCTGGCTCTGCGGATCTGTTTCGGTTCAACCCCTGTTTGCAAAATCCGTCGGTGGCAGCCACGACCAGCAATGTGAAATTTTCCACGGGACTTTCTGCTGGTTGGCGATATTTCAAGCAGAGCGACGACGAGCTGGAATTGTCGCGTTCTCGGGAATACGACTTGCCGTTTTTTAACATCGTTATTCCCATAGGTCAAAATTTCTTCGCTTTTGATTTTGCCTCGGGATACTCGGGCGACTACGAATTTAGCCTAGCGGACAACAAAGAGGAGTTTTTTAGTGATTTTTACAAAGTTGGGTTGGTTTATGACCGCAAAACGCCGTGGTTCAATATCGGTGTTGGCGGCAGCTACTATGTCGGTTCGGCGCAGAGCGATCAGATTTACACAGACAAAGACAAATTTGCTGTTCATGACACAAACGATGTGGTGACGCAGCGGCTAGACTCTGTTCACACCGTTTCCGAAGATTTCGAGTCGAAGGCGTTTAGCTACAATATCGGCGTTTCCAAGGAGTTCGAGAATTTTTCGCTGGGAGCCTACTACTATCCAGCGGTGAAGCTGAGCGGCGACAACGAATTTAGCAACACATCGACGATTTTTGAGGTTTACAAATACACGCAAGGCTCGACGATTGGCAAAGATTCTGCCTACACCTACAAAGATAGCACCATTGTGAATAACAAAAAGCGGGAGAGCATAAATCTGCCCGAGATTTTTGGAGTAGGTTTTACCTATAAATTCGACGAAAATTGGAAGCTAAGTTTGGACGCCGACTACCAAATTTGGAAGGCGAGCTCGTTTTTTGCGGACGAGAAGATGGATAACACTTTTAATTTCGGCATCGGTCTTGCCTACGATATGGACATCGATCCGTGGTATTGGAACTTTCCGTTCCGCTTTGGATATTATCGCAAGGAGTTTCCGTTTAAGGTGCAGGATCATCGGCTTGTTGAGCACGGAATTACCGCTGGATTTGACATTCCTGTGGCTGATGCGGGAGAAGCCAGAGCGAGTGTTGCTTTGGAATACTCCACGCGCGGCTCGAAAGCGGATAACGGCTATAACGAGCAGGAATTTAAACTGTCTATCGGATTTATCGGGTTTGATGTTTTCAAATCCAGACCAACTTTGACCAAAAAGAGAGAGATTCCCATCGCCTCGCAAAATGATGACCAATATTAAAAACAAAAAGGCGTATCACAACTTCTTTTTTCTGGAAGATTTCGAGGCAGGCATTCAACTTTTGGGCACGGAAATCAAGTCGATTCGAGAGGGCAAGCTGAATTTTTTGGACGCGTATGCTCATCTGGAAAAAGGCGAAGTTTGGCTCTCTGGGCTGCACATCTCGCCACACAAAACTGCCAGTTTTTTTAATCACGAGCCGCTACGCAAACGAAAACTTTTGCTGACGAAAAAAGAGATTCGGAAGCTGGAAAAAAAGACGGCTGAGCAGGGGCTTACGATAGTTCCCAAAAAAATTTATATCAACGGAAAGGGACTCGCCAAAATCACTATCAGCCTTGCGAAAGGGAAAAAATTGCACGACAAACGGCAGACGATTAAGCAGAACGATATCAAGCGGGACACCGCCAGAGCGCTCAAGGGGGTGTGATGAAAAAGGTGGCGATTCTCGGGTTTAGCGGCTCGATTGGGCAATCTGCGGCGACGGTCGTGCGGGCGCATTCCGATAAGTTCTCGGTGGTGCTGGCATCGGCTCATCGTGATAGCCAAAAACTTTTTGAGTATGCGGCTGAGTTCAAAATTCCTAATGTCGTTTTGACTGGTGTGAGCAAGGCAGAGTGCGATGTGCCGCAAGGCGTGCGGGTTTATTATGGTAAGCAAAGTTTGCTGTCGCTAATCGCCGAGCAAGAGTTCGACATTTTACTCAACGCGATTTCTGGCTCGGCTGGCTTGGAATTTTCTCTGGCGAGTGTGGAAAAAGGCGTCGATTTGGCGCTGGCGAACAAAGAGACGCTGGTGATGGCTGGCGATTTGGTCAAAGAGAAGCTGAAAATTTCGGGAAGCAAACTTTTGCCCGTGGATAGCGAGCATTCGGCGATTTTTCAGGCGATGCACGGTCAAGATTATGCGGCGATCAAAAAAATTTATCTGACTGCTTCGGGTGGTCCGTTTTTGGACAGGCCTTTGGGAACTTTTGCCGACATCAAGGTCGAGGACGCGCTGGCGCATCCTACCTGGAGTATGGGTAACAAGATTTCGATTGATTCTGCCACGATGCTGAACAAGGCGCTGGAGGTGATCGAAGCCCAGCATCTTTTTGGCACGAGCTATCAGCAGATTGTGCCTGTGATTCATCGGCAGTCGATAGTGCATTCGATGGTGGAATGCTTGGACGGCTCGATTTTGGCGCAGATGAGCAGCCCGTCGATGACTTTGCCGATTTTGTATGCGTTTTCGCATCCCGAGCGCTTTTTGGACGACGGCGTGCAGACCAATCTTTTCGAGCTCGGCAACTTGAGTTTTGAGCCGATAGAAAAGGCGAGATTTCCGTTGTTTTTTGCGGGAGTGCAAGCAGGCAAAGATGGCGGATTGGCGCCGACTGTGCTCAATAGCGCTTCGGAAGCGGCGGTCTTGTTGTTTTTGCAAAAAAAGATAAAATTCACCGAAATTTGCTCGGTTGTTTGTGGGCAGTTGGACGCTCTGAAAAATGTCGCTTCGCCGAGTTTGGAGCAGATTTTAGAGGTCAATCGGCAAGTTTACGATGAGATTTTGGCTACGAACAGCTAACCTTTTTTTGCTTCTTGGCTTTGGAATTTTGAGCGCCCAGACAAAATTTTTGGTGGACGCTTGGTATGAATATCTGAATGTCTCGGACGACCCCTCGTATTACAAATCGCAGGTTTTGACGCGGCTTTACAACAAAAATAATTGGAAGCAGGATAATTACGGATCGGAGCAGCCGCTGAGCCACGGCGTTACTTGGCTGAAATTTCGGACAAAAACTGATGTCGCACCAGGGATTATCTTGTGGGCAAATCTTGTCGGAGAGCACCGCGGAGCCTCCTATGGCGACCGCTCGTCGGACAACATTTTTGTCTATCCCAGCGGATTTTTTCGACTGGAGAAGCAGCTTTTTTCCGATTTCGACTTTCGCCTAAAGATGGGCGATTTCGACGATTATCGGCTGAATCAGGGGCTGTATCTTTTTAATCAAGATGTGCGTGGAATCGAGGCTGAGTTTGAGCTATCGGAGGCGATTTCTTATAAATATTTTTGGGTTGCCGACTTGGTGAGGAGCGTCGGTTTGCGCACGGACGACCTGTTTGTGCACACTTTGGCGCTGAATTTTGGAGACAGCACCTCGGAGTATAGCAGCCACTCAAGCGTCTCGATGGGCAAATGTTTGGGCGATATGGACACTGTCAAATCCAAGCTGGTTTGGACGCTCGGCTCGGAATTTTACTGGGCAAAATCTTGGAGCGGTTACTTTTCTGCGGGAAACAGAGGGTTCGACAATCGTTCGGGAGCTTATCTTTTGGGTGGAAAGTTCGCCCAAAATCGCTCAAAATCGGAGCTAAATTTTCGCCTAGAGGGACGATATTACGAAGAAAATTTTTTGAGCGGTCTGAAAAACGATGTCGATTATATCGATTTAGAGAAAACACAGGGCGCAAACACGATTGGCAACGAGCTTTACCCGCTGTCTGCCTACAAAAATCCGTTTTCGCAATTGGCGGTTTTTAGCGAATATCAGGGCGTTTATACAGAAGGTCAAAAAGAAAAAATCTTGAAGACCGATGTTTGGGGAGTGAGCTTGCAAGGCGAGTATTTGCGGCGGTTTGAGCCGTTTTTCGCTAGCGTGGATTTCGATTTGAACTATGTCAAGCCCGACGAATTTGCGGGAATTTTGTATCCGTTTTGCATTTTTAAAATCGGCTACGAACCCGCAAAAAATAACAAAATAGCTTTTGTGGTAAGTAATAAGGGGATAAACTTGAATAAAAGTTACAAAACTTTTTACGCCTACAAAGATTTTTTTTGGGGTTTGTCTTTTAGCAGGGATTTAAATTTTAACTAATTTTAAGGAGATTTTATGTTGAAAATCGGTTTGATTGGCTATGGAGTGATGGGAAAATTGATTGATTCGCTCTCGCAGCAGATGGGATGCGAGGTTGTGGCGAAGATAGATCCGCGGCTCGGCACAGATTTGAGCCAGGAAAATTTGCGAGATGCGCAGGTTGTGATAGATTTTGCGCTTGGGGCTTCTGCGGTGGAGAACGCCCAAAAAGTTTGCAGTTGGGGTAAAAAAGTGGTGGTTGGTGCTACTGGCTTCGATTTGCAAGCGCTGCAAAAAATAGAGGGCGATATTATTTATGCGTCGAATTTTTCGGTTGGCGTGAACCTTTTTATGCAGATTGTGCAAGAGGCGGCGCGACTTTTCGACAAGGTGAGCGAATACGATGTGTGCGGTCTGGAGTATCATCACAACAGAAAAATCGACAGCCCCAGCGGAACGGCGAAAAGTTTGGCGGAGATTTTGCTGAACAACATTTCGCGCAAAAGTAAGCTGGTGACTGGCAGAGTGGACGGAAAAATTAGCCCTAAGGAGTTGCATTTTGCCAGTGTGCGCTGCGGGGATATTCCGGGAACTCACCTTGTGAGTTTTGATTCGGCGGCAGATACGCTGGAGCTAAAGCACACAGCCAGAAACCGAGAAGGCTTTGCGCTGGGCGCTTTGCGTGCTGCCAAATTTATTTCGCAAAAAAAAGGATTTTACCGTTTTGAAGATGTTTTTGACGAAATTTTGGCGTTGCAGATTTAGCAAAAGAGATTAAGTATAATCAAAAAATTCTGTTCAATTTAAGCAAAGTTTTTATAAAAAAGGCTACCTAAATAGGGTAGCCTTATAAAATAGAGCAAAAATTTAATTTGTGAAAAAGTACTCAGTTAAGTCAATTTTGCCATTTTTAACTTTTTCAATTCCAACACTTACCTTCTCTTTTAGTTCATTGCTCACACCGTCGTCATATACAGGGACGAAAATGTTTTCCTTTATCCCCGCTTTATGCACCATTTTCCCAGGTAATTCTCCTTTGAGATATTTGCCTACAGCCCAAACATAGAAATTTTTGAAATCAAAAAGGATAGAAGCATTTACCACAGGAGAGATGTCGTTTTGATTGCTGGAAAATCCCACAAAATTTACAGGAGGATTGGCTTCTTCACAAGCAGTAATCGAGCCTAAGCCAACTTGATTTGCATAAACAAACATAACATCTACATCGTTACTGGAAATCATCGATTTTGCCATTTGTTTACCCTTGTTTACATCGCTCCAACTATCAGCATTAGCTCTGAAAGCCTTAGCTCCTTTGATTCCGCGTTTTTTTGCGCCTTCAACAGCAACTTTTTCATAAACATCTAGAAGATCGTTCATAGGGGCATTAATAGAGCCAGAAATTGTTCCAAATTTACCATTTTTGCTGAGTTCGCCGGCAATTATTCCAGCTAAATAACTGGCTTCATACTCTTTTGGAAAAATAGGCGCGACATTGGGATAGTTGGCCATAGAGCCATTGACCATAACAAATGTAGTTTTGGGAAAATCTTTAGCTACAGTGTTGGCTGCCACATCAAATTGACTACCAGCACCCATAATTAGTTCGTAGCCACGAGAAGCGTATCTTCTTAAAATAGAAACAAAATCTGCATCTTTAACATTTTCCACATACTCAATGTTTAATCCGAGCTTATCGTTGGCTGCTAACAAACCTGCGTAGTTGGCTGCATTCCAACTTTGGTCGCTGATAGGTCCAGGCAAAATAAGTACCATTTTTCGTGATTTTGCTCCTAAAGAGCAGAACATCAAACCCAGTAACAGTAAAACGACAAATTTTAACAAATTTCTTTTCATTTTTCCTCCCTGTTTTATATTTTATTCTTTTTCGTAAGAAACACCTAGTTTAGCAGGAACGCTAAAAGATTTTCTGGTAATAGTGAGAACAATGGTCAAAACATAAGGCAAGGCGATGAAAATTTCGTTGGGGATAGCAATATTTTGACTCACCATAAAGCGAATCCCAATGGCTTCTGCTAAACCGAAAGTAAGAGCACCATAAACAACACCATAAGGCTTCCAATTTCCCAGAAAGCAAATGGCAAAGGCTATCCAACCTCTGCCGCCAATAATTGTAGAAGTAAACATTCCCAAAATAGCAAGTGAATAAAAAGCTCCCGCTATTCCACAAAAAATTCCGGAAATTGCCAGCATTGTTATTCTTACTTTTTTTACATTAATTCCTGCTGCATCTACGGCTTCAGGGTTTTCTCCAGTAGAACGAATAGTTAGTCCGTAGGATGTTTTGTATAAAATGAAATAAGACAAAGGGATAATAAAATAGATTGCATAAGTAAGCACATTTTGTTCAAATAGAATTGGACCAAAAAAGGGGATTTTGCTTAGCAATGGAACTGCAAAAATTTTGAGCGGCTCTATCTTAAGAGGCATCAAGGGCACGCCAAAAATCACCCTAAAAAGATAACTTGAAAGTCCAACAGCAAAAATATTGAGTGCAGTTCCAGTAACCACTTGATGTTGGGCAAAACTAACAGTTACAATGGCATATATGACTGTGACAAAAACACCGCAAAAAGCAGCTAATAAAAACCCTGCAAACAAGCTTTTGCTAAGAAAGGCTCCGACAAAACCGCCAAAGGCTCCCATCAAAAACGCTCCCTCAATAGAAGTGTTCATCATTCCCGTTCGCTCAGAAAAAACTTCAACAATCGCTCCGAGCATTAGTGGAGTGCTCATCATTAACGCGGTGGAAAATATCTCAATCATACTTTCTCCATCATTTTAAGCTTTTCGCGTCTTAGTTTTATTTGCTTGCGAACATAGTAGGCTATAATTACAAAAAGAGTAACACTGCCCAGCATTAAATAGGTAAAACTGTCTGGTGTTCTCGCTAGCATAGCCATTTCTCCTCCAACCACTTGAATAAAACCAAATAAAATCGCTGCAAAAATTACGCCTATAGGATTTCCGTTAGCCAAGATAGCGATTCCAATCCCTAGAGCCCCTACTTCCGCATAAAAACCCTGTATTGCCATAAATTGAGAACCATTAATAACTACAAATCCAGCCAAAGCTCCCATCATTCCAGAAATAGCAAATGTATAAATTGTCATTTTTTCGGAGTTTATGCCTGCTTGTTTTGAGGCAGGAATGTTGCTGCCAACAGCTCTTACTCGGAAGCCAAAAGGTGTTTTGAATAACAAAATCCAAAGTAGAATTGCAATTAATACTGCTAGTAAAAATCCAAAATGCAAACGAGTATTTCCGCAGATCAAAGGTAATCGTATCGCCTCGCAGATAACATCGGTTTGTGGATATTCTCCGCGCGTTTCTCTTAAATGAGTTCGCAAAAGGTAGTTCATAAACGCCGCAGCCACATAAGTTGACATCATACTGATTAAAAACTCATTTGCTCCTTTTTTTGCCTTAAAAAAACCAATTAATCCGCCGTATAGACAACCAATCAATGAGCAAAAGACAAAAACCATTACCAATCCGAAAAAGCTTCCCATGGTATCGCCTAGCCATAAAGAAACTGCCGCAGAAGTCATAACTCCTAAATAAAACTGTCCTTGTGCGCCTATATTAAATAAATTGGCTTTGTAAGTAAAAGCAAAAGCTAATCCAGTTAGAATCAGTGGTGTAGATTTAACAAAAATTTCTGCAAACATATAGTTGTCGTTAAAAACAGATTGAATAGAAACAAAAAAAGCGTGAAAGGGGTTAATCTTTAAGAAAAAAAGCAATAAGCCACTGCAGGCAAGCCCTACTAGAATTGCTCCAAAATTGGTCAAAATCATGTCTCTGGTATCAAAATTCCAATCTATTTTAATTCTCACCAATTTTACCTCCAGCCATCATCAATCCAATTTTTTCGGAAGTAAGTTTATTGGTTTCATATATTCCTTGAATTTTGCCCTCATAAATAACGCCAACTCTATCACATAATCCAAAAATTTCGGAAAGTTCAGTTGAAATAAGAAGTATTGCTTTGCCCTGTTTAGCTTCTTGCGTCACAAATTTGTGGACTTGGTTGATTGCCCCCAAATCCAAGCCTCTGGTTGGTTGGTCTAAAATTATCAATTTTTTCCCGTTATCAACCTCCCTAGCCAAAATAACCTTTTGTTGGTTGCCTCCAGAAAGATTTTGCAAAGAAGTAGTTACATCAGGAGTAATAACATTAAAACTTGAAACCCTTTCTTTAGAATAATCTTTGAGAACTTTTTGGTTAATTAGTCCATGCTTTTGCCACTTTGGTTCAAAACTAGCTTTTAAAAACATGTTCTCTTTTATTGACATACTTTGAATCATAGCATCGCGATGACGATTTGAAGGGACATAGCCTAATCCGAAGCGGATTCTTTCGTAAACAGACATATTTTCTAAATTTTGATTACAAACTTTAATTTTCCCCGAACAAATATTGCGAACCCCGTAAATAGCCTCGCAAAGCTCTTGTTGCCCATTTCCACTAACTCCCGCAATTCCAAAAATTTCACCGCGGCTTATTTTAAAATTAACATTTTCTAGAACTTTTTTTCCTTCTTTATTTATGCTCGTCACTTTTGAAACTTCCAACACAAAATGACTTTTTTGCAAATAATTTTCTTTTCGCTGTGGGACTAGGTCAATCTCTTTACCTACCATCAGCTTAGCTAATTTTTTTTGATTTGTTTCAGATTTGGCAACCTTACTAACAACTCGACCTGACCTCATAATGACAATGTTATCAGAAACTTCCATTACTTCATTAAGCTTATGTGATATAAAAACCACGGAGTTTCCTGTTTTTGCATAATCTTTGACAAATTTGATAAGTGTTGTTATCTCTTGAGGAGTGAGGACTGCAGAAGGCTCGTCCATAATCAAAATTTGTGCCTTTTGGTAGAGCGCCTTCAAGATTTCAACTTTTTGGCGATCACCTACAGTCAAATCTCTAATTAAAGCACTAGGGTTTAGTTTGAAATCATATTTATCAATCAAATTCTGAACTCTCTGTGAAAAAAAATCTAAATCTATTTTACCTGATACTTGCCCTAAAATGATGTTTTCAGTGACTGTGTGAGATTCAACCAAAGAAAAATGTTGCTGAATCATCGCAATGCCATGCTTCATTGCGGTTTTTGGAGAGTCGATTTTTGTTTCTTTTCCACAAATGAAAATCTGCCCCTCGTCTTGGTGATACAATCCAAAAAGAATCTTCATAATAGTGCTTTTGCCTGCGCCATTCTCACCTAATAGAGCCAAAATCTCGCCCTTATGCAAATCAAGATTTACCTTGAAATTTGCAACTACCTTTGCAAAATACTTCGAAACATTTTTCATCTCTAGTACTTTTTCCATAAACTTCCTTTAAAGTTAAAATATTTCACTATCCTAGCGAATTCTATTTTGGAGAATTTTATTGTCAAGGCTTTAGTTGTTTTTCAATGGGTTTATAGTTTTGTTTTAATCGTTGCAGATTTAGCAAATTATCTCTTGACAATATGTTTGTTTTTTCGAGATTTAGGTAAAATTGTTGTAAGGAGTGTAGGGTGAAAAAGTTTTTTTTGTCGATTTTTGTCGGTTTGTTTTTTTGCAGTTTTTTGTTTGCCAAAGATAAATACGATGTTAAGTTAGAAATAGAGGATTTATCTATTGACGGAATGGAGCATTATGTGGAGGTCAAAAAGAGTAGCAAGACTATTACCTATAAGTTTGAAATTGCTAACGAAAGCAAAAGAGAGACCTACTCTTATCCTGAGTATCAGATTCTTGTGGACGATGTGCTTGTTGATAGCGCAAATTTTTTGGAGCAAAAATTGCAAGCTGGCGAGGCTGTGGAGATTGAAGGTTTTTTAGACAACAACTTTTCGTATGGAAAGCACGAGCTAGAGGTTCGGATTATTTATGTTGAGGAGCGTGGATTTTTGGGGATAGATTATACGGACGAGGACGAAGATCTTGATTTTAGGGTGGTAGATTGATGAAAAATGCAACTATTTTTTTATGTTTAATTTTTTGTTTGGCTGGTTGTTTGGGCTCTAGCTCCACAACGACTGTGGAGGGCGAAGAAGATTGTTTGTTGACAATCAAGAACAGCAGCAATAGTCAAACCACAAGTGGCGATACGATTACAGCGGTGTTTAATTTTACGGTGATAAATAGCGGCGTTGATAATGTCGAGCTTCAGAGCCTTAGCTCTTCTAGCGTAGGAGAAGGGGTTGTTGTTAGTTGGATTGACTCTGCTTTTGAAAATTTGTCGACAGTTTTGAAGCCCGCTGAGACTCACACTTTTACAGACACTTTGGAGGCAAAAGTAACTGGGTCAAAACCGGAGGATCCTCTTTTGTTGATTTTGGAGTTGCATTATATCGATACGGAAACCAGAGAGAAAAAAACGCTGGCGGTTTTTTAAGGGAGAAGATATGGAAAATTGGGATTTGGAGAAGTTGAATAAGGGTATTAAAAACTTGGATTTTATCGATTTTAAGCTGTCGCAGCTGGCGTCTTTTGCGTTTGGAGTGATGATCGTGAAGTTGTTCCCGTTTGTGCGCAGAATTGGTTTTAAGAAGATTTTGGGGTTGATGATTTTTAGCAGCGTTCGACCTTTTTACCGTTTTTTGTCTCAGAGCGATGAGAGCCAGCAAGCCGCTGACGATTTTTCTGCGGAAGAGAAGAGTTAAGTTTTTTTGAATTGAGGAGTTGAATAGATGGGTAATCTGAAGGCTATCAAGAATAGAATCGAGGGTGTAAAGTCCACGCGGCAAATCACAAATGCGATGAAGATGGTGGCTGCCAGCAAGTTGCGCAAGTCGCAAGAGGCGATTGAGGCAGCAAGACCGTATGCGAATTTGGTTGGTGGAATGCTGGAGTGCGTGAAGAAGAAAAATTCGCAGTCGATTCATCCGTTTTTTTTGAACAAGCAAACGGGGAAGTCGGCTTTGGTTGTAGTGACCTCCGATCGTGGTCTTTGCGGTTCTTTTAACTCCGAGATTGTCAAAAGGGTTAAGGCTCATCTTGCTGAAAACGAAAATGTTGATGTTATTTGCGTTGGCAAAAACGGAACGGTGGCTCTGAAAAAAGTTTGCGAGGTTTATAGCGATTTTACGGGGCTTTTTAACAGTATGGATTTTTCGGTTGCCAAAGATATTACCGAGATTGTGCTGGATTTGTATTTGAACAAAGAGTATGAAAAGGTCGATGTGATTTACAATAAGTTTGTGTCGGCGATTCAGCAAGATATTATTTTTAAGGGGCTTTTTCCGATTGAGCCGTCGAACGAGGAAGGGCTTTCGCTGACCGATTTTTTGTATGAGCCAGACGAGGATGCGATTGTCGAGGAGCTGGGCAGAAAGTTTATTTCGGTGGAGATTTGGCGAATTCTTTTGGAGTCTTCGGCTGCAGAGCAAGCCGCGAGAATGACGGCGATGGATAACGCCACGGAGAACGCCAGCGAGATTATCGATAGTTTGTCGCTAAAGTATAATCGGGAGCGTCAGGCGGCGATTACGGGCGAGATTATCGATATTGTGGGTGGAGCCGAAGCTATTAACGAATAGTTTTTGTTGTGCTTTTGAAGTGAAAATTTGGGCTATCTCTTTTCGATTTTGAGGTAGCTTTTTTTAAAGATTTTTTTTAAGAAAGGAGCTTGATGCGAATGTTAAAGGTTTCGATTGTGGGCGCTACGGGATATTCTGGTGCAGAGCTGGTGCGGATTTTGCTGGAGCATCCAGAGGTTGAGCTTGCGGATTTGGTTTCCAAAAGCTATGTGGGAGAGAGTTTCGCGAAGATTTATCCTGTTTTTCGCGGGAGGCTTGACGATAAAAAGTGCAAGGCGCTAGACACGGCGGAGCTTGCGAAAAATAGCGATTTGGTTTTTATTGCGTTGCCGACGGGACCTGCGCAGAAGATTGCCGCGGAGCTTTTGGCGGAGGATGTGAAGGTTATCGATTTGGGGGCAGATTTTCGTTTGGAGTCGGTGGAAGATTATCGAAAGTGGTATGGCAGTCAGCACACGGCGGAGCATTTGCTGGATCAGGCGATTTACAATATTCCAGAAATTCACAAAAAGAGGCTGGAGGATGTGCAGTTGGTGGCGAATCCGGGCTGCTACCCCACGAGCGTTTTGTTGGCGCTGGCTCCGTTGATGAAGATGCAGATTGTGGACACTTCGAGCGTGATTATCGACAGCAAGTCGGGCGTGAGTGGTGCTGGGCGTGGTATGAATTTGGGCGTGCATTTTTGTCAGCAGGACGAAAATTTTAAGGCGTATAAAGTGGCGTCGCATCGGCACATTCCAGAGATTGAGCAGGAGCTGGGGAAGCTGTGTGGCGAAAAGGTTTTGGTGAGTTTTACGCCGCATCTTTTGCCGCTGAAGCGCGGAATTTTGTCCACTATTTATCTGGATCTTTTGGAACAGGTGGATTTGAGTCAGATTCGGCAGAACTTTTTGGAATATTACCGCGATGCGCAATTTGTGCAGCTTTTGCCAGAGGGCGAGCTGCCCGAGATAAAGAATGTCGCCGGCAGCAACGATTGTCATTTGAATGTTTTTTTGGACGAGCGAGTGGGTCGTTTGGTGGTGGTGAGCGTTATCGATAATCTGCTGAAAGGTGCTGCTGGGCAAGCGGTGCAGAATATGAATATTTTGTGCGGGTTTGAGGAAAACGCTGGGTTGAGTGGCTTGAGAGCGGGAGTGTAGCGAAATGGAAACGAAATTTTTGGGCGTTTGTTATCCGAAAGGGTTTTTGGCTGGAGCTGTTAGCGCTGGCATTCGGAAGAAAGGTTTAGATTTAGGGGTTGTTTTTTCGCAAAAAGATTGTGCGTGTGCGGGCGTTTTCACCAAAAATAAAGTTGTGGCAGCGCCAGTGAAATATTGTCAGGCGGCTTTGCGCGGCTCTGTGACGAGGGCTGTGGTGATAAACAGCGGCAACGCCAACGCTTGCACAGGTGAGCAGGGTCTGGAAGATGCGGGCAAAATGGCAAAAGCGATGGGCAGTGCGCTGGAAATTCCTGCTTCGCAGGTGATGGTGATGTCCACAGGCGTGATTGGTTATCGGTTGCCGATGGAAAAAGTTTTGTTTGGCATTGAGGCTGTTTGCCAAAATTTGTCGCAAGAGAACGAGCAACGCTTGGCGAGCGCAATAATGACCACCGACACAAAGGAGAAGCAGGCTGGAGTTTGTTTTTCTTTGAACGGAAAAGAGGTCAGAATTGGTGCGGCTGCAAAAGGCTCGGGGATGATTCATCCGAATATGGGCACGATGCTGGCGGCGATAACCACGGATGCGAATATCGACAAACGCTTGCTGCAAAAGGCTTTGAGCGACGCAACGGAGTTGTCTTTTAATATGGTGAGCGTGGACGGCGACACTTCCACGAACGATAGCGTGCTGCTTTTGGCGAACGGGCTTGCGGAGAATGCGAAAATTGAGGACGAGCAGAGTCAGGAGTTTGCTATTTTTTATGAGAATTTGTTGGCGGTTTGTGTGAGTTTAGCCAAGCAGATTGCCGCTGATGGCGAGGGCGCTGGCAAGTTAGTGAGCGTTGTGGTGAGCGGAGCCAAGAGCCACGAGGACGCCAAAACGATTGCCAAGAGTATTTGCGGGTCGAATTTGGTGAAGACGGCGATTTTTGGCGAAGACGCAAATTGGGGAAGAGTGCTGGCTGCCGCTGGGTATTCTGGTGCAGATTTTGATCCAGACAGGGCGTGCATCACTTTTCGCTCGAATGCGGGGGAGATAGCTTTGGCTGTGCAAGGCAAGGGCGTTCAGTTTAGCGAAGCGAAGGCGAAAAAGATTTTGCAAGAGGCGGAAATCGAAATTTTGTTGGAGCTGATGCAAGGCGACGGCTCGGCGACTGCGTGGTGCTGCGATCTTAGCTACGATTACATCAAGATAAACGCCGATTATCGGTCGTAGCGCAAAATGATACGGAAGGCGACGCTGGCGGATGTGGACGCGATTTACGCGATTATTCGCACTGCCAACGACTACGGGATTTTGCTGCCGCGGAGTCGGGAAGATTTGCGAGCGTGCGTTGACGAGTTTTGGGTGGAAGATGTTGCAGGTCAAGTAGTTGCGTGCTGTGCGCTTGCGGTGTATAATCAGAAATTGGCGGAGATTCGTTCGATGGCGGTTTTGCCCGAATATCAGGGAAAAGGTGTTGCCAGCGAGCTTTTGCAAAAATGTTTGGACACTGCGAAAGCGAAAGGGATTTACGAGGTGCTGACGATTACCAATCGCCCGAATATTTTCGGGAAAAAAGGTTTTGGCACGCAGTTGGATGGACAGACGGCGCTTATCTATCGGACAGGCAACAATTTATAAAGGTTTGAAAAAATTATGGATTTGACGAGAGCGAAGCAAAAAGCGGCGACTTTGATCGAGGCGTTGCCTTATATCAAGCGGTTTCGTGGCAAGACGGTGGTGGTGAAATACGGCGGAAATGCGATGGTTGACCAGAAGTCGAAAGAGGCTGTGGTGATGGATTTGGTGCTGATGCGTTTTGTGGGAATGCGAGTCGTGGTGGTACATGGAGGTGGCCCGGAGATTGCCAGCTATTTGGATAAAATGCAGATAAAGAGCGAGTTTGTTAACGGGCTTCGGAAGACTACGAGGCAGGCGATGGATGTGGTGGAGATGGTGCTTTCGGGAAAAGTGAACAAGGAGATTGTCGCGGGGCTGAATTTTCACGGCGGCTCTGCTATCGGGCTTTCTGGCAAGGACGATAGCTTCATTCGGGCGAAAAAAAAGCTGATGAAGTCTGGCGATGAGGTCGTCGATTTGGGTTTTGTTGGCGAGATTACGCAGGTGAAGACGAAGACTCTGGAAAATCTTTTGGACGACGGATTTGTGGTGGTGGTGGCTCCAGTGGGTGTGGATGAGCAGCAAAACACTTATAACATCAACGCTGATACGGCTGCGGCGGAAGTGGCGGCGGCGCTGAAGGCGGATAAATTTTTGCTGCTGACCGACATCGAGGGCGTTTATAACGGCGATGAGTTTGTCTCTCGGTTGACGCCGACGATGATCGACCAGATGATCGCTTCTGGCGTGATTTCTGGGGGAATGATTCCCAAAGTTGAATGTTGCAAAAGAGCGATTGCTGGCGGCGTGAAACAGGTCCACATAATCGATGGCAGGCTGGAGCATTCGATGCTTTTGGAGATTTTCACCGACAACGGCATCGGAACGATGATTCGAGAAGATTTGGGCTAGTTTATTTTGATTATGAAAAATTTACTAAGTTTGAAAGAGGCTAGCCAGTGGGCGAGCGATTATTTAAAAAAAGATGTTACTGTTTCCAATATTTCCTACTTAGTTCAGTATGGTCGTGTTCGTAAATATGGAGAAAACGGGAACACTTCTGTTGATAAATATGATTTGCTAAGGTATTATGATAGCTTTAGTGGGCGTCGTGAGAAAGATTGGCGCAAAAAGCTTGGAAGTGATTTAAATTGGAATTTGTCTTTTGATAATTTAAAGGAAAGAGACACAACAAAGCATGTTCATAGATTGCATCCGTATAAAGGAAAATTTATACCACAATTAGTGGAATATTTTTTAGATGATCATATAGATTCTTTTAAAAAAGAAATTTGCTTTAAAAAAGGGGATATTGTTTTAGACCCTTTTTCTGGAAGTGGAACGACTATGGTGCAAGCAAATGAGCTCGAACTAAATGCGATAGGTATTGATATTTCTGCTTTTAATGTGATGATTTCTAATGTGAAAATTAGGGATGTTGATATCGAAAAACTTGAGAAGGAGATAAAAAATATAACCATCTCTTTTAAAGAAAATGTTTCAAAAAATAGTAATTTAGATTTTGAAAAAGAGTTGCTTGAAGAGTTAAATATTTTTAATAAAAAATATTTTCCAGCTCCAGAATATAAAATAAAAGTTAGACGAAAAGAGATAGATGAAAAGTGTTATTCTGCGGCGAAAGAAAAAGAGTTTGCTCTTATTTTTGACAACTTACAAAAAAAATATAAACTCAAAATTAAACAGGATGGAAATGTTTGTTTTCTTACAAAATGGTATTTGGATCCTGTTAAAAAAGAGATTGATTTTATTTTTGAAAAGATAAAAAATATAGATGATAGTACTGTTAAAAATGCTTTGATTGTTATATTGAGCCGGACAATGAGATCTTGCAGAGCGACGACACACGCTGATTTGGCAACATTAAAGGAGCCTGTTACCAAAACTTATTATTGCAAAAAGCATGGGAAGATTTGTAAACCGCTATTTTCGATATTGTCGTGGTGGGAAAGATATAGCAAAGATACGGTCAAGCGGTTGCAAAAATTTAAAGAGTTGCGGACAAATACAAGCCAATTATGTTTACAGGGCGATTCGAGAAATATTGATATTATTTCGGAGCTTGAGGTAAGAAGTTTAGAATTTGCTAACTTAGTTAGAGAAAAAAAAATAAAAGGGATTTTTTCGAGTCCGCCATATGTTGGATTGATCGATTACCACGAACAGCACGCATACGCTTATGATTTATTTGGTTTTGAGCGAAATGACGAATTAGAAATCGGTCCGTTATTTAAAGGACAAGGAATACAAGCCAGAAATTCATATATCGAAGGAATTTCACAAGTTTTAATCAACTCAAAAAAATATTTACAAGACGATTTCGATATTTTCCTTGTTGCGAATGATAAATATAATATGTATCCGACAATAGCCGAGAAAGCGGGAATGCAAATTGTAAATCAATATAAAAGACCTGTTTTAAACAGAACAGAAAAAGATAAATCGGCGTATGCTGAAATAATATTTCATTTAAAGGAAAAGTAAATAATGGCACAAAATTTTGATATTGGGCTTAATTCAAAAATAAATGCATTTTGCGAAAAATTTAATTTAGATGGGACTAATAATGCAGGCGTATTTGAAGATTTTTCAAACTATGTTGTTATATCAACATTATTAGAAGATGAACTCGAAGATGTAAATAAAGTTTCAACTAATAAAGCGCAGGGAATTGATGGAATTGGAATTTTTGTTAATGAGCGATTAATTGTTGAAGAAATTGATTTAGAAAAATTAGGGGATAGTGAAAAACTAAAAGTTAAAATTGGTTTTATTCAATCAACAATACAAAATAGTTTTTCTGAGCAAAAATTCCAATCATTTGTTGATACAGTTATCAACTTCTTATCTAATAAATTTCAAATAGAACCTTTTTCAACAATTTTGAACAAATTGTTAAGTGAAGAGGGTGATTATATTGATAATTTAGCCGAAACACCTTTAATATCATTGTATTTTTTATCTGCAAAAACATCTCATTCCTTAACGGAATTGTTTTTGAATAATGAAAAAAGTAAATTAAATAATCGTAGAGAATTATCAAATAAATACAATTTAGACAACATTTATTTTTGGCAAAAAGATGAAATAAAAGAGCAGTATGATAAAATTGCAAAATATCATACTATTTCTTTAAATTTTTACAAAAGCATTCAATTAGAAGATAAAAATGATGTTAAAATTAGTCTATTATCAGCAATAAAATTTTCTGAATTAAAGAAAATGATTTTAACAAATGATGATAATATAAAAGAGAGGCTTTTTGTTGAAAATCCAAGAGCACACTTGGGGGATACAAATGTGAATAATGATATTAGAAAAACCATTAAAAATGAGAGGTATAATCCATATTTTATTTATTTAAACAATGGTTTGACAATATTATGTGATAGTATGGAAAGACATACGGTTAAAGAAAATGAGTATATATTAAAATATCCTAGAATAATAAATGGTTGTCAAACAACTCATATATTGTATGATCAATATAAAAAGACACCAGATAAACTTGAAGACATCGAGGTAATAGCCAAAGTTATCGCAACTGAAAATAATGAGTTGAAAAAGCAAATTATTTTTGCTGCAAATAATCAAAACTCAATAGATAAGGATCTGCAATCTTTAAATGAATTTCATGAAGAAATAGAACAATATTTTCAAGGTACAGATTATTTAAAGCTCTATTTTGAAAGACTTAGAGGGCAATACTCAAACATAACACATCCATATAAAAAGATTAATATTGAAAATTTAGCAAAAATTTATGTGTCTGTTTTTTTAAAAGAACCACATAAAATGAAAAGTAACGCAATCAAGAAAATAAATGAATATCAAGCTAAAAAGAAAATATTTAATATCAATGCAAATAATGTTATTGATTATTATTACTGCGGTATTTTATATTATTGGTTAAACAAATTTTCACTTTCCAAAGATCTTTTATTAAGATCTAAAACGATGGATATGCATTTATTGCTTACATGTAATTTGTTTTTGGAAAAAGAAAATAAAATTACAACAGAAGAAAAAGTAAAATATTTGTCTATTGAAGAGAATGCAAAAAGTATTTTTACTTCAACAAATTCTTTTGTTGAGAGTGAAGATTATCTATTTGAAAGAAGAGGGTTTTATTCTTCACCTAAAACAACAAGATTAATAGAAAATATAAGTAAAAAATAATGTCCTTAACAAAAAATCAAATAGAATTAGTAGAAAATACAATCCGAAATAGTTTACACAAGCGGTTTGAAACCTACAACCCAGAACCAGCGGTAATGCCTTTTCACACAAGACTTTTAGGAAAAGACAGATTGGCTCTTTATGCTTTTATTCACTCTCTAAACACGAACTTTGGGACTACAATTTTTGAACCTGTTGCAGTTGCATTAGCTTCTGAACGATTTAAAGTTGCGGATAAACAGCTAAAATCAGGAACTGAAATTAGCACAGCCGCTCAATTTGAAATCCAGAAAATTATGGATAATCTAACTGCGGCAAATGACAAACCCGATAAGCAAAAAGAGATTAAAATAATCAGAAAAGTTTGCCGGCAAGGTGAAATGAGAACAGTGAAACCAACAAGAGTTGATGTTTATCTGGAAAGCCACGATAACGAAATCTATTTGATTGATATAAAAACAACAAAACCAAACAAAGGTGGTTTCAAAGAGTTTAAACGAACTCTTTTAGAATGGACAGCAGTAGTTTTGGCAGAAAATCCAAAAGCAAAGATTAACACATTGATCGCTATTCCTTACAATCCTTATGCACCAAAACCATACAGCCGTTGGACTATGGCAGGAATGTTGGATTTGGACAACGAATTGAAAGTTGCCGAAGAATTTTGGGACTTTTTAGGCGGTGAAGGTGCTTATAACGACTTGCTTAATTGCTTTGAGAGAGTTGGTGTTGAAATGAGAAAAGATATAGATAATTATTTTGCGAGATTCAATAAATAAACATTTAGGAGAAATGATGAAAATTGTATTGGCTTATTCTGGAGGTTTGGATACCTCTGTGATAATTCCTTGGTTGAAAGAGAATTACAAGGGTGCAGAAGTGATTGCTGTGGCTGCAGATGTGGGACAAGGGGACGAGGAATTGGAGGGTCTGGAGCAAAAGGCGATTAACTCTGGGGCGAGTAAAATTTTTGTGGAAGATTTGAAAGACGAGTTCGTGGAAGATTTTGTGTGGCCGACTTTGGCTTCGGGCGCTATTTACGAGCGGAAATATCTTTTGGGCACGGCAATGGCAAGACCAGTGATTGCCAAAGCGCTGGTGAAAATCGCCAAGCAAGAGGGCGCGGAGTATATCGCTCACGGCTGCACGGGCAAAGGCAACGACCAAGTGCGGTTCGAGCTGACGGTGAAAGCGCTTGCGCCAGAGCTGAAAATAATTGCACCTTGGCGAGTTTGGGACATTAAATCGCGCCAAGACGCCTACAATTATGCCAACGAGCGGGGCATCAAAATCGCCGTTTCGCAAGAGAAGCCCTACAGTATGGATCGCAATGTGTGGCACTTGTCGCACGAGGGATCAGACCTGGAAGACCCGAACAACGAGCCTTTGGACGATATCTATATGATGGCTGTGCCGCCGGCGAAAGCTCCAGACAAGCCGACTTATGTGGAGATTGAGTTTGTCAAAGGGTTGCCAGTGGCGGTTGACGGCAAAAAGTTGAAGCCGCTGGAAATCGTGGAAGTTTTGAACAAAGTTGCTGGTGCTAACGGCGTTGGTATCGACGATTTGGTGGAAAACCGCCTTGTGGGGATGAAATCTCGTGGCGTTTACGAAAATCCAGCTGGACGCGTGCTGGTGACGGCGCATCAGGAGCTGGAATATCTGACTTTGGACAGAGACACTTTGCACTTTAAGGAGATGCTGGCGGTGCGATTTGCCGAGCTTGTTTACAACGGAAAATGGTATAGCACTTTGCGCGAGTCGCTCTCGGAGTTCGTCAGCAAAACGCAAGAGGATGTCAACGGTGTCGTGCGGATGAAACTCTACAAAGGCAACTGCACCATTGCGGGAATGACCTCGCCGACCTCACTATACGACCAAGAGTTGGTGACTTTTGAGGAAGATTCGGTCTATGACCAAGCGGACGCCAAAGGGTTTATCAATCTTTTCGGCTTGCAAATGAAGGTGAAAGCGCTGAGCAAGAAATAGTTTTGCGTTTTTTAGACGAAAAATAATTTGTAGCTAGCCTGCATTTTGAAGTTTCAAGATGCGGCTAGTTGCTATTTTGAGATGAGGTTTTAGGAAAAAATGAGCAGGCAACTTTGGCACATTTTGGTCGCTTTTTTTGTGATGTTTTGTTGGGGAATTGGCTATATCTGGTTCAAAATGAGCTACTTAAGCTTTGGCGTTTTTACGGTGGTGGTCGCCAAATTCGGCGCAGGCGCTGTCGCTTTGACTATTTTGATGAAAATCAAGGGGATAAAAGCTCGCTACACTCGTCTGAAGTTCAAACAGTTGCTTTTGCTGGTTTTTTGCGACCCGTTTCTGTTTTTTTTGGGAGAAGGTTTTGCTTTGAAATATGTTTCGGCGACGATTACATCGATTTTTATATCCACAATTCCACTGTTTACGCCGCTGATGGGCAAGCTGGTTTTTGGTTATCCTGTGCGGAAAAGTTCTTTTTTGGGTTTGATCGTGTCGTTTGTGGGAGTCGCGACGATTATTGGCGTCTCGGGGCTTGGGCATAGCTCGATTTTAGGGATTTCTCTGCTGGTTTTTGCGGTGCTCAGTTCGCTGGTTTATGTCGTGATTTTGAAAAACTTGTCCACCGATTTTCCCATTATTCAGCTGGTGCGAGACCAATTTTTGCTGGCGTTTATCTATTTTTTACCGCTATTTTTTATCTTCGATTTTCCGACGCTTGGCGATGTTAAAATCGTGCCAGAGGCAGTGCAGGGTCTGGTTTTTCTGCTGGTGTTCGAGACGATTTTGGGATTTGTGGGCTACAACTATTTGATCAAAGAGATTGGAGCGGTGGCGACGAACTCGTTTTTGAACTTGATGCCCGTGGTAACGATGGTTGGCGCGCATTTTATGCTGGCAGAGGAGATTACTTGGCAAAAAATCGTGGGAGTTTTGCTGGTGCTTTTGGGGCTTTTTGTGGTGCAATTGCCTAGAATTGCCAAAGGAAGTCAGCGGCTGCGATTTTTATTCCCAGAGTAAAATATTTTTAGATCAAAGAGCGGAGATTTTGTCGTGCGGCGATTTTCTGGCTTGACATTCTTGCTTCTTTGATTTGTGTTGTAGAAAATTATTTTGGAAAAGGCGGATTTGAATATGCGATATGTAACGAGCAAAGAGATAAAAAATTTTTTGGGACAAGAGGTTTGTTTGCGTGGCTGGGTGCGAAATCAGCGGAAAGCCAGCAGCAAGTTGCGGTTTGTGGTGTTTCGAGATGGCCTTGGAGAGGTGCAGGCGGTGGCGAGCAAGCCCGATATGGGCGAAGACGCTTTTGAAGTGGTAAAATCTTTCAGCCTAGAGGCTTCGGTGGAGCTAACGGGCGTGCCAGAAAAGCATCCCAAATATGAAGACGAAGTGGAATTTCACCTAACGGGCGCAAAACTTTTGGGCAAAAGCGAAGATTTTCCGATTGGTAAAAAAGAGCACGGAGCAGATTTCTTGCTTTCGCATCGGCATTTGTGGCTTCGTTCTCGCAAACAGGTGGCGATGCAAAAAATTCGGCACACCATCTATTTCGGCATTTGCAACTATCTGAACTCGCTAGATTATTTCCGCTTTGATTCGCCGATTCTCACGCCAAATGCGTGCGAGGGCACAACGACTTTGTTCGAGCTGCCGTATTTTGACCAAGGCAGTGCGTATCTTTCGCAGAGTGGGCAGCTTTATTTGGAAGCGGGAATTATGGCTTTGGGCAGAGTTTACGATTTTGGACCAGTTTTTCGGGCGGAGAAATCGAAGACACGCAAGCATCTGACGGAGTTTTGGATGATGGATGCTGAGGCTGCTTTTGTGGAGCATTGCCAGAGTATGGACATTCAAGAGGGGTTGATTAAGGCGGTGATTGGCGATGTCTTGCAAAATAACGCCAAGGAGTTGGAGATTTTGGAGAGCGACCCAGAAAGGTTGAAAGCTGCTTGCGGAGATTTTTTGCGAATTACGCATCGGCAAGCTATCGATATTTTGAAGTCGAAAGGTTTTGATGTCGGTTACGAGGACGATTTTGGAGCGAAAGAGGAGGCGGCGATTACCGAAGGCAGCGTGGTTCCTGTGTTTATCGAGAAGTGGCCGGCGAGCATCAAATCTTTTTATATGAAGCAAGATCCAGAAAATCCAGAGCTGGTTTTGGGCAGTGATTTGCTTGCGCCGGGCGGTTTTGGCGAGATTATCGGCGGCTCGGAAAGAGAGGTCGATTACGAAAAACTCAAGGCGAAGATGGAGGCGGAGAATATGTCGATGGACGATTACGGCTGGTATTTGGATTTGCGCAAATACGGTTCGGTGCCTCACAGCGGTTTTGGTATCGGGCTAGAGCGCTTTGTGGCTTGGGTTTGCGGCACTTCGCATATCCGAGAGACGATTCCGTTTCCGAGAATGATTTACAGGTTGCACCCCTGATAAAAAGATGAAAGAGTTTGACGAGCTTGTTCGGGTTGTGCGGAGTTTGCGAGACCCCGACGGCGGTTGCCCGTGGGACAAAAAGCAGACGCGTGAGAGTTTGGTGCCGAATTTTATTGAGGAGCTGTATGAAGCGGTGGAGGCGATTGAGACTGGCGATGTGGCAAATTTGCGGGAAGAGCTCGGCGATATTTTGTTGCACATTTTGTTTCAAGCGCAGATTGGGCAGGAAAATGGCGAGTTTACGATAAAAGATGTGGTGCAGCAAATCACAGAAAAGTTGATTCGGCGGCATCCGCATGTTTTTGGCGAGAATAAAGCCGTTAGCGCCTACGACGCGAAGCTCAGCTGGGAGTCGGCGAAACGAAAGGAGAAGTCGGATCGGAAATCGGTTTTGGATGGTATTCCTAGTGGGATGCCGTCTTTGATAATCGCCAGTAGGATGCAGGAAAAGGCGGACGCTGTCGGTTTTAGCTGGGATTCGCTCGGCACGATTTTGGCGAAAATTAGGGAAGAGCTAGCGGAGCTGGAAGAGGCTGTGCAGAAGCAAGATCGGGCGCACACACAGGAGGAGTTTGGCGATTTGCTGTTTGCGTTGGTGAGTTATGCGAACTATTTCAAGCTGGACGCCGAGAGCAGTTTGCGGGAGGCTTGTGCGAAGTTTCGGCGCCGTTTTGGGCATATCGAAGACCATTTCAGGCAAAGCAAAAAAGAGCTTGCTCAGGCGAGTGTGCAGGAGATGGAAGCTTTGTGGCAGGACGCCAAAAAAATAGGTAAGTGATTTAGTAGCGGTAAGTTAGGCTTACGCTGAGATAATTTTTTTGCAAGATTGGGGATACGAGCAAATTTTTCGGTTTGTAGGGTGTTGCATAGAGGTAGGAGAAGCAAATTCCGATGAGTGCACCAGCGTAAACATCGGATTGGTAGTGTCTTTCGGCACGAACGCGGGAGTAGCCGACATAGGACGCCAAAATGTAGGCTGGTATCGCTTTTTTCCAGCCGTAGCGAAATTGGATGAACGAGGCGGCAGAGAATGCGGCGTTGGTGTGTCCAGAGGGGAATGAGTAGTCTGTGCCGTCGGGTCTTTTGCGGTTGATGCTGTATTTTAGCAGATATGTGGTGGCAAGCGACGAGCCAAAGGCGTATGTGAATTGCTTAAGTCCTTGATAATCTTTGAGATAGATGTTGGTGGTCGCCACCGAAACGGGCAACAAAATCTGTAAAACATCTCCCGTGACTTCAAAATCGCTTTTTGTTCTGGCGAAACTAGTTGTGGCGAAGGCGAAAAAAATCAAAGCGACAAGCGCTTTTTTGCTCAAAAAGGGGAATTTTTTAGCTCTAGAAATCATAACAAGCCATCACTCCGTAGCCGTTCCCGACGATTGCGGGCATAAAGTTGAAGTTGCTCGCATTTTTTTGGTCGCTTTTTGTTAGCTGCTTGCGACCTTTTTCCACAGCGATTTTTCCGTAAAATCTGCCGATGAGAATCGCAAGCGGATAGTCGCTCGCCCAGTGCACGCCGTTGTTGACCATCTGGAACGAAAGTGCGGTCATCAGCGTTATTCCAAGCGGCTTTATCCAAAAATATTCGGGATAATTTTCGGTGATGACGGTGTAGGTCATCATCGAGGTGGCTAGGTGACCCGAAGGGAACGCGTCGTAGTGGGAGACATTTTTGTGATAGGCGATTTGATTTGGAAACGGTCGCCATTTGTCGCGGTAAACGCCGCTTGCGTCTGCGTTGGCTCTGGGCGATGTGCGCCCTGTGATGTGCTTTAGGATCTGTACGGTAAAAAGTCCCGAGGTGAGCATCCCTTCTGCGATTTGAGACGCCGTCTGCAAGGCTCGGTTGTCGTCTTTGTTCAGTCCGTATGCCAAAAATCCGGTCATAAGTCCGATGTGAACGGCTCCGTCGCCGATGAAATATAGTCCAGTTCCGATGTCGGTCGGCAGTTCCAAAAACGGAAAGCCGATGGAGTTTGAGGTCTCGGCGCTGATGTGCAGGTCGTGCCCCCATCTTCTGCCTTCTTCGGTGATTTGCTCGTCGTATCGTATCAAGCCCGCTGTTGACAAAGCCGTGAGAGCCATCCACTTGAAGTTTTGCGGATTTCCGCCCGCTTTCACAAAATCCCAAACATCGCCAGGGGCTTTGGTCAGACAGTCGAAGAGCTTGGGTTTTCGGTAAATGTAGGTTTTGCCCTCTATTATATAGGTGGTGTCGTTTATTTTGGCTCCCCACAAAATTCCGAAGCAAAAGAGTAAAAATAGCGCCGTTTTTCTTTTCATACCTTGATGAATCCTTAATTGTTTGATAAATTTATTTTTTTTTGAGAGGTCGAAATGTCAAGCATTGTTGGCTTGAATTGAAATAAAAGTGGCAAATAGCATTTGACAACATATTCGCCTATTTTTTGATTTGAGGCAGATGAAAATTATTAAGGAGAATACGAAAATGAATATTCTTATCAAAGGTGGATATCTGATAACTCCGCGTGGTGGAGCAGATGTGGCAGTAGAAAAAAAAGATGTTTATGTCGAAGACGGCGTCGTTCGTTTTTCGTCAAGCAAGCCCGTTGACAGGGAGATTAACGCCGAAAATCAGGTGATTTTGCCAGGAATGGTGAACACGCACCATCATATTTACTCTTGTTTGTCGAAAGGAATTCCGTGTGAAGTGCCGTTTTGCACATTTGAGCGGACGCTGGCTCAGCTCTGGTGGCTTTTGGATCAAGCGCTGGATTCTGAATCGACAAGGCTTTCGACCGCTTTGTGTATGCGGGACTCGCTCAAGGCAGGCGTGACGACAGTTTTTGACCATCATATTTCTGGAAATGTAGAAAATTCTCTGAGCGAAATGGGCGAAATTTTTGCCGCCTATGGAGTGAACGGCGGTTTGGCTTTCGAGACCACAGTTCGCAACGGCAAGGAGTATTTTGAGAGAACCGTCGCAGAAAACGCTCGCTTTGCCAAAGAGGTGAGCGGCGACCCGATGCTCAAAGGGCTTACGGGAATGCACGCTCTTTTGACTTTGCCAGATCAGGCGCTGGACTATTTGGCAAAAAATACGCAAGCACCGATTCACTGCCATGTGGCAGAAGGTGGCGTTGACCAAGAGTACTCTTGGCGAAATTATGGCAAGCCGCTGGTGGAGCGCCTCAACGACTTTGGCTTGCTTCGCGACAACTCTTTGATTATCCACGCCAGCAACTTGACTCTGAGCGAGCTGAAAACTTTGGCGTCGAAAAATATCTTCATCGGTCAGGCGATCGACTCCAATATGAACAACGGGCTGAACGCTGCGAAGTTGAACGAGTTTGTGGACGCAGGACTTCGGATTACAGCGGGAACTGACGGTATGCATTCCAGCTGTCTAAAAGCGCAAAAAAATTCGGCAATTGTGACCAAATTCCAAAGCCGTAACGCCGATTTGGGCTTCCCAGAGATGATTTCGATGTTCGCAAATGCCTACGAAATCAAGCAAAAATACGGTTTCCCATTGGGAGTAATCGAAGGACAAAAAGCTGATTTGGCGATTACCGACTATGTGCCGATGACGGCGTTCGATGCAAATAGCTTCTTTGGGCACTACTTCTTCGGCATCACCGAGGCGCGCGTGCAGCATGTCATCAAAGAGGGCAAAATCCTTTTGGACGACTTCAATGTCAATCCCGAGCTGGACAAACCTTTTGCCGACTTGCTAGACAACCAAGTGGCTATTTCGGACAAGATGTTCGCAAGGTTTACAGAGTTGCAAAAAAAATCGACCTACTTGGACAAAATGTATCATTTTTAACGATTTGGTAGAGAAAGAAAAAAGCCCATCGTGTGATGGGCTTTTTGTTTAAATGTGTCGATTTACTTGCCGTATACAATAGTTGTATATTCAGCGTAAAATCCCAAGATGTTGCTGGTTTTGCAGTCAACGGCTACAACTTGAGTGATGTTGCCGTTTTCGCAAGCAGCGGCGATACTAGCGTCGCCAGAAGCGATGATGCCCAAGATTGACGAAGCTGTAGCTGTGCCTTTTTTCAGACCAGACATGCTTCCTGGGTTAACAGCAACTGGAGAGGTAACATTTGAGCTGATAATACCAACCAATGGACCTCTTACAGCAGCACAACCGCTCAGCAGCAACGCAGACAATGCAAAAACTAAAATAATGGATCTTTTCATTTTTTTCCTCCTTGTTTAATTTTATTTACCCCAAAGTTTTAAATCTCAAATTTTGGTCAATCGAAAAAAGCCGTTATATTTGGCAGAAGTTTTTTAATTGTTTGCTAAATGGCGAGTTAGCAATTCCGTTTTCGGTGATTATTCCGGTGATATTTTCTGCGGGAGTGACATCGAAAGCGGGATTGTAGATTTTCATATCCAGCGGAGCGACTTGCTTGCCTGAGACGAAGCTGACTTCGTTGTCGTCGCGCTCTTCGATTTCGATTTGCTCGCCTGTGGGCGTTTGCAAGTCGATGGTAGATGTGGGGGCGACAACATAGAAGGGGACGCCGTATTTTTGGGCGAGGACGCTGAGCATAAAAGTGCCGATTTTGTTGGTGGTGTCGCCGTTGGCGGCGATGCGGTCTGCTCCGACCAAGATTAAGTCGATTTTCCCGTCTCTGATTAAAGTGGCAGCGACGCTGTCGGCGATTAAGCAAGACGGGATTTTTTCTTGTGAAAGTTCCCAAGCGGTGAGCCTTGCTCCTTGCAGGCGTGGTCTGGTTTCGTCGGCATAGACGAAAATTTCTTTGCCCTTTTCGATTGCCGAGCGGACGACCCCCAGAGCTGTTCCGTGACCTACTGTCGCCAAAGCGCCTGTGTTGCAGTGGGTGAGGATTGTCGCTTTTGTGGGAACGATTTCGGCGCCGATTTTGCCCATTTTTTTGTTGATGGCGATGTCTTCTTGGGCGATTTTGTCGGCTTCGATTTTCAAGGCTTGGCAATTCTTTTGGTTTGAGGCCGCTTTGTCTAGCACGGAGAGCATTCTGCCCGTTGCCCACATTAAATTTATGGCGGTCGGTCTTGCGGCGTCTAGCTCATTTTTGGCAGAGGTCATTTTTTCAAAAAAATTGTCGCTTTCGGCGAACTCTTTGCCAGCCAGGAACATCCCAAAGGCAGCAACTGCGCCGATTGCGGGAGCGCCTCGCACAACCATTTCGGCGATGGCGAAGATGACATCGTGATAATTTTTGCACTCAAATTCGGTGTATTTTTTGGGTAGTTTGCGTTGGTCGATTAAAAATAGTTTTTCGTTTTCCAGTCGTAAACAGCTAATGCTCATAAAATTTCTCCGTTTTTTTTAGTCCCAAAATTCGGATTTACTTTGCGATTGCAACGCTTTGATAATCGTTTTGGGCAGATTTGCGCACTCTAAAATTTTTTCGAGTTGCTTGGTTTTTTCTTTTAACTCTAGGCGGCTATTGTCTTTTGCATAAGGGCATTTGTAATTTAGCAGCGGCAGATTTTTGGCTTTCACCAAATTTTTCAGCTCTTTTTCTCGGATGTAAATCAGCGGTCTGATGGTGTTCACTCCCGATTTTGTTCCAGAGAGGACTGGCAAAAAAGCTCCGACTTTGTTGTGATTTAGCAGATTGATGAGAAAAGTGGCGGCGACATCGTCCGCATGATGACCGAAAGCTGCGGCTGTGATGTTTTGCGATTGCAGGTGCTCGGTGATGTAGCCTTTGATCAGGCGTGAGCAGACGAAGCACTCTTTTTTGCTTAGCTTTGTGTAGTCGAGCTTGACCTCCAACTCGGTGTATGGCAGCTGTAACTGCCTGCATAGCAATCTGATAGGTGTTGTGTCGTAGTCGGCAATTTTTGCGTGAACGGGGTAAAGCCGAAACTGAAGCGATTTTTGCAGGTGTGCAAGCAGATAAAGCAGCGCAACGCTGTCTTTTCCGCCAGAGACGGCGACGCCCACGGTTGAGCCCGCCGAAATCATCTGGTAATCTTTTATCGCTCTGGCGACTTTGCCACTTAATCTGCTCAAATTTCCGGTCGCTATTTAATCACAAAGTTGATGAGCTTGTTCGGGACAACGATCTCTTTTACAATCGTTTTGCCCGCTAAAAATTTTTGCACATTGTCAATCTCTTTGGCTTTGGCGATAATCTCCTCTTTGGGTGCATTCTTGCTGGTTTCGAGCTGAGCTCGGATTTTTCCCATAACCTGAATCACCAAAGTTATATCGTTTTTGACCAAATATTTTTCGTCGTAGGTCGGCAAACCACTCTCGTGCAAAAGGTTAGCGCCGCCAATCATTTGCCAAATTTCTTCGCAAAGGTGCGGAGCGAACGGGTAGATTATTTTTGGGATGATGGTGTGCGCCTCTTTGTAAATCGCTTTTTCGGCGGAAGTTGCGGGAGATTTTGCAGAGTAGAGGTTGTTCAGGTGCTCCATCACGGCGGCGATTGCTGTGTTGAATTGCAATTTTTCGCGAATATAGCCGACAGCTTTTTTGACAGCATAGTGGCTGGAGTAGCGAAGCTCTTCGTATTGCGTCGAAATTTCGCCGTCGCAAGAGTATTCTTTGGTTAGAAAATCTTTGTTTTTTACAAAAATTTTGTAGATTCTGTTCAAAAAACGGAAAGCACCGCCGACGGCTTTGTCGTTCCAATCGACATCTTTTTCTGGAGGAGAGGCAAAGAGGACGAATGTCCTGAGGGTGTCGGCGCCGAAGCGTTGCAGATAGTCGTTTGGGTTGACGACATTTTTTTTGGATTTGCTCATTTTTTCGATGTTGCCGATTGTGACGGGCGAACCGCACAGGGCGCAGGTCGCTGTTTTCCCTTCGACAATTGCGTCTTGCGGGAAGATGTAGCCGTCTTTTGGGCAACGGAAAGTTTGCATGCAGACCATCCCTTGCGTGAGTAGGCGAGAGAACGGCTCGTTGCAATTTGTGAGTCCGATGTCGCGCATAAATTTGTGAAAAAATCTTGCGTAGAGCAGGTGGAGCACAGCGTGCTCGATTCCGCCGATGTATTGATCCACGGGCAGCCAGTAGCCGGCTTTTTCTTTGTCGAATGGTGCATCTTGGTTGTGGGCGTCGCAATAGCGGGCAAAGTACCAGGAGGAGTCCACGAAAGTGTCCATCGTGTCGGTCTCGCGTCTAGCTTCGCCGCCGCATTTTGGGCAAGTCGTTTTTAGCCATTTTGTTGCGGAGAGTAGAGGATTTTGCTTGGTTTTGCCGATTTGGATGTCGTCTGGCAGCAGCACTGGCAGCTGTTCGTCGGGAACGAGTTGCGTTCCGCATTTTTGGCAATAGACCACTGGAATCGGGTTGCCCCAGTAACGCTGGCGTGAGAGCCCCCAGTCTCGCAGTTTGTAGTTGACGCTTTTTTCGCCAAAATTTTCGCTGGCGATCCAGTCGGCGATTTTTTCCAGGCAATCTTGGTTGCCGAGCCCGTCGAACTGGGCGGAGTTTATCATTGTGCCGTCGTCGGTGAAAGCTTCGCTCATTGTTTGCGCGTCCAAGTTTTTGTCATCGTTTTGCACAACGACTTTTATGCCGATGTTGTATTTTTTGGCAAAAAGAAAGTCGCGCGTGTCGTGCGCCGGCACAGCCATCACCGCGCCAGTACCGTAATTCATTAGCACATAGTTAGTTACCCATATTTCGACTTTTTCGCCGCTTACGGGATTGACGCAATATCTGCCAGTGAAAATTCCTTCTTTGTCTTTGTCTTCGGCGGTGCGCTGGCTGTTGTCTTGGCTCATCACTTTTTGGCAAAATTGGTAAAGCTTGGAGTTTTCGCCTTCCTCTTGCAAAAATTTTTGCGTAAGCGGGTGTTCTGGGGCGATAGCCATAAAGGTTACGCCGAAAATTGTGTCTGGTCTGGTGGTAAATACGGGCAGTTTTTGATCTTCAAACAAGAAATTTATCGTTACGCCTGTGCTTCTGCCGATCCAATTTTTTTGCATTAGTTTGACTTTTTCTGGCCAATCAACAAGGTCGGATGTGTCCAAAAGTTCTTCGGCGTAGTCGGTGATTTTGGCGAACCATTGCTCCAGCTCTTTTTTGACGACGACGCTCTCGCAGCGCCAGCATTTGCCGTCTTCGACTTGCTCGTTGGCAAGGACTGTCGCGCAGCTTGGGCACCAATTGACAAAAGATTTTTTTTTGTAAATCAGCCCTTTTTCATACATTCGCTTGAAGAGCCATTGACCCCATTTGTAGTAGTCTGGTCGGCAGGTGGAGACCTCGCGAGACCAGTCGAAACCGAAGCCCATTGCTGTGAGCTGTTTTTTCATTTTGGCGATATTTTCTTCGGTGGTGATTTTTGGATGCGAGTTGTGCTGAATGGCAAAATTTTCGGCTGGCATTCCGAAAGAGTCGTAGCCCATAGGTTGCAGGACATTGTAGCCAGATTGCAGATAAAATCGCGCTAGGGCGTCGCCAATGGAGTAGTTGGAAATGTGCCCCATATGCAAATCGCCCGACGGATAGGGGAACATCGAGAGGATATATTTTTTCTCTTTGTCGCTTTGATCTTGCGCGGCAAAAATTTTTTTGTCGTCCCAGATTTTTTGCCATTTTTTCTCAATCTCTATAAATGGGTATTCCATAAAACTGCTCCTGTGCTGATGTCGTTTTTTTTATGGAACAATTTTGTTTGCCTTTAATTTTGTCAAAGTAAATTTTGGGGAAAGAAAAACCCTGCGTTCCACTTTGAGCAAGGGAAAGCAGGGCGTTGAGTGCTTTTTTTGGCTATTTTTTTAGGTTGTAAAAAGCTTTAATTCCTTTGTATTTGGCGCTATCGCCCAGCTCGGCTTCGATGCGAAGGAGTTGGTTGTATTTGGCGATTCTGTCGCTTCTGCTCAAGGAACCAGTTTTTATTTGTCCTGCGTTGACGGCGACCGCCAAGTCGGCGATGAATGTGTCGGCGGTTTCGCCGCTTCTGTGCGAGATGACATTGGTGAAGTTGTTTGTTTTCGCCAGCTCGATAGCTTCCAAAGTTTCGGTTAGCGAGCCGATTTGGTTGAGCTTGATCAAGATTGAGTTGGCGCAGTTTTCTTCGATGCCGCGAGCCAATCTTTTGGAGTTGGTCACAAAGAGGTCGTCGCCTACCAGTTGGATTTTGTCGCCCAATTTTTCGCGCAACAATTTCCAGCCGTCCCAGTCGTTTTGGTCGAGTCCGTCTTCGATCGAGATGATAGGGTATTTATCGACAAGGTCGCTCCAAAAATCTACCATTTGTGCAGAAGTAAGGCTTTTCCCTTCGGCTTTTAGCTCGTATTTGCCGTTTTTGTAAAACTCGCTGGAGGCGGGATCTAGCGCAAAATGGATGTCTTCGCCAGGCGTGTAGCCTGCCATTTTTACCGCTTCCATAAGGCAAGTCAGAGCCTCTTCGTTGGAGTTGAGGTTAGGAGCAAAGCCGCCTTCGTCGCCGACAGCGGTGCTGTGTCCTTGTTTGCCGAGCAAATTTTTGAGGCTATGGAAAATCTCGGTGTTCATCTGCAGAGCTTGTGAAAAAGATTTTGCGCCCGTAGGCATAATCATAAACTCTTGGATATCGATGTTGTTGTTGGCATGCTCGCCGCCGTTGATGACATTGCTCATCGGCACAGGCAAAAGGCAAGCCGAAGCACCGCCGATGTGGCGATACAGTGGGATGTCGAGTTCTTCGGCAGCGGCTCTGGCACACGCCAAAGATACGCCCAAAATTGCGTTTGCGCCGAATTTCGATTTGTTCTCGGTGCCGTCTGCGCTCAGCATCGCTCTATCCACTTCGGTTTGGTTGATAGCGTCCATCCCGATTAGCAAATCTCTTATGGCTCCGTTCACATTGGCGACAGCTTTGAGGACGCCCTTGCCGAAGTAGCGACCGTTGTCGGCATCTCTCATCTCGATGGCTTCATACTCCCCAGTGGAAGCGCCAGAAGGCACAGCAGCTCTGCCGATTACGCCGCTATCCAAATGAACGCAAGCCTCCAAAGTTGGATTTCCCCTTGAGTCCAAAATTTCCATGGCTCTAACATCAACAATTTTTGACATATTCAAAATCTCCTTTACAATGAATTTAATCAAATTTTCGCAAGTAAAACACCCAATCTAAAAAAAGATAACGGCTTGCCACCTGTCAATAATTATTATTCTCTTCTTGACTGAAAACATCTCTATTTTGCAGTTGTTTCAACGAGCTACGGTTGCTCTATTTTAAACAAAAAGTTAAGAAGGCCTTATGTTTAGGAAATATTTGAAAAGAAATTTTTGGATTCTTTTTTTTATTGATATAATAAGTTTGTCGGCAGTTTTTTTCGCTTCATATTGGATTTGGATGGATTGGGAATTTTTGGAAGCCAATTTCTACAAAATGATTTGGACTCTTTTGCTGGTTTTGGTTTTAAAGCTGACTTTTTTATTCAAATTTGATTTGTATAGCGGATTGTGGCGATACACGGGAATAAAAGACCTTATCAACCTCATCAAAGCTACCTCTTTTGCTTTTTTCTTTACGATTATCATTGCTAGCTTGCCAGATAATGTGCTGCTGATTTCTCGCTCGGCGACTATTATCGGCTACATTTTGGGGATTATGGTGCTTGGGGGAGTGCGAGTCTCGGCGCGAATTTATTTCGACTATCGCAATCAAACCAGCGAGGTTTCGGGGAAAAAGCGGCTATTGATTTTGGGCGCAGGAGACGCAGGCGAAAAAATCTTGCGTGATGTTTTGAAAAACAAAGGGCTTTCCTATTATGTGGTCGGTTTTTTGGACGACGACAAGAAAAAAATCGGGCACAAAATTCACGGAGTTCCAGTCTTGGACAGCATCGCAAAGCTTAAAAAAATTGTGCAAGACAATATGATAAACGAGCTGATTGTGGCGACGCCTTCTGCTGACAGGAAAGCTTTTCGCAAAATTGTGGAAAGATGCAAAACAGCTGGTGTTAGCTACAAAATTATCCCCAGCTTGAACGAGATAATGGACAAAAAAGTGAAGCTCAGCTCGGCGAGAAAACTGTCTTACGAAGACCTTTTGGGGCGTAGTCCTGTGCAGCAGAACTCGCAAAAAATAGCGAAGTTTTTGGCTGACAAAGTAATTTTGGTTACTGGCGCTGGAGGTTCTATCGGCTCGGAGTTGTGTCGGCAGATAGCGATTTTTAAGCCGAAAAAGTTGCTGCTCTTTGATATTGCGGAGTCTTCGCTGTATCATATCGATATGGAACTTTCGGAAAATATTCCTTATTTGGATGTGGAGCCGATAGTTGGCGATGTCAAAGATAAGGAGCATTTGCAGAAGGTTTTTGCTTGTTTCAAGCCCGAGATTGTTTTTCACGCGGCGGCGTATAAGCATGTGCCGATGATGGAGTTGCAACCTTGGAAGGCGATTGAAAACAATGTGTTTGGCACAAAAATTTTGGCGGAGGTTGCCCAAGATTTTGCGGTGGAAAATTTTATTTTGATTTCTACGGACAAAGCTGTAAATCCGACCAGCATTATGGGAGCTTCCAAAAAATTGGCAGAACTGGTGGTTTTAAGCAAAAATAGTCAGCAGTCAAAATTTTCGGTGGTGCGATTTGGCAATGTTCTGGGCAGTGTTGGCAGTGTGATTCCGCTTTTTGAAAAGCAAATAGCCAAGGGCGGACCTGTCACAGTTACGCATCCAGATATTGTTCGCTATTTTATGACGATTCCAGAGGCGTCTTTGCTGGTGTTGCAAGCCGCAGAGCTGAACTCTGGAGGTGATATTTTTGTGCTAGATATGGGTAAGCAGATCAAGATTGATAAGATTGCGCGGGAGATGATTCGGTTTTATGGGTTTGAACCAGATAAAGATATGGAAATCGATTATGTTGGTTTGCGTCCTGGCGAGAAGCTTTATGAAGAGTTGAATGCGGGCTTCGAGAATTTGGAACAGACGGCGCATTCCAAAATAAATGTGGTGAAAACTGGTGAGCCGAGGCTTGTGAAGAGCGAAGATCTTCAGGCACTTAAAGAGGCTTTTAGAGAGCAAAACGATATTAAGTTGCGGCAAATTGTGAAAAAGATTTTGCCAGAGTACGAATTTAAATTGATAGGAGAAAAGTAAAATATGAAGATTTCTGTGATTGGGACGGGCTATGTTGGGCTTGTGCAAGGTGTTGTGTTGGCAGATTTTGGGCTGAATGTGATTTGTATGGATGTTGATCAAGGCAAGATTGAGAAGCTTTTGAACAACGAAGTTCCGATATACGAGCCCGGTCTTGCGGAGTTATTAAATAAAGTTGTGAAAGCAGGAAGAGTCGATTTTACGACCGATATTAAAAAGACGGTGGAAAATTCGGATGTGATTTTTATTGCAGTGGGCACTCCGCCGAAAGAGGACGGTTCGGCAGACTTGCAGTATGTGTTGTCGGTTGCGCGGGAGATTGGGAAAAATATAAACGGCTATAAAGTGGTGGTGGATAAGTCAACGGTGCCTGTTGGCACGGGGAAATTGGTGCGTGAGGCGGTGCAAGCCGAGCTGGATAAGCGCAAGGTAGATTTTGAGTTTGATGTGGTTTCCAATCCAGAGTTTTTGCGAGAAGGCAAGGCGATTGGCGACTGTTTGCACCCCGATAGAATCGTAATCGGCACAGAGAGCGCAAAGGCTCGTGAGATTATGAAAAAAGTTTACAATGTCCTTTATTTGAACAAAACGCCTTTCGTTTTTACAGGTTTGGAATCGGCTGAAATGATTAAATACGCTTCAAACGCTTTTTTGGCGGTGAAGATTTCGTTCATCAACGAGATGGCGCTTTTGGCAGAAAAGGTCGGAGCGAATGTGCAGGAAATTGCGGGCGCTATGGGTATGGACGGCAGAATTTCGCCAAAATTTTTGCACGCTGGTCCTGGTTATGGCGGCTCTTGTTTCCCCAAAGATACCAAGGCGATTGTTGATATTGCGCGGCAAAATCAAGAGGAACTTTTGGTTATAGACGCGGCGATTCGGGCGAACGCGAAGCAAAAAAGCAAAATGGTGGAAAAGATTTTGCGGAAGATGCGTGATATTAAAGGGAAAACCGTTGGAATTTTGGGGTTGTCTTTCAAGCCCGAGACCGACGATATGCGTGATGCGCCGTCTCTGGACATTATAAGAGGGCTTGTGGAAAACGGGGCGAAGATTAAAGCTTTTTGCCCAGAGGGGATGACCGAAGCCACTTGGCGTCTAGAAGATTGCAGCGATAAAATTGAGTATTGCACCGACGGTTATCAGGCGGCAAAAGAGGCAGACGCTCTGGTTTTGATCACCGAGTGGAACCAATTTCGTGGAATGGATTTGGAGAAAATCGCTGGTTTGATGAAGGGCAAATTTTTCTTCGATCTGCGCAATATTTATCTGGACGATCCGCAGGCGCAAAAACTTTTTGATTACAGTTGCGTTGGTTGCTAGTTTTTAACCTAAAAAATAGGGTAAGTTTCTTCAAAAATTTGAAAACTTACCTTTTTTTATTGGCAGAAAAATTCAGGACAGAACCAGAAAAAAACGGTTGCGTGAGTCCGTTGTCCAAAAGAAGAACGATTTTGCCGTCTTTGCTGATTTTTTGAACAACGCCGCTGAAGTTGCTAAATTCTGTTCCTAGAGTTATTTTTCGCCCTTGTAGCAGAGAAAATTGGTTCAGATATTTTTCGTCCAAACCGTCTTCGAGATAGTCGATTAGCTTTTCCTGAAAAGTGTCCAAAAAAGCGGAGAGAATTTTTTCGTTGTCGATATTCTCGTATTTTTGCAGAGTTGTGGCGGTTTTTTGCAAAAAATTGGGAAGCTCACAGCTTGTGTTAACGCCAACTCCGACGAGGTGGTAATCTTGGATTTTTTTGACGATGATGCCGGCGACTTTTTTCTCTTTGAGGTAGATGTCGTTCGGCCATTTTATGTAGATGTCGCTCGATGGGGTCAGCCTGCAGATTGCGCTATGTAGGCATTGCCCGACGAATAAGGTGAAGCCAGCAGGCACATCTAGCCCTTTAAGAGCCATTGTGAACCACAGACCGCCGCGGGGAGAGTGCCACGAGTTTCCTTTTCTGCCGCAGCCCGCTAGCTGCTCTTTGGCGATGAAAAGGGCGTTTCCGCTCAAGCTAGAGAGCTGATTGCGCGCCTCATTCATTGTCGAGCTGCAACGCTCGAGCGAAAAAATTTGCTCAAAAAGTGGGTGAGAGTCCATAGTTTGCGGGCTAATTTGTCTCCTTGTCTAGCTTTTGAAAAGATTTTGCGGCTCGCTCAATGCTTTGCGAATTGCTGGGTTTGCTTTGTTTTTTGGGGGTTTGAGCGCATCCCAAAAAAATCAAACAAGCAACGAGGGAAATTCCAAAAATTTTCATAATTTTCTCCTATTTTGAGTTAAGTTTTTTTAAAAACACCAAAATTGAGGTGATGTCAGCGTGCGAAATTCCAGAAATTCTGCTGGCTTGCCCCAAAGAGGTCGGTTTGATTTTTTGCAGTTTTTCGCGGGCTTCCAAAGTTATTGTGTCGATTTGGGAAAAGTCAAGGTCGCTGGGAAATTTGGTGCTTTCCAAAGATTTGAAACTCGCGATGTCCGCCAGCTGTCTTTTGATGTAACCTTCGTATTTGATTTCGATTTCGATTTTTTCGGCAGCGATTTTGCTGATATCTTGGGCAGGTTTATAGCCAAACTCTTGCAAATTTTGGAGGCTAACGCCTGGTCTTTTCAGAATTTGCGATAGTTTCATTGGCTCTTTTAGGTCTGGATGCTTAGTCGATTTTTTCTTTTTTAAAAAGTCGATCTCTTTTTTTACGATTTTTTCGGTTTGTAAAAATTTTTCATATCTTTTTCCTGAAACTGTTCCCAGCTCGTATCCAAGCGGCATTAGGCGATTGTCGGCGTTGTCTTGGCGCAAAAAAAGGCGGTATTCTGCTCTGGAGGTGAACATTCGATACGGCTCGTCGGTGCCTTTGGTGACCAGGTCGTCGATCAAAACGCCGATGTAGGAGCTTTCTCTGCCCAAAACGAAGTCGTAGCTGGTGCCGTTTAGGCTTTTCACGGCGTTGATTCCAGCTATAATTCCTTGTGCGGCTGCTTCTTCGTAGCCCGAAGTTCCGTTGATTTGCCCAGCCAGATACAGCCCTTTTATCGGTTTGCTCTCCAGCGTGGATTTGATTTGCGAGGGGATGATGTAGTCGTATTCGATTGCGTAGGCGTAGCGGATGAATTTGGCGTTTGCAAGGCCTGCGATAGAACGGATGAACTCGTGTTGCACTTGGGGTGCAAGGCTGTTGGACATTCCGTTTATGTAGCCTTCGTGGGTGTCGAGTCCTTCTGGCTCGATGAAAACTTGGTGACGGTCTTTGTCGGCGAAACGGTCGATTTTTGTCTCGATAGATGGGCAATATCTTGGACCCGTGCCGCTAATTCTGCCTGAATAGAGCGACGATTTGTCGAAATTTGAGCGGACAATTTCGTGCGTGCGTGGATTGGTGAAAGTCAGCCAGCAGCTGCAAAGATTTTGGATTTCGATGTCGCGATAGAGGCTAAAGCCTTCGGGCTGGGCGTCGCCAGCTTGTTCGATCATTTTGGAATAGTCAATCGTGCGCAAGTCGATTCGAGCTGGAGTTCCTGTTTTGAATCTGCCGATTGTGAAGCCCAATTTTTGCAAATCTTGGGTGAGTTTGTCCGCCGAAGGTTCGCCCGAGCGTCCGCCAGAATAGCTGGTTTGTCCGATATGGATGATGCCTTGCAAAAATGTTCCGCAAGCAAGGACGACTCTGGGTGCGTGATACTCCTGTTGCAAATGGCTGACCACGCCTTGAACTTGTCCGTCTTTGACCAGAAGGTGGTCGATGCAGCTTTCGATTATGTCCAGATTTTCTTGATTTTCGCAGTTGATGAGCATCTGGTGCGAGTATTGCTGACGGTCGTTTTGGCAGCGAGGCGACCAGACTGCGGGACCTTTGCCTTTGTTGAGCATTCGGAATTGGATGCCGGTCTTATCGGCGGTTTTTGCCATTACGCCGCCAAGCGCGTCTATCTCTTTGGCGATGTGTCCTTTGGCTGGTCCGCCAATCGACGGATTGCACGACATTCTGCCGACGGACTCGTATTTGATGACGAACATAGCGGTTTTGGCGCCCATTTTTGCGGCGATGCAGGCGGCTTCGCATCCTGCGTGTCCTGCGCCGACGACGATTACATCGTATTTCATTTTTTATGCCTGCTCACGATTTCTTTTTTTTGAACGAATAGCGAAATTATGAAAACAAGGCACGCTGCCCAGACGAAAAAAAGTCCGATAAATTGAGCGTGGTTTATGTTTTCTTTTAGGACATATTTGCTCAGAAAAAACATTATTGTGGGGGCGATAAATTGAAAATAGCCTTGCGTTGAGAGGTTTACTTTTTTTACTCCTGCGGCAAAAAGAATTAGCGGAACTCCAGTAACGACGCCGCTTAGAGCGAGTAAGATTTGTGTAGAAAGATGAAATGTGTAGGTTGCGGGCGAGTAAAAAATGAACAGAAGAGCGGGGATGAAGAAAAACAGATTTTCCATAAACATCGTTTGAATTGGCGAGTATTTTATCCGTTTTTTGATTAAGCCGTAGATGGCGAATGTTGTGGACAAGCTGATGGATACATAGGGAAAGTTGCCGTAGTGAAAGACCATAATGGCGATGCCGCTCACGGCGATAAGTATCGAGATTTTTTTGAGCAAATCGAACTCCTCGCCTAGGAAAATTTTGCTAAATAGTAGAACCATCAGCGGGTTTATGTAGTAGCCGAGTGAGGCTTCGATGACGAGTTTTTCGCTGACTGCCCAGATGTAAAGGCTCCAGTTGCAAAAAATCAGGCAGGAGCAAATCAAGATTGTTAGCAGCCCTTTTGTGTCGCAGAAAATGGCTTTGATGGCTGGCAGCTGCTTGTAGATAAGAATCAAAAGGAACATCATCACGCACGACCAGAGCATTCGGTTGGCGATAATTAGCCACGGACTGACTTGAGCGAGCAGATTCCAAAACAGCGGGGTCAAGCCCCAGATGGTGTAGGCGGAGATCGATTCCAGCCCCCCAAGCGTTCGTTGGTATTTTAAATTATTCATAAAGCTATTTTTTTTTGTGGAGATTTTTGGTCAATATCTTCTAAAAAATCTGCAGGGAAAAGTTAGCTTTTTTTATTTGGATTTCGGTCGATTGACAAATATGGAGATTATAAAGACAAGGCAGGCGCTCCAGACGAAGTAAAGCCCAACATATTCGGCGTGGCTTATTTTTTCTTTTAGGACAAAATCGCTGAGGAAGAAGATTAGTGTTGGCAAAATGAATTGCAGATAGCCTTGCGTTGAGAGTTTCACTTTTTTCACAGCGGAAGCGAAGAGCATAAAGGGATACCCAGTGAGAACGCCGCCTAAGATAAATAAAATCCAGTTGGAAAATTTGAAAGTGCTGGCTGGTGCTGGAAAAAAAACGACAAACAAAATGGAAGGGACAAGCAGTAAAAAGGTCTCCATAAACATCGTTTGGATTGGCGAGTATTTTATTCTTTTTTTGATTAAGCTGTAAACGGCGAAAGTTGATGCCAAACTTAGTGCAACATAGGGGATTTTTCCGTAGAGAAAAATCATAATGGCGATGCCAGTTATGGCGATGATTAGTGAGATTTTTTTGAGCAGGTCGAATTGTTCTCCAAAAAATATTTTGCCAAACAAGATTATCATCAGTGGTCTGATATAGGCTCCCAGAGAGACTTCTATTACCAGTTGGCTCTCGACCGCCCAGATGTAAACGCACCATTTGCTCAGGATAAGACAGGCGCAGACGAAGATAGTGGCAAGCCCCTTTATGTCGCAAAAAATTGCTTTTATGTTTTGCAGCTCTTTGCGGAAAAGAATTATGATGAACATCATCACACACGCCCAGATAATTCTGTTGGCGACGACTATCCACGGGCTGACGCTATCCAGTAATTGCCAAAAAAGCGGCGAGACTCCCCAGATGAGATAAACAAAAATCGACTCTAAACTGCCCGCAAGCTCTTTGTTTTTCAGTTTAGACATTTTTTGATTTGCTAACAAAAATCGAGATTATAAAGATAATGCACGCTGCCCAGAAAAAATAAAGCCCCACAAATTCGGCGTTGCTTATTTTTTCGTGTAGGATATAGTCGCTCAGGAAAAAGAAAATTGTCGGCAAGATAAATTGTAGATAACCTTGTGTTGAGAGTTTTGTCTTTTTTACTCCAGAAGCGAAAAGAAAAAGGGGAAGACCTGTGACAACTCCTCCTATGGCAAATAAAATCCAGTTGGAAAATTTAAAAGTGCCCGCTGGAGATGGGAAGAAAAAGAGAAATAAAACAGCTGGGATGAAGAGAAACAAGGTTTCCATAAACATCGTTTGAACAGGAGTGTATTTTACTTTCTTTTTGAGCAAGCCGTAAACGGAGAAAGTAATGGCTAAGCTAAGAGAGACATAAGGGATGCTTCCATAGAGAAAAATCATAACGGCGATGCCGATTACAGCGATTAAAATTGAGATTTTTTTGAGCAAGTCGAACTGCTCCCCGAAAAAGATTTTACTAAACAAAATTACCATCAAGGGTCTGATGTAGCCAGCCAAAGAGGCGTCTATGACAAGTTGGTGGTTTATTGCCCAGATGTAAATGCTCCAGTTGCTGAGGATAAGGCAGGCACAGATAATTATGGTTGCGATTCCTTTTGCTTCGCGGAAAATTGGTTTGATGCTTGGTAATTCTTTGCGGAAAAGAATTATGATGAACATCATCACGCACGCCCAAATAATTCTGTTGGCGACGATTATCCACGGGCTAACGCTTTCCAGCAATAGCCAATAAAGCGGCGAAAGCCCCCAAATAATGCAAGCAAAAACAGACTCCATAACTCCAGCAAATTCTTCTTTTTTTAAATTATTCATATCGCTATCTTTTTCTTTGAACAAATTTGGTCAACATATTCTAAAAAATCTACAGGGAAAAGTTAGCTTTTGCCTATTGCTGCGGCGATTGCGGGGCAGGTTTTTGACTCGGCTAAAATGGTTTTGTCGCTTTTGAGAACATCGCGGGTCAGGGGGTATTGGCGGCAATATTTTGGGCGAACGGGGTAGATTTTGCATTTTTTGTTTTGGTCTAAATAGCACTTGGGGAAAAATTTTGCATCGCTCAAAACGAGCCAGCCTCTTTGTTTCTTGCAATTTTCTTGCAGGAACATAAATAGCGGTTTTTGCAAAAATTTTGCGATGTTATGAGCTTCGCTGATTGAAATATAAACAACGCCGCCTGGTCTTTGGCAGCAGCGTCCGCAGCCTTGACACTGGAAATTTTTGAGCAGTTTTTCTCTAAGCTTCATTTTGATTTTTGCAGATTAAGGTTCTGGTTAGACGCAGGTTTGCGGTGAGTTTCTCGCAAAAACTAAGGATGCTCAGATAGTCGATGTCGTTTGGCAAAAAAATGGGGATTTCGCGTGGTTGGACGAACTCGATTTCCAGATTTAGGAGTTTTCCCAGTGACTCAAATTCCTTGTTGACAAGTGCGTGAAAAAGTTTCAGGTAAGGCGAAAAGTCTCTGTCTTGGCGGTTTATTTTGTTGAGGACAAAGAAGATATCGGCGATGATGATCAGGTTGCGGTTGAGAATTTTTGAGAGGTGAAAATTTTTCCAATTTCGGAAGGTGATTATTTTTTTGAAAAATATTTCGAGTTCTGTTTTGCGGAGCGTTGTGAGGTTTTGGCGGTTTTTTTTCAAGATTTCCCAATATTTTTCGTAGGAGAAAAAGATGATGCTTCCTTCTTTGTAGAAGAGCAGCTCTTGGCGCAGAATCTCTTGGACGGTGGCGAAGTAGGTTCGTTTGTTTTTGTCGGGCGTGATTATTATGCTGACAAAAATGGCGATGCTGGCTCCCAAGGCGGTTTGAAATATGCGTTTGCTTACGATTTGCCAAGACCACGGCTCTGCGATTCCGAAGAGGGCGATGACCATTACAGAGGCAAAAAATATCGATTTGAAGTAGGAAATTTTTCCGTAGTAGATGATGAAATATGCGCCTGTGCCAGCCAGGATGTAGTAGGTTTGCGGGTAGTTGAAGAGCCAAAGCGTGACGCCGCAGAGTGTGCTGCCCAAAATTGTGGAGACGATTCGCAAGAAACTTTTGAACAAGGTTTGCTCGTAGCGGGGGCAGATGAGCAGGATGATGGTCAAGAGCGTCCAGTATGGCTTGTCGATTTTCAGCAGGTGCGTGACGACGATGCCGACGGTTATGGCAAGCGGGACTTGGATGCTCAGGCGATTATTTGTTTTCATCTTGCAGACACTCGGATATTTCGATGGGTAATTTTGCCAATCGCTCCAGACTCACCAAAATTTTTGCTTGCGCTTGATTTGGCGATTGAGAGTATTTTTTTTTGAAATTTTGGCACATTTTGTTCAGATTTCGGCGACCGATGTCTATCTCTTTGTGAAAAACATAAGCGGCGATTTTTCGGTAGGCGATGGAGTAATGCTTCAAGATGTAGGAGAGGTCTTTTCGGAAGTCGTAGGAGCAAAAGCTGAGGTTGTGTTCGATTATTTTTAGCGCTCGAAACGCTGTGGCTGTGAAAAAAATGAGCTTTGTGTAAAATATTTTTTGCTTTTCTTCGGGAATTAAAACGGACTCTAAATCTTGAATTTCGCCGATAGCTTCCAGATAGAAAAAGTAGTTTTCTTTGCGTTTTAGGTGTTGCAGATTTTTTGCTTTTTTGCTGAGTTTGTGCAGAGTAGGCGGGATTTTTAGGAATGTTCGCAGTAGGTAAAATTTTACGACTCGCAAACTTTTTTTGTTGAGGATTAGCTGTTCTGTGATGCAAGAAATTCCCCCGCAGATTACGCTGATTAGCAAGAAATAGGGGTCGAATTTTCCTGCGGGAAGCAAAAAAAGGAAGACGCAAAAATCCAAAACGAACTGGTCGGCGAGGTTGTTGTTGAAGATAAGGAGTCTGTCTTTTAGGTTGTAGGTGGCGAAGATGGTGCCGACGATTATTGCAGATTTGAGCAGGAGCAGCCCCGAGAGCAGCGGCACGATTGACAAGGCGAGTCCAAGGCAAACTGACCAAAATATTGTGAAGGGAAATCTTTTTTTTAGTCCGATTCCGTTTTTGGCGTAAGCTAGTTGGAGTGAAAAGATGAAGGCGAATTTGTAGTGAGCGGGATTGTCCGAGAGCCAGAGCGTCAGGCAAAGCGACAATATCACGCCGAGCGAAGCTTTTACGCTGTCTGCGAAGAGGTTTAGCCTAACGGGGTTTATGTAGCGATAAAAAAAATCTAACATTTTTGTGTAAAGCTGATATTAAAAAGGTGGCCGAAGTTTCGACCACCGTAATTTTGCTTAGAAGCTGTCGTAGAGTGTGATCTCCTGGGCAGATTTTCTCTCTTTTTTGGGCATCGCGTCGCTGGGATAGCCGATAGGGATTAGCGAGACAACTTTGTAATCTGCAGGCAAGTTTATGAGTTTTGCCGCCTCTTCTTGCATAAACGCTCCCAGCCAGCATGAGCCAAGATTTTCGGCTGTGGCTTGCACAAGGATGCTCATTGTTGCGCCGAAACCGTCGGCAAGATAGGCTGGATGTCCACAAGTCATAACTTTGTCCAAGTTGGAGCAACAAACGGCGATGACCAAAGGGGCAGAAGAGGGGAACTCTTGCTTGCACACATTTTTTAGCCCGTTTAGTTTTTCCTTGTTTTGAATAAGCACCAGTTTCCAGGGCTGTCCGTTCATTGCCGAAGGCGCAATCCGCACGGCTTCCACCAAGTTTTGGATCTTTTCCTTTTCGATAGGCTTGTCCTCAAAAGCTCGGCAGCTATATCTTTTGCTCAAACAATCTAACAACATATTTTTTCCTCTGGCAACTAGACTTTGTCCACATTTTGGATGGCGTCAACGATTGGCTTGTAGCCTGTGCAACGGCAAGCGTTGCCTTCGAGCGCTTCTTCGATTTGAGCAAGGCTCGGGTTTGAAACTTTGTCCAAAAGCGCTTTGGCGCTCATCAGCATTCCCGGGGTGCAGAAGCCGCATTGCACGGCTCCGTGTTTCAAAAAGCTCTCTTGTAGGCGGCTCAAGGTTGCGTTTTGCTCCAAATTTTCGACAGTTTCGATTTTTCTGCCTTCGAGTTGTCCAGCCATAATCAGGCACGAGTGGACAGCCTCGCCGTCCATAATCACGGTGCAAGCTCCACATTCGCCCACAGCGCAGCCCTCTTTTGTGCCGGTGAGTCCCAAATCTTCGCGAAGCACATCCAGCAGCCTTTTTGACTGGTCAACATCAACCGAATATTTTTTGTCGTTTACGATAAAATTGATAATCATTTTTTTCTCCTTTGGCGATTAAAGATTAGATGAATTTTTCCAAGCTGTCTTTGAACAGATTGATGAAAACTGGCTTTTTGTATTCGCTAGACCATCTGCCGCCGATTTGCTCTTCGATAATTTTGTCCAGACACTCTTCGGCTTTTTCGATTAACGCTGCGTCCAGTTTTTTGCCGACGAGCATTTTTTCAATCTCTTGCAATCTGCACGCTTTGACAAACAACGCTCCACAGCTGATGATGATCTCGTCGATAGAGCCGTCGCCGCTTTTGGCGCACATCGTTAGTAGCGAAAGACGCGAGATGTTTACAGCGCCCCTTCTTCCCAGTTGGAAGTAGGAGTAGTCGTATTTTTTGCTTGGAATTGGCAGGACGACGCTCTTGATGATTTCGCCTTTTTTGATTTGCGTTTTGTAGCCGCTAGTGATGAACTCATCCACAGTCAGCTCCCGCTGGCTTTTGCCGTCGAAGAGCAGAACTTTTGCACCGTAGGCAACAAGTGGTGGCAAGCTGTCTGCAGAAGGCGATGCGTTGGCGATGTTTCCTGCGATAGAGCCTCTTACTCTGGTCTGTTTTGCGCCGATGGTGGAGATAGCCTCGACCAAAGCTGGGAAATGTTTTTGCACGAGCGCATCGTTTTTTATCTCGTCGATTTTTTGGTTAGCGCCGATGATAACTTCGCCGTTTTTCTCGCTAACTCCTTTTAATTCAGGAAGTTGGTCGATATTAACCAAAGTCGTTGGAGTTTGTTTGCCGCGAAGTTCGATAATCACATCGGTTCCGCCGGCGATGATTTGCGTGTCGTCGCTACTCAAAAGCATTTGACAAGCATCTTTGAGATCTTTTGGATTGAGGGTCGTCACATTGGCGATGATGTCTTTGACATCTTTGTTGCTTTTGTGAGCTTCGCTGGCGCGCTCTGGCTTCACCAGTTGCTTGTCCAAGAAAACTTTTTCCAAAGTAAGGGGAATCTCGTAGCTTCTTTTGCCAGTGGCGTTGCAAAAAGCGTTGGCGATACAGGCGGCACCAAGCTCAAGCGATGGCTCTCCGATGCCCTTTGCGCCATATGGACCCACAGCGTCGGGATTTTCCACGATAATCGGCGAAATTTCTTTGATGTCCTTAATCGTCGGCAAAATATACTCGTCCAAGTTTTTCGATTTCACCACGCCGTTTTGGATGTTGTAATGCTCCAGAACGCCATAACCCATACCTTGGGTGACGCCGCCGTAGATTTGACCCTCGAGTCCCAAACGGTTAATCGCTTTGCCCACATCGTGCGCCGCAGAAACTTTGTTAACCACGATTTTTCCAGTGTGCGTATCGACGGTCAGATCAGCCACTTGGCAGCCGTAAACATAGGTGAAATAGGCGTTTCCTTGTCCAGTCTCTTCGTCCCAAGAAACATTGGGAGCGTTATACCAGCCGTATGCGCTGAGGTTGTAGCCGTCGAAATAAGCTTTTGTGCAGGCGTCGGCAAACTTGATGTTGTTCTTTCCGCAAATCATATCGTTTTCCCAGGTCGTTTCTTCGATGCTCTCAACGCCCAAAGCCTCTTTGTTCGCCTCAAAAATTCTTTGCTTAATTTTAGCAGTGGCGTCCAGCACAGCGTTTCCGCCCATAATCGTGCCACGAGAAGCCACAGTCGGCCCGCCGTCGTTGATGGCAGCCGTCGATGGCTCTAAAAAGTGCATCTTCTCGTATTTCATTCCAAGACTCTCGGCTGCAACTTGTGAAAATGTTGTGCGAAGACCTTGTCCGTTCTCGTTCAAGCCAGTCCAGACATAGCCTGTGCCGTCTTGTTGAACAGAGACGATTGCAGAAGTTGCGTCTGTTCCTTCGGCGCCCAGTGCACATCCACGGAACGAGCAAGCCAGTCCGACGCCTTTTTTGTAGCGTTTGCTGGTTTTGTTAAACTCTTGATACTCTTTAACTTTTTTCTCGTATTGCATATCGTCGGTCGCTTTTTCGATGACCTCTTTCAGCGAGACGATGTGCTTGTCCAAAATTTGTCCAGAAGCGGTGATTGATCCTTGCTTGTAGCCGTTCTTGGCTCTGATTTCCAGTGGAGAGAGTCCGCAAAGTTGACCGATTTCGTCCATCAAAGACTCTTGCGCAAAGATTACTTGTGGAGAGCCGAAGCCGCGATACGCCGCGGTGTAGGTGTTATTGGTGTAAACCGCTCTGATGTCAGTTTTGACATTGTCGATTTCGTATGGACCTGTGGCTTGCACAACAGAGCGCCAAGTCACGAAAAAACTTTGGGCAGAGTAAGCGCCAGAATCCGCCAAAATGTCGATTTCCATCGAGTTGATTTTGCCGTCGTCGTTGAAACCGACCTTGTATTTCATATTGTATGGGTGTCTTTTGTAGCTTTCTTTCATCGACTCTTCGCGAGAGAGGCTGATTTTGTGCGGTTTGCCCGTCAAAAAAGCGAGCATCGCCACACGGCAAGCAACGGAGTTTACGGTGTCGTCTTTGCCGCCAAAGGAGCCGCCGAGGTTTGAACAGCGGATGTCCACTTGGTTCAAGCCGAGTCCCAAAAATTTTGCGACCTCTCGTCTGGTTGTGTGTGGATTTTGGATTGAGCCGTAAACTTTCACGCCTTTGCAAGTTGGATCTGGCACAGCCACGAGGCTCTCTGTCTCGATATAGCCATGCTCGTGGAAGCCAGTTTTGTACTCCCTTTCGATGACTTGGTCGCTGGCAGAAAACCCTTTTTCCACATCGCCTTTGCGGAGCGGATAGTGCACCACCACATTTGTCTTATACTCTGGGCGGACGAGTTTTTCGTCTTTTGCCGACTCGGTAATGTCGTAAACGCCTTGTTCTGCCTCATATTCAACTTCGATCAAATCTGCGGCGAGATTGGCAATTTTTTTGCTGATAGCGCTGACAATCGCCACAACATCGCCAGAATAGTAAACCCTGTCTTTGCAAAGGACATACTGATCTTGGCGAATTGGACCGATTTGGTCTTTGCCGATAACATCTTTGTGAAGAGCAATTTTTACAACACCGTCCAGCTTTTCCGCCTTGCTAATATCGATAGATTTGATTTTTCCGCAAGGTGTGTCTGTGTACTTTTGCGCCATATAGAGCATATCTTTGAGCTGTATGTCATCTCCGTAGATGGCTTTTCCAGTCACTTTTTCGTAACCGTCCAGTCGAACGACTTTTTTTCCAACTATGTTCATATTCTCTCCTTGAATATTTGTAAATTTACTGGCAATAAAAAAAAAGGTTATTGTATTGGCAAGGAAAAAGTTTTTTTGACAAAAAAAGGAGATTTTTATTATTTGCAAACAATAGGGAGGATTTGTGGGAAAAATATCTAACAAGAAAAAAATGTGGCTTTTGGCGATGGTTTTGGTGGTTGCGGCGATAGTTGGCTGGTATCTTTGGGAGCACTCGCTCTACGAATCTACAGACGACGCTTTTGTCACGGGCAACCCGATAAGTTTGGTGGCAAATGTTTCTGGGCATATTGTGGATTTAAAAGTGGAGAACAATCAAAAAGTCGCCAAAGGAGATACAATTTTGATAATCGATCAATCTCTTTTTGTTTTGGCTTTGGAAAAGGCAACTCTTGAGAAAAATTTGGCGATTGAGCTGCGAGAAGAGCTGAGGCGCGGGCTGCAGGCGCAGCAAGCTCAGCTAGATAATGCGGCAAAAAATTTAAGGAGATACGAAAATATTGCTAAAAAAGGTGGTTTAGCCAAAGCAACTCTTGATGGACAAAAAACCAAAGTAGAGGTTTTGAGCGAAGCTGTGGCTGCAAAAAAAATAAAGTTAAACGAAATTGATGATAAAATCGCTCTGGCGGAGGTCGCTCTGCGGCAAGCAAGGCTCGACTCTTCCTACACCGTGATTAACGCTCCGCAAGATGGCGTTATTACCAAATCAGCCCTTTCCAAAGGCAGTTTTGTTCGGCAAGGAGTTCCTTTTTGTTCGTTGGTTTCCGAAAAGAAATGGGTAGTGGCGAATTTTAAGGAGACCCAAATCGAAAATATGCGTTTGGCAGACGAAGTGGAAATTTCTGTTGATGCGTATCCAGACGAGAAATTTTTGGGAAAAGTGCAAAGCTTTCAGGCAGGCACAGGCTCTGTTTTCTCGCTTTTACCGCCACAAAACGCCAGCGGGAATTTTGTGAAAGTTGTGCAAAGAGTGCCAGTAAAAATCGTTTTTGAAGATGCAAAAAAAGTTGATAGCTTGAATATCTTTTTGGGAATGTCCGTAACGGCTAAAGTAAGGGTGAAACGCTAATTTTTTTATGAGACCCAAGATAAATCCTGTTTTGCTTATTTTTTTGATTATGCTCCCTTCTTTTATGGAGCTTTTGGATTCGAGCGTTTCCAATGTGATTTTACCGCAGTTGACAGCGACATTTTCTATCGATACTAGTCAAAGCAGCTGGGGGATTACAGCTTTTTTGGTGGCTAGTGCGATAATTTTGCCGATATCTGGCTGGTGTGCCGATTTTTTGGGCAGAAAACTTTTTATGTTAATCTCTATTTGCGTTTTTGGTGTAGGCTCAATGTTGTCTGGCGCTGCGACTACATTTGAATTTTACTTGATAGCAAGGATTATCCAAGGCGTTGGTGGAGGCGGAATTTTGCCCGTGGCGCAGGCGATTTTGCTAAGTGAATTTTCCTATAGCACAAGGGCAAAATCTTTGGCAATGGGCATCTATTCGATGGGCTTGGTCGTCGCTCCTGCGTGTGGACCTTTTGTGGGTGGCTGGCTTTCGGAAAACTACGACTGGCGGCTAGTGTATTACATAAATCTTCCGATTTTGATAGTCAGCATCGCTTTGGTTTATCTGTTCCTTTACGATAGAGAAAAGCCCTTGAAAGACAGCAAGCAGAAGCCCGCATTTGACACTGTCGGTTTGTCGTTTTTGATGGTTGGCATCTCCAGTTTGCAAATTTTGTTGGATCAGGGGCAAAGCAAAAACTGGTTCGAGTCTGATTTTATCATAACTTTAACTGTGTTGGCTGTGGTCTGTTTGGGATTTACAATTTTTTGGGAGCTAAGAAGCAAAGACCCTATTTTAAACCTGCGGCTGTTTAAATTTCCCAATTTTGCCTCCTCTGTGGTGGTTTTGTTCATTTTGGGATTTTTCATCTACGGCGTAAACCTTATTTTGCCTTTGTATATGCAAGATTTGCTTGGCTACTCGCCGATGACTTCTGGCTTGGTGGTCAGTGCCGCAACGACCGTTTCTCTTGTGGCGATGCCTATGGCAAGTGTGCTTGTGGGCAATACTCTCTACAAAAAACAGCTTTTGCTTTTTGGAATCGCGGTTTTTATTTTGTCTGTATATTTGATGAGGACAAGGTTCACTTTGGGTATGGGAATGTCGTCGATTATTCACTATCGGATGATTTTTTCTGTTTCGATTGGATTTATGATGGTGCCGGTGATGATAATGTCGGTGCAAAATGTGCCCGATAAAATGCTAGGTCAAGCCACGGGAATGCTTGGTTTAATCAGGACAATTGGTGGAAGCGTTGGTCTTGCAATAGTGCAAACCGTTGTCGCTAGAGGGGAAAAAGTTCACACAAAATATTTGGCGGAAAACATCAGTAATTTTCAACAAAATTTTGTCGATTTTTCGGCAAAGTTTGCAGGAATTGGCGATATAGAGATTTTAAAAATAGCTCAAGATTTGGTTAAACAGCAGGCCGCTTATCTCTCGTTTTTGGACAGCTTTAGCCTTTTGATAGGTATGGGAGTTGTTGCAATTTTGGTTTCGGTGTTTTTTATTAAAGGAGAAAAAAGGGTATGAAGCTAAAGTTTTTTTTTCTTTTTCTGTTGATTTTCGCACTCTCTTTTGCGGCAGAAACTGGCAAAAATAAGGCGCAGACATCAAAAGAAACCAGCTATGTAAGATATTACAAAAGAAAGCCGCTAAGGGTTGGTGTTTTTGGAGCAGGCGGAGGCTCTTTTGCCAGTTCGTCGGATATGAACGCCAATATGGAAAACAAATTTTCCTTTGCTCTGGGAGGTTTAGCTGAACGACCTTTCGGGAAAAACATTTTTTTGAGGCTTGAGATTTTGTTCGCTCGCAAAGGATTTCGGGCTAGGCGGCAAGAGCTGATTGCATCTATGGGCGAGGTCGCCAACATCACCAACGATATAGTGTTGAACTATCTTGAGTTTCCATTTTTGTTTTATTACGGAACTGATCGTCGGGAAACATCCAGATTTTACGGCTTTGGTGGACTACAATTTTCGTATTTGGTTTCTGCGTCGTATGTTTCCAATAGTAGCTTAGGCGGCGGCTCGCAAGGCGATTTGTCGCAGATAGATAATTACGATTTTGGGCTTATTTTGGGAGTTGGAGCCGATCTAAAAGAAGAATATTTTTGCGAATTGCGCTACGATTACGGTATCAAAGATATTTATGTAAATTCGGAAAATGCGTTTTTGGAAGGCAAAACATTTCACAATCAAACTGTTTGGCTCACTTTTGGTTATAAACCTTGGTTTTGGGAAACAAATTTTTTGGATTTTGACTTCTTGAAATAATATAATCCTAGTGAAACAAAAGCAGGGGCTTGCCTGTATATTGGTTTTTGTCCAAAGTTAATTTGCAATCGTAGGCGCCCAGCAAAAGTTCTTCGGTCGTGATTTGGCTTGGGTCGCCTTGTCGCAAGATTTTGCCGCTTTTCAAAAAAATAATCTCGTTGGAATATTCCAGAGCCAAATTCAGGTTGTGCGAAACCAAAACGACGATTTTGGTTTTGGCAAGATTTTTCAACAATTTCAGCGTTTCTAGCTGATGCTTCAGATCCAGATGGGCGAGCGTTTCGTCCAGCAAAAGCACTGGCGTATTTTGGATCAGAACTCTAGCGATTTGAGCTTTTTGCGCTTCTCCAGCAGAAAGCGTGCAAAAATCTTGCTGCAACAGATTTTCAATGCCCAATTTTTGGGCGATGTTGTGGCAAATTTCGATGTCTTTATCGCTGTAGCCGTCCGTGGGCAAAAGGTAAGGGTTGCACCCGCTGAGGATAAACTCGCAGGTGGAAAGGTCAAAAACCAAATTCGTTTTTTGAGGGACGAAACTCGCAATTTTGGCTCTGCTAGCTGGCGATAGCCAGAGCAGATTTTTACCATTATAGAGAATTTGTCCTTTTTGAGGACGAAGATAGCCGATTATTAGCTTCAGCAGGGTCGATTTTCCTGCCCCGTTTGGACCCGCAACGCAAAAAAGTCCCGACGATTTTAGCGAAAAATTTAGATCGAAGAAGATTTTTTTGTTTTTATAACCAAACTCTAAACCTTTTATTTCGAGCATAAAATTGGGAAAATTTCGTCAACTTTGAGCTTGTTTTGCTCGCCAGTGAGCATATTTTTGATGTTGATTGTGCCAGAGTCTAGCTCTTCTTGTCCGACGATTAACAAAAACTCGACGCCAATTTTATCGGCGTATTTTAGCTGTTTTTTCAGTTTTGACGGTTGCCAATAGATAAAGTTGCTGATATTTTTTTGCAAAAGTTTTTTGCTGAGCTCGATGTATTGTGGTGTTATTTTTTCGTCGAGGCAGGCGATCATCGCCTTTGCTGGCGAGCTGCCAGCGTCTTTTATCAGCCCCAAAGTGTCCAAAAGGTAAAAAAGTCTGGTGAAGCCGATAGACACGCCGACTCCGGGCAGCGCCGATTTTGTGTAGTGGGACGCCAAATTTTCGTAGCGGCCGCCAGAGCAGATGCTGCCGATTTGTGGGTGCTCGTCCAAAAAAGTTTCTAAAACGGTGGATGTGTAGTAGTCTAAGCCTCGGGCGATGCAAGGGTTGAACTTCAGACAGGCGGAGTCTAGCTGATAGCAGTCCAAAATCTGCCAAATCTTTTGCAGCTCTTTTTTCCCCTCGAGAAACACGCTGTTATCGCAAGCAAAATTTTCTAAATTTTTGCGTGGATTTGAGCTGTCTTTCAGCTCTAAAAAAGCAAAAATTGCTTCTATTTGCTGGCTGTTTAAAAGTTTTTCCAAGTTTTTTTTGACTTTTTCTTCGCCAATTTTGTCCAGTTTGTCAATTTCTCGCAAAGCCAATTGGGCAGAGGCGTCGTCTATTTTTAGGCTCTCAAACAAGCCTTGAAAAAGTTTGCGATTGTTAATCTGAATTGTGAATTTGCCGATTTGTAACTCGTTGAAAATGCGGTAGATAAGAGTGACTAGTTCGGCGTCGTAAGCTATCGGCAGGCTTCCGTTGCCGATGATGTCGGCGTCGCATTGATAAAACTCGCGATAGCGCCCTTTTTGGGCAGATTCGCCGCGATAAACTTTTTGCACCTGATACCGCTTGAAAGGGAAAACCAAGTCGTTTTCGTGTTGGGCGACATAGCGCGCCAGCGGCACGGTCAGGTCAAATCTGAGCGCATATTTTGGTGTTTCCTTACTTTGCAATGTCGCAAGAGAGCCAGTGGGCACGGCGAAGTAAATCTGCTTTTCGGTTTCTCCACCACTTTTGGTGAGCAAAACGCTCGATTTTTCCAGCAGGGGAGTTTCCAAAGGTGTGTAGCCAAAGCTTTTGTAGCAATTTTTGATGGTCGCTAACATTTTATCGAAAGCCATTTGTTTTGCCGGCAAAAGCTCCATAGTGCCAGCAACGGTAGAAGGTTTAATCATAATCGCCCCTAAAGTTGAAGTTGTCGGACATTATGCCCATGGTGATTTCCGAGATTTTTTGGTTGAAATGGATGTTGTAGTAGTCGCTTCCGTAGTAATATCTGGTAAAAAATGAGAAGTCGTCGAGCCAGCTGGGTTTGTATGAATAGGTGGTCTCAAAGGTGATTTTGTCGTCCCAATCTTCGTGACCTTTCATATATCCGAACAAAAATCCGAAATCTACTTTTATTCTGTTCAATGTGTAAATCTCTTCGCCGTTCTTGTCTTTTTTTTTGCTGCGACCAAAAAGGTTCCAAACTTTATACCAGTCGCTGATCACATTTTCTATGCTTAAATCCAGTCGTGCTTTTGGGAAAGCGGCGCGCTGAGTGTGAAAAGTCATCACATAGTAGCTAAATTTTGCGCCGAAAATGTTCTTGATGTAGTCTCGTTTGGCGTCTCTTTTTAAGGAAAAAGATTTGATGGTGATGTAGTTTGTTGAAAAGTTTCCGTTTTTGTAGTTGATGCCTTTTTGGGGGTCGTTGTCGATGTAATAATCGCCAGCTTGACCGTTGGAAAAATGGTAGAAGCCTAGGGCGTAGATGATGTTGCCGCCGTAGATTCCGTCGTCGTCGTCGAAGTAGTAGAAGTTGATGCCTGGATTGTAGCTGGGGGTATAGATTGGCACAGATTTTTTGCTGAGCATTCTCATCGTGATGTTGATTTCGGCGTCGGCTGCCCAGTTGGCGTTTCGCTGGAAGTTGATGAAATATTGGTCTGCCACTCTGCCTTCAAAAATCAACTCGCCGACATTGCCAAAACAACCTGGCGCAAAGTAGCTCCGTTCGTGCGAAGCGTCGATTGTTTGGCGGAAATTTTGATACTCCTCTTCGTTTAGAGCGAATATCAAAAACGGGCAAACAAGCAAAAAAGCAAAAAAGATTTTTCTCACAGCCAAATCCTCGCTTGCACCATATCTTCGGTGGAAAGAGTGCGGTTCGTCTCAAAAATCAGCTTTACGAAAGGCAAATTGGCGATTTTGTTATTGAGAATATTTTTCCACCACTCTTTTTCTTTGGGGAAAGTGACAATCTTTGCGGTGTCAATTTTTGCCAAACTTTTCGCCTTTTGCACTGCGTCCGCCAGATAACCGACTTGGTCGATTAAATTTGCCTCTTTCGCTTGTGTGGCGGTGTAGATTTTCCCTTGCGCCAGTTTTTTCACTTCAGCAATGGGCATCTTTCTGTTTTTGGCGACACAGCCGCAAAACTCTTGGTAAACTTTTTCGATGTGTTTTTGGATTGCCGACACTAACTGCGGCGATTGCGGGTTGAAGATGTCGGTGCTCCCAGCGAACTCTCCGAAAGTCAGACCGCTGTAGTTTACGCCAATTTTTTGGGCAAGTTTGGTTGCGTTCGGCAGAATGGCTAAAACCCCGATAGAACCAGTGATTGTGTAGGGTTCAGCCACAATGTAGTCGCCAGCGGAGGCGATGTAGTAACCGCCAGAAGCGGCGAGTGAGCCCATCGACACAACGACGGGAACTTTTGCCGACTTTAATACTTGCTGGGCGATTAAATGCGAGGCAAGAGCGCTGCCACCAGGAGAGTTGATCCGCACGACGACCGCTTTGATGCTGCTGTCTTTTTCGATTTTAGCAAAGATTTTTTTGGTCGTTTGGAAATCTATATTTTCCCCGAAATCTTCGGTTTGTGAGACTATCGAGCCTTCCAGATAAACGATAGCGACTTTATTTTCGCTGGAAATTTCGTTTTCTCCGAGTTCGTATTTTGATAAAGTTACAACATTTTTGATTTTGTTTGCAGCCAAAAAGTTGTCGTAGTAAGCCAGAGAATCGATGACGCTCAGCGCTTCTGCTCCGCTCAAAACGACGCTTTGAGGATTGGAAAAGAGGCTTTGAATGGAGCTTAATTTTTTGCCAAGATTTTTTGCCAGTTGATTTTGGTATTGAGCAAAAAAAGCGCCGTAAACTTTTTTTGTTTCTTGCTGGGCGGCTTGGCTCATCTGATTTTGGGTAAAAATTTCGCCGTAAGATTTGTAGCTGCCTGTGCGGACGACACGCACATCAACGCCCAGTTTGTCGAGCAAAGGCTTTAGGTATAGCTTTTTGGCGTTAATTCCCAAAAAGGAGATGCCAGCGGCGCTAGAGGGGTTGAGGTAGATTTCGTCGGCAACGGACGCGATCAAAAATTTGGCGTCGGTGCAAGAGTAGAGGTAGGCGAAAACTTTTTTGTCGCAAGAGCTTTTGAAATTTTGCAAAATTTTGGAGACTTGGTCGGCTTTGGCGTAGTTAAGCGGGGTGATTTTTGCAGATTTAACGATAACGCCTTCGATTTTTGGGTCTTGTGCTGCTTGTGCGATTTTTTCTTGCAAGACATCTAAAGCAAGCGGCGGCTCGTCGTCCCAGTCAAAAGGGGAAGAGTTTTGGTAGCTCAAAAATTTTCGGTCAAGATCAACCAACAGATAGCTTTTTTCTTTTAGTTCGGATTTGTGGTCGGTTTTGATTTTGGGAACGACGGAAACAGCGAGAACCACCAAGCCGCACAGGGCTAGCGCTAGCAGAATAAATGAGGTTAAACAGCCCAAGCTGTAGCATTTCCAATTCATATACCGTCCATTTTTTTTTGCAAAATTTATTCTAGGGCTTATGTGTCAAGAGTTTTAGCCGTTTGCGTGACCGATTTGCAAAGCACGGCGAGGCCTGAGTATAAATCGACATTTTCCACTGTAACGCTTGCGGGGACGATTAGTTTGGCGGGAGAAAAGTTCCAGATGCCTTTTATGCTTGCTTCTATCATCAAATCGGCGACGCTTTGGGCGTGGTTTGCTGGGGTGCAGATAATGCCGATGTGGACGCTCATTCTTTTTGCCAAAAGACTGAAATTTTCCAAAGGGAAAATTTTGACGCCTGCGATTTGCGTGCTGGTTAGGCTCAAATCTGTGTCGAAACCTGCCAAAATTTCTACACCAAAATTTTGGTAATCGTGCTTGAGGACAGCTTTGCCGATGTTGCCGACACCGACAAGAAAAGCGGGGTTGAGCCGATTGAGTTGCAAAAAATTTTCGATCGCCTTGATTGCTTTGCGGATGTGTATGCCAACGCGAGGGCTGCTTTGCAAGCCGATAGTGCCAAAATCTCTGCGCACCTGAGAGTTGTGAGTGTCGCTCATTATGCCAAGTTCCGCCGAGGAGACGATTTTGTGGTTGTTATCTTCTTTTTGGCGTAAAATCAGCAGATATTTTGATAGCCTGCGCAGAAGCGATAGTTGTGTTTTATTCATTGGCGCAAATAAAAAGAAAGAGGGTGGAAGTCAAGGGCTTTGTCGCTTGCGCTCCAAAGAAATTGAAGTTTCTTAATCTACAAAAACTTTATTGCCGACACGATTAGTGCAGACTGCGCAAAAAGAAGACCAACAACCCATTTTATTATTTCCGCTCTCGTGTTCGCAGCGGATATTTCTATTTTTGTGGCAAGATTTTTTTCTAGCTCGTCTATATCGCTTGAGCTTGCAGTATTTTCTTCGATGATTATCTTTAACTCATCGGCTAATCCTTCTGCTTGTTGTGTGGTAAAGGTATATCTTTCAAGGTTTTTTGCAAATTTTAAAGTGTCAAAAGCTAGTGTATGAGCCGACATAATATCTCCTTTTCTTAGAATGTAGCTTGTTAAAGTCAAATTATTTCTTATCGCTAAGGAAGAGGAATACTTTTTTTTGTCAATTTTTTTAATCATTTCTCTGTAAAAGCAAGGTTCCCATATTTTCCCAGCGGAAAGCGAGCAATTTGGGAGTTGCAGTTACGGAAGATTGTGCGATTTTGTAGGTGAGAGAATAAATATATAAGATTGCGAAGAAAAAATTTATGTCTTGCAAAGGTTCAAAAATTTTGCCATTTAGATGATTTTCTAGGTTAACAACTTTGCTTTTGTTATCATTAAAAGTTATTTTGATTTTATAATCTTTGATATATCTAAAATTTTTTATATAATACATTTTTTCAAACCAGAGGTTTTATTTGGTTAAGCTGTTCTTTTTTTTCTGCGAGACGCCAATCGTTTAGCCTTTTGTTGGTGCGCTTCGACTACGCTCAGCACACGAGCAGTTAATAGGTTATTGTTTTGTCTTATCAGGCAGATTTTCTCCTTTTCGGTCGTCCGAAAAGAGAAACAGAAAAGGACGCCCGCTTCAAATAGCCAGAGAGGTTTCGAGAGGTGTCTGGAGAGTCTCCCTAAAAGCGGCATCCCCCTCCAAAAAAAAAGGCTCTTCTGAAAATGAAGAGCCTTATAATTTCCTAGACTAAATAGATTAGAAAGAATACTCAAGATAAGAGTTAAGAGCAGTCAAAGCGTCGTCATCTCCATTGCCTACAAGAGCTTTGCCTGGTGCAACATAAACACCAGTGATATTCCAAGAGACATTTTCTTTTACTTTCCAAGAAACACCAAGGTCAAACTCTGTTCCAAGGTCGGTTTTGTCGCCAACTTTTTGATCAGTATTAGCATAACCAAGAGCAGCATGAGCGGTCAAATCTTTAGCTACAGGTTGGTCGACAGTAATAGCGATAAGTTGCAAACCATAAGCTTCAGCACCCAAGCCAGAAGACCAAGTATTACCCAAGCCCATAGCTCCTGGCATTCCATCAGAAGGGTTGCCTGCACCGAAGAACTCAAGTCCGTTCATATAGAAAGATTTAATGTTTGACCAAGTTACATCTTCGCCTTGCTTGTCAGCTTTTACACCTTGGATGTAAGTAATAGTTCCACCAATATTAGCTCCAGAGCTAAGAGTGAAGTTTGGTTTTAAACTCAAAGCAAAAATAGAGCCGTCCTTCTTTTTAGCTGCAGTATTTTTGTCGAAGCTTGCAGTCATAAAGATAGGGTTAATGTCAACACTAAAGTTGTCGATGCCAGCTTTGCCACCATCAAGAACATACCAAGGAGAAACCCAATAGATGTTTCCTGGTTTGTAAGTATTATCTGGAGCATAGTTTGTTTTACCCATTACATCAATACCGAAGTTGCCAGGACCAACATTGTTTTTAGCAAAGCTAAGCATAAAGCCGTGAACATCGTCGTCAGCATTGATATCTGTTTGAGAAGAAGCGGCAGAGTTGTTGGTTTCGTCTAAGGTGAATACACCAGCACCGAAGCTCATATCGCCCATAGATTTGCTTATAGAATACCCAGGAAAGTTGTCGTCAACTACCATTCCGCCATGAGCATATACTGGGATGAGACCAGCGTTAAGATCGGCACCCAAAAAAGCATCAGGGATAGCGATGTAGGCACGGTCGAAAATAACATTGTCGCTAGCAGTGCTCATGTCACCATTAGACCATTTTGAGCGGATAACGAACTTTACGCCGTTGTCAGCTTCACCTGTGATGGTTGCTCTGATTCTTTGAGACTTCCAAGATGTTGTGCTAGCGTCTTTGGTGAATTGGCTGATATTCTTGCCACCAAATGCGTTGTCTACGAATACGGCATTTTTTATAATACCGCCCCTTACACGAGCTGTTCCGCTCCAGTCAACTTCGAATGCCATTAAGCTACTGAAAGCGAAAACGGCAATCATTCCGATTGTGATTAGTTTTTTCATACTAATTCTCTCCTTTCTTTTTTGATTTTTTTCTTTTTTTAATCCTTTTTAGGATTTCCTTTGATTTTGCCCTTTTGTATTTATTTTATTTTTAGTGTCAAGGTCTTTTTATTTTTTTGTGTTTTGTTTGCAATATTTTTGCGCTTGCAAAACTACACAACTCCTTGATCTATCATAGCGTCAGCCACTTTGATAAACCCGCCGATGTTGGCGCCTTTTGAGTAGTTGATAAAGCCGTTTTCTTTGCCATATTTGGCGCAGGTGCTGTGAATATTGACCATTATTGTGTGCAACTTTTCGTCAACTTCGGCTTCGGTCCAGTTATAGCGGAGGCTGTTTTGGCTCATCTCTAGTCCAGATACTGCCACACCGCCAGCGTTGGCAGCCTTGCCTGGAGCCATTGGGATTTTGGCGTCGTGAAAAGCTTTTATCGCTTCGTTGGTGCAGCCCATATTGGATGTTTCGATTACATATTGCACGCCGTTTGCGATGAGTGTTTTGGCGTCGTTTTCATCCAGTTCGTTTTGAATTGCACAAGGGAAAGCTAGGTCAGCTTTTACTTCCCAAGGTTTTTTGCCTGCGATAAATTTAGCGCCGAATTTTTTGGCGTAAGGCTCAACTACATCGTTGCAAGTGGCACGCAGCTCTAGCATATAGTCCCATTTTTCTTGGGTGTTGATGCCGTTTTCGTCAAAGATGTAGCCGTCTGGTCCAGAGATTGTGACGACTTTGGCTCCGCATTGGCTAGCTTTCATAACTGCGCCCCAAGCAACATTGCCAAATCCAGAAATAGCAACAGTTTTGCCTTTGATGTCGTCGTTATGCGCTTTGAGCATTTCACGAGCAAAGTAAACAGTGCCAAAGCCGGTTGCTTCTGGACGGATAAGTGAGCCGCCCCAGTTTGCACCTTTACCTGTCAAGACGCCTGTGAACTCGTTGCGGAGTTTTTTATACATTCCAAAAAGATAACCAATCTCTCTTCCGCCAACGCCAATATCGCCAGCGGGAACATCGGTGTTTGGTCCGATATGACGGAAAAGTTCGCTCATAAACGCTTGGCAAAAACGCATAATTTCGGTGTCCGATTTGCCTTTTGGGTCGAAGTCCGAACCGCCTTTTCCGCCGCCCATTGGCAAGCTGGTTAGGCTGTTTTTGAAAGTTTGCTCAAACCCCAAGAATTTAAGAATGCTTGGCGATACAGTGGGGTGAAAGCGAAGTCCACCTTTGTATGGTCCGATGGCAGAGTTGAACTCTATACGGTAGCCACGATTGATTTGGATTTCGCCTTTGTCGTCGATCCACGACACACGAAAGCTTATGGCTCGCTCTGGCTCAACTATTCTTTCCAAAATTTTTTGGCTTTTGTATTTTGGGTGTTCCTCAACAAAGTCCCAAAGGGTGGAGACAACCTCTTCTACAGCTTGTAGAAACTCGGTTTGCCCTGGATTTTTAGCTTTTACCTGATCTAAGAATTTTTTCATTCTAGAACCTCCTTTAGATTATCTTTCTTCGTCATTTGTCGCAAAAGAAAATAAAGTGTCAACTTTTTTTCAAGAATTTGTGCGGATAGCTGTTATGCTAAAATAATGGAGAAAAGCGGAATTGAAAAAGCTGGAATTTAAGAGTTGACATCGGGCGGTCTCGCCTCTATTTTGGCTTTAGCTTTTTTGGAATCGTTAAAGGGGGCAATAATGTTGCAGGAGCTAAAGATTGGCAGGGTTTTTGTGGGAAGAGTGTCAGCTGGCGAAGATGCCGCGGCAGCGATTACTCGGTTTGTGCGAGAAAAGGGTGTGGCTCTAGGAAAAGTCAGTGGAATTGGGGCTTTGCGGCGAGTGACTTTGGGCTATTTTGATGGTGAGAGATACCATTATCGCAAAATCGACGAGGCTGTGGAAGTTGCGGCGCTGGAAGGTAATATTTCCCTAAAAGACGGCGAGATTTTTTGTCATCTGCACATTAGCGTTGCGATCAAAGATTTTAGCGTCTTTGGTGGACATTTGGCGGAATCGGAAGTTTTTTGTTTGGAGTTTGTTGTTCAAGAATTTTTGGGCAAAGAGTATATTCGGCGAGGTGATCAGGAGATTCCTTTGCCAGTTTGGGAAGAAAAAGTTTATTGAAAAAGAGGACTGTAATAATGGATAAAAATTCGATGCACGATTTGATAACGCATCTGCCGCAGCAGATTTATAACGGCTATCACAAGGTGAGTGTTGCTCAGCAGGCGGCGAGCGTGAACAAACTCGTGGTGTGTGGAATGGGCGGCTCGGGCATTGCCGGGCACATTATCGCCGGAGCTTATGGAAGCACGATGCCTGTGCGGGTGGTCAGCGACTACAATTTGGGCTTTATCGACGCGCAAACTTTGGTGGTGGTGGTTTCTTATTCGGGAAATACGGCAGAAACTTTGGCGTGCTTTGAGCAGGCGCAAAAGCAGACGAAAAACATCGCAGGTGTGACCACTGGAGGCGAGCTGGGGAGATTGCTTGAGGGAAAATTCCCGATGGTGAAGCTGGAGGCTGGATTTCCGCCGAGAGCGGCTGTCGCTTTTTTGTTTGGAGCGCTGCACAAAATTTTGGAAGCTTTTGGTTTGGCGCCTAGCATCGCACAGGAGGTAGATGCGGCAACGAGTCAGTTGGCTGGCAAAGTGCAGGCGATTTTTGAGTCTTCGCCGCTGGAGCAAAATTTGGCGAAGCAGATTGCGCAAAAGCTGAAGGGCAAAATTGCGGTGGTTTATGCGGGGTCTCCTGCCTACAGCTGTGCGGCGTATCGGATGAAATGCCAGTTAAACGAAAACGCAAACTCGCCAGCTTTTTGGCACTATTTCCCTGAGATGAACCACAACGAAATCGAAGGGTATTATCATCAAGATTTGCCGATTTTGCCAGTGTTTTTGCTCGATTTTGAACTGGAACAGCATTATCAAAAGCGGGTGGATGTTTTCTCACAATTGATTGACGAGAAAATCGAGCTTTACGCCGAGGGGAATTCCTATATCGAAAAAGTTTTTTCGCTCATTTTTATCGGCGATATGATTAGTTACTATTTGGCGAGGGAGAACGGCGTTGACCCGTTTGCCATCGAGAACATTATGTTTTTGAAGAAAAATCTTTAATTTCGCAAGGATTTTGATTGTTTTATTTATATTTTGTTTTGGCGCTGTCGCTGATTGTGGCTTTGCACGAGTTTGGGCATTTTTTGGCGGCGCGATTTTTTGGTGTGCAGGTGGACGCTTTTTCGATTGGCTTTGGTCCTGTTTTGTGCAAAAAAAAGGTCGGAGAGACAGAGTTTCGCCTGTCGCTGATACCGCTTGGCGGCTATGTGAAGATGCTGGGGGAGAACTCTAGGCAGGCTACGAGCGACCCGAAATCTTTCGCCAGCAAAAACTGGTGGCAACGGGTCGTGATCGCTTTTGCGGGGCCTTTCGCCAATTTGGTGGTTGCGTTCATCTTTTTTAGCGCATCGTTTATGGTGAATAGCTCTTATCACGATTTTTTGCCGATAGTTGGGCAAGATGCGCAAAGTTTTCGCAGTGGCGATTATATTTTGCAAGCCGACGGCAAGCCGATAAAAAGCTGGAGTCAGATCGATGCAACGGCAAAAGATTTCGTTGTGCAAAGGGACGGCTTTCCGCTGAATTTGACGCTGGACGAAAATTTTGCCGCAGAGCCAGCCATCGAGCCGATTGTGGGCGAAGTGAGCGTGGGGATGCCCGCTTACCTTTTGGGTTTGCAAGAGGGCGACCGCATTTTGAGGCTGAACGGCGCGGAGATAATTTCGTGGAGCGATATTGGCAAAAATTTGCGTGGTTTGCAGAGCGTGCCGATTGTCTTTTCGCGAGGAGATAAAATTTTGCGGCGAGAGATTTCGCCTGTGCAAGACCCGATTTCGGGCAGATTTTTGCTGGGAATTTCGGCAGCGATGACGGTTTTTCCCGAGGAAAGTTCGGGCTTTTTTGCTTCTCTTGCAAAAGGCGCGGCGAGCACTGTGTCGGCTGTTTGGCTCAACTACTATGGGCTTTACAAAATTTTGCTTCAGCCATCGACGCTCAAGGGCAGCCTCTCTGGTCCTGTGATGATTTCGCAGGCGGCAAAAAGTTTTTCGCAAAAAGGGCTTGCCTCGATTTTGATTTTCATCGCTTTTGTGAATGTGGTGCTGTTTGTGATGAACCTTTTACCGATTCCGATTTTGGACGGTGGCTTAATTTTGTTCGCCGTTTTGGAAAAAATTTTGCGGCGACCGCTTTCGGATAATTTACAAACGGGATTGCAATATTTGGGGCTTTTTTTGCTGATGTCGCTGATGTTTTTCTCTTTTTATAACGACGCCGACAAGCTGGTGGATCGGCTTGAAAACAGTAAATCTTTGCGCGAAGGAGTGAAATAAAATGTTTATAGATTCGGCAAAAATTAAGATTGCTTCTGGAGATGGCGGAGCTGGATGCACCAGCTTTCGCAGGGAAAAGTTTATCCCCAAAGGCGGTCCAGACGGCGGCGACGGTGGCGACGGCGGAAGCGTTTATATCGTGGCGGACGACCAGCTCAACACGCTTGTCGATTTTCGCTCGAAAAAGCTTTTTAAGGCTGAACGAGGGCATAACGGGCAAGGCAAGAATAAGTTTGGTCGTCGTGGCGAAGATGTCTGCATCAAAGTTCCGCCGGGAACGATGGTGTTCAATGCCGAAACGGGCGAGAAGATTTTGGATTTGATTGAGCCGAACCAGAAGCACCTTCTGGCGAAAGGCGGAATGGGCGGCAAGGGCAATGTTCGCTTTAAAAATTCGGTGAACAAAGCGCCGAGGTATCATCAGCCGGGCACGCCGGGGGAAGAGTTGCATCTGCAGTTGGAGCTCTCGCTGATGGCGGATGTGGGGCTGGTTGGTTTTCCCAATGTGGGCAAATCGACGCTTTTGTCGGTAATCTCCAGCGCAAAGCCGAAAATCGCTAACTACGAGTTCACGACTCTGGAGCCGAAGCTGGGCGTCGTCAAAGTTAGCTCCTATCAATCTTTTGTGATCGCCGACATTCCTGGGATTATCGATGGAGCGGCGGCTGGCAAAGGGCTTGGCGACCAGTTCCTCAAACATATCAGGCGGACGAAAATTTTGCTTTTTCTGCTGGACGCTACCTCAAAAGATATTCGTCAAGACTATTTAACGCTAAAAAAAGAGCTTCATCTTTTCGATCCATATTTGGATAAAAAAAAGGCGTTTGTTGTTGTCAGCAAAGCAGATTTGTTGGCAGGGGAGTTGGATTTGAACGATTTCGACAACAAAGAAGAGATTTTGTTTATCTCGTCGGTTACTGGCGAAAATATCCGCAAATTGGTGAACTCGTTATATAATTTGGTGCAAGATGAGGCAACCAAGAGCTTGGCTTGAGCTGTTTTTGACAGCCGATTTGGGCGTGGGGACTGCCTACAAGCTGATTAAGCAGTTTGGGCATCCAGAAAATTTTGCCGAGTATAAGTCGGAAATAAATCAATTACTTACGCCGAAAACTGCAGAAAATTTGTGGAATAAAGTTTTTCTCAAACACGGTTTGACGATTGACGAAATTTTGGAAGTTATTGAAAAGCAGGGGATTAGACTTATTTCAATTTTGGACGACGATTATCCAGAAATCCTCAAAAAGCAAAAAAATCCGCCGATTATGTTGTTTGTAAAGGGGGAGTTGCCGCTGCAGAAATCTTTTGCGATTGTCGGCACTCGAAAGCTTAGCGATTATGGGAAATCGATGACCCAAAAAATAGCTCGAGAGGTCGCCGCTGCTGGCTTTACTATCGTCAGCGGACTGGCTATGGGGGCGGACTCTTTGGCGCACACGGCGGCGATTTTGGAGCGGACGCCCACTATCGCTGTTTTGGGACCATCTGTGGATAAAGTTTACCCTGCTGTAAACACTGGTTTAGCGAAAAAGATTTTGGAAAAAGGAGGCGGTTTAGTCTCCGAAAATCCTCCGGGAACTATCGGCGCTGCGTGGCTTTTTCCTGCCAGAAATCGCATCATCGCAGGGCTTTCGCAAGGAGTCCTCATCACCGAGGGCGAAAGAAAATCTGGCGCTCTTATTACCTACAAATTTGGGCTGGAGCAAAACAAAAATATTTACGCAATTCCTGGCGACATCAATCGCAAGCAGGCCAGCGGTCCGAATTTTTTGATATCCAAAGGTGCGAAGTTGGTGACTTGCGGGCAAGATATTTTGGAAGATTACGGCTATTTGCCCAGAACTTTGGACGACGAGAAAAAGCCGAAAAAGTTCGCTAACGAAAGGCTCAAAAAAGTTTATACGATTGTTTCGAAAAATTCAAAAGTCTCGTTCGACAATCTTTTGATGGAAACAAAATACGAGATTGGCGCTTTGAGCGCGCTGCTTATGGAGTTGGAGCTCTCTGGCGATATCAAAAAAATCAGCGGAAACTCTTATTGCAAAACTTAAGGCTAACTCTTTGTAAGAAGGCGATTTATAAGCTCCACCGCTGCTTGCGTGCTGATATTTTCCATATCCAAAATCAAATCGGCAACATCCAAATACCAGTCCAGTCGAGAGTCAAAAAGTTCTTGCATTTTGTCTAAATCTTGCGAAAAAAGTGGTCGTTTTTTGTCGTTCTCAATCCTCTGATAAGCTATTTTTGGCGGAAGTAAGAGGAATATGTTGTAAAAGTTTTTTTTCAGTTCTTGGCGTGCTAGGCTTTTAACGACTACGCCGCCACCTGTCGCTAGGCAAATGGGTTTTGGATTTTTGGCGACTTCTTGGAGCGTAGTCAGTTCCAGTTCCCGAAATTTTTTTTCGCCGAAATTTTTGAAGATGTCGTAAATTTTGAGCATCGCTTTTTTTTCAACAAGGAAATCTAGATCGAGCGATTTATCGCCCAAAGCGTTGCAGATTGTGGTTTTGCCAGCGCCCATAAATCCGATAAGGCTGATGTGTTTTTTGGCTCCAAGAGAAAGAAAAGGGGCGTTGTCAGCCCCTTTGTATTTCAGTTTTTCGATTATTTCGTGTTGTTTTTCGGTCATTTTTTTTAGGAGGTCGCCTCTTTTAATTTTCCCACCATATCGATCGCTTCCCAAGGAAATTCCGAGCGTCCGAAATGTCCATAAGCCGCGGTAGCTGCGTAGATTGGTTTTTTCAAATCTAGGTGTTTTATCAACTTTGCAGGTTTAAGCGGGAATATTTTTTTGACCGCATCGGTTATTTTGCTCTCGTCAACTTTGCCTGTGCCAAAAGTGTCAACAAGCACGGAAACAGGCTCTGCCACGCCGATTGCGTAGGCAAGTTCGACTTCGCATCTGTCTGCTAAATCGGCTGCCACGATATTTTTGGCGATGTAGCGAGCCATATACGATGCGCTGCGATCCACTTTTGAGGGGTCTTTTCCGCTGAAACATCCGCCGCCGTGGCTGCCTTTTCCGCCGTAGGTGTCCACAATAATTTTGCGTCCAGTAAGTCCTGTGTCGGCGTGCGGTCCGCCCAAAACAAAGCGCCCCGTGGGGTTGATGTGAATTTTGGTGTTGGCGTCCATAAAATCGCTTCCGATTATCGGTTTGATGATTTTTTCCAAAACATCTTTGCGGATTTGCTCCAAAGTGATTTCGGGGTCGTGTTGTGTTGAGATAACCACAGCTTCTACGCGCGAGGGCTTGTCGTTTACATACTCGACGGTTACCTGAGATTTGCCGTCTGGACGCAGGTAGCCCAGCTCGCCAGATTTGCGCACTTCGGAAAGTTTGCGGGTCAGTTTGTGGCTGAGCATAATCGGCAGTGGCATCAACTCGGGCGTCTCTTTGCAAGCGTAGCCAAACATCATTCCTTGGTCGCCCGCGCCTTGTTCGTGCTCGGTGTATTCGTCCACGCCCATAGCGATGTCGCGTGATTGTTTGTCGATAGTGGTGATTACCGCGCAAGTTTTGGCGTCGATGCCATAGTCGGCGTTGGTGTAGCCGATTTTTCGCAAAGTGTCGCGCACAACCGAAGAGATGTCAACATAGCAACTGGTGGTGATTTCGCCGCCGACAAGCGCCATTCCTGTCGTTACAAAAGTTTCGCAAGCGACTCGCGATTCTGGGTCTTGAGTCAAGATTGCGTCAAGAATTGAGTCCGAAATTTGGTCGCAAATTTTGTCGGGATGCCCCTCGGTTACAGACTCGCTGGTGAATAGATAATTTTTCATTAAAATCTCCTTTTTAGCTTTTTTTTGTTTGTTGCGGTGCAATACGGAACAAATCCCCGCAACTTGATTTTTTTATAAACTACTAAAACCTGCAAAAGTTTAACTTAATATTTTCCAAAAATTTTGCCAGCTAGATTTTGCGTCAAGATTTATTTTTTCCTTTTCCTTCTTTGTGGAGAGCCAAATCTTCCGCGAGTAGCCAGCGGTGTGGCTTTGATTGGCAAATGAGCAAAACTTTTTTTGTTGAAACTTTCGATAACTTGTTGAATAAATTTTTTGTCGATTTCGACTTCGGTTTTTTTGTCAAAAATCTTGATTTGCCCAATCTCGATGCTCCTTTGCACGCTTTTGATGAGGCTAAAAAGGTCGCTTTTTTGGAAGTCGTGATTTTTGCCGAGGTTGATTTTGATTTTGCCAAGACGGACTTTTGCGTGAGGGTTCAGATCTGGCAATTTGTGATAGCGATGCCAAAGTTTGCTTAGTTGCAGCCCAACAAAAGATTTGATGAGATCCTCTTTGGAAAATTGAGAAAATTCGAGATAGGCGTCTTGCGCAAACTGGTCGAGTTTTGGGTCGATTTGAAAATTGGCGAAAGTTTTGCTTAGCCCCAAAAGCCTGTTTTGGCAAACTTCGTCGCCAGTTGGAATTTTTTGCAACTCGATGGGTAGCCCCAGCATTTTTTGGATAGACAGAAGTTTTCGTTTTTCTTTTTGTCCGACGATGGAGATGCAGACGCCTTGTTCGCCCGCTCTGCCTGTTCTGCCGCTGCGATGGACATAGGTTTCGGGGTCGTCTGGCAGGGCGTAGTTGACGATGTGAGTGAGGTTTTTTACATCAATTCCACGCGCGGCGACATCTGTGGCAATCAGGAGTTTTAGGTTTTTGCTGCGAAATTTTTGCATTATCTGCTCTCGTTGCGGTTGTGACATATCGCCGTTGAACGCTTCCACTCGATAGCCCATTTTTTGCAAATTGGCGCAAATATCGACGGTGTCTTTTTTGGTGCGACAAAAAACGATTCCATAAATGTTGGCGAAGTTATCCAAAATTCGAGAGAGCACCGCCGTTTTTTGTTTGCCAGAGCAAAGGTGATAGTAGTGTTTGATGTTCTCAACGCCTTGATTTTGCTTGCCGATGGTGATTTTTATCGGGTCGCTCATATAGCGATTGGACGCCAGTTTTTCCACTTGTTTGTTCATCGTTGCCGAAAAGAGCAGCACCCTTTTTTGTGGATTGGTGTATTCGAGTATCGCCTCGAGCTCTTCCTGAAAGCCCATATCCAGCATCTGGTCGGCTTCGTCCAGCACCAAACTTTTGATGCCAGAGAGGTTGAGTCTGCGGCGATTGAGGAAGTCCAAAGTTCTGCCTGGCGTGCCGACGACGACTGTGGGTCTTGAGTTAAGTGCGTCGATTTGCTGTTTGATGCTGCCGCCGCCAAAAAGGCTGACGACGCTAAATCCAGCGGAGTTTATCGAGTAATCTTTTAGCTCTTGGCATATCTGCTGCACCAGCTCGCGTGTGGGAGCGAGGATGAAAAATTGCACACCTTTTTCGTTTGGATCGAACGACTGAATCATCGGCAGACCAAAGGTGGCGGTTTTGCCCGAACCTGTTTGCGAGAGGACGATAAGATGGTGGTCGGTTTCCAAAACCGTAGGAATGACTTCGGCTTGCACCTGAGTTGGAGTCTCAAATCCGAGTTTTTTTATGGTGGACAAAATTTCTTGATTTAATCCGAGTTGGTCAAAATTCAGCACTAATTTCTCCTTGTAATAGAAAAAGGGGTTTGCAGATACGCAAATTAACTTTTTGATTTTTAATGATTTACTTTGTTTGAGTAGTAAACTTTTGGGTGTCGAGAATGTGTCAAACTATTTCGCCTACGATAAAAGAAAAGGACGACCAGCAAAACTGAATATTATTGTTGACATTATCGTCCGAAGTTTACAAATTGCGGGAGAAAATTTAATTGAACGAAGGAAGTTTATAGATAATGTTGGCGACGAGAATTATCCCGTGTTTGGATGTCGAAGACGGACGAGTGGTAAAAGGCACGAGTTTTAAGCAGATAAAGGACGCGGGCGATCCGCTGGAGCTGGCGAAAAAGTATTATCAGCAGGGCGCAGACGAGCTGACTTTTTTGGATATTGGGGCGACATATAAGAGCAAACAGACGCTTTTGGATGTGGTGCAGAGCGTGGCGCAGGCGGTTTTTATTCCGCTGACTGTTGGCGGCGGCATTCGCAGTGTTGATGATATTCGGCAGGCACTTTTGGCTGGAGCAGACAAAGTGAGTATTTGCTCGGCGGCGATTAAAAATCCGAATTTAATCAAAGAGGGTGCGCAAACCTATGGCAGTCAGTGCATTGTGCTGTCGGTGGATGCGAAAAAAGTTGGCTCTAGCTGGCACTGTTTTGTGGCTGGCGGACGGGTTGACACGGGCTTGGATGTGCTGGAATGGGTGAAAAAAGCGATCGATTTGGGTGCTGGCGAGATTTTGCTGAACTCTATCGATGCCGACGGGACGGGCGACGGCTACGATTTGGAGCTGACGAAAAAAGTTGGCGAGATTTCTTCTGTGCCGGTGATTGCCTCTGGCGGAGCGGGCAAGCTGGAGCATTTTGAGCAGGGTGTGCGAGTCGGCAAGGCAGACGCATTGCTGCTGGCATCGCTCTTGCATTACGAAAAAATGACGATACCGCAAATTAAAAAATATCTAAGCGAAAAAGGCTTGAATATTCGCTTGGGGGCTTGATATGATAGATTATGGCGTGTTAAAAAAAGAGAAATTTTTGCTGGCTGGTCCGTGCGTTTTGGAGAATTTGGAGATGGGTAAAAGGGTTGCCGATTATCTTGTGCAAAACGCTCCTTGCCCTGTGATTTTTAAGGCGTCTTTTGAGAAGGCGAACCGCACCAGTTCTGACTCTTATCAAGGTCCTGGGCTCGAAAAAGGGCTTGCCGATTTGCAAAAAATCAAGCAAGAGTTTGGCGTGTCGATAGTTACCGATATTCATCTGCCAGAGCAGGCGCAACCAGCGGCGGAAGTTGCCGATATTTTGCAAATTCCAGCTTTTTTGTCGCGTCAGACGGCGCTTTTGCAGGCGGCAGCGGCAACGGGCAAGATTGTGAATATTAAAAAGGCGCAATTTATGGCGGCAGAAGATTTGCAGGGGGCGATCGAAAAATGTGGCGAGAATCGAAAGATTTTGCTCACCGAAAGAGGAACGAGTTTTGGCTATCATAATTTGGTGGTTGATTTTCGTAATTTTATCAAGATGAAAGCGCTTGATTTTCCAGTGGTTTACGATGTTACGCATTCGATGCAAGAGCCCTCGTTGGGCAAAATCAGCGGAGGGACGCCAGAATATGCTTTGCCGCTAGCCAGAGCTGCCCTTGCTACTGGAGCGGTTGCAGGGCTTTTTGTGGAGGCGCATCCGAGCCCGAAAAAAGCTTTGTGCGACGCCAGCACGATGCTCGATTTTTCGCAACTGGACGAACTTTTTGAGATTATTAAGTTGTATCAAAATTTAGGATAAGGATTTTTTTGAAAATGGATGTTTTGATTAGAGGAACAGGCGACGGCTTGAATTTTATGGCGGTCGATTGCACCGAGGTTGTGCGTCGAGCGCAGCAGTTGCACAATTTATCGATAACCGCTAGCGTAACGCTGGGCAGGCTTTTGAGTGCGGGTTTGCTTTTGGGCTCACAAATGAAAAACGCTCGCAATAAGTTGACTTTGCGGGTGAGTGCCGACGGACCTCTTGGAAAAGCGACAGTGGTGGCAAGCCAAGACGGCAAAGTGAAAGGCACGATTTCCAATCCCGAAAAAGAGGTGGTGCGAGCCTCGGGCAAAGGCTTCGATATTCCAAAAGCTGTGGGTAGAGGTTTTTTGAGCATCGTCAGAGATGAAGGGCTGAAAGCGCCGTATCAGGGGCAGGTGCAGCTGCAAACTTCGGAGATTGCGCAAGATATTGCGCACCTTTTGCAGCAGTCGGAGCAGGTGGCTTCGGTGGTGGTTTTGGGTGTGTTGATAAACGAAAAAGCGGAGATTTTGCAGTCTGGCGGATTTATCGTTCAGCTTTCGCCAGATGCCGACGAGTCGGTGATTTTGCGGTTGGAAGAGAAAATGCGGAAGTTCCCTAATTTCACAGATTTGATGGATATGGGCTACTCGGTTAGCGAGATTTTGAAAAAGTTTGTTGTTGACGACCCGCAAATTTTGGCGGAAACTCCTGTGAAATATGAGTGTGATTGTAATCAGGAGCGGTTCAAAAGCGGGATAAAGCTTTTGCCGAAAAAGGAGATTGAGCAGATTTTGCAGGAAAAGGGGAAGATTAAGGCTACTTGTCACTTTTGCGGAAAGGTTTACGAGTTTGGCAAAGAAAATTTGGGGCTGTTGTAAAGATAGAGTTTTTAGAAATTTTAAAAATGGTGTAAATTTAAATATTGGGGGACAAAATGAGTGAAAAAATCGATTGGAGCAATCTGGGATTTGAGTATAGAAAGGCGAAGAAGATGTTTGTTTGTCGCTACAAAGACGGGCAATGGGGCAAGGGCGAGATGGTGGACGGCGAGCATTTGAGCATTCATGTGGCGGCAACGGCGCTGCATTATGGACAGTCTTGTTTTGAAGGGTTGAAGGCTTATTCAACAAAAGAGGGCAAGATTGTGCTGTTTCGTCCGCAGGAGAACGCCAAGCGGATGATTACCAGCTGTCAGAGGACGCTGATGCCGGAGTTTCCTGTGGAGCGGTTTGTGCAGGCGTGCAAAGAGGTGGTCAGAGAGAACGCGGAGTTTGTGCCGCCGTATGGCAGTGGGGCGACTTTGTATATTCGTCCGTTTTTGTTTGGCGATGGACCGAATATTGGGGTGAAGCCTGCGCCAGAGTTCGTTTTTTGCGTTTTTTGTTTGCCTGTGGGTGCGTATTTTAAGGGCGGACTCACGCCAGTGAATTTTGACATTTCGGAATACGACCGCGCGGCGCCAGCTGGCACGGGAGCTGTAAAAGTTGGCGGAAATTATGCCGCAAGTATGCTTCCGCACCAAATCAGTGCAAAAGGCGGATTTGCCGATTGTATCTACTTGGATCCAGCTACGCACACGAAGATAGAGGAGGTCGGAGCTGCTAACTTTTTTGGAATCACGCAAGACGATAAGTTCGTAACGCCGAAATCGCCGTCGATTTTGCCCAGCATTACCAAAAAATCTTTGCTTTATTTGGCTAAAAATAAATTGGGAATGGAGGTCGAAGAACGCGATGTCTTTATCGACAATTTGGCGGAGTTTAAAGAGGCTGGAGCGTGCGGAACTGCGGCGGTGATTACGCCAATAGGGGCAGTTCATTACAAAAACGAGCTGCATACATTTTATTCGCAAACGGAGGTCGGACCTGTCACCACAGAGCTTTACAACACGCTCACGGGGATTCAATTTGGCGAGATTGCCGACCCAGATGGTTGGATTGAGCCTGTCTAAAAAGGCTTGACATTGGATTAAATTTTTGTAATTGTGCTATTAAAAATGGAGGAAGGAATGAAAAAGATTTTTATGTTTTTGGCGGTTGTTGCTTTGCTGATTGGTTGTGCGGCTAAAAAACCTGTCGAAGAGCCTTTGAAAGAAGAGGTGATTGTGGAGGTTGAACAAAATCAGGCTGAACGGACGGTTGTCGTGGAAGACATTGTCTCGAACGAAGCGGATCAAGAGGTTGCTGTGGAAGAGGTCGTTATCAAAGAGACAGAAAGTTATGATGTGAAAGCGGGCGATAATCTATACGATTTGTGCCTGAAAAACGATATGTATATCTGGCAAGTGGCAGACCTCAACGGCATTTCTGACCCGAAAGTTATTCCTGTTGGCAAAACGCTGAAGTTGCCGATGGTGAAGAAAAAAGCTGGTGTTGCGGGGAACTATTACAAGGTGGATATTGGTGATAATCTCTCGGGAATTGCCCAGCAGGTGCACAAAAGTCAGGAGGTTTTGGTCGATTTGAACAATCTGCCGAATAAAAATCTGATTAGAGCTGGTTCGCTTTTGCGGATTAAGTAGTTTTGTTTTGAGGAGCCGTGTTTTTCATGGCTCTTTTTTTTTTGTTGAAGTGGAAGTGGATAAAAAAGTTTGACATAAAATCAGGCGAGAAAATATTGCCGTTACGATTGAAAGTTTAATTGTCCCGTTCGTCTAGTGGTCTAGGACGCTGGCCTCTCACGCCGGTAACAGGGGTTCAACTCCCCTACGGGATGCCATTTTTTGTTGTGCTTCCGTAGCTCAGTTGGTAGAGCAACTGACTCTTAATCAGTGGGTCTAGGGTTCGAATCCCTACGGGAGTACCATTTTATAACAAGATTTATCTGTTTTCAAAACTTGATAAAAGTTTGGAGACAGATTTTTTTATGGTCAAAAAATGAAAAAAATATTTGACATCATAATTTGGATAAAAAAATTAGCACTATAATCATTCGATTGCTAAAAAACGAATTTTAGGAGGATATAATGGCAAAGAAAATGGAATTTTCTCACGAATCTAGAAATTTATTGAAAGCTGGTGTGGACAAGCTGGCTAACGCCGTAAAGGTGACTGTTGGTCCAAAAGGTAGGAATGTTGTTTTGGACAAAAGCTATGGCTCGCCTTTGATTACCAACGACGGAGTGACGATAGCCAAAGAGATTGAGCTGGAGAATAAGTATGAAAATATGGGCGCTCAGCTTTGCAAAGAGGTTTCGGAGAAAACGAACGACATCGCTGGCGACGGAACGACAACGGCGACGATTTTGACGCAAGCTATTTTGGACGAGGGTTTGAAATTTTTGACAGCTGGGGTTAATCCGATTTTCCTCAAAAACGCTTTGCTTAAGGTGTCTAAAGAGGTTGTTGAGAACATTAAGAGTTTGGCAAAAGATATCAAGACCAACAAAGAGATTGCCCAAGTTGGGGCGATTTCTGCGAATAACGACGCCGAAATTGGCAAGATTATCGCTGATGCGATGGAGTCTGTTGGTCGTAACGGCATCATCAATGTGGAAGAGGCGAAGTCGATCGACACTTTTATGGAGAAAGTAGAGGGAATGCAGTTTGATCGCGGCTATGTTTCGCCATATTTTGTGAGCGACGCTAACAAGATGATTTGCGAGTTTGACGAGCCTTATATTTTGGTGTTTGACAAAAAAATCTCGGTAATGAAAGACCTTGTAGAGCTTTTGCAAAAAATCGCTCAAAGTGGAAGACCGCTTTTGATAATCGCCGAAGATGTAGAGGGCGAGGCTTTGTCAACTTTGGTAATCAACAAGCTCAGAGGGACTTTGAATGTTTGTGCGGTGAAAGCTCCTGGTTTTGGCGACAGACGCAAAGAGATGTTGCAGGACATCGCTGTGTTGACTGGTGCGACTTTGATTAGCGAGGAGATTGGCAAAACATTGGATTCTGTGGAGATAGAAGATCTTGGTTCTGCCAAAAAAGTTATCGTTGATAAAGACAACACCACGATTCGCGAAGGTGCTGGAGAGCAAGCAAAAGTTGACGAGAGAGTGGCGCAAATCACCGCTCAAATCGATGCGGTAAGCTCCGACTACGACAAAGAAAAATTGCAAGAGCGTTTGGCTAAATTGTCTAGCGGGGTTGCTGTTTTGCGGATTGGCGCTGCCACAGAGACCGAGATGAAAGAGAAGAAAGCCCGAGTTGATGACGCTTTGCACGCAACAAGAGCCGCTGTGGAAGAGGGAATTGTCGCTGGTGGCGGACTGACTTTGATTAAAGCGGTGAACGCCGTTAAAGCCGAAAAAAATTACAGCGAAGAGGAAAAAATCGCTGTAGATATTTTGAAGAAAGCTTTGACTGTGCCGACAAGACAAATCGCTACGAACGCTGGCGTTGAGGGCTCTGTGATTGTGAACAAAGTGGTGGAAAATTTGAGCAAAGAAAATTACGGCTACAACGCAGCCACTGGCGAGTTTTGCAACCTTGTGGAAGCTGGTGTGGTTGATCCTGTAAAAGTCGTGCGCAACGCTGTGCAAAACGCGGTGAGCATCGCTGGGCTGATTTTGACCACAGAGTGCATTGTTACAGATGTGGAAAAGGATGAGCCTGCTGCAATGCCCGCTGGAATGCCAGGAATGGGCGGCGGTATGCCAGGAATGATGTAATTTTTTACAATGTTTTTAAGTCAAAAGGCTGAGAGCTTCGGTTTTCAGCCTTTTTTTGTGTGCTTTTAAAGTAAAAAAGTAAAAAAAACTTGTAGTTTAGAGGGGCTAACCAAAACCTTGATTTTTAGATAATTTTTGGAGAGAAAAGTTGAAAATAACAGTTTTATATAAAGGGCGTTCGCCCGAAAAAGAGGTTTCGGAAAAAAGTGGGCTGGCGATAGCCAAAGCTTTGGAAAATCTGGGACATACGGTGTTTTTGCTAGATCCTGCTGAGTTTTCGTATTTTGGTTTGATTGCAAAGATTAAGGAGCAAAAAAGCGATTTGGTGTTTTTGGCTTTGCACGGAGGCGAGGGCGAAAATGGGCAATTGCAGGCGCTTTTGGAGTTAGAAAAAATTCCGTTTACGGGCTCAAACTCCAAATCTTGTGCAGTGGCGATGGATAAATTTCTTTGCGAGAGGCTGGTCAGCTCCTACGGTGTCCCGATTGCGATGGGCAAGCTGTTTTTTTCGGTGGAGGAGTGCCAAAGTTTTGAATTTTTGCCAGCGGTGGTCAAGCCGAACGATGCGGGTTCGTCTGTGGGAATTTCGATGGTTAATCACGCCAAAGATTTGCCGAATGCGCTGCAAGAGGCGCTTGCGTGCAGTTCTTCGGCGATTTGTCAAGAGCTTATCGCTGGCAGAGAGTTGACCGTCTCGATTTTGGGTGAAGACGCTTTGCCGACTATCGAGATTAAGCCAAAAAGCGGCTTTTTTGATTACGAAAATAAATACACCAAAGGTTGCACGGAATATATTGTGCCCGCCGAATTGGACGCGGAGCAAGCGCAAGAGGTGCAACGGCTAGCGCTTTTGGTGCACAAGATTGTCGGGGCGCAAGGCTATTCTCGTGTCGATTTTATTTACGATGGCAAGAAGTTTTACTTTTTGGAAATCAACACTTTGCCTGGAATGACGGCGACCTCTTTGGTGCCGATGGCGGCAAAGGCTGTGGGGCTTAGCTTTGAGCAATTGGTGGAAAAAATCGTGCAGTTGGCTTTGCAAAAAGAGGCAAGATAATGACAGGGACTTTGGTAAACACGGCAACGGTTTTGATTGGCAGCGTTTTGGGAATTTTGCTCAAATCGAAGCTCTCCAAAAAATCGACCGAGATAATTTTTCAGGTGATGGGAATTTTTGTCGTTTATCTGGGCGTGAAGATGGCGCTGCAGGGGCAGAGCGTTTTGCTGATGGTGCTTTCGCTGGTTTTGGGAGCGATTTTGGGGCAAATTGTGGGTGTGCAAAAACTTTTGGATCGCTTTGCGGCTTTTTTGCACACGAAAGTTGGCGGAGAGGGCAGCCATTTTGTGCAAGGATTTATCACCTCAACTTTGCTTTTTTGCACGGGCTCGATGGTGATTTTGGGTGCGATAGAAGAGGGCTGCGGCCGCACACCGACGCTGTATTATACCAAGGCGATTATGGACGGCACGGTCTCGATTGTGCTGGCGGCTTCTTTTGGCAGAGGCGTGATTTTTTCTGCTTTTGCGATTTTTTTGGTGCAAGGGCTGCTCACGGCGCTTGTTTTTTACTATGGCGATTTTTTGCCAGAGGCTGTCATTGAGCAGATTGGAGCTGTGGGAGGCGTTATCCTCTTGGGACTCGGGCTTACGATTTTGGAGGTGAAAAAGTTGGCTATCGCCAATATGTTGCCAGCTTTGCTGATCGCAGGCATTTTGGGCTATTTTTTTCTTTAAAGGAAAAGCAAATTTGCCGAAAACCAAAATTTTGCAAAATTATTAAGTAAAATCGTTTGACAATTTTTTTGGCGTTAAAAATTTATGGGAAAAAGTAATTAGGAGTAGTAATGTTTATTGACGGTCTTAATATTATGATTTTGGGAATGATTATCGTCTTCGCTTTTTTGATGATAATTTATTTGTCGATGACAATTAGCACGGCGCTGATTCACAAATTTCACCTCAAGTTTAATCCCGAGCCTTTGCTTGTGTCGGGCGAAAAAGAGGACGAAAGTTCCAGTGAGCAGGAGCTGGCGGCTGTGATTAGCGCGGCTGCGTGGTATTGTAAAAATTAAAAGGAAAAGGTGAGTTTAATGTCGTTGAAAAAAATAAAGTTTATGGACACATCCTTTCGGGATGGTTTCCAGTCTGTATATGGTGCTAGGGTTAAGACCGAAGATTTTTTGCCAGCCATCAAGGCGTCGGTGGAAGCGGGCATAGAGCACTTTGAGTTTGGCGGAGGAGCCAGATTTCAGAGTCTCTTTTTTTATTGTAACGAAAGCGCTTTTGATATGATGGACAAAGTGCGCAAGACCGTTGGACCGAAGGTGAAACTGCAAACTTTGGCACGGGGTATAAATGTTGTCGGACTCTCGCAACAGCCCAAAGATATCATCAAAATGCACGCTCAACTTTTCAAAAAGCACGGAACCACGCACATCAGAAACTTTGACGCTCTGAACGATATGGAGAACCTGAACTATTCTGGAAATTGCATCTCTGGCGAAGGGTTGCATCACCAAATAACGATTACTTTGATGGGGCTAGCTCCCGGCTTAATCGACTCGGGCGTGCACACCGCAAAGTTTTATATGGAGAAACTAGACGAGATTTTGGCGAAAAATATTCCGTTTGACTCTTTGGTTTTCAAGGACGCTTCGGGAACTTGTCCGCCAAAAATCGTCTTTGAGACGGTGAAACAAGCTCGCCAAAAGTTGGGCGACAAAGCGACTTTGTGGTTTCACACTCACGCAACGGCAGGAATCGGCACAAACTGCATAATGGCGGCTATCGAAGCGGGTATCGACGGCATCGATGTCGCACAATCGCCAGTTTCTGGTGGAACGGGTCAGCCAGATATTTTGTCGATTTGGCACATCTTAAAGGGCACAGATTACACGCTGGATGTAGATTACAAAAAACTTTTGCAGTCTCGCAAAGTTTTTGAAGATTGTATGAGTAAATATATGATGCCGCTTGAGGCGAAACAAACTGCGGCGAACATTGTGCTCTCGCCGATGCCAGGTGGAGCTTTGACAGCCAATACGATGATGATGCGCGACACCAAAACTTTGCATCTTTTCCCGCAGGTTATCGACGAGATGGCAGAGGTGGTGGCAAAGGGCGGTTTCGGCACTAGCGTTACGCCCGTGAGCCAGTTCTATTTCCAGCAAGCTTTTGTGAATGTCACCCAAGGTCGTTGGAAGAAAATCACCGACGGCTATGGCAATATGGTGCTTGGCTATTTTGGTTCAACGCCAAGACCAGCCGATGCGGAGATTGTTGCTCTTGCCGAAAAACAGCTAAAGAAGCCTCCGTTCAGTGGCAAACCGCTGGATATTTTGAGCGATGGCGTTCCAGCGGCAAAAAAGATGTTGCAAGAGAACAACATTAAAGAGACTCAAGAAAATATTTTTATCGCTGCCACTTGCAAAGAAAAAGGCGTTGCTTTTTTGAAAGGTGAGGCAAAAGAGGCGATATATTACAAAGAAAATGATGTGAAATCTGAAAAATCTAACTCTTCCAAAGGAGAAAAAATGGCAGAAAATTTAATCGTAACGGTGAACGGAAAAGAATATAGTGTAAATGTAAGACCTAGCGGAAGTGCGGCTTCGGTAAAGCCTGTGGTTTCGGCTCCAAAGGCTGCGCCAAAAGCTCCTGTGAAGCCAGCTGCCCCAGCTAAACCTGCGCCGAGTGCTCCTGTCAGCAGCGCTTCTGGCAACAAAGTTGCGTCTCCGATTGCTGGGCAAATCGCTTCTATCAGCGTTTCTGTTGGCGATCAAGTTAGCGAAGACACCGTGGTTTTGGTGCTTGAGGCAATGAAAATGGAGAACGATATTTTTGCCGAATCTGCTGGAGTTATCAAAGAGATTTTGGTAAACAAAGGAGACACCGTAGCCGAGGGCGACCCTCTTTTTGTTATCGGATAATTGATTTTTTCAAGGTTTTATTTATGAATTTAAAAAAAATTACAGTTGCGTTGTTTTTGATTTTAACTTGCGCCTCACTTTTTGCAAATCAAGATTTTTCTATCGCTAACGGATTTGCTCAACTTTACGAAGGCTCTGGAATAAAAGGGTTTTTCGATTGTGGAGGCTGGAAAAATCTGGTGATGATTGGCGTCGGACTGGTTTTGCTTTATTTGGGCATCGAGAAGGAGTTCGAGCCGCTTATTTTGGTGCCGATGGCTTTTGGCGCGATTTTGGCGAACATCCCTTTTGCGGGCTTTATGGAGGCTCAGGGCATTTTGCGGTATGTGTATGATATTGGCATCAAAACTGGTGTTTTTCCGCTTCTTATTTTTATGGGAATAGGGGCGATGACCGATTTTGGACCGCTGATTGCCAATCCGAAAACTTTGCTTTTGGGAGCTGCGGCACAGTTTGGCATTTTCTTTGCTTTGCTTGGAGCGTTGCTTTTGCCGCCAATTCCAGCTCTTGGTTTTCACGGCTTCGATTTGGCAGCCGCTGGCTCGATCGGCATTATCGGTGGAGCAGATGGACCAACTTCGATTTTTGTGACTTCTCGTCTAAAGCCCGAACTGCTGGGACCTATCGCCGTTGCGGCTTATTCGTATATGGCTTTGGTGCCGATTATTCAGCCGCCGATTATGAAATTTTTCACAACTAAAGAGGAAAGGTCGATACATATGAAAACTTTGCGACCTGTGAAAAAAATCGAGAAAGTTTTGTTCCCTCTGATTTTGCTGGCTGTGTGCGCGTTATTTTTGCCGTCTGCCACTCCGCTGATCGGAATGATTACTTTGGGCAATTTGCTCAAGGAGTGCGGAGTTGTGGAACGCCTTAGCAAAGCGGCTCAAAACGAGCTTATGAACATCGTAACGATTTTTTTGGGACTCGGAGTTGGCAGCAAATTGGCTGCGGGCAATTTTTTGAACTTCAACACAATCTGCATTTTGTTTTTGGGGCTTGTGGCTTTTATTGTAGGAACGACAGCTGGCGTTTTGCTGGGTAAATTGATGTGCAAGATTAGCGGCGGCAAAGTAAATCCGCTGATTGGTGCTGCGGGAGTTTCTGCTGTGCCGATGGCAGCCAGAGTGGTGAACAAAGTCGGACAAATGGAGAATCGCTCGAACTTTTTGCTGATGCACGCAATGGGACCTAATGTCGCTGGCGTGATTGGCTCTGCGGTAGCTGCGGGAGTTTTATTGGCGTTGATTTAAGCATTCAAATTTTAAAATTCAAACACTTCAAAAATTAATTTTTTTGGAGTGTTTTTTTTGCTGTTTGTTTTTTTTCGTTGACACGGCTAAACGCTTTTGTTCATTGTCTAGTAGAATAAAATTTAGATGAGGTAGAGATAGATGAAACCGATTACAAGTTTGGAAATGGCGATGGAAGAGGCTGCAAAAACGACCACAAAAAAAAGGCTGGTAGTGGCTTTTGGGCAAGATTCGCACTCGATAGAGGCGACCAGCAAAGCCATCAAAATGGGGATTGTGGAAGTGACTTTGGTGGGAGACAAGAGCAAAATTTTGGAAGTATGTGAACAAGATAATATCGATCCAAAAATTTACACAATTGTCAACGAACCGGACGAAGTTACCGCTGGCAGACGAGCTGTGGCTCTGATACGAGAGGGGAAGGGCGATATTATTATGAAAGGATTGATCTCTTCCGATAATTATTTGCGGGCGATTTTGGACAAAGAAAAGGGGCTTTTGCCGCCCAAATCTGTGTTGTCGCACATCGGAGTTGCCGAAATTCCTGCGTATCACAAATTGCTGATGTTTTCCGACGGAGCGGTAATCCCTGCGCCGACTTTTGAGCAAAAAGTGGCTATGGCGAACTATCTGACAAAATTTGCCAGAGCTTTGGGAATTGAAAAACCAAAAATTGCGCCGATAGCGGCTATCGAGAAGATGCAACACAAAATTCCGTCTTGCGTGGAAGCGGCGATGCTCTCCAAAATGGCGGATCGTGGGCAAATCAAAAACTGCATAATCGACGGACCTTTGGCGCTGGATGTGGCGATAGACAAAGAGTCAGCAGATATCAAAGGCGTGAAGTCGGAAGTGGCTGGCGATGCGGACTGCCTGCTGTTTAATGCTATTGAAGCGGGAAATGTTTTTTATAAAACAGTTTGCAAATTTACAGGCGCTGGTTTTGCCGCAGTGGTGATGGGCACTAGTGTTCCTTGCGTTTTAGCTTCCAGAGGCGACAGCACTCAAACGAAATTGTATTCAATCGCTTTGGCAACTTTTTTGGATAAACACTAAATTTTAGGCAAAAAAAAACGCTCAAGCTTTTTTATTCTTGACAGAATGGGGGTAGATAAAAAGTTGAGTTGAAAGAGATTAGATATAAGGATGATGAAAATGACAAAAGCAAACTTAGTTCAAAAAATTTCTAGAGATACAGGAATTATTAGAAAAGATGTTGCGATAGTGGTCGACGCTTTTTTGGAGTCAACTATTGAGAGCCTGAAAGAAGGGAGCCACATTGAGATTAGAGGGTTTGGAACTTTCAGAAATAAAGTGAGAAAAGCGGGCATTGGCAGAAACCCAAAAACTGGGGTAGAGGTCGATATTCCGACTCGCGTTGTGCCGACTTTTAAGTTTTCAAAATCTTTTAAAGAAGATGTGATTAACAGTAATAAATCTTAATTAGGAGTAGATGATAATGCCTTGCGGAAGAAAAAGAAAAAGAAGTAAAATTAGCACTCACAAAAGAAAAAAAAGACTTCGTAAAGATAGACACAAAAAGAAAAACAAATAATTTATCCTAGCTCCTTAGTTATTTTTTTTAGAAAAAAAGACGGCTAAGGAGCGTTTTTTTATGAAAAAATTTTTATTGATACTATCAAATTTGTTATTTTTTGGTGGTATTTTTTGTTTCACTGTCCCCGAAAAGCTAACTTTTTCGCTTGAATACGGAATGATTACGGCAGGAGAGGCGACTTTGAGCATCTCCGAAGAAAATTACAACGATTTCTTGTTTGAAAATGGCGACACGATTAAAGTTTACAAAATCGTTTCCACGGCGAAGACTAACAGTTTTTTTGATGTTTTTTACAAAGTGCGCGACTCGATTACATCGATTTGGGACATAAAGAAAAAGGTGCCACTGGAGTTTAGCAAAAATTTGAGCGAGGGTAGCTATCGGCAAAAGCGAACGCACTACTATTTTCACGACAAGAAGTTGAGTCTCTACAAAAAATACGACTTTGAGACAAAAAAATATAGCGACAAGATGATGAAGATTTCGGCAGGGACGCAAGATATTTTGTCCTGTTTTTACCTAACGAGGATGCAAGAAATCGACAGCTATCTGGATTCCAACGAACCTTTTTATATCAATGTTACTGCCGATGGCGACAATTATCTTGCTAAAGCTGTTTTTTTGGGCAAAGAAAAAATTTATTCGCCGTATTTTGACAAAGAGGTTGAGTGCTATAAGGTGCGTCCGGTTTTGGCAAATAATGCGTTGTTCAAAAACGAGGGAAAGATTTATATGTATCTGACTGCGGACGAGCAAAAAATACCGATTTTGCTGGAAAGCGAGTTTCTGTTTGGCAAGTTCAAGGCGATCTTGCGTAAGGTGGAAAAATAGATTTTCTAAGCACAAAAAGTTATCGGTTCGAGCTTCCTGAGGAGCAAATTGCGCAGTCTCCAGCCAAAAATAGGGGCGAGAGCCGTTTGATGTTTTTGGATAGAAACAGTGGAGAAAGCCTTGATTTGCAGTTTGCCCAAATCGATGATTTTTTGTTAGCGGGCGATTTGTTGGTGCTCAACCAAAGCAAAGTTATTCCTGCCCGCCTTTTTGGCCACAAATCTACAGGAGCAGCCGTCGAGATTTTTCTGCTCAAAGAGCTAAATGGCGACATTTGGCAATGTTTGCTGCGGCCTGCCGCTCGCCTAAAAGTCGGTCACACGGTGATTTTTGACAAAGGTTTAAGAGCCGAGATTGTCAGCAAAGATGGGCAGGTCAACACGGTGAAATTTTTTGCGCCCAGCGGACAAAAGGTGAAAAACCTGCTGGAGAGCGTCGGGAAAATGCCGCTTCCGCCATACATTAAAAGGCAAGCAGACGATTTGGACAAAGACCGATATCAGACGGTTTATGCCAAAGAAAACGGCTCGGTTGCGTCTCCTACGGCGGGTTTGCATTTCACTCAAGAAAAACTCGAAAGCCTCAAAAAAAAAGGCGTTCAAATCGCTTATGTCACTTTGCATGTCGGTTTGGGGACTTTTTTGCCAGTGAGCGCTTCCAACATTTTAGATCATAAAATGCATTGCGAATTTTGCAAAATTGACGCGTCGACAGCCGATTTGATAAACGAAACGAAAAAAGCTGGAGGTCGGGTAATTGCTGTGGGATCAACATCTGTGCGGACTTTAGAAAGTTTTGCTGATTCTAGCGGAAAAGTCGGTTGTGGCGTAAAAGAGACCGAAATTTTTCTTTATCCAGGCAAAAATTTTGCGATTGTCGATGGTATGCTGACCAATTTTCACTTGCCAGAATCGACGCTGATTATGATGGTTGCGGGGTTTGCAGGCTACGAAAACACGATGCGGGCGTATCAAAAAGCGGTTGCAAACGGCTACAGATTTTTTAGTTATGGCGATGCGATGCTGATTTTATGAAAAAATTTTCGGAAGATTATTCGTTTTGGGTCGCCGAGATGTGCGGCTGCGACGATTTGCTCGGCAAGCCTGTTTCAATTTCCGCTTTTTTTTGGCAAAATGGCAAAGTCAGTAAGAAAGTGAATTTTTTGTTAGATTCCAAAGATTACGGTAATTTTTCTAGTGTCTCAGAGCTAGATTTGCCCTCTTTTTTGGAGATTAGCAAAGCTTGCCAAGATTTGAAAAAAAAGTGCGAGGGCTTTCCTTTGTTTGTTGTTGCTGATTTTGGCTTGAGCGAATTTTTGAAAGAAAACGACTTTATCGATTTTTTGTGGCTCTCCAGAGCGATTTTTCCGTTTTTAAACTCCCACACTTTGCTTTCTTTGGCGCAACGGTTTGAGTTGGCAGAAAAAATTGTCAAAAGAAATAGAAACTATCCGAGAAATTTAGCGGGTTTAATCGTCGCAACAATCGATTATGTTCAGGAAAAATTTACGCCTGATTTGTGTCGCCTGCTTGCGGATGTAGGCAAAGATGCCAGAGTGGCTGGAGCAGATTTTTTTGGCGAGATGTCAGATTTTTTGGTTTCGCAAAGTATCTTAAGTGGCTCTAGTTTGCGGAAATATCAAAAAGATGTGAACTTTTTTGAGCATTTTGTTGAGAAAGAAGATTTTGTAAAGCTGGACGCTTTTTTCAAAAAAGGCGGAAGTTTGAGCAAAAAATTTGCCACATATCAAGCCAGAAAACCGCAAGTGCAGATGTCCAAAAATGTGCTCAGCGCTTTTGAGAAAAAGCAGATTTTGCTGGCAGAAGCGGGCACAGGAACGGGCAAGTCTTTGGCGTATTTGGTGCCGTCGCTGCTTTATGCGCGAAGCTCGGGCAAGCAGGTGGTGGTCTCTACGAATACGATCAATTTGCAAAAGCAGCTGATGAAAAAAGATGTGCCTTTGCTCGTGGGAAGTTTGCCGATAAATTTTCAGGTTGCGCTGCTTAAAGGACGAGGTAACTACCTTTGTTTGCAAAAGTTTAACCAGCTAAAAAACGATCAACTGGAGCTTGGGCTAAATCAGCTGAAGCAGTTTTTTTTGATTTTGCCTTGGGCGTGGTTTACCGCCACGGGCGATATTAGCTATCATAGTGGATTTGGCACAAATTTGGGACTTTGGAGTCGGATTTGCAGCGAACCAAACTCTTGCTTAAAGCGAAAATGCTCTTTTTTTAGAGACTGTTTTTTGTATAAAGCTAGGGCACAGGCGTCTAAAAGTGATGTGGCGATTATCAATCATTCGCTTTTGCTGACCGAACTTTTGGCGCAAATGCCGACTTTGTCGCAAGCGGAATGTGTGGTGGTGGACGAGGCTCACAACTTGCACAGCGTGGCTTTGGAGTATCTGGGACCACAGGTCAGTTACACGCAGATAAGCAAGTTTTTGGACTCGATCCACAACAGCAAAAATCGCTTCCAGAAAGGATTTTTGGCGCTATTAAAATCGAAGTTAGCTGTCTCAAAAATTCCAGCGGCGGACAAAAAAAGTTTCGACAAAAGTAGCGAAAATTTGGTAGAGATTGTTAAAAATAGCGATTCTGTGCAAAATTTGTTTAAGGAGTTTTTTTCTTTTTTTGAGGAGAGGTCGAGCTATGGCAAGCTGCGACTAAAGAAGAAAATTTGCGAGACCGAGATTGGAATTGTTGCGGGAGAATTGCAAAAATTGCAGGCGAATTTGGGCGTTTTGGGAAGTTTGTTGGAGCAACAAGAGAGCGGACTGATCGCCGATTACGATGTTTTGAGCGACAATCTGAAAGAGATTCGGAGGAATGCGCAGGAATATTTGGAGTTTTTTGTGACTTTGCAAAATCCTGATTTTGATAACTATTGTCTGTGGATGAGCGGCAGAGAAAATTTTTATTCGCTTTCGATAAACTATACGCCGATTGAGATTGGGGAGAAGTTGAAAGAGATTTTTTACGACAAAATCGACTCACTTGTTTTTTGTTCGGCGACAATCGCTTTGCGGGGCAAGTTCAAATTTTTTGAAAGCAGAATGGGGCTAGATTTGCTTGAGGGGCAAAAAGAGGTGGTGAAGCAAACGGTGGAATCGCCCTTTGATTACAAGCGGCAGAGCAAGGTTTTTGTGCCAAAGGGGCTTGAGCAGCCTGGCACAGAGTTGGGCAGAGAGCAGATTTTGCAGAGCATTTTAAGCGTTTTGCAAAAGAACGAAGTCGGTAGCTTGATTTTGTTTACCTCTTTGTTCGATGTTAAAAAGGCGCGCGATTTTTTGCAGGCGAAGTTGAAAAATCGGCTGATTTTGTCGCAAGATGGCTCAAAAAGTAGAGAGTCGCTTTTGGAGGAGTTTGCCAAGGTTAAGACGAGCGTTCTGCTGGCGACCAGCTCGTTTTGGGAAGGTGTAGATGTGTCGGGCGACGCGCTGCAGCTTTTGATACTCTACAAGTTGCCTTTTGTGGTGCCGAGCGATCCGCTGGTGGAGGCTGTTTCGGAATTTTTGCAAAAACATAACAAAAATCCGTTTATGCACTATATGTTGCCCACGGCGCTACTCAAATACAAGCAAGGCTTCGGTAGGCTTATTCGCAGCCAGGAAGATCACGGCGTTCTTGTCAGCTACGACAACAGAATTTTCACCAAAAAATACGGCGAGTTTTTCAAGCAGATTTTGCCAGCCACGACTGAAATCATCGACCATAAGGAGTTGCCGACGAAGGTTGGCGAAATTTTGCAGGAGCTGGCAAAGTGAGGCGAGTTAAGGCGATTTTGGCATACGACGGGACAAACTATGTCGGTATGCAGCGCCAAATCAACGGATTGTCGATACAAGAGGTTGTCGAGACGGCTTTGGCGAAAATTTGCAAAAAAGAGGTGGCGATATGCGCAAGCGGCCGCACAGACGCTGGGGTTCACGCTCTTTGCCAGCCAGTTCATTTTGATTTTCCCATCGACGCAATTGAGCTTGCAAATCTGAAGAAAGCGCTCAACAGTTTGCTTCCACTAGATGTGAGGGTTGAAGATATCGCCCAAGTTGCCGACGATTTTCACGCGCGCTATGACGCCAAAGAAAGGGTTTATCATTACAAAATTTGTAAAGCTCGCACCGCTTTCAATCACCGCCATTTTGCGCGCTTTCCGAACTTCAAAATAGATGCTAAGAAATTTGGAGCGTATTTGAAAAATCTGCAAGGTGAGCACGATTTTAGCAATTTTTGCAAAATAAACCCGAAACTGAAGCATAATCGGTGTGATATTTTTTGTGCCGAGATTGTCGAGACTGATTACGGCTGGCTGGTGAGCATCTCTGCCAATAGATTTTTGCACAATATGATACGGCGAATTGTGGGGAGTTGTTTGGTTCTTTTGCAGGAAAACGCCGCAAGTTCAAAAATTTTGGAGTTTTTACAAAAAAACGACATTCCACCGAAATATAAATTTACTGCGCCTGCGCAAGGCTTGTATCTAAAAGATGTTAAATACTAGTCGTTTTTTTTGGCAAATCGTTATAATTTGCGCTTGTTTTTGCCGACAAAATCTGCTTTTTTGAATATAAAAAAGAAACTTGACATCAACTTTGAAATTGAGGTTTTTGTCCAAAATGTAGTTTTTCAGCTCTTTCTTTTTTGAGAGCTAATTTTTTAACAAAAAAAGGTCAAACCAATGGATAGTGTAAAAGTTTTTGCTCCTGCGACAGTCGCAAACCTGTGTTCGGGCTACGACTTGCTTGGTTTGGCGATAGACTTTCCTGGTGACGAGGTTGTGCTGAGGGCGAAAAAAGAGCCAGGTTTGGTGATTAAAAAAATTCAGGGAGACGAGGGCAAATTGCCTTACGATTCTGGGGAAAATTGCGTAACGGTGGCGATTCAAGCCTATTTGGATTATATGGACTCGCAAGCTGGCTTTGAGGTGGAGTTGCATAAAAAGATGCCGATTGGTAGCGGATTAGGCTCTTCGTCGGCTTCATCGGTTGCGGGCATTTTTGCGGCAAACTATTTGCTGGGTGAGCCTTTGGCGAAAAAAGAGCTGGTGCAGTTTGCCATAGAGGGCGAACGGGTCGCTTGTGGCAGTGCCCATGCGGATAATGTCGCTCCGTCTTTGCTGGGCGGAATTGTGTCGGTCAACTCGTATGACCCGCTGATAATTAACGAAATAGAGCTTGGCTTAGATATTTTTTTGGGCGTTGTGCATCCGAATATTGAGGTGAGAACTGCGGACGCTAGAGCTGTTTTGCCGAAAAAAATTGAAATGGGCGATGTGGTCAGGCAGAGCGGTTATTTGTCGTCTCTGCTTTTGGGACTTAGCCAAGCGGACGAGCAGATGATAAAGTTTGGCTTGCAAGATGTTTTAGCTCAGCCGCACCGCGCAAAGCTTATTCCGCATTTTCTACAGGCGAAAGAGCTGGCTTTGCAGATGGGAGCTTTAGGCTGCGGGATTTCTGGCTCTGGTCCGTCAATTTTTACGATGACAACGCAAAAAGAGAAAGCCAAAGAAATTGCCGCTGAAATTGCTCGTCTTTTTGCAAGTAAAGGGATTGAAAGCAGTTTTTACTGTTCTGGAATTAACAAAAATGGCGCAAGAGTCGTCGAGTAATTTTTTAATTTAATAAACGATAAGGATTTTTTATGGACAAAACAATGGAAATTTTCCCGAAAGAGAAAAGGAAGTTTCAGTTTTATGAAAAGTTGCGTGAAAAATATAGCGTGAAGCGGAAGTCGAAGAGCGAAGGCAAAAATGTCAGCGATTATCTTTTTCTTTTGCCTGATGTTTTTGTGCTAGTTTGCCGATTGGCGCTGGAGAAGAGGCTGTCGATTTCTAACAAACTTTTTATGTCGGCTGTGGCTGCTTATTTTATGCTTCCCATCGATATTATCCCCGATTTTGTTCCGTTTGTCGGCTTTTTGGAAGATTTTATTTTGGCGATTTTCGCTTTTGATTATCTGTTCAAAGAGATTGATAATAAAATTATTTTGGATAATTGGAGCGGAGAGGCTGATATGTTGGAGACGACGAAAAAGGTGGTTTCTTTGGCGAATAAACAGATTTCGAGTAAGGTTTTAAAAAAAATAAAAAAAATAGTAAACTCCAAGGGAGGAAGTGATGAATAAAAAGTTAATTTGGATTTTGGTTTCGATCGTTATTGCGGCGATTTTGATTTTTTCTGGCGTGAAATTGTATTATAATCTAAATCAGGAAAAGTGGCTGATTATCGCCGAGGAATCGACTCGCAAAGGTATGGATTTTCAAAATAAGGCGAAAGTCAAAGAGGCGATTGCCGAATACGAAAACGCGCTTGTTTATTATGGACGCACGGTTGACGACGACAATCAGCTTTACATCGTGCTTTACAACAATTTGGCTGGAGCGTATGGCGCAGACAAGCAGTATGACAAAGCCAAAGAGTTTTACGAGAAGGCGCTGGAGCTTTATAAAAAGCATAACGGAGATCGTCCAAGTGCTGTGCTTGCTAGCTTTTACAACAATATGGGCGGCGTGTATTTGGAAGAGAAAAAGTATCGTTTGGCAGGAGCGAATTTGCTCAAATCTTTGGAGATTTTGAAAAGTTTGCCCAAGAAGAGCAGAGACGATTTTGCTAGAATGGCGGCTTCTTTGACCAATCTTGGCGAGATTTATCGCGATAACGCCGATTTTCCGAACGCGATTAAATATTTTGGACAGGCGCTGCAGATTGACAAGCAAAATATTGGCGAGGAAAGTATCGTAACAGCCGTGGATTACAACAACTTAGGGCTCGCTTATATGAACAACAAAAATTACAAAGAGTCTTTGGAAAACTACAGAAAATCTTTGAAAATTGTGAAAAAAATCAATCCAGACGATTTGAATGTTAAGGTTTTGGAAAGCAATATTGAGTATCTGAAAAAGCAAATCGCCGAGGGGAAAAAGTAGTTTGTGAAAAAAAGTTTTTTGATCGCTTCTGGCAATAAACACAAAATCGACGAGATAAAGAAAATTTTGGCGAGTTCTGGTTTGGAGATTTTGTCGGGGCTAGATTTTGATTTGCCCGAGGTGAACGAAGACCAAGACAGTTTAGAGGGGAACTCTCTGAAAAAAGCTCGGGAGGTCGCTTTGCTCACTGGCAAAAACAGTTTGGCGGACGACACGGGGCTTTTCGTGGAAGCGTTGGACGGCAGACCTGGGATTTATGCTGCGAGATACGCTGGCGAAGGTTGCAGTTTTACTGATAATCGAAGCAAACTTCTTTTGGAGATGAAAGGAGCCAAAGATCGGGCTGCGTTTTTTGCGACGGTCGTTACTTTTTGCAACTCTAATGGCGAGAAGATTTTTGCGTGCAAGGGCGTTATGAGGGGCGAAATTGCCACTGCCGAAATTGGCGACAAAGGTTTCGGCTACGACAATATTTTTGTGCCAGAGGGATATGACAAAACTTTGGGAGAGTTGAGCCCAAAGGTGAAAAATAAAATCAGTCACCGCGGCAAAGCGTTGCAAGAGATTTTGCCAAAAATTGAGAAATATTTTAACGACGAAGGTGAATAATGAATAAAGAAATTTTTCGTCAATACGACATAAGAGGCGTTGTGGATAAAGACCTCACGCCTGAAACGGTTTATCTTTTGGGTAAAGGTTTTGGCACTTTTTTGGCGAATAGAGACCTAAAATCTGTGGTGATTGGCGGCGACGCTCGCCTGTCTTCGCCGATTTACATTCAGCAATTCAGCAAAGGTCTTGCCGAAACTGGCGCCGAGGTGATAGTTGCGGGAATTTTGGCGACGCCTTGTTTGTATTGGAGCATTCAGCATCTGGAAGTTGACGCCGGCGTGATGATTACCGGGAGTCACAATCCGCCAGAGTTTAACGGCTTTAAGATGAACATCGGTTGCACTGGCAGCATTTTTGGCGATGACATTCAGGAGATTTATACGATTATTGAGTCTGGAAATTTTGTGCAGGAAGAAGGGACGATTACCGAGCAAGATGGGATTGTGAACGCTTATATCCAAGATTTGATTTCTCGTTTTACTTTGCAAAAGCCCGTCAAGGTGGTTGTTGACGCTGGAAATGGAGCAGGTGGACCTATCGCTCCTGCGGTTTTGCGCGGAATTGGAGCAGATGTGAGAGAGCTGTATTGCGAGCAGGATGGCAATTTTCCAAATCATCATCCAGATCCAACCGTGCCAGAGTATATGCAAGATTTGATGGAAAATGTGCAAGATTGGGATTGCGATCTTGGAATAGGTTTGGACGGTGACGCCGATAGGATTGGCATCATTGACGAAAAGGGCAAGATGCTTTTTGGTGACCAGATTTTGACTATTTTTGCTCGTGATTTTTTGAAAGACAACCCTAGCGAAAAAGTGGTTGCCGATGTTAAATGCTCCAAAAATTTTTACGACGATGTCGCTGCGAAAGGCGGTCAGCCCATAATGTATAAGACAGGGCATTCGATGATAAAGAAAAAAATGAGCGAAGACGGGATTAAGTTTGGCGGCGAAATGAGCGGCCATATTTTTTTCAAAGACAGATATTTCGGGTTTGATGACGCCATTTATGCGACTTGCCGATTTTTGGAAATTTTGAGCAAAAGCAGCGTTCCTGTGAGCCATATGCTTGCCGATTTGCCGAAGCTCTACAACACGCCTGAGATTAGATTTGATTGCCAAGACAGCAAAAAATTTGCGCTTGTGGAGAAGGTGAAAAAATCGTTCGTCGAGCAAGGATACGATTGCATTGCTATCGATGGCGTTCGTGTCAATTTTGCAGATGGCTGGGGGCTTGTTAGAGCGTCAAACACGCAGCCGGTTTTGGTGATGAGGTTTGAGGCTAACAGCGAAAAGCGATTGCAAGAAATCGAGAGTTTGTTCAGAAACGAACTGCAAAAATTTAGCGACTGAGTTTTGAGCGCTTAAAATGATAGAAATCAAAGAGTTGCGAGTGGAGCTTGGGCAGCAGACAATCCTTGATGGAGTCAACCTCAAAATCAGAAAAGGCAAGCGAACGGTGATTGTGGGTGAGAGCGGATCGGGGAAAAGCGTGCTGGTGAAGAGCATTATGGGAATTTTGCATCCGACTTCGGGCACGATAGAGATTGAGGGAATTGACCTGGACAAAGCCCGCGGTAAGCAGGTTTTGGAGATTAAGAAAAATATTTCGATGCTTTTTCAAGGTTCTGCGCTTTTGGATTCGCTGACTGTTTATCAAAATGTGGCGTTGCCGCTTTTTGAACATCGTCGAGAGTTGAGCGAAGATGCGATTAAAGAGATTGTTGTGAGCAAGCTGGAGATGGTTGGGCTGCACGATGTTTTTCACAAAATGCCCTCGGAGCTTTCTGGGGGGATGCAAAAAAGGGTGGCGCTGGCGCGAGCCATCGCTCTAGACCCGCTATACATCATCTACGACGAGCCAACAACTGGGCTAGATCCGAACACCGCTGGCGGTATCATCAATCTGATTAACAACATTCACAGCAAAGGCGGATTTACCTCTGTAATCATCACGCACGACAAAGATTGCGTGCGAAAAAATTCTGATGTCGTGGCGCATTTGACGAATAAAAAGATCGATTTCTACGAAAATCCTAGCGATTATGTTTGGGCTGTCTAAAAAAAAATCGGTAGATTTTGGCTCTTTGCTAAAAGAGAAAGGCTTGGTCGTTCTTTTGTTTGGCGAAGATTTTGACTCTTGGGATGCTTTGTTTTTTTTGCTTTCTTGCAAAGACGATTTTAAAAAAGTTGTGCTCAAGCCGACTGTTTACTTGCGTAGATTTTGCCAAACTTTTTTTGAAGCAGAAGGCGTTAAAGTGGCAGCAGAGCTGGATTTGGGCGACAAAAGAGACGCTATTGTTTTAGATTTTTGCCAAAATAAAGCCGAGCTTAAAAGTTTTGAAAATTCGATTATTTTGAGCGGTAATAAAAAACTGGGTAACTTTACTTTTTCGCCAGCAGAGCCTGTTTTAAAAAGTTTTGCCACACTTTTTAATTTCGATTTGGACAGAAAAAGGTTTTGTTTGGAGCCAAAATCGCACCAAAAATCAGAAGATTTGATTTTGTTTGACAAGCCTTTTGATAAAAAGATAAAGAGGATGCAGGAGACGCATAGAGTCGTTTGCACGGCTAAAGATCCAGTTTTGCAGGAAAAAGATTTTATGGAGATTTTTGATTTGGCTTTGAAGACAAAAAAGTTATATTGTTTTACAAAAGAGAGACAGAAAATGTGGCAGCTGCTGGGCTTTGACCCAATTTTGCTTGAGAAAAAACAGGACTATGCTAAAATATTCTAAAGAAGATTATGCGAAGTTTTTGCGCAAGTTTTGTCAAGAGAGTTGTCAGGAAAGCGATTGCATTTTGAGGGCTTTTTTGACGCGGATGCAGCCAGATGTGCGGATGCTTGTGCAGCTGAAATGTTTGGAATATTTTGCAAGCGAGCAGGCGGATGAAATTTCGCGCGAAGAGTTGATGAAAAAGTGGATCGAAACTGGGCTCGCCAAAAATTTTAGCGAAGTTTATGACGAGTTTACGAAAAATAAAAATATTGACGAGATAGATGCGAAAGAGCTTTATTTGGCTGTTACAAAAGGAGTTAGAAGGTGAATATCAGATTTGCAAAACTGCAAGATGCGGACATAAGTGGCAAAGTTGTTTTGGTGAGAGTTGATCATAATGTGTTGAAAAACGGCGAGATAAAAGATCCTGAGCGAATTAACAGGACAATCGGAACGCTCTACAATATCGTGGAGAGAGGTGGTCGCCTAATTTTGATGAGCCATGTTGGGCGTCCCAAAGGTCACGACGGAAAAATCAACATAAAAGAGACCGACTCTATTGAGCCGATTGTTCGCTATCTGGAAAATAGACTTTACACCAAGTTTGTTGTGCCAAAAATCAACTATGGCAAGCCGATAGAGACGATTGATACTTCGATAAATATTTTGATTAAAGATTTGAAAAAACGGAAAATCGGCGGTATCTATCTGCCAAACACACGGTGGTTTATGGGTGAAGAGGCCGGCGGCAAGGATGCAGATATTTTGAGCAAGCAGTTGGCGGGGCTAGCCGACATTTTTGTGAACGACGCTTTTGGCTCTTGGCAGCCGCACGCTTCTAATTGTGGCGTTGCCAAATATTTGCCGTCGTATGCGGGCTATTTGATGCAGTATGAAGTGCAAAATTTAAAGAGCGTTCTTGCGCCGAAAAAGCCGATGATGGCGGTAATTGCGGGAATGAAGTTCGACACGAAAATCGAGACCCTGACTTCGATTATCGAGACGGTCGATTATCTTATTTTGGGCGGACACATCTACAACACTTATATTGCGGCAAAATACGATTTGGATATCGAGGGCGTTTTGCCCAAACAAAAAGAGCAGGCGAAAAAGTTTATCGAAAAAATTGGAAAAAACGAAAGCAAAATTTTGATTATAAAAACTTTGATTGAGAGCGATAAATTGGCGAGCAAAGAGGAGTCGAACTGGCGTGAGATAAAGCTGGATGATTTGAAAAAGGGGCAAAAACTGAACTACATTTTGGATGCGTCGCCGTGTTTTGTCGAGCAAAAAGAGATCAAGGACGCTATAGCAAAGTCGAAAACGATTTTTGTCAACGCCGTTATGGGCTTTAGTCCCTACTATTTGGACGGGAGTAAAGCTTTGTATATCGCCATTGATGAAAACAAAAAGGCGCACAAGCTTTATGGTGGCGGCGACACAAACCAGGAGTTTAAGCTTGGTTTGCCGATAGTTTTTCGCCGCGCAGAAGACGACCCGAACTATTACTTTTTTACTGGCGGTGGAACGATTTTGAAGGTGCTAGAGTCTCGCTCTATCAATAAGCTCGAGCCGATTAAGGCTTTGATTCAGAGCAACGAAGATATTAAGCGAGGTCGCTTTGAATAAGACTCTGATAATTATCCCAACCTACAACGAGCGGTCGAATATTGAGAGCTTGTTTGCTAGGATTTTTGCGGCGAAAAGCGATGTCGATGTTTTGATTGTTGACGATAATTCTAGCGACAAAACTTACGAGCTGGTGAAAGAGATTGCGGCAAAAGACGAGCGGATTCAATTGATTGTCAGACCCAAAAAAATGGGGCTTGGCTCTGCCTATATCAAGGGCTTCAAGCACGCTTTGCAAAAAGGTTACGACTACATTATGGAGATGGATGCCGATTTGTCTCACGATCCAGCGGATATTCCACGCCTTGTGGACGCTTGCAAAGACAACGACTTGGTTATCGGCTCTCGCTATATTGGCGGCGTGCATATCGTCAACTGGCCGCTGAAAAGGCTGTTTTTGAGCTACGGAGCGTCGTTTTATGCCAGAGCCATAACAGGAATGAAAATCAAAGACCCAACTGGCGGTTTTAAGTGCTTTAAAGCGAGTGTGTTACGCTCGATAGATTTGGATAAAATCAACGCCGAGGGCTACTCTTTTCAGATAGAAATGAACTATCGCGTCTGGAAAAAAGGGTTTAAAATTCAAGAGATTCCGATCGTTTTTACCGACCGAACTCTTGGGCGGTCGAAGATGAATTTTGGCATTATTTTTGAAGCGATTTTTATGGTTTGGAGACTGAAGTTTAGCCGACAGAAATGATTTATCTTTTGATTTTACTTTTCTTTTTGTCTGCATTTTTTTCTGGATTGGAGACAGGTTTTTTGTCGCTGGACAAAATTTCTCTAAAACTCGAGGCAAAAAAAAGTAAAGTCGCCAAGCGGATTTATTCGTTGCAAAAAAATATGGATAAAATCCTCACATCTGTCTTGATTGGCAATAATTTAGCTAACACAGCTTTGGCTTCACTGTTCACATTTTATTGCACAAAAAATCTTTCGCTCTCGTATTCTTCGGAACTTTTATCTTTATTTTTGGCTGGTTTTATGGTGGTTTTTGCCGAAAGTTTGCCCAAGATTTTTTATCGAGAATATCCCAAAAAAATGGTCAGAAAATCTTTGCCATTGTTTTTGCTGTTTTACAAACTGTTTTATGTTTTCACATTTTTTTTAACATGGTTTATAAAAAAAATCGAGAGAACTCCGCAGCTCAATGAGGAGATAATTTTGCCTTATCAGCTGGCGAGTATTTTGGGAGACGAAAAAGATAGCAAGTCCGAAAATTTGATCCAAGAGGGACTAGAATTTTCTGTGGTTGATGCGAAAAAAATTATGACTCCACGCACAGAACTTGTTGCAATTGAACAAAATAAAAGCATCGATGATGTGCTGGCTTTGGCTCGAGAAAGTGGGTTTTCCAGGTTTCCCGTTTACGCCGAATCTGTGGACAACATTGTGGGCGTTCTCACCCTTTATGACTTGCTCAAAACGGACAAAAAAGAGATCTCACAGCTGATGCGAAAGCCTTTTTTTGCGCCAGACAGCATTGAAATCGATAAACTTTTAGTAAATATGCAAAACAGCAAAAATGTTTTTTGCGTCTTGGTGGATTCGTATGGCGGCACATCTGGTTTGGTGACGATTGAGGATATTTTGGAAGAGTTGGTCGGCGAGATAGAGGACGAATACGATTCTGGCGACGAAATTTTTGTGCGACAGCTGGATAACGACATTTTTTTGATCGATGGCAAAGCCGAAGTGGATGTTTTGAACGAAAAATACGGTTTCGATTTGCCCGAAGACCAAAACTACAACACCATCGCTGGGCTGATACTTTATAAATTGCAAGGCATTCCCAAAACGGGGACGATTTTGAGTTTGGGCGTGTGGCAGCTGAGGGTGGAAAAAGCGAACAAAAAAGCGGTGAACTTGATTAAAATGAGTAAGATATGAAAAAAAAAATCTATATAATTGACGGTAGCGCAGTTGTTTATCGCTCGCACTACGCTTTTGCAAAATTTCCCCTGACCAACGACAGGGGTGAGATTGTCAGTGCGATTTACGGCACTTTCAATATGTTTTTCAAGTTCATAAAAAATTTTGATCCGCAACATCTTGCCATAACTTTTGACCAAAAAGGTGGTTCTTTTCGCAACCAAATTTTTTCGGATTATAAAGCCAACAGACCGCCGATGCCCGATGAGTTAATTCGGCAAATTGGGATTATCCAAGAGATTTTTGCGGAGATAGGCGTTACAAATTTAAAGCAAAAAAATTATGAAGCGGACGATATTATCGGCTCTTTTGCAACAAAATTGAAGAGCGAAAACGAGGTTGTGGTTGTTTCGGGCGACAAAGATTTTTATCAGCTTATCGACGAGAAAGTTTCGATGTTTGACCCTGCGAAAAATGCGACTATCGACAGCGGTTTTGTGCAAGAAAAATTAGGAATAAAGCCCAGCCAGATGGTCGATTATCTAGCGATTGTCGGGGATAGCGCCGACAACATTCCTGGCGTTGCGGGTATCGGCAAAGTGGGGGCGAAAAAGCTTTTGAACGAGTTCGAAACTCTAGAGACAATTTACGAAAAGATAGCCGAAGTTACGCCGAAATCGGCACAGCAAAAGTTGATTGACAGTAAGCAGAACGCTTTTTTGTCGCAAAAATTGGCAAAAATCGTTACGGATATAGAACTAGATTGCTCAAATTTGAACTTCGACAAAAGCGGACTTGCGGCGCTGGAGGAGCTTTTGGCAGAACAGCAGCTGTGGAATCTTGCCAAAAAAGCAAAAGAACTTTTTTCGGAAGAGCGACCCAAAAGCAAAAAGTCGGACGACGCGCAAATGTTGCTTTTTCAAGATTCGCAAGAGGAACAGAAAGACGACAAAGACGAATACTTTGAGTTTGAGTTTGTCGTTGTAAACGATGAGGCGAAGTTTTGCGAATTGAGACAAAAAATTGAGCGAGAAAAAGTTTTTGCTTTAGACACCGAAACAGACGGGCTTGACCCCCTGCAAGACAGTTTGATTGGCGTGAGTTTTTGTTTTTTAGACGGAAGCTGTTTTTATTTTCCAGTGCAACACGCCGAGTTTGGCTGGGGCAGAGAGAAGCTCAAAGAACTTCTGAGCAAACTAGACGATAAGACATTGATAGGGCACAATTTAAAGTTCGATTTGAAGTTTTTGGCAACAGAGGTTTTGGCTTCAAATGCAACTTTTTTTGACACGATGGTCGCCGCCTATCTTTTTCAGCCAGGGAACGGAAAAATCAGCTTGGGCGATTGCGTTTTTCGGGAGTTTGGCAAATCAATGATCGAGTATGAGCAAGTTACGCAAGGCAAGAAGTTTAGCGAAATTTCGGTCGAAAAAGCGGCAAAATACTCTTGTGAGGATGTTTTTGCGTCTTACAAACTTTACGAAATTTACAAACAGCGCCTGCAAAAATTCGATCTCGAAAAGGTTTTTACGGAAATTGAGATGCCGCTTTTGCGGAGTTTGGCGCAGATGGAGCTAGACGGCGTTTTTGTGGACGAGAAAATTTTGGATGAGCAGCGAGAAGAGCTGGAAAAAATTGCTGGCGATTTGCAAAAAGAGATTTTCGATTTGGCAGGAACGGAGTTTAATCTTAACTCACCAAAACAGATGCAGGAAGTTCTTTATCAGCGCTTAAAATTGCCCGCTAAAGCGAAAACTAAGACGGGTTTTTCGACCTCCGAAGCGGCGCTGGAAGATTTGGCGAGAGAGCATAAAATCGTGCAATCTATTTTGGATTTTCGGACGGTCAACAAGCTTTTGAGCACCTATATTTTAGCTTTGCCAAAGCTGATAAACCCTAGCACTGGGAGGATTCACACCAATTTCAATCAGACGATAACTTCAACAGGGCGTTTGTCGAGTTCGCACCCCAATATGCAAAATATTCCTATAAAATCGGCATCTGGCAGAAATATCCGCAAAGCTTTTGTGGCTCAAAACGACGATTTTTGCATTTTGGCGGCAGATTATTCGCAAATGGAACTGAGAATTTTGGCGGCACTGAGTCAAGACCCAGTTCTTGTGCAAACTTTTAGCAATCAAGAGGATGTGCACGCCAAGACTGCAATGCAAATCTTTGAAACTGAGGATGTTAGCAAAGAGCAAAGAGCTTTGGCGAAGACGATAAACTTTGGTGTGATTTACGGAATGGGCGCTAGAGCATTGAGTCGGACGGCAGGAATTTCGACCGAAGAGGCGAAAGATTTTATTGCTAAATATTTCAAAAAATTTGCTGTTGTGGAGAGTTTCATAAACTCGCAAATAGAGCAATCTCGCCAAAAAGAGATGGCTTACACCTATTTTGGCAGAGCGTTGCCTTTGACAGAAATTAACTCGCTAAATCAACGATTGCGCGCCCAAGCGGAGCGAATTGCGGTCAATATGCCGATTCAGGGGACAGCCGCCGACATTATCAAACTTTCGATGATTGAGCTGGGAAAAATTTTGCCCCAAGATGTAAAAATGGTTTTGCAAGTTCATGATGAGCTGGTTTTTGAGCTTCCCAAAAGAAAGCTCGAAACGCTAATCCCCGCAATAAAAAAGGCGATGGAGTATGAGTTTGATTGCGGAATTAAACTCACAGTCAACTTGAATTACGCCGATAATTGGCTGGACGCTCATTAGTTTTTTTTGGTAAAATGTCGAAAAACAAGGTGATTTCTGCCTCTGCGGGCACGGGCAAAACTTATCGGCTTTCGCTGGAATATTTGGCGGCTCTGGTCTTGGACAAGTCGCTACTTCCGCAAGAAATTTTGGTGATGACCTTCACTGTGAAGGCGACTGCGGAGATACGGCAAAGAGTTTTGGAGCATTTGCGGGCTGTGTCAAAAGACGCTGAATTGCAAAAAAATCTGGAAAAAATCTGCGCTAAAAAACTTTTGACAGAAGATTTGGCGCATTTAGAAAAAATGGCGTCCTGGCTTCGGCTTCACAAAGATAGCTTCAAGATTTTTACGCTTGATAGCTTTATGCAAAATTTTTTCTACTCGTTGATAGCCAAAGAGTTGGGACTTGAGCAGACTTCGGCAATCAACGCGCTACCAGCCCAAAAAAAAGAAGAGATTTTGAATAAAATTTTCTTAAATCCCAAATTGCAACTTTTTTTTGCCGAGACGCAAAGCAAAGATTTGTTTAAATACACGAAATTTGTGGACGACCTGCTTGCCTTAAATTTGCAAGAGTTTGAGTCGATAGAGATAGATTTTTCGGGGGCAAAAAAAAAGTTTTTGCAAGAGCTGGAGTCGTTAAAATTGGCTGCGGCTCAGCTAAAAAAAGTGCCAGCTTTTCCTGCAAAAAATATCTTTCTAAAGCCGTTTTGCACTTTTTTTGAAAGCTATCTGGGCAAGGAGTCCAACAATTTCGCCGAAGAGCTTGAAAACGCCTTGCAAGATGACGATTTTTTTTTGGAAGCTTTTTTGGAGCTAAAAGACAAAATTTGGGAAACTTCTTTTTTTAAAAAAGCTAAAAAAAACGATTTGCAAGAGCTAAAAAATTTTCGAGAATGTTTCGAAAATTTTCAGCCAAAATTGCAAAAATATCTGACAGAAAACAAGCTTTTTTTGGAGCACAATCGCCTTTTAGAGTTAGCGGAGCAAGCGCAAGCTCTATACTTAAAAGATTCTCGGCAAGAGCTGACTTTTAGTGATTTTGGCAGAATTTTGCAAAAAAATCTGTATGAAGATAATCGATTTTTGGACGAACAAAAAATGTTGAGAGCCGAATTTTGGCAATTTTTGCAAGTCGTTCCAAAAGTTTTGATGATTGACGAATTTCAAGACACTTCTTTGGTGCAGTTTCAAAATTTGTTGCCCATTGTAAAAATGGTGCAAAGCCTTGATGGCTCGGTAATTACGGTTGGCGATTCCAAGCAGGCGATTTATGCTTGGCGAGGCGGAGAACAAGAGCTTTTGAATAAAGTGGGAAGCTATCTGCCAGATTGCCAAAATTTGGTTTTGGATACTTGCTATCGGAGCTGCCAAAATATTATCGATTTTGTAAATCACCTTTTTTCTGAGAGTTACGGTAAAATTTGGAGCTACAATCCAGTTAATTGTGCTTTACAAAAAAAAGGGTTCGTGAGCCTAGAGACAAGTAAATCTTCCAACAGAAAAGGGAAAATCGAAGACGAAATAGAGAGCGTTGTAGAAAATACCGTTTTGCCGATTTTGCACGACAAAACCTTGGATTTGTCCAAAATGGCGATAATCGCCAGGAAAAACAAAGAGCTTGAGATTTTTTCGCAAATTTTGCAAAAGCACAAAATTCCTGTCTATCAAAAAAAGAGCGATTCTTTGCTAAAACACAGAGCCATCAAGCCTTTTTGCCTCTATTTGCACTTTTTGGGTTACGACGATTTTTACTCTTTATTTCTTTTTTTGAAAGACGCGCCACTTTTTCTTTCGGGAGATGAGATTGCCAAAATTTTGACCGACAAAGAAGCTATTGAGAGTTTTAAATTGCCCGAGAGCAAAAATCTTTTTGCCGATTTCGTCAAAAAGTTTGACTATCTTAACTTTTTTGACACCTCGGACGACCTCAAAAACATCAACGCTTTTGCGGAAATTTTAGCCAATCAAGAGCAAGATATTTTGGGGATTTTGGAGTTTTTGCGGCAAAGAGAAGACTCTTTGAGCCAAAAAGCGGGAGAGAGCAAACAAGCGATAAATCTGCTGACAATTCACTCGTGCAAAGGGCTTGAGTTCGACACCGTCTTTTACTTTTTGAACTGCTTAGCTCGCCAAAATAACTCGCCAGAATTTCGTAGTTTTGTGCAATATTCGCCAGATTTTAGCCAAGTTGACAAAAGTTTGCTCACTTTTCATTATCCAAAATTGGCGAAAACGCTTTTTGAAGATGTGGAAGCAAAAGAGGAGTCCGAAATTTTGAATTTGGCGTATGTTGCGCTGACAAGGGCTAAAAGCAATCTTTATCTTTTTGCGAATTTGAATTTGAAAAAAGTTGCAGATGGCAAAAAAGAGCTAAATGTTTGGGAGAAAATTGCGGTAAATATGCAGAGTTTTTTTGCGGAAAGCGAGATTGACGAAAGCGACGAGACCTATTTTTCCGCTTACAAAAATTCGCCGAAATTTGCTCAAAAATCTCAAGGCGAGAGTTTTTTTTCTTACGATTGGAAGGAAGAAAATTTTGCTAAGTCTAAAGATTTTCAGCCGATAAAATCTGAGGAAATAGACAAAAAAAATGCACTTTTTGGACAGATGGTTCACTTTTATTTGAGCCAAATTCGGTGGAACAGTGACGCAGAAAAAAAGCTAGCAAAAAGGATGACTTTGGCAAAATTCGGACAAAAGTGGAGAAGCTATTTTGACAAGATTGACCAATTTTTGCAGGCAAATTTTTGGCTTTACGACAAAGAAAAGTGGGGAACGATTTTGTGCGAATACCCGCTTTTTGACGGCGATAAAGAGTTTCGATTGGACAGAGTGATGGTCTCGACTGATAAACGAAAAGCGACGATTGTCGATTACAAAACGGGAAGCATAAGCGACCCAGAGCAGCTAGAGATTTACAAGCAGATTTTTGGCAAGATGAGCGGAATTGCCGAAATTGAGACTGTGTTTCTTGAGGTTAAGTAATCGCTTTTAGAGCAAGATAGACATCACCAGTTTGATAGGCGGATAGATTATCCAGTGCAAAATGTTGAGGTTGAAGAGATACTCCACGCCGAAGATTATCAGCAAAAAAATCATCCCTTTTTCTTCGTTGAGAGTGTATTTTGCAAAAGCGATGTCGGATAGAAAGCCGCCGAGAACTTTGCTACCATCTAGTGGCGGAAGTGGCAGAAGGTTGAAAATTCCCAGACCGACATTGAGCTGAATGCCGACATACAAAAACAGCATCAGTGTTCTGTTTATTTCGTTTGCGGGCAAAATAAATTTGAGTTTGTTGAAGGCAAACGCCAAAATACACGCCAAAAAGAAGTTCATTAGCGGACCTGCAGCGGCGGTGATCGCCATATCTCGTTTGATGTTTTTGAAGTTATGCGGATTGATTGGCACAGGTTTTGCCCAGCCAAATCCAGCATAAAAAAGCAAAAATGCGCCGACGATGCTGATGTGCTTGATGGGGTTGAGGGTCAACCGACCTGCTTTTTTGGCGGTGTCGTCTCCCAGCAAATAGGCTGTGTAGCCGTGAGCCAGCTCGTGCAAAGGGATGAACACCAAAATTCCTAATAATTTTACCGCAATTTCCATAATTTTAACAACCTTTTTTAGTAATTAAGTCAGTTTGCTAAACTGCCCAATATGTCAATATTTGTGTTGAATTTTGCCGAAATTTGGCAATTTTAAGCGGGAGTTTTCTATTTTTTTTAAAAGCAAGACAATATAAAGTTTGACAAAAATTCGTCTCAAAAAATTGTCTTCTTTTGTAAGGTTTTGCTTTTTTTAGTTGATTTATTCCGCATATAGCTTGTAGCCTTAAACGCTTTTGTTGTAAAGGAGTTTTTTACAAAATGGAAGTTAGAGAGGATTTGTTTTACACCGAAAATCATCATTGGTTGAAGGTTTTTGATGATAATGTCGTTTATTTGGGGCTGACTGAGTATATTCAGGCAAAATATGGCAACATCGGATTTGTTGAGCTGCCCAAAATTGGTTACGAGTTTGAGAAAGGCGAAGTTTGCGGATATATCGGCACTTGCGATGGTCTAAAGCCGATAATTTCTCCTGTGAGCGGCGTGATTGAGCGGATAAACGAAGATTTGGATATTGAGCCAGAGCTGATTAACACCTCGCCGTATGAGAACGGCTGGCTTTTTCGCTATAAGGTGGACGACCCCAGCGAATTTGACTATTTTTACAAGAGCGACGACTATTGGTCGATAATCAAGGAATGAAGAAAAGGCGCAATCTAATTGTTATTGCCGCTCCGTCTGGCGCGGGCAAAAGCACGATTTGCAAGCAGATTTTGCAGGAACGAGACGATGTCGAATTTTCGATATCTTACACGACGAGAAAGCCCCGTCAAGGCGAAGTTCACGGCAAAGATTACTTTTTTGTGAGCCACAAGGAGTTTGCGCAAAAAGTGGCTGACAAAGATTTTTTGGAATATGCCAAGGTTCATACAGATTTTTATGGAACGGACAAGCGGTATGTTTTTTCGAGGTTGCAAGCGGGCAAAAATATTTTGCTAGACATTGATGTGCAAGGCATGGAGCAGATAAAAGAGCATCGCGATTTGAGCTCTTTCTCTATTTTTGTGATGACTCCGTCGATCGAGATTTTGCTGGAGCGGCTAAAAAAACGGGGGCAAAATTCGCCCGAGGATATCGCCGTGCGGCTGCAAAGTATGAAAAAAGAGTTGAAAAAAACTAGCGAATTTGACTATTTGGTGATTAACGATGAGCTGAAACGAGCCGTGGCGCAGGTTAATTGCATAATTGACGCCGAAGAGTGTAGACTAAAAAATTTAGAAGAGATTTGTTTTGAATAAAAATTTAAAGAGGTTTTTATGTTGAATAAAAAAGTTGATCAGATTTTGGAAAATCTGAATAAAGATTATCTGTTTTTGATTGCTGCGGAGAAAGAGGCTCAAAGATTGCGAAAATTGCCAAAAGTTATTAAGGAGCAGTTCAAGAAGCATCTTTGCCAAGAGGCGATTGAGCATGTGGCGGCGAACAATATTCCCGAATATACGATTGACGATGTTGAAGAGGAAATCGAGGAAGTTGTTGAGTCCCAATAAGCAGTTTCTCCAACTTTTTGAAGAGCTAAAACTGGCTGGCGTGAACAGGTGGTTTTTTTTTGCTAGCGAGCAAAAAAGCGCGCAAGATTGCGATTGTCAGGGCTGTGCTTTGGCGAAAACGAGGACGAATATCGTTTTTGGTGAAGGCGATCCTAACGCAGATCTTTTCATAATTGGCGAGGCTCCCGGCGCACAAGAGGACGCCAGCGGCAGACCTTTCGTGGGGCGTTCTGGAGATTTGCTGACGAAGATGCTGTCTGCTATCGGCATCGAAAGAGAAAAAAGCTTCATTTCCAATGTGGTCAAATGCCGTCCGCCAGAAAATCGCGACCCGTTGCCAGAAGAGGTGGCAAGTTGCATTCCGCTTTTGCACGAGCAGCTGGAGCAAATTAAGCCAAAAGCGCTTCTGCTTTTGGGTAAAGTGCCAGCAAAAAGTCTTTTGGGGTTGAACGAAAAAATGGAAGATTTGCGGACTAAAGTGCACTCTTTTCGTGGCGTTCCAACTTTTATTACCTACCATCCATCGGCGCTTTTGCGCAAAAACGCTTGGAAAAAATTGGCTTGGATCGATTTGCAAAATCTGCAAAAATTTTTAGAAAACGCATAAAATTATGGAAGAAAGTTCTCTAAAAGTTTTGCCGCACAATTTGGAGGCGGAATCTGGCATCATCTCGGCGATGATGATCAACAACCACAATGTGGCGATTGCTATGGAAAAGTTGCGCGAAAAAGATTTTTACAAGCAGTCGCATCGCACAATTTTTCGGGCAATTAGAGAGCTTTTTAACGAAAACACAGAAGTAGACATTATCACGATTTCCGAGAAACTCAAAAATATGGCGAAGCTGGATAGTGTGGGCGGCATTGCGTTTTTGAACCAGCTGTCGGATGTGGTGATGAGCGGCGGAAATTTGCCGTATCATATGAAAATCGTTTTGCAAAAGTCGATGCTCCGCCAGCTGATAAATGTTTCTAACACGATTTTGGAGAAATGTTACGCCGACGATCAGCCGATTGAGGATATTATTGAGCAGGCGGAATCGCTGGTTTTCAAGGTTGCCGACGACAAGATAGGCGAGGGGCTGAAGAGCGCGGAGTCGTATCTGGATGGCGTTGTCGATATGATTAACGAGAAGGCGAACACCGACGGATCGCTCTCGGGAATTAGCTCTGGTTTTAGGGACATCGATGTGCTCACTGGCGGATTTAGCAAAGGGCAGCTCATTATTTTGGCGGCTCGTCCTGCAATGGGAAAGACTTCGCTGGCGCTAAATTTTGCCCATAACGCTGCAGTTTTGGACGGTAAGAAAGTAGCGATTTTCAGTATGGAGATGGACGGAGAGGAACTTTTGATGCGGATGCTCTCGGGTCCTGCCGATGTTGATGTGGAGTGTATGACAAGAGGCAAGGGTCTGAACCCCAATAAGCTCAGGGCGATATCGCAGGCGGCGATGATTTTGTCCGAGGCGGATTTGTATATCGACGATAGCGGCTCGAACACCATCAGCTCGATAAAGTCCAAAGCTATGCGGCTAAAGGCTCAGCTGGACGGGCTGGACATCGTTATAATTGACTATTTGCAACTGATGGGCTCCTTTTCTCGAGAAGCTCGCCACCAGCAAATTTCGGACATTTCCAGAGGGCTGAAAATTATGGCTAAAGATATGGATATCAATATTATAGCTCTTTCTCAGCTCAATCGTGGCGTGGAAACTCGTGACGATCGAAGACCGCTACTCTCCGATTTGCGCGAATCTGGCTCGATCGAGCAAGACGCCGATCAGGTAATGTTTATCTATCGTGACGACTACTACAACAAAGAAAATTCTAAGCATCCAGGAACTGCCGAGGTGATTGTCGCCAAAAACAGGCACGGCTCTGTCGGCTTTAAGAGGCTAAAATTTGAAGGACACAAGACCAGATTTTTAACGCTTGACCAGATTCACAGCCAGTTTGACGAATTTGACAACAGCTTGCCGCCGTCGGATTTAGACGATATGGATCCAGGTTTCAACAACGATTTTAACTAGTTTTTTTGATAATCTGAAATGAAAAAACTTTACTCTTTTTTATACAACTTTGGCGATTTTTCTCTTTTTTTTAAAGATTTTTTGAAATCTTTGCGCTCAATAATTTTCCGCAAATACCAAATCCTCAAGCAGATGAAATCGATTGGTTACGACTCGTTTTTTCTGATAGTCATAACCTCCGCTTTCACAGGACTTGTGACCGCTGTGCAAACGATATATCAAACCGCAGGGCTTGCTCCCAAAGGGATGATCGGGATTTTTATCGAAAAAACGACGCTGACTGAGCTTGCGCCAGCGTTAACGGCGCTTGTGCTAAGCGGAAAAATCGGAGCTTCTATCGCCGCAGAAATCGGCACAATGAAAATCTCTGAGCAGCTGGACGCGCTGGAGAGTATGGCGATTGACCCCGTCGATTACATCTATATGCCCAAAATTGTCGCGGGGGCGATTATGCTGCCAATTTTGACGATTATCGCCGATTTTGTGAGCATCTTTTCCGCTTTTGCTCTGTCGTATTTTAAGCACAGTATCAGTTTTTACACCTTTTTTGAAGGAATGCGCAACAATTTTTTACCCTCTGATTTGTGGGGCGGCTTAATCAAAGCTTTCTTTTTCGGCATAACAATCACCAGCATAGGCTGTTTCGTCGGCAGCAAAGCCAAGGGAGGCGCCGAGGGGGTTGGCGTTGTCTCCACAACAGCGGTGGTTTATTCCAGCATAACGATTTTGATTATGGATTTCGTGGTGGCTTCGTTGATGTTTGGAGGCGCTGTTTGAAACAACTAGCGATATTTTTTTTGCTCATCTTTATTTTTGGCTGTAACGGTTCTGGGCAAAATAAAGCCCTCAAAAAATCAAGCCAGCTACCGATTTTGAGAGTGGGAATAACCAAAAATCTGAACGGAGAATGGTTTCCGCAAAAAGCGAAAAAAAAATTGGAAGACACGCTGTTCCACAAAATTGAGTTTGTTTATTTCGATGGAGTCGAAAAACTTTTGGCAAGCGAAGACAGCTTAGATTTGGCTTTCGGCATCGACAAATCTTTTTTGCGTCAAGCGATTGTGAGTCGAAAATTTCGAAAGTATAAACCCAAAAACGCCCGAAATATCAAAAAAGATATTGAACTCAACAAAACTTTTTATTTTACACCAATTTTTTGCGACTACGCTTGCATTTTGGCGGACACGACGCAAATCAAAAATATTCCGCTAACTTTGGGGAAATTTCAAGAAGATATTTACAAAAACCAGCTGATTTTTACCAATCCGAAATTTTTTGCCTATAGCAGAATGTTTTATGTGAAAACGCTGGCAAGATTTACACAGAATGGGCATCGACAGTTTTGGCAAAGTATGAGAAATAAGGTGCGAGATGTGGTGCCTACGCCAGCTTTTGGGCTGCGGATGATTATGGCAAAAGAGGCGGCTCTGTGGATTGGCGGCGTGAGTTACAGCGTGCTTTATCCGAGGCTGCAACCGATTTTGCTGGGCGATTTGTCGATACGAGATTTTTTTGGTGTTGGCATTTACAAAAATTCTCAGAAGCAAATTGTCGCTCAAAATTTTATAGACCTTTTGTTGACAGAAAAAATACAAGAGATTTTGACTGAAGAGTTGGCTGTTTATCCCGTTGTGAAAGGCGTTACCAGAAATAAAAAGTTGCCTGCAGAAAATTTTGAAGACGAGTCGAGAGACGCCGTGCGAAGCGGGTATATCGATTGGCGTTCCAAGCGATATTTGGATAGACACAAAGATTTATTTGAAAAAATTTTAGAAGGAGAATGACGATGAACCGAAATATGAATAAAATGTTGAAGCAAGCGCAAAAAATGCAAAAAGAGCTGCTGAAAGCGCAGGAGGAGACCAAAAATCTTTCGATTACGACCACCAGCGGCGGGGGAATGGTGGAGGTGTCGATGAACGGAAATTTCGACATTACTAGCCTCAAAATCGACCCTGAAGCTGTTGACCCCAGCGATGTGGAGATGCTGCAAGATATGATCGTCTCGGCAATTAAAGATGCTAAAACACAGCTAGAGAACAAAAATCAAGAGAGTATGAGTGCGATTACTGGCGGGATGAAAATCCCTGGTTTGATGTAAAAAAAGTAGGGAGGAGAGATGAAATTGCTTAAATCGTTTTTGTTTATAGCTTTCGCGTTGCTTGGTTGCAGCGACTATGCCACCACAAAAATTCCTATCGACCCGATGGGGTTCAGCTTTGAAATTCCCAGCCAATGGGAAAAAGACGAAAACATTTTTGTAGTGCCTGCGCCAAGCGAAAACAGCGTCGATTTCGCTTTTTATTTTTTGACAGATGCAGCCAAAAAGCAAAAAAAAACTTTGGAAGCCAATCACGACATCACTCCAGAAACGGTTGCCAAGGTTTGCGACAAAGCGTATAAATTGTTCAAAATCTCCGTTTATCCAAAAGAAAATTTCTCAGAAAATTTTCTCCAAAACGCAGAATGGGGAAAAGCCACCAAAATCGGCAGTAATTCCGATTTTTTAATTTACTTTTCTTTGGCAAAAAAAGATGAGGCTGTGAAAAAAGAGTTCGCCGCCAGCTACAAAAAATATTTAGCGCAAAGCGAAAAGGTTGAAAAAACGATCGAAATTTTTGAGCCGAAAGGGCAAAACGCTAACGCTTCCGCTCCAGAAGTTTCGGGTGCGCTGAATTTCACAGCGACAGATTTGAGCGGTAAACAAATCGATTCCAAATCGCTTTTTGCTCAAAACAAGTTGACGATGGTCAACATCTGGGGGACTTACTGCGGACCTTGCCTGAGAGAGATGCCAGAATTGGCAAAATTGAGCCAGCAGACCAAAAACTTTGCTATCGTGGGCATTGTGGTTGACGGACAAAACAACATCGAGCTTGCTCAAGAAATCTTGGCAAAATCTGGAGCCAATTTCGTCAATTTGCTGCCCAATTCGCAGCTGAACGAGCAAATTCTTAGCAGCGTCTCCAGTATCCCCACATCTTTTTTTGTTAATCAAAACGGCGAGATTATCAGTCAAATTATCGTTGGGGCAGACATAAACGCTTATCGCAAAAATATCGAAAAATTACTAAAATAGGCGATGAAAAAAAGCTTGTTTTTTTTGGCTTTGGCTTTTTTTATGATTTGGTTTGGGCTTTTTCGCGGAGAACAAAAAACGATTTTCATAAAAGCGGTAAACATCTGTTTGGAGTGCATTGGTGCGAGCTAGCCGAAAGTTTTTTCAGGTCGTTTTCGCTTTTTTGCAAAACATCTACTTGGCTGGATTTTGGAAAAGGACGATTTACAAAGGCGAAATCAAAAATATTTGCGTGCCAGGACTCAACTGCTACAGCTGCCCTGCGGCGATTGGCTCTTGTCCGATAGGGGCTTTTCAATCTGTTGTTACGAGCTTGCGCTACAATTTTAGCTTTTACGCTAGCGGCTTTGTTTTGCTATTTGGCGCGATTGCCGGCAGGTTCATTTGCGGCTGGATTTGTCCTTTTGGGCTTTATCAAGAGCTGGTTTACAAGATTCCGCTGGCAAAAAAACGGCTTTATAAACCTTTGCGCTACGCAAAATACTTGGTGCTTTTGATTTTCGTGATTGTTTTGCCGACTTTTGTGCATAACGAGTTCGGCATCGGGCAGCCCGCTTTTTGCAAGGTTATTTGTCCTGCTGGATTTTTGGAAGCAGGCGTTCCTGTTTTGCTGCTTTTCCCGTCGCTGCAAAGTTTAATCGGCGTGGCTTTTTACATCAAGCTGACATTTTTTGTGTTCATTTCTGGTTTCAGCGTTATTCACTATCGATTTTTTTGCCGAACAATTTGCCCGCTGGGAGCTTTATATTCGATAAGCAACAAGTTTTCGTTTTTGCAGATACGATTTGACAAAGATTTGTGCGTCGATTGCGGAAAATGCGAAAAAACTTGCAAAATGGAGATAAATATTCGTAAAAACCAGCAAGATTTGGAATGTATTCGTTGTGGCGATTGCCTAAAAATTTGCCCGACAAACGCTCTTAAATTTGGGGCGATTTTGCCACAAAAAAGGACGGCTGTTTAAGATGCGCAAAGTCAAATAAATGAAGAATTTGTCTTGACTTTTGCGACTACAAAAAAAGATTTGCTCCTAAAGAATAAGATTTTAAAAGGAAATGTTAGGGATATGAACTTAGAAAAGACGAGAAATATAGGAATTAGCGCCCACATCGATTCGGGAAAAACCACGCTCACAGAACGGATTTTGTTTTATTGCAATAAGATACACAAGATTTCTGAGGTGAGAGGCAAAGACGGCGTTGGTGCCAAAATGGACTCGATGGAGTTGGAAAAAGAAAGAGGCATAACTATTGCTTCTGCAGCGACTTATGTTAATTGGGGCAAGACCGACATCAACATTATCGACACGCCTGGACATGTTGACTTTACCGTAGAGGTGGAAAACGCTCTGCGGGTGCTCGACGGTGCTGTTTTGGTGCTTTGTGGTGTTGGTGGCGTGCAGTCGCAATCTTTCACCGTAGATAGGCAATTGTCTCGAAATAATGTTCCTAACTTGGCTTTTATCAACAAGTTAGACAGAACTGGCGCAAATCCTTTCAAAGTGACCGATATGCTTTGCGAAAAGCTGGGCAGAAACGCCGTGATGATGCAAATTCCTGTTGGCAAAGAGGATGGCTTCGAAGGTGTTGTCGATTTGGTGGAGATGAAAGCTATCTATTTCGACGGCGATAGCGGCGAGAAGCTTCGTTACGAGGAAATTCCTGCCGGTTTGCAAGCGCAAGCTTCGGAGTATCGTGAAAAAATGCTGGATGAGCTTTCGATGATTGACGATGAGCTTGCCGAGGCGATTTTGGAAGGAAACGAGACTCCCGATTTGATAAAAAAAGTTGTTAGAATTGGCGTTATTGCCGATCAAATAACTCCAGTTTTTATGGGTTCAGCTTTCAAAAATAAAGGCGTGCAACCTCTTTTGGATGCGATTGACGCCTACTTGCCAAATCCGACGGAGATTGAAAACGAAGGCTTTGACGCGGATAACGACGACGCTCCTGTGATTATGAGTATGAAAGATACAGACCCTGCCGTTGCCTACGCTTTTAAGTTGGAAAATCAACAATACGGTCAGCTGACTTATATCAGATTGTATCAGGGCGCTATCAAAAAAGGCGATGAGCTGATTAACAATAGAACTAGAAAAAAGGTGAAAATCGGTCGTTTAGCGAAAATGCACTCGGATGAGATGATGGAGCTGAATGAGTTGAAGGCTGGCGATATCGGCGCTATTTTTGGCGTTGACTGCGCTTTGGGCGACACTTTTACCGACCCTTCTATCCACTATCATCTTCGCTCGTCGCACATTCCAGAGCCGATTATTTCTTTGTCGATTAAGCCGAAGGATAACAAAAGCCAAACCAATATGGCGAAGGCGTTGAACAGGTTTACCAAAGAGGATTTGACTTTTAAATCTTATTTGGATGAGGAGACTTCGGAAACGATTATCCAAGGAATTGGCGAGCTGCATTTGGATGTGTATATCGAGAGAATGAGGCGCGAATACAATGTTGACCTGGAGGTCGGCAAGCCGCAAGTTGCTTATAGAGAGACGATTTCCAAAGAGACTCCATTCGAATATGTTCACAAAAAACAGTCTGGTGGACGCGGTCAATACGCTAAAATTATGGGGGTTTTGTCGCCTAGCGGTTCGGACGAAAATATTTTCGAGACCGACATCAAAGGTGGCGCTATTCCATCGAACTATTTCCCTGGTTGCGAGAAAGGTTTTGATGCGATGATGCAAGAGGGTTATCACACTGGCTTCCCAGCTGTGGGCATCAAAATGCTCATCAACGACGGCGATTTTCACCCAGTTGACTCTTCGCAATTGGCTTTTGAGCTGGCGACCAAGGCGTGCATCAGAGAGAATTACCGCAAAGCCGTTCCTGCGATTTTGGAGCCGATGATGAAAGTTTCGATTGATGTTCCTGCGGAGTTTCGTGGAGCGGTGCTCACGAGTATCAACCAAAGGCGTGGAACAGTGCTGGAGACTAGAGACGAGGAGCATTTGGCGATTGTTACTGGCGAGATTCCTTTGTCGGAGATTTTTGGATACGGAACAGCTCTGAGGTCAAACACACAGGGCAAAGCCGAGCTTTCTATCGAGTTTGATCGCTACGAAAAAGTTCCGAAGAACTTGGAAGAAGAGATTTTGGAAGAGATTCAAAAAAATAGAGAAGAGCGCAAAAAATAGCAGATTTGTTAATAAAAAGAAATCCCTTGCTTTAAAAAAAAGTAGGGGATTTTTTATTGGGAGAAAAATTTATTCGCCAAATTTTTTGTGCAATTCTCGCAGTTTTTCTAGCTGATCTCCTCCGTAAGTTCCGATTTTCGCTTCGACTTCGGCAAAAGTTCGTTTGTAGTAAATATCGCTTTTGCTAAAAAAGAGGTCGGCATAGGTGATTATCTCCTCTGGCAAAGTGCAAGGCATCATATCCTCGCACGGCAAAGGTAGCTTATTTCGCAAGATAATCTCTTTGCTAAGTCCAACGCCTATATGGTTGCGGCAAACGGCAGCGTGAGCTGGATAGCCAAGCTCTTCCAAAATTTTTTGTCCAAAAAGTCCGTGCTGAATATAGGGCGGTTTGTTTTGTGGATTTTCTTTGTTCATACTAACTTCACCGATACCGATATCGTGCAGCATCGCCGCTTCTTCGATGAACTTTTTCGTCTGCTCGTCCAAGCCCATTTTATCTGCAATTTGCAAAGAAAATTGGGTAACCAAAACCGAATGGACAAAAAATATTTGCCATAAATTTTGGGGGATATGGGTGAGAGCGATTTTTATGGGATTCATTTAGTTGGAAATAACTCCTACTGCTTCCCAAATCTTATCGTCTTTTCCAGGTTCATGAATTGGGATATTTGTGTTGCCAGGAGCTAAAGCTCTCCAGACTTTATCTTCATAATAACAATAATTGTTTATGGCAAAACTAACGCCTGAGCTGACAACGAAAGTCTTTACAAAAATCAAAGAAGTTGTTCCAGAGCCGCGAACTACGCTATTTTTTACCGCTTCGATTTCAATTGGGAAATTTTCGTTCCAATTTTGGGAAACAGTAAAAGCTCCTGTTAAATTTCCTAGTTCGTCCAAAGTCACTCCGTTGGGGATAGCTCCAGCTTTTAAAGTGACTTCGCTACCCTTAGTTGTCGGATTAAATTTATAGGTAATTGGTGTTTCACTTAAAAAAAACAGCTGATTGGGAAGACTACCAAAAGCGTTGATTTTACAATCCGCCAGATCTCCCATCTCTTGCCACGCTGGATCTACTCCTGGTTTTTGACTGCTGGAAGAAACTGCAGCGATGGCTTTGTAAGCTTTTTCTCCATAATAACAATATGCTCCTACAGAAGCGGGAAAATTGTAGTTTTGCTCAAAATCGGCTAGCGCAAAAAAAGTGACTTCCTGGCTAATTTTTTCGTTTCCTGCCGCTACTTGCAGCGTCGCTTTTTCAGACGCAAAGCCATTGTTTAGCTCAGCGTAATCGATATTGCCTACTAAAGAGTCGTTACTTATCGAAGTTCCGTCAAGAAGACTGCCCGCAATCACTTGAATTTGACTTTCTGGTAAATTGCTTATAAATTTAAAATTACTCTCAGAATTGTTTTTAAAATAGAGATTGTAAACAACATTCGCAAAAGCTAGTTTTTTGGAAGTGGCGATATTTGCGACGAAAACCCAATTATCTGTGTCAACATCTGGTGTTCTGGTTGAACTGTGCTCGGCAACACTCTCTTTGGCTTTATAAACTTTGTCGTTATATGAGCAAAGCCCGTTTTGGGGCATTGGCCAAGGAAAATCGGCGGCGTACTCTTCCAAAACAGCAACTGTGATTGTCTGGCTAGTTTGCTCAAAAATATTCGTCGCTTGCACCTCTGCAGTGAAAAAATCTGCTCTCAAAGCTGTCGAGGTTGTTATCTCATTTTCTATTTTCCCTTTAATTTCCCCACTGGTCTCCAACCAAAGACCCTCTGGCAAAGCTCCACTTTCCAAAGAGATTTGGCTGCCTGTTATTGTTGGGACAAAAGTAAATTCGCTTAATGTTCCCGAAGTAAAAAAAATAGTGTCAGACAGATTTTTGAACGGGGGAGTTGTAGTCGGTTCTGGTTCAGTAAAAAACTCCCAAGAAGATGATCGACCTGGCTTGTTAACAGCCGCAAAACTCCACACAGTGTCTTTGGCTATCCAAATTTTGTAATTATCGCTACACAAAGACACGGGTGGCGCTGGCCACGGATAAGACGCAGAATATTCGCAAACTACATACAAAATTATGGTTTCTTTGCTAGCGGCTCCAGACCCGCTAGAAACTAAAGAGATTGGGAAAGACTTATAACCGGGAGAGACCTCATCAACGCTAAAAACCCCGCTGAAATCGCCGTTATCTTTTAAGACAATCCCTTGTGGCAACTCTCCACTTTCTAAGCTTATTTTATTTGAAGCTCCACCAAAATGGTAGTTAAACAAACTGGTCGTGTTATTTCTAAAGTAAAAACACAAATTGTTAATCTGAAGCGCTCCTGATAAGATTTTTTCGTCTTCATACACCGCTTCTATTTCAAATTTGCAGCCCATATCTGTCTGAGCGACTCCCGAAAGAAGCCCATAAATATCCAATGTTATTCCTGGGGGTAAGTCTCCACTGGCAATCCTAAAAGTCGCATAGGGTCGATTTGTTTCAAATTGATAGTTTAAGGTATCACCATTCTTTACAGTGAATTTAGTTTTGATATTCGAGAACGAAAAAGCTAAGTTCGAAGAGTTAGAGTTGTCAGAGTCACTGACAGAATTGTCTGAAACGCTAGGGAGGCACGATAGCAGAAAAAAAGAAAAAAGAAAAACAATCTTTTTATATCTTCTCATTTTCTCAATTCGTCTGAAATAAATTTTGTGAGCGGAGAGCCGTTCTGATAGGCGTCGTCGTTCAAAGACCAGATAATTCCGCCTTTCATATTTAAGCTCTTTACATAGTTTATTTTCTCCAAAAGCGCTCTGGGGGAGTCGTAAACTATAAAGTCGTTGTCTTGTCCTCCGCGAGCGTAGTTGGTGCGAGTGGCACTATCCCAATACTCAGTATAGGCTCCGCTTGCAATTCTATTATAAATGGTTTGGTAGGCTAAAAATCCAGATTCTTGCCCAATAGGTCCTGCGTTACAAACCAAGGGAGATGGAGAAATTTCATAGCCAATTTCGTAATCTCCTTTAATGTTTTTCCAGCCTCTGCCATAAGTAGCTAAGCCGAGCATCATTTTTGACAAGGGGACACCTAAATCTTCATACTGTTTAACGGTTTTGTTTACCGACAATTTTGTTGGGTCGCTGACAAAAAGAGGAGCGTTCGGCAGCAAAACTTTTTCGTTTGCAAAGCCATAATAGTCGTAGCACATCAAGTTAATCCAATCCAAGTTTTTAACCATCGTCGGCCAGTAGTAACCAACGGCTTTGTTATAAGCGTCTGACGGCACAGAAGCAGTGATGATTATATCTTCTGGCAGAGCAGATCGCAGTTCCGTGATAAGTTTTGCAAAGTTATTCAAGTCGTCATAATACGAATTTGAGCCATCGTAGTTTTTGTTAAACGCTGGTAAACCTGGATATTCCCAGTCAAAATCTATCCCACAAAAACCATAACCACTGCTGGTTTTAACGGTGTCCAAAAAGTGAACAACCGACTCGACAAAAGATTTGCGAAATTTAGACTTGGAACACATAGTTGTAAATATCCAAGCCGTGTGGTGTCCATAAGAGCCAGACAGTTTTGTGAGATCCTCGTTTGTCGGCCAATGATTCCCATTGGAGTTTACATTTACATCATTAAAATTCCATCCACCCACCGAAATAATCGGCTTAACCCCGTTAGTTTCTGCGTTTTCGAGAAAATCGTATATGTCTTTCGTTCCATAATCTTCCTCAGGACTGCTTTCTCCGTCCACTCCAGGCATAAGTGCAAATCCTTTGACAGCGTCTAGCACTTTTCTGTTTGTCTCTGTGCTAAAATAAGATTGATTTTCCCAGACAACTTTTTCGATAGATTTGTAGCGACTTCCCTGATATTTGTCTAAAATCCGAATTAGCTCTCCAGAAGCTTTGTTTGAATACGAAGAATCGGTGTAAGCTCTTATATCTCCAAAAGCGTAGAAAACATAGTCGAGCTTCGACCAAGGGATATCAGAAGGAGTGTAATAGCCCATAGACGGTCTTTTCTCGCCAGAAACAGACTCCCTGTATTGGCGCCAATTCTCGTAGTATGCCATAACCAGCTTGGGATTTTGGCTGCCCGACGATGTAGAGCTTTCGCTTGCTTCATCAGCATCAAAAATGCAGCCAGCTATCACAAAAATATACAATAAAAAAAACGCTTTTTTCATCCAATACCCTTGGTTTACTAAAACTGATACGAAACGGTTGTTTTGGCTTCGATTGCAGTGTTTGTATATGCTTGTTTGGTAACCTCGTCCACCAAAGTTGTTTTGTCTCCATCTTCAAAAATTTTGTTCTCTGCCATTAAAAAAGATAGTTCTGGATTTATCAAGACGCCTTTAATGCCCAAATTTAACCCTACGCTATATTGATTATAAGCGTGACCACCGGGAATATAGTTGCCAGTCAAAAGGGTTTCGTTCACTCCCATAGCCTCTAAATCTTGTGTCGTCTTTTCGCTAAATTGAACTCCGTCTCCGTCGTCGTATAAATACTCGCCAAACATTTTCCCAGATGTGTAAACCGAAGATTTTTCGAACACTCCTAGTTCTCCCAAATCGGCTTCAATCTTTGCATAAACTGCCATTCCAGAAGTTTTTGTTAACTCTTTTTCCGAAATATCTCGCTCCTCAATTGTGTAACTTCTGACCTCGTCTTCGGAATTGTTCCACAAAAAAGCTTTGTTTAGCTTCGACAAATAAAGCTCAGACGAAAAAGTGAAACGACCATAAGTCAAAGCAGATTGCACACTTAAAGCAGCCTTTAGCGGGTTTATCGCATCTGCATTATCTGGATTTGTGAAAACTTTATCAGACTGGTCTCCTTGAGTGTCCATATAGTATTGGGTTAAAAAAAAGAAAAATTCGTCCTTATATGACAGTTCGCTCATCATCCCGAAAATAGCCTTTCTTTGGTACTCTCCGTCCAACTCCACACTTTTGTCGCTTACATAATTTTTGGAGTTCAAAGTCAGCGCAAACCTGATTTCATCAATGGGAATGTATTCAATATTTAATCCTGGATTCTCCAAAGTTCCTGTAGATTGAAACTCGTTACCAATTCCAGTGCAAACTTCAAATGGGTAAAATCCTATCGAAAATGTTTCGTTAAACAACTTGTTGAAGCGCACATAAACCAAATCGTTGTTGGAATTTTCAACCTTTAAATCGTCGTCGCTTTTGCTAGACAAATAACCGCCAACACCAACTTCAACGATTTTGTTTGGCTTGCTAACCACGCTTATTTCAAACTCTGAATCTTTGCCATTTCCGTTCTGATCGTCTTCATCGTCTGTATTTATTGTGAAATTAAAAACATTAAAATCCAAAAATTTTCTAGAGGCTCCCAACACGAACCAAGTATTATTTTTATCAGCCGAGAAGTAACTATTTTCACTTGTAGAACCGTTTTGAGTATCAAAAAGAGTTGCCTCTATAGAAGCTTTTCCGCTAAATTCCCACTGCGCAAATCCAGCACCAAAAATAGGTAAAAACACCAAGATTAGAAATACTTTTTTCATAAAATCCTCTAATTTTCAATAACTTTTTCAACTATCTCATCCCAAAAAAACTACTTGTCAAGCAAATCTAATTATTTTTCTACACAAAACAGTTTAGCAAGTCCTCAAATGTTTCCCTTTTGCGAATTAGGCGGTCGTTTCCGTCGGAGTCGATAAGCACCTCGGCAGGGCGAACGCGATTGTTGTAGTTGCACGCCATACAGTAGCCATAAGCGCCTGCGTCCATCACGCCGATGATGTCGCCCTCTTTGATTTTTGGCAGATAGCGGTCTGAGGCGATGATATCGCCAGACTCGCAAATGTCTCCGACGATAATAACTTTTTCTTTCTCTTTCAAATCGATATCTTCGCCTTTGCGATAAAGTTCCACATCGTGATACGAATCATACATCACTTTTCGTTTGAATACGCTAAAGCCAAGATTTGTCCCCACATATTTGCGATAATCGTTCTCTTTTTTGGTGAAAACAGTCCCCAAGAGCACGCCGCATTCTGCCACGATATAGCGCCCAGGTTCAACCCGAAACTCAATCTCACGGTTATATTTTTTCGACCAACTCACAAGTCGTGCGTTAAGCTCGCTGCCCAGTTCAGAAAGATTTAGGCGCTGCTCTCCATCCTGCTTGTGATAAGGGATGCCAAAGCCTCCACCGAGGTCAATTATCTGCAAATTTTCAAACTCCTTGGCGATATTCAGGACAACATTCACCGAGTTGATATACTCAAACCAGCTCATAAAATGGCTGCCCAAATGCTGATTTATGCCAACAAGTTTTAGATTGTGCTTGCTCAAAATCTTTTTCAGCTGAGGAATTGATTTCATCTCGATGCCAAATTTCGTCTTTTTGCCGCCTGTGATAACATTTTCGCTGTGACCGACACCAATGCCTGGATTTATCCGCACAAAAACATCGCCGCCTGGATTTAGCGAGCCGTAAAGATCCAATTGCGAGAGAGAATCCACGCTAACATTGATTTTTTTGTCAATCGCATATTTCATCTCCTGTGCAGAAACATTGTTGCAAATAAACAAAATTTGCTCTGGGCTAAAGCCAGCTTTCAGCTCCACAAACATCTCGCCAGGGGACATCGCATCCACAAAAAGCCCCTCTTGTCGAACGATTTTCAAAAGCTCCAAATTTGAGTTCGCTTTAACAGAATAATGCACCTTAAATTTCGGATACCTGATGAGATTGAGCATCTCTCGACAACGCTGTTGCAAGATATTTTCGTTGTAAACATACAGCGGCGAGCCATATTTTTCCACCAGTTCCACGGCAGAACTTTTTCCGTAAAATTTATTTTGTTGTGTATATTGATCAAAATTCATTTTTTCTCCTATTTCGAAATCGCAATTTTTTCGCCCATTTTTACTTCCGTTTCCAGTCCTTTTTTTGTGTTTTCGACCAAATCTTTGTCAATCATAATTTCATCTTTTTCGAACAAAAGCAGGACGGACGAACCGCCGAATTTAAAATAACCTTTCTCTTCGCCCTTGTCAACGCTCGCATCAGGATAGGTGGACACCATGCTTCCAACCATCGTCGCGCCTATCTCGCTCATCAAAACTTCGCCAAAATCTTGCGTTTTTATGAGCGTATATTCCCTTTTATTCAGGCAAAAAAGTTCAACGATTTTTTTGATTGCGATAGGCGAAACCGAGTAGTAATCGCCGTCAATTTTTTTCGATTTTTTGATAACGCCCGACACAGGAAAGTGATAGCGGTGATAATCGGTAGGGCAGAGCCGAAAAATCAGCAGCGAGCCGCCAGCAAATTTCTCAGCCAACTGCTTATCCTGCAAATAACTCGCCAAACTAAAGCTGTAGCCTTTCACCAAAAAATTTTGCTCGCTCAAATTTTGCCAAGCCAAAACTTTGCCGTCTGCCGGAGAGATAACCACTTCAGAGCCTTTTGCAATCGGCCTTGCCGCTGGCTTGATTTTACGAACAAAAAATTCGTTAAAATTGGCAAAATCTTCTTCCTTAAAAAGAGTCATATCGATATTGTAGTCGCTGATAAAAGGCGCGATTTTCTCTTTCGATTTCGGGTTGTCCATCATCTTGCCATACCAGCTGGAAACAAATTTTCGCTTAACCAGCGCCCAAGTGCTGAGCCTGCCCAAAGGGTTGTTATAGAGCCAAACCAGCCATTTTTCACCAACCACTTTTTCCGTCTTCATCTCGCCAGAATCCCTTTGCACATACTTTATGCGGTGCTTTTGCAAATCTGGCACCCACAGCGAGGCTATCACCAAAATGGTCAAAAGAGCCAAAAGCAGCTTCGTTTTCAAAAATTTCATTTTTATTACTCCTTAATCACCTTGATTGGGTCGATGCTTTGCAATCGCCGACAAGGATAATAGCTAAAAATCAAACTGACGAGCAAGACCAAAGCGAAAATGTAAAAACCGCTAGAATAAAATATTTTCACAGGCAGATAATCGAAACCAAGACCTTGCACAGGAACAGTCAGCCACCGATATTTGGCTTGAAAAAACACAAACGCATAAGCAATAACGACTCCAGAGCCAGCGCCCAAACCAGCGATGCACAGTCCACAATAGATGAAGATTTTCATAATCTGATTTTGCCTGATCCCCATAGATTTTAACACGCCAATTTCGCCGCTTTTTTCGTTTGCAAGGCGCAAAAAGTTGCCGCTCATATTAAAAATTGCCAAAATAATAATCAAAAAAAGAACGAAGTTAAGCGCTATTGCCTCGATTTTTAGTGAGTCGTAAATCGCCTTATCTTCTTCGTTCCAGCCCGTTATTTTGTATTTTTCTCCCAAATTTTGACGCAAAGTTTTCACCACTTTTTTAACATCGTAAGCGTTTTGTAAATGCAATTCCAGCTGTGAATTAGCTGTTTGCCCTGCGATTTTTTTTGCCGACGCCAAACTTACATAAACCAGATTGTCCGCTAAAATTTGACCGTCGGCAAGATAGCTAGAAGCGACCTTAAGCCTTGCTGCAACTGGCACTCGCCCAAAAGCTGTTTTTTGCGTGTTTTGAGTCGAATACAGATTGACCAAATCTTGCTCCAAAACATCCAAATCTCGCGCTAAAGTTTTGCTCAAAACAAGCTGTTGATCACTCAAATCACGAGCCGAGACACCTTTGAGGAACGGCAAAATTTCTTTCTGCTGCTGCAAATCTATTCCGCACACCAAAACGCCTTGCGATTTTTGCCCAAATTTTAGTAGCCCCTGAGTGTAGATAACAGGCGAAAAGCTGGCAATTTCGCTGGTTTCTTCAAGCGTTTTTATTGCATCTTCGCCAAATTTGCCGTCACTAGATTTGATAATAATGTGGGCTCTTTTTTGCAAAAGTTCGTCCATCATCACCTGTTTTAGTCCGTCCATAAAAGAAGAAGCAACCAAAATGGAGAAGACGCCAAAAAAAATGCCCAGCACGCTGAAAGCCGACCAAAAGTTAAAAAAAAACTTGTTGCGTCCTTTTAGATAGCGCAATGCCAAGAAAAACGGTAGACTCATATTTCCCAAGGTTTGCGCAAAAAATAGTTCATCACAAACTTTTTTTTGCCATCTATTTGCGCTGGAATTTTGTCGTCGTTTTTTTCTAGGATACAAAAATCGTCGAAATCGACTTTTTTCTCTTTTGCGACTTCATTGATAATCCGCACGCCTTGTTTCACAACCTCTGCGTCGGTAAACTCCATCAAATTTGCGTTCGATACAAGAGTGGTGATTTTCATTCCCGAGGTTTGTTCAAACTCGTCAAAAAGTTGCAAAATTTCGGACTTAGTGCTGGTCTGCGGCCTTTTGGTGTTTATCACCAAGCGCAAATCGTAGCCTCTTTGGCAGAGTATTTTTTTGTAGCGCCCAAACACCTTCATTCCCGTTGGGTCGCCGCCTACATCGATAACCACGCTTCTATTTTCGTCCTCTAGACACGCCATAATTTTTGGAGAAAGCATCGGCAATTCCGTATAGCGAAAAGAGCCTTCAGGAGCGATAATCTCAATACCGCGCTCAGCAAAAATTTCCGTGAGCTCTCTGGTGCGAAAATACGGATTCATAATGTCCATATCGATTATCGTCGCCATTTTATCACGCAGAGCCAAATTTGCCGAGTACTCGCTTTTCCCGCTGCCGTAAGCTCCCACGACGATCACAACTTTTTTCATAAACTTTTCAACTTCTCTTTTTTAGACCTTAGTTTTCGTGTAGCCAAGTTCTATCAACTCTTTTTTGGCTATTTTTTTTTGCTCAAAAATCTCGCGCAACTCTTCTTGCTGCGCCCCTTTAGACAAAAGCTCTGCCAGCTTTTGATCCAGCTCTTGAAACTCCTTCATTTTTTGCTTAATCTTAAACCCTTGCAAAATCTGCTTCACATCTACATTTTCGCTATTTTTTGCCCGAAAAATCAGCTCGTTAAAGAAATCTGGAAATTTGCTCTCGCAAGCAAGTGCGTTAAAATTCACCTCGCTCTGAGCCGCGGCATCTTTTAGCTCTGCAAAAATCTCTTTATACTCCTCAACAACAAAATCGTCGAGAGCCAGCGAACTGGCAGCGAGCTCGATCGCCTGTTTGTTCGACAACATCGCCGCAAGCAACAGCTGCTCCTCCAAGCCAGAATCTGGAACTTTTTTTTTCTCTTTTTGTTCTGCCGAAGGATAACTCCTTTTTTGCTTTAATTGTGAGGCAAAAACGGACTCTTCCACTCCAAAATTTTCGGCGACTTTTCGGGTAAACACAAACCGATCCAGACGATTTGTGATCGAAGAGGCGACTTCCACCAAAGTTTGCATAGCTTGGCTCAAATCCATATTTTCCTTTAGATATTGCAAATACGACGGTGATTTCTCCAAAATTTCGTCAAATTTTTCGTTTCCGTTTTGCAGCAAAAAACTGTCGGGATCTTCGCTTTGGGGCAAGCTCACAATTTTCACCTCGCCATTTTGAGCGATAATCTTCGCCGCAGCACGCAGTGCCGCCTTTTTTCCCGCTTCGTCTCCGTCGTAAACGATGTAAAAATTTTTGCAATATCTGCGCAGCAGATTTACCTGTTCGTCGGTCAAAGATGTCCCAAGCGACGCAACAGCGTGATGATAGCCGCATTCGTAGAGCCGCAAAAAATCCAGATACCCTTCGCAAACAATCACCTTGTCCGCCCGAGCGATTTCGTGTTTGGTGGTATGAAAGCCGTAAAGCTCTTTGCTTTTTTGATACACGGCGGTCGTCGGCGAGTTGATGTATTTTGGCATTTTGCCGTCCATCGAACGCGCTCCAAAAGCGACTGTCATACCATTTGACGAGATAATGGGGAAGACGATTCTGTCTGAAAAAAGGTCGTAGTAGCCCTTTTGGCTGGATTTGACGATGCCCGATTCCAGAAGAATATCTTTGTTTATGTTATTTTTGCGCAAATAGTTATACAGAGCGGTGCGCGAGTTTAAAGAGTAGCCCAGCTCAAAAGTTTTGATCGTGTTGGGCGACAAAGAGCGACCCTCTAGATATTCCAGCGCTTTTTTGCCGTGCAATCCCAAATTTTCTCGATAAAAATCTTTGGTGAGCGAATAAACCTGCAAAATCAAACTGGTTTTGGAATCTTTTTGGCGTGCCGCCTTTTGGTTCACCTTGATCTGAATGCCGTATTGGCTGGCGAGCTTCAGCGCCGCCTCGTAGTAGGAAATTTTTTCGTACTCCTTTACAAAACTCACGGCGTTGCCTGCGATGCCACACCCAAAGCACTTAAAAATTTGCTTCGTCTGACTGACGACAAAAGATGGCGTATTTTCCTGATGAAACGGACAACACGCTTTGTAGTTCGCGCCGTTTTTTTTTAGGGGAACATACCTGCCGATAACATCAACAATATCAACGCGATCCAGCACTTTTGTGTAAATGTCGTTCACTCTATTTTATCGCCTCAATTTGCGTTTTTATCTTCAGAATTTCTTCCCTAACTTCTGGCGAATCAATCGATTGCAGATAAACATCGATATCTTGCAGAGCTTTTTTGTAGTTCTTCATTTCCACATTATTGTTGATGGTAAATTTGTAAAGTTCGCTCATTTTTTCGGAATTTATCAAGTCGTAATAAATGTCGTTCGATTGCGCATAGAGACAATTTTCGTCGTAAATTTTTGCCAAAAACAGAAGCAGCCCAACCTTATTTTTCCCTTGCGGCATAAACATTATCACCTTGCTCGTGCGAGAGGTAATCCTCTGCCACGGCAGCTTCGAAATATTTTGAATGTAAAACTTTGTCGCTTTGTCCGCCAAACTCTCTGGCGTTTTTGCGTTTTTTAGCACCAAGCCAAAAAGATACGCACTGCTCGAAAATTTGCCCAATTTTTGAAAACCAACCGCTCGAAAATAGTTCAAATAGGGGAAACCAGGGAAACTTTTGTCCAAAATATCACAAGCTTTCCAAAAATTTCCTTGACTCAAAAAATACTTACCTTCTTCCAAAATCAGATACTTAACAAGATAATTATTGGGGTGATTTTTGACAAATCGTGAAATAAATCTCAGCTTATTTTTGCTTCCTGAAATGTAAAAATTACACAACGCCAGATTAAACTCTGCCTTTTGATTTTTTCCGCTTTTACTTTTAAAAAATAAACGGTAATATTTCCGCGCCGAATAGTAGTGCCCCAAGTTAAAATATGTATTAGCCAAAGACAAATAAGCGTTCAAATCGCTTTGCACCTCTTTTTTTTGTAAAGATTGCCAAAATGGTGTGGACTCATCCTGCAGAGAGCCCGTCAAATAATCGATTTCACTAGAAAACAACCAACCAAAGCAAAGCAAAAAAACAACAAAAATTTTTCTCAAAATTTCAATCCTTTAATTAAATCTTTGGCTTTATTTTTCAAATCGCTATCTTCCAAAATCTTTTTTCCTTGTTTGACTAGATTGCTCGAAACATCTTTCTTTTTGTTTTTTTGCTCTTCACTTATTGGACTTTTGTCCAATAAGATAGAAGCGACATCTTGATCAATTGCTTTAAACAACATATCAAGCTCTTTTTGATATTTCCCAGCGTTTATTTTTTTTCTCAATTTAGCTTGCAGCTCATCTTTTTCAGAAGAAAATTTACTATACAAAGCTTTTTTTACAATCTCATCTAAGCTACTTTTGACCGAAGTTTTCACCCCAGATTTATTGCTAGCAAAATCGACTTTAAACCAAGCAGAGCTTGCAGAGTTGCCCACCAACCTTGCTATCTCTTTCATCTGTTTAGATACTTTTTTTTCGTATTTATAGGAGTAAACAATTTTACTTAACTCAAAGCTACTCTCAAGAGAAATATCTTCTCCAACAGAAGAAAAGCTTATCTCGCCATCCAATAAACAAGAGTCGATTTTTTGGGGAAGGGCATCTTGATTTAACTTTAGGTTTCGCAGTCTAATCGACTGTAAATCAACCTGTAAGACTTCTGCAGGAGTATTTTTTTGATACTCTAAAGCACCCTCAAAATTTATCTTCTCATTTTTAGAAATTACGAGCTTGACATCAAATTTAATGGGTTTCCCAACAATTTTTGGAGCGTTGGAAAGATTAGAAATTTCTCCTTTTACCCATGAACCGTCCGCAAGCCTAGAGTTGAACTTCATCTCTTTCAGCCAAAATCGCAATTTTTGCTCACCTTTTGGCTTTTCGGCATCCAATGAACTCCGAGAAGCTTGCAATATGCCAATAATACGCAAAATGAAGTCGTAAGCTGTTTTCCCAAAAAGAACCTCGCCCATTTTGTAGCCTTGAGAATCGGGGAACTTCACCGCCTGCATCACCTTGTTATAATCTTGCTTCGCCCACTCATCCAAAGAGTTCGCGCCTTTCAGCACCTTAAACTGCCGCTTAAACTCTTTCCGCTGTTCCTGACTATCATTATAAAGCGAGTTGCCAGCTTTATACAAACGGCTTAGCTCCTTTAGAGCTTTGGTTGGGTCATCAAAATCGATAGCGTTAAACCTTTCTTGAATATCGCGAGCTTTTTCCGCATATTTTTCGTCTTTCAAAAGCTCTTTCCAAGAATTTTCGAGTTTCTTAGCCGCTTTTTGCAAAGAGTCAACTTTTCCTGGCGTAATTAGCTGACAGCTTGCCAGCACAGAATCCACATTCATTTTTTGATATGTCAAAATCGGAATAGCTTGTTTCTGTTTTTGCAAATATTCCACTGCGAGCTTGCCAATTTTTGATTCACTTTTGCTTGACTCTTTTACTGGTAAAGCGCCGCTTACTTCTCGTTTTGTGCCAAATTCAAGCTTTTCCAAAACCATATTCGTGCAAACGAATTGCCCTTTTAGTAGGGCAGATAAAGCAAAATCTAGCTCCACATAACCTGTTTGAAAAAGATTTTCTTTCGGCTTGTTTTTGTCTGCAACAGCAAAATCTCCCCAAACCAGCTTGCCTGAAAAAATTTGCAAATCGCAGCCAATCATTTCTGCTTTAGCTGAAAAAACTCTTTCGGCTCCTTTTTCAATTAGAGAGCTTAAAATAAGATTGCGTGCAAAATAGAGAGCACAAACAAAAAGTAGCACAGCTAAAAACGAATAAAAACAAATTTTTCTTATTTTTTTTAAAAATTTCATTATAATAATCTCGCAAATATTTTACATTAAGTAATTATCGCTAACTACTGTGATTTAAATCAGATAGCTAAGCTTGCCAATAAACAGCTTAAATAAATTTCGCTTCAACATCTTGATCAACTTTAACAATCTTCACTTTGCGACGCTGAGCAAGCCTCGTCTTGCTTTTTTTGGACTTTGTTTTCACTGTTTCGGTGTTGGGCACAGCAACGATTATCGGATATTTAACCAGCTCCAATAAAATCGACTTTCTTTTTATATCAATAATGGTGGCTTGAAAACTTTCGCCCAGTAGCCTTTTGGCGAACTGACGATAGTAAAGTTTTTGCACCTCTCTTTCTGCCTCTGTGGCGACCTCTTCGTGCTGATTTGCACTAACTGTAATTTTCTTTAGCAGAGATTTTGCTTTTAGCTGCTTTTTTAGCAAAAGATGTATTCCCAAATCGCAAATTCTTCTGATTGGGGAAGTAAAATGAGTATAAAAATCGATGCCAATTCCGAAGTGGTGCGTGTTTTTCAGGCTGTATTCAGCTCGTTTCATACTTCGCAAAATTTTTCGCTCAAACGCCATTTTTTTGTCATCAGTATCCATCAATTTTAGCACTCGCTGATAAAATTCGCAAGGAGTTTTGTAGGCTGGGATATCGAACCCAGCTTGCTTTAAGTCGCCTTTTAGCTTTATCAAGTCGTTATCAAAGGGAGGCTCATGAACTCGATACAAACAATTTTTCGACGATAAAAATTTGGCGACATATTCGTTGGCAATCAGCATGAAATTTTCTATCATTTTGTGCGAATCGGTCTCAAAAGAGCGAAAAACATTGATTGGGTTGCCTTCTTCGTCAAACTCAAAAACCGCTTCTGGCAAAGAAAATCGAATATATTTTTTCCGTTTTTTGAAGTATCCTTTAGAAATTTTGTCCGCCAAAAACAGCATATCCGCATCTTTTTTGGCGATATTTGTTTTATCTCCTGCAAAAACAGCGTCAACCTCTTCGTAACAGAGGCGAACATCAGAACAAATAACCGATTTAAACAAATCTTGATCGACAATGTCGAAATTTTTGCTGAGCGTGGTTTTTACAGTCATCGCATATTTTTCTTCCAGCGGACGCAAACTGCACAAATTGTTCGAGATAATCTTGGGCAACATCGGTATCACTCTTTTTGGAAAATAGTAAGAATTTCCACGGCTCAAAGCCTCGCTAAATAGGGCAGAGCCTGGCTTCACAAAGTGTGAGACATCGGCGATATGCACATAAATTTCGTACTCTCCATTTTGGTTAACCAAAACAGAAACAGCATCATCAAAATCCTTCGATCCCGAAGGATCGATAGTGAAAGTGTGTAGATTGCGCAAGTCTTTTCTATCCTCTAAGTCACTATCAATATTGAAGTTATCGTTAAGCTCTTGAGCCTCTTTAACGACTTTCTTGTCAAATTCAAAAGGAAGCTCGTAGGAGTAGATTACCGACAAAATCTCCGTTTGTATATCACCGCTTTTTCCTAAAATTTTAGTCACTTTTACGCGAGGCAAATCTTCTAGATCTCCCCAAAAGCTGATTTTGCACAGCACTTTGTCGCCAGATTTAACTTTTTCTGGATTAACAATCTGAGCGTCTCGATGAAAATGCCCGCCAATTGCGGTGAGCATTGCGTTTTTGCCGACTTTAACGACTGAACCAACCAAAACATTTTTGCTTCGCTCAATAATTCTGGTCACAACACCATATTTTCCTTGTTTCCTCTGACCCGTAACACACACCTCTACAACATCGTTATGAAAAGCACCTAAACTATTTTCTAGATAGATCATTATGTGATCATCTTCTGTTTTGACAAACCCAAATTGATAACCTTTCATAAGAGCCAGGGCGTCAAATTTGCCTATTTCTAAACGCTTTGTGCTTTTATGATATCTCTTTTCAGAGAAAGTTAAAACGCCTTTTTTAACCAATTTTTGCAGAATGATTAGCAGTTTCTTTCTTTCATGCTTGCCGATTTTAGTTATTTGACTTATTTCCTGAATGTTAATGCCATTGTTTTCAGAAATTACTTCTAGAATTGAAGCTTCATTCAACATTTAAAACCATCTCCCTGCATTTTTCAACCTCTTCTTTTATAAGCAAAATATGAGGAAAAGCTGTGTCTGTTGCGAATTTTGAACCCATTGTATTAGCCTCGCGTTGCATCTCTTGCACGATAAAGCCAAGAGTTTTTCCGCAACGATCTTGGGCAATTTTGTTTCTAAAAGTCGCAATATGATGCTTTAACCGCTCTATTTCTTCGGTAATATCCGTACGCTCCATCAAAAAAGCGACCTCAGCCATAGCCTTAGAAAGCTCATTTTCGTCCAAATTTCGCATTAAAACAGACTCCAGATTGTTCTTTAGCGCAAGATACTTTTTTTTGCGATAATCTGGAAAAAGTTTTTCAATTTCAAGCAAAGACGACTTCATTTTTTGTAAAGAGCCAACGAAAAAATCTGCCATACTAGAGCCTTCGGAAGTTGTGGATGCCACAAAATCTTCTAAAGCCTGCTCAAAATATTCCAAAAAAGAGTCTTCAAAAGAGTCAAACGAAAAGTCACTGATAACGAGCTCTTTGTTTTGCAAAATATTGTCCAAACAGTAGGGAAGACCCGAAATTTCCTTAGCTTTCTCATAAACTGCCAAATATTGATGCAACAGCGGCTCGTTAAGTTTCAGAGACGGGAAATCGGTAAAATCGATGCCTACAAAAGCTTTAAACTTGCCTCTGGATATCTTCGACTTCACCAAATTGACCAGCTTTGGCTCCATATTCATCATATACGACGGCAATTTCAAGCTAATTTCCAAATTTCGAGAGTTTACACTCTTTAAGCTAATCGAAGCCTTAATTTTGCCGATTTCGAACTCTTTGTTCGCAAAGCCAGTCATACTTTTCATTTAAACAAACCTTTTAAAGAATGCGAATGCAACTTATTGGAAAGAAAAGAGTTTTTGTAATACCACCAAGTTTACATAATATATATTATCAGAGATTGATAATATTCCGTCTAATTTTCGTTTAATATTGCAGAGTTCGTTTTGCGGTCAAGTGTTTTTCTTTTTGTTTTGCAAAACCCCAAAATCGAGCCATTTACAAACTCAGCTATATCCGAACACCTCCGAAACCGAAAATCGGGCGTTTTTTTAGCGGGAAATTTATACGATGTCAGGTTTTTTCTAAAAAAACGACTAAACATAAACCCATTGGGCTCGTCTGCCGACAGCACAAAGCAACTCGTAGCCAGAACCGTCGTAAAGTGCTGCAACATTTTGTGGATACAGCGCAGGATCTTGCCAGCCCAGCAAAACAACTTCGTCGCCTTTTTGAGCTGAGATTTTGGTGATATCTACAGCCAACATATCCATCGAAACCTTTCCAATTACTTCGCATAACTTATCATTTATCAAGAGCTTACCTTTATTTTTCAAAAGGTAATTATAGCCGTCAGCATAACCAACAGGGACAATTCCATAAGTTATTTTGGACGGAGCCTCATACGCTCTGTTATAGCCGATGGTCTGCCCTTTTTCTGCCGTTTTGACCAAGGCAATCCTGCTTTTGAACGACAAAGCTGGCTTTAAATCGATTTTGTCGAAAAAGCCTATTTGACCGCCGAAGCTCATCAGCCCAATCCTGACCATATTTGTCATTTTAGAGTTTGTGGAAAAAATGCCGCCGCTATTGGCGATGTGAACAAATTTTGGCGTAAAAGAAAGGTTCTGCAAAATATTTTCGAACTTTTTTTGTTGCAATTGCGTATAATCCAAATCGTCTTCCGAAGCCGCCAAATGCGTGTAAACACCTTCAATTTCAAGGTTTGACAGTGCACAAATTTTCTCTAGATCTGCCAAACTCCCAGCAAATCCGCTTCTCCCCATTCCAGTTTCGACATTTATGTGAGCTTTGCCCGAATATTTTTGGGCGAAATCGAAATCCGAAATAGACGGAATAAGGCGATATTTTTTCAAAACGGGAATTTCAAAATCGAAGCAAGGCGACAAAACCAAAATAGGAGCGTCGTTTATGCCATTTTGGCGAAGTTTTGCGCCTTCTTGGCAATTTGCCACGCCCAAAAATGAAGCCCCCATTTTTAGCGCTTCTTTGGCTATTTTTACCGAGCCAAGACCGTAGGCGTTAGCTTTCACAATCTGCAAAATATGTGTGTTTTCGGGCAAGAACTGCTTGAGTTTCGCTAAATTTTCGCGATAATTTTTGAGGCTAACCTCAATCCAGCTCCGATATTGCAACGACTCCAACTAATCTCCGATTTACAGCTAAAAATTCCTGGCGGCGATGTTTGCCAGCTCGGATCTCTCCCCTTTCACCAAGGTTATGTGCCCCACGGCGCTCTCTTGTTTCAGCTTCTCCACCGCCACAGAAAGCCCGTTCGATTCCGAATCCAAATATGGAACATCTATTTGATAGGGGTCGCCAGTGAAAACGATTTTCGTGTTTTCGCCAGCTCGCGTAATAATCGTCTTGATCTCGTGCGCAGTAAGGTTTTGCGCCTCATCAACAATCAAATATTGGTCGCTCAAACTTCTGCCTCTAATGTAAGTGAGCGGCTCCAGCTGTAAAAGCCCAAAATCCAAATAAGAGTCGATGCTATCGTGGTTTCGCTCTCGCTTTTTATTTTTGGTTCCATTTTTCTCATTTTCTTCGTTAGCCACTTGAGTAAGTTTTTCCATATTGTCGTAAATCGGCTGCATCCAAGGATTGAACTTCTCTTTTTTCGAGCCTGGCAAAAAACCGATATCTTTGCCCATTGGGAAAATCGGCCGTGAGACCACCAACTTTTTATATAAAGTTTTTTGCGCAACTTGGTTCATCCCAGCAGCTAGCGCCAAAAAAGTTTTTCCTGTGCCAGCAACTCCCAAAAGCGAAACAAGCTTAACAGTCGGGTCTAAAAGCAAATCCATTGCCATCTGTTGTTCGGAGTTTCGAGGTTTTACACCAAAAATCCTTTCAGGTTCTTTGTAAAAATTCAAGGGATAAAACATCTGATGGTCTGCGCTATAGCGAAAAATCTTTTCGCTTTTTTCGTTTCTAATAATTGCAAATTCGTTGGGAAAAATCGTCTTTTTTTCCGCTTTTGTCGGCTCGAAAAATTTGGATTGCAAAGCGTTATCGAACCTCTTTTTATCCAGCTTAATCTCGCGCAAACCTGTATAAATCTCTTCAAATTTGACTTGGTCGTTCTTAAAATTTTGAGCGTCCAAGCCCAAAGCGTTGGCTTTGATGCGGACATTTACATCTTTGGAAACCAAAACGACTTTGTCTTGCGGGTGCGTATCGCAAAAATGAAGCGCGGTGCAGATAATAAGGTTGTCGTTTTTGTTCTCGAGCAGCAAATTTTCCAGTCTCTCTTTGATTTTGCTGGAAAGCCCGACATACAACATCCCACCAGAGCGCAGCGACACGCCGTTGCGAAAATCGGCGCCAGATTTCTCACGGAGCCTGTCCAAAATTCTGCCAAACTCCCGAGAATTGCGGCTCTTATCGTCCAAACCTTTCTTAAATTTATCGATTTCCTCCAGCACAGTTATCGGGATAACGACATCCGAATCTTTAAAAGCAAAAATCGAGTTGGGATTGTGAATTATCACATTTGTGTCCAATACAAAAATTTTTTTCACCTTAATTCTCCTTCTTTTAATCAACGGCTGGGATGTTTTCGTCTTGGTAAGTTTTCATCAGCAAGCTATCCAGCAGATTGTCCATCAACTGATCTTCTTCTTCCGCCTGATTTTGCATCTCTAGCTGCCGTGGGTCTTCGACATAAACTCTGTCGCGCAAAATCGCCGCTTGCCCGTAGCTCGGCATTTTTGGCAATTTAACTTTTTCTAAAACATAAAAATTTGGGTTCAAGCTATCTGGATAAACTTTTTTGAACTCGTCTTTTTCCGCATTTTCCCAATCGTAGGGCTCGCCTCCAAAGTCGATAATCAGCTTGTTTTTCTCATTATTTTTGTAACAAGTCGGCTTGAAGTTGTATCTGTGCGGATAGTCGATGGTTGGCTGCGTCCCGTCGATAAAATACTCCATCATCACCGACTCGCTGGAGCTTTTTGGCAGCAATCCAGTAACTTTCGATATCTTTTTTTGAATAACGCCGCTAGGCTTTGCAAACTCAAACTTTTTGGGATCGATTCTGTCGTTTTTATCACGCAAATCTTTGTTGTCGTAGGTGGCTTTTTGCATAATCCGCACCCAAATCGGCAGAGCGACATTTGAGCCTGCTTGCCCGTCGCCCAAAGAGCGAAAATCGTCAAATCCAACCCAAACTCCAGTCACCAAAAACTTATTGAACCCAATAAACCAAGCATCCCTAAAGTCACTACTTGTGCCCGTTTTGCCCCCAGCCGTCCAGCGATAGCCCATCCACAAAGCTCGACGCCCAGTCCCCTCTTTTATCACCGATTGCAACATATTGTTCATCAAAAAAGCTTGCTGTTCGGAAAGCACCTCTTTTTGTTTAACTTTGCTCTCAAAAAGCAGCTTGCCTTGCGAGTTTTCAACTCTCGTCACAAAAATTGGCTCGACCCGTTTCCCTTTATTTGCAAAGGCTGTGTAGCCGCTAATCAGCTCATACGGCATAAGTTCGTGCGAGCCAAGACAAACGCTTTGAGAGTTAGTCAATCGCCCAGTTAGCCCGAATTTTCTCGCCATATAAACTATCCGATTTGGAGTTATGTCGTAGCTCATTTTCACGGTGTAAATATTTTTAGACTTCTTAAGAGCCTCACGCATCCGCAAATAGCTGTAATTTTTTCGCGAATAGTTCACTGGCTCCCAAAAAACTGTGTCGTTCTCGACAAACTCCACCGGCTCGTCCTGAATAATCGTGGCAGGCGTGTAGCCGTAATCCAGCGCCGCAGAATACACAAGCGGCTTGAACGACGATCCTGGCTGCCTTTTAGCCTGCATAATTCGATTGAACTTGCTGTGTCCAAAATTTCTGCCGCCGATCAAAACCCGCACATAACCAGTGTGCGGATCTAAACTGAAGACCCCGACTTGCAAATAATCGGTGTTGAAAGCGGCGGTATCAACTGGATAATCGCTGTATTTTACATCGTAATCGTTCCGCTGCTCAACCTTTGCCAGCTCAACATTCACGATCGAATCGGCATAATTTTGTAGCCCCCAATCTAGCGGCGTATAAACTTTTAGACCTCCGCCGAAAATCTGTTCAACGGCGAACCTCTTCATCAGTTCACGCTTGACCCAGTCGATGTAATAGTCAATGGCTTTGCTTTTTTTGGTGTAAGAAGAAAATTCCAGCAATTTGTAGCGAAAATCTTCGTACTCTTGCGGAGAGATAACGCCATCTTCTAGCATCCTCCGAAGCACCAAATTCCGCCTTTGGATAGAGGTGAACGGTCTGTGGTATGGTGAGTATCCCTCGGGGGCTTTCAAAAGTCCTATCAAAAAAGCCGCTTCCAGCTTTGTTAAATCTCGTGCCGACTTCTCAAAATATCGCTGCGAAGCCGCTTCAATTCCATACTGTCCAGCGCCCAAATAAACCTTGTTTAAATAAAATTCCAAAATTTCTCTTTTGGAAAAATGCTTTTCCAGCTTCACTGCCAACATAGCTTCTTTAATTTTTCTGCCGATAGATCTGTCCGAAGACAAAAACATATTTTTGGCAAGCTGTTGAGTTACGGTGCTGGTTCCCGAGATTCTCTGCATTCCCGTCAGACCAAGCACCAAAGCCCGAAAAACTCCGAATAAATCAACGCCCCAATGGTCGTAAAATTTTTTGTCTTCGACAGCGCAAAGAGCTTGGGGAACATAATCGGGAATCTCGTTTATCGACAAATAATCTCTAGACTCGTAGGCAAAAACATAAACTAAATTACCGTCTTTGTCAAAAACTTCCGAGCCCACCTTAAAATCGACAGACTTAATCGACGCCAAAGGTGGCAGTTGCGAATAATAATAAGAAAAAACGCCATAAGCTACACCAGCGCACAAAGAAAAAACCGCCAAAACAATAAAAAAATAGTTCCGCAAATATTTTTTAACCACTTTTGTCCCTAAAATCCCACTGTATTAAACAAAATCACCAACACGCATTTAGTAAATTACGCCTTTAAACTCGTGCAAAATCGGAGGGAAAAATTTGCTTTTATTGTTTATTATGTAATTAGCGTCATAATAGGCTCTTTTCCCAGACTCAATCCTGTAAAATTTAACTTGATGGTTTGTTAGTTTTTCTAAAACTGCAACATAGGAGCATCTGTTTGACAGCGTGCTAGAAAATCTTTTGTTGTTATAGTTTGCAAGCCAAAATATTTTAAATTTTTTCAATTCCAAGGGCGTTAAATTCCCAATATAGTAAGCATAATATATGCTTCCATCTTCCTCTTCCATAAATTTTTCAACACTGACAATCCGATTAAAACTAGAGCCTTTGTTTTCATCCAAAAATTGTCCGTAGCACTCGCCACCGACGATAAAGTAGATTTTCCTTTTTATCGTAATTATATAAAATCCATCCTTAAAAAAAGCGTTACCGCAAAAATCGAATTGCTCGTTATCCAAACTATCATATTTTTTCCTAACTTGAATGTCTTCTTCCTTATCGACTTTAATGTTGCTTTTTCGCTTATAAAAACTTTCGATAAATTTTCCGCTCACCTCAGAAGAGTTATCTTTATTCAGATTTTGCGCTTTTACATTTTCATAAAAACTTTCTATAAATTTTTTCTCGTTTGGATCTTCGATCTGTTTAGCTTTTTCGTTAACAGGTCTTTTTTTGTTAATATTGTGCACAGCGTTGAAAAGTTTAGCGGTATTTTTAAATCCAGCCTCTTCTTCTCCAATCAAATTGCTCGCTCCCAAAATAAAAAAAACAAAAACAAGAAAAAGCGTTAAATTTTTAGATTTCATATGCAATCCTTAATTTAATTCAATATATTTTTGCGCACAACTTTTTGCCATATCTCGTATTCGCTTGATATAAGAAGTCCTTTGCGTCACCGAAATCACGCCTCTTGCGTCCAAAAGGTTGAACAAGTGGGAACATTTAAGCAAAAAATCGTAAGCTGGATAGACGAGATTTTGCTCGATTAAGGTTACCACTTGCTTTTGATTTTCTTCAAACTGCTCAAACAAATCGACCGTAGAAGCGTAATTAAAGTTAAAGTCGGAATACTGCTTTTCTTTCTCATAAAACAGATCACCATATGTCGTGGTGTCGTTCCAAGCAATGTCCCGATAATCGTCAACTTTTTGAATATACATCGCAATTCGCTCAAGACCGTAAGTGAGTTCCACGCTAACAGGAGACAGATTTAAACCTCCAATTTGTTGAAAATAAGTGAATTGCGTGATCTCCATTCCGTCCAGCCAAACTTCCCAGCCAAGCCCCCAGGCACCCAAAGTTGGCGACTCCCAATCGTCCTCGATAAAGCGAATATCGTGCTTAGCGGTGTCTATGCCAATTGTTTGCAAACTCTGAAGATACAAGTCTTGAATGTCGTTTGGAGACGGCTTGATAATCACCTGATATTGATAGTAGTGTTGAAGGCGGTTTGGGTTTTCGCCATAGCGACCGTCTTTTGGGCGACGACAAGGCTGCGGATAAGCGACCGAAGTTGGCTTTTGCAAAAGCGCCCCAAAAAAAGTGGCAGGATGAAAAGTTCCTGCTCCCATTTGCTCATCGTAAGGCTGCAAAATGTTGCAACCATTTTTTGCCCAAAAAATATTCAAATTTTGGATAATATCTTGAAAATTCATAAACTTACTTCTACTGTTTGTTCAAACTTTTTTCTGTTTCCATTCTTATATCGATCTCGACTTTCACTCTCACAAAAATATAATAGACAAACACTCCAATGGCAAGATTCACTATTTGCACAAAAACGCCAACGAAAGATCCTGTGGCGATATATCCACTAATCAAAGGCGGAGTTGTCCAGATAAATCCCTGCGTCACAACAGGCATAACACCAATTACAGTTACAAAATAACTGATTGTATAGGCTAAAATCGGCACCAACACAAATGGGATGAGCATAACAAAATTAAAAATAATTGGAAATCCAAAAGTGACTATTTCACTGGTGTTAAATAAGGCAGGCAACAATCCCAAATATCCAATACTCTTGATATATGTTTTGCGGCGCACGAAAAAGATAGCGATTACCAAAGCCAAAATCATTCCAGCTCCACCCATATAAATAAACGCATCGAGAAAAGGTTTTGTCAAAATATTATGCCCCGCACTTGTTATGTTGTCGAACAAAAATTGCGATAATTTTGACTCCAAAATAGGACCAAGCGAGTTGCCACCATGAATTCCGATAAACCACAAAAGATGGGTAAGAATAACAACAAACAAGCCGCCAATGTAGGTGCTACCGACCCCCAAAACCATTTTTTGCAATCCAATAAAAATAATTTGGTGTAAACTATTAAAATCTAAAGCTTTAATTACAATCGTAAGCAGTGAGAAAAATATCAAAACTGCAAAACAAGGCAAAAAACTTTCAAACGCTTTCAAAACCCGAGAGTTATCAAAATGCAAAAATTTTAGTTTTTCAACTATTTTCATTTTATAAATTCTTACAAATATTTCCGTGGAGCCCAAAGCGACAATTATTGCTACAAACAACCCATTAAATCCGCTCCAAGCAAAGGGAATTCCCCAGCCACCTTCCATACCTGGGAAAACAATTATCAAAGCAGAAAAAGCGGTGATGGAGGCAAACATAGAGTCGATTTTATAGCTCTTGGCGAGACTAGAGGAAATCGAAAAGGCAGCAACAAAAGACAAAATCGCAAATGTTCCATTCCAAATATTACCTCCAAAAGTTTTCCACTCTGGTGTAAAAATAGAACTCATAAATTCTTGGTAAAAAGGAAGCGGCAAATTGTTCACCAAGGTAACTATCGCCCCGATTAAAACCAGCGGCAAAATGTTTACAAAGCCAACCCTGATGGCGTGCAAATGCTTTTGCCTATAAGAAAATTTGACCACGGGATACAAAAAATTCGTAATCGCTTTTATCATATATCTCATTTTTCAGACCTCTTAATTTTTTATAATTTTCTAAACCTGGTTCAAAATTCCGTTGATGAACTTTCCCGAAGATTCCGACGAAAAAACTTTGGCTATTTCCAGGGCTTCGTTGATTACAACGGCTCTAGGAACCTCGGTAAACAAAAGCTCATAAATCCCAAGGCGTAGCAACGCCTTATCTATCGGCGAAATTCGCGAAAATTCCCAATTTTTAGACTTCGTGATGATTATTCTGTCGATTTGATCGAGATTGTCAACGACACCCATCGACAATCTTTTGGCAAACGAAAAAATCGAGCTGTCTTGCTGCAAATGGTCGTTCTCGGCAATTTTGTCCAAAGTCTCCATAACTTTTTCCCGCTGACAACCCTCGGCGTATAAAGCCTGCATCGCAATCTCTCTACTTTTTCTTCTTTGTCCCATATTTTTCAACCGTTTAAATACAATTTTTCCTCGTCAAATCCCAACTTCCGCCAAAGTTTTTTATAAATACCTCTTGGCAAGATTTTTTTATTTTCTGGCAATTTTTAGCGAAAAATACTCTCGCCAATAAACTCTCGCAAAATCGAAGTTGACGGGATAAATTTATCGTCTATCTCCTTTACATGACGCAAGATAGCCAGCAATTTTTGCGCTCTGTGATAGGAGCTAGAGCCTTGTTCAACCTCCAGCAAAGATTTCCAAGCGTGAGGCTTAAGAGCCGCCAATTCATAGGTTAGCGCAGAATTAAAAACAAAATCGGCACTTTCTTGAAAAGGGAAAATATTTTTGTCCTCGCCTTCTCTAATCGACTCCCAGCGACTCAGCGTTTGCTCGGCAGAATAGCCTCGATAAGCCTTGTCGCGCACAATTCTGCGCAATTGCCGAATTTCGGTGGTCGTAATCCGATTGTGCCTGTCCAAATTCAACTGAAACAATGGGCTAATGTAGATGCTTTTTTTCTGAAAAAAAGGTATCGAGTAGGTCAGCGCTTCGTTCAAAGCGTGAATTCCCTCGATTATCAAAATGTGCTTCTGCCCCATTTTGACCGTTTTGCCACTTTTTTCGCGCTCCCCAGTTTTGAAGTTGTAGCGCGGCAGTTCCACTTCTTCGCCGTTCAAAATTTTGCCCAAATCTTGATTGAGATACTGCAAATCGATCGAGTATAAAGATTCGAAATCGTATTCGCCGTTTGGTTTTTTGGGCGTGAGCGTTCGTGGCAAAAAATAGTTGTCTAGGCTGACCAGCAAAGGCTTTAGCCCATGCACAGAAAAAAGATGTAGTCGTAATTTTGAGGCGAAAGTCGTTTTTCCAGAAGACGAAGGCCCCGCAATCAGAACCAGCTTTGTCAGCTCATCACGGCTGATTTCTGCGGCAATTTCGCTTATTTTTTGCTCCGCTTTCGTCTCGTCGAGCAGCACCTGATTTTTTATCAAACCGTCATCAACGGCTTTGTTCAGGTAAGCCAAATTATACATTTTCGTCTGCACGAGCCAGCGTTTATACGCCTGATGCGCGTTAAATATCCGTTTGGAAAAATTAAAATTTTCCTCGATTTTGCCTGTTTGCCAAGACGACATATGCAAAATTAACCCCGGGCTATAACTCAGCAACTCAAACTCGTCCACCAAACCCGTGGACTCCAAAAGCTCATCCACCACATAATCGCAAAAATCGCCACAAGAATAAACCTCTATCTCTTTAAAATTTAAAGCGTTAAGGTTTTCCAAAACATCGTTGCGGTCTGCAAAAATTTCCTTCGCTTCGTCTGCGCTCACAACTTTTTTTTCAATCGGCAAATTTTCTTTGACAATCTCTTCCATCTTCGCCTGCAACTGCTTGGCTGTGGCGTGAGAGATATACTCCTGACAAAAATCTTCGAAATACAAGCCGTCCTTGACAGAATTTTCGGCAATCAGCCGCCGATTGTCCTCCGTAATCGAGTAATACGCCTTGGTCAAAATAAAAATGAGCGTGTTTTTGCTGAGGTTAAAAGCCTCAAGTTTACTGATTTTTCTTTCCATTTTCATAATCCTCAATTATTTGCCTGCAAATCGACTCGCTGGGATTCAAGTTGCAGCTGTTTTTTTTTGCCTCTTTTTTGAAAGCGTCGTAATTCTTTACAATCGCCAAGATAGCATTTTGCAAACTTTTTGGCGAGCATTTTTTTTCTTCGAGAACAATTCCCGCTCCATTTTTTGCATAAGAAATGGCGTTGTGATACTGATGATTCCCCGCTGAAATGCCTAGCGGCACTAGCACCGCGGGCAGCCCTCTTGCTTGTAACTCCGCAAGAGTAAGCGCTCCCGAGCGGCAAATCACCAAACCTGCACGATTATAGATAGCGGGCATTTTGTGCGAAAATCCGAAAATTTTCACATTTTCGTTTTGCAAACTTTCGTATTTCGCAAGATTTTTCTCCCCCACTTGCCAATCGACATTTCGCCCAGTTTTCAAAATTTCGGGCAAAATCTCCTGAAAATTTTCGTTCAGAAATTGTGAGCCTTGCGAGCCTCCAACCAGCAAAATGTTCTCTCCAGTCTGCACATTTTGCTCCTGAATCGGATTGCCCACAAAATAGCTTTTGCCAAAAAACTTTTCGGCTTGCTCGCTCCCCAAAAAAACTTTGCATGCAAAATTCCCCAAATTCCTTGTTACAAGCCCAGGGAAAGAGTTTTGCTCGTGAAAATAGACGCTTATTTTTTTTCGTAAAATTATTTGGTAAAAAAACGCCGCCAAAGCTGGCGCTCCGCACACAAATCCGCCGCTACCAAAAAAAACATCGGGCTTATATTTAACAAAAAAAAACAAACTTTTTAAGAAACTAAATCCGAGCTTAAACGGAAAAAAAATATGCCTGAGAGTGAGTTTGCGGTAGATTTTTTGCACATTTATAGCCACAAATGGGAAGTCGCGATTGAGCCGCTCTTCCATCGAATTTCGGTTACCGATAAAAGCGACCTGCCAGCCTTTTTCTTGCAACGCCTTGCCAACGCTGAGCGCAGGAATGATGTGACCTGCAGTTCCTCCACCAGAGATTATCGCTTTCATTTTTTTTTGCTACACCTTTTTTTTGGTCAGGTTCAAAAGCAAGCCAATAGAGAACGAGTTCACCAACATCGATGTGCCGCCATAGCTAATAAACGGCAGGGTGACGCCGGTTGCCGGGAGCATCGAAGTGGTGACGCCAACATGGACTATTGCGTTGTAAAAAATGTTGTGAACGAGCCCAACTGCCAAAAGTTTTCGGTATAAATTATCTTCGTCGTTAACCAGTTTGAGCGTGCGGAAATAAATGAAGGCGTATAGAAGCAAGACAAAAAAAGCGCCGACAAAGCCGAACTCTTCGCCGATTATGGAAAAAATGTAGTCAGTTTCCGCCTCTGGCAAATTTTCGTCTTTGGCTCTGCCCTCACTGCCAAAAAATCCGCCAGAAGCCATCGCCATAAGGCTTTGTTTGGTGGAATAGTCTGACCCATCGGCTAAAGTCAGCGATGTATCTTTGCTGGTAAGCAGGTTGTATTTTTTATAAACATCGATTCTTTTCATCCGAAAGTTCGCTCCAACGCCAATAACTGTGCCGATTAAAACCAGCAAAATCACCAAAATCGTGAAAAGTATTTTTTTGCGCAAACCCGCAGCCACCAACATCATAAGCAGCGAAAATCCCAAAATAATCAAAATGCTCAGGTGACGACCGCCCAAAATCAACGAAAAAAACAAAATCGAGACGAAAATAAGTTGCTTGTATTGCGAGATAAAATCGTGGAAATTGAAGATGTTAGCCGCTTGTTTTTTCTCTAAAATATAGGCGAAATAAAATATCAAAACAATTCTGGCTAGCAGACTGGGTTGAAAATTAACAAAGCCAAAATCTAAAAGCCTTTTGGCGCCTCGTATCTCTTCTCCAAAAAACAAAACCAAAATCAGCAAAATACCCACTACAATAACCATCGGAAAAATAAATCGCTTCAGCTTTTCCAGATTGAGATTAAAAGCAATCAGCACCGCCAAAAACGAAAAAACGACCCAAATTATCTGCTTAATAAACTTGAGAAAATACCCATACGACGCGATGTCGAGCACAAAATACAGCCCCAAAAGCAAAAGGCAAAAGTATGAACTCAACAAAATTTTATCCGATTTTTTGAAAAAACTAATCATAATCACCTCCTTTCATCATGATTTCGTCACCAAAGATTTAAAAATTTCGCCACGCTGCTCAAAATTGTCGAACATATCGTAGCTTGCGCACGCTGGCGACAGCAGCACAATGTCGCCTTGTTGGGCAACAGCCTTACTTTTTGACACGCAATTTTCCAGATTTTGAAAATACTCGCAATCGATTTTGTCGCCAAAAATCGTTGCCATTTTTTTGCCTGTCTCCCCGATTAAAAAAACTTTTTTTGCTTTTTCTTGCAATTTTGGTAGCAGCTGCGCAAAATCTTCGCCTTTGTCCGAGCCTCCCAAAATAACGATAACTTTTTGCGAAAATGCGTCCAAAGCGCACTCGGTCGAGCGAATTGTGGTCGCTTTGGAGTCGTTGACATAAGTGACGCCGTTCTTTTTTGCAAAAACTTCCAGACGATGTTTCGGCGGCTGAAAGCTGTTTATCGCTTCTTGAATTTTGGTTGGCTGAACAACGCCAATCGTTGCCAAAACCGCAAAAGCTATGTTGATAAAATTGTGCTCGCCAAGCAGCTTTGGATTGGCGTTAACAAAAGAAAAACCGTCAACTTCGATAGCCCCATTTTGCAAAAAATCTTCGACAAAAAGCGGCGTTTTTTCCAAATCTAAACCTGCAATCTCTTTGCTGACTATCGACTTATCTTTTTCTGTTTGATTGTTAAAAATATTTTTTTTCGCCTGAAAGTAGTCGAACATTCCGCTATATCGGTCTTGATGATCTTTGGTAAAGTTAAGAAAAAGAGCGACATCCGCCTTAAAGTTGTCCAAAAGTTCCAGCTGAAAACTGGAGAGTTCCAAAACCAAATAGTCCACTTTTTTTTGCGAAAAATCGATGCTAGTTATCGGGATGCCGATGTTGCCAGCCAGCTCTGAGCTGACTCCTGCGACATCCAAAATGTGCTTTATCAGCGAAACCACCGTGCTTTTGCCGTTGGTGCCTGTCACTGCAATTACCTTTGTTTCTGCGGGCTTGAGCCGATAACCAAGCTCCATCTCCGATAAAATCTCACAGCCTTTTTCTTTGGCTTTTTGGATGATGCTGACACTCAGCGGAATTCCTGGGCTAACCACGAGATAGTCGCATTCCAAAACCTTTTGGGTGTGCCCCCCGACTTCAAAATCGACGCCAAGTTTTTTCAAATCCGCCAAAGATTTTTTGCCGCAATCGGACACAAAAACTTCTGCCCCCATTTTTTTTAGTCGCAAAGCCGCCGCTAGAGCCGATTTGCCAGCGCCCAGCACGCAAAATTTTTTGGTAAAATCTAGCATAGCAAATCAGCGAAGTTTAATGGTTATCAGCGCTAAAGCTGCGAAAATTGAGGCGATTATCCAAAATCTTATCACGATTTTTTCTTCCGAAAGCCCCTTTTTTTCGAAATGATGATGTAGCGGCGCGCACAAAAATAGCCGTTTGCCGTTGCCGAACTTTCGTTTCGTGTATTTAAAATAAGTCGTTTGCAAGAACGAGGAGAGCGTCTCGATGATGAAAATAAACGAAATTATGCCCAAAAAAAGCTCCTCTCGGATGATGATAGAAATCACGGCGATGAGGCCGCCAAGGCAGAGCGAGCCTGTGTCTCCCATAAAAATTTGGGCTGGTTTGATGTTATACCAAAGAAAGCCAAGGGTCGTGCCGATCATCGCAAAAATGAAGACACAAATTTCGGAACTTTCTTTTATAAAATCGAGGTGGAAGTGACTGCAAAGAAAGAGGTTGCCTTTCATATAGGCTAAAATTCCCAGCGGAACAAGGCAGATGCAGATAAGCCCGCTAGCCAGTCCGTCGAGTCCGTCGCTGATGTTCACCGCGTTGGACGAGCCCACAATCAGAAAAACCACAAAAGGGATAAATAGATAGCCGATTGCCCAGTAACTGTTTTTGAGAAAAGGCACCGAGACCCTGCTCAGCAGCGTCAAATCGGGCTGAATGATGTAGAGCAAACACAGCACGATTACCGCCAAAGCCACTTGCCCCAAAAGTTTGTGCTTCGCCACCAAACCATCGCCGTAGCCTTTTATGTTTTTTAGGTAATCGTCCAAAAAACCCAAAAGTCCGAGCCAAATCGTCACAAAATAGAGGATTAAAATGTGGGCGTCGGTAAATTTATTCCAAAGAATTGACGACAGAAGAAGCCCCGCGATAATAATCACTCCGCCCATAGATGGCGTGCCTTTTTTGGCGTTATGCTCTGGGAAATGACTGCTGATGCTTTCCACAATTTTTATCTTTTTGAAAAATCTTATCGCCCAAGGTCCAACCAAAAAAGAGAACAAAAACGCCGTCACAAAAGCCATCGCAGACCTGAAGGTCACATAGCGAAAGACATTGAAATAGATACTTTCTTTGCCGTAAAGTTCGTATAAAAAATAAAACATTTACCCTTCCATTTTTTTTATAAAAATTTCTTTTAGGCTCGACAAACTCACGCCGTTTGAGCCTTTTATCAGAACGACATCGCCTTTTTTAAATTTTGGCAAATCTTGCTCCAGAGCCGCAATATCGGCAAAAAAATAAGTGGGATTATAATTTTTCGCCAAAGCTCCAACTCCATAAACCACACCCCCTGTTAGCAATTTTCCAATCTCTTGATGATACTTTTTCGCCATTTTTCCCAACTCCAGCATTTGCCCCAAAATCGCATAGTGGTTTCGCTCTTTTTTGTAATTTTGCCAAAAATTTATCGCCGCTTTCATCGATTGCGGATTGGCGTTGTAACAGTCAAAAATAAAATCAACACCACCTATCGTCTTGCATTCCAGGCGGTTACTCATCTCTAGCGGCAAAAGCAAACCTGCTTGGATGGCTGAATTGTTGATTTTTAGCAAAAGCGCAGATTTTATCGCCAAAGCAGCCGATTGAGCTCGAAATTCTGGCTGATTTCCGAGAGTAAAAGTGCTTCCTTCAATTTTCACCAAAAGTTCTTCATTTTTCCGTTGAAACTCATAGCACAAACTGTTTGCGAAAAAATCTCGATCGAGAGTCAGCTTCATTTTGCTGTGTTCAAAAAGCTTGCTTTTCTCCCGAAAAACGCCCTGTTTATCGCCAAAAGCGTCCAAATGACAGCCACCGATATTAGTAATAATGCCGATATCGGGCTCGACAATTTTTGCCAAAGTCTCGATTTCGCCAAAGCGGTCTGTCCCCATCTCGACAAGCAAATATTTGTGGTCAGGACGCAAATTAAAGACCGTTTTCGGCACACCAACCTGATTATTTTCGTTTGCTTGCGTTTTTAGAGTCAGCCCGTCTTGGCTGAGCAAATTGTAGAGCATCTCTTTGGTGGTCGTTTTGCCCACGCTGCCTGTTATGCCGATTTTTTTTACGGCAAATTGACTTAAATACGCTTTCGCCAAAAGCTGATAAGCCTGCAGAGTGCTCTCCACTTTCAAAATTTTTTCGCTGTTTTGGGGACAATCTTTGCCTGCAATCGCACAGCAACCCTCCACCTGCAAAACTTCGTCCAAAAATTGAGCTGAATCGAACTTTTTGCCAGGCAAAGCGATGAACAGCGAATTTGGCTGTATCGTTCTGGAATCGGTCGAAATTTGCTCAAAAACGAAGTCGATAGGAAATTTTTGCAAAAATTTGGATTGCAAAACATTTTCTATCCAAAAAGGGTCAAAAATTCGTGAGAAGGCAGGTTTCGGCTCACTTTTTAGATATTCCAAATCAGAAAACGGCAATTTCTGAAAACCCCTATCCAGCGTGGCTTCGGCGCCTCTACCCAAAATCAAAAGCAGATCTTCTTCCCCGCACAACGACAGCGCATAATCTATCGCCTTTTTTCTGGAGCGAATAAAAACGAGTTTCTTTTTCGACAAATCTTCGGAAATCTCTGCAAGAATGTTTTCTACAGACTCACTACGGGAGTTATCTTCGCACAAAATCACCAAATCGGAATATTTTTCCGCCAATCTGCCCATAATTTTGCGTTTTTTTTTGTCTCTATCGCCGCCACAACCAAAAAGCGTGATGACTCGCCGCCTATTTTGGTTTTGCGCAAACTGCAAAACTTTTTCCAAAGATTCTGGGCTGTGCGCATAATCCACTAAAACATTGTTACTAAATAAGTTATATCTGCCAGCTAACGGCAAAATTTCTTGCAAATTTTTGGTGAAAATTTTACCCAAAAGCGTGTCGAGCAAGCTCAAAATGAAAGCAGAGTTAAAAAGATTTACTTCGCCCAAAAGCGAAGAGTGGCATTTTTCTCCATTTAGCAAAAATTTACAACCAAATAGCGAAACCTCTTTTTCTTCAAAAAAATAGTCGGCGTTTTTATCGATTTTTGACACTCTTTTCACACTCGGCAGCGTCAGCGATTTTGCAAAAGTATCGTCGCCATTTACCAAGGCAACCCCATCTTCGCGGACGACTTTTTCTACAAAACCGAGCTTAACGCTCGCATAATCTTGCATATTTTTGTGAAAATCCAAGTGATCTTGCGACAAATTGGTAAAGCAAGCAACATCGAAATCGAGCCCATCAATGCGATTTAGAGCTATCGCATGCGACGAAACCTCCATAAAAACATACTCAATTTGGGCATCAACCATCTTCGCCAAAATCTCTCGAAGCTCCACAATGTCGGGCGTTGTTCGCTGGTTTTTATACTCTTTATCGCCTATCAGATACTTTCCCGTTCCGATAGCTCCAACTTTGTAACCAAGATTGCTCATAATTTTGTGAGCCAAAAAGCAGACACTTGACTTGCCGTTCGTCCCCGTAACGCCTATCAGCTTGAGCTTTGAAGAAGGATTTTTGTAAAACTTGTCTGATAAGCAGACAGCCGCCATTTTGCTGTTTTCGCACAAAACTAGAGGAACTTTTACATCTAGTTTTTTGTTTGCTACGACCAAAGTTGCACCGTTTTCCACAGCTTTTGCCGCAAAATCGTGTCCGTCTTGCAAAAATCCTTTTACGCAAACGAAGATAAAGCCAGGCTTGACCAAGCGAGAATCGGTTGCTACTCCTGTGTGTTCAGAAACTTTAATGTCGGCAACTTTTTTCACTCTGCCCTCAAATCCAACACAAAGCCAAAATCGTGTTGCGATTGCACAATTCCCGAGCCGACAACTTCGATGTTGATGTTCTTTTTTTGCGCCAATCCAAAAGCTTCTCTGAGAGTCAACCCCACGAAATTCACTTTCTCTTCCTGCGGCTCGTCCGCTTCTTTGCCCAAAATCACGGTCGCGGGAATGCCCTTGGCAAACTTGAGGTAAGATTTGGGAAATTGTTCAACAACGATGGTGTCGCCAGCGTTTTTTTGCTCAAACTTTCCGACAATGCCAGCCTCGCTCAAAATAAACTCCGCCTTAGATTTGCTCAAGCCTTTCAAATCAGGCATCACCAAAAACGGCTCGTTGCCAATAACATTGATTTTCGGGTCGATTATCATCTTCGTTACAACTTCCCGAAATGTTGGCACAGCGGATTTTGAAGCGTAATGATAAACGCCTTTTGCGTCCTCGAAAACTGTCAAAATCAAATATTTTGGATTTTCGAGCGGGAAAAATCCGCAAAAAGATGACGAATGCACCAAATTATCTTTGCTGCTTCGGGCAATCTCCTCCGCTGTTCCCGTTTTGCCGGCGATATGCATATTTTTGATTTTGGTTTTCAGCGCCGTTCCGCCTTCAACAACTTTGCTCATCATTTTTTTGAGCAAATTCACATTTTTTTTGTTGGAAATTTTCGCCAAAATCTTTTTATCGCGTGCCTCCACTCTGCCGTCTGAATACTCGATCCGCTTTACGATGTATGGACGAAGCAAAAATCCGCCGTTGGCGATGCTGGCGTAGGCGCTAGCCAGTTGAATGGGCGTTAGGGCGATCTCGTGACCAATCGCCAAAGAGGTCAGCGTGTAGTCGCTCCATTGCGACGGGTCGCGCAAAATTCCAGACGACTCGCCATACATATCCGTGAGTAGATAGGAGGCAAACCCTAGCTTTTTCAACCGTTTATACAACAGCTCGCCGCCGATTTTTTCGGCAACTTTCATCACTCCAACATTGGAAGAATATTGCAAAATTTGCTCAAAAGTCAAAGTGTCGCTTTTTCGGTTCGTCCAGTGGTCTTTTATCATCCGACTTTCGCCCTTGACTTTGTATGGCGAGCAATCGATTTTTGTGTCTTGGCTAAAAAGTTCTTCGTCCAAACCAAGCTGCAAAATGAAAGGCTTAATCGTCGAACCAGGAGCAAAAAGATACGAGACAGTATAGTTCGCAAAAGGCAAAGAGACCTTGCCGTCGCTATATTTGTAGCCGCAACACGCCAAAATTTCGCCAGTGTTCGGATTCATCACCAAACCCATTGCCGACTTTGCTTTATACTTTTTGATGTTTTTTTTGAGCGTAGAACTCAAAATCTCTTGAATATCGCTGTCTATCGTCAAAAAAATATTTGCGCCGTCTTTCGGTTTTTTTGTGTAGCGCCCCTGCACAAAAGGCGTTCCGTTGGCATAAAATTTTTGCCAACCGTCTGCGCCATGCAAAGATTGCTCAAAAAATTTCTCCAGCCCGCTGACACCTATCAAATCCTCGCGAAACTCCCTGCTGTCCATCACCTCTTTGCTCACACTTTTGGTTTGCCCGATGACAGGCTCCAGTCCCAAATCGATCAAAGAGACCCTTTTAGCGCCGTTGTAGCTAACCAAAGGCTGCGGTAGTTTTTTTTTTGCAAAACTTTCTCGAATTTTCCGCAAAGTGACAGCTGGCACCATATTTTTGATATAAACAGAGTTCAATTTGGGCGACTTTGTCAGAACAGAGTAGGCGTCAATTCCCAAGTTGAGCTCCAAAATATCTGCCACCGCCATATAAATCTCTGGCAAGCTCTCTTTAACCTTCTCCTTTTGCGAGTAAATACTCAAGATATTCTTATCCACATCTATCTGATAAAAATTGTCCGAACTGACAAGAATTTTGCCGAAGCGGTCGTAAAAATCGCCTCTTTTGGCTACCAAAAGTTTTTTGCGTGGAATGTTGAGAGTTTGCCAATCTTTTGCCAAATCGTATGGGTCAACCACTTGCACAACAAACAGATAGACAACAGTGAAGACCAGGAGAACGAAATTGATTATTCTAATAAGTTTCATATTTTATCAGTAAACACGAAAATCAAGTTTACTTCTCCTTCGTCCACTTTTGCATAAAAGATTTTTTTGGGCAAGACCATATCCAAATCTTCTCCCGACAAAAATTTTTGCTTATAGCTTTGTGTCAATCGATTAACTTCGCTTTTTATGTGTCTGTTTTCGGCAACCAAAAGCGAATTGGAATACTCCAAAAGATTTATCTCTTTTGTGTTTTCTCGCAACTCTTTTTTGTTCAAGCGTCCACTCACGGCGCCCACAACAACCAAAAACATCAGCAAAACCGCCATTTTTTTCATCTCTACCTCCTTTCAGCCACTCGCAGCTTCGCGCTCCGGGCTCTTTTATTTTCTCTCACCTCTTCGTCCGTCGGACAAATCGGCTTTTTCGTGATAATTTTTAACTTCGGGCTGCATCCACAAACGCACTCTGGCAACTCTGGCGGACACTGACAACTTTGCGAAAACTTCTTAAACAGCTGCTTCACAATCCTGTCCTCCTTGCTGTGATAAGAGATTATCGCCAAGCGACCACCAACTTTCAGTGCGTCCACCGCTTTGGGAATAACCTGCTCGATTTGCTCCAGCTCGCCATTCACAAAAATACGAATCGCCTGAAACACCCGAGACAAAGCCTTTTTGTTGTGCAAACCAATAATTTTTGCTAAATCCAGCGTCGTCCGCAAAGGCCTTGCTTTTTCGATAAGTTTTGCGTAGTAGCCCGCTTTTTTTTCGTCTCCATATTCATAAAAAATCTTTTTCAACCTCTCCGCGCTAAAAGTGTTCACCACTTTTTCGGCTGTAAGGCTCAAAGATCTGTCCATTCGCATATCCAGCTCGCCCTCGTATGTGTAGCTAAAACCCCTTTCTGCCGAAAGCACCTGCACCGTCGAAACTCCCAAATCGAGCAAAATCCCATCAACTTTGCCCACTTTTTGCAAAGCCAAAGCCGACCTAAAAGATGCAAAATCCGATTTTAACAACTTAAACCGTCCCGCAAAATTTTCTAAAACTTTTTCGCTAAAATCCAGCGCCCGCTGATCTCGATCAACGCCATACACAAAGCAGGTCTCGTCCGTCTCCAAAATCTTTTTGGTGTGTCCTGCTTCTCCCAGCGTCAAATCCACATAAACCCCACAAGGCTTTATATTTAGCTGGCTAATGCTCTCGCTCAACAGCACCGAAATATGCTTGTCCATCTAGCCTCGCAAATCTTTTGGCGTAAGATTGGAAAAACGCTTGAGCCCTTCCTCTATTTTCTTTTGATGCTCGTCTGGCGCCCACAAAGAGATGTAATTTCCGTTGCCTTTCAAAATCGCCTTGTCGGTGATTCCCGCATATTCCAAAAGTTCCTGATCGATTTTCACTCTGCCCGAAGCCTCGATTTTCTGCTCCTTTGCATAGTCCGCCAAATAGTCGATAATCGCCACCTGCTCGTCCGTTCCCTCTTCCATTCGCCTGCAATACTCGTCCCAATTATCCAGAGGATACAAAACGATAGACTTGCCGACACCAACTGTCAGCACAACTCTACCCAGCGATTCTGGAGCGAATTTTTCTTTCATTTGAGACGGAATAACGACCCTGAGCTGATTTAGGGTAACTTCGCTAACTCCATTAAAACGACCAGACATTTTGCACCTCCTTGACTTTTTCTGATTTTTTATGACTATTAAATACTTATCGTGAAGATGTCAACCTTTTTAATCTTTTTTTCTAAATTTGTAAATTTTGCTTGGCAAATAAGATACGCTCATAATTTTATGTGAATAAAAGTTATCAAGGAGCTGACAAAGATGAGTAAAATCTTAATCAAAAACCCTTTGGTTGTGGCGACGCAAAATCAGAACAAGGACGAGCTGAGAAATACAAACATTTTAATCGAGGGCAATCTGATAAAATCGATGAATTATCAGCCCAAAAAAGGCGAAACTTTTGACAAAATCGTCGATGCAACGGGAAAATTGGCGATGCCTGGAATGGTAAACTGCCATCATCACCTCTATCAGACGCTGACACGAAATGTCCCGAAAATGCAAGACCAGGAGCTTTTTCCGTGGCTGGTAAATCATTACGAGCTGTGGCGTGAGCTGACGAGCGAGGGCGTATATATTTCGGCGAAAGTCGGACTTTTGGAGCTGCTGCTCACGGGCTGCACAACCTCCACCGATCATATGTATCTTTTCCCCAGGCACACCGACGGCAAGCTTATCGACCAAGAGATAAGGGCGGCGCAAGAGCTCGGCATCCGCTTTCAGCCGACAAGAGGCTCGATGACGCTTTCTACAAAAGACGGCGGGTTGCCGCCCGACGATGTCGTTCAAGACGAAGATGAAATTTTGCAAGACAGCAAACGCTTAATCGAGAAATATCACGACCCTTCTTTTGGGGCGATGCTCCGCATTAGCCTTGCGCCTTGCTCGCCTTTTTCGGTAACTGGCAAACAAATGAAAAGCGTCGCCGAATTTGCCAAAGCCAACAATCTGATGATCCACACGCATCTAGCCGAGACCAAAGACGAAGAAAATTTTTGCATCGAAAAGTTTGGCGCAAGACCTGCCAAATATCTAGACGACTTGGGCTGGATCGCCGAAAACAGCTGGACTGCTCACTCGATTCACCTCAGCGACGACGAAATTAAAACGATGGGCTCCCGCAAAATGGGCATCTCGCACTGTCCTTCGTCCAATATGCGACTCGGCTCGGGAATTGCCCGCATCAGAGAGATGCTTGACGCTGGAGTGTGTGTTGGACTTGGCGTGGACGGTTCTGCCTCCAACGACTCGTCTAATATGCTGACAGAGGCTCGTCTGGCGATGCTCCTTTCTCGGCTGCGAGAAGACAAAAAAAACTGGCTGACGGCTCGCGATGTGCTTTGGATAGCCACCAAAGGCGGAGCTTTGGCGCTCGGTCGCGACGATATCGGCAGCCTCGAAGTCGGCAAATGCGCGGACATCGTCCTCTACGATATGCAGCGCATCGCCTACGCTGGCGGAATGAGCGACCCTGTGGCAGCGCTCATCTTCTGCCAAGACACAGCCTGCGTGGACACATCCATCATCAACGGCAAAGTCGTTATCGAAAACGGCAAACACAACTTCGAGCTCGCTCCGCTAATAAAAAAACAAAATGAGCTAGCTGCTGAGCTCATAGCCAAAGCGCAAAAAACAACTGGCATCGACTTTTGCAAAAAAGATTGATTTGCACAAAAAAACCGAGTCGCAATTTTGCGGCTCGGCTTTCTATAACTATACAACTATTTTCTAATCTTTCAACTTTTATTTGTCCAACCTTAACCTTTGGCTTACTTTTAGATTATTAAGTTCATAACCAAAACTTATGTAATCACAACTTTTATCGCTGCTTTGATTGTAATAAAAATCGTATTTCCCATCTGTCAAAAGTTCTGTATCAGGATAAATAGCATCGGTCATTTCTATATGACTTTCTCCAAAACTAAGATCTATATCCGCGTCAACCCTCTTATTATTATCATTATTTGGATTAAAATCAACTAATCCACACCTAAAGTTAGTAATAAGAAACTTGTAGGCTTCTATTTGTTCTGCGGTCATTTCTATATAATTACTTCCGTCATACAGATAATATTTCAAGTCAAAAGACACAATTTTATCATTTTCCGTATTCACTTTAAAACTAACCATCGGCACTACACTTCTGCCATCATCTTTTACTGGCTTCGATATATAATAATCCAAATAAGCTATCACATTATCATTATTATCTTTCAGACTCCAATTTCCTTCGGGAATAGTTTGAAATAAATTGTCCTTATCTTCTCCATAACCAAACTCCAAAAATTGATCATCATTTTCATAACTAGCATCACAACCAGAAATTGTAGAATAAGATGTTCCGTTTCCCCAACTAACATCTGAAGGCGGATATAATTTAATGCCGCTATTAAATTTTTCATCTCTATATAAAACAAGCTGATAACCTGAAAAACTAAAATCAGACACTTCACCATAATTATCTTTAAATTTATCTTTATTTTCAGATCCAAACACTACATCACTCCTAGAACGAGCACCTAATTCTGATAAGTTTATAGTATTTTTCACGCTACGGAGAATATTATCATATTTAGCCAAATTTTCAATATTGCTTTTATTTTCATTGCTTTCCAAATCAAAGCTACTTTCATATAAATCGCTATTTCCAGACAAATCCCCCAAATTTATATCACCATCAAAATATTCGGTATTTAAAGCTTCCCATTCTTCTTCACCAACAGAAACACCTATCACACCTTTTGACTTTTCATAATCTTTAGACTCATCCACCAAAAAAGCTACAAATTTTTTATCATCTTCAATATTCGCAGAAAAATTTCCTGTAGAACCAACTTCACTTTTTTGCAAAAAGTGAACACCACTATTGTCAATACTATAAAACCAAACATAATATTGGCTAGCTGTAGAATTTTGCATAACACTTTTGTTCGTACTCAATGACACAAAATTTCCACTAATTTTTATAGTACTCAAAGTTTGATCATCTTCCTTCCTCTCTGGATCATCCCCACTTCCAGTAGAACCAGTACAAGCAAAAGCAAATAATGCAATTACTCCCAAAACCAATAAATTAAATTTCTTCATTTTTTTCTCTCCTTTTTTTATTAAAAATCCAAATAAAAAAAGATAGTTCAATCGTAACCGATTAAACTATCTTTTGGTGTTCTCTAAAAACTATTGACTCTAATTCATCAAAAACTTGGCTGACTGCTGACTGCTGACTGCTGACTGCTGTTTTGTTTTGAACTTCATAAATATTACCAACCTATTAGAGTTTCTGTCTATATAACCTTTGTTATATACAACTTTTCATGGCAAAAATGTATTAAACAAAATTGTCATTGCAGATAAAATTAAAGCAACTTGTGCTATCATAACTCCCACTACCCATTTTACAATTTTTGTCTCAGTTTCTGCCAAATCTTTGCGAGTAACCAAATTATTTTCAAAGATTTCTTTGTTCTTTTCTGCCAATGTTTTCCCCTGCTAATCCAAAATAATTTCAGCAGTTTTTTTATTCATTTAACATTTGCTTTTTTGTCAAGAGCAAATTCAAAGCAGGCTAAAAGCTAACTTTCCTCGATCCTAATATCTGCGCCAAGTTTCTGCAGTTTTTTCTCGATATTTTCGTAGCCTCTTTTGATGTGATAAATCCGCATTATCTCGGTGGTGTTATCGCTGGCAAGTCCCGCCAAAACCAAAGCCGCACTCGCCCGCAGGTCTGTCGCCATAACTTTCGCTCCACTCAAACTTTCCACACCTTCCACAATGGCGATATTTTTTTCAATTTTGATGTTCGCTCCCAAACGCCCAAGCTCTGCCACATGCATAAATCGGTCGGGAAAAATCACATCTTCGATGACGCAACTGCCTTCTGCGATAGCCATATACGCCATAAATTGCGCTTGCAAATCTGTCGGAAATCCCGGATATTCGGCGGTGAGCGTCCTTTTTGCGCAAGCAATTTTTTCCGCTGGAATCACCTCCACGCAATCTTCGCCGATTTCAAATCTGCAGCCAGCCTCTTCCATTTTCTGAAACAACGCTTTCAAATGCTGTGGCTGACAATTTTTGACCGTGATTTTGCTGCCAGTAATAGCTCCAGCGAGCAAAAAAGTCCCCGCTTCGATTCTGTCGGGAATAACTTTATAATCGCAAGCGTGCAAAGAGCTTACGCCATCTACGACCAAAGTTGAACTTCCCACTCCTTGGATGTGAGCGCCCATTTTGATGAGGAAATTTGCCAAATCGTCTATTTCTGGCTCCTTGGCTGCATTGTCTATCACGGTGCGACCTTCCGCCAAACAGCTCGCCATAAGCATATTCGCCGTCGCTCCGACCGAAATTTTTTCAAAATGAAAATCGCAACCTTTAAGCGAGGTCGCAGACGCCAAAATATTGCCGTGATTTATGGAAATTTCTGCGCCAAGAGCCTCCATCGCCTGTAGGTGAAAATCGACAGGACGCGCACCGATAGCACATCCACCAGGAAAAGAGACGCTCGCCTTGCCAAACAGCGCCAGCTGCGGAGCAAGCACATAAATCGACGCACGCATCTTCCGCACGATATCGTAGGGAGCCTCCTGAAAACAAACGCCAGTGGTGTCTATACGCATCGTCGAGCCGTGATGCTCGACCTTCACCCCCATCGTCTGCAACAGCGACGCCATAAACTCCACATCTTGCAACTGAGGAACATTTTTTAGGACAAATTTGCCTCTAGCGAGCATCGTGGCAGCCATAATCGGCAAAACAGCGTTTTTCGCTCCGCCAATTTCGACACTGCCCGAAAGTTTTTTTCGCCCGTGGATTACAAACTTTTCCATTCAAAACCTTTTTGTCTTGCGGCTTCATACAAAACGATAGCCACGCTGTTGCTCAGATTTATCGAGCGGATATCTGAATGCATCGGAATAGTTATGCCAAAATCAGAATATTTTTGCAACAACTCTTGCGGCAAACCCCTGCTCTCTGGACCAAAAACCAAAAAATCGCCTTTTTCGTAGTTTACACTCGAGTAATTTTTTTTTGCTTTTGTGCTGGCGAGATAAAAACGCGCCTTTGGATTGGCATCGCATAGCTCCTGCCAGCTATCATACAATCGATAATCCAGCTTCGCCCAATAGTCTAGCCCCGCTCGCCGCACGCTCTTATCGTCGATCATAAACTTCATCGGACGCACGATGTGCAATTTTGATCCACTGCCGACGCAAAGCCGACCGATATTTCCTGTATTTTGAGCAATTTCTGGCTGATAAAGAACGATATTAAACAAGTTTTACCGCATCGAATTTGCAGACATCCTGACAAATCCCGCACTTAACGCAAAGCTCTTGGTCAATCTTGTGAGCCGCTTTAACGCTACCGCTGATGCACTCTTGCGGGCATTTGCGCGCGCACATTGTGCAGCCGACACACTTTTCTGGATCAATCTGATAACTCTTCAAATTGGTGCAGACACCAGCTTTACACTCTTTGTCTTGGATGTGAGCGATATATTCGTCTTTAAAATATTTAAGCGTTGTCAACACTGGGTTTGGAGCGCTTTGACCCAATCCGCAAAGCGTTGACGCCTTGATATTTTCCGCCAGTTCATACAACTTGTCGATATCTTCCATCTTGCCTTTGCCGTTAGTAATTCTCTCCAAAATTTCGAGCATTCTTTTGGTGCCAATTCGGCAAAACGGACATTTTCCACAGCTCTCTTTTTGGGTGAACGACAAGAAATATTTGGCGACATCCACCATACAAGACGATTCGTCCATCACGACCATACCGCCTGAGCCCATAATCGCGCCTGTTTGGTTGATCGAGTCGTAGTCGATTGGCAAATCCAAATATTTTTCGGGAATACAGCCGCCAGAAGGTCCGCCCATTTGCACAGCTTTGAACTTTCCGCCGTCTTTTATTCCGCCACCAATGTCAAAAATCACCTCTCGCAAGGTCGTGCCCATCGGAACTTCGACCAAGCCAGACCTTTTGATTTTTCCAGCCAAAGCAAAAACTTTCGTTCCTGCCGATTTTTCTGTTCCATTTTTGCGATACTCGTCGGCGCCGTTAAGGATAATCCAAGGAATGTTGGCGAAAGTTTCCACATTGTTCACATTTGTTGGACAGTCGAAAAGTCCACGCACAGCTGGGAACGGCGGTCTTCTTCTGGGCATTCCTCTTTTTCCTTCGATAGAGGCGATCAGAGCTGTCTCCTCGCCGCAGACAAAAGCTCCAGCGCCCTCTTTGATATGCAAAGTGAAATTGAAGCCGCTACCTAAAATATTTTCACCCAAATAGTTTTTCGCCTCAAGCTCAGCAATGGCTGTGCGCAGGTGCTTTATCGCAAGCGGATACTCGGCACGAACATACAAATAGCCCTCGTCTGCACCGATGGTGTAGCCAGCGATTATCATCCCCTCGATTACCAAATACGGATTTCCTTCGAGTAGCGACCTGTCCATAAATGCGCCTGGATCGCCTTCGTCGGCGTTGCAGATGAGATATTTTTTGTCGCCTTTTGCGCCTCTAGCAAAGCTCCACTTCATTCCAGTGGAAGCACCACCGCCGCCACGACCACGCAGCCCGCTATCTTGCACAGTCTGCAAAAGCTCCTCTGGCGAGGTTGCCAGCGCTTTTTGCAAAGCTTTAAAGCCCTCTCGATTTTCATAATCGGAAAAAGATTCGGGGTTCAAATTTCCCACATTTCGCAAAGCGATTCTCTTTTGTTTGGAGAAAAAAGCGTCCTCAAGGTTAACATTTTGGTCGATAATCCGATAGTCTTGCACGATTTTCCCGCCCAGCAAATGCTCATCAAAAATTTGGTCAAGCACATCTGGAGTCACATGAGCATAAACAGTTCTTTGGTGGTCTTCGTCCTCCACAAAAACCAGCGGCTCGTTGTAACACATTCCAATGCAACCAGTTGTGTCTAGCTCAACATTGCTCTTACTTTTTTTCAAAAGCTCTTCGGCTCTGTCAAAAACATCTCCAGCGCCAGCAGACTTGCCGCACGAACCCATACCGATTACCAATCTTTTCATTTTAATCCCCTTACAAATAAAATTTAATACGACTTGGCAAAAACAACCCTTTTTTTGCTAGGTTTGCCACAATAGATACAAACGCCCTCTTCCTCTTGGGAATCGAAAGGCAAGCATCTGACAGTCGCTTTTAACTCTTGTTTGATAGCTTGTTCACACTCTGCACATCCGCACCAATGCGACAAGGCAAAAATCTGTTTTCCTTTAGATTTAAACAAATCAAAAAACTCATCTTTTTTGTCAACAATTTTAGTGTTCGCCCTCAGAAAAGATTTTGCTTTGCTATAAATGTTGAATTGGATATTTTCCAAAATGGAGCAAGCCTCTTGCAAAAAGCTCGCTCTTGGCAAACTTTTTTTGTCTCTGGGCTCCAGATCTCGCCGTCCCACGAAAAGCGAATCTTGCTCCAAATCCCGCAAACCGACTTCCACTCTAATCGGCACGCCTTTTTTTATCCACTCCCAGCTTCTGGCAGAAGAGGTAGCGTTGCTGTCGTCCAAAATCACCTCGAGCGGCTTGTTATGATAGCAAATCTTTTCCAAATCTTTTTGCAACTGTGTTGTGTATTCCAAAATCTTTTCGCGCTCTGTCTCACTTTTGTAAATCGGCAAAATCACCACCTGAGCGGGCGCTATCCGCGGGGGCAGCACCAAACCGTTGTCGTCGGAATGAGCCATTATCAGCCCACCAATAAGGCGAGTAGAGACTCCCCAAGAGGTCGTCCAAGCGAACTCCATCTCTCCGTCTTGGTTCTGAAATTTTATCTCCGAAGATTTGGCAAAATTTTGCCCCAAAAAGTGACTAGTGCCAGCCTGCAACGCCTTTTTGTCCTGCATCATCGCCTCGATGCAATAGGTGTCCACGGCTCCCGGAAATTTTTCCGATTCGCTCTTTTTGCCCTTGATCACGGGCATCGCCAAAAAATCTCGGCAAAACTCCGCATACAAATCCAAAATCATCAAAGACTCTTCCTGCGCCTCCTGACTAGTGGAATGCACGGTGTGACCCTCTTGCCACAAAAATTCCGCCGTCCGCAAAAAAAGCCTCGGACGCAACTCCCAGCGCACGACATTCGCCCACTGGTTGATTAAAAGCGGCAAATCTTTGTAAGATTTCACCCATTTGGAAAAAGACTCGCCAATAATCGTCTCCGATGTCGGCCGCACGACAAGCTCCTGCGTGAGTTTGCCTCCCGGCACCAAACCAGCCTCTCCCTCTTTTTGTTCCAGCCGTGAATGCGTGATAACTGCGCACTCTTTGGCAAAGCCTTCCACATGCTCCGCCTCTTTTTCGAGATAACTTTTGGGAATAAAAAGCGGAAAATACGCATTTTTGTGACCCGTCCGCTTAAAAGCGCTATCCAAAGCCTGCTTGATGTTCTCCCAAATGGCGTAGCCCCAAGGCTTTATGACCATACAGCCACGCACCGAACTACTCTCTGCCATATCCGCAGCTTTTATAACTTCCTGATACCAATGAGGATAGTTCTGTTCTCTCGTAGGATTTATTGCTGTTTTTGCCACTTTTTTTGCTCCCTAAAATTATTTAATCGTTTGCAGATATCTGCCCGCTCTGCGTCCGTCTTCGCCCACAGAAAACAGGATAATCGACGGCGTTCCCGTCACATCTTCGCGATCCAAAAAGCCCCAAAATCTGCTATCGAAACTGTTTTGCCGATTATCGCCCATCACAAAATATTTGCCAGCAGGCACAACAACTGGACCAAAATTGTCGATTGAGCCCATAAATTTATCGCCCCAAAAAATATCTAACTGCTCAATTCCCGTGTAGCGAGGCAAAATCTGCGGCAAACTGTTGTTTACAAACGGCTCAGCCAACTTTTCGCCGTTGATGTAGGTCACCCTATCTTTAATCTCCAGCGTGTCGCCCGGCATTCCGATGACCCGCTTTACCAAATTTGCCTTTCCGTAATAGCAAACGCCCAAAAAAGTTATCTTGTCGATGCCGAAATAAAACCAATCTTTTTTGTCCCAATACAGCGGCGGATAAAGCTTTAAATACTCGTCTCGCGTGTTCTGAAAATTGTTTTGCGCACACGGCAAACCAGGCTCTGTGCCTTGGGCAGGATTGCGAAAAGTCACAATATCAAACCGTTGCGGGTCGCTAAAAAAGTATTTCAACTTGTTGGCTATCAAATAATCGCCCACAAGCAGCGTCTTTTCCATCGAACCAGAAGGGATTTTGAAATTCTGAAAAGTGTAATTGCGGATAATCATCGCCACAACTAGGGCAAAAAGTATCGCCTCAATCCACTCCTGCACCACCCCTTTTTTGCGTTTTATCTTTTTCGACATCAAGGCAAATTCGGCTTTTTTTACACCTCTAATTTGTCTAGTGAATCGACCGACGGCGATACCGCAGCAGGCATCTTCACAATCTTTTGCGCCGACGCCAAATCTTTCAGACCGCTACCAGTGAGCAGCACACAGGCGTTGCTTCCCGCAGGAATGCTGCCCGCTTGAGAGTATTTGAGCATTCCCGCAAAAGCACAAGCAGCCGCTGGTTCCGAGAAAATCCCCGTATTTTCGCTCAAAATCTTGCTAGCTTCCAAAATTTTCTCGTCACTAACAGTGATGCAATCGCTCTCGTAGTCACTCAAAAACTGCTTAACCATATAGTAGTTAGCAGGGACATCCACCGAAATCGAGTCGGCAAGAGTGCTGGCAGCCACGCATTTAAAATCGTCGTTTTGATAGTTGTTAAAAATGTTGGCGCTTTTTTCCGACTGCACCGCCACAATTTTCGGCATTTTTTTGATGATTTTCATTTTTAGCAAATCTTCAAAACCTTTGAAAACTCCGCCGACGATACAACCATCGCCCACAGAAACAAACACCGTGTCTACATCTTTGATTTGGTCGTAAATCTCGAACGAGACAACTTTTTTACCCTCGACAGTGTGCGGATTGTAGGCCGTGTTGCGGTTATACCAACCGAATTTTTTGCTAGCCGCCATCGAAAGAGCAAAAGCGTCGTCATAAATTCCGTCCACTGGCACGAGCTTCGCCCCATACATCATCACCTGCGTGAGTTTAGCAATCGGCGCCGCAGCAGGTACCATTATCACAGCTTTTTGCCCTTGCGCTGCGCAAATTCCCGCAAGCGAAGAACCCGCGTTTCCCGTAGAAGCAGCCACAATAACATCTTTGCCGTTCTCTTTGGCATAAGCGCTGACGATATACGACGCTCTATCTTTAAACGAAAAAGTCGGATTAACGCCCTCGTCTTTGATGAAAAGATTAAAATCCAAATCACCATATTTTGGTAAAGAAGTGTATTTATACATCGGCGTTTGCCCAACTCTCAAATTCGGCAAACTCTCCTTACTCTCGATTGGCAAAAGGTCTAAATAGTCGTCCTTTTTCAACTGATCAAAATTTTTGCCGATTCCATCGTAATCGTAAACAACCTTCAAAATTCCTTTCGTCGGCTGACCCTCAACATTTGACGCTTCGCACACAGGGCAAAGATATTCGACCTCGCCTTTTTTGTATTCCGCTCCACAATTCACACATTTCAACTTAAACATCGTTTAACTCCTATTTTACCAAAATTGCACACAAAGCCACTAAATAAGCTATTGAAAAAGCGATATTTAGATAAAAAACGACTTCCAATTTCAGCTTGTTTTTCAGATTTTTTATTTTAGAAAGATTATCAGAAGACCAAGACTTGCGATTTTTGTTTATATAAAAAAGAGCGAAAGCGAACAGCGCCGTAAGAATCGAGAGCTTGACCGTCCTGCCCAGCATCGCAAAAATAATATACAATCCAAGGAGAAAAACTCCCAGCAAAATCAATTTTTTCTTCATTTTAATCACCCATAATTTCAGTAAAAATCTTTTTCTACCCTTTATCTTGTCAAATGAAAAATTAAAATGCTTGAAAAGCAAATCCGCAAAAAGCCAGCGATTTTCTTGCGCAAAAATTGTTTGACAACATCAACGCCGCTTATTCTTTGCCCAAAATTCTTTTGAAGGAAACAGAGTGCTAAATTTCACAAAAATGTCGGGGCTTGGCAACGATTTTGTCTGCATCCTAGACCTTGATAAAAAAATAGAAAATCCAGAAAAACTGGCAAAAAAAGTGTGTAATCGCCGCTTTGGCGTCGGCAGCGACGGGCTTATTTTGGTGCGTAAAACGCCAGAAGATTTGCTAAAAATGGACTATTTAAACTCTGACGGCTCTTTTGCGGCTATGTGCGGCAACGGTTTACGCTGTTTTGGCAAATTCATCTACGATCAAAATCTCGTCTGCTCAAAAAAGTTCACAGTTGCGACCGACGACGGAAATAAAAAAATCGAAATCTTCGGCGAAAAAGAGCAAAAAATCTCCCAAGTCAAAGTCGAAATGGGCGCTCCCCTGTATCAACAAACCTACAAACCGTGGGAAAATGTTTGGGGCTATCCGATTTTAGACGGCAAATTTCGCCTCTACCTTGCCCAAGTTGGCGTGCCACACGGCGTTATTTTTGCTCCCGACGGCAAAAATTTGGTGGAAAAATACGGCGCAACAATCGAGAAATTAAAGCTTTTTCCTGCGGGCATAAATGTCAATTTTGTCGAAATCTCGGGCGAAAATCAAATCGATGTTTACACTTGGGAACGCGGAGCTGGCCACACTTTGGCTTGTGGCACAGGATGCTGCGCTTCGGCTTTTGTCGCCCACAAACTGGGCAAAATGGCGAGCTGTGTTCAGGTCGTCAGCGAAGGCGGAGCGTTGCAAATTTCTATCGAAAACGATAACATTTATATGCAAGCCACGGCGCAAACTATCGCCACAGGAGCTTACTTTGAATAAAGGCAAACTTCGTGTGAGCATTGGCGTTATGGCGTTTAATGAGCAAGCGAACATCGGCAAACTTTTGGACGCTTTTTTGAGCCAAGAGCTGCAAAATGTGGAAATTCAGGAGATTATCGTTGTCTCTTCCGCTTGCCAAGACAAAACCGACGAAATTGTCGAAAAAAAAGCAGAAACATCCCCGCTCATCTCTCTTATTAAACAGCCAAATCGAGAGGGAAAATCTTCGGCGATCAACCTCTTTCTGCAAAAAGCCAAAGCTGATATTTGCTTGCTCAGCTCTGCCGATGTGTTGCCGCAAAAAGATGTCGTGCAAAAGCTAATCGAAGTGTTTGCCGATGCCAAAATCGGCATCAGCGGCGGGCGCCCAGTGCCGCTCAACAGCACCAAAACTTTGGTCGGATATTGCGTACACACCTTGTGGCAGATGCATCATCTGATGGCGAGCGCCAGCCCAAAACTCGGCGAGATGATTGCGTTTCGTCGCACTTTTTCGCAGATTCCACCCGAAAGCGCCGTTGATGAGGCTTCAATTGAGCAAATCATCACCAAGCAAAATCTAGCGAAAATCTACTTGCCGTCGGCGATTATCTGGAACAAAGGTCCAGACAACTTTCGGGAATATTGTAGTCAGCGCAAGAGAATCCACATTGGGCATCTGTGGCTGGCAAAATACGGGGAGTATCAGGTGGCCTCCTCTGACAGTTTTTTGCTACTAAAAATTTTGGCGAAACAGATTTTGGCACACCCTTTTTCGGCGCACAAAATTTTACTCACCGTGGCTATCGAAACCGCTTGTCGCCTAAAGGCTCGCCTGGATTTTTCTTTGAAAAAGAGCAACCCGACGGTTTGGAATATCGCCAAATCAACAAAAAATCTGGACACTTAAAAAAAAGAAGGCAACTATGCTAAAAATTTTGATAAAAACTTTTTTCTTCAAGATGCAAAGAGCTTTTGGCTTTCCTCGACTTTTGCCCATAAACTACACGATTAGCGTTAGTTATCGTTGCAATTCCCGTTGCAAAACTTGCGAAATTTACAAGAAAAAATCGCCTGAGCTAAGCGTTAAAGATTATCAAAATTTCTTTTTGCAACTGGGCAAAGCCCCTTACTGGATAACTTTTTCTGGCGGAGAGCCGTTTCTTCGCCGGGACATAACTGCCGTTGTCAAAGCGATTTACGATATTTCAAAGCCAAAAATCATCAACATTCCGACCAACGGGCTGCTGAGCAAAAAAATCGTTTCTAATGTGCTAGAAATTTGCAAACATTGCCAAAAATCGACAATCAATATCAATCTGTCTATCGACGAAATTGGCTCTGCCGACGACGAAATTCGCGGAGTGAGCGGCGCTTATCAAAAGGCGATGGCGACTTTTTTGGGGCTTACGAAGCTCAAAAAAAAGGTGAGCAATCTGAATATCGGCATTCACACGGTCATCTCCCGCTTCAATTCACAAAATTTTGCCTACATCAGCCAGACTCTGCTGGACCTAAGACCCGACACCTACATCACCGAAATCGCCGAAAATCGCATTGAGCTGGACACGATGGAGAGTCAAATTGCGCCTTCGCCGTGGAACTACGCTTCGGCTGTGGATTTGCTGATTCATCGCATAAAAAACGACAACCACACCGGGCTGAACAGGGTTACCCAATTTTTTAGGCTTCACTATTATCAGATGGTAAAAAAGATGCTACTGTGCGAGCACAAAATTTATAATTGTTACGCTGGCGTCGCCTCGATGCAGCTTTCCCCCGCTGGAGATGTCTGGTTTTGCTGTATGAAAGCCGAAAGCATCGGGAATATCAAAGACAAGAAATTCAAAAAAATTTGGTTTTCCAAAAAAGCGAAAAAAACTCGCCGTGAGATTAAAAAGGCAAACTGCTACTGCCCTCTGGCAAACGCAGCTTATACAAATATGCTGATGGACTACAAATTGCTGAGCAAAGCGTTTTTTTACTTCCTGAGAAAATAATGGATTTTTGCAACATTACCCAAGAAAATTTTTGGGACGAGCTGGCAAAGCTGAAAAATCGCCCCGACATCGACAAACTGAAAAAAGCCGTGGAGTTCGCCACAGAGGCGCACAAAGGGCAAAAACGCAGCTCGGGCGAAGATTACATCATCCATCCGCTGAGCACCGCCTACATTTTGGCGAGGCTGAATATGGACACCAGCGTGATTATCGCAGGGCTTTTGCACGACATTATCGAGGACACAAAGCACGACTATCAAAGCGTTGCCGAGATTTTTGGAGAGCGAGTCGCTGGGCTTGTCGAAGGCGTTACAAAAATCTCCGATTTGCATTTCAAGGGTTCGTCCCAAATGGATAAGCAAGCCGAAAATTTCCGCAAACTTTTGGTGTCGATCACCCAAGATGTGCGTGTTATCCTGATAAAACTGGCGGACAGGCTGCACAATATGCGAACAATCAAGTATCTGCCGCCAGCAAAGCAGAAGCGGATTGCTCGCTCGACGCTCTCGATTTACGCACCTTTGGCGAACAGATTTGGGCTGTCTTGGATAAAAAACGAGCTGGAAGACCGCTGCCTAAAGACTTTGCATCCAAGCGCTTACAAAAGAATTGCAGCACTTGTGCAGACGAAAAAAGAGCAGCGAGACAAATTCCTAAAAGATGTGGTTTGTCAGCAAATTCAAAAGCAGCTACAAAAATACAAAATCAACGCCGAAGTTTTGTCTCGGAGCAAGCATTTTTACAGCATTTTTCGCAAAAATATGGTGCGAGGCGTTCCTTACGAAGAGATTTTAGACCTCAACGCCGTGCGAATTTTAGTCGATAAGCAAGAGGAGTGCTATTACGCTTTTGGCGCTTTGCACGCGGTTTACAAGCCGCTGAATATCGTCAAAGATTACATTGCAAATCCCAAGCCGAACGGCTATCAGTCGCTACATACGGTGGTCATTGGTCCGCAAAATAAAAAGCTCGAGGTGCAAATCCGCACGCACAAAATGGACAAATACGCCGAAGAGGGCGTGGCGGCGCACTGGAGATATAAGGAGCACACGAACTATTCCAGCAAAAATCTGGAGAAAAAGGCGTCGCAAGGCGTCAATCAAGAGTTCGAGTCGCAACTTGGTTTTGTGCGGAAGTTTTTGCAAAACAACGAAAAGCAGGTCAGCGACGAATTTTTGGACAACTTACAGATGGATTTGTATCCCGAAATCATCATCGTGACGACGCCAAAGGGCGATCTGCTTGAGCTGCCCAAAGGCGCTTCTATCCTCGATTTCGCTTTTTCTATCCATTCACAAGTCGGCTCCTGTTGCCTCAGCGGCAAGGTCAACGGCGTGATTAAGCCTTTGCGGACAAAGCTGAAAACTGGCGATAAAGTTGAGGTTACGACATCTAGCAAAGTCAATATTAACAAAAGCTGGCTGAAGTATGTAAAGTCGTCCAAAGCTCGCTCGAAAATCCGTTCTTACCTGAAAAAAAGACAGCTGGAGGACGCAATCGAGCTGGGCAAAGAGATTTTTGCCAAAAAATGCAGAAAGTTCCACATCAAATTCAGCTCCGATCAAGAGACGCTTGAGCTTGCCAAAAAGTTTCACATCGGCAATATGCAAGATTTTTACGCTCAACTGGGGCAAGGAAACATCATTTTTCCGCAGATTATCGACAAGCTGAACAGCAACTCCGCAGAGAGCAAAAAAAGGCCTGTCGAAAAAAAGAAGGAAAGCCTCGCCGAGAAAATTTCGGGCGTAATCGTCGATGGGCAAAAAAATCTGATGATTAAATACGCTCGGTGCTGCTCGCCCCTGCCGGGAGACGAAATTGTGGGATTTGTGACCAAAGGCAGAGGCATCATCGTCCATCGCCAAGATTGCCAAGAGCCGAATTTTTTGCAAAAAAAAGAGGAGATGCCCGAGCGGTTTATCTCGGTGGAATGGGACTATTCTGGCGGAAAATCGTCGTCAAAAGGAAATTTGAACCGACTAAAAATCGTTTGCAAAAATAAAAACAACATTTTAATCGACATTCTCTCCATTTTCGCCAAATACGATTTGACGGTGGAAAAAACGGGCAACAAACTTCGCAAAGATCACAATTTGGAGATTGTTTTGTTTTTGGTCACAAACTCTCTAAAGTCGCTCAACAGCGCAATTGAGGAGATTAAAAAACTAGGCTCTGTCCGCAGTGTGGAGCGAAAAGTCAGAAGATTTTGAAATTTAATTCAAGGAAGATTTATTATGGAAGAGAAAAAGCTGAAGAGAAAAAAGCGGTTAAAAAAAATTGTTGCGGGGATTTTGCTTGCGGGAATTTTGGTCGTTTTGTTTTTTTTGGGAATGTTTTCGACAAATATCGTGATGAAACTCGTGGTTGACCACGGCAATGAGGTGATGGTGCCGAATTTGGTCGGCGAGAATTTTCCCAAAGCGGCGGATATTTGCAAGGAGAACAAACTTTATATCCAGGATGTTTCCAGAGAATATAGCAGCGAATTTCCCGTGGGGTATGTCATCGAGCAAGAGCCAGTGGACAGTTCGATTGTGAAAAGATTTCGCACGATAAATGTGGTGCTGAGCAAAGGCGTAAAGATGATCAAAATGCCGCTGCTGATAGGCACGGATTTGGAGTTGGTCAAAAGCCAACTGGAGACTTTGGGACTAAAAATCGGCAAAATTTCGCGGTATTACAATCAAGAGATCCGCAAAGATGTGGTCATCTCATCTGTGCCTGCCGCGGGCGAAGACATTGCTGTTGGCGGCACTGTGAATTTGGATGTCAGCCTTGGCAGCTTTAAAGACAAAAACAAAGTCCAAGAATCCAGCAGCCCCTACGCTCCCGAAGGCGATAGCGAGCAAAAAATAAACTATGAAGACCTTTTCGAATAGTTTGAAAAGAGTCAAAAAAATCCAAAATCTGCTAGAGAGCGAACAATGGGCGTTGTTTCAGGATAACGCCAATTTGCGCTATCTTGGGTTTAAAAAAGCCGATTTTTTGCTCATCTCCAACCAAGATGTTTTTTATTTTCGCAAAAATAAAAGCGAAACCGAAAAAGTTTGGACTGGACAAACGACCGTCTCGTATGAAAAAGGGACGCCTCAAGAAAGTGAAAATATTTTTGATTTTTTGCAAAAGATTAAGTTCAGAAAACTTTTTTCCGACACAAAATATGTTGAGCTTCAACAGCCAAAAAATGTTTTCTTCCTAAAAGTTGACTTGCTTGCCAAAAAATTTCCGCCAGAAAAACTGGAAAGCGCAACTCCACTCATCGCCCCGCTGCGGATGGTGAAAGATGAAGACGAGCTAGAAAAGATAAAAACAGCCAACAATATCACCAAAAAGGCGATAGCTCATCTTGAAAAATTTTTGGTCTCGGGCACAAAAGAGCTAGATTTGAAAGCGGAGTTCGACTATTTCCTTGCCAAAAACGGCGTCCTTGAACAAGCGTTTACGCCAATAATCGCCTGCGATGCGGGCTCGTGTGTTTTGCATAAACAAGGCTACAGCGGGCGGTTGCAAAACAATGTGCTTTTCGATTTGGGCGCAAAATTTCAAGACTATTGCGCCGATATTTCTCGCTCCTACTTCTTGCAGCCGACATCTTTGCAAGAAAAAGCTTTGTTCTGGGTGCAGAAGGCTCAAAAAACGGTCATCGAACACGCCAAGCCAAAAATGCTGCTCAAAGATTTGAACGAAATCTGTTGCGAAATTTTGGGCGAAAGTCTTGTGCAGATGGGCGTCATCACGCAAAAATCGGAGCTAACAAAATATTTTATGCACAGCGTTTCGCATCATCTGGGTCTAGAAACTCACGATTTGAGCCTGCCAAATCTGCCGCTTTCCGAAAATATGGTCATCACCGTTGAGCCGGGACTTTATTTTTGGAAAAAAAAGTTCGGAATAAGAATCGAGGACGACATCGTCATTACAAAAAACGGAGCACAACTAATTTGACGCTGCCAAAAGTGTAAGAATTTCGACAACTTTCGCCAAATTTTGCTCCAAACCGACGACAACCTTTAGCTCAAAACCTTGCACCAAATCGAACTCCACCTGATAACTGGACTTCATCAAACCTTCCAGCGTTTTTTGCGCAGGCACTTTATCAAAAACAAAAACCGCTCTCTTCTTTCGGTGCTTTATCTTCTTAATTCCCAAGGTTTTAGCAAACATCGTAATTGTGTAGTAAGTAACGACCGAAAGCGCCGCACTCGGCAATTCGCCAAACCGATTTTCCAGCTCCAAAACTAGCTGATCAAACTGATTTTTGGTCGTAAATTTCAACATCCGAGAGTAAATTTCCAAGCGAATTTCGGCGTCTTCGATATAATCTGCGGGGATGTAAAACTCGCCATCTACTTCCAAATCAACATCTTGCGGCTTATACTTTTTCCCCTCACTTATACTGGCGATGGCGTCGCTGAGCAAATTGTTGTAGTAATTGAAGCCGATTTGAGCGATGTTGCCCGACTGCCCTGTGCCGACCATCGAGCCGACTCCACGCACCTGCATATCAAGCATCGCCACTTTATAGCCGCTGCTTCCAGGAGCCGAGAGCGATTGCAATCGATTTCGCTGCTCCAAACTGGCACCTTTTGGCAAAAGGTAGTAACAATAGCCCCGCTGGCTGCTCCTACCCACTCTGCCTTTGAGCTGATAGAGGCTCGAAAGCCCAAAAAGATCGGCGCGATTGACGATAATCGTGTTCGCGTTGGCAATGTCGATGCCGTTTTCGATGATACTCGTGCAGACCAAAACCGAAAATTTATTGTGATAAAAATCCAAAATTATTTTCTCCAGCTCCGTCTCTTTCATCTGCCCGTGCGCGACTTTCATACTCACCGACGGCAAAAGTTTTTGCAATTTTTCCAGCTCTTTTTGGATGCTCTCCACTCGATTATGAACGAAAAAAACTTGACCGCCTCTGGAAACTTCTTTTTGAATTGCGTTGCGTAGCAAACTTTTTTGATAGTAGCTAACCACCGAATTTATCGGCACTCTTTGCTTTGGTCCCGACAAAATAAGACTAATATCTTTCACGCCACTCAGCGCCATATTCAAAGTCCTTGGAATCGGCGTCGCCGACATATAAAGCGTGTCGATATTGTGTTTGAGCTTCCGCAATTTCTCTTTGGCTCGCACCCCAAAACGGTGTTCCTCGTCAATCACAAGCAGCCCCAACTTTGCAAAAGCAATATCTTTGGAGAGCAAACGATGCGTGCCGATGACAATATCCACTCTTCCCTCTTGCAGCTCTTTAATCGTCGCCGCTTGCTCCGACTTTTTCACAAAACGACTCAGCATCTTAATCTTGACTGGATACATCGCCAGCCGCTGCGAAAATACTGTAAAAAGTTGCTCGCACAGCAAAGTCGTCGGCGACAAAACAGCCACCTGATATGACGAGCAAACCGCCTTAAAAGCCGCCCGTATCGCCACTTCCGTCTTGCCATAGCCAACATCGCCGCACAAAAGCCGCTCCATCGGAGAAGGCGCCTGCATATCTTTTTTTATCTGCTCAATCGCCGCCAGCTGGTCTCGCGTGGGCTCATACAAAAACTCCGCCTCCATACTCTCCTGCATCTGATCGTCCGCCAAAAAAGAGATTCCCGCAACTTTCGACCTTTTAGCGTAAAAATCGACCAAATCTTTGGCAATGACCTCGATTTTTTTCTTAACCTTCGCTTTCGTGTTCCGCCATTTTTTCGACCCGATTTTATCCTGCTTAACCTCGACACCCTCGGCAGCTACAAACTTCGAAACCTTATCCAGCGAATACGACGGCAAAAAAATCGCATCTCCGCCCTGATAATACAGCACCAAACACTCCACCGTCTTTCCGTCCACCAGCGTGGTCTTAAGTCCCCCATAAATTCCCACACCATAATCCGAATGCACCAAATACTCGCCTTGCTCCAAAAACTGCGGCTTCTCCACAACTTTTTTGCCCTTAGCCAGCGAACGATTCCCAACATAACGATTAAAAATCTGATGATCTGTAAAAACCGTGAGTCGAACATCTTCAAGGCAAAAACCAGACGAAAAAACGCCCAACTCGTAGGAAATCTGATATCGTTTGCTTAAAATATTTTTCAGCCTTTTGATCTGCGCCTTGTTATCCGCCTGAATTGTCAAGGTGTGCCCAGCGTCAGTCGCCCGCTTCAGCTCGAACTCCAGCAACTTCAAATTCCCCTGCAAATTCACTCCCGCTTGCAACGACGACGGCAAAAATCTTTTATCCGCAACCTGAACACCGCTAAACACAAACGCCGGTTTTTCAGTCTTTTTCAATCTTTCAACAGAAGCAAAAATCTCGCTTGGCTCAACCCAAATTTTTTCAGCCTCCAAGCTCGACTGCAGCGCCTCGTCAGCCAGCTCTTCGGCACTTTTTGACAAATCCAAATCGTCCAAAAACAAAAGCAATTCGTCACTTTCGGCAATAGATCTCGTCGAAAAAATCGCCGACAAATCGTTTTCCACGCCTTGATAATAGCCAAACTCTTTGATTTTCTTCGCAATTTCATCGTTTTTGGGAGTAGCCTCAAACAAAGAAAATTCTCGCGCTGGCAAAACTTTCACCGACGCAACCTGCTGGTTGGTGAGCTGCGTCTGCAGGTCAAAAAAACGAATGCGCCCAATTGCATCGTAATCGTATTCCAGCCGAACGCCACACGAACCACCAGGAATGCAAATGTCAAAAATTTCGCCCCGCTGAGCAAACTCGCCGCTGTTATAAGCCTGATAATGCCTTTCGTAGCCACAAGATATGAGTTTATCGCTCAGTTGCTCTGGCGGTAAAATCTGCCCTGTTTTTATCGTAAAAGACGGAAATTTTTTCACAATCGGCAACCGCCGCAAAGCCGCAGCTGCGGACATACAAAAGACGCCAGAATCGGAAGAATGCAAACGCTGAAGCACCACAATCCGCTGCTCCAAAACGCCCAAAGACGAAGAACGCCCCTCGTAGGGCAAAAGATCGAAATCGGGCAAATAGTGCGCAAAATTTTCTTGAATCAAATTTATATCGAAAACAATTTTTTGAGCTTTTTGCAAATCGGAACAAACCAACACAATTTTTTTCTGGCGAGTTTTTGCCAAAAAATAAAGCCGCAAAGCCATATCTAGCGAGCAATTTGTTCCAAAAACAACATCTTTTGGCAACGCCAAAAAATCTTTTATCAGCGACGATTTCGCAATTTTTTCTAACAATTTTTCCATAATTTTCTCTTTACAGCAGATTATTTGCTTTATTCTGGTGTCAATAGATTTGCCCCATTAAATAAAAAAAAAGAGAAAAATTTGCAAAAAAATATCTTAGTTCTGCTATTTTGCTGGGCGGCAGTTTGCCTTTTTGGCTCGGCTTTCGACATCCTTGTGCGACTTACCAATTTCGGCACACGACAGCCAAACTCCGCTGGTATTGAACAAGCCAGAAGCTATATCGTCGATGAGCTGGCAAACCTAAAAAATTGCAGCGTCAAACAAGACTCGTTCGTTGCTTTTTTGCGCAATAAACCTCAAAAAGGCGTGAACATTATCGCCAAACTAAACCCCAAAATCAGCCCAAGAATTCTGCTCTGCACGCACTACGACACAAGGTTTAAAGCCGATAACGACCCGAAATTTCCGCATCTGCCTGTGCTGGGAGCGAACGACGGCGCTAGCGGCGTTGCGGCTTTACTCACTTTAGCCAAAAAGTTTTCCGAAGAGTCAAAAAATTTTGGCATCGATTTTGCTTTTTTTGATTTGGAAGATCAAGGCAAAAATAGTTCCAGCGAAAACTGGATACTTGGCTCAAAAAATTACGCCCAAAAAATCGATAGCAAGCGCTACAAACTCGTGATTTTGCTAGATATGGTCGCTGGAAAAAAGCAAATATTTTGCCAAGAAAAATTTGCTCAAGCCGCATTCCCCGAGCTAAACCAAAGCTTTTGGCAAGCGGCAAACTTTAGCTCAACCGACGGCAAGTATATTTGCGACGACCATCTACCCTTTATTTTGCAAGGGATTCCGACAATCGCCGTCATCGGCTGGCCTTTCCCACATCACCACACCACCCAAGACATCGTCCAAAATTGCAGCCCCGAAACGCTGAACAAAGTCATCGACGCCACCTACAAATTTATAAAATTGCACCAAAAAAATCAGCACAACTCCAAATAGTCGGTCTCTTTTTTCTCCAAATCTTCTTTTAGCTCGCCTATCTTCTTTTCTTGCAAGAAGATAGCCTCGTTTACCTCTGACAATTTTTGCGAATTTTGATAAATATTTTTGTCCGCCAAAAGCTGATAATTTGCCTGCAAATTTTCTTCCAAAGCTTTCAATTTCGCCTCCAGCTCGGCAATCTCTTTCTCCATCAGCTCCAACTTGTGCGGATTCACTCGCCTGCTCGTTTTTTTTTGCTCCGCCTGCGTTTTTTTTGGCTTATTTTTCCGATACTCAAACTCACTGTAATCGCAGTCTAACCTCTCCTTGATGCTGTTTTTTTCAAAAATCCAAAACTTAGAAGCCAGCTTTTCCACAAAATATTTATCGTGCGACACAAAAAGCAAACTCCCTTGATAGCTAGCCAAAGCCTTTTCCAGCGCCAAAATCGTCTTCAGATCCAAATGGTTCGTCGGTTCATCCAGAATAAGCAAATTCGGATTTTGCAAAATCAAGCGAGCCAGATAAAGCCTTGATTTCTCGCCACCGCTGAGCGTCGCCACTTTTCGCTCCACCGTCTCGCCCGAAAATCCATACACCGCCAAATACGAAAGCGGCTTGCCTATCGGCTCTCCCGGCAAAAAATCCCAAATCGCCTGCAACACGCTTTGTTGACCGTCTAACTGAAAATGGTTTTGGTCGAAATAGCCGATTTTGAGCTTGCTGCCGTGCTTAATCTCGCCCGACAAAGGCGAAAACATCCCACAAATAGTCGATAAAAATGTGGACTTGCCGCAACCGTTTTTGCCGACAATCGCCACTCTATCTCCATACGAGAGAAGCAAATCGATTTTTTCAGCTAGAGTTTTTTCTCCGTAACCAACAGCTAACTTTTTGCATTCCAGAACTTTCTGCCCCGTCCGCCCAGACTTATTAAACTTTATGCTAAACTCTTTTTGGCTAGCAGGAGCGGACAAAATATCCATCTTTTCCAACGCCCGCAAACGCGACGCCGCCTGCTTCGTCTTTTGCCCTGCCATATTCCGAGCAACAAAATCTTTGGTCTTCTCAATCTGTTTTTTTTGCTGCAAATAATCTTTTTCCTGCTTTTGACGCAGCAAAACAAACTCTTTTTGAAAATGAGCAAAATCGCCGTGATAGACCGTCAAATTTTTCTGGTTCAGATGAAAAAGCTTGCTGGTCACCTTATCCAAAAAACTCCGATTGTGAGAAATAACCAAGTAAGGCTTTTTGAGATTTAGCAGATACTTTTCCAGCCAAGAAATCATCAAAAAATCTAGGTGATTTGTTGGTTCGTCAAGCAAAAGCAAATCGAATTTTGACAAAAGAACTTTCGCAAGTTGCAGTCGAGCAACTTGCCCGCCACTAAGGGTGTTTAGCGGCAGATTCCAACTTTCTTCAAAGAAGTTTAGGTGAGTCAAAACCGACTTGATTTCCGCCTGAACGCTATATCCGCCCGCCAGAGCAAACCTCTCCTGCATGTCCGCCAAACGATGCATTAGCTCCTGGCTTTTGTCCGCCTCTTGCTCCCGAGATAGTTGCTCAATTTCTCGCTCAAGCACAAAAATATCCGCTCTGGCTTCACAAGCAAAATCCCAAACCGTTTTTTGCAAACTCGCCGATAAACTTTGCTCCAGATGAGCAATCCTCAACCCTTTTTTTTTGCTGATGTCGCCACCCAAAAATGCGCCCTCTTCCAAAAGCGCCGAAAAAAAAGAAGATTTTCCGCAGCCATTGTCGCCAATCACGCCTATTTTGTCGGACGACTGCACCATAAAAGTGATACCCGAAAAAAGCTCGTTCCCCGGATAGCCAACCTTCAGATTGCTAGCAGACAGCAGCATTTTTACTTTTTGGCTAAAATATTGTTGACCTTCTCCAAAGACAATTCCAAAGGCTTTTGCTCTTTTTTGGCGGGCATCAGATGCACCATCTCTTTGGAAATATCGTTAAAATTCACGAAGTAAAGCTCGCCCTTGTATTTCAGCTTGGAGCCGATTTTTGGGTAAGCCTGATAAGTCTCTTTTTCGTAATCCAAACAGCACAAAAGCCTGCCGCAAGGTCCAGAAATTTGCGATAAATTGCCCGAGAGATTTTGCTGCTTGACCATTTTTACCGAAATCGGCTGAAATTTTTGCAGATGTTTGTGGCAGCAATACGCTCTGCCACAAGCTCCCACACCTCCCATATTTTTGGTTCTGTCGCGAGAGGAGATTTGGATGAACTCAATACGCTTGCCAAAAATTGTCGCAAGTTCTTTGGCAAAATCGCGAAAATCGACCCGACTTTCGGAGGTAAACAAAAACAGCAACTTTTTCCCATCGAACTGCTGAATGCCATAAAAAAGATTCATCTCAATCGAATGATTGGTGATCGTCTTGTTGTAGATCTCCTCCGCTTTCCGCTCTTCGTCTTTCAGCGATTTCAATTTCGCCAAATCTTTTTCGTCCGCCACTCGCAAAATTTTTTTGTAATCTTCCCTAACTTTCGGCTCCTCGCCAATAGCAATCACCGTGGCAATATCGTAGCCATATTCCAGCCCAACAATCACCCTCTGCAAAGGCGAAATCGCAAAATCTGGCGTGTTATAAAACTGCTCTTTGCCCGTTCTAAATTTAACTTTAATCGACATAATTATCCAACTCTTTCCTAAAAATTTCGTTTATTTTTTTCTCTTCGTTTTCGCTAATTTCTTGATTTCGTCTGGCTTTCATTATTTTTAGTGTTTGCAAAAATTTTGGTAACTCATAAAGTCCAGCCGCTCCGACTTTTCCAAATCGAAAATTACCGACTTTGCCGTCAATCATTTCCGAGCCATAGAGGCAGCAACCCGCGCCAATGCAGGCACCTGTGTTTATCAACGAGCCGATGCCTAATCTGACATAGTCGCCCACAGCACATCCCAAAAACTGGCGTTGCGTATCGATTTTTTCGTCGCTGGCAGAAAAACTTTTTACCGTTGAGTAGTTGTTTTTCAGATCGGAGCAAGTGGTGCCTGCGCCCAAATTTACCCAAGAGCCGACATAGCTCTCGCCGATAAATCCGTAGTGCTGCTTGTTGGAAAAATCGTCGATAATCGCTCCGTCCACCTCGCCGCCAACTTTGCAGCTTTTTCCGATGGTTGAGCCGTTTTTAATGTGCACGAACGGATTGATGGTTGCTCCAGCTCCCACAAAACAAGGACCTTGCAAAAGAGCACTGCAACCGATTTTTGCGCCGTCTTCGATTACAATCGCTCCCTTACGAGCGTCCAAAACCGCGCCAACATCCAACTGAACATCTTTCCCAAGCCACACGCTGTAAGGGTTGAGCAGAGTCGTGAACTGCGATGGCACACTAAAACTGTCTTGCTGGCTAAAAAATTCCGCAAAATCTTCGTCGATTTGCTCGCCGTTATCGGCAACCAACTCCCACCAATGCAGATAAAGCGCCGACTGGCAAAATTGCAAATTTCCCGCAGCCATATCTTGGATGGCAAACTTATAGCTGCTTTGCGTCTGGATGCGAAAAGCTACCACCGCTTCGGTTTTTTTTTCGCACAAAAAAGTTCCCGCTGGCAACTTTTTTATTTTTTGGAGCAGCTCCGCTTTTGGCGAAACTCTAGAATTTACAAAAAGCCAATCGCCGCAAGGAACTTCGATTTTTGCAAGAGAGCCAGAATTGAAATATTCAGCAAAATCGGCAAACAGTTTTTTGATGCGCTGGGATTGCGTAAAACAGCCCCTGCGCAGCGTTCCAGCGCCTCTAACGCAAGAAAAAGGCGCTAAATTAGTGCAGAAATCGTTATCGTCAAAAACGACAAGTCTAGGTTTCATACACCAAAACTTTTTTGTTCTTCGCTCGCCAAATTTTGTGCTGTTCCAAAATTTCCATCTGAAAAAGCGTTTTTTTGTCGTCGTCGCGGAAAGTCATAATGTCCATCCAGTGCATCCGACCGTCTCTGCCCTTAAAAGATTTTTGGGGAAACTCCACCTGCAATTTTCCGTCTTTTCGCAAGACCGAAATCTCGTTGATATATACGCCCTGGCAAACTTCGATGATCACTCGCGCGTCCACAACGCCGCGGGATACATCTTTAAAAGTCATTTTCATAACACCTCTAATTTCTCTATTTTGTGCGTTTTTGGCACAAAAGTTTTAATGCCCATTTTTTCCAAAATTTTTTGCAAAATCTCTATCGCCACTCGCTCGCTCCAATAATGCCCAACATCTATCAGCGAAATTTTGCTATCGATAATCTGATGATATTTGAAATCAGAAGAGACCAAAACATCTGCTTTACCGTCCAAAATCTGCAAAAGAGAGCTACCGTTTCCGCCACAAACAGCCACAGTTTGCACAAACTCTTGCAACTTGTAAACCTTTGCAAATGGGGCTTTTAGCAGATTTTTGCAACTTGTGGCAAACTCGCTCAGCTTCTGCTTTTGCACCTCTCCGATAAGACCAATCGGCTCGCTCTGGCTAATCGGCTGAAAATTTTTCAGCCCCAAAAGATTGGCAAGCTCATAGTTCACGCCTTTTGGCGCGATGTCCAAATTTGTGTGCACGCAAATCACCGCTATCCCCTGCTCCACAATTTGCAAAAGCGTCTGATCGGTAATCGCCGCCAGCGGTCGAATAAATAGCGGATGATGCGAAACGATTAGCCCTGCTCCCACCTCCAAAGCCGTCTGTAAAGCGTTTTCGTCGATATCAAGGCAAACCACCGCTTTGTCCGCTTCATCATTTTTGCGACCGACGAGCAACCCCACATTGTCCCACTCCAACGCCGTTTCCCACGGTGCAAACCTGCCAATCTGCTCAACAATCTCTTTTATTTTCATACGGTTAACAAAATGGTTTGCTCTTTTTTAGTCAATAAAATCCAAAGTGAAAATGCGGAAAAACGGAAGACACCGGATTATCTAATCGTCAAACTCTCCCGTTTCATAATTACTCGTATATTTTACTTTACCATTTTTATAATAAACTTTTCCATCCTCTGCAGATGCCCAATATACTATATTTGTATAGCCGTATTTTCCATAATATTCCACAAAATCTCTTGCATGATAAAGACTGGTGCGTGTATTTAAACAAAATATTTCCTCTACATATTTAAGTTTCCCTTCAGTATTGCTAAGATAAATTGGATTATCGTTAAAAACTATTTTTTTTGTATACTTAAAAATGTCCTGTAAATACCAAATATTATTTTGGTAACAATAAAACTCTATTATTTTTGAAATTTTGAGGCCGCTAATAACTTGTAATTCATTATGGTCTACCCTAAACACATTCACAGTAGTCGAAAGAGTTGGCATATCATAGAGATCGGTAAGCTTATTATACTGAAGATATATCTCTGTCAACTTTCTAAAATTTTCTATTCCAACCAAATTTGTTAATTGGTTATTATCAAGATTTAATGTGGTTAAATTTGTGCACCCTTGGATGCCATCTAACTCTGTTAAACAATTTCCACTTAAGCCCAAATAATTAATATTTTCAGGATTAGTGGGTAATCCTGCTATAGATTCAATCTTGTTATATCTTAAATCAATACTCTTTAAATTATTTAAATTTTCCAATCCTGTTATAGATGTTAATCTATTTGAATGCATAGAAAGACTTTCCAAATTGTAACAACATCCCAAACCAGAAACATCTGAAACAAGACTGCTATCTGAATTGAAATAGACTAAATTTTTAAAATTGATAAATTCTTCACAGTTTTCCAAAAATGTATTTGTACAGGACAATCTCGTAAGATTGTCCAACACGCCCAAAGCAGATAGATTTGTAATACTTGTATAAGACACATTCAACTCCTGCAAATAAGCAAGATATTGTATCTCTTGCAAAGTTGTTATCTCAGGATTTTTACTTATGTTGAGCTTTTCCATCAAAAACAGTTTTTTAAGCCCGCTCAAATCTGTTAATCCCTTTTCTGTTAAGTCAATCTCTTTTAGCTGCAAAATATACATATAAAAATCGTCGTCAATTTTGGTGTAACCCGCATCGTTTCCAAGTTCGGTAAAAATCTGCTGCCAAAAATAGTTGAGTTCGTCCCACCAAGATTTACGCAGTTTTTCCCCTTCCGTGGTTTGTGCCAAAAGATCTTGTGAGCTGCTAACCAAAAACACATCAACAGTTCCCCTTGTCTCAAACAGCAGCATCAGTTCGTCTTTGGTATAGTTTTGAATAAAATCACGATAGCCGGGCTTATTAACATTCACCGAAACTATCCCCAACAAACTTCGATTAAGAGGAATAGAATTTAGACCGGCAATAAGATTGTAAACCGACCTAACGCCATCTACGGTAACATCTAAAACAGCGTCCGTTTTTTGATTTTCAGGATCGAAAACCAACAATCTCAGATAAAAAAGATTGTTCGAAAACTTAAAACCAGCATAGCCATACTCACTGGCAGGTGTCCCTTGATCAACAGGAACAACTTCAAAAGTTGTCGTGTTAATCGCTCCAGCACGCACATCTAGCTCTGACGGCAAAGTTTTATTAACAAAACTCTCATAAAAATTAGGAAGTTCGTGACTGACTGCGACCCAAATCACTTCACCATCTTCGTTATAAATCCAAAATTTTTCAATGTCATAAAGCCCCTCTTTGAGGAACATCGCCTTGTTGCAAATATACTCTTCGCCAAAATTTATAATCGGCAAACTATCGGTTATCTCGTCTGCTAACTCTTTGTTTCGAACGGTTATAATCAAATATGCTGGCTCCTGTGACACAGAGTTCCCTGCTACAGACATCGAAAAATTCGCTTGAACACTCGTCTTGGGTTCCGCCTTCAAATCGACAGGATATCTCTCTTCCCCATTAACCATCGGGGTGACATTGTCCAAAAAACAGCCACTGACAAAAAGAAAGAAAGCCAACAACATCACCACCAAATAAATAGCTCTATTGTTGACTTTCATATTACCTTCTTTACCCTTAAAATTTTTAATAAAATTCCTTTTTAAAATTAAAACAGCTCATATCTACTTTTAGTTATGGTTGATTAAATCATCTTTACCATCGTTATCAGCGTCCCAATCAAAGACTGGGTTTCCACTGGCGTCTATTCTCACTTTTGTCGGATAGATTTTTGTTCCGTCGGCATAAATCAAACTTGCGATCGAATCTTGAGTAAATGTCTTTTCTGCAAAACTACTATTATATGTTAACTTTACATTCAAAGAGTCGTAATCGTTGCTAAACATAACAAGATTTTCTGTAGAAACTCCGCCTGTTTCTCTTGCGCTATAAAACACAAGATTTTTTGTTACCTCAAATGTGTAGTCGCCACCAAAAGCTTTTAGAGTCGCAACAACAGCAACCGAATCTTCGGCAATACAATATCCCGACAAATCAAGAAAATCGAACTTTGCCAAATCGAAGTCAAAGATTTTGTAACCATATTCACTAATTGGCTTTGTAGAATCTTTTGTAACCACAAGCATCGTGAGAGGGGCGATCTCCCCTGCGACAATCGTGAAATCTTTATCAACCATATTGTTATTTCTCTTCTCAGGGCTGAAAGTTTGAGCAATTTCGGAATATTTATCTGGAGAGAGCAAAATAACATCTCCATTACCGTCCAAAAGCTCAAAAGCGGTAAGAGTATAATCTCCCTCCACCAAAGACAGCGCCCTATTAACAAAATAGTCACCGCCTGCTGTTCCCAATGGCAAAACCTCAGTTCCACTTTGCGGTCCTGTAAAGGACACCCTCAAATCTGTCAAAGTTGCAGAGACATCGCTTGTAGAGATAGCCAAACTAATACTACTCGATGGAACAGCCTCCTTATCAAGCTCAAAATTCACATCTCCCGTATTCGAAGAACTGCTCGAAGATTCGCACCCCACAAACACTAGCGCCAACAAACTAAAAATGAAAAATAAATAAAACTTTCTCATTTTTCCCTCCTAATTTCATTATTTGCTAGTAGTATCTAACACTTTAGGTCTTTGTCAAGCATTATTTGCGAAAAGCTGTCTATAAAAACGATTATACAAACCAACAAAACCTTTGCTTTGAGCCTGATGGGAGTTCTTTTTGTCCTGCAGGAATCTCCACCAAGCCTTGGGCGCCAGCTAGAGCCTGCAAATGCCCAGAGTTGACGAAATCCGCCACTTCGATTTTGCCATCGACAATATTCGCTGGTCGATACTCCTGCCTATCCAAATCGATGCTGCGGACAAAGCGTTTACCCATCGGCAACAGAAAAGATTTGGGTTGCGAATCTTGCGCCAACATTTTTTTAATGAGTCGAGTCACAAAAAGGTTAAAAACTACAAAGCTGGAAACAGGATTTCCTGGCAATGCAAAATATGGCGTCCCTTTTACCGTCGCAAAAAAAGTTGGTTTGCCCGGCTTAAACTTTATCTTTTTGAACTCAAATTTTGCCTGCAAATTTTCCAGCGCTTTGGGAATATAATCGTAATCGCCCATAGACGCACCGCCCGAAGAAAGCACCAAATCGCACTCCCTGACAGCTTTTTCGATAGCGTCCGTCGTCTCTTGCAAAGTGTCGGCAACCACGCGATATTCGATCGGCTCTGCCCCCAGCTCGGCTATCTGCAAAGCTAACATCGGGCTGTTGCTATCAAACTTTTTGCCTTGTTCCAGTTGCGAAAAACTCTCCACCAGCTCATCACCCGTCACCAAAACCCCCACCTTTGGCTTGCGAAAAACTTGCGCTTTTTTTTTGCCAACAGAAGCCAAAATCCCTACAATTTGCGGAGTAATTTTTTCGTTCTTCGCCAAAATTTTTGCCCCTTTGAGCAGATATTCACCTTGATAGCAAATATTTTGAGCGACCTTTGCCGTTATTTGCAGGCGGTTCTCAACAATTTTTGCATCTTCCACAGGCACAAGCGCATCAAACTCTTTGGGCACAACCGCTCCAGTCATTATCTTGACACACTCGCCTTTTGCATAGCTTCTGCCCAAATCTTCGCCAGCGCGCTGCACAGCCACCACTTCGGGCTGTAAATCTTGGCTATTATAGGCATACCCGTCTTTCAGCGCTTTATCAAAAGCGGGCTCATCAAACGGAGCAAAAACATCCTCCACCAAAATTCGTCCTAAAGAGTCGCCCAGAAAGACTTCCTCCGTCGGCAACTTCGCCGTGATATAGCTATCTATCAGCCTCCAAGCCTCTTGCGTCGTTACAAAATTCATACCGTTCTCCAAAATTCAAACTCATTCGCCAGAGTTCGCTGCCAATATTTTTTGCCAAGCAGAAAATTGAACTAAAAAATTGTTTGACAAATTTTCGATATTTTTTCGCAAATACTTCGAGGATTTATGAAAGAAGAAAAAAACATTCAAATCAAAATTGCGCTTTTGGATCAAGAAAACAAACCGTTTATGGGCATCGGAATTGTTTGGCTAATGCGAGCTGTGCAGCAGCACAAATCACTAAAAAAAGCCGCCGAGAGTATGCACCTTTCGTATTCCAAAGCCAACAAAATGGTCAGGCGCGTGGAGTCGGTGACAGGTCAGCCGTTTTTGCAAAGCCACAAAGGCGGAATAGAACGAGGCGGTAGCGTCCTGACACCTTTTGCAAAACGATACATCACCGCCTACGAAAAAATGAGCCAAGATTTAAAAGAGAACTCGCAAAAGTTTTTTTATTGGTTCAAAAATGAGATAGAAAATTTTGAAAAAATGGAGAAATTATAAATGAAAAAAATCTTTATCTTTTTTTTGGTAGCAACAATTTTTGCCTGCAACGCCAAAAATTCTAAAATAAAAGTTTCCAGCGCCGCCAGTTTGACAGATGTTTTGACCGAGTTAAGCGAAAAATATGCAGAAGAAAATGGCGTCCAATTTCAGCTAAATTTCGCCTCCAGTTCCGTCTGCGCAAAGCAAATCGAAAAAGGGATGGAAGCCGATATTTTCCTCAGTGCAAATCCAAAGTGGAGTCAGTATCTTATTCAAAAAGAAAAAGTTAGCCCCGCAGATTGCAAAATTTTGCTGCACAACTCGCTGGTGGTCATCGTTCCGGCGGACTCCAAGCTAGTTATCAAAAATTTGCAAGACCTTGCCAAATGCGAAAAAATCGCCACTGGAGATGTCTCGCATGTGCCGGCAGGAATCTACGCCAAAAAAAGTTTGCAAAACGCAAAAATCTACAAAGCGCTGGAACAAAAACTGGCTGGAGCGGTGGATGTGCGAGCGGCGATGAGCATGGTGGAGTCTGGCAGCACAGATTGCGGCATCGTTTACAAAACCGACGCTTTGGTCGGAAAAAACATCAAAATCGCCTACGAAATTCCTGCCAAATTTTCGCCAGAAATCACTTATACCATTTCGCTGTTATCGCCAGTGGGCAAAGGTTTTTTCGACTTTTTGAGAAGCGATAAAGCCGCTCCAATCTACAAAAAATTCGGCTTCACCCCCGCTTTTTAGACTTCCCCCCAAAAATGACAGCAATAGAATTTTTCGCCATAAAATTTTCGCTTCTGGTCGCCTGCCTTGCCACACTTATCAACTTGCCGTTGGTGCTGCTGACAGCGCACTTTTTAACCAGATGCAAATTCAAAGGAAAAATGCTCATCGAGGCGGTGCTTATCTTCCCACTGGTGTTGCCGCCGCTAGTCACGGGCTACATTTTGCTTTTTATTTTCAGCCAAAACTCACTCGTCGGCAGCTTTCTCGACAAATTCGGCGTAAGCCTCACTTTTAATCTAGCCGCAGCGGTGATGGCGTCTTGCGTGGTGAGCTTTCCGCTGATGCTGCGCCCAATCAAACTGGCGATGAGCTCCATCGATGAGGGATACCTAAATATCAGCCGAAGCCTCGGCAAAAATCGCCTGGCAACTTTTTTTCGGGTAATTTTGCCGATGTCCAAATCAGGCATCATCTCTGGTTCGGTGCTTTGCTTCGCCAGAAGCATCGGAGAGTTCGGCGCAACGATTATGGTCGCGGGCAACATTCCGTTCAAAACGACCACAATTTCGATGGCGATTTTCAGCTTTTTCAACTCGGTGGACGGAGAGTTCGCCTGCTTCAGACTCGTCCTCGTCTCGATTTTCATCTCGCTAATCGCGCTTTTGGTGAGCGAATATTACCAAAAAAAAGGGCTCAAAAATGCTTGAAGTGCAGATAAAAAAAAAGCTAGGCGATTTTGCGCTGGATCTAAATCTAAAACTTGGCAACGAATTTACCGTTTTGCTCGGCGAATCTGGCAACGGCAAATCTCTGACACTCTCGGCAATTGCTGGATTTCTGCAGCCAGATTTTGGCTATATCAAACTGGATGAAAAATTTCTGCATTGCCAAAAACAAAACATTTTTTTGCCGCCTGAAAAGCGAAATATCGGCTATGTGATGCAAGACTCCTACCTATTTCCGCATCTAAATGTGCAAAAAAACTTGCTGTTTGGAGTCAAAAATCTCGACGAAGATTTACTCAAATCGCTTTTGGAGATTTTGGATTTGCAGCCGCTACTGACCCGTGGCACACACAACCTCTCTGGTGGCGAAAAACAAAGAGTCTCTATCGCTAGAGCCTTGCTGACCAAGCCCAAACTGCTTTTGATGGACGAGCCGATTTCGGCGATCGATCCACGCCAAAAAGATAAAATTTTGGTTTACCTAAAAAAAATCCACAACGCTATCAAAATCCCGATTTTGTATGTCACCCACAGCATCAGCGAAGCCGAATTTTTGGCGGAAAATATAGCTATTATCAAAGCTGGGAAAATTGTAAAGTGCGACAAAAAAGAGAAAATCACCTCGTCCGACGACATTTTTAAGCTCGGCAAAACTTTTGTGAATTTCCTCAAAGGAGCGCTGCTGGCGCAAGATCCAAAAAAGATTTTAGCGTTATCCAAGTTGCCCAAAAGCAAATTCACATCCCATTTTTTCCTGCCGAAGTTGGAACGCAAATCTATCTTAGCTTGCCCGCAGATCAGATTTTGCTCAGCAAAAGCAATTTGAGCGACATCGGCTCGGTAAATGTTTTTCGGGCGAAAGTGAAAAAATTTGTGCGAAAATCTAGCACGAAAAAAATCTTTTTGCTCGATTGCGGGTTTGATTTGGCGGTTGAACTTCCGCAAGACGATCTGAACGACATCAGCCACATCAGCATCGGCGATGAGGTGAAAATCGTTTTCCGACGCGAGGCTATCGAAGTTTTTTAAGCGCCCTGATTCGTTGCAAAACTGGCGGATGCGAGTAGCTGACAAAAACTTTCAGCGGCGAAGGCGTCAAATTGCTGAGATTACTGGACGAGAGATTTTTCAAAGCCGAGATAAGCTCCTGAGCAGAACCCGTCGTTTTGGCGCTATACGCATCGGCTTCGTATTCGTGCTTCCGCGAAAAATATGCCGAACAAATATCCAAAGCAACCGACAACGGCATAAAAATCAGACCGAACAAAATCATCCCGACATAGATGCTGGAACTGCTGACTCCAAAATCTGCATAAAGTTTGGCATCGTAGGCGAAAAACGAAAAGAGAAAGAGCGTCACGCCTGTTGTGGCAAAGCTGAAAGCGAGCGTTTTTTTGACATGACCTTTCACACAATGCCCCACTTCGTGAGCCAGCACCGCCACGATTTGCTTGCTGCTCATCTGCTCAATCAAAGTGTCATACAGCGCAATCCGCTTGGTTTTGCCAAGTCCAGTAAAATAGGCGTTCGCTTTTGTCGATCTTTTGGAGCCGTCGATTTTGAAGAGCCCCGAAATCTTAAATTTTTGCTTAGCCATATAGCTGATAATTTCGTCTTTTAGCTCTCCGTCTGGAAGCGGCGAGAATTTATTGAATAGCGGCAAAATCAAAACTGGCGCAACAAAAGAGAGAAATAAACTGATTAAAACAAGCGCAATCCAAGCGTAGAGCCAAGCCAAGTCGCCGAGCGAAGCAAAAATCCAAATCGCCAAAGCAAAAACACCGCCGATAAGCACAAGCGACAGTAGCAACCCCTTTATCGTATCCAAAACGAAAGTGCCAAAAGTGGTTTTGTTGAAGCCGAATTTGGCTTCGATAACAAAAGTTGAATAGGCGCTGAACGGCAACTTCAAAAGCAAAAAAACCAGCAAAATCACGCTCAAAAATAATGCTCCCGAAAACGGTATCGAAAGCTGCCAACTTCTGACCCAGCTATCTAGAGCCGAAAATCCACCACAGCCAACAAAAAGCGCCATCACGAGCAAATCGAAACTTTTTTCCCACAGCCCAAATCTTGTCACAACACGAGAATACTTTTGGCTTTTTTCGTATTTCTCACTGTCAAAAACATCGGAAAACTCTTGCGGCATCGGGTGATTGAGCCATTTGAAAGTCGAAATATCACAAATCAAATCCAAAATATAGTTCGCCAAAAGCAGCGACAAAATCAAATACAAATACATTTTTTTTAGGCGTCTAACTCTTGCTTTAGCAGTTTGTTAGCGATTTGCGGATTTACCTGCCCTTTGGAGAGTTTCATCAACTGCCCGACAAAAAAACCGAACAACTTCGTTTTTCCTGCACGATAATCTGCCAATTGCGTCTGATTTTTTTGCAAAACTTCCGCAATTAGCGCCAAAATCGCTTTATCGTCCGAAATTTGCACGAGTCCAAGCTCAGCGACAATCTTTTTCGGGCTGCGTGGATTTTTGACCAGTTCCGCAAAAACTTTTTTCGCCATTTTTGAGCTAAGCTCACCGCTTGCCACCAAATCTGCCAACTCTCCCATCATCTGCGCCGAAATTAGGCAGTCGCAAACCCCCAGCTCCTCTTTGTTCAAATACGCCAAAAGTTCCGCCTGAATCAAATTGGAGACCGTTTTAGGGTCGCCAAAAGTGCAAGCGGTTTCATAATAGTCGGCGATATGCTCGGTATCCGCCAAAACCACCGCATCCTGGCTGGTGATTTTATACTGCTGCACAAATCTTTTGCGTTTGGCGTCAGGCAGCTCAACCAAGCTGCTTTTGAGCGACTCAATATGCGCAGGAGTTATGCGAATTTGCGGGATATCCGGCTCGTTAAAATAGCGGTAATCGCTGCTCCCCTCTTTTATCCGCATCGTCGTCAGCTCCATTGTCGCAGGGTTCAGAGTCTTTGTCGCTTGCAAAATCTTCTCGCCCTTTGCAAGAGCCTGCTTTTGAATTTCGGTTTCGATTTCGATAGCTTTTTGCACATTTTTGAAGGAGTTCAAATTTTTAATCTCCACCTTCGTTCCCAAAGTTTCGGTTTCGCTAATAGAAATATTCACATCGCAACGAAGCGAACCTTGCGCCATATTGCCGTCAGAAATTTTCAGGTAAGTGAGAATTTGCTTCAATTTTTGCAAATAATCATACGCTTGCTGCCCCGAATGCAAATCTGGGCGCGAAACGATCTCCAAAAGCGGAACGCCCGCTCTGTTGAAATCAATATAGCTGCGATCGGCTGGCACATAAGCCGCGTCGTGCATACTTTTGGCGGTGTCCTCTTCCATATGAATGCGCTCGATTCCGATCCGACTGCCGTCATCCAAAACCAAAAAACCGTCAAAGCAAATCGGCTTGTCGCTCTGAGAAATCTGATAACCTTTCGCCAAATCTGGATAAAAATAGTTTTTTCGAGCAAACTGAATGGTTTCCCGTATCTGACAACCTAGGCTAAGCCCCAAAATTATGGCGTTGTCCACCAGCTTTTTGTTCACCCTCGGCAAAGCTCCCGGAAGCCCCAAACAAACAGGGCAAGTGTTAGAGTTTGGCTCGCGCCCAAACTCCGTGGAACAGCCGCAAAAAGCTTTGCTGTCGGTCAATAATTGCGTATGAATTTCCAGTCCTATCGTCGTCTTCACTCTCTCTTAAATCCTTTTAATCAAAAATACCACTTAACGCCAACATACGCTTGCAATCCTCGCTCGGGATACGCTGGCAACTTTTCAAGTTTTTTGTCCAAAATATTCAACAAGCGGAAATTGAAACTAAGCGCGTCCGAAAAGTCCCAAGTTTGTTCCAAATTTAGCTCAAACTTGTTGTCTAAATTATCGCCGCTATCGTCTTTTATCAACTGGCTGGCAACAAAATCGACCTGCGTCTTCATCGCCTCAAACAAAATGTGCGACAAGCTCGCTCTTGCCACCAAGCCTGGCTCGTAGGGAATATAATTTTTGGCTCGATTAACCACCAATTCTCGATAACACGAGACCTGAACGCTGTAATCCCGATAAGCGTAACTTGCCTCCACGCCGCTTTTGCTCAGCAAAAAATCTTTCTCTTCTGCCTGATAAATCTTCGCTCCTGCCACCTCTTGATAAAAAATGTGATTCATTTTGTAACTCAAATTGCTAAAAACATTGAAATACCGCTTGTAGCCACTTTTCAGCGTAAAATCAAGCGGGGCAATCTCTTGCGACAAATCGTAATCGGCAATTTGGTCGTAATTCTCACCCAAAAAATCAAAATGAGTTTTTTTGGAAATAGTTGGCGAGTTCTCAAACTGAAAATAAACTTTATTCGGTAAAAAATAAAGCCCCAAAAAACCGACGGACGGCACAAATTTTTCTCGCGACATACCTGCCCAAAAATCTAGCGTGTAAAAGCTCCATTTGTTAAGATTTTTGCAAGCTCGCACCTCCGCATTCAATCCGTCTGCGTAGTGAAAAATATCTGCTGAGAGCAAAATATCTTTAATTTGCCCCTTTGGCGAAAATCCAAAATTCGAAAAAGTTTTCTCTTTGGAAACGCCAGAAAGTTTTTGCTCGATATTTTCGGCAAAAAACGAGATGTTAACCGACTGCAACAAACTATCAGAAATTGCCAAATTCCAAGCAAAGCCGCCTTTAAGCGCCTGAGTCGTGAGGTCGTTTGCTTTGGCAGACAAAACCGAAGCGCTAAAATCTATTGCCGATTTGCCAAAGCTGGGACGCCACAAAAAAGATTGGCTCAAGCTGTTCCATTTGCTGTCGTAAAAGTAGTTTTTGCTCTCAACTTCAAAGTCCAAAAGTTCGTTTTGCAGGTTGTGATAGACCGCCTTCAGTTGCGCCTTGTGCCCATAGCCGAGCCAAAAATCGACAAAACCAACCCGAGGAGTTTTATTGGTGCTGTCTTTGCTCTCAAACTCCAAATCTTGCAGCCCAACATCGAAGCCGAAATCTTCGTCGATTTGCCACTGTTTAGACAAATCGTCGTCAAAATAAAATTCGTCTTTTTTTTGTAATTCGTCTTTGCCCTCGATAGTTACCGACGGCAAATCTAGCTCGTCTGACGCTCCCCAAATCAAACACGGCAAGAGCAGAAGTAAACAAAGATATTTTTTTCGCCCGCTAAAAACAGCCACTTTCACAGCAAAAAACAGCTCATTTTTTGTGTTTGCGCAAATACCCTTCGACCAAAATAGGACTTGCTACAAAAATTGAAGAGTAGGTTCCGACGACGATGCCAATCAAAAGTGCAAAAGAAAAATCGTGGATAACAGTGCCGCCAAAAAGATACAAAAATAGCACCACCACAAAAGTTGTGAAAGAGGTTATAACGGTTCGGCTCAAAGTTTCGTTGATACTAAAATTCACGATTTCTGGGAAACTCATCCGAGAATTTTTGATGGAGTCTTCCCTAATCCGAGCGAAAACCACAATCGTATCGTTCAGCGAATAACCGACCAAAGTCAAAAGCGCAGCCACAATCGACAGACTGAACTCAAGATTTAGCACCGAAAAAACGCCGACCGTGATAATCACATCGTGCGCCAAAGCGACCACAGCCGCAAATCCGTAAGTAAATTTTTTAAATCGCCACCAAATGTAGATAATAATACCGCAAAGAGCGTAAAGTATCGCCTTGAGCGCCTTCTCTTTCAGCTCCTCTCCAATTTGTGGACCGACAGTTTGCGAACTTCTAATCAAATCTTGATTTTTTGTGTATTGCGGCAATTTTTCTCGCAAAATTTTAACAATATCGCTTTCTATGTCAACAGCTTTCACGCCTTCTGGGATTTGAGTTGAGAGCAAAAAAATGTCTTGGTCTTTTTGCATCGTCAACTGCTGCAAATGCGCATTTTCGTAATCGCTGCCAGCGAAAGCGTCGCGCAAATCTTTGAGCGACAAAGGAGTCTGATTTTCTGCACCAAGATTTAACTCCAAGGCGACACCGCCTGTGAAATCTATCCCATAGCTGAGTCCGCCTTTTGCTATCAAAGAGACAACGCTGGCGACAATCAACAACCCCGAGAGCAAAAACATCGCCCTTCTTTTTCCGACAAAATCTATCTTCGAGTTTTTAAATAATCTCATAATTTTTACTTCCTTAACAAACTTTACAACTAAATACTCAGCTTTTTCACATCTTTATTTTGGATCAATTTCTCAAAGAAAAGTTTTACCAAAATCAGCGTGGAAAACAGCGAACCGACAATTCCGATGGACAAAGTTACCGCAAATCCACGAATTGGACCGCTTCCGAATTTGTAGAGCACAGCCGCCGTGATAAGCGTGGTAACATTTGCGTCCATAATAATCCAAAAAGCTTTTTGGAAACCAGCCGAAATCGCCGCAGAAATCGGGCGCTCGAGGTCAAGCTCCTCGCGAATCCGTTCGAAAATCAACACACAGCCGTCAACCGCCATACCGATAGTCAGCACAATTCCTGCCATTCCGGGCATCGTCAGAGTCGCCGAGAACATCGTAAGCGCCGCCAAAATGAACAAGATGTTGGCAACAACTGCCACAATCGCCAAAATTCCCGACAATTTATAATAGAAAATCATAAACAGCAAAATCGTTGCTAAGCCCAAAAGTCCAGCCAAAAGTCCAGCTTTGATGCTGTCGGCTCCCAAAGTTGGACCAACAGTGCGTCGCTCCAGGATTTTCACAGGAGCAGGTAAATTTCCCGCACGCAAAACTATCACCAAATTTTGCACCTCTTCCATACTCATATTTCCCGTGATGCTGGCTTTGCCATCGGCGATGCGCGCGTTAATCGTCGGCGCCATATACACGATGCCGTCCAAAACTATCGCCAGCCGCTTGTGAATATTATCGCCAGTGATGTTGGCGAACTTTTTGGCTCCCTCAGAGTCGAACTCCAAAGAAACATAAGGCTCGTTAGTTTGGATGCCGCCCACATTTTGCCCCACTCGCACATCGGCAGACTGCAAATATTTTCCCGAAAGTTCCACCTTTTTTTGCAAGAAAAACACCGGCGTATAAAGCGGAATTTTGTTTGCGTCATACTGCGTTTTGCCCAAATTAAAACTGTATTCCGACGGAAGCAACTTTTGAACTGCGCTATTTGCCAAAATCTTCTTGAAAATTTCCAAATTTTCTTGGGCAACCACAAGATTGTTCATCCCTTGATAGTTCACCAGCGCCGAGAAAAGTTGGCTATTTTTTTGACTTTCGTCGTCCTTTTTTTCTTTACCATCGTCCAAAACCGACTCAGCCAAATTGTTTTCACTTTCGGCAAATTTTTTGGTCAACTCTGGAAATTTCTGACTATTTTTTTGCAAAAACTCGTTGAGTTTATCGATAGTTTCGCCAAGAGCTTGTCCGTCGCCAAGCAGCTGAAACTCCAGCAAAGCGGTTTTGCCAATCAGCTCTTCGGCTCTAGCGAAATCTTTCACGCCCGGCAAACTCACGGCAATTCTGTTGCTGCCCACTCTTTGGATAACAGGCTCGGTTACGCCAAACTCGTCCACTCGGTTTCGGATAATCTCCAAAGTCGTCTCCATAACGCGGCTTTCTTGCTCTTTGGAAAGCTCGACGCCTTTGCTGTCAACACCCAAAACAATCCGCATTCCGCCTTGCAAATCCAAGCCAAGATTGAGCTTTTTGGAAGCAAACCCTGTGCCCGCAAGATTTGGAAAAACCTGCGGAATTAAATAGTAGACAATCGCCAAAGCGACCAGCGCCACTATCGTAAATCTAAACTTACCTTTTTTCATCTAAAATTTTCTCCTTCAAAAAAAATAATCTTGCCAGTCAAAAACTAAATTTTCTTTTCCAACTCGGTAATTCTTTTGGAAATTCTGTTCACTTTGAACTCGATTGCGTTCAAAATCCAAAACTGAAAATGACTGACTTTCGCCTGCAGATGCATCATCCAAATTAGCTTTATCGAAACCAGAAACAGACCGATTTCTATCGTCAAAACCTCTGTCCAGCTCTCGTTAATAAAAATATTTTTGTGCAAATCGATCAAAAAAAGAACAATCACGCTGCCAACAAAGGCGAACATTGCAAATTTCGAAACATTGCCAGTTTTGCCGCCAATCTGCCCTAGCATATTGCGAAGCTTCTCTTTTTCGTTTTTGTAAGAAGCCAGCTCCTCTAGCAGTTGGTCGAACTCCTGATCAACGCACCCTTTCTTCTTTATCATCCCTTCTCAACTGCATCCAAACGAGCGATAGCTCTCCTAAGGGCGAACTCTGCCCTGCGAACATCCAAGCTGTCGTTACCGCCATCAAGGTGTTTTTGCGCACGATTTTTTGCTCTAGTGGCTCGGTCTTTGTCTATGTCAACACTGCATTCCAAACTATCGCAAGCGATTCGCATCTTGCCAGAATCCACAAACGCAAAACCGTCGTGTATCGCAAAAAAACGAGGCGCTTCGTTTTGCTTTTTGTAAAGCTTTAGCACGCCTGGTCGCAATTTTGTAATGAACGGCGTATGTTGAGCCAACACCCCAAAATCGCCCTCGATTCCGGGAGCAACGACATATTCGAACTCTTCGTGTAGATATTCTCCGCAAGGCTGCACAATCGTCAGGTCTATCATTTGCGCAATTCCTCTGCTTTTTTGCGTGCCTCTTCGATATCGCCAACCATCAAAAACGCTTGCTCTGGCCAGTCGTCACACTCGCCATCCAAAATCGCCTTAAAAGACGAAACGGTATCTTTGAGCGGCACATATCTTCCTGGTGTGTTGGTAAACTCTTCCGCTACAAAAAACGGTTGCGAGAAAAATCTTTCCAATTTACGAGCTCTGTTCACAGTGAGTTTGTCCTCGTCCGAAAGCTCGTCCATTCCCAAAATCGCGATAATATCTTGCAAATCTTTGTATTTTTGGATAACTCGTTGCGTCTCGCGGGCAACCGCATAATGCTCTTCTCCAACAATTCTCGGCTCCAAAATTCTGCTGGTAGAAGCCAGCGGATCCACAGCGGGATAAATTCCCAGCTCCACAATCGAGCGAGACAGCTGCGTTGCCGCATCAAGGTGAGTAAAAGTGGTCGCAGGTGCTGGATCGGTAAAGTCGTCGGCAGGCACATAAACGGCTTGCACAGAAGTGATCGAGCCGTTTTTGGTCGAAGCAATCCGCTCTTGCAATTCGCCCATTTCCGACGCCAAGTTCGGCTGATAACCCACAGCTGATGGCATTCTTCCCAAAAGCGCGGAAACCTCCGAACCTGCTTGAGTAAAACGGAAAATGTTGTCGATAAACAAAAGCACATCTTTTTGAGCGACATCACGGAAATATTCGGCGATGGTAAGTCCTGTCAGTGCAACGCGTTGACGCGCTCCTGGCGGCTCGTTCATCTGCCCGAAAACCATCGCAGTGTTCTCGATAACGCCAGACTCCTTCATCTCTCGCCAAAGGTCGTTACCCTCGCGAGTTCTCTCGCCGACACCAGCAAACACCGAAAATCCACCGTGTTCTTTGGCAATATTACGAATAAGCTCTTGAATAAGCACAGTTTTGCCCACACCAGCACCGCCAAAAAGCCCGATTTTTCCACCTTTGAGGTAAGGTTCGATAAGGTCAATCACCTTAATTCCCGTCTCCAAGATTGCCTCTTTGGTATCCAAATCTTCAAACGGCGGAGCGTCGCGATGAATCGGATAGTAATCGTCGGCTTTTACCTCACCAGCTTCGTCGATAGCCTGACCTGTTACATTCAAAATCCTGCTCAGCACACCCTCGCCAACAGGCGTCTTAATTGGTCCGCCAGTATTTTTTACAGCCATTCCATAAGTCAAGCCGTCCGTTGAGTCCATAGCCACCGCTCTGACCTTGTTTTCGCCCAAGTGCATTTGCACTTCCAAAACTAGGCGCTTTCCTTCTTCTAAATCTATCGTAAGAGCGTTGTGAATAGCAGGAACACTGCCCTCTTCAAACTCCACATCTATAACCGGTCCGATGATTTGAACAATCTTTCCGTCTGTCATTTGGAATCCTCCAATCCTCAAGTTTTTGACAATTTATTTATCTCAAAATATCTTATCAACACTTTTTTTAGTTTTTTTATAACTTTTCTAAAACTAGCGCTACTGAAACTTTTGTTTTGCTTTTTCTAGATCAAACTTTAATAAATAAGTATCTGGATTTTTTAAATACATTACAACCTCAAACAATTCACTATTTTTTTGTATTGCTGGCAAAAGATAAAGATATGTGGAACTGTAGCCAAGTTGCTCAACAACCACATAATTAACGCTTTTATTTATAAAGTCTTTTATTATTTCTCTATCATTACGACTAAATTTATACATAACTGAAAGCCCCTGGGAATAATGCGAAAAAATTCCTGATTTACGGCACGAAACAATACTTTCTCTATCTTGTTTTTTTATATAATCTGCTAATTTTAAGTAATTACTATATGCTGGGTGCATTGGTTGCTCTGCTTGTTGATTTAACTTTTTTATTTCAGGGATATAAGTTAAAGCAAGCGGCAAAAATAATAATCCTAAACATTTAAGATTTATAGAGCGATTTTTTAACTCAAAAATCTTTAAAATAATAAAATAGATTCCATATAATACAAAAAAAATAATAAACCCTGTTAATGGCCATACATATCTAACACCATTACCTGTATGCCACAAAAGAAATACTCCTATGTTAAAAATAAAAAAACTCCCAAAAAAGTACTTGTGTGTTTTTAGCGACCAAATTCCTAAAAAAAGAAGAACTAAAACGATGATTCCAACTACTTTCAAAAATGTCGCTGATTCAGCGACATTAATAGCTGGAAATAAAACCTTAGGAAACCCGCAAATTACTGTGTCATTCAAATTTGTAATTATTTTGTTGCAAAACTCTCCAAACGAGCCAACAACTCCAGATTCAGGCCTCCAAGGATTGTCAACCAAAATAATTTTTAAATATCTACCTTTAATTCCAAATATCTTATTTCTGATAAAATAAGGTAAGTACAAAATGGTGATGCTGAAAATATAGGCAAAAGAAAGTTTCCACTTTTTTGCAACTAGCCAATGAAATATTATTGCTAAAATTAAAACAATTCCTACACTCCTTATATAAAAAGAAAGAACAGAAGATATTATTAAAAAATACAGCCATTTTTGCTTCATTTTTTTTTCAAGATAATTTTCATCAAATTTAAGTAAGGAATACACAGACAAAACAACAAAAAACAAATACGGAATCTCTGACATTAGTGTTGTTGAATGCCAAAGCAATCCCCTATTCATAAGCATTAAAACAGCTACTGAGAAAGCAAAAAAAAGATTTTTTGTAAGTTTTTGAACTATTAAAAAAAACAATAGAACTGAAAATAAAAAAAAGATTCCATTAACTACTTTAAGTCCCACAATACTGTCGCCAACAAAAAAACGAGAAATAGCTAATATATATGGATAACCTGGAGGAAACCATCCAGCAGCTTTGTATATCCCATCTATTGTTAAATTGGTATATCCATGTCCATCATAAATATTTTTAGACAGTGACAAATACCCAAAATTATCCCCATTCATATCAAGTTTTGAATTAAAAATAAAGCCATAAACTACTATAAATAAAAGAAATAATATTAAAACAAAAAAACTTTTACTCTTATTTTCCCCTAAAAAACTATTCATAAAATCAAACAATCCTTTTCGTTAAATAAAACCTATTTGAAAATTTTGCTTTTAAACAAACCTATCTTTGTCAACCTATACAGTACCGAAATTTTCAAAACTCCAAGACCATACCTAAAACTGTTCCACAAATTAATTGATGATGCATCCTTAAAATATTTTGTTGGGCAAGTAATTTCTCCTATTTCAAAATTTTCATAGAAAATTTGAGCAATTATTTGATTATCAAAAATAAAATCATCGGAATTATTTTTGTAATTAACTGACCTAAGAACTTCTGCTGTAAAAGCACGATATCCGGTGTGATATTCAGATAATTTTTGATTAAAAAATATATTCTGAAATAATGTTAACGCCCTATTTGAAACATACTTAATCAGCGGCATTCCTCCCTTTAATGCTCCTTTTCCCAAAATTCTTGACGCAAAAACCACAGGATATAAGCCATTGGCAATTATATAGCTAATTGATGGTATCAATTTGGGAGTGTATTGATAGTCTGGATGTAACATTATAACAATATCAGCCCCCAACTCCAAAGCTTTGTCATAACAGGTTTTTTGATTTCCACCATATCCTTTATTTTTGCCATGAATTAATATATGCTTTATCCCTATTTCTTTTGCAATTTCCACAGTTTTATCAGAACTCAAATCATCTGTTAAAATCACATCATCCACAATATCAAAAGGAATTTCAGAATAAGTTTTTTCTAGAGTTTTCGCTGCATTATATGCAGGCATAATCACAACAATTTTCTTTTTATAAATCACACTCTAAACCTCAATTTTATAACTTTTCTAAAACTTCGTCCGAAATCTCAAAATTCGCGTAAACTTTTTGCACATCGTCACAATCTTCTAGCTTGTCTATCAAATTCAAAAGCCCCTCGGCAACATCGTCGGCGTTCACCGTATTTTTCGGAATTTTGGTCAGTTCAAACTTTTGCACATCAAGACCTTGCGACTTGAGGGCGTCCACCACGGTGTGCAGCTCCTTGGAATCTGTGTAAACCAAAAATTCGCCATCGTCCGCCTCGATGTCCTCTGCCCCACAATCAAGCGCCGTGAGCATAAACTCGTCCTCGTCCAAATCGCACTTGACCACAATTTCGCCCTTAGAATCAAAAACCCACGCAACAGCACCGCTTTCCGCTAAATTACCGCCGTATTTAGAAAAAATATGCCGAACATCCGCAACTGTGCGGTTTCGGTTGTCCGTCAAACACTCCACAATTATCGCAACGCCCGCTTGACCATAGCCCTCGTAAACAATCTCCTCGTAATTAACGCCGTCGGTCTCGCCCGTGCCGCGCTTTATCGCCTTGTCAACATTGGCAGTCGGCATATTCGCAGCTTTTGCCGCAGCCACAGCCGTCCGCAAGCGAGGATTGGAAGTTTCGTCGCCTCCACCTTGGCGAGCAGCCACCGTAATCTCTTTTATCAACTTGGTAAAAAGTTTCGCTCTCTTCTTGTCCGCAGCCCCTTTCTTGTGCTTGATAGAACTCCATTTATTATGTCCTGACATTTCTCTGTCCTCTCCTTAAAGAAAATTTCTCTTACTCCCGAACTCTAGAGCAAGAAAGGTTTTGTGGGAGCTATCTGTCAAATAGTTTCTGTGCGAATTATGTAGCCAAATTTCTTGTCTGCACAATTTTAACCCAAAACACAAACAAAAAAAATCCTAGCCTTCAAAATTATTTTTTATAAAGACTAGGATATTCAAAAATACAGCAGTTCTAATTTTTCGGCTTCAATCTTGCGGTAAAGTGCCGCAAAACTGGAGGCTCATAATCAAACTCAAACCCCTTTAATTTTTTAGCATTATTGGCAACTTCAATGACCGTCTGAGCTATATAGCGCATATGATTGTCGGTATAAACACGCCTTGGAATTGTTAGTCGCATTAGCTCCAAATCCGAACGAAGATTTTCGCCCGTGAGTGGATCTCGTCCAAGCAAAAAAGAGCCGATTTCTACTGGTCGCACTCCGCCCTCCAAATAAACAGCGTTACACACAGATTGAGCGGGAAATTGATCAAAAGGGATATGCGGACAAATTTTAGCACAATCCACAAAAACCGCGTGACCGCCCGTCGGATATTGAATTGGCACTCCCGCATCACGAAGCAAATCTCCCAAAAATTCGACCTGCCCGATGCGAGATTTCAAATAGTTATAATCAACACCTTCTTGCAATCCTATCGCCACGGCTTCCATATCTCTGCCGTTCAACCCTCCATAAGTCGGAAATCCTTCCATCGGAACAAGATACGATCGACAAGCGTCAAACAGCTGACTATCATTTTTTATCCCGATAAGACCACCCATATTTACAATCGCGTCTTTTTTTGCCGAACAAGTCAAGCAGTCGCCATACGAATACATCTCCTGCACTATCTCGGCAATGCTCGCATTTTTGTAATTGGGGTCTCGTTCTTTTATAAAATAAGCGTTCTCTGCAAACCTTGCCGAATCAAAAACAACAGGAACTCCATTTTTTCGCGCTAAATTGCTCACGGATTTGATATTATCCATCGAAACTGGCTGACCACCACTAGAATTGCAAGTTATGGTAACGATTACAGCCGCTATATTTTCTACGCCTTTTTCACGAAACAAATCTTCCACTTTGTTCAAATCGAAATTCCCTTTCCAATCGTCATAGACAGCCGTATCCAAAGCTTTGGGCGTTATTGCATTAATCGCAACACCGCCGCACAACTCTACATGCGCCTTGGTCGTGTCAAAATGCATATTGCTAATAAAAAAATCACCTTTTTTTTTGAGCAATTGCGGAAAAAGAATTTGCTCTGCTCCTCTGCCCTGATGCGTGGGAATAATATACTCGTAGCCAAAAATTTTGCGAGCCGACTCCTGCAGGTGATAAAAATTGCGGCTACCCGCATAAGATTCGTCGCCAAGCATAATTCCTGCCCATTGCCTATCACTCATCGCCCCTGTTCCACTATCAGTCAACAAATCGATAAAAACATCTTCTGCTTTGAGCGAAAACGGGTTATAACCAGCCTCAACAAGAGCTTTTTCGCGGGCTTGGCGGTCGATTAAATTCAACGGCTCAACCATCTTTATTTTAAACGGTTCTGGAATAAATTTCATTTTTTCTCCTTAAAAAAAACACAAAATCGAAGCGTAATTTGATCAGCTTTTGAACAAATCACGCGACATCATTTTTTGCCATTTTCATACTAAACTTTTTTCATAAAGCCTAGCTTAAGGAGTTAGATATAGTCTGGGACAACCCGAAAAATCTCCTTTTCGTATTTTCCGAAAAAAAACTTTTCCACGCCTACTTCCCCAGCCAGCCCTGCACATAATCTTTTACCGCATCGTTTAGCGAAGTAAACTCAAAATTCGGCAAAACCGACAGCAGCTTCCCCATCTCCGCTTTGGTGTAATATTGATAAGAGCCCTTGAGATTTTCGGGCATCGGAATATACTTAACGCTCATTTTTTTGCCAGTTGCCAAAAACAAAGCCTGAGCCATATCGTTCCAAGAGTGCGCCACGCCGGTGCCCATATTGTAAAGTCCGCCAACATTTTTCTGCTCAATAAGCTCGCAAACCGCCTTGGCACAATCTTTTACATACACAAAATCTCGCTTTTGCTCGCCGTCCTGATAGTTTGGCTGATCCGAGGCAAAAAGCTTGATTTTGCCCGTCTGCATTATCTGCTGATAGCCGCGATAAGCCATCGACACCATCGACCCTTTGTGAGCCTCCAGCGGTCCAAAAACATTAAAAAACTTCAAGCCAATAGCTTTTGCCCAAAAATTATTTTTGTCGAGCCAGGCGTCAAAAAGCTGCTTAGAGTAGCCGTAACGGTTGATCGGACGCAACTTGTGAATATCTTGCCTATCATCAAAACCTTGCGAGCCGTCGCCATAAGTCGCTGCCGACGACGCATACAAAAACGACGCGCCATGCTCGTTCGCCAAATTGAACATCAGCTGAGAATAGTGCAGATTGTTGTGCATCAAATAGTCCATATTTTCCTCGGTCGTCGCCGAGCACGCCCCCATATGAATCACCGACTTTATCTTGCCAAAATAATGAAAATCTTCGTTGATCAAACTGTGAAACTCTTGCTTGTTAAAATAGTTCTCAAATCTGCAACCGACCAAATTTTGCCATTTCTGGCTACTTTCCAGATTATCCACAACGATAATATCTTCAACGCCTCTGCTGTTCAGTTCTCGCAGGATATTCGCCCCAATAAATCCCGCTCCTCCAGTCAAAATCGTGTACATTTTTTTCTCCATTATTTCATTCTTTATTTTTAGTAAAAATCAAGTGATTTTTTGCAAAATCTCTTCCTGCACCGCACCGCTGATTGCCAAAGCTTTGTCGTAACAAACTCTAGCTTTATCCGACCAAAAATTGCAAAATTCTTCGTCTTTTATAAATTTAAGATTGATTAACACATTGAAATAGCAGCACTTAACCGCAGCCTCTAACCCCGCTGTTGCCACAGCCAAATCGCTAATCAAATTTGCGTTGGTCGTCGTGAGCAAACTTTGCACAATCTCCAAGCTCCGCAAAGCGATTTCCAGTCCAGAATATGGCGGCTGCATCGCCGTCTGCAAAGCGATTTGCAGCTCTTTGGTCTTCGTCTGCCCTTTGGGCAAAGCGTAGGCTCTGCTCACCAAATCAAAAACCTGCTCATCCTTTTCTTTGAGATACAAAAACTCGCCAGCCAAGCACTCCAACTCCTGCAAAGCCTCGCCGTTGCTCTGCTCAAACTGCAAATATTTTTTTTTGCCCGTTGTCAAATTCAGCACCATTTGCGCTGCAGCTACGGCAATGGCTCCGATTACACAACCCGCAGAACCGCCACCTGGAGTCGGCGCATCACTCGCCAATTTTGCGATAAACTCTTTCATTTTTCTTCCTTTATTATAAAAAATCAGCGTCAAAAAGTGATAAACAAAGATTTGCGAGGCTTGCCGTCCAGCGACTTTGATTTGTGCCCCTTGCCCGTGATGTCAGCAACGATGAAGACATCGCCGGGATAAAACTCCCGCACTTCGCCGCTGGACACCTCCACGCTGATGGCGCCCGCAAGAAGCGCAATATACTGCCGCCGCGGCGCTGTGTGCCAAGAGTAGTCGTAATCAGCTGGATTTGTGCGAAAGACAATCGATTTCGCAGGAAAATCTTGCGACAAACTGCCGATCAACCCTTGATTTTTCAACTCGATTTCCACCTCTTCAAAAAAAGATTCGCCATTTTCGTCACAAGCAACTTTCGCAATTTTCATAAAAAATCTCCGTCTAAAATTCACCTTTTTTTCTTCCACAAAATTTTCGCCAAAAAGCACTTTTAAAAAAAATTCCAACACAAAACAGCAAAGCCAAAACGACAAAAATCCACTCAAAATTATTTTGGGAATAAAAGGAGTTCGTGCCGCTCAAATAAAGTTTGTCAACAACTATTTTCTCTTCGAACAAGCCCGTTTTTTGCAAAATCTCGCCCGTGGGCAATACAACCACCGAATAGCCCGTGTTGGCACATCGATAAATCGTCCGCCGCAGCTCAATCGCCCGAAAAATCGCCATCTGCATATGTTGCACAGCGCCGACAGTCCTGCCAAACCAAGCGTCGTTGGTGATATTGACGATAAAATCCGCCTGAGCCAGCTTGCGCAAATGCCGAGCAAACGCAATCTCATAGCAAATCACTGGCGAATACAAATAGTCGTCCAGCTTGTAAAATTCAACCGCCTGCCCATATTCCCAATTGGCTTGCCCCAACTTCAGATTCCACAAAAACGGGAAAATATCCAAAAACGGAACTCGCTCCCCAAGCGGCACCAAAATATTTTTGCTATAAATTGTAAAAAATTTGCCAGTTGTGTCGATTTTTGAGCAAGAGTTGGTGTATTTGACTCGTTTTGGCGTGACTTGATAATCCAAAAATCCCAAAAAAATGTCGCCGTTTATCTTTTTGCTCATCTTCACCAAATCGGCAGCAAGCGCTTTGTTGTGCAGCGGAAACGCCATAATCGAACTTTCTGGCAGCAGCGCCAAATCCACTTTTTTGCTCACCAACTCGTCCAGCTGAAGATTATACTTTTTCATCATTTTGGCGTTGCCACCCGCGCTGTGCTTGACAGAAAGCGGAATATTCGGTTGCAAAATCGCCACTTTTTTGTCGATTGGCACAACTTTCACCGTTTGATAAAGGTAAAATCCCAAAATCGACCAACCCAGCAGAAGCGAAAAAATTGCCAGCAGAAATTTGCGATTTTTTGTCTTGATATAGCGAAAAATGCTGTAGTTAACGGCAATTATTCCCAAAGACAAAACGCTCATTCCGCCCAAAGAGACCAGCTGAATCAGATAAAGATGCCCAGCCAAGCTGTAGCCAAGACTTAGCCACGGAAAAGCCAGCTCGGTGTAGCCCATATAAAGCTCCAGCGAAATCCAAAACGAGGCAAAAGCGAGCATTTTCAGGCACGGAAATTTTTGCAGACTCTGCTGAATTAAGTAAAAAACGATCCAAAAATAGAGGATAAAAAAGAGGATAATGCCGATGTAACCCCAAAAGCTAACCGACGAAATCCAATACAGATAAATTCCGTTGAAGCAAAGGCTGAAAAGGGCTGCGCCTTTCCACAACGACGCTTTAGTTTTTTCGAGTTCCAGCCAAAAAAGAAGCGGCACAAATCCCACAAACACCAAAAATCCAAGCCCGAAATCCATTCGAGCCAGCGCCAAAAGCAGCGCCGAAATCACTGGCAACCAAAGTGAGTTGTAAATTTTAGTAAACATCCAAATCTTTCAAATACCCTTGAATCGAGACTTTGTCTTGCCAATAGTTGAAATCCAGGGCGTAAACGATGTCAACTTTTGAGTTGTAGCCTATTTTTTTTTGATAATCGCCCAAGCCGAAACCGATGAAACTCAGCTCGTTTTTGCCGTCAGTGAGCCGCAACTGAAGATGATTTTGCCCAACAATTCTGGGGCTGGCAACAATTTTTAACCCTTTCGAGCAAAAAACAGGCTTATGATTGCCTGGTCCAAAAGGCGATAATTTGGAAAGGTTTCGCACAAAAAGATGGTCAATTTGCGAAAAATCTAGCTCCGCATCGATTTTGAAGACTGGATCTACCATCTCTTGCGTCAAATTTTCGCTCGTATAATCTTGCAACTTTTGCTCAAATTTCGGCAAAAATTCTTTGAGCAGAGTCAGCCCAGCGGCGTATTTATGTCCGCCAAAACCTTGCAAAAACTCGGCGCCAGTCTCTATTCCCTGCACGATATTAAAGCCCGTCACACTGCGAGCCGAGCCACGCAAAACGCCATTTTCTTCGCCAAAAACAATCACAGGGCGACAGTAATTTTCGACCAATTTGGAAGCCACAATCCCGATGATACCCACATGCCAGTTGGCGTCGCTGACCACCAAACTTTGCAAAGCGTCCAAATTTGGATATTTTGCGGCTATCTGCTGGCACGCCTGCTCATAAATTTCGTCTTGCTCGTTCCTGCGAATTGTGTTTAACTCCTCCAGCTCGTGCACGATTTCGTCGGTCTCCTGCTTGTCTTCGCTCAAAAAAAGTTGCACCGCATGCAAAACATTGCCCATTCTCCCGGCAACATTTATTCTAGGGGCAACATTAAACACGATGTTGGCAGAACTGAGCTTTTCGGTATTCAGCCCACAAGCCTCGATAAGAGCGGTCAGCCCTTTGTTGAAGCGGTTTTTTATCGACAACAGACCGACTCGGGCAAGCGTCCGATTTTCCTCAATCAGCGGCACAATATCGGCTATCGTTCCTAAACAAACAAAAATCAGATACGGATAAAGATGCTTGACCAAATCGACTTGCAAAGTTTGGCAAACGCCGCTAAGCAGCTTGAAGGCGACACCTACTCCCGCAAGGTATCTGCAGGGGTAGCCGCTATCTTCCAGCTGCGGATTTAAGATCGCTCCCGCTGGTGGAATCTCGCCTTTCGGCAAATGATGATCGGTAATCAAAACTTCCACACCAGCATCGACCAACTTTTTGACCTGCTCCACCGCAGAAATTCCGCAATCGACGGTAATCACCAAAGACGGCGGATTTTGCAAAACTCGCTCAACGCAACCGTCGCTAAGCCCATAACCGTCTTGCATCCGATCGGGAATAAAAAAATCGACATTCGCTCCCAAATCCAAAAATCCCTTGTAAAGCACCGTCACAGAAGTCACGCCATCAACATCGAAATCGCCATAAATCAAAATCTTCTGCTTGGCATTTATCGCCTTAATCACCATCTGCACAGCTTTTTTCATCTGCACAAACAAAAATGGATCGAGCAAATCGTCCACTTTTGGCGACAAAAACGACTTGGCTTCAGCGAGCGAACTCACGCCTAAATTCAGCAAAATTTTCGCAAAAACTTCGCCACAATTTAGCTCTTGTTCCAACTGACTAAGCAATTTTTTGTCAAATTTATTGGCGGACAATTTCCAAAACGACTTCATTTTCTTCCCGTAATTTATTTATTTTTCTTTTAAAACTTTAAAACGCAGCAAAATTTTAAAAGGAGAAGATATTAAGCCGAATTTTGTTTTTGACCTACTGATGATCAAAATATCTCTATTTATCTAGGACAGACATCGCTGCCTGCCTCTTGCTGCCTACCCGAGACCTTCTATGCAAGGCGAGCAACCTCTAGCAGTCTCCTATTTGGCATTGCACCAATCAAAGCATCCCAAGCCAAAAAGCTCACGCTCTTTGCTGGTGGTCTCTTACACCGCCATTTCACCCTTATCTGACACCTAAATAGGTGTCAGACGGTATCTTTCTGTGGGGCTAGTTCCTTGTCACCAAGACTTCGTCTTAAGAAGTGATCCGCTCGTGTGGTGTTCGGACTTTCCTTCGAATCAGCAAAAAAAATTACTCACTCGGCAGAGATTTTATCTTCTCCTTAAAAAAGGATTATTCACTTTCGTCTTGCGAGCCAATCAAAAATCTCCCGCAATTCTCACAAACTTTTGGCTCTGTTGCGACCTTCAATTCCAAAAGAAGCTGCGGCCTGAGCCTAAAACCACACTCGCTGCAAGCCTCTTTTTGCGCAACCGCCACAGCTTTGCGATTTTTTTTCTGAATCAAAAGAACATACTGCTTCACCATATTTATCGGCAAATCTTTGGCAATTGCGTTCCGCTGCGCTTTCTCCTGGTCAATCTTGGATTTAACGCTCTGAATCTTCTCCATAATCTCCGACTCTCTGGTCTGCAAAGCGTTTTTGCTCTCCTGCAATTTGGACTCCACCTCTTTTTTTTGCTCGCTCAGAACTTTTTCCTGCTCCATTAACTGCAAATCTTTCTCGTCGATCTCGCCATTTTTGCTATTGAGCAGCGCAATCTCGCTATTCAACGCCTTATACTCTTTATTATTAGTGACGCTGTTCAGCTGCTGCTTATACTTCTCAATCAGTTGATTATTGGACTGCACATCCAGCTCCAACTTGCCTTGCGCCTCTTTGCACTCCATCAGCTGGCTATTTGCCGTCTGCAAAGCCTGTTCATCTTCAGCCACAGCGTCTTTCAGCCCTTTTAGCTGTTTGGGCAAATGCTCCGACTCCTTCAAAAAAACGGTAATTTTATCATCAATCTCTTGCATTTTCGCCAATTTTTGCGATAGGTTCATCCAAATATCCCTCTAATTTTAAAAACTTTTAAAATAGAGAATTGCAATCGGTTTTTGGTGTCAACATTTTTAGCACACTTTTTGCAAAAATTTAGAAAAATCTAAAAAATCTCGGTCTGAAAAAAAAACCGCAAGCTACAAAAAGGCTGGCAAAATTTCTCACCTGTAAAAGTTTGACACAATAACGCCACTTAAAATACTGACAACCAAACGGTAAATAATTTTCGCAAAGTTTTACAAAACCTCAAAATTACTCTCAAGGAGATTTTATGTTCACAAACAACGGAAGCATTTACTTTACTTTCACGCTTTATTTTGTGGCGATGCTGCTTATCGGCTTGCATTTTTATCGAAAAACCGCCAGTTTGTCCGACTATGTATTGGGCGGCAGAAGCCTTGGACCTTGGGTTGGAGCCCTCTCGGCATGCGCATCGGATATGAGCGGCTGGCTCTTGATGGGGCTGCCTGGAGCGGTCTATAGCTTCGGACTGGGCAGCGCCTTTTGGATGGCGCTTGGACTTGCCCTTGGCACTTGGTGCAACTGGCTCTTCGTTGCCAAAAAACTCCGTCGCTTCACCGAAAAAGCCGACAATTCCCTGACAATCTCAGAATATTTAGAAGTTAGATTTCAAGACAAGACCAAAGTGCTTCGTTTCCTTTCGGGCGCGTTCATCATTATCTTTTTCATCTTCTACACCGCCTCTGGCTTTGTCGCTGGCGCAAAACTTTTCACCACGGTGTTCAACATCTCCTATCACTACTCGCTGCTAATTGCAGTGGTCGTCATCATCAGCTACACCTTTTTGGGCGGATTCCTCGCCGTTTCGTGGACAGATTTTTTCCAAGGACTTTTAATGTTTTTCGCCATCTGCTTCGTCTGCGTTTTTGGATACAAACTTCTGAGCAGCAACCCATCTATCGTCCAAAACCACCTTCATCTTTTCAGCATTTTTGGCACTGGTGAAAAAGTCGGCATCTTGACAATCCTCTCTTCGATGGCTTGGGGGCTCGGATATTTCGGGCAACCACACATCCTCACTCGCTTTATGGGCATAAAATCCGAAGAAGACATTCGACCAGCCAGACTAATTGCCGTCAGCTGGACTGCGATTTGCTTGTTCGCCGCCATCCTCTTAGGGCTCATCGGCTACGCCTACACCAGCATCGCTGGCGTTCCTGCTGGCTTCGATCCCGAAAAAGTTTTTATGCTTCTGATAGATGTGTTTTTTCATCCGCTGGTTGCTGGCGTTATGCTTGCGGCAATTTTGGCGGCAGTAATGAGCACCGCCGACTCGCAACTGATCGTGGTCGCCTCATCTTTCACCGAAGATTTTTACAAATTTTTCATCCGACGCGAAATAAGCGAAAAAGAGCTGGTCTATGTCAGCAGACTCACCGTCGTGGCGGTCGCTATTTTGGCAGGATATTTGGCGTCCGACCAAAACTCGTCCGTGCTTGATTTGGTCTCCTACGCTTGGGCTGGCTTCGGCGCAGCTTTCGGACCAGTCATCCTCTTCAGCCTCTTTTGGAAAAGAACAACCAGCTTTGCGGCAATCTGCGGAATGGTCTGCGGCGGCATCACCATCATCGTCTGGAAAAACTGGCTCAGCGGCGGCATATTCGACCTTTACGAACTTTTGCCTGGGTTCGTCATCGCCAGTTTGGTAATATTTTTCGTTTCCATATTCGGAAAAACGCCAGACGAAAGCATCACCGCCATTTTTGATAAATAAACCAAAATTTAAGGAGAAACAATGAGTTATTTTGCTATCGCCGTAAAAGGCGGATATATGATGATAATCCTCGCGGCTTTGTCAATTTTGGCGTTTGCCATTATCATCGAAAAATTTTTGAACTTAATGAAAATGAAACGGGAGAAAAAAGATTTTTTGCTCGAATTTGAAAAAGCGACTCAAGAGAAAGACATCCAACGCGCTAAGCAGCTCTGCCAAGCCGTTGACACGATACCCATTGCACGAGTTTACGCAAGCATCCTCAAGGCAAAAGACGCCAGCCAAGAGCACCTAGAGCACACCATCTCCTCCAGCACGGAAAAAGAGTTGCACCTGATGGAAAAAGGCTTAGGCACGCTTTCCACGGTTGCTGCCGTCGGACCGCTTTTCGGCTTTATGGGCACAGTTTTGGGAATGATCAAAGTTTTTATGAAAATCCAACAAACCGCAGGCGGCGTGGACATCGCCCTTTTGGCAGGCGGAATTTGGGAAGCGCTAATAACCACCGTCGCAGGACTTGTCGTCGGCATTTTAGCGCTCAGCTTCTACAACCTACTTTTGGACAAAATCGACTACGAAGCCGTCGATCTGCAAGAAAAAGCCAACCAAATAATCGGGGAGTTTTAGACTCAAATGGCTCTCAAGAAAAAAAGAATCACCTCCGTGGCACTCATCTCGTTCACCGACATCATAATGCTTTTGCTGATTTTCATTTTGGTCTCCTCCAGCTTCGTCACCTACTCGGGCATCAAAGTCAACCTGCCTGATGCCTCCAGCACCCAAAGCGACTACACCGACAACATCTTCATCAGCATCAACCAAAACGGGCAGGTCTATCTCGACCAGCACAAAATCGATTTGGACGATCTGCCAGGTCTTCTTCGGGAAAAAATCGAAAAAGATTACTCGCAAAAAGTCGTCGTTGTGCAAGCGGACAAAAACCTTGCCTTTCAGCGCATTGTGCAAGTGATGGATGTCGCCAAACTCTCGGGCGCGACCAAATTCAGCCTCGCCACGCGCAACATCGGCTCAAACTAAACCTAAACCAAAATTATGAACGACAAACGACTCAGCTACCTGATTTCCTTGGCTCTACATCTGTCTCTCGTGGCTCTGTTCCTGTTTCTCTACTTCGACACTCCACTACACAAAGTTCCACAATCTTTCCAAATTGTCGGCGTCCATTCTGGGAAATTTAGCGGTAAAAAAAGCATAAAAAAAGGGCTCACAAACAACCATGTCCCCAAAAAAATCGACCTTCCCAAAAGCATCAGCAAATCTTTATCCAAAAAAATCAACAGCTCATCCAAAAAAATCGTCGCTAAAAACAAAATCGTTGCCCAAGAAAAAATCGGCAACACCATCAGCAATCTAAACCCAAAGCCATCTGCGCCTGTGCTTAGCCAAAGCGAAAAACAGCTCAGCGACCAAGAGTTTTTCTCGCAATTCGCAAGCGAGCTCAAACAAAACGACAGCGACCAAAATTATCAGCTAGAAGGCGAGGTCACCAGCCGCAAAATAGTGACAAAAATTTTGCCCAAATACCCAGAAGGGCTCAAGCAAAACGCCAAAGTCAAATTGCGCTTTCTCCTTTCTCCACAAGGAGATGTATCGAACATCATCATCGTAAAAAGAGCCAATCCGCTTCTGGAAAAAGTCAGCAAAGAGTCGCTGCTCAAATGGAAATTCAATCCCGTTTTGTCCGACAAAAATCAAGTAGGTTTTATCACTTTTGTCTATCAAATCAAGTAAAATCAAGCCTCAAAATCTCGAGGACGCCCAAACAATTTTGGCAAAATTAGGCTGCAGCGAACAAGGCGTAAAAATTCTGGCAAAAAAAATGATTCCGCTAAATATTTTGCTCACTAGCATCTCTGCTGGCAGTGCGAACATCCTCAAACAAGAGGCTTTAGCCATCGGAATCGATGTGGCTGTGCACAAGATGGCGGTCGTCGGAAAAATCGAAAAAAGCGACGCCATCATCATCGGAAATATCGGCAAAATCTCCCTACTTCTGCAAAAATTGGAAAAGCAAAAAAAGTTCCTCGACTTCGACAAAATTTGCCAACAAATCCAAATCCACTTATGAAAAACAAAACCATCATCGCCATAACAGGCACAATCGGTAGCGGCAAGTCCGCTTTTTGCAATATCTTACAAAATTTGGGCTGCCAAGTTATCTGCGCCGACACAATCGGACGACAAATTTTACCCTCTCTCAAAAACGCCTTGACCAAAGAGTTTAGGCAGGAAATAACTTTGCCAAGCGGCGAAATTGATCGCAAAAAAATCGCCTCGCTGGTTTTTTCTGACCCCAAAAATCTGAAAAAACTAAACAATCTCACTCACCCAAAAATTTTAGAAGAGTTAGAAAAACTTATCCAAAAAAGTCGAAACAGCCTAATTTTTGTAGAGATTCCGCCCGTTTTTTTTGCTGATGTTAGCCGCTGTTTTGACTCAATCGTGCAGATTGCAACATCAAAAAGCCTATTAAATCAGCGTTTACAGGCGAAAGACCAAACATTTCTTGAGCGAATAAACTCCCAAAAAAATAACAGTCTGCTAACCAAAAGCAGCTTCAAAATCAAAAACGACAAAACTGTAAAAGAGCTAGAAAACGAAGCAAAAAAATTGCTGGAGCGCTGCAAAACGATTCAACAGACTTGGAAAAAACCTTTTTCGGCAGTTTTTTTGCCAAAAGTTTGCGTTTGTGTTGACGAAAACGAGCTAGACTCTTCTCAAAAAAAAATCAACAACGCTTTGGAATGCAAGCATTTAGCAGAGTTTAGACTTGATTTTTTGAAAAAAATACCAACTAACCTAAAAAATTGGAACAAAAAAAATGTGATTGCAACTTTGCGGACAAAAAGCCAAGGTGGTCAAAGCGTTCTCGGCGGCGAAAAATACGCTGAGGCAATTTACAAAATTGACAAGCTAGGCTTCGAGTTTATCGACATCGAGCTTGAAAACGCCGAGTTCATCAACTTCGCGAAGATAAAATCCAAAATAATCGTCTCGTATCACAATTTCTACTCAACTCCCCAAAATTTAGACGAAATCGCCCAAAAAATGCAACGCTTCTCCCCTTTCTGCATCAAAATTGCCACGATGATAAACGACATCAACGACAACTTTTTGCTCTTCGATTTGCTGAAAAAACACGGCAACCTTATCGCCTTTGGCATGGGCGAAAAAGGCGAGTTTTCGCGAATTTTGTCCCTCAAATACGGCTCACTGTTCACCTACTCTTTTACCCTAGAAAAAAGCGCCGTCGCTCCTGGGCAAATCGACATCGAGAGTTTGCACAATCTTTACAATATCCACAAAATCGGCTCAGATACCGCCATTTATGGGCTTATCGGTCAAAATATCGGCAAAAGTTTTTCCAGATTTTATCACAACAAGCAATTTGTTCGCAAAAATGTGGACGCTTGCTTTGTCAATTTTCCGATAGACTCAGAAAGCGAGCTCAAAAATTTTTTGCAAAATTTCCGAACTTACGGCTGGAGCGGTCTTGCCGTGACGATGCCACACAAACAAAGCGTTTTTCAGCTTGTGGACTCCATAGACTCTACCGCCTGCAAAATTAAGGCAATCAACACAATTCACAGCAAAACCGGAAAGCTGCTAGGCTACAACACAGACTGGCTTGGGGGCATCGAGCCGCTTCTGCAGCGAACTTCTCTCGCTGGGAAAAAAGTGCTGCTGCTAGGAAACGGAGGAGCCGCCAAAGCGATTTTTTTCGGTTTAATCCGCGAAAAAGCGCTAGTGACTGTCGCTGCTCGCAATCCAGAAAAAAGCCAACCGCTTTTGAAAATTGGCGACTTCTCATCAATTGACATCGAAACCGCTCAAAAATCAAGCACAGAATTTGATGTCATAATCAACGCGACCAAAGTCGGAATGAACGAAGAAAAAAGTTTGCTGACCAAATTCAAAGCTGGTCAATTTGTGATGGACATCGTCTATCATCCCCGAAAAACGAAGCTGTTACAGCTGGCGGAAAATCAAAAAGCGACAATTATTTTGGGCGAAGAGATGCTCTATTCTCAGGCAGAAGAGCAAGAAAAAATCTGGCTATAGCTAAAAACAACCCGCTTTTCGCTTGACACAAACTGTGCAAAACAAAAATTTTAAGATGTAATTTGATAATCAAAAAAGGAGCAAATATGAAAAATAGTAACGATTTTTTCCCAATTTTTTCTGTGTTCAACACAATCGCAAAAGCGGTCTCAGACGGCGTGCAAAACCCATTTGGTTTTGCCAATCAAGCTCCCTTAGACATTATTGACAAAGGCGATAACTACCTGATAAAGCTGGCTCTTGCGGGATTTTCCAAAAGCGATATTAAAATCAAAAAGTCAAACGATTATTTGGTCGTGACAGCTGAAAAACAAGAAAAAAGTTCCGAAGAAGAAGGAAGCTTTTTTTACAAAGAGAGCGGCGAGGAAAAAATAAGGCGGACGATAAACTTGCCACAAGACGCCGACATCTCTGCCATCACAGCCAAAATGGAAAACGGCGTTTTGCAAATCGTCGTGCAAAAATTAAAAGCAAAAGAAGAGCAAGAGGTCGAGATTGGGTGAGGTCGGAAAAGTTAAACCTTCCCCCACTAATCCTCCATTTTTTGGTGTAAGTCCAAGCTGCTAGCGCCTTCGGTTATAGCGGAAGTTGACACAACATCCACGCCTGAGGCTCCATACTCGGCAAGATTGTTCAAAGTGATGCCGCCCGAAGCCTCCAGTAGAACCTTTCCCAGCAATTTTTTCTGCGTGAGCATCTGACAAAAAGCCGCAATTTGCGACGGTGTCATATTATCCAGCATAATTATTGGAACGCCCGAGTAGCGACTATCGGCGAAATTTTGCGCTGCCACTAGACCATCTTCCAAAGTTTCAACCTCTATCTCAACAGGGACTTTTACGCCTTCACAAGCACTAATCACCGACTTAATCGCCTGACTACCCTGAAATTTCCGAATAATATCCAAATGACAATCTTTGATCATAATGTGCTTGTCCAAGCCGAGCCGATGCGTGAGACCGCCGCCAACATAGACCGCTCTTTTTTCCATCAACTCGCAGGTCACAACTTTGCGTGTGGCAGCAATTTTCGCTCCCGAACCTTGCAAAAGCTGAGCGTAAGCCCTTGTGGCAGTAGCAATTCCAGACATTCTGCGAACGATATTCAGACCAACTCGCTCCAGCGTCAACAAAGATTGCACAGGCCCCGCAAGCTCTACAAGACGCTGCCCGCAAGCTATCTCCTGACCATCGTCAACCAAAAATTTCAAGCGAACATTTTGCGACTTATACAAAAATTTTAGCTCTTGCTGCCCACAAAAAACGCCCTTTTCTTTACTGTTGATGACCGCTCGCATCTCCAAATCGGCAGGAATCACCGTCTGCGTAGTGACATCGCCCTCGCCAACATCTTCTCGCAAAGCCGTGGAAATAAAATCGCCAACCTGACGAAAATATTCTGGATTTTCAAAACTCAAAAGCTTACCTTTTTGGTAAACCTCTTCAACCGCCTGTTTCTTATTCATTAAAATCTCTCGTAACTAACTCAAAATCAACATTTTATCGATACAAACTCTCGCCTTCTCGATAACGCCTTGATCAAGAACAATTTCATTCTCTTCGTTTTCCAAACAATTTTTGACCATTTGCAACTCTGTCAACTTCATATCTTCACAAATGGCGTTTTTTTTCAGCGGAACGAACTTTTTCGTGGGAACTTCTCGCTCCAACATCGCCAGCATTCCAATCTCGGTGCCGACCACAATCGTGCTTGCTCTACTAGATTTTGCCACCGAAATCATCTGCGAGGTCGAGCAAACAAAATCGCACAAATCCACCACTTGCCGCGGCGATTCGGGATGAATCATAATCGGCGCATCTAGATAAAGCGCCCGAGCTTTTTGCACATCCTCAACCGAAATATCGTTGTGAACATAGCAAAATCCGTCCACCAAAATAATCTGCTTGCGACAATTTTTCGCCACAAAACTGCCCAAATTTTTATCGGGAACAAAAATTATCTGCTCCTGCGGCATCGAATTTATCACCTTCACCGCATTGGCGCTGGTCACACAAACATCACATTCCGTTTTGGTCTGCGCGGTCGTGTTCACATAGCACGCCACAGCCGCTTGAGGATGCTCCTGCTTGGCTTGCCTAACTTTCTCCGCATCAATCATATCCGCCATTTTGCAACCTGCATTTTTTGCCGCCAAAAGAACTTTTTTCTTTGGATTCAAAATCTTTGCTGTTTCTGCCATAAACTTTACACCGCAAAACACGATAATTTCAGCTTCAACCTCTTTGGCTTTTTTGGCAAGCTCGAGGCTATCTCCTACAAAATCAGCCACTTGATAAATTTCAGCAGGCTGATAATTGTGTGCCAAAACCACAGCGTTTTTCTCTTTTTTAAGGCGTTTAATATCTTCTAAAATCGACATAATTTTCTCTTTTTCTTACTTAAATTCGTGAAAAATATCTTTTTTGATAATCGTTGGCATCCGAAATTTTTCGTCTTTTTGCGGATAATCTTCTCTATAATGACAACCTCGCGACTCCTTGCGAGACAAGGCACAAAGCGCTATCATCCGTGCCACCAAAGTCAAATTTCGCAGCTCCAGAGTTTGCAAAGAAGCGGGAAATTTCTTGTAAATATCGTGCGCCGCCAAAGCCAAAGAGTCAGTAGTTTTCGCCGCCAAATACAGCCTTTGATTGTTCCGCTCAATCCCGCAAAGATTGGTCATCACTTCCCTGGTGATGTCCCAAAACTGATTTATCGTCGCTTTATCAACTTTTTTGCTCTCTTCAACCGTCTGCCAATCTGGAATTTCCAGACCCGAAACATCGATATTTTTGCTTTTTTGTGCGTGCTTGGCGGCTCTCATCGCGTAATAGCAACCTTCGGGCAAAGAGTTGGAGGCAAGTCGATTTGCACCCATAAGCCCCGTGTAAGCAGATTCGCCGACCACATACAAATTGCAAATGTCGCTAAGCCCATTCTCGTCAACCATCACACCGCCGCAAATATAATGCGCCGCCGGCACAACTGGTATCGGATTTTCTTCCAAAAAATAGCCGTTTTCAGCGCACTTTTTGTAAATATTCGGATAATGCTTTTGAAAAAATTGCTTGTCTTTGCCCGTAATCTCCGTAGTCAGATTTAACCAGACATTTTGCAAGCCTAACTCCTTGATTTTCGTATCGATAGCTCGTGAAACAACATCTCGGGTAGCGTGCGAGCCTCTTTCGTCAAACTCCAAAACAAAATCTTCTTTGCTGTCTCTGCTCAAGGTCAGGATACCGCCCAAATTCTCACCACGCAAAGCTTCGGTTATCAAAAATCTCCGCTCCTTGATCTCGATATTTGGCTGATACAGCACCGTAGGATGAAACTGCACGAACTCCATATTCGCGATTCTGGCGCCAGCTCGATAAGCCATAGCAACGCCGTCACCCGTTGCCACCACTGGATTGCTCGTGTATTTAAAAACTTTGCCCGCACCCCCAGTTGCCAAAATGGTTTTTTTCGCCCTGATTGTCCGCACTTTGTTCGTGGCAACATCCAGCACATACGCCCCCAAACATTTATCCTTGAAATTTGTGCTCGCCAAAAGATAATTTTGCGTGATGAGATTGATCGCCATATGGTAGTCCAAACTGGCGATATTTTTCGCCTGACTGACCTTGCGCAAAAGCGTCTGCACGATGTTTCGCCCCGTGTGATCGTCCACGCAATAGATGCGCTCGCTGCTGTGTCCGCCCTCTTGATGCAAAACAAAATCACCGCTTTCCTCGCTGCTAAAATCGACTCCCAAATCCAGCAAAGACTTTATCGCCGAGTCGTAAAATCCCTTGATGCATTTGGACACGACCTTTTCGTTACACAATCCGTCGCCAGATTTGCAGGTATCCTGAATATGCGCCTGATAATCGTCCAGCTGCAAAGAAACGCGCGCAGAGTCAACCGCCGCAATGCCGCCTTGAGCGTAGTAAGAGTTGTTTTTTTCAAAGCCGTTTTTTGAGATTAAAACGATAGAATTTTGTGGATTTTTGGCTAGATGCAAAGCGGTCATCAGCCCCGCAATTCCAGAACCGACAACCAAAAAATCGCAATCGATGTTCACGCTCATCTCAAATTTCCAAAAACTATCTTGCTACCACATTTTTTGGCAACTATTTTTGAGAAGCCAACTCGAGAAGCATTTGGCTCGTCACACTTTTCGGGCGGATTATCGAGGAGTTAACTCCCCTTGCGATAATAAGTTGTGCGCAAAATCCCAAAATTCTGGAGACTCCAAAAATCACGGTGTAATAGTCGAACCGCTCCAAACCTAGAGCGTAGAGAACCGCTCCTGAGATAGCGTCAACATTGGGATAAATCGAACTCGCTTTGCCTTGTTCCTTGAGGACAACTGGCGCGACCTCGCTCATCAAATTGACGATTTTAATCAAATTGTCGTTTGGCAAATGCTTATCGGCAAACTTTTTGATCTCCAAAAATCTTGGATCTGTGCTTCGCAAAACAGCGTGACCATAGCCAGGGATGACTTTTCCTGTTTCCAGCCAGCCTTGCAGATATTTGGTAAGCTGTTCTTTGTTCGGGCAACCGTCGAATCTGTCTTTTATGTTCAAAATAAATTTCAGCGCGTTTTGATTGGCGAGCCCGTGCAGAGGTCCAGCCAAGGCGTTCAGCCCCGACGAAACAGCCCGATAGCAGTCGGACAAAGTTGAGCTAACCACCCGAGTGGTAAAAGCGCTGGCGTTACAGCCCTCGTGGTCGCAATGCAGCACCAAAAATAGCCTCATCAAATCAGCAAAGACATCCTCGTCGGGAGTGTCCACACCCAGCATATTGGCAAAATTTGCCGACCAATCCAGCTCGTCGTCATAGCTGGTGATTAGGTCGTCTTTTTCGTAACGAATCCGATAAATTGCCGCGGCGATACTCGGCACTTTTGCTATCAGCTCCAGACAATCTTCCAAAGTTGACTTCCAAAAATCTTTTTTCCGCAAACCCTCTTCGTATTTGGTGCGAAAAACCGACTCTCGTTCCAAAACCAAAATCGCAATGCTGAACATCGTCATCGGGTGCGTGTTGTCCGGCAAAGCAAAAAGGACATTCCAAACTTCCCTAGGGACGCTTGAACGAAGCGCCAAATTTTTCTGAAAACAGCGCAGCTCCTCTTTATCGGGCAAAACGCCCGTGCAAAGCAGAAAAAAGACCTCTTCCGCTTTTTTGCCAGCGAGCTGATCCAGCGTGTAGCCCTTGATTATCAGCCCTTTTTGAGCGTCAACATAAGAGGTGTTGCAAACGACCTCGACAATTCCTCGCATTCCCGCAAAAATATTTTTCGGTGTAACTTTACAAATTTCTTTGTCTCCGTGTTCCGCTAAAATACTCTTATTCAGCTCTTTAAGCCTGTCAATCTCCTCAACAATCCTCTTCCTTAATGTCGCCATAAACGCTCCTATCTCAAACTACACTCTTGTGTGACCAAAACCGCCGCTGCCTCGCTCAGTCGCATCCAGCTCTTGCACGCACTCAAAACTCACTCCTGGCACCTGCGCTATCACCATCTGAGCAACTCTATCGCCGTTTTTTATCACAAAATTTTCTTTGCCAAAATTTGCCAAAATCACCTTTACTTCGCCTCTGTAATCGGCGTCTATCGTGCCGGGAGAGTTCAAAACGCCGATGCCATTTTTTAGCGCCAAGCCGCTTCGTGGACGGATTTGCGCCTCGTAACCTTTGGGCAACGCCATAGCAAAACCGCACGGCACAAGCGTAACTTCGCCCGCTGCAACCAGCAAATCTTCATCAAGACAAGCACAAACATCAGCCCCAGCGGCGTCCTTGCTCATTCTTTTGGGAAGTTGAGCATTTTCTGCCAACTTTTTGAACTTAACTTTTACCATTTACTCAAATAAAGATAGTCGGTAAACCGTTGCAACATCAAAGCTTTATCGTGGTATTTTGTCAAAATCTCTTTCGCCCGTTGCATCATCTGCTCCACCTGATTTTTCGACTCCTGCAAACCATACAACGCTGGATAGGTCACCTTTTGTGCTTCTTGATCTTTGCCAATCGACTTGCCTCGCTCCTGAAAAGTCCCCTCTATATCCAAAATATCGTCCACAATCTGAAACGAAAGCCCCACATTGCCCGCAAACTCCTCCAAAAGCTCTCGATCTTCTTGAGAAACCTGCGCCAACATACAAGCCAAAGTCGCCGTAAGTTCAATAAAACCAGCAGTTTTGTTTTTGTGAATATACGAAAGCATTTGCTTATCGACCTTTTTACCCTGACAATTTATATCTTCCCATTGTCCGCCAACCAGCCCTTGCGCTCCAGCCATTTTCGTCATTTTTTGCAAAATTTCCGCCTTCAATTTTTCCGAAATCTCCATCTGCGAAACAATATCGAAAGCGTAAATCAGCAAAGTATCGCCGGACAAAAGAGCTATATCATCACCAAAAAGTTTGTGGCAAGTCGGCTTGCCACGGCGAAAATCGTCATTATCCAGATACGGCAAATCGTCGTGAATCAAAGTGTAGGTGTGCAACATCTCCAAAGCAGCTGCAAGAGGCAAAACGGTGTCCAAATCGTCTTTGAAAATCGAATAAATTTTCACCAGCAAATAGCTACGAATGCCCTTGCCGCCTGCAAAAAGCGAATGCCGAATCGCTTTGTGGATATTTTTTGGATACTCATCTTTGCGAGGCAAAAACCGATCAATTTGAATATTGACGGTCTCTCGTATCTTTTTTAGATCTTTTTTTAAAGCTTTATACACCCTTGATTTGCTCCTTATCCAGCTCTATCAACTTGTTCTCAACAACTTCCAACTTTTTTTTACACTCTTTAACCAAATCTTGTCCCTGCTTGTAAAGCTCCAAAATTTGATCAAACTCCAAATCGCTGTTCTCCAACTTCTCCACGATTTCATCAATCTGCTTAACGCTCTGCTCAAAACTTTTCTTCATAATCGACAAACCCTAAATACAAAAAATTTACTCCAAATCTACCCAAACTAGACAAATTTTGAAGTAAAAAAAACTGGTAAAAACTATTTTGACGCTAAATTCAAATCGGTGGATTTGATGAGGTAAGGCTCTGGGTCTCTGTATCTGCCATATCTGCGCACCTCGTAATGCAAATGCGAACCAGTTGATCTGCCCGTAGAGCCCATATAGCCTATCACATCGCCCTTTTTCACCCGCTGCCATCTTTTCACTAGCACCTTAGACAAATGCGCATAGCGAGTCGAAAAGCCGTATTTGTGTCGAATAATCACATTATTGCCAAAACTGCCTTTGCCGTCAACTTTAGAGCGAATTATCACCCCGTCAGCCGTAGCGTGCACAAAAGTGCCAGTTTTGTTGGCGATATCTATCCCCTCGTGAAAAATCTTCTTGCCCAAAATCGGATGAATGCGATAGCCATAAGGGCTTGTTACATAACCATATACAGGATAAATTGTGGGAGTATTGTCATACATATCGCGGCGAAAATCGCTGTTTTTTTTCAACTCGGACATTAAATCGACTTCCAAATTCACCTTCGCCGTCAGCTCTTCCAGTTGCAACTTTAAAAAAGCGCAATCGAGCCTCAAATCAGAGTTAAGCTCCGATGTAGCGCTATCAAGTGTCGGAACACCACCGATACCCATTTGTCGAATTTGCGGATCAACTGGCTTGAAATTCCGTTGCTCACGAATCTCGCTCTCCCAAGCCCGAATTGCCCCCAGCTGACCTTTCACAGAATCCAAAACTTGATTAAACTCAGATAGTTGGCTCCTGAGAATGCGGTTCTCTTTCTCCAATTTTTTTTGCTGAGCAATCTTATCAAAATATAGCCCAATAGCGCTCGCCTTCCAAATCCCGAAAGCCAAAACCAAAAAAAGGAGAAAAGCAAAAGACAGAAGAACCTTGTTCGAAAAAGCAAAAGTGTAATTTTTCGCCCTTTCAACATGTCCAAAACTAAAAAACCATCTTTTTTTCAACTTTCGGTCTCCTTAGGTTGCCTCAACCTCTTAATAAACCCACTATTTAGACCATAAAGCTAAATTGTTATGTTGATGTCAATTTCTTTTTGGAACTTTTTATTTTTCAACACTTTTTGAACTTTTAGATTTTTTTTCTGTCAAATAATTTTATCGGACAAAACTTGCAAAATATTTTCAAAATTGCTGTCTTCCACCACAAAAATTGCCGTGGTCGAAGCCTGCTCATAGCTAAAATCTACTATCGGCAAATGGTCTAAATCTTGCACAAATTTAAGAGTTTTTTCCCAATTTAACCCCTGACCGACCAAACCAATAACGCTGTATTTTTTCTCGGACAAAACGGTGTTTGGCGCAATTCCAACGGGCAATTTATCTATCTCAATTTTGCCGTAAATATAGGCAAAATCGGCTGCAAATCGACTGAAAATAGACTTAAAGCCCAAATCGCTGAGCTCCGAGATAAATTTTGCCAACTTTTGCTGGTTCATATTCTCTTGATTTATCCGCACTTTGCGAAGTCCTTTCAGCCCCGAAACAGCGGCAATCGGCATCTTTTCCACATCTCTTTTGCACGAAATCGTCGTGCCAGCATCGTTTGGCTGCAGAGTGTTTTTCACTTGAATGGAAATGCCCGCTTTTGCCACAGGAGCGATAGCTTCGCTGTGAAAAACATTCGTCCCAAAACACGCCATCTGGCGCAACTCGGCGTAGGTTATCTCGGGAACAAAAGTCGGAGATTTGACGATGCGAGGATCGGCGCTCATCACGCCCGACACATCTGTCCAGTTTTGATAAACATCGGCTTTGGCGCACACTGCCAAAATCGCGCCCGAGATGTCCGAGCCGCCGCGCGAAAATGTTTTGATGTTGCTATTTTTGTCCAATCCATAAAAGCCAGGAACGACCGTCGGCTTGCTAACATCCAAAACTTTTTTCCCCAGCTCATAGGTCACAGGGTCGATGCCTCCATCGTCGGTCAACCGCACAAATTCCGTAGCGTCCACAAACCGAAAATCCAAATATTCGCTGATGAGCAGAGCGTTGAGATACTCGCCACGAGACGCGATAAAATCTTGACTCACGCCTTGCAAAATCTCTTGAGCAATAGAATTCAGCGCTTCTAACACCGCTTTTCCTTCTACACTCAAATCAGCTATCATTTGCTCAAACCTGCTCTTTATCTGAAAAAATATTTGCTCAAATTGGGATTTGTTTGCAGAATTAGCAGCCAAATCGTAAAGTAAATCTGTCACTTTTATATCGTCGTCAAACCTTTTCCCAGGAGCCGAAACGACCACCATCTGAGTTCCCGAAATATTTTTAACAATCTTCGCCACATCTTTTATTTTCGAGGCGTCCGCCAAAGATGTTCCGCCAAATTTACAAACTACCATTTTTTCTTCCTTTTCCTCTTTACTTTAATGTTTTCGAAGCTGCTTGGTTACCTTCTGGGCAGCTTCCACCACTTTTGGAATATACTCGTCTATCTTGTCTGGAGTTATGCGAATGCTTGGTCCTGATATTGACAAACAAGCCAAAACCTCGTCGTCCAAACCAAAAATTGGCGCACAGATGGAAATTAGCTCATCAGCAAACTCTCTATTTTCAACCGCATAGCCTTGCTTTTTACACTTTTCCAACTCCTTATCTAAAGCCTCAATATCGGTCAAAGTAGTTTTTGTCAACTGAACAAACTCAATTTTGTCAAGCAGTTCTTTTCGCATTTTTGGCGGCATATGAGCCAAAAACATCTTTCCTGAAGAACAAGAGTAAATAGGAAAAACGGTCGTTTTCTCTGGATTAAGCATCAAATGGTGTTCAGGAAACTTGAAACTATTGATGACGAAAATTTTATCGTCCATCAGCGCTGTCAGATAAGTATTTTCATGAACAATGTTCATAAGTTTTTCCATCTCGGGCTTTGCCACACTCTTGATAGTTTTGGTTGCTGGAGCGATATTGCCCAGCGACAAAAGTTTGAAAGTTATATTGTAACCTTTTTCCTTTTTATAAATGTAACCTATATCACACAAAGCAGTTAGCAATCTGTAAGTGTTCGTTTTGTTAAATCCGAGCTTTCTAGAAATCTCTGGTGCCGTGATCGGCTGATTCACAACTATACACTCCAAAAGGCGAAAAGCCTTTCCCACAGAGGAAGACACATTATATTTAGCCATAATCTTACCTTTCTTAACTAAATTTAGCTTTGAGTAATCCGTAAAATCGCAAAATTTTGTCAACAAATATTAACTACAAAATTTGCCGCTTTTAGCAAAAAAAATCGTTTCTATTGCTCCCCAAAATTTTTCTTACTCAAACTGGAGTGAACATAATTTACCATAGTAAGAAAATCGAAAACAGGCAGATTCGTTTCCTGCTGCACAGCCAAACCATAAGGAGGCAACATACTGCATTCCAATAGGATCGCCCCCAATTTTCGTTCGTCAGTCTGAAGTCTTTTTGCCACTTGCACCACCTCTTTTTTGATAGCCACTTCGTCTAAAAATCCAGACTCTTGCATAACAGTTCGAACAAAAGCAGAAGAGTTTTCTAGCCCTCGGATAATCAAATTGTCTGCTTTTTTTAGCCCAATTTTTGCAAACACTTGGTCTATCAGAGCTTGCGAATCTGCTGTGATAATCCCCAACTTAGCGTCACTTTTAATCAACGAGGTGATCATAGGAATCTGAAGCAAGCTAGAAAGGAACACAGGTACGCGCAAATGTTTTTTGAGCTCGTTTTGGAAAATAGCCATAAATCCACAATCACTAGTAATCGCCTGAACCCCCTCCTGCTCAAGCTCTTTGGCAGAATTGATCACAGCAGGCAAATAACTTTTGTCCAAGCTCAATATTTTTTCAACACTCAGACCAGCAACTTTTTTGAAGCGAACAGGATAATCATAGCTGCTGGCGTTGCCCACATCTCCAGGAATAAACGGGCAAAAAGTGTCCAAAAGAAGAATCCCGATATCTTCCCCATAACTGGTTTGTCCTTTTTTGGCTAGATAAATCAAATCGTCCCCCTGCTATTATAAAGCAGAATTTCCTTATTTGCCTGTATCGAACGGATAGTTGAAAAGATGTTCGATGCCGTCTTCGGTTACTCGAATGCTGGCGTCCAGCTCATACCCCACATCCTTTTGCCAAATACCTGGGATTAAATGCAAAGTCATATTTTGTTGCACTAGGGTTTTTTCACCTTCGCGAACGCTGATAGTTTGCTCGCCCCAATCTGGCGGATAATTAACACCAATGGAGTAGCCCAATCTTGCTTTTTTTTCAACTCCGTGACGCGCGATGTAATCTCGCCAAATCTTTTCAATCGACTCAACGCTCATTCCTGGCTTGATACTGTTCAAAGTGATTTGCAAACCATCTTTTACTACTTGCGAAGTTTTTTCCATTTTTGGCGGCATCTTTTGTCCAAGAAATATCGTTCTGGCTATCGGACAATGGTAGTGCCTGTAGACGCCGCAAAGCTCCAAAAGCACCGGCTGGTTGGGCTGATATTTTGCTTCTGTCCAAGTTAGATGCGGCGTTTTAATAGCCTCTCCACTCATCATCAGCGGAACGATCGCAGGATAATCTCCAGCAAACTCTCCCACACCTTCATACTGCGCTTCTACAATTTTGGCTGCCACATCACACTCTCGAGCACCAACTTTTATGTTTTTCACAGCGGTGTTCATCACTTTCTCAGCGATTTTCCCTGCTATCTTCATAAACTTGATTTCCGCTTCCGATTTTATGACTCTAACCCAGTTCACCAAAATGTTGGCGTCCACAAAAACGGCTTCTGGCAAGTTTTTTTGCAACACTTGAAAAGATTTATAAGTGAAAAAAAATTGATCAGATTCTACACCAATCCGCTTTTTTTGCCAACCTTTTGATTTGATAATATCGGCGACAAAATCTAGCGGGTGGCAACTCAAAGAGTGGACATACTCGTCCGCATATTGAAAAATATTTTCTTCTTGAAGATAGGTGGTCATCTTTGCTCCGTTGGCGTCCATTCCTCGACCTATCCAGAGCGGCTCTTTTGAGTCTAAGCTCACAAAAACGCACTGATGGACATAAAAACTCCATCCGTCGTAGCCAGTTAGATAGTTCATATTGGCTGGATGAGAAACTATCAAAAGATCTATCCCTTTTTCAATCATACTCTCTTTGGTTTTTTTTACCCTAACATCAAACTCACTCCTATCAAAAAGTAGCACATCTCCTCCTTCGTAATTTTAATAACCTCTTGGCCAGCCTAGCCTGCTAACGACATATTTGGCAAAAAAGTGGCAATTTCGGGAAAAACAATAATCAAAATCGTGATAAAAAGTAAAATCAAAATAAAAGGCGGCGTCTCCTTTATCACCTCCAAATACGGTCGTTTAAATATTAACTGTGCGGTAAAAATATCGCATCCAAAAGGCGGAGTGGCAGAGCCAATGGCTGCTTGCAAAGTGATTAGAGTTCCCAAAAAAATTGGATCAATCCCCGTGGAAGCGACATAAGGAGAAAATATTGGAGACAGCACATATATCGCCACGATAGGATCCACAAACATACACGCTATGAAATACGAAACAACCACCACCAAAATCACTTTGAGCTGAGAGGCGTCTTGCCCCATTATCAGCGGCATAAACTCTTGCGGCAAGCGCAAAAAACTAACCAACCACGAAAAAGCTTGTCCAGCGCCAACCAAAATAAACACAACCGCTGTTATCACCCCAGTGTCCATAGCGATACTTATCAACTTTCTAAAAGTCAAGGTTTTAAACAGCAAGCCTTCCAAAAAAATAGCGTAAAGCACTGCCACTGCAGCAGCTTCGGTTGGGCTAAATAGCCCTGCGTAAATTCCGCCAACAATTATTAACGGAAACCCCAAAACTGGGTAGCCATCCCTAAAAGCTTGTTTTTTTTCTTGCCAAGTGGCTTTGGGCAACATTCCCACCTGTTTTTTTTTGGAATAAAAAAAGCAGTAGACTGAAAACAAAAGAAAAATCAAAATTCCAGGAATTATCCCTGCTAAAAAAAGCTTGCCCACCGAAGTGCTTGTCACGACTCCGTAAACGATGAAACCGATGCTTGGCGGTATCAAAAAAGCTATATCGCTGGAGTTGATGATAAGCCCCAAAGTAAAAGGGCTGGAATAGCCAGCTTTGAGAAGCATCGGGCGCATAGTGCCGCCGATTGCTGCCACTGTAGCTTGTGTAGAGCCAGAAACCGCTCCAAACATTGTGCAGCTGGCGTTTGTTGTTATGGCAAGTCCTCCCGGCAGATGACCTACAAGAGCTTTAATCATATTAATCAGCCGTTTTGAGGCTTGCCCAGAAGTAATTATATTCGCTCCTAAAATAAACATAGGCACGCACACCAACGCTTGCGGTGTCAAGCCAGTTATCACCTGCTGGACAAAGATCGTAGGTGAAAGTCCAGGCATATTTATTCCTACAAATCCCAAAATCGAGCCCAAAATCACCACCATAAAAGGAACCGCCATAAACAGCATCACAATCATACTTATCCATAATAAACTCATAAAACCCCCTTTTAATACTCCACTTCGTCCGAATACTCCGATGTAACCTCTGGTGAGATCCAAACATCGTCTCCCTTTTCACGAATATTTTTGAAAAATGTCAGGGTATACTGTATTCCTGCCGAAAAAAAACCCAACGGAATAATCGCTACAAAAATCCAAAAAGGTAGCCTCAGAGCTGAACTGGACTGGGCTCTGGTAAAAACTTTGAACGCATAATCAAAAGAGTAATACGCCATGGCAAACATTGTGGCAGCGCTGACAACGCAAATAAAGTAAACAAAAATCTTTTCCACTTTTTTGGGAACCGTATCGATGATCGCCCCCATCCTAATGTGTCGCCCTTTTCGCGCGGCGTAGCTAACCCCCACAAAAGTTATGAAGATAGTCAAAAATTCACTTACTTCCTCAGCGAAATAAAGGCTGGTGAAAAAAGTTCGCGCGATCACATTTACAATGAGCATAATAAAAAGTGCGAAGACACAAGTAACGATGCTGACGGTCTCAAACATATTCAAGCATCTAACAAACATGCCTTGTTTCTCCATAATAACCCCCCTAACTTGCTGGCAGGAGCTACACAGCCCACTTTTTCAGAAGAAGGCTGCGTATAAACTCACTACCTTTTTATTTTACGCCCAAAGCTTTTTTTGCATCTTCAATATCTTTCAACAGCGCTTTTAGCATAATATCTGCATCTTTTCCACCAACTTTTCCAAACTCTTTGAAAACATTTCTAGCTTTACTTTTCATCTTTTTGATTTGCTTATTATTATACTCATAAAACTTGATTTTTGGTCGTTCTTTGGCAATTTTAGCTTTATCGTCGGCGTTTCTTTTGGTTATCCATTTTCCCGCAGGAATGATCGCATCAACCCAAAAATCTTTCATCATTTTTTGCTGCTCGTCGCTCAAAGAGTTATAAAAATCTAAATTGACTGTGGGAATACTCACAAACACTTCAGCCCAAAATTGGGTAAAATAGTCAGTGACTTCGTAAAATTTCATACTATAATCGGCGAACATCGGATTAATCTGGGCGTCCAAAAGCCCTGTTTGCAAACCACTATAAATCTCGCCATAAGGCATCGGCGTGGAGGTCATTCCATAAGCAAGCAAATTTTCCACCAAAAGTTTGGATCCCATAACCCGAGTTTTCATTCCTTGAATTTTGCTAACTGTATTGGCAGGCTTTTTGGATGTCACCCATTGCCAACCTTCAAACATCAAAGCAAACGGAAACAATCCTTTCTCCTTAAATTTCTCTTCCAACATCGGGAAAAATTTGCCATTGCGAGTTACCCAATCGATAACTTCCACAGTTTTCTCTTTTGGCCAAATGTAGTTCAGGCAAAGCACCTGAGCCTGCGGAACAAAAGCGCTGATCCAAGCATAATCGGAGAAAACAAACTTAGCCACGCCCATTTGACAAAGCTCGTTTATGTCCCTATTGTCCCCGATAGTTCCGTATGGATAAACAACGATTTCGATATCTCCGTCAGTTTGCTTTTTCATACTTTTGGCAAAATTTTTCGCCCACACTGTCATAAAATCGCCTTCGATCTCTTCTGAAGCAAACTTTGCCTCTATTTTTGAACTTCCCCAAAAACCATACAATCCTGTCATAGAAAGTCCGAAAATAACTGCTAATACTAAAAATTTCTTGCTCATTTTTCTCTCCTTTTTTTTCATTTTTCGTTTTTCAAAAACTCCTTTGCCATCTCCACAAAATATTTCACTCCGTTTTTCATTACCTCCTCATCAACATTAAATTTTGAATTATGATGCGCAAACTTTGCACCTTTTTTTTCGTTTTTACAACCCAAATGGACAAAAACAGAAGGGACATTATCGGCAAAAGCTGAAAAATCTTCGCTAGCCATTGAGGAGTAATCCTCCAAATTTTCTTTACCGACAATTTTTCCTAAAACTTGCCGAGACAAGTCAACCATAGCCCCGTCGTTTACTACCACTTCGTTTTCCCTTTCGATATCTATCTGCACCTTACATCGATGCGTTTGGCAAATCTGCTGCACTTTTTTACGGAAAAGCTCTGCTGGGTCGTCACTTTTGTTCTCTTTTGGTTGAAACAAATAACGGATAGTGCCCTCTAAATAAGCGTTTTCGGGAATCACATTGTTTTTTAGCGAGCCACCTTTGACTTGAGTAAACATAATAACCGTTGGTTTGAGCGCCCCCAAAACTCTGGTCTGAATCGACTGCGTAGTCAAAATAACATCCGCTGCGGCGATAATGGGGTCGATTGCGTGCTCTGGAGCGCCTGTGTGTCCATCTTTGCCAATTATCTTGATTTTAAAAACATCCATATTAGACATAACGGCGCCAGATTTCACACCCACTACACCGCTGGGCAAGAGCGACCAAATATGCACAGCAGCACAAGCGTCAACTTGAGGATTCTGCAAAACTCCTGCATCAATCATCTTTTGAGCACCAGCCGTCTCCTCGTTGGGCTGAAAAATAAACTTAACTTTGCCACCTAGCTCGCTTTTGCTCTTTGCCAAAATTTTTGCCGCTACCAAAAGCATCGCCATATGAGCGTCGTGCCCACAAGCGTGCATTACACCTTGATTTACCGAACTATACTCAAAATTTGTTTCTTCGTCGATGGGCAAAGCGTCCATATCCGCCCGCAAACCGATAGTTTTTCCTGCATTATCACCAAAAAGAGTAGCGACCACACCTGTGGAAGCTACTCTTTGTGTCTGCAAACCAATTTCCTGCAAATAGTTTTCTATTTTTCCCGCCGTTTCAAACTCCTGAAATCCAAGCTCTGGATGTTTGTGAAAATCACGCCGCAACGCGATTAACTCTTGCTCTAGCAAAGCTATTTGTTTGTCGATCTCGTCCATTTCAGATTAAATTCCTTTTTAATAAAGTTTCGGCTATTTGCACAGAGTTCAAGGCAGCTCCTTTGCGAATATTATTGGAAACCACCCACAAATTGAGTCCTTTTTCTATGCTTGGGTCTTTGCGAATCCTGCCCACAAAAGTATCATCCTCGTCGATAGTCATCAAAGGTGTAGGGTAAATCTCTCGATCAGGATCGTCCATAACCTGCACACTTTCTGTGGCAGCCAAAATCTCCCTTGCTTTGAGAACCGAAATCTCTTTTTCTGTCTCTATATTAACAGACTCGCTGTGTCCATACCAAACAGGCACTCTCACGCATGTGGCAGAAGTTTTGATGTCTTTGTTCAAAATCTTTTTCGTCTCGTTGACCATCTTCCACTCTTCTTTGGTGTAGCCGCCCTCCTGAAAAACATCGATGTGAGCAAGGCAATTAAAAGCAATTTGTTTAGAATAAGCCAGCGGCTTGACAATTTTTTTGTTTTGTAAATACTCTCTACTTTCTTGCTCCAACCCTTTGAAAGCTTTAATTCCCGAGCCAGAAACAGATTGATAGGTGGAAACCACAACCCTCTTAATCTTGGCGTAATCGTGCAACGGTTTGAGAACCACCATCAACTGAATTGTGGAGCAGTTAGGATTTGCAATGATATTTTTGTGCCAATCAAGATCGTAAGGATTTACCTCTGGCACCACCAAAGGGCAATCGGGATCCATTCTCCACTGAGCACTATTATCCACGACTACTACTCCCTCTTTGGCTGCGATGGGAGCCAAAACTCTACTAGCTTCACCTCCAGCAGAAAAAATAGCTATGTCCAAGCCTTGAAAATTTTTCTTGTTTGCCTCCACGCAAGCGTAATCTTTGCCGTTAAACTTTACCTTCTCCCCTTCTTTTGCTTTTACATCCATTGGCACAAAAGACGCCACAGGAAAATTTCTGCGTTCCAAAGTCTTGATCATCTCGGTGCCCACAATCCCCAAAGCTCCAACCACCGTTACATTATATTTATCTTTTTTACTCATATCTATCACCCTCTTAAAAATAAATTACTTTTTAATTTTCCCAGACTCTATATCTTGGATAACCTCTATCAAAATATCGACTCCCTTCATTAGCAAATCTTTGGTAATAACCAAGGGCGGCAAAAGCCTGGCTACATTGCCGTGATGTCCACCGACCTCTATCATCACGCCCCGCTGATGAGCGTATTTTCGTATCAATTTACCCAAAGTTGAAGCGGGCTTTTTAGACTGCTTGTCAGACACCATTTCAATGGCGATCATAAGGCCAATTCCTCGCACCTCTCCAACAATATCAGATTTTTTTGCAAAAGAGGTCAGTTTATCCAGAGCCATCTTCCCTGCTTGGTTCACATGATCCAACAAATTCACCTCTTTCATCCAGTTCAAAGAGGCGTTGCCAGCAGCAAAAGCAATCATATTTCCACGAAAAGTTCCGATAGATTTTCCCGCAGGCATAGTGTTCAATTTCTCTTTGTAAGCGATCGCCGAAATAGGCAATCCAATGCCGCCCAGTGCTTTGCTCATTGTCACAATATCTGGCACAACATCAAAATGCTCAAAAGCAAACATCTTACCTGTTCTGCCCAAACCAGACTGTATCTCGTCACAAATCATCAAAACATTATGCTCGTCGCAGATTTGTCTAACCCTTTTCATAAAACGAGTGGTAGGAATTATCGTGCCACCTTCGCCTTGCACAGACTCCAAAATTACGGCAGCCGGTTTCGGGTAGCCAGAGTGACTATCGCTTAGCACTCTTTCCAAATTCTCAGCAGCCTGCAAGTCGACATCTTTGTCTGGACAACCAAACGGATTTCGATAATTATATGGAAACGGGATGAAAGAAACGCCAGGAACCGTGGACCCAACTCCTTGATGAGACAAATCGCAAGTCATCGCCAAAGCCATACCTGTCATACCATGATAAGCTCCCTCAAAAGCAATAATAGTGTCTCTGCCAGTATTGTATTTTGCCAATTTGATAGCCTGTTCCACGGCGTCACTGCCTGTTGGTCCACCAAAAAAAACTCTCGTTAACTCGTTTGGCAACAAAGATTTGATCGTCGCCACCAACTCCTCTCGCTCAACTGTTGGGATATCTAATGTGTGAGTTATTTTATCCAGTTGCTTGTGAGCTGCCTCCAAAACCACTGGATGAGAATGCCCCAGCGCCATTACACCCGCTCCTGAAAACATATCAATATAGATATTATCGTCTTCGTCCACGAGCGTAGCACCTTTGCCCTCTTTCAGACTCATTGGCATTCCCTTTGAATACGAAACCGCCGAGCCTTCGTTCTCGTTTTGAAATTTCAAAATTTTTTGTGAATTCGGTCCTGGCGGCACCACTTTGATAACGGGTGCTTCATTGATAGATAGTTGTTCCAATTTCATTTTTTTACTCCTTATTTTTATTTGAGAAGTAAACCCCTTTATATGGAAAACTCCATTCAGCGAGTCACATTTCGTTTTAGCAGTTCATTTATGTGAACACAAATTAACAATATGTCCAAATGCTTAAACAAAGAAACAATTTGTCAACCTTATTTTTATTTATTTTATAATAATGAACTACCACAAGCTTTTTAGACTGCTTTTTGATAAATTAAGAAATTGAAAAAAAATTATTGGGGAATTTTTAGCTTCAGCTCGCCATCGCAAAGCTCTAGGTAAGAGTCGTGAGTCAGCCAATCGCCGCAGTTTGCGTAAATTCCGCCACTAATTTTTTGCAAGAGCGGATTGTGCGTGTGTCCCATTACAACGATGTCGTAGCCGTCTTCGGCAATTTTTTTCTTCGCAAATTGTAGCAGCTGTTCCTCTTTGCGAGCGAGTTTTTTTGGGTCAACTTTGCGAAAGCGAGAGCTTCGGGAAGCAAATGAGCCGATTTGGATGCTCAGAGCGGGCGGAATTGTTCCAAAAAACAGCTCAAATATTTTTGAGCGAATTAAGAGTTTGTAAAATTTGTAGCGAAAGTCATTTTTGCCGTGGCTATCGCCGTGAGTGACGAAGATTTTGCGATTGTCGATTTGCAGGCTGATTTCGGCTTTGTGCACCTCTATTCCCAGCTGATTTTGCAAAAAATAACGAAAGTAGAAGTCGTGATTGCCGGCGACTATTTTTATCTGACAGCCGCCTTTTCGCAAATCTCGCAGAGCGCAATAGACGGGGAAAAATTGTGAGAGGACGATATTTTTCCAGTCGAACCATAGGTCAAAAAAATCGCCAGCGATTACCAAAATATCGGCTTTGCCTGTGATTTTTTCCAAAAATTGCACAACTTTTTTTTGACGAGCGGCGTCTTCGGCTGTTTTGGGAACAGGCTTCAAATGCGTGTCGGATATGAAATAAGCTCTCATTTATACTCTTTTTCGACTTGGCGAATGTAGCGATGATACAAAATCAGGGTGACCACGAACGCCAAAAAGTCGGAGAGCGGGAACGACACCCAAATTCCCATAATTCCCAAAAATGGCGACAAGATGTAAACGAACGGGATGAGAAAAATCAGCTGGCGGAGAGTGTTGAGTATCAAGGCTGGACGGTATTTGCCGATGGCCATAAAGCCCATTGAGCCAATCATCTGAAAGCCGACCAGCGGGTAGGCTAGGCTCAAAATGACCAAAGCGGTTTTTCCTTCGGGAAGAATTTTTACGCTGGAGGTAAAAGCGCCGATTACAAACGACGGAAAAAAGCACATCACCACAAATCCAAGCGTGGTGACCAGCGTCGCCCAAAAGGTCGCTTTGTGGAACACCTCTTTGACTTTGTCGAAAGTTTTCGAGCCAAAATGGTAGCCGGCTATCGGTTGCATCCCTTGCGCTAAACCATAGACAGGCATACAGATAAGCATCGCCATTCTGTGATAAATGCTGAAAATTCCGATAGCGACTCCGCCTCCGTATGTGGACAGACGATTGTTGAGGACGACAATCAAAATTGCCGAACTGACTTGATTTATGAACGACGAAAATCCCAAAATCAGCGTCTGTTTGAATATTCGCCAGTCAAATATTAACTTTTCAAAATGGACTCTGCTGGCGTGTTTAGAAAAGTGAAAAACGACATAAACGCTTGCCACAATTTGAGCTAGCACCGTCGCAAGAGCGGCTCCAAAAGTTCCCATATTGAATAGATAAATCGTGAAAAAGTCCAAAACGATGTTCAAGCCTCCGCCCAAAACCAAAATCCACATCGCCGCGTTACTGCGTCCTTCGGCACGCAAAAGCGAGTTGGCAACCAGCGCTCCCATAAAAAAAACGGTGCCCAAAATCATCACGACCAAATACCGCTTGGCGTAGCTGTAAACCAGCCCGTCTGCGCCAGAAAGTCGCAAAAAAAACGGCAAACCAACAAGGCAAACAAGCGTGATAATCACGCCTATGGCAAGGGTGCCGAAAACGACTGTGCTCAAGGTGGAATAGGCGCGCCTGACTCTGCCTTCGCCCAACGCCCGCGAGATTATCGAGCCACCACCAACGCCAAGCATCATCGCCACCGACATAATAAAAATTTGGAAAGGAAAACCAATAAAAATTCCCGCAATGCCCATCGGACCCACGCAATGTCCGACAAAAACGGTGTCAACAAGGCTGTATGTCGCCACAACGCTCATCCCGACGATGGCTGGCAAAGACATATTCAAAAGCGCTCGATTGATATTTTTGTCGCCCAGAACTTTATTGTGCTCCATTTTTTCCTTCTTTTAAGAAAACCTATTCGCCGCAGCTAGATTTGCACAAAAATAGCAAATTTTTAAAAATGCAATAAGTAGTGATGCGACCGACTCCCCCAGGCACAACGCTGATAGATTTCGCCACAGATTTGCAATCTTCAAAATCGACATCGCCGACCACAATTTCTTCGCCATCAACCTCGATTTGGTTTATTCCCACATCGATCACCACCGCTCCCGGCTTGAGATAGTCGGCTTTTATCTCTTGCGGACAACCGATAGCCACCACGAGCAAATCGGCTTGCCGCGTATAACTTTTGGGATTTGGCGTGTTGATGTCCACCATCGAAATCTGCACTCCGCCGTAATACGCAAGCCAGTTCAGCAGCGGCTTGCCGACCAAAGTTGAAATGCCCATTATCACCACTTTTTTGCCGAATTGCAAAAGATTATGCTTTTTAATCAGCTCAAAAACAGCCAAAGCCGTGCAAGGCGCAGGAGCTTCTCCTCCCGAAAGAATTTTGCCCAAATTTTCGTCCACGACACCTTCGGCGTCTTTGCCAGCAGGCACAATCTGCAAAAGCGCGTCCAAATCCAAACCAGCAGGCAAAGGCCGTTGAATCATAATCCCGTCAACATCCTCGCAGTTCGCCAAAATTTTCAGCTTTTGCTCCAACTCTGTCTGCCCCACAGTCGCCGAAAAACTCTCAATTTTGCAAACTATTCCCAACTGCTGAGCTTTTTTTTGGATATTTTTCACATAAATAAAAGAGGCCGGATCGTCTCCAACCACAACAACCATCAAGGTCGGTCTCTTTTGACAACTTTCGACTTCTGCCTTAATTTCAGCCTTTAATTGTCGCAAAAGCGGGACTACTTTTAGCTTGCTCATATCCCCTTTTTATTCTCTGAATTTTAACCGTTTTGCCTTTTTCTAGCTCGACAAAAAGAGCGTTTATCTCAAGTCCTTCCCACGAGGGATGATACCGCTCGGGCATTCCGCTGATGTTCTTTTTGAGCACAATCTCTTTTTTGACGCCTATTCCCGAATAGTGCCCGCCGCACATTCCCACATCGCTGATAAATCCACAACCATGCGGCAAAATTTGCTCGTCGGCAGTCTGCACATGGGTGTGTGTCCCCACAAGGCACGAAATCTTGCCGTCAAAATATAAGGACATCACCCGTTTTTCGCCTGTGGCTTCCGCGTGAAAATCGACAAAAATGTTCTCTTCGTCCGCCAAATCGTTTTCCAAAATCTCCTCTAAAACGGTAATTGGGAAGTTCGCCGCTGGCATAAAAGTTTGCCCGATAAGGCACACCACCGCGCATCGTTTACCGTCTTGCGTCTGAAATCGATAAAAATCGCTGCCCAGCGCCGATTCTTGGACATTAGCTGGCTTCAAAATCTCGCGACAAGATGCGATAAAGTCCAAACTTTGGCGATTATCCCAAAGGTGATTTCCCGAAGTAAAAACATCCACGCCCGCATTTTTCATCTGCAAAATCGAGTTCTGGCTCACTCCACGACCGTGATTCAGATTTTCACAATTAGCGATGCACAAATCGACCTCAAACTCCTGCCGCAACCTCTGCAAATGCTCTTGTATCAAGTATCTGCCGGGGTGTCCATAGATATCGCCAAGAAAAAGGATTTTCATTATTTGGCGATGCCTGACATCCTATTTTCTCTGATAACAGTCACTTTTATCTGCCCTGGATATTGCATCTCAGACTCGATTTTGCCGACAATGTCTTCCACCAAAAAGGCACAATTATCCTCTTTGATTTTCTCTGGATTTACAATCACCCGCAGTTCTCGTCCAGCTTGCACAGCAAAAGTTTGCTTAACGCCGTCGATCGACCCTGCAATCTCCTCCAGCTTGTCCAGCCGCTCCACATACGACTCCAACACCTCTCGCCTAGCGCCAGGTCTAGCACCAGAAATTGCGTCCGCCGCTTGCACAATCGGGCAGTAAACATTCGTCGATTCCACCTCTTCATGGTGAGCTCGGATTGCATCCACAATCACCTGATTTTCGCCGTTCTTTTTGGCAAAATTCGCCCCGATAATTGCGTGCGTTCCTTCCACCTCGTGATCGATAGCTTTGCCAATATCGTGCAAAAATCCAGCTCTTCGGGCGAGTCTTTGGTTCAGCCCCAGCTCTGCGGCGATCATCCCTGCGATCCAGCCAGCTTCCATACTGTGCTTTAGCACATTTTGCCCATAACTCGTCCGATAATGCAAACGCCCGATTAGGTTAACGATATTTTTTGGAATATTGCCCACATTCATTTTCAAGCACGCCTTTTTACCGTAATTCTCGATACGACGCTCGATTTCAGCAGTAGATTTTCGCACCACTTCCTCGATTCTGGCTGGGTGAATCCGACCGTCTTCGATAAGCTTGTGCATTGCGTGCGAGGCGATCTCCCTTCTGACAGCAGAAAAACACGACAAAACGATAGCGCCCGGCGTATCGTCCACAATCACATCGACGCCTGTCTCTTTCTCAAAAGTCCTTATGTTGCGGCCTTCACGCCCAATGACTCTGCCCTTCATCTCGTCCGACGGCAGATTTATCACACTCACCACAGAATCCGACGCATAATCGACAGCCAGCTTTTGCACTGTTTCCGCCAAAATCTTGGCAGAGCGCTCCTTGGCGTTGTCTTTCACCTCTTGCTCGATGTCGTTGATTTTGCGAGCCACACCTTCACGAGCTTTTTCCAACAAATTGTTCATCAGCACATCCAGCGCCTCTTCTTTGGAATATCCAGCAATTTGCGACAACTTCTCGTTTTGCGCCGAGATAATTTCGTCAACTTTCGCCGATTTTTCCTCAACAGCTTTCTCTTTTTCTTGCAAGTTGCCATCCAAAACTTTGATTTTTTCCTCTTTTTTGTCCAGCGCCTCGAGCCGAGCATCCAACTTGCTAATTCTTTTGTTATAAGCGTTTTCCTGTTTTCTGAGCTCCTCTTCTCTGCTAGAGAGCTTCCGCAAACGCCCTTTCTCTTTTTTCGCCAAAGAACTCTCAGCCTCTTTCATCTTCTGACTAATCAAGCTGTCCGCTTTTCTTTGAGCGTCCCTAATCGTTTTTTGCGCTTTTTTATAATCTCCCGAGAGTCGAACCTTCAAAAAATAAGCCAAAGCGAGCACCAAAAATCCAGCTCCAATAAAACTATAATTCAATGTTTGTAACATCATTTCTCCTTAAAATTAAAAAAACCCATAATACCGTGTAGCACGACTTATCTTGAACTTAAATTCAAGGTGGGATATTCATCTAAACACTACTTCGCAAATCCGAGTATAATCTCGGCACGAGCCAAAAGCAGGAGCTTACATCCCTTATTATAACTAGTTCAAATGATATAACTAGTCGTCTATCACCAATATTACAGGCTTTTATCCAACATATTTTCAATTCTGCCGAGCACATCGTTGTTGTCCATCTGCTCTACCAAAAGATCCAGGCAAATCACCGTCAAAAGCTTTACCTGAGACACACCGTCTCCATACTTGCTTTTTTTTTGCCCAATCAATTTATTCAATCGCTCAGCACAATCAATAATTTTTTCTCTGTTCTCAGCTTCTATATGAAACTCGTATGGAAGACCAAAAATCGTAACTTGAACTGGAACTTTATTTGTCATAATGTCACAAGCTCTTCACTAGGCTTTGTAATTTTTCCATCCTCGCGGAAACTCGCCTTAGCTTATCATCTTTTTTCGCCAGCTCTTTCTTTAAAATCGCCAGCTCGTCTTCCATCCGTCTATCGACCGTCACTTTGCTAAAATCAAACACACCTTGATCCAGCTCTGCCTCCAGTCTCCTACATTTATCTATTAGCCTGTTTATTTTCTCTTCAATTTTCGACAATTTACTCATCTGAGCTTTGCACCAAACTCACTTTGCACCGCAGTCACTATCTTGTCAAATTCTCGTCCAACCATATCATCGGTCAAGGTTTTTTCGCTTGAAAAAAAATCCAAAGCGAAAGTCAAACTCCTCTTATCTCCCTCAATTCCCTTGCCAGTATATTCGTCGTAAAGCGCCACTTTTTGCAAAAATTTCGAGCTGCCTTCCATCTTTTTTTTGAGATTTTGATAGCTAATATTTTTATCCACTATCAGCGACAAATCCCTTTTCACGCTTGGGAACTTTTGCGGCAAAACAAACTCAAACTCCTGATTTGGCAAAAGCGCAAGAACTTTTTCAAAATCCAACACAAGCGCAAAAACCTCTTTCTTAACCCCAAATTTTTTGGCAATAGCTCTGTCCACTCTGCCCAAAATCGCCACTTCCTGCCCAGCGACACATAGCTGCAAACAGCACTCAGCATCAAATAAAACCTGCTTTTGCGATACAACAAACTCGTAATCTTCTATCCCCAAAATCGCCAGATAATCTTCAACAACGCCCTTCAAATCAAAAATGTCGTAATCTCGCCCAGTCTCCGACCAATGCAAATTGCTAGCTTTCCCACAAGCTACAGCCGCTAGCTGCAACGGTTCTTTGGCAAAACCGTCCGTGCGAGCAAAATAAACTTTGTTCAGCTCAAAAAGTTTTACCGCATCTTGACCTTTATTGAGGTTAAACTCTAGATTTTTCAGAAGTTGCGGCAACAGCTCTTTTCGCAAAAGCGCCATATCGGCGCCCAAAGGATTCACAAGCTCCACAGCCTGCTGATCGTCCGCCATTCCGCTGGTTTGCTCTGCGCTGACAAAGCTGGTGTTCAACGCCTGAAAAAAGCCTTGCAGCACCAAAAAATCTTCGGTTTTCCGCTTCATTTTTCGCTTCTGCGCATCACCAACAACTTGCCTTCTCGCACAAGTCGGCACATTATTAAAGCCGTGCAACCGAATTATCTCCTCGATAATATCGATTTCGCGGTAGAGATCTTGCCGAAAATACGGCACTCTGAACTTCAACAAATCCGCTTCCTGAGCGACCAGTTCCAAATCCAGCGCCGTTAGATAATCGACAATTTTGTCTTTGGCAATCTCCACATTAAGCACTCGCTTCACCCTCGACAAACGAACGCTCACAACTTTGTCGTCGTCACTTTTGGGATTAGAATCGGCATAAACCGTCTGCAACTTTCCCTTGCCAACATCGGCAATCATCTTGCTCGCCCGTGGAATGACTCTGTCCAGAGCTTTTGGCGACAACCCTCGTTCGTAGCGATACGAAGCGTCGGTAAAAATTTTATGAAAATGCGAAGTTTTGTGGACGAAAGGGTAAGCAAAATTGGCAACTTCGAGCAAAATATTTTTCGTCTGCAAACTCACCGCCGAAGATTTTCCACCGATAACTCCCGCGATGCCAAGCACTTTGACTTTGTCGGCAATCACCAAATCCGATTCCCGAAGCTCGTAGGTTTTGCCGTTGAGCGCCTCCAGCGTTTCCCCTTTTCTCGCAAATCGCACCTCGACAATTCCACCTTCGATTTTGTCCAAATCGTAAGCGTGCATCGGCTGTCCTTGCTCCAAAAGCAGATAGTTGGTCACTCCAACCAAATCGCTGACTTTATTCACTCCGTTGGCGTCCAGAGCTTTGCTCATCCAATCTGGCATCGATTTGCTCACACTCACCGACTCAATCTGCGTGAGCGTAAAACGAGGACAAGCTTCTGGTGCGCTGTTTATCAACTTCACCCCACAAGGCAAATCTCCAGGAGTTAGTCCCAAATCATCGGTCTTTGGCTGTTTATACGGCTTGCCCAAAATCGCCGCTATATCTCTGGCAATGCCAATCATTCCCAACAAATCTGGACGATTGGGCGTGATTTCCACATCCACAACGACATCGCCGTAGCCAAGAGATGCTAGCGGAGCGCCGAGCGTTGCGTCTTGCGGCAACTCCATAATTCCGCTGTGATCGCTGCTGAGCAAAAGCTCTTTGCCGCTGCAAAACATTCCGCAAGATTCCACGCCTCGCAGCTTCGCCTTTTTGATGGTGAAATCGCCAATAGTGGCTCCGACTGGCGCAAAAGCGGTTACTAGCCCCTCTGCGCAATTTGGCGCACCGCACACCACTTGATGCTCGTTTTTGCCGTCGAACACGGTGCAAAGCCGCAAGCGGTCGGCGTTTGGATGCGGCTGAGTGCTCAGCACTTTTGCCACAACAATATCTTTGATGGCGCCAAAAGAGTCGATTATCTCTTCCACCTCGATTCCAGCGAAAGTTATTTTGTCGGTAAAATCGTCTATCGTCAAATCAAAATCTACAAACTGCTTTAGCCATTGCAAAGATATTTTCATCTATTCTCCTTAAAAAAATGCTCCTGTTTCTGTCCAAAAAATCGCCCTAGAATTGGCGCAAAAATTCCAAATCGTTTTCGAAAAGCATCCTGATATCTGGAATTTTATATTTGAGCATTGTGATGCGGTCGATGCCCAAACCAAAGGCAAACCCGGTGTATTTTTCCGAGTCTATGCCGACATTGTCCAAAACATTGGGATCGACCATTCCGCAACCACCCATCTCCAGCCAGCCGCTGTTTTTGCAAACGGGGCAACCCTTGCCACCACAAGCCACACACGAAATATCGATTTCGCCGCTCGGCTCTGTAAACGGAAAAAAGTGCGGGCGAAAACGCGAGTTCACATCCTGTCCGAACATTTTTTCGGCAAACATTTGCAAAGTGTCTTTTAGGTCGGTAAACGAAGTGTGCTGGCTAACGACCAGCGCCTCTACCTGATGAAAAACTGGCGAGTGCGAGGCGTCGGGGCTGTCTTTGCGATAACATCTGCCCAGCGAAATAATCTTGATTGGGGGCTTGAAATTTTCCATCACCCTTATCTGCTCCGTCGAGGTTTGCGAGCGCAAAAGCTTGCCGCCTTTGGTGTAAAAAGTGTCGGTGATATTCCGCGACGAGTGATCTGCGGGCGTGTTCAGAGCGTCAAAGTTATGATACTCGTCCTCAACTTCGCCATACGAAGAAATCTCAAAACCCATCGAGATAAACACATCCTCGATCTGCCGAGAGACGATTGTCAAAGGGTGCAAACGCCCCAAAACACTGCGTCTTGCGGGCATCGTCAAATCCAACTTGCCGTCTTTTTGGCTTGATTCCACAACCTCCAAAGCCACCTTTATCTTCGCCAAAATTTTGCTTTTGACGACATTCACCAACTTGCCAAACTCGGGTCTTTGCTCTTTCGGCAAATCTTTCATCTGGACAAGCAGCGACGAAATTTGGCTTTTTTTGCCCACAAAAGCGGACTTGATGTTGTTAATCTCGTGGCTGGTTTTGGCGCTCTCCAGCTTTTTTTTCAGCTCGTCATAAATTTGCTCCAACTTCGCCTGCATAATTCCTTCCTAATTTAATTTGAAGTTAGTTGGCTAGACTGGATTTCACTTGCTCACAAATTTTGTCGAAAGCTTGTTTGTCGTTCATAGCAAGATACGCAAGGCTCTTTCTGTTTAGCTGGATGTTGCTTTTGGCAAGACCGTTTATAAATTTACTGTAGCTAAGACCGTTGGCACGCACAGCAGCGTTAATCCGCACAATCCACAACTTTCTGAACTCTCTTTTGCGAACCTTCCTGTCGCGATAAGCGTATAATCCGCTTTTTTCCACAGCCAATTTGGCGGTGCGATACAGCTTGCTCTTTCCTCCAAAATATCCTTTGGCGGAGTCTAAAATTTTCTTTCTTCTCTTTTTGGCAGCTACATTATTGGTACTTCTTGGCATTTTATCCTCCTTAGCCCAGCATTCTCTTTATTCTAGGCACATCAGCCTTGTTCACAAGGCAAGAGCCTCTCAGATTTCTCTCTCTTTTGGGACTTTTTTTGGTCATAATGTGTCCGGCAAAGGCTTGATTTCTTTTCACTTTTCCTTTGGCAGTCAACTTAAATCTCTTAACCGCTCCCTTACGAGTCTTAATTTTAGGCATAATAAACTCCCTATTCAGTATTCTTTTTCGATAAAGGCGACATCACCATATAAACCACTCGACCCTCGTTAGAAGGCGCCTGATCCACTTTGGCATACTCACCCATATCTTGTTTAATTTTTTCTAGCAAATCAAAACCCAGCTGTTTGTTGGCAAGCTGGCGACCCTTAAATCTCACCGTAAAACGCACCTTATCTTTGGCTTGCAAAAACTTGATGGCGTTTTTCAGCTTAAATTGATAGTCGTGTTCGTCTGTTAGAGGTCCAAACTTAATCTCTTTGGTCAAAACTATGTGTTGTTTTTTTCTGGACTCTCGCAAAGACCGCTCTTTTTGATAATGATATTTTCCGAAATCCAAAATTTTGCAAACAGGCGGATTAGCTTTTGGCGACACCTCCACCAGATCCAAATCTACGGCTCGTGCCTTGCTCAAACCTTCGGACAACGACACAACGCCAACCTGCTCACCAGCTTCGTCGATCAGCCGAATTTGTTCAACTCTGATTTCGCTGTTAATCCTCTCTTTGGACACAGTGGGCTTGCGCTTGGCCTTACCCTTTCTTATTCGAATAATAATTGACCTCCTTACAATAAAACGATTTCGTTCCTAAAGTTCTACATTTTTCAATAAAAAAAAGCAAACTGTAAAAAATACAATTTGCCTACCTAAAAAAAATAAAACAAAACTAAATTTGCTTGTTTTTTTTCTGCTTTCGCCATTTTTTTCTTTCTCAAAAAAAATAAGCTTTTAAACCTTGTCAATGTCTCTAAAGTTTTCTCTTCTCGAATATTCGATAAAAACCCGCACCGCAAGGTAGGAGGCAAACTCCATTTATCTTCTATTTGAACACAATCTCTAAAGCTATGTAAATCAGTCAAGTGGTTTCTTCGGCTTTGCCAAAAGCTTACTTCCTCTGCCCTCGTTCCATCGAAAGGGGGAATCCATCTCTAACACTATTTTGAGAAATGGGGGCGGTTGGTGCGCAAAACGTCGTCGCAGAGTTTTTTTTCTCTTATCAGAGGGATTCTTCGTTACCTTTTTTTGTCTGAACAAAAATAAGGTAACACCAAAAAAAATCAAATCATAAGCCTAAATTCTAACTTGCAAAACTCGCTCGTTGTGGCTGTAGCAAAGGCTTTAAGATCAAGTCGGGCAGTCCTTTCGTAAGAGATTAAATCCTTTGGACAGCCAGCTAACTTCAGTCGTTTGAGCAAGTTTGACGAATTGAGACTTGAATGATTGCTAACCCGCCACTCCCGCTTGTTCGCCTAGACTGGCGGGAGGGCGGCGGCGTAATTATCAATTTTCAATTGTAACTTTTCAATTGCTTTGGAGCGCCAGCGACAAAGCCTCCCGTTTGCTAAGACACAATTTTCACCCACTTAAATAGAGCCGCAAAAAAAATCACAAAAAAAAAGATTGACTCAAAACCACCTTTAGGGAGCTTGTTCACAAATATTAAGTGCGCCCGTGGCTCAATTGGATAGAGCACCTGACTACGGATCAGGAGGTTTGGGGTTCGAATCCCTACGGGCGTGCCATTTTTTTGTTTGGAGTAGCTCTTGTGATTTTTGGTATCGGAATCGACATCGTCAAAATTTCTCGCATAGAAAACTCTATAAGCAGCCTGGGCGACAAATTTTTGCAAAAAATTTTTACTCCTGCCGAAATCTCGTATTGCCAGACTAAATCTTTTCCGGCGATTCACTTTGCCGCCAGATTTGCGGCGAAAGAAGCTTTTAGCAAAGCTATCAAAACTGGATTTTCGCAAGGAGTTATTCCAAAGCAAATCGAGGTCGCCAAGACAGAAAACGATTGCCCTTACCTGATTTTGCACGGAAAAACGAAAGAAATTTGCGACGCTTTGGGCGTCAAAAACTTGCACCTGAGTATTTCACACGAAAAAGAGATTGCTTTGGCTCAAGTCGTTGCCGAGAGCTGATTTTTTTTGCAAAATTTTGGAGATGTGTCCGAGTGGTTGAAGGAGCACGCTTGGAAAGCGTGTGTACGCTCACCGCGTACCTAGGGTTCGAATCCCTACATCTCCGCCATTTTTTAGCTAAAAATCAGATTATAAAAATATCCCACAACATTAAACGCCAAAAACAAATAAAGCGTAAAGTAGACTAACAGACGGATTTTCAACACTTTACGCAAAATTATCATCTCGGGCAAACTGATGGCGACCACACTCATCATCATCGCCAAAACTGTGCCAATCGGCACGCTTTTGCCAAGAAGCGCCTGCGCAATCGGGATTATGCCCGTAGCGTTGGAATAGAGCGGAATGCCCAACATCACTGCCAGCGGCACGGCGAAAAAGTTGCTCGCACTGGTGTATTTGGCGAAAAATTCTTCTGGCACAAATCCGTGCAAAAATGCGCCAATGCCAATGCCGACGATTACATACAGCCAGATTTTTTTGACAATCCGCCTGGCATAACCAAAGGCGTAGGTCAAGCGTTGCCCAAAAGTTTGCAGCCGATTGTCGCCTGCGGAATTTTTGCCCTGCTGAATTTCGTAAACATAATCTTCCAGATGTTTTTGCAGTCCCAATTTTTCCATAATCAAGCCACCGACCAAACCGATGGTCATCCCCGTAAGGACATAAATCACCGCGAGTTGCCAGCCGACAGCCGAAGCGAGCACAAGAATGGCGATTTCGTTGATCATCGGCGAGGTTATCAAAAACGCCATCGTGATGCCGAAGGGAATGCCAGCTTCCACAAATCCGATGAACAGCGGAATCGACGAGCAGGAGCAAAACGGCGTGATTGCGCCCAAAAGCACCGCCAAAATATACGCCAGCCACTTCGGTTTGCCCTCTAGGTAACTTTTGACTTTTGCCGAATCGAGCTTGCTGCGAAAAAACGAAACCACGGTTGACATCGTCGTGAGCAAGAAAAATATTTTGGCAACATCTTCGATAAAAAAGTGTAGCGCCTTTGCCAACTGAGTCTGCGACGACAAGCCAAAAAGCTGATAAACGACAAAATCTGCCAGCATCGTAAAAAGCGCAAAAATATTCAGACTAACATCAAAAATCCACACCAAGCAAAAAATCAAAGCCACCGCAAAAATCAGCACAACAGCTTTCTGGATTTTACTCACAATTTCCTCCCTCGCACTTGAATTTACAGCAATCTTCGATCAAAAAATCGCCGATAGATTTAATAAAATCGCACTCCGCATAGTAGTAAATAAATTTGCCAGATTTCCGCTTTTTTATTAGCCCTGCGTTGTCCAGCTCTTTCAGATGGAACGAAAGATTGGAGTTCGTCAGCTTCAGCTTTTGCACCAAATGACAAGGACACATTCCGTCCGTGCCGACTTCCACCAACTTTTTAAGAATCTTCACTCTCGTCTCTTGCGCCAACGCGCTAAAAGCTTTTACGATTTTTTCAATTTTCATAACCATCCTCGCTAAAAGACAGTTCAATATTTCAATAATTATTGTAAAGTGAAAACACGAAAAACCTGCAAAATTTCAGCCTTGATTTTTAGCTTAAGAATTAGTCGCCGAAGCAAATCCCAACGCCTTTGGCGGTTCTGACCATCGAGGAGTTTTTATCGACCAGATTGTAAGTGGCGATGGCTTTGCTCAGGCAAACCGACTCGAGCCGCTTGTGATTGATGACCACCATTTTGCCGAACTCTTTGGCGAGCACCATTTCAAAAGCTTTTGCGCCAAATTCGGTAGCTAGATTGCGGTCGAACGCGCTGGGTCTGCCACCTCTTTGCAAATGCCCAAGCACCGATGTGCGAACATCCGCCAAAATCTCGGGGTCTGCTCGCAGCTCTTTTTCCAGTTGCAAACCGATGCCGCCCAAAACTTTGTCCATATGCCCAACCTCCTGGCTTTTTGTGCTGACAACCGTGCCGTTTTTTGGCTTGGCGCCCTCGGCAACGACGATAATCAAAAAGCCTTTTTCGCGAAGCCTTTTTTTGACCCGAGCTTTAACGATTTGCATATCGTAGGGAATTTCGGGAATGAGGCAAATCTCCGCTCCCGCAGCCAGCGAACTGTGCAAAGCGATCCAGCCAGCGTCTCTGCCCATAACTTCCAAAATCAACACCCGATGATGCGACGCCGCCGTAGTCACCAGCTTGTCGATCGCATCTGTAGCAACATCCACCGCCGTTGAAAATCCGAAAGTGTAGTCTGTGCAAGAGAGGTCGTTGTCGATGGTTTTTGGCACGCCGATAACATTCAGCCCTTTCTCAAAAAGCTTGTGGCTAATGGCTTGCGAGCCGTCGCCGCCGATGCTGATAACTGCTTCAAATCCAGCCTCTTTCAGCTCCTTTATCATCTGGTCAGATCTGTCCTCCAGCACGATTTCGCCGTTGCTATTTTTGGTCGGAAAAGCAAAAGGACCGCCCTTGTTGGTGGTTCCCAAAATCGTGCCGCCTTGCACATGGATTCCCGAAACCACTTTTTTGTCCAACTTCATAAGCCGCCAAGGCTTTTGCAACACGCCCAAATACGCGTCGATACTCCCCCAAATCTCCCAATCTGGCTCAGTTGACGCCCGCTTGACAATCGCCCGAATGACCGCATTCAGCCCTGGGCAATCTCCTCCACCTGTTACGACTAAACATTTTTTTTTCATTTTGCCTCTTTTATTGATTGACTGCAAAAAAATCGTATCACATTCAATTTTCTACAATTACAACTTTTCGACTTTGGGCGCTCGCAACCGATTTGGCGACTTGAAGCCAGAACCAAGCAGCGGCCGCAAATAGTAGCGGAATTCTGGGGTGATATGATTGCCGAATTCGCCAATAAACTCGTCGGGCATTTTTCGAGTTTTGCCCGCTACCTCTTTGATATCCAGCAACTTATAGTCAACCGAATAAAATCCTGTGCGCTGAATACTCATCGAGCCGTCAACTTTGTGCCAAATCGCAAACTGCACAGCCCGCTCAGCAATCTCTCTGGCTTCGTTTTGGTCGATGTCGGACACACAGCCAAAAAACGACCGCTGCAAATAGCCAAAAGTGTCCGCTCGCACTCTGGTGATATTAGTGCTTTTGCGCACATAGTCGGCAAGCAAATCGCCAAGCGCTCCGCTGCCCGAAAGCTGCACATTTCCGTGATCGTCACACTCCTGAACCTCCTGCAATTTCGTGATAATCTCCTTGCCCGATTTGTCCACAATTCCTTCGGAAACAGCCACCACACAACGACCAAACTTTTTGTAAACCTCCATAATATCGCCGACGAACTTTCGCCTGTCAAAAGGTCGCTCGGGCAGATAAATCAGATGCGGACCGTCGTCGGGATATTTTTGCGCCAAACACGAGGCAGCCGTGAGCCAGCCCGCGTGACGCCCCATAACCACGCCGATATACACGCCCGGCAGCGCCCGATTGTCCAAATTCGCTCCCATAAACGCCTGAGCCACAAAACGAGCCGCAGAGCCGTAGCCCGGAGTGTGATCGTTGGCGACCAAATCGTTGTCGATAGTTTTGGGAATATGAATCGCCCGAAAAGCGTAGTTGTCTTTTTGCGCCTCCTGCTTGACGATGCGCACTGTGTCCGACGAGTCGTTTCCGCCGATGTAAAAAAAATAGCGGATATTGTATTTTTTCAACACCGCAAAAATCTTTTTGCAATATTCCGCATCGGGCTTTATTCTGGTAGATTTCAAAGCCGACGAAGGAGTCAGGGCAACCTGCTCCAAATTGTGAGTCGTCTCTTGAGTCAGGTCCAAAAAATTTTCCTCAACAATCCCCTCAAGCCCGTTTAGCGCGCCATAAACCCGCGTCACTTGCGAGAACTTGCGCGATTCCAAAACCACTCCGACAAGCGACTGATTTATCACAGCTGTGGGTCCACCGCCCTGTGCCACCAAAACTTTTCCTTCCATAAAATATCTCCTTCAATTTCTTTTTGTAAAAAAAACAATTTCACACAATCCCCCTAATAAAGAAAAATCACAAAAATAGTGTCAATAATTTTCTGTCGGTAAAATTTTTCGCGTTCCTTGGGAAAAAAGCCCATTTCGTAAAAGCAAGGCAAATTAAAAGATTGACACACCTCAAGCGGTAATAACTCTTGCGCTATCAACTGGATAAATTATGAAAAATAAAATCTTGATTTTTTTGGAAAAACATTGCGGAGCGTGGCTGATAAAGTTGCTGTGTGCGACCTGCAGAGTGCAATGCGAAAATCAGCCAAAGGACGATGCGCCCAAAATTTTCGCCTTTTGGCATTGCAATATGGTTCCGCTTGCCTATCATCACAAAAACGAAAACAAAGTGGCGCTGGTCTCTGCCTCCAAAGACGGACAGCTCATCGCAGGTCCGCTGGAAGCTCTTGGCTTTCAGACAGTGCGAGGCTCGTCGGGACGCAACTCCATTTTCGCCCTAAAAAGTTTGCTCAAAAGCAACAAATCGCTGGCTTTGGCGGTGGACGGTCCGAAAGGTCCAGCCTACAAATGCAAAACGGGCGTAGTCTATCTCGCTCAAAAAAAGAAAATTCCGATTATCTGCTGCAAAGTGCGGTGCAGCGCCGCATGGCAACTCTCGTCGTGGGACAAGCTCAAAATTCCCAAACCTTTCAGCAAAATCAGCATCTGCTACCACCACCCAATCTATGTTGGCTCTGGCGAATCTATCGACAAAAAACTAGAGATTATCGAAAAAAGTTTGCTGGCAGAATAAAGGCTTTGTCGTTCCTCGATCCAAAGCAGGTAAAAGTTATTAGATATTGGTCTTCCCTATAAACAAACAGATTTTCCAAAATCAACCGAAAAAAAACTATCAAAGAAAACAAAAAAGCACTGCCAAATTTCTTGACAGTGCTTTTTTTAAATCAATCAAATTACTCTGCAGAACGCACCAGACGGACATAGCAAGAATCAGTCTTATCGAACTTATTGACGACGCCATACTTAAAATCAACGCACCACTCAAAACCTGCATTACCTTCCCACAAAGAACTGCTCCAAAAAACCAATGAATCAAGAGTATTAGGGAAAATTTCCAAATTGATTGCTGGACTATAAGCTGCCAGTTCCGAAATCGATGCCAACTCCTTGATAGTTGGCAATCTCCAATCGTCATGAGTGTAATTTTCACCCGCTGTTCCAGCATTAACACTATCTACTCTTGCTTCCACATTTGCATAAGCATATTTTGTTGCACTTCCCGTAACTGTGCCAGCATTCCAAGTTTGTCCTTCGCTAGCCATCTTCCACATTAACCCTGTTTCATTGTCAGTCACCGTGCCGTCGTTATGGATACTAAAACTATCTGTTGGCGTTGTTTTTTTCATATCGGAGTTGTAATCTTGTGCAAACAGCGGAGTCACCATCGCCAGCACCACAATCAACATTCCAATTATCTTTTTCATCTTATTTTCCCCTTTTTTTGTTAATTAAAATTATCTATTGTTTAGAGCTACGAGCGACAAAACCTCTACTGCCCCCCACGCACAAGACGCACTTTACAGCCAGAATTCTTAGCATTGTATCCTAGAAGATTATTGTTGTTGCCTTTTCCACCGTAATCAAAATAGATGTACCACGCTTTAAAATTATCTTCTGCAAAATTATAACTTGTCCAAAACATAGTACTCTCTGTATAGGGGAAATAATCGGTATCTATCGCTGGATTGGATTTCGCATAATCGACAATCGAGCGAAGTTCTTCCAAGGTCGGCATACGCCAATCGTTGTAGCCGAGGTAGTTCACCGCGTTCACCGTATCTACGAACTCTTGTGTACAATCCAAAGGGTTACTTTGACTGTTACTGCCTGCATATCCACCATTTGTTTCTGTGTTGCTATCGTACCATTTGTAATAATTATCTTTATCGTGCAAACCGTCGTCGTTGGTTTTTACTTCCCACATCAGCCCTGTTGTCTTGTCCAGCACGCCATACCACTGAGTTGCATCTTTTGACAATTCTTTACCATCTTCGTCAAGCTTTGTAAAATTAAAGACCGAATCAGAACCGTTAAACCCTGGTGTTTCTGGTGTATCTCCTCCTCCAGGAGTTGTGGGAGTTGTGGGTGTCGTGGGTGTTGTTGGCTCATCGTCGTCGTTACTACTTGTAGATTTTGAACAAGCAAAAATCAACATTAAAGCTAATAAAATTAACAAATACTTATTTTTCATTTTTATCTCCTTTTTTTATAAAAAACCACCATATCTTATTTAAGAGTCAAAACCTAGCGCTTTGAGACATAATAGCGAAAAAAGTTAAACTCAACTCTTAAACACCGTCAGAATATTATCTATTACTTTTGTCGTCAAGGAATTTTCATATTTTGCGGGCTTTAAATTTTTCTGCGTTTTAAAAGACTTTCTAACACAAAATAGCGGGTTATTTTTTTTGCACGAAAATGGTGCTGGATTACTGTCTTCGCAGGAATGAGGGGGCTTGGGGCTTGTGTTTTCCCAAGACGCTAAAGCGTTCCTTGGGCTTCTTGAACTTCTCCCTCATTCCATCAAAAGAGGGAATCCATCTCTAACAGCGTTCTGCGAAATGGGGCTAGGTGACGCGCAAAACCTCGTCGCAGCTTTTTTCTCTTATCAGAAGGGCTCTTCGTTACCTTTTTTTGCCTGAACAAAAATAAGGTAACACCAAAAAAAATCAAATCATAAGCCTAAATTCTAACTTGCAAAACTCGCTCGTTGTGTCTGTAGCAAAGGCTTTAAGATCAAGTCGGGCAGTTCTTTCGTAAGAGATTAAATCCTTTGGACAGCCAGCTAACTTCAGTCGTTTGAGCAAGTTTGACGAATTGAGGCTTGAATGATTGCTAACCCGCCTCGCCCGCTTGCTCGCCTAGACTGGCGATAGGTGGCGTTGGCTATCTTGCTTCATCTAAAACAGAGACACGCCAAAACCAACTACAAAAAACCAAAAAAGTTGCGATAAATCACAGACTTACAAACAATTACGGAGGTGCTCTCCACCACGGAAATCTCCAAACACCTCTCGAAACTTCTCTGTTTTTCGAAGCAAGCGTCCTTTTCTGCTTCTCTTTTCGGACGCCCGAAAAGATGAAGACCCGTCTGGTAAGACATCATCTCTAACATCATTCTGAAAAATGGGGGCGGCGACGGTTTTAACTATTACCTTACAACTGTTCTGGCTCATCTGAGTCAGAACCAAACCCCTGTTTTTTCACCTCCGCAATCTTCGCCTTCAGCCGACGCAAAATCGACTCCTGGTTTTTCGGCGGAGTGTAGGCAACCAGCTGCCACTTGTAAATAAAGTAAAAAAACGCCGACACCCCTTCTGCCAGCAAACCGTAAAACTCCAACTGCGACATTTTGGCAGACTGCTGACTCCCGCTTTTAAAATCGAACAACGCTTCTTGCGTCAAATAGTCCGCGCGCCCCCGAAGCCTAAAGCCAAACTCCGCAAAATTTTTAGCCAACTCCTTTTCGCAAACACCCTGCTGCTGCCCATATTTCTGCCGAAAATTTTTCGCACTCTCCATAATCCGCCGCACGACATACTTCTCAAAATAAACCTGATGAAAATTGGCGGGCAATTTATCCTGATAATCTTGCAAAACTTTTTCGACAATCGCATCCAAATCGCAATCCTTATGCGCCTGAAGCCAATCCTGAAAAATTTTGTGCGCAATCTCGCCTGCCAAATTCGCCTCAATCTCCCGCGCAGGCGGCAAAAACTCCCTCACCTTCAAAATGTAATTCAAAAAATATTTTTGCGGATCTTCCAAAAAGCAAATCGCCTGACTATACGAAAAATCGTCCAAAGCCTCGCCGTTATAAGCAAATCTAAGCTCATTTTCTTCGCCAGCAGACCAAACTTTATCGCCAGTCAAAAAAAGCGAAAACAACTTATGCAAATCCAAATCAGAAAATTTTTGCAACTTCGTCGGCAAAGCAGAATCCAAAATCTCGTCCACAAAAGACGCCCGCTGCACATTTTCCTCAGGATTTTCGTAGGTGTAGATGACCACTTTTTCGCAATGCGCAACCGAAGAAAAAAACGAGAACTTTGCGGCGTTTGTCTGCTGATTTTGCGTGGAAAGCGACAACTGCTCCCGTTGCTTTTGGCTAAAAAAATCGTTCTGACTCTCGGCAAACCCCCAAAACGGCTCGGTTGCGTTATAAATCGCCAAATTCTCTGTTTGCGTCAAACTCGCCAGCGGCTTTATCTGCAGCTTCTCCGAGACGCTCGCCACAACCGTTTTGCCAAAATTTGCCAAAAAATAGTCTAAACTGTGAAAATTTTCCCACGCAAAAACACCCGCTAACTCCTGCAGTTCCTGCACTTTCTCCCGATAGACGCCACTATCGTCCAGCGTTTGCAAATAATCAAAAAAATAGTCGAAATCGCCACTGAGCGCATCCAAAAACTGCCCAAAAAGTTTGTGCAAAACAGCGTAATCGAAGTTTGCAGGAAAAAACTTATACCGCTTGTCAATCAGCGACAAAACCAGCCCCTTGTCGATTGTCTGCTCTGCGTTCTCCTTGCTTTGCCAAATTTTTTGTCGCACAAACTGCAAAAGTTTGTCCAGCGGAATTTTTTGGCTATTTTTCCTAAAACTCAAAAGCTCTTTCAACGCCAAAAGCAGCTTGAAAGTTTTGCCGTCTTGCAAAACTACATCCGAGCCAAAAAGATCAAAAACAGCTGGCGATCTTTTGCCATAAGCCACAAAAATCTCATCGTTTACCAGCGCTGCGTCCATAAAAATTTTTTGCTCAAACTGCTTAATCTCAACTTCGGGAAACTTCGAAAAATGTAAATCTGAAATCTGAAACTCTAAAAACGAAAAATTTTGACAGTCGTAAAGATTTTGCGAAAAAGAAAACTGCAACTCAACCTGCTCGGCGTTATTTTTTAGCCATTTTTTTTGCTTCGGCGAAAAATAATAACAATCAAAAAAAACTATCGGCTGCCGATAATCGCACTTTTGGTTGTAGCAAAAGCCCGCTACTTCTGGGTCTGAAACACCAATGTTTTCTAACTTTGCCAAATATTTTTCCCGCTCAACTTCCATCTTCTGCCAAAAATCTTTTTGACTAGCGACCAAAATTTTTGCCAAATCTCCCTCAATCTCAAGGCTGTTCATCTCCTGCCAAAAAGCAAAAAATCTTTTGGCTTTGCCTTTAGCCAAATCGAACTCCTGTTCTGGCATAACCGATTGCCAATAAGCAAGATAGCGGAAATTTTCAGAAATTATCTCGCTGCCAGAAAACATTTTTTGGCTATCAAAAAACTGCTCTTGCGAAAGGAAAATTCCTGCTGGAAGCGTCTTTGATTTTTGCAAAAGCTGCAAATTTCTTTTTAGGCTCGCCTCATCATTAAACACATAAACTTTGTCTTCACAAAGAGTTAGCGGCGAAATTTCAAATTTAAACATATTTTATAAGTCCCAAGTCAAAAAAAACGGAGACTAAAAAAAGCCTCCGTTCCTTAAATAAATTCAGCTTCTACTTGTTATTTCCAACGACATTGTCAACAAGCCAGTTCATACTCAAAAGCTGTTTTGGTGTCATAACTTGACCCTTTTTAACTCTGAGTTTGCCGTCCTTGTCGTAGATTGGACCTTTGAAAATCTTGTATTTTCCACCAGCGATTTTCTTTTCCATTGCTAGCACTTTCTTTTGCACGCTTTTTGGAACATTTTCGGTGAAAGGAGTCAAACCAGCTACGCCAGTCTCGATTCCAGGCCAAAAATCTGCAGGACCTTCTGCTTTCCAGGTGCCGTCGTGAACAGATTTTGCGACGATATTATAGATAACGCCCCAGTGCCAAACGACAGAAGTAAGGCTCTTGCTAGGTGCGTAAGCGCTCATATCGTTGTCGTGACCGATAGCCCAAACTCCAGCTTTTTCGGCTGCTTGTTGTGGAGCTGGAGAGTCGCCACCTTGTGTGATGACATCGCAACCTTGCTCAATCATAGATTTTGCGGCGTCCATCTCTTTGGCAGGATCGAACCAAGAGCCGACCCAAACAACTTGCACCTTAGCTTTTTTGTTCACATATTTCACTCCAAGAGCAAAAGCGTCCACAAGACGGTAAATCTCTGGGATAGCAATTGGCGCTACATAGCCGATTTTGTTGCTTTTGGTCATCAAGCCAGCGACCATTCCGCCCAAAAATTTAGCTTGGTAGATTTTGCCATAATATGTTCCCATATTTTTGGCGGTTTTGTAGCCAGAACAATGCATAAACACAACATCTGGATTCTCTTTTGCCACTTTAAGAGTTTGGTCCATATAGCCAAACGAGTTGGTGAAAATCAAGTTACATTTACCCAATTTCACCATTTGGTTCAACACTTTCTCAGCCTCAGAACTCTCTGGGACTTCCTCTTTTTTCATAATTTTTTTGACATAAGGAAGCTTGCGGAGCGACTCAATTCCATCATCGTGGGCTTGAGTCCAGCCTCCGTCTCGGGCAGGTCCGATATAGACCGCTCCAACTCGCAAGTCCTTTGCCAAAAGGCTTGCTCCCAGGCACATCATCGTTGCAATTGCAAAGAATAACTTTGTTTTTCTCATCTTTCACTCCTTTATTTTTTTCGTGATTTTTATGATTGCCAAATAGTAAATCAATCTTTTTTGATGTCAATTCTTTTTTTTTCTGGAGCAAAATTTAGCGCCTAAACTTTTGAAATTTTCCTTTATTTGCAAAAGGTTTGGCTCGCTATTTTTTTTTTGAAATTTTAAATATAAGGTAGCAAGCAATTTGCCCAAATTAAGTAAATTACACAAAAATAAAAAATTTTCTTGCCACTAATATTACCACAAGTTTCTATGGCGAAAATATTTTTTAGTGGTTAAAAAGGAGGCAATTTGAGCGAGATTCTAGTAAAGATGAGCAAAATCAACAAAAGTTTTTTCGGCGTTAAGGCGAATAACAACATCGATTTTGTTCTCAAAAAGGGTGAAATTCACGCCTTGCTGGGAGAAAATGGCGCTGGCAAAACGACTTTGATGAATATTCTCACTGGGGTTTATCAGCAAGATTCTGGCAGCATCGAGTTTGACGGCAAACCTTTGGAGCTCGATTTTCCTGGGCAAGCGTTGCAAAAAGGAATCGGAATGGTTCACCAGCGGCTGTCGTTGGTCGGGAGTCTGACGATTTTGGAAAATATCATTTTGGGGTTGCCTTCCAACAAATTTTGGCTGAATATGAAAGAGCGCAAAGAGCTGATTATGCAGTATGCCAAAAAGTTCGATTTCAAGCTGGATTGGGACGCGCGGTGCGATCAGGTGCCTATCGGCGTTCGACAAAAGGCGGAAATTTTAAAGATGCTGGTGCGCGATGTGGAGGTGCTGATTGTGGACGAGCCGACGACGGTGTTGACCAAACAAGAAGCTGATAATCTTTTGGATACCTTCAAAAAAATCGCTGCCACGGGAAAAGGCGTAATTTTTATCACGCACAAAATGCCCGAGGTTTTTAAGGTGGCAGACACGATTACCGTGATGCGCAAAGGCGATAAAATCGGCACGATTGCCACGGGCGAAGTCGAGGCGAAGGAACTTTCGGTGATGATGGTTGGCGAGAAAGAGGCGATTATTTTTGATCGCAAACAGATCGATTCCGACGAAGACACGATTGTTGTCGAAAATTTGACTGTCGGACAGGATGTGCCGCTGGTGGATAATGTGAGCTTTCGGATTAAAAAGGGCGAGATTTTGGGCATCGCTGGCGTGACTGGCAACGGGCAGCACGAGCTGATGGAGTCGATTATGGGGATTTGTCCTCGCAAAAGCGGCAAAATCGTTTTCAACGATAAAAACATCTCGGATTGCACTGTCAAAGAGCGGATCGATGCGGGTATCAGCTACATCCCCAGCGACCGTGTGAATGTCGGAGTTGCGGGCAATCGTCCTATTTGGGAAAATTCTGTGTCGAAAGTTTATCGCAAAAACGACTATCAAAAGCGGAGATTTTTGAAAATCGGCAAGTTGAAAAACTACACCGATGTCAATATTTTGGAAAAATACGATGTTTTGCATCCAGGAATGAACTTCCCTGCGATTTTGCTCTCGGGCGGAAACCTGCAAAAAATCATTATCGGTCGAGAAATCGAGGCTGGTAGCGATTTGTTCATCTGCTCATATCCGACAAGGGGTCTGGATGTCGGAGCCACAGATTTTGTGCGGAAGTCGCTTTTGGATTTGCGAAATCAGGGAAAATCGGTTCTGCTTATCTCTAGCGATTTCGACGAGCTTTTTGGTCTGGCGGACAATTTGGCGGTGATGTATGAAGGCAAATTTATGGGTCAGTTCAAAAACGGCGCCTACGATATTAGCGAAATCGGGCTGATGATGAGCGGGACGCATCAAGAAGATTTGGATAAACAAAAGGAGCTTGCTAATGATTAAACTAAAATTAGTCCAAAAAGAGAGAGTTAGCACCAAAATGGATGTCGGAATTTCGATTATCGCCATTTGTGTGGCTTTCATTTTTTGTGGAATTATCGTTGCCCTGGAGGGCGTTAATCCGCTAGAGGCGCTGTGGGTGTCGATCGACACGACTCTTTTTACTGGATATGGAATAAGCGAAGTTTTGGTAAAAGCCACGCCGCTGCTTTTTTGCGGATTGGCTGTGGGTATCGCCCTTACCAGCAAAGTTTGGAACATCGGAGCTGAGGGACAGCTGTATATCGGTGCGATGTTTGCCACCGCCGTGGTAATGCATCTGCCGACAATGCCCACTTTCATCCAACTGCTTGTGATGATTATCGCTGGCGGAATCGGCGGAGCGTTTTGGGCGTTTATCCCCGCTGTGCTAAAAATCCGCTTCAAAGTTGACGAAATCATCACCACACTGCTTCTGAACTATGTCGCCATCTACTTTGTCGATCACCTGATTTTTGGCATCTGGAAAAACGAAGACAACTATCCGTTCACGCCAGAATTTCCCGAGCCAGCGCGTTTGCCACTTTTGGGATTTGAGCGCGTGCATATGGGACTAATCCTTGCCCTGATTGCCACAATCGTCATCTACCTTTTGATGAAATACTCCAGCTGGGGCTACAAAGTCCGCCTGACGGGCGCATCAACCCAATCGGCGACCTACTCTGGCATCAATGTCAAAAGAATTATGTTTTCTGTATTTTTGGTCAGCGGCGTGCTGGCTGGACTCGCCGGAATGAGCGAAGTGGCTGGCATCCAATACAAACTGCAGCACCAACTGTCGATGGGCTTTGGATTTACCGGAATAATCGTGGCATGGCTGGCTAGAGCCAATCCAATCGGAATCGTCGTCTATTCGCTTTTTATGAGCGCTGTGATTACTGGCTCGGAAATGCTGGAGATGCTCATGGGTCTGCCAGCGTCGATGGGCACAATCGCCCAGGGAATAATTTTGTTCGCCATTTTGGGCAGTGAGCTGTTCAAAAGTTACAATGTCAAAATGGTGATAAAGGAGAAAAAATAATGAGTTGGTATTCAGTTTTACAATCGATTTTGATTACAGGTGTCGCCAGCGGAACGGTCGTTTTGTTTGCCACCATCGGCGAGATTATCACCGAAAAATCGGGAATCTGCAATTTGGGAATCGAAGGAATGATGCTCATGGGAGCCTGCACTGGATTTGGCATCGCCCTGCATCACGACAGCATCTTTTTGGGAATTTTGGTCGCTGGCTGCGTTGGACTGCTGCTTTCGGCAATCTTCGCCTTCCTCACCATCACCCTGCGCTCCAACCAGTATGTAACGGGAATCGCCCTAACAATCTTTGGCACAGGACTCAGCGCAATGCTCGGCGAAAACCTCATCGGCAAATCTCTGAGCTACAGCTTGCCAGCTCTGCCAATTCCGCTTCTATCAAAAATCCCGCTGATTGGGCCTGTGTTTTTCGATCACAATATTTTGGTCTATATCAGCTATGTTTTGGTCGTTTTGGCGTGGCTTTTTTTGAACAAAACAAAATACGGACTTGCCGTAAAAGCCACAGGCGAAGAGCCTCTTGCCAGCGAAATTATGGGCATCCATGTCATCAAAACCCGCTATCTCTGCACACTCTTCGGCGGATTTTTGGCTGGCGTGGCTGGAGCCTACCTCTCGCTTTGCTACACACCGTTTTGGGTCGAAAAAATGACCTCAGGAAAAGGCTGGATCGTCATCGCTTTGGTAATTTTTGCCAACTGGAACCCATACTACGCCTTTGGCGGCGCGTTCCTCTTCGGAATTTTGGAAGCGATGCAACCCAGACTACAAGCCATGGGCTTTCAGGTGCCGACCTTCCTGCTCAACACCATCCCCTATCTTGCAACCATCGCGTTCCTGCTCTATGTAAACTTGCGCGGCAGAATCTCGCAAACACCAAAATCTATCGGCGTTCCTTACTTTAGAGAAAATCGCGACTAAACAAAATTTGACAAAAAAAATAAAACGGCAGCTTTTTTTAGAAGTTGCCGTTTTTTGTTAGACCTTTTTAATAAATTTAAGTTCTGGCAAAATTATTTTCACTTCTTTTTCATCCTCTTTTTTTATCCAATAGACAATTTGATTCACTTTAGATTTTATCAGTTTATAACCTTTATTCTCATAATCAGCTATTTTTTTTATAAAACTTTTCGAAAATCTTAAAACATATTTGTTGTCAAAATTAACACACCCATCCGAAAAAACTTTCAAGTTATCTCCACTTCTAAGATTCCCAAAATTCTTTTGTTGAGAGCGAAAAAAATCCAGCCAAACATCCCTATATGTAAGATGAATTATCAAAAACTCAGGCTCTTTATACCAAAAATTATCAAACTGCTTAATCAAATTCGAGCAAAAAAAATCATCAAAAAAGCTATTATTTAAATGAACGACAAGATTGTTTTTTGCTCTGGTCATTCCAACATAAGCTATTTTTTTCTTTTCTTCATCTGTAAAATCATATTTATCCAAAACTAAATGCACATTATCAAACTCCTTACCCTTGGCTTTATGAATCGTGGACACATACACCATATTACAGCTAACATTTACAAAATCTTCAAACTTAGACTCTTTTATAAAAATTTCAAAATCTGAATGATATTTAACCCTAGGATTCACCAATTCGAACTCATTTATAAGGTTAATGCACAAATCAAAATTAGAACTATCTTTATATTTTTCGATAAAATCTTTTTTTGCAGACACCCAAACTTTTTCAGTTATCAGACAAGAGTTTTTGCTTACCCCCAAAAGGTCCACAAAATAACGCACTTCCAAAAGATTATATAAATTTATTTCATTATTTGTTTGAATTAGTTTTGTAGGGACTTTTTTTGTAGACAATAGTCCTGCAATTTGTATTGCTTGAAAATTGGAATATACCAAAATACAAGTAGTGGTGTCTAAACTAGATTTAGAGACATAATCGACAATTGGCTCTGTAATCTTAGAGCTAGCATATTTAATAACTTTCACCAATCCATTTTCAGCAGAGTGCGAAACAATAGGATTTTCTTTCAGCCTATTAGAGATTTTCGTAGCAAATTTATTCGCAAACTCTACAATATTGGCTTTACTTCGATAATTTTCAAGCAATTCAATTTTTTTTGCTTTTTTCTCCTTTATAAACTGCCACAAATTTTTAGAATTTGATCCTCTAAACTTGTAAATATTTTGATCGTCGTCACCTGCAAGTATAACGCGCATTTCCTGATTATGCCTCATTAACGCTTCAACTAAACTGAATTCTTGCTTATTCATATCTTGAGCCTCATCGATTACCAAAACAGTTTTGGTAATACGGCTTAATTCGATCTTTTTATTTTCTATTTTCTTTACCGCTTCTTCAACAACATTATCAGATTTGCCAATTGAACCTACTTTTCCCAACAAATCAAAACAATAGGAATGAAAGGTTTTAATTTCGATAAAATTGGCAGAATTACCAACTAATTCTATCAAACGCTTTTTAAACTCAGTTGCTGCCGCTCGGGAAAAAGTAAGCATTAACAATTGCTCATATTTTACATCTTCGATCATTGCAAGAGAAGCAAGCTTGTGAACAAGAACTCGCGTTTTACCACTACCAGGTCCAGCGGCCACTACTATATACGGAGTGGCATTGTCTTTAATTACTGATAATTGAGCAGGCGACAGCTTTCCAAATAATTTTTCAAATTGCGCTGGTGTAATGTTTTGCGTTATCTCTTTCAGCCTGTCACCCTTAAAATATTTGTTTAAAAACTCCCCATAATTCAGATTGAAATAATCTTCGACGAACTGCAGAGCTTCCTTATAATTTCTAAGCATTTTTTTTGCATATTCGCCCACAATATGAATTTGCTGCACCTTGTTTTCATAAAATTTATTCAACTTCCGATAATCTTCTAGCTTATACTGTTTTTTGTTGTCGAGTTCAATCCTTTCGATAGTAAGTTTGTTATAAATTACAAGAAAACCACCCTCAATTTTAATAGCTTCAATTCTAGACAAATAAAACAAAGCATCTTCTATATCAGCCAAGGTAACATCAGATTTAAATAAAGTATTTTTATTCTCATACTCTTCTTTCAAATCACAAATCGAAAATTCCACTAAATCTTGAGCCTCGTTTTCATCCAACCTAGCGCAAGTTTGTTTGCTTTTCAAATAAAGATAATCTATAATAATATGAGCTAATTCGTGCCTTTTTCTGAGTTTCTGTCTGAATTTTTCCTTTTGACCTTTTATGCAAATAGTCAGATAATCTTTAGAAAAATTATACTGCCTAACAATCAAATTTTTAATTGCCCAAAAATTTATAATGGTTTTAATTTCATTTACCGAAGAACTTAAACATCCAAAGACCTCCGCTTGTTCGTTCAAATTTTTAAGATTAAAAACTTTTTCCTCTTCTTCAACTTCTGATAATAAAAAATTTTCAATTGAGCTTGCCGAATTTAAAATATCAAGAGATTTATTTTTATTATCTCCCCTTTTAATAAAAGCCGTTAAATCTTTGGTGTCTGCCAAAATTTTTTCTTCTTTTAGCAAATTGACGACATTGATTACCTCTTCTTTTAATATTCCAAGTTGATCAGAAATATAATCAATTCTAGATTCAGCAGACTCTTCCGTTGCTTGTTTTTTGCTTTTGCTTGAAAACAATTTTTTGATAATTCGCACTGCGTATTTTTTTTGGACATCGTTAAATCTTTTTGACAAATTAATCTTTTCCACCGCATCTTGGGCATTTTTTGATAAAATACTCGTGGCATAAATTCGTGGCATATTTTGACTGCGCTTTAAATATCCAGCCTCTTCTAAAGCTGAAATTGCAGTAGTTACCCTTGTTTCAATATCTACCACATTATCGTCCCAGCCCGCTTTTCGCGCAATCTCCAGAGCCGAATTTGAAACTTTTTGCCTATAATAAGTAATCTTTTTTATGGCTCTCCAAATTTGCTGTATTTCTTTAATATTCAGCTTCGTCTGCTTTAATAAAATAAAATGCTTGTTTAAATCCGCTTCGTTAAAAAGAACATAACAATCTGCGGTAAGGTTTTCATCTCTACCTGCCCTGCCTGCCTCTTGCATATAATTTTCTAACGAATCAGACAAATCATAGTGGATTACCAAGCCAACATCTTTTTTGTCTACTCCCATGCCAAAAGCGGAAGTAGCAACCATAATATCAACATCCCCTTTAATAAAAGCGTCTTGATTTTTAGTTTTTTCCTGTTTTTCCATTTTCCCATGATATGGCTTGGCTAAATATCCATCACTTGATAATCTTTTGGCAATATCATAAGCCTGCTTAGTTCGAGAAACATAAACGATTGCAGGGCAATGCTTAGCGTCCAACAAATTTCGAAGAGTATTATATTTTTCCTCTTCCGTAGTTTTGAGAAGAACCTTATAATTTAAATTAGTTCTTGAAATATTTGAATTAAAGACCTCAAGCTGTAGCCCTAATTTACTTTGAAAATAGTCAATTATGTCTTTGATGACATTTTGTTTTGCGGTTGCTGTAAAACAAGACACTGGGATATTTATCTGTAAATTTTTCGTCTCTTGCAAAGATTTAATAAAATCACCTATATAAAGATAATCTACTCGAAAATCTTGCCCCCAAGCTGAAAAACAATGAGCTTCATCAATGACAAACCGAACGACATTTCGTCCTAACAAAAGTCGCTCAATCGATTTTGATCTAAGCGATTCTGGCGAAATGTATAAGATAGAAGCCTCGCCACTTTCAACTCTTTCAAAAGATTTTGCTCGTTCAATCGGATCAAGCAACCCGTTTATAGTTACTGCTTCTGTGATGTTTAACTTCTCAAGATTATCAACTTGGTCTTTCATTAAAGATTGCAATGGAGAAATAACTACAGTCAAGCCTTTCACATTTTCACCACTCATCAAAGCTGGTATTTGAAAAGTAAGCGATTTACCTCCACCCGTTGGAAATACGACCAAAATAGATTTGCTATTAATCGCAGCGTCAACAGCCTTTTTTTGTAACGGTTTGCCTCCAAAAGTCCTAAAAGAATTAAATCCAAAATATTTTTTTAATGCATTTTCAGACTTTAACAATTTATCGCAAAATGAGCACCCTGTTAAACAAGGGTTGCTTCGCAGCAAATGCAACACTCTTTCGACCCCTGGATAATTTTTGAAAACCCAAGGTGGAGTTATCGAATATCTGCTATTAGTATCTATTAAAGCCAAGCAATATGCCAATTCTACAGGCATATTTTTGATCAAAAATCTTAAATCAACATTGTGACAAATTTTGCCAACAAACGATTCTTTTATCAAATTAAAAACATCATCAATACAACAGGAAAAATCAATATAATGAAAAAAAGAGACAAATTCTTGTTCTGCAACTAACAATGAATAATAAATTTTCTTTAAATTTTCATCCAATCTTTGAAAAGTAGATTTTTCAGCAAAAAACAAATCTCTTGATTTTATTGCATCGCTCAAAGGATTATTCAAATCATCTGTTTGCAACTTGTCGTCTTTTACCAAAGAGTGATAAGGCTTTTTGGGGAACAAAAGAGGAGACAGAAACAAAGTATCAATTATCCGGAAATTTGCAAATTTTAGACATAGCTTTTTCTCTAAAAAAGGCAAATCATGCCGCATAATATTATGCCCGCACAAATATTTTGCGGCACTAATAAAAGCGATAATTTTTTCTTTGGAATTTGAATGCAGAATAGAATTTTTTGCCGTAATTCCACCAAAATCTAAAAGTTCTTTTTGTTCAAAATCAACTTCAGAATCGATAAAAACAATTTTTTTCATCAAATTTAATTATTTTTTACTACTTCTTTTTCGCATTTTTATCATATCGCACCAACGAAATACACGGAAAATGCACTTTGTAGTAGACGACCAAAAATCTTGCCAAAATTATAAAAACAAGCGGTAAAATTTTGCTCCATTCTCCCAATTCTGGCGAAAAAAGTGCCAAAAAGTAGTAAAGCGAGCCGCCCACAAGCGAGACGGTTGCGTAAATTTCTCGATGAAAAATCACTGGAATATCGCCGACCAAAACATCGCGCAAAACTCCACCAAAAGCTCCAGTAATCGTCCCCAAAATAACGCTGTTCAAAAATCCCAGCTGAAAATAGATGCCGACCTGCACACCCGCAACTGTGTAGAGCGCAAGCCCTATCGTGTCGAAAAAAAAGAGCGTCTTGAGCAAATATCCCAGATAGTAGCGAAAAATTATGGCGATCACGCTGCCAGCCAAAATGGCGTAGATGTAGTCGCTCTCTGCCATCCAAAAAATCGATTTGCCGTTGACCATAATGTCGCGTAAAGTCCCACCTCCCGTGGCTGTGACAAAGGCGATAATCACCACGCCGAAAGCGTCGAATTTTTTCTGCATCGCCGTTAAAGCGCCCGAAATCGCCAAAACAAAAGCCCCACACACGCTGATATAACTTAAAATCGTTTCCATAAAAGCACCTACTTTCCAAAAAAAACGCTCTGCCGATTTTCAGCAGAGCGATGATTACTATTTTCTGCTAACTAATCAATGATGTTCACAACCAAGCCAGATCTGAGCTTTGGCTCGAACCAAGTAGATTTTGGAGGCATAATTTTACCTGCATCGGCGATGTCCATAAGTTGCTTGATAGATGTCGGATAGAGAGCAAAAGCCACAGCCTCGCCTTTGTCCACTCTGCCCGAAAGCTCGCCAAGACCTCTGATGCCACCGACAAAATCGATTCTGTTGCTGGTTTTAGGGTCTTGAATATCAAGCAGAGGAGCCAGCAAATTGTCTTGTAAAATTGCTGTGTCCAAAACGCCGATAACGCTGCTATTGTCGATAATCTCTGGCTTTGCCGTCAGCTTATACCAGCTACCGCCAAGATACATCGAAAATTCGTGCAACTTGCTCGGCTTTTGCTCGCCGCTAAGTTTTTCCACCGTAAATTTTTTCTCAACTTCTGCCAAAAATTGCTCCTGAGAAAGCCCGTTAAGGTCTTGCACAATTCTGTTGTAGTCCATAATATACAAATGACTGGCAGGAAAAAGCACGGACAAGAAATAGTTGTAACCCTCGTCTCCTGTGTGATTTGGATTAGCCGCTCTTTTGCGAGCGCCAACGATTGCGGCACTAGCCGAGCGGTGGTGACCATCGGCAACATAAAGATAGTCAACTTTCGCAAAACAGTCCGTAAGCGTCTGAACAGTGCCGGCATCGTCGATTTTCCAAAGTGTGTGTTGCACGCCGTCTCCGCAATCAAAATCGTATAACGGTTTGTCTTCCATAACTTTAGCGACAATCGAATCGACCTGCGCTTGATCGCGATAGGTCAAAAAGATTGGTCCAGCGTTTGCGTTTTGAGTCTCAACATGCTTAACTCGATCAGCCTCTTTGTCCGAGCGAGTCTTCTCGTGTTTTTTGATGATGTCGTTTTCGTAATCTTCCACCGAAGCGCCTACAACCAAGCCGACTTGGCTCACATTGCGCCAAACCAGTTTGTAAACATACATCGTCGGCTTTTCGTCACGAATGAGCGTGCCCTCTTCCAAAAAACGATAAAGATTTTCGCGACCTTTTTGATAAACCGGCTCAGAATAAAGATCTGTGCCCTCTGGCAAATCAATCTCCGGTTTCACCACATGCAAAAAGCTATACGGATTGCCCTTCGCCTCAACTCTCGCCTCTGCAGAATTGAGCACATCGTATGGGCGCGACGCCACCTTATCAACTTTGTCCAGAGCGGGTCTAACCCCTCTGATTCCTCTGATTTTTGCCATTTGAATCTCCTTCAACCAATTATATTTTTTCCAATTTTTCCGATTTTATCCAACCCACAAAACCTTGTTCCAGCTTGATTTTGCTCCACTGTCCGTCTTGCTCCAACACCGCAAAACTATTGCCCTGATGAATTGTGAAAACCTTTTTATTGTCGCTGCCAGGACCGCTAAATCCTTGTGCCACATCAGCAATAAGCACCGCTTTTTTTGCCATAATCGCCTGTTTTTGATAAGTGAAATAGCCGACTCCAAGGCACAAAAACAAAAAGAAAAACGCAAAATATTTCCCGCTGGGTCGGTAAACTCCAACAATCCAAAATATTCCAGCCAAAAACAAACACACAAAAATAATCGCCGCCAGCACATTCATCGACAGCTTAATATTCACACTCTCCCACAGCTTTTCCATTTTGGTCAGCTCCGCCGGTTTGTCCAGCAAGCTTTTTTGCGCAATTTGCAAATTTTTCTCAATCTGCCAAGAGCTAGGATTCAGCCGCTGCGCCCTGCGATAATACAAAACCGCTTTGCCCAGCTCGCCAAGACGATAGTAACAGTTGCCAATATTGTAGTAGATGTCGGCGTTTTTTGGCAAGCTAAGATACTCCTGCAAAGCCGCTTGATACTTCTTTTGAGTGTAGTACTCACCCGCTTTTTCGGCAGAATTTTGTGCAAATCCTATTGCAAACAAACAAAAAAATAAAACGCTAAATATTATCTTTTTCATAAGTTAACCCCAACATAAAAGTTATTTTTTTAAGCATTTTTTCAGTCAAGCTATTTTTTGTTTTATCAAAAATCTGTTTGGCTTTTGCCGGCTGTTTGAGGTAGTAATAGCAATAAATAGCCTTAATATTCGCCTTCTGCGCCAGCTCCTGATTATCTGGAAAAAGGTAGGCAGTCTTCAAAAACTCCACAACCGCCTTTTGGTAATCTTTTTGCTCATAAAACAAAAGTCCCGAAAGGTAGCCAGCCATACTCACGATTTTTTCGTGTTTGCTGTTAAACAGCTGACTAATAAGGGCGTTAGCCTCTTTAAAATCTTTGTTTTTGAGAAGATACTCAACTTTGTAAATCTGCGCCTGCTGCAGATAAACTTGGTTGGCAAAAGTGGCAAATTGCGCAAACTTGCTCTCAAAAATCGGGCTTTTGGTCATCGACAAAAATCGCAAATACTCCAGCCAAACTTGCTGATTTTCGCTCATCAAAGCTCCCGATTGCAACTTTGCCAAAGCGCCCAAAGTGTCGTTTTGGCGGGACTTCAGCGTTGCCCAATTCAAAATAACCTGCGGGTCGCTGGTCTTGCACACGCTGTAAACATTGTCCGCCTTTTTATACTCGCCCAAAGCGATATAATTTTTGGCAAGTAGCAAATTCACCTGCAAATCTTGCGGACTTATACCAAGATATTTTTGGCAAGATTTCACCGCCTGCGCAGGCAAATTGGCATCCTGAAAATAGTCGATCTCTTTTTGTAACACCTTGAGTCTGAAGCTTTTATCGCTATATTTTGCAAAAAGATGCGCCAGCTGTTTTTGCACATCGATTGCCGAATCGCACACACCAGCCCAAACCAAACCCTCTAGCCCCTCTTGCAAAAGTTTGCTTTTGGGGAAAATCAGCTTTTTGTAGTAACTTATTGACTGCAAATAATTTCCGCTGTTGTAGTAGCAGTTAGCAATCGAAAAATACAAATCGGGATTTTCGCTCTGAGTTTTGGTCTGATACATCACGAAAAAATTGACAGCATTTTTGTAATCCTCTTTGGCGAAATAGATGTTGGCGATGTTCAGCAAATAGTCGGGCAAATCTTGCTTTTTGTACAAATCTTGATAAATTTGCAGCGCCTTGTCGTAATCTTGGGCGTTATAATAGACCGAGGCAATCCTGATTTGCGCCTCAGTTTTGTTGGCGTTTTTGGCTTTCAGCGCCTTCTGATAATTTTCTAGCGCCGAATTTAGCTTTTGCTGATCAAAATCGATATCGCCCTGCAAAATATATTTTTCGTAAAGATTTACCTTTTTGACTTTCGCCAGATAGTCCGCCGCTTTTCCCAAATTCCCCAGCTTGTAGCTCACGGCAGCCAGCCTAGAATAAACGCTTTCCGACTTTTCTCGTTGCAAAGATTTGAGGAAATAGTCGCTGGATTGCGCAAAATTTTTCTTGGAAAACTCGATTTCTCCCAAATAAAAATAGCTACTGGCAACTTTGGAAGATTTCGGATAATTTCTGGCAACCTCCAAAAATTCGTCCTGCGCTTTTGGAAAATTGTCGAGCCGATAGTAGCACACAGCCAGCTTGTAGTGCGCCTGATCGGCAAATTTTTGGTCTTTGGCAAGATAGTTTTGATAGGCGGCAATCGCCGATTTTAAATTCCCAAGAGCGAACAAACTTTCGGCATACAAAAACAGAGCGTCGGCGTTCAAACTCGCCTCCAAATCTTGCGACAGCGCTTTTTTTAAGTAAAATTCCGCCTTTTTGAACTTTTGCAAACTGAAATAGTTCCAGCCAATCAGATAGAAAGCCGAGCCCGAAAATCTGTGCGAGGGATGCTCTTGCACAAACTTTTTCAAATCGTAAATCGCGTTCATCGGAGACGCTTCGGACTTCATTTTGGCAAGGTAAAAGCTACTATTGGCGGCAATTTCTGGATTCGAAGAGCTTTCTTGCTCAACAAAAATTTTCTTCGCCTGCTCTTTTTTTCCCTCTGCCAAAAACGACAAACCGAGATAAAACTGCGCCCGCGGATTTGCCAAATTTTGCAAAAGCTCTATCGCCCGCGGATATTTTCCCAGATTATACTCCGCAATTCCCAAAATCGTCGTGTAACTGCGCTTCTCTTTTTGGCTCAGTGCCACCCGATCCGCACTCATCTCTATCACCGACGCATAATCTTCTGCGCCCAAAAGATACGACAAATAGTTGAGCAGATTTTTGCCATACTCCGCATCGCCCGTCGACTCCTCCACCTCTTTTTTCGCCTTTTTGGGAGATTTCAGAGCCAGATACCCCAGCACAAGCTGCGCTCTTGCGTATCCCGTGGGCTTCGCTCGCATCGAGTTCTCGCACTGCACAACGCATTGGATGTAATCTTTGCGCCGATAGGCAATCAAAGCCAAGTAGTAGTAAACCTGCTCCTTTTTGCTCTGATAGGAGTAGCCGCTGAGCAGCGATTTAGCTTTGGCAAACTCGCCCAAATAGTAGTAGCACTTGGCTTTCCCCAGGCAAACTTTGTCGTCGAACTCTGGCAAAAGTTTTTCGACCTCGTCGTATTTTCCCAAAGCTTTGTCGTAGTCGTGCAAGTTAAAATAAACCTCCGCCAGCAGATAGCTCGCTTTGGCGCTATTCTCGCTCTTGGGATATTTTTGCAAAAACTTCTCCAGCTCCGTCTTCGCCAGCGAATAATTTTGGTCAGAACACAGACCCAAAATAAACTGCAAATCTTGCTTTTGCCCCGCAAACAGCGAAAACGCCACAAAAACGCTAAAACACAAAACCAATTTTCTCATCTCATCTCCTTACCGATTTGCAAAATTTTAGATAACCTCTTTGATTTGCGCAGTCAAGTTCACAAAATCGGCTTCAGTCAATTTTTCCCCACGCAAAGTCAAATCAAAATCCAATTTTTCCAACTTCTCTTTGGGAAGCAGCTGCTTCAAATTCACCCGCAACATCTTGCGCCGGTTGGCAAAAGCCAAATCTATCACCTGAAAAAAAAGTTTTTCGTCCTCAAGCTGCGGTCGATTTTGCCTGGGCACAGCCTGAATGACCGCCGAATCAACATTTGGGCGCGGAAAAAACGCCCCTTTATTTACATCCAAAACTTTTTGCACCTGAAAATAAAATTGCATCTTCAGACTAAGCCGCCCATACTTTTTGCTGCCCGCTTCGGCGACAATCCGCTGCGCCACCTCTTTTTGAATCATCACCGTCAGCTGCGCAAAAGCGTCAATATTTTCAACCACCTTAAACAAAAACGGCGAAGTGATATTGTAGGGCAAATTCGCCACAATCTTCAGGTTTTGCGGGCACATCTCGCGCCAATTTTGCTTCAAGATATCGCCTTTGACCAGCGTAATTTGCGTCCCGAACTTTTTTTGCAAAAACTCCTGCAAATCGTAATCTATCTCGAAAACGGTAAGCTCTGCCCCAGCTTTCAAAAGCGCCTGTGTCAAAACGCCTTGACCACCACCAATCTCCCACACCTTCTGCCCTTGCTCGATATTCGCGCTCTCCACAATTTTGTCGATTACCGACAAATCTTGCAAAAAATTTTGACCAAACCGTTTTTTAAATTTGTGCATTTTTCTTTATTTTGGGGTGAAAAAAACTACCAGCTAAGCTCGTAGAACCAGCTTGCCAGCAGATACACCACTGGCGAGACCAAAAGCAGGCTGTCGAATCTGTCGATAATTCCGCCGTGACCAGGTAAAAGATTGCCGCTGTCTTTCACCCCGCAATCTCTTTTGAAGCTAGACGCAAAAAGGTCGCCCAGCTGCGCAAAAACTCCAGTGAAAACAGCCACCAGCAAAACAAAATTGGTATCGAGTTGGGGGATAAAAAGCGTGAAAATATAGCCAGCAAGAACGCAGAAACCAAAACCACCCAAAAAACCTTCCACAGACTTCTTTGGGCTAGCTTTAACGATGCCTCGGTGCCTGCCAAGACTCATTCCGACCAGATAAGCAAAGGTGTCGGCAGTCCACACCATCACCAAAACCACGATAAGCAAAAAAGGCTCGATTTGCCAAATTTTGAAGCCGCAGCCCAAAAACAGTCCCAAATAAATCGCGGCAAAAATCCCTATTGCCAAGCGATTTATCGTTCCTTGCAAATCTTGACTAAGATTGTAAACGCCAAGAGCTGCAAAAAGACACAAAAAGAAAAATCCCGTCCAATAGTGCAGCGACAGCGAAAAACTCAGGAAAATCAGCAGATTAAACACGACAAAAATTTTGGGGATTTTGACGCCTTTTTGAGCGATCATTTTGTAAAATTCCAAACTTCCAAGCAAAACCATCAGCGCCAGCATCGCCAGCAGCAAATAGCCGCCTTGCCAAAGTATATACAAAAAAATCGGCACGCCGATTAGCCCCAACAACACCCGTTTCATAAAATTATTCACAACTATACATCTCCATATCGGCGGTGTCTGCTCGCAAACTCCACCAGCGCTTTTTCAAACTCTTTTTCGTCAAAATCTGGCCACAAAACCTGCGTGAACCAAAATTCGCTGTATGCGGATTGCCAAAGCAAAAAGTTGGAAATCCGCTGCTCGCCGCTGGTGCGAATGAGCAAATCTAGCTCTGGCAGCCCCGCGGTAAACAAATTCGCTTCCAAATCTTGCTTGTCGATTTTTTTTATGCCTTGCTCCACAAGTTTGTTAACCGCAAACAAAATCTCGTCCTGACCACCATAGCCAAGGGCGATGCAAAGCACCATCCCGTCGTTATTTTCGGTGGCTCGCATAGCTTTTCCCAGCTCCGCCTGCAGATGCTGCGGAAAGCGCCCCAAATCGCCGATAATCCGCAAAGCGATATTTTGCTTTTGCAAATTGGGCAACTCTTTCTTCAAAAATTTGAGCAGCAAATCCATCAACGAGTCGATCTCTTCTTGAGGTCTTTTCCAATTTTCGGACGAAAAAGCGTAGAGCGTCAGGCACTCTAGCCCCACACGAGCGGCAAACTCCACCGCTTTTCGCACCGCTTTTGCCCCCGCTTTGTGTCCCATGCTTCTGGGCAAAAACCTCTTTTTCGCCCATCTACCGTTGCCGTCCATAATGATTCCCACATGAGCGGGCAATTTTTCAAAATTTTTCAAATTCGTCATAAAATTTTAGTCTTGCAAAACCAAATAGTTTTTCAGCTCCTGGTTGAAATAGCGGTCGGTCATCGTGGCGATAAAATCGATTACAATTCTCGGGTCGCTCTTGGACTCGACCGATCTCAGATAATTTTCGCCTTTGCTATTCAAAAAATGCTCAAAAATTCGAGACTCTTTTTTCTCGTTTTGCAAATCGTCTAAATACTTTTCAAACAAGATATTTACGCCAAAATTTATCTTCCGTTGTAAATCAAAATCCGAGCGCAAATAGATATTTTTGTAGTTAAAATCTTTGAGGATTTTGAGGTAGTCGGCGGTGTCGCCCGCAAAAGCGATGAAATCTTTTTCCCAAGAACCGAGAACGACGCTTTTTATCAAAGTGTCAACAATTTGAGAGTTGGTTGAGCCTAAATGAAGCTTCACTTCCTGCGGCAAATCATCACGCCGTATCAGACCAAGCCTGATGGCGTCCTCGACATCCTGACCGATGTAGGCAATCGTGTCCGCCATTCGCACCACGCAACCTTCCAAAGTTGCGGGCATCATATTGCTCGGCTCGCCGCTTTTTTTGGCTTGCACATACTTTTGCAAATCGAGTTCCGTCTTGTTTTTTTGCGGCGAAATTTTTTCGGAATGCACCTCGCCATCGTGCGAGATTATGCCGTCGCGAACAGCAAATGTCAGATTTAGCCCCTGACCCTTTTTGGCGATTTTGTCCACTACCCGTAGCGACTGCACATTGTGATGAAAATAGCCCAAGCCGCGATTTTGCGAACATTTTGAGAGAGCTTTTTCGCCAGCATGACCAAAAGGAGCGTGCCCCAAATCGTGCCCCAAAGCGATAGCTTCTACAAGCTCCTGATCAAGATTCAGCATCTTGGCAATCGTCCGTGCAATCTGCGAAACATAGGTGGTGTGCAGGCTGCGATTGCTCATCTCTTCGTCAAAAAAATTGGTAAACGAAAAAACCTGCGTCTTCCCCTGATAACGACGATACGCACCGCTGTAGATGATGCGGTCGCGATCCAAAGCAAAGGGAGAGCGAAACGAGTGTCCACTCTCCTCTTTCAATCTTTTTGTGTGCAAAGAGTCGGCTGCAAAATCGGCAGAACTTTGACGAGCAGCAACTTTTTTGGCAATCTCTTGCAATTTTTCCGACTGCGTCATCGCCGCCTACAGATACTCAATCTTCGCCTTAGCCCGAAGCTCTTGCGTCAAAGCGTCCACAATCTCCTTGCCCTGAGCCATCTTCAGCTCCTTGGCAATATGCAATTTCACCGACTCCAAATCCAGCTCTTGCCGTGCGGTCTGCGAATCTTTTTTGATTATGTGATAGCCAAACTGCGTCTTTACAGGATCGCTAATCTGCCCAACTTCCATCTCAAAAACGGCTTTCTCGAACTCTGGCACCATCTGACCTTTGCCAAAAGCGCCCAGCGAGCCGCCTTTTTCTTTGGACGGACAATCCGAATGCTCACGCGCCTTTTGCTGAAAACTAGCGCCGTCTTTCAGCTCTGCCACCACTTTCTCCGCCTTAGACTTCGCCTCTTGCTCACTGCAATTTTGCGTGCCAAACAAAATATGGCTGGCTCCAACTTTCTCTGGAATCACCATCTTCTCTTTGTTTTTCTCGTAATAATCTGCTACATCGGCGTCGCTAACTTCCGCCTTTGCCTCAACCTCAGAATCGATAGTTTTGTGAATGAGCAAATCTTTTTGCAAATCTTGCCTGAATTTATCCAAGCTCACGCCCTCTTTGCCCAAAAGTTCTTCGAACTTATCCTTTCCGCCAAAGCGCGAAAAGTAAACCGAAAGCTCCCGCTCAATCTCCGCATCCTCAACTTTCAGATTTCGCTTGCCACCTTCTTCAAAAAGCAACCTATTTTGCACCAAGCGATCCAGCAAAACCCGCACCTGCTCTGGCTCGATCTCCTCTGGTTTCTTCTTCTCTTGATACGCAAAAGCTTTCGTCACCCTATCCAAATCAGCTTGCGTAATCTCAAATCCATCAACCGTAGCCACTACTTTCGCCGACATCAATTCTCCCTAGACATTACCACATTCACCATTCCCACGCGATCGTTCCCCATTCCTTTATAATCTTTTTCGACCTCGCCAGGAACGATTGTGCAAAGCCTGTAGCCCTCTTGCGCCTTTTCGTTCAAAAAATTTTCCAACTTAGTCACAAACAAGTTTTTTTCTACAATATATTCCATTTCCACTCCTTAATTTCACCTTAAATTTTTTCCTCTGGTGAAATTTATTTATTCTTTTTAATCTCTATACCCAGCTCTTCCAGTTGCGAGATATCCACCTGCGAAGGCGACTGACTCATCAAATCGACCGCTTTCAAAGTTTTGGGAAAAGCTATCACATCGCGGATAGAAGCCGCCTTGGTCATAATCATCACCAGTCTGTCAATTCCCGGAGCGATGCCGCCGTGCGGCGGTGTGCCATACTTTAGCGCCTCCAAGAAAAACCCAAACTTCTCGTCCAGCTCCTCTTGCTCAAAACCCAAAAGGTCGAAAATTTTCTTTTGAATATCAGCCCGATGACAACGGATGCTGCCCGAGCTAATCTCCATTCCGTTGCAAACAAGATCGTAGAGCATTCCCTGAATTTTGCCATAATCGGCTTCGTTCTCAAAATATTTCAGATGTTCCTCTTTCGGATTGGTGAACATATGGTGGCACGCTACCCAGCGACCATTTTCTTGGTCATACTCAAAAAGCGGGAAATCTGTAATCCACGCAAACGCAAACTGCTCATCATCGCAAAGCCCAAGCTGCTTGCCCAGCGCTCTGCGCACACCATCCAGCACTTTGTAAACGACGCTATTGCTATCACTTGCATAAAAAATCAAATCGCCGTCTTTCGCGCCAGAAGTCTTAATAATCGCTTTCTGCTCAGCGTCACTCAAAAACTTTGCCACACCACCCTCAAGTTTTCCGCCCTCAACCTTAGTGTGCGCAAGTCCCTTGCCCCCCAAGTGTTTAGCCACTGCCACGAACTCGTCTATCTGCTTGCGAGAGAACGACCCACAGCCAGGAGCAACCACGCATCGCACCGATCCGCCATCTGCCAAAGCCGACGCAAACACTTTAAACTCAGTATCTTGCAAAACTTCGCTCAAATTTTTAAGCTTCATCCCAAAACGCAAATCGGGCTTATCACTACCATAATCTTCCATCGCTTGATTGTAGGTAAGTCTAGGAAATTCAGACAAATCCACGCCCAAAATCTCTTTGAAAAGATATTGAAAAAGACGCTGGTTAATCGCAAAAATATCTTCCTGCGTCACAAAACTCATCTCCATATCCAGCTGGGTAAACTCAGGTTGCCGATCCGCTCGTAAATCCTCGTCCCGAAAGCATTTAGCTATCTGATAATATTTGTCAAAGCCCGAAATCATCAAAAGTTGCTTGTAAATCTGCGGAGATTGCGGCAAAGCAAAAAATTTACCATTTTGCAAACGAGACGGCACCAGATAATCCCGCGCGCCCTCAGGCGTGCTTTTCATCAAAATCGGAGTCTCAATCTCAAAAAAACCTTCTCCGTCCAAAAATCTGCGAATGCCACTGATAATCTTCGAGCGAGTTTTGATAATGTTCTGCAAAGCTGGACGCCGCAGGTCTAAATACCGATATTTCAATCTGATATCCTCGTCCGCCATCGTCCCCTCGTTCACCTGCACTGGCAGCTCTGGCGCATTATTCAAAAGCAAAATATCGCTAGCGAGCACCTCCACCTCTTGTCCACTGTCGCCTTTTTTTTGCACGACACCCTTCACCCACAGCACATACTCCGCGCGTAAAGCCTCCACTTTGGCAAAATCGTCAAACGCTCCCGAATCGAAAACCACCTGCACAATCCCAGAAACATCCCGCAGTTGCACAAAAATCAACTTGCCCAAATCGCGACGGCGATGCACCCAGCCACACAAACTCACTTGGCGACCGACAAGACTCGCATCCAAGTTGCCACAATAATGGCTACGCTTATTATCTCCCAAAAAATCCAAATTCACAAAAAATCCCCTTAAAACCGTTGTCAATCCTCAACAATAACCTTTTCGATAACCACTCGCTCGATTGGCTTGTCTTGCGCTCCCGTCTTCACATCCTGAATTTTTTGCACAACATCCATTCCGTCCACAACTTTGCCGAAAACCGTGTGTTTGCCGTTCAGCCAGTCGCAACCATCTTTTTTGGTAACGATAAAAAACTGACTGCCGTTGGTGTTCGGCCCGGAGTTCGCCATACAAATCGTGCCATAATCGACCGCCGCTTTCAGCTTTCCTTTACCATAAATCTTCTTGCCTTTTTGATCGGTTAGCTCCAGATACTCCTCGACAGTTTTACCCATCAGCGGCTCGCCCGACTGCTTGTTGCCGCACTCGGTCACCAACTCCACAATCTCCTTGTTGCTATTTTGCCCATTCTTTTGCAAATACGGCATCAAAATCTCCTGAAACACCTGCAGCGCCTTGTCTTGAGAGTCCACCTTGCCAGAAATCGGCTGTCCATCTTCGTAGCATTCGTCCTCAAAAGTGTAACCTGGGCCGCCTGTGCCAGTGCCATTTGGGCAACCGCCTTGAATCATAAAATCTTTGATAACTCTATGAAAAATCAGCCCGTCATAAAACGGTTTGCCAGTCTTTTTCCCGCTAGCCAAATCAACAAAATTCGCCACCGTTTTTGGCGCCAATTCCGAAAAAAGTTCCAGCTTAATATCGCCCTTATTTGTCTTGATAATCACTGTCTTGTCTCCCTTTACACTCTTTTTCTCTTGTGCGTTGCAAGCCGTAAGTAGCACACTAAAAACAGCCAGCAAAATCGCCTTTTTAACATTAAAATTTTTCATAATCCCTAAAAATAACCTTTTTTTCATAAAAATTTGCGTTTTTAAACAATCCAACACCTTAATTTAAAGTATCAATTTGGCTCTTTGAATTTGTGTCAATAAAAAAATAGACTCTTGGAGCAAGTTTGGAACGCCAGTTTTTTGTGTCTTTTTTATTTTTGGGCAAAACAAGAAGTAGCTGGAAAAAGGCGGGCAATAAAAACTCAAATCGAAAAGCGTAAAAATTAGTTAATCGGGCGAGCTTACACAAATTACAAAGTGCTATTATGAATTAAAATCAACAAATTTCCCCTCTCGACCAATTATATTTATTGACACAAATCTGCCTTTCCCCTCTTTTGTTTAAAAAAGAACCTTTAAAAAAAACAAGGCAAGGATTAAGGAGTAAAGATGAAAATAGCTATTAACGGATTTGGAAGAATCGGCAGAGCGGTAACCAAAGTGGCTATCGAAAAAGGGCTAGATATCGTGGCGATTAACGATTTGGCAGACGCCAAGACTTTGGCTCATTTGTTCAAATACGACTCAACATACGGCAAATTTCCTGGCGAAGTGAAAGTTGCAGAAAACGCTATTATCGTGAACGGCAAAGAGATAAAAGTTTTGAGCGAGCGCAAAATCACCGACTTGCCTTGGGCAAAATTGGGCGTTGACATCGCCATCGAATCTACGGGAATTTTCCGCCTAGCCAAAAGCGAAAAAGGCGGCTATATGGACCACATCGATGCAGGCGCCAAGAGGGTAATTTTGACTGTGCCTGCAAAAGACCAAATCGACCAGACCATCGTTTTGGGCGTAAATTCTGACGAATTGGACACAAGCAATCGCAGCTTTTCCAACGCCTCTTGCACCACAAACTGCCTTGCACCAGTTGCCAAAGTTATCGAAGAAAATTTCGGAATCGAAACAGCTTTTATGACCACAATTCACGCCTACACTTCCGACCAAGTGCTCATCGACCGCCCGCATTCCGACCTGCGCAGAGCAAGAGCCGCCGCCAAATCTATCATCCCAACAACCACTGGGGCAACTATCGCTGTGGAAAAAGTTATTCCGAGCCTGAAAGGAAAATTGGACGGCTGCTCGATGCGAGTTCCCGTAATTACTGGATCTTTGGTCGATTTCACCGTTAAACTGAAAAAAAACACTACTATCGAGCAAATCAATCAAGCGGTAAAAAAAGCTGCCGAGAGCGAATTGCAAGGAATTTTGGAGTACACCGAAGACAAAATCGTCTCCGTGGACATCATTCACAACACGCATTCGTGCATATTTGACGCCGATTCGACGAAAATGATTGGCGAGAATTTCGCCAAATTGATTATCTGGTATGATAACGAGTGGGGATATTCAAATCGCGTTGTGGAGTTGGCAGAAAAAATCGCTAAAGCGCTATAAAAGAGCAAGTTAGATTTTATGTTCGATAATCTTTCCGATAAATTTCAGGCGATTTTCAAATCGATTAAGGGCAAAGCTGTGCTCCAGCAGAGCAACATTCAGGACGCGCTCAAACAAGTGCGGATGGCTTTGCTGGAGGCGGATGTCAACTTTAAGATTGTCAAAAATTTCATCCAAGAGATCGAGAAAGTGACGGTTGGGCAAAAGGTGCTCAAGAGCCTAAATCCTAGCCAGCAGGTAATAAAAATCGTCAAGGAGCAGCTGACAAAGCTGATGGGCGAAAGCGAGTTTGCACTAAATTTGCCCAAAGACAAAATCAATAAAGTGATGTTTGTTGGTCTGCAAGGCTCTGGAAAAACAACAACTTGCGCCAAATTTGCCAACTTTGCCCGCAAAAATCTAAAGCTTGAGCCTTTGCTGGTGGCGTGCGACATCTATCGACCAGCGGCGATCCAGCAGCTAGAGACACTCGGCAAGCAGCTGAGCATTCCTGTAGAAAGCCTTGGCAAAACCGACCCGATAAAAATCTGCAAGTCGGCTCTCAAAAGAGCGCAAAAAGAAAAACAAAACCTTGTTATTATTGACACAGCTGGTCGTTTGCATTTGGACGAAGAGCTGATGAAAGAGCTATCTGGGCTAAAGAAAAAAATCAAACCCGACTACATCTTTTTCGTCGCCGACGCAATGACGGGGCAAGACGCCATCAACTCTGCAAAAGGTTTTGCAGAAAAAGTGGGCATCGACGCTTCGATTTTGACCAAATTGGACTCCGATGCGCGCGGTGGTGCGGCTTTGTCCATTCGTGCCGTCTCCCAAAAACCGATAGCGTTCTGCGGTGTTGGCGAAAAAATCTCCGATTTGGAAAAATTTTATCCCGACAGAATGGCTTCGCGAATTTTGGGAATGGGCGACATCCTAAGCCTAATCGAAAAAGCCGAAGAAAATATGGACAAAGAGGAGGCGGAAAAAACCGCCCAGCGAATGCTCAAAAATCAGTTCACTTTGGAAGATTTTTTGTCGCAACTGAAAAAAATCCAAAAAATGGGCTCGCTCTCCTCAATTCTCAAAATGATTCCTGGCGTCAACTCCTCGATGCTCCAATCTGCCGATTTAGACCCCAAAAAATTTAAACGAACAGAAGCGATTATCACTTCGATGACTTTGGCTGAGCGCCGCAAAAGCAAACTTATCGACGGGCAAAGGCGCAAGAGAATCGCCAAAGGCAGCGGCACGAGCGTCCAAGAAGTCAACACGCTTCTGCGGCAATTCGACCAGATGAAAAAGATGATGAAACAGCTCAGCAACCCAAAAAATCGCAAAAATATGATGAAAAATTTGGGAAAAATGAACGGTATGCCAGGTAATCTAGGATTTTGATGCCCACAAAAGTCAACAATATCATCGCCCAAGCGGCTCAAGCAAAAAGAAAAAACTGGATAAAGTCGCTAACTATTTTGCAAAATGGACTGAGCGAATTTAGCAGCGACCCGCAACTTTTGGAGGCTTTAGGCGACTTGCATCTTTTCAAAAACAAAAACCAAAAAGCCCTGCAATATTACCGCCAAGCCGACAAAGCCGCGCCGCACAAAGAGAGCGTTTTGCACAAAATGGCGAACCTGCATATGCTCGACTTCAACTTTGTGGCTGCCAAAAACTGCTTGGAGCAGATTGCAAATCCGTCTAGCGCCTCGATTTTCAAAAAAGCGGTGTGTTGCATCCACCTGCAAGTTCCAGACGAAGCCACCTCTTTGCTGGAGTCGATTTTGGACGATCCAACCAATCCCGAAGCTGTCTCTTTTTTGCTTTGTGAGCAATATATTTCCTTAAAAAAATTTGCAAAAGCCAAAGAGTTCATCGAAATTTTGCAAAAAAAATACCCACACAGCAACAAAGTTACCTTCCTTTTGGGCTACTATTTGTATTGCCAAAAAAATGGCTGGCGGCATACGACCACCTTTTGCAAGCGGAAAAAGACGGCTTCAACTATCTGGGCAACATCAAAATTTTGGCGCAAACCGCCTACAGAATCGGTTTGTTTTCGCCAGCGATCGACTATTTTAGAAAAGCTCTGCGATTTTCGCCGTTCGACGCCTCCATTTTTGAACATCTAATCAAAATTTATCTGCGCCTAGGACAGACCGAAAAAGCGAAAATCATCGCCAAAAAAATTCCAGTTTTTGTGCCCAAAAGCAGAAAGTTGCAAAACTTAATCGAGATGCTTACCCAATAATTTTTTCCCCTAATAAAAAAAGCCATCAAAAAAATCGATGGCTTTTTATTTTAGTTTTTTTTTTCTAGTTCGACAAAAGTTCCTCGGTCTCCAGAGCGATCATCAGCTCCTCGTTGGTGGCAACTTTCAAAAGCTTCACTTTGGAATCTTCGGCAGAAAAATCGAGCACATCCTCAACTCTGGTGTTGTTCTTTTTCACATCCATTTTGACGCCCAAATACTCCATATCGGTGCAGACCATCTCCCGCAAAATCGGCATATTCTCGCCCACTCCGCCAGTGAAAACGATGATGTCCACGCCGTTCATCACCGCAGCGTAAGCTCCGATGTATTTTTTGATGCGATAGCAATAAACATCGAAAGCGGTGGCGATTTTTTGGTCGTGATCGTGCAAAATCTTCTCCTCGATCTCGCGCATATCGTTACTAAATTCGGACAAGCCCAAAATTCCGCCTTGCTTATTAAGGACATTTTGCACCTCTTTTGACTCCATCTTCAGATGATCGATCATAAACAGCGGAATTGCGGGGTCGATATTGCCGCTTCTGGTGCCCATCAGCAAGCCCGCAAGCGGCGTAAAGCCCATCGATGTGTCCACAGATTTGCCGTGATTTATGGCGGTAATCGACGCTCCGTTGCCGATGTGACAGGTAATTATCTTCATCGAGCGCAACATTCTTCGCTCATATTCCGAGACTCTGCCTGCCACAAATTTGTGGCTCGTGCCGTGGAAACCGTATTTGCGGATTTTGTGCTCGGTGTAATATTTCAGGGGAAGTCCGTAAAGATAAGCTTTGTTGGGCATCGTTTGGTGAAAAGCGGTGTCGAAAACTGCCACCTGGCGAACTCCCGGCAAAACATTTTCCACAGCTTCCACGCCCATCATATTCGCAGGGTTGTGCAGCGGCGCAATGTCAAAGCACTCACGGATAGCTTTTTTGACATCGTCGTCGATAACCACAGACTCCGAATAATGCTCTCCGCCATGCACAACGCGGTGTCCAACGCCATCAATCTCCTGCACAGACCCGATCACCCCATGCTCGCTATGCATCAAATCTTTTAAAATAAAATCGATTCCCTTGGCGTGATTTTCGATTAAAAGATTCAGATTTTTTTTGGTATATGGCTCACTTTTGTAGGTGTAAATTCCCATATCCTCGCCAATCCGCTCCACCAAACCTTTCGCCATAACATCGCCAGTTTCTGTGTTGATAAACTGAAATTTAATAGACGAGCTACCACAATTTAACACGAAGATTTTCATCCTTATATCCCCTCTTTATAATTATTTTTTATTTATTTTGTGAAAAAAGAAACCCGATTTCTCGGCTTGCGCTTTTTGGACAATCGCTGGCATGCACGCCGTTTTGGGTGACATTTGTTCCATACAACGCCCTGATGGTGCCAGGGGCTGCTTTGCTCGGGTCGGTGTTGCCCACAAGCTCCCGCAAATCGTCGATAGCGTTCTCTTTGCTCAAGACCACCGCCAAAGTTCTATCGGAAATCATAAAACTCTCTAGGCGCGGAAAAAACTCTTTCCCAATATGTTCGGCGTAAAATCCGTCAATTAGCGCTTTGTCGAAAGTAAACATTTTCGCCTGTTCAATCACAAATCCAGCATCCTCTACCATCGTCAAAATCTCCCCTATCTTGTTCATTTTTGTGCAGTTAGGCTTTATCATCAGTAAAGTTTTCATCTTCTTACTCCCTTATTTATTTTTTATCTTTCGCAAAACAGCTTTATTGCCGCTACTTTCCACCAAAAATTCCAGACTCTCTTTCGCTCGTCGATGCACAAAAAACTCGCCAGAATCCACAACATCCCAACTCTTTATCTGCTCCCAATCCAAATAATCGAAATCGGAGCTATCCTGTAAAGTCAAATAACAAACATTAGCCGAAATCAGATTGTGAAAAAAGTGCGTGCCTTGCGAGGCCTCCACCACAAAATCGTCTGTGCCAAGCTCGACAATCACCTTTGCTCGCGAAATCTGCCCCCAGCTAACTGGAACGCCCAAAAAACGATCGCGCGTCCCCCATCTGCCCACACCAATCAGCACATAATTTCGGTCTTGCTCCACCATTTTTTTATTTAACTGCTCAATCTCTTTTTGCATCTGCAAAGTTTTGGTGTTATCAAATTTTTCCAAATCAAGATAGATAATGTCGCATAAATCGTCAAATCTGCCGCCGCCCATACATTTCTCCGCCCGTAAAATCGCACCAGCAAAATCACTTTCGCTCAAATCAATCTGCACATTATTCACCGAAAGCGGCCGAATCTGCAAAAGGTTGAACTTCGCTTTGCCGCCGACATCGTTTTTATTAAAAACCAGCGCAAACTCAATCTCCACGGGCGTCGCCATCGCCAGCTGACCAATCCGCAAAATATCCGCCAAAATCTCGGCAAGCGGAATGTAGTCGTAAATCAGCACATTGGCAAACGATATCACATTGAACCCTTTTTCCGAAAAACCAGGGTCGAGCCGACCGCTTTGCAAATCTTGGGTCGAAACCACCAGCCGATAGCCAGCGCTCGCACGAGCGGCGCTTTTGTCCAGCTCCACCAGCGAACAAACCTCGTCCGAAAAATCGAAAAGCTTCTCCTTGAGATCCAGCGCCACAAAAGTGTCTTGCGTGTTTTTTATCATCTGCTGCTGATCCAGAGCGTTCACTTTCGGATATTTTGGACAAACTCGCACATTTTTTTGCCCACGCACAGCCATCTCTCCAAGCCCAAAAACCAGCTCTGCCACGCCGTCGCTGGAGTTCATCGGACCAGTTGGATAAAAGTTGTAGGACTGCGCCACACCTGCAATATGCGGGAAAAAATAGTCTCCCTCTTGCGCACCGACAATCTGCTGGATTATCACCGCCATTTTCTCCTCGCCGATGTTAAAATTCAACCCCTCGATGTAACTTCGTGCCTCTTTTTTGAAAACCGACGCATAAACCATCTTGATGGCGTTGACAAGATTGCTAAGGCGCAAATCCAAGTCGGCGCTCGAATTGGGCAACATATAGGTGCTGTAAATTCCCGCAAACGGATGAAACTCCGAATCTTCGAGCATCCCCGAAGATCGCACCGCCAGCGGCTTATCCAAATAACGAAGCAACTTCTTTAAGTTTTTTCGCAAACTATGGCTCAATCTGCCTTTTTTGAAAATCTCGCCGATTTGGTCGTCTGTATAATTTTTTTCGCTGTTAAAATCGATTGTCGTCAAAAATTCGTCATACTCGTCGGTGCCGATGAAAAAAGTTCTGGGAATCATAATCTCCACGCTATCGTATTTTTTCTCATACTCCAGCGTCGTTAATAAGGCGTTCAAAAAAGCAAGTCCCCTGCCTTTGCCACCAGCAGAACCTCCTGCCAGCGAGTGAATTACCATCATATCATAAATCCCAAAAATAGAAAAAGGAATAATTTTGCCGCGACTCATTTCCTGTCGTTGCTTGTGAAAAACATTGTCCAAATCTCGGCGAATAACCGCCAGCGGCTCAGAATCCGAGCGCCGTATCAGCTCGGGCAAATCTTTGACAATATCTATGTAGCCGTGCGTGAGAAGCCACGAAACCAGATAGCGCCTTTTGAGGTTGTGCAAAAATTCCGCATCGGACAAATCGCCAAAAATTTTTTGCACTTTGGAAATTTTTTTGGCGCTGATGGTGCGATTATTTTGCAAATCCATAAACGCAAACTTGCCAAATCCGAGCCTGTCGTCCATAAACTCCCGAAACTCTTTGAACAGATTTTTGGTTATCGCTTTGTGAATGAACTTCAGCCCCAGCTGGTCGGCGTATTTTTTGTTTTCCTTGTCCGAAGACAGTAGCAGCACGGGGATAGAGGTCTGCGCCCGCACAGATTTCGCCAGCTCAACACCAGCCAAATCGCACATTTTGCCGTCTTTTGGATAGCGGATATCGCTGATAATCGACAACACATTTCCTTTGTAGCGGTTGAAATATTTCATCGCATCTTCGTAGGTGTGCACCAAAATCACCTTTGGGCGCACCCGCATCAAATACCTTTTCGCCATATCCGAAATCTCGTCGTCGATCAGCTCCTGGGTCTGCTCAACAATCTTGGAATACAAAATCGACAAAAAATTAGAGTAGAAATTGATCGAATCTTCGACAAAAATAATCACCCGCACTTGAGCGGTTTTCATATCCGCAGCGATATTTTTTTTGTCTTCAACACTTTTTATCATCGCCAAAAAAAGCCGAGTTTCGCCGCTCCACAAAAAGACATCGTCGATACCGCCCAGACTATCTCGAGCCTCAATTCTAGGCACATCCGCATTAGAATTAAGCAGAAGTAGCACCGAAATATCGGGCTGAATCTCTTTAATTTTTTGCGAAAGTTCAAAAGGCGAAACAGCGTCCACCCGCATCATCAAAACGACCAGCTGATAGTTGTTGGCTCGCACCGCCTCCAGCGCCTCTTTACTTCCCGAGACAGTATCCACGCGCGGCGAAGTGCTAAGATTCAGGTGACGATACTCCCCGTGAATTTTCTCGGCAAGGCGTCCGTCCTGCTCAAAAATGAAAGCGTCGTAAAACGACGAAACGAAAAGGATACTCTTCACCTTATTGGGCATCAGCTCGTGAAAACTGTGCTCAATATACTTATACTTGTTGTAATACTTTTTCAGATTATCCAACAAGTACCCCCTTGTCTATAGAAAAAGGTTAGCGCGAGAGTCCTTTGCTCGAATTTACCGCGAAATCCAAGAAAATCAACTGCTCTGGCGAGAGTTCCGCTCGTTTTTGCTCGTAAACATTTTTCGCTTCGGTAAAAGTAATTTTTGCGTAATAGAAAAATTTAAAAATCTCTTTAATCTTTTTGATAGCCTGATCGCTAAGCCCTTTGCGCTCCAGCCCGATTTTGTTTAGAGCCTTCACTTTGTAGGGAAAACCAGCGCCTTTGGTGAACGGCGGCACATCTTTGGTCACGCCAGAATTTCCGCCAATAAATGCGTAAGAGCCGACTTTAACGAACTGACTCATTGCACTCTGACCGCCCACAATAACATGATCGCCAATCTCCACATGACCAGCCAAATTGCAGGAATTTGCGATAACCACGCCGTCTCCGACGATGCAGTCGTGCGCCAGATGCACATACGACATCAGCAAATTTCCAGAACCGATTTTGGTCGCCGTGTTCGCGTTAGTCGAGCGGTGAATCGTCACAAACTCGCGAATTTGGTTGTTATCGCCAATCTCTACGCCAGCAGTCGTGCCGTCGTCTTTTAGGTCTTGCGACTTCACGCCAATCACCGCAAAAGAGTAAATGTGGTTGTTTTTGCCGAGCCTCACATTCTCTTTAAGCAAAACAGAAGACTCGATAATCGTGCCGTCACCAACGCAAACATTGGGTCCGATGATGCTAAAAGGTCCAACCGTAACATCTTTGCCCAGACTCGCTTTCGGGTCGATTATCGCCGTCGGGTGGATCATCTTTTCACCACTTGAGCCATCAGCTCCGCTTCTGCCGCCAATTTCGAGCCGACATAAGCTTTGCCCGACATTTTGCAGATGCTGCGCCGCAGCGAAATCACATCCAGCTCCAACCGCAAAGTGTCGCCAGGTCTGACTTGAGCGCGAAAACGCACCTTGTCGATTCCCGCAAAAAGCGCCAACATACTCGATGGGTCTTCCTCCGCATTCAAAAGCATCAAACCGCCCGTCTGCGCCATGGCTTCTACAATCAAAACGCCCGGCATAATCGGCTTGCCCGGAAAATGCCCCTTGAAAAACGGCTCGTTAAATGTGACATTTTTTATGCCCACAATCCGCTTACCAGTTTCAAACTCAATGATTTTGTCAACGAGCAAAAACGGATAACGGTGCGGCAAAATTTTTTGAATGGCGTCGATATCAAAAACTATTCCCTTGGTTCTTTTTTCTTGAAATTTCTTTTCCAACTGCTGTTTTTGGTAAATTCCCCGCAACTTTTTGATAAGCTCGATGTTGGTCTTGTGGCCAGAGCGAGCCGCCAAAATATGCCCCTTGATCGGAATTCCCAAAAGTGCCAAATCGCCGATAAGATCGAGCGCTTTGTGGCGGACAAATTCGTTGTCAAAACGCAGCGTCGTTCCGTTAATCAGCCCGCCACTACTGACTTTAATCGGCGAAGAAAAGCCAAAAAGTTTTTCCAGCTTTTTGATTTCATCCTTGTCTTTTTCAGGATCAGCCACTACCACCGCAGAGTCCAGCGAGCCGCCCTTAATCAGCCCTTTTTCTTTGAGATAAATTATCTCGTTCACAAAACAAAAAGTTCTGGCAGGCGCAAACTGCTTTTCAAACAAATCCATCGACGGAAGCCAAGTGTATTGCGTTGGCACGCAAGCGTGGTTGTAATCGACCATAAAAGTTATCTTCAGCTTGTCCGACGGCGTGATAATCACATCGACATTGTCCTCTGGCGACGAATAACTCACAGGCTCGGTAAGCCCAAAATACTCACGCTCGGCTTCTTGCTCAACGATGCCCGCATTTTTGAGCATCTCCACAAAAGGCAAAGCGCTGCCGTCTGCCACAGGAACTTCTGGACCGTCGATTTCGATGATGATGTTGTCGATGTCCAGCCCTTTGACCGCTGCCAAAATGTGCTCCGTGGTTGCGATAGACACAGTGCCGTCGCTGATTGTCGTCCCTCGGGAGATATCCACCACATGATCGATATCCGCCAAAATTTCGGGCGAGCCGTCCAAATCTACACGCCTGAAAACGATGCCGACATCGTCACCAGCTGGCGTAAAACGCACCTTCGCCTTTTTGCCCAAATGAAGCCCAACACCCGTATAGCTCTCGCTAATTTTTCTGATAGTTCTCTTTTTCTCGGTTGACATCGTTCGCTGCCCTTTATTTTTTTAGTAATTTTTTAATCTTCGGGAGGATTTTTGCCATCTGTTTTTGGGCGATAATAATCCTCTTTTGCTCTTTGGCGCTGATAGCTGGAACTCCCCAAATTTCAGAGTGTTCTGGCACATCACGCATCACGCCCGACTTCGCTCCAATGCGAGAATAACTACCGATAGAAAGATGTCCAGCTGCTCCCACTTGCCCTGCGATATAGACCAAATCGCCGACCTTTGTGTTGCCCGCAAGACCGACCTGCGCACAAATACAGCAATTTTTGCCAATCGTGCAATTATGACCAATCTGCACCAAATTATCCAGCTTCGTCCCGTCGCCAATCGTCGTCGCACCCAGCGTCCCCCTGTCGATAGTCGAGCCAGCTCCAATCTCCACGCCGCTACCAATCACCACTTTGCCCAGCTGCGGAATTTTGTGCTGCTCACCGTTTTGATACAAAAAACCAAAACCGTCCGAACCGAGCACCGCACCAGAATGAACAATCACATCATCGCCAATCTCCGTATCCTCATAAATCGTTACATTTGGGTAAATTAGAGCGTTCTTACCAATCGAAACATTCGCCCCGATGCTCACAAAATCGCCAATCTGAGCGCCATCTGCAATCTTCGCCGTCGGATGTATGCTTGCCTTGCTGCTGATCGTCCTCTCTTGCTCAGAACAAAAAACCGACTTAACAATCTGCAAAAAAGTAAAATACGGATTTTCCACTTTGATAATATTCAGCGGCACATCCAGCGAAAAATCTTCGGGAACCAGCACCAAACCTGCTTTTGTCCGTAGTAAATCTTCCCGATACTTCTCCTGCTGAAAAAAGCAAAGCGAATTTTCGTTCGCCTGATCCAAAGTCGCCACATTGTCGATCTGCGCAGGACGACACTCCTGCAAAAACAAAGAAAGTCCGCCAGCTATCTCGCGGGCAGACCTCTTTATGCAAAATTTTTTCATACTCTAAAAATCATCAAAACTAATTCAGCTCATCCAGCATCTTTTGCGTCACATCGTATTTTTCGCTGGAATAAACAATCTTGCCAGAAACCACATCAAAAACGATATCGTAGCCGTTCTCGCTGGCAATCTTATCAACCTTCTCCAAAATCGGCTGCAAAAGCTCCTCCTGCTTTTTGGCAAGGCTCTTTTGCACCTTCTCCGAGAGAGCCTGATAGTCGCTCATCTTCCGCTTCAGAGTCTCTTCCATCTTCTGAATTTCGGCTTTGCTGGCGTCTTTCGCCTGACTCTGATATGTCGCTTGCAAATCGGTTATCTCTTTCTCCATTTTGGCAAGATTTTCCGCTTGGCGATTGTAATCCCGCTGAAAAAGTTCCCGAGCAGCGATAATCTCTTTCGACTTTTCGGCAATCTCCGCAGTGTTAATAGTCACGATTTTCGGACCTTCTGCCAGCAAAAAAGAGGCAACTGCACAAAAAACTCCAGCTAAAAATATTTTCTTCAAAACTTTTCCCTCACCTAAAAGTTAAACAACTTTTTCAACTTTGCCAGCGCGCAAACAAGAACTGCAAACTTTCACCTTTTTCACTTGCGAGTCGATCATCGCTCTCATCGAATGCAAATTTGGCTTAAACCTTTTTTTGGTCTTATTTAAAGCATGGGATCTGTTATTTCCTACTTGGGCTACTTTGCCACAAACATCACATTTTCTAGACATCCTTATGCATCTCCTTCGTTAAATTTTCATTCCCAAGAAAAAAAGTTGCCAGCCCGTGACAAGCATTTTTTCCGTTTTTGTTACAATTTCCAAAAAATCATTTCGACTTTAAATCTCTTTTGAGCAACTTTCCGCCGCCTTTTTCTCCGACAAGTCCGTTATCATATACCAAATTCCCCCGCAAAAAAGTTTGCGCAAGACGGCAACGGAACTCTCTGCCCTCAAACGGCGAATATTTGCCCTTGCACAGCAAATCTTCTGGCTTCATCGTGTAAGATTGCTCGGTGTCAAACACAGCAAAATCTGCGTCGGAGCCTTCTGCGAGCAATCCTTTTTTTGGGAAAAGCCCATACCGCTTGGCAGCACCCTGACTCGAGAGCCGCACAAGCTCCTGATACGAAATTTTTCCTGGCAAATAGAACTCGTCCACCAAGTAGGTCAAAAAGGTTTGCACGCCCGGAATGCCGCAATAAACTTTGGAAAAATCTTCGGCACTTTTTTCCGTCTCCCAGATGCAGCCAGCGTGATCGGTCGCCAAAAAGCTCAACTTGGCAAGATTGTCCCGCAGATAGTCTCGATCGCCCGCATCTTTCACAGATGGCGCTGTTTTCAGGCGTCCCAAAAGCTTGCCATAATCTTCCTTGCAAAATTGAAGATAGTGCGGACAACTCTCCACCGAAACATTTTTGCCCGCAGCTTGCGCCTTGCCAATCTGCTGAACCGCCGCACTCGTGGAGATATGCACAAAATGCACCTTGTTATCTTGCATCGTCTTCAAAATATTTTCCACAGCCACAATCTCTGCTTGCGATGGCCTAGACGGCACATAATTTTGCCAGTTTTTCAACTGTTCCGCGGTGAATTTTCCGCACGCATCGGCGATAACTTCGGCGTCCTCGGCGTGAAAAGCGAAGAGCTTGTCGCTTCCGCTAAAATCGGCAAAAATTTCCGACAACAAATCGTAAGGAACCGCTTTAAAACTCTCCATTCCCGAGATTGTGTAGAGTTTAAAGCCCACAACGCCATAGTCCCAGAGCTTTTCCACGGTCAGCTTGTCGTATCCGTCGCCAGTGATACCGCCCCAAAAAGCGTAATCGACATAAGCGTTATCTTTGATTATTTGGTGCTTGTTCTGGAAATTTTCGACACTGGTAATCGGCGGCAAACTTGTGCACGGCATATCGATTACAGTCGTCACACCGCCCGCGGCTGCCGAAGCCGAACCTGTGGCAAAATCTTCTCTATCGGTAAATCCCGGCTGATTGAAATGCACATGCGGATCTATCCCCCCTGGCAAAAGCAGCTTGCCCTGCAAATCAAAAACCCGCTCAAAATCGCCCTGAATCGGGCTTTTTGAAATCTGCTCAATCTTATCCGAAAAAGCCAAATAGACCAATTCCTCGTCAACTTTGGCGTTCATTATCAGTTTCATTCTTCTTTCCTTAACTTTTGCTTAAAGCTCTCCAAACTCTGAAAATCAAGACTCATCTTCAAGGTATCTACTACGATTTCACTACCCTTTTTCAAATCATAAAAAACCGCATCCATCTTATTATCAGAGTAACTAAAACTTTTAATTTTTAGATAGTGCACATAAATCTCTTTTTCTTCCCCTATCTCTTTATAATTTTTGTCATATCCTTGCAAATTTATATAAAAACTTTTCGGTTCAATCTCTATGCCCAAAGTGGAGTCTTTAAAACTCTCTAAATCTCCGAATGTCAATTCTATTCCCCAAGTAGTATCGTTAAAATTGACAAACTTCTGACTCTGAACCGTATAATTTTTTAAATCATCAAATTTTAAATCTGTTTTTTTTTCTTCTTTGTAAAAAGCAAAAATAGAAAAAGATTCGTCGAAAGACAAAGTATCATCATCTAAATTCAAAATTCCAGACGCTTTATTTTTCGCAATTGAATTAACTCTTTGCCAATCCAAAAAATTATAAAAACTATCTTCAGCAGAAAAATATCCTAAATAGAGTTGGTCATCACTAATATAATAATTATAAGTATCTTTATCAACCTCTGTGTCAAACTTTAATAAAGCACTGTCTTCCGAATAGAAAAAATTGCAATCATAAAAATTTTCGTCCGCATCTGCATACACATATCTAGTTGCTTTTTCCCCAGTAAAAACTAGTTTTATACCTAAAAATCCCCAGCTTCCCTCAAAAGGTGTTGTAATTTTTTCATCATCCCCATTACTGCTACCACTGCTGCTGCCAAAGATGCTACATCCGCAAAAAGCGACCAGCAAAAGCCCGCAAGTTAAAAATTTTAGTAGTTTCATTATTTTCTTTTCCTTTATAACTTTATGATAAAAGTTTTTTTGCTTTTGCGGCGATAAATTCGGCGGTGAGTTCGTAATGCTTCATCAATTCCCACGGCGCAGCCGATTGCCCAAAGCTGTCGGCGACACCGACCATATCAAACTTTGTGCGGCAACCCATCTCCAAAAGACGCCCAGCGACCATATTGCCAAAGCCGCCTTTTTGATGCTCTTCGGCGGTGATGATCGCTTTGGTTTTGTCGCAAATTTTCGCAAGAGCCTGCTGATCGAAAGGTTTCAGCGTCGAATAATTCAGCACAGCCGTCTTCAGACCGAACTCTTTTTCCAAAATCCAAGCCGCACGAAGCGACTCTGCCACCATTATTCCGCAAGCCACAAGGCAGACATCCACCTGCTGCATCTGGGCTTCGTCGGCAAACTCTGCGCTAAAAGCGTCCAACATTTTTTCCGCTTCTCCCAAATATTGATAGAGCGTCGCTCTGCCCACAGCAAAAGGCGTCTGAGCCGTTGTCACACAAGGCGTATCGACTCTTCCGTAGCGAATGTAAACTGGACCTTTCGTGTCGATGGCGGCTTGCGTTGCTTTGGCGGTTTGATAGTAATCCGCTGGAGTCAAAAAAGTCAACTCTGGCAAATAGCCAACGATGGCGATGTCCTCCAGCGCCTGATGCGTTGCGCCGTCTTCGCCGACGGTGATGCCAGAGTGCGAGCCAGCGATTTTGGCGTTCATTCCGCCGTAAGCGATAGAGGTGTGCAACTGGTCGTAGGCTCTGCCCGAAGTAAACATCCCGAAGCTGCTAAAAAACGGAATATCGCCGTCTTTGCTCATTCCCGCAGCGACAGAAGTCCCGCTTTGTTCGGCAATTCCCATCGAAAAAAACCTCTTTTTGCGATCAGCGCGGTCTTTTGTGAACTGGTCGATTTTCACCGAGCCAGACAAATCCGAGCCAATCGTGCAAACTTTTTCGTTTTTGGTGTCCGCCAGAGCTTGCCCAAATCCAGAGCGCGTCGCCTTCATCTCCACCTTCATCACATCCTGAGCGTTCCACCAGTAATCGCGACTAAACTTCGGCATTTTCGCCGCTAAATCTTTCTCCACATTCGCCTGAAACTCTGCCGAAATCTTCAACATTTTTTCCGTTCCAACGCCTTGCGAGCCTATCTCCTGCAAAGCTTTTTCCAGCTCTTGCGCATTTGGAGTTTTGCCGTGCCAACCAGCGTTATTTTCCATAAAGCTCACACCTTTACCTTTGACAGTTTTGGCGATAATCACCGACGGCTTGCCGCAAACCGCAATCGCCTTTTCGTAGGCAGCCAAAACAGCCGCCATATCGTGTCCGTCGCACTCAAAAACTTCCCAGCCAAAAGCTCGATACTTCCCGCTCAAATCGCCAAGGCTAAGCACATCGTCCACTTTGCCGTCGATTTGCAAACCGTTTTTGTCCACCACTGCCACCAAATTATCCAACTTGTGATGCGCCGCAGCCATCACCGCCTCCCAAATCTGCCCCTCTTGCTGCTCGCCGTCGCCCATCAGGCAAAAAACTTTGTGCGACTTTCCGTTCATTTTGGCAGCGCAAGCATCACCCACAGCAACCGACAAACCTTGCCCGAGCGAACCGCAAGAAAGCTCCACGCCAGGCACTTTGCGACAATCTGGATGCCCCTGAAAATGACTGCCGAGCTTTCGCAAACTCGCCACATCTTCGATAGGAAAATAGCCCATTTCCGCCAAAACTACATACCAAAGCGGCGCTTTGTGCCCTGCCGACAAATAAAATCTATCCCGCTGCTGCCACTGCGGATTTTTTGGATCAAACTGCATTTTGGCATACGCTCCCAGCATCAATTCGACACCCGAAAGGCTGCCACCGCTGTGCCCCGAGCCTGCACAATGCAACGCAATTAAAATATTTGCCCTAACTCTCTTGGCGACTTCTACTAAATTTTTTTCTTGCATAATTTGGTTCTCCACTATTTTTTGCCTAAATTTTTACTTTTGCTAATCGACAAACGCGACACAAAGCTATTTTTAAAAGATTTAAGGAACTATTTTTGTCAAAAAGAAATTGGATAATTATTTTCGTCATCGCCGTCGGGACGCTGGCTGCTTGGCTGACGAACATCGACCTTGAGACCAGCGCTCTATTTTATCAAAAAAGTTGGCTGCACCAAAACCAAACCCCTTGGATTCAGATAAAAAATTGGGGAATCTATCCCCCAAACACTCTAGGTGTGGGCGCTTTATGCGTTCTGCTGGTAGGATTTTTTAGAAAATCTTGGCAAAAATTCAGACGAGCCAGCCTTTTTTTGGTCGTGGTGATTTTACTCGGACCTGGACTTTTGGTAAACTCCGTCTTCAAAGAACATTACGGACGGCCACGCCCGCGGCAAATAGCCCAATTCGGACAAGAAAAACAGTTCACCAAAGCATGGGTTTACTCCTCGCAAGGCGGGCACTCGTTCCCCTCGGGACACGCCGCCATTGGCTTCTACTTCATCAGCCTGTTCTACATTTTCAAAAAAAATCAAAAAAAAATCGCCAACTGGTGCTTTTGCGGCGGAATTGCCTACGGTTTGATGATGAGCATCGCTCGGATTGTGCAGGGCGCTCACTTTTTTAGCGACTGCCTGTGGTCTTTTGCGATGGTCTGGCTCACCTGCGAGCTCGCCTCACACTACATTCTGGACACAAAAAAAACAGTAAAAATTAGGTAAAAATTATGAATCAATTTGGTCAAAATTTTAGACTCAGCATCTTCGGCAGATCGCACGGAGAGTGCGTTGGCATCACTATCGACGGCATCCCAGTCGGCATCTCCCTTTGCGAAGAAGATTTTAGTCAAGACTTAAAAAGGCGAAAAAGCGGAAAAATCGGCACAACGCCCAGAATCGAAGCCGACGCGCCAAAAATCGTCTGCGGAACGCATCACGGCTACACCAGCGGCGACCCGCTGACCATCATTTTCGCCAACGAAAACACCAAAAGCAAAGACTACAGCAACCTCATCAGGCACCCACGGCCATCGCACGCCGATTTCGTGGCAAACAAAAAATATCACGGCTACAACGACCCTTCTGGCGGCGGTCACTTTTCTGCACGCCTCACGCTCTGCCTTGTGGCTGCGGGCGTAGTCGCCAAAAAAGTTGCCAAAAATCTAAAATTCCACAGCGAAATTTTGTCGGTCGGCAAAGCAAACTCGCAGCCCGAAATCGAAAAAGCGATTTTGGAAGCACAAAAAGCTGGCGACTCAATAGGCGGCGTGGTGCAAGCCACAATCGACAACGCACCTCTTGGCTTGGGCGAGCCATTTTTCGGCTCTCTGGAGTCGATTATCGCCCAGCTGGCTTTCTCTATCCCCGCTGTAAAAGCGCTCGAATTCGGCGCTGGCACACTCGCCAGTCAAGCCTGCGGAAGCCAAAACAACGACAAACTGCTGGACGCAGACGGCAAAACCGCCTCCAACAACGACGGCGGCATCGTCGGCGGCATCAGCAACGGCAACCAAATCGTTTTTCGCTGCCACTTCAAACCCACACCGTCCATCGGCGCAACACAAAATACCTACAATTTCGAAAACAACGAAATTCAACCCTTGCAAATCAAAGGTCGCCACGACGCTTGCCTTGTATTGCGCGCGGCAGTCGTTGTGGAAGCTATCGCCGCAATAGCCCTTGCCGAAGCGATTCTCTGGCAAAAAATAGGCGAGCAAAAATGATTTTCAACTTCAAAGAGTTTTGCGAAAATTGGCAGAACTACCTCGTGCAATCGATTTTGGCAGCCGCAACAATTTTTTGCGTCTTGCTCTATCTGCAACTGCAAGAAATCGCTATCGTCGCCTCAATCGGCGCCAGCACCTTCATCGTCTTCGCTATGCCAAAATCTGTCCCCGCAAAACCGCGCAACCTCATCGGCGGTCAAATCTCGTGCATCTTCATCGGCGTTTTTTTTCACCAATTTTTGCCCGAAACCGCAATCTACTCGGCGCTGCTAGTGTCCGTCGCTGTGGGCTTTGCGATTTTTTGTATGGTCGTTTTGGACTTCGAACATCCGCCAGCCACAGCCACAACGCTGGGCATCGCCCTAAACGGCATCGACCTAAAAATCGCCCTGGCTTTCGCGGGAAGCATCGTCTTCCTCTCACTCACCCACAAACTTTTCGGCAAGCACCTTCGCGACCTAGTCTAACGCTCGCACCATCTGCCAAAACGCCGCAAAAGCTTTTTCAACCTCACCCGCAAAAACAGCTTCTCCCACGCTCAAAGCCACATTCGGCATCCCCTTTGTAACCGCAAAAAACAAAGCCAACACATTCTCCACCTGCAAATCTTTGCGAATTTTACCAGCCTCCTTGCCTTGCTCCAACCGTTTTTGCAGCGTCTTGCAGAACTGCTCCCGCACGCGAGTAGCGGCATTTTTCGCCCGCTTACTCGACAAAATTCCCAGATTCATAATCTCCTGATAATTCATCACAACCGCCTGAAAATCGGCGCCCGAGAACTTTGCCTGATCCTCCAGATTGCAAGACATCTCAAAACAGCTTTGCAAAAAATGAAAACAGTCCGCACTCTCGCTATCCACCTGCGCTAGCTGCTCCTGCCAATTTTGCAAAAGCGAAATAACGCAAGTCACGAAAATCGACTTTTTGCTCGTAAAATGGTGATAAAATCCGCCCTTGGTCAGCCCTGCGCGCCTTGCAATTTTGGTAATCGTCGTCTGATGATACCCGAACTTCAAAAAACTGCGCACACCCGCTGAAATCAGCTTCTCCTTGGGACTTTTCAGAAAAAGCCACGCCTTTTCCATATGCTTTACATCGAAATATTTTTCGATCATCGTCTTGGACTTGTCCTGAAAAACCAGCTTGTCGAGCTTGAACATCGCCCGCTTTACCTGCGAATTGCCCACCAGCGCAATATTGCGGAACCTTTTGCGATTCTTGAAAGCGTAAACCGCTTCTTTAAAAAGGAATTGCAAGCTTTTTTTGTCTAGCGAGAGCTTGTCCAATTTTATCAAAATGTTGATTTTTTTCGCTCCCATTTTGATTTTTTGCTCAAACAAAAACTCCACGGTCTGCATATCCTCGGCGGTGTATGAGCCGATAACCTCAAACCCCAAAAAAGTTTTGTTATTTTTCAAAACATTCAACATAAAAACCTCAATTTTCTTAAAAAAAAATCACGACAAACTGTATGGATCGACATCCACTAGCAGCTTGATGTTATAGAGCGGCGATAGATTCAGGCGCAAAAATCTCACCAGCCATATGGCGATTTGGTGGCTTTCACATTTGGCAATCAGGTGGTAGCGATACCGCTTTTGCAGCTTCGAGATTAGCGCTGGCGACGGTCCCAAAATCTTCACTTTCTTCCGCAAAAACTCGAACAACTCCGCATTTTTGGCGAAATATTTTTTCAGCCGTTTCTCGTCCAACGACGAAAACTCGAACCGAACCATCTTGGAATACGGCGGATACGCCAAAATCTCGCGCGATTCCAGCACCTGCGCCGCATAATTTTCAAAATCGCCAGACTCCACCATCTGCAAGCACGGATTTTCGGGATTGTAGGTTTGCAGCAAAAAATGCCCAACTTTTTCGCCTCTGCCCGTGCGACCTGCCACCTGCGTAAGCAGCGCAAAACTTCGCTCACCAGCCATAAAATCTGGCATATTCAGCAAATCGTCCGCCCGCAAAACTACCGCCAAAGTTATATTGTGAAAATCCAAACCTTTAGCCACAATCTGTGTTCCCAAAATAATGTCAACTTCGCCTTTTTCGATTAGCTCCATATTTTTTTTGTGAGCGGCAAAAGAGCCCGCCGTATCGCTATCGACACGCAAAATCTTCGCCTGCGGAAAAGTTTTTTGCAAATCTTGCTCAATCCGCTGCGTGCCAAATCCGCCTTTGGCAAAGCCGTAATTTCCGCAAGCAGGACATTTTTTGAGCATCGGCATCTGAAACCCGCAGTAATGACACCGCAAGCTGCTATCGCTGCTGTGATAGCTCAGCGAGACCTGACAGTGCGGACATTGCACCAGCTCGCCGCAATCTCGACATTGCAAATACGAGCTATGCCCTCTGCGATTTTGCAAAATTATCACCTGCTCTTTTCGCTCCAAACGCCCCAAAACCAGCTCCTTAAACCGCTGGGTAAACAAACTTTTCTCCCCTTTCAAATCCAAAATCTCCACGCTCGGAAAACGAACGCCAAAAGGACGATTTTCCAACCGCAAAAGTTTATATTTGCCCGTCAGAGAGTTGTGCCAAGAGGCTAGCGACGGCGTGGCAGAGCCCAAAATCACACTCGCTCCAGCGCTTTGTGCTCGCACAAGAGCCACATCTCGTGCGTTGTAAAACGGCGAATTTCCCTGCTTAAAAGTCTGCTCGTGCTCCTCGTCCACAACGACAAGCCCCAGATTTTGCAGCGGTGCAAAAACCGCCGAGCGCACACCAATCACGATCTGCGCCTCTTTGGCTCGCTTCCATTGTAAATATCGCTCCACCCCTGGCAATCCGCTATGCAAAACCGCAATTTTTTCTTTAGGAAAAGCGGCTCCGACCCGCTGCAACATCAGCGGCGTCAGCGAAATCTCGGGCAGCAAAAACAGCACCGACTTCCCCGCTTGCAAACATCGTTTCATCGCCTTAAAGTAAACTTCCGTCTTGCCTGTCCCCGTTTTTCCATAAAGAAAAAACGGCGTAAAAGCTTGCGAATCAAGCCCTTTAGCAATCTCCCGATAAGCTTTTGTCTGCTCCGCTGTCAAATCGACTTCCACAGCTTCTGCCGTCTGCGGCTCAAAAATTTCACTAAACTTTTCCTTAACCAGCCGCACGACTAACCCCTTATTTTCCAGCGACTTAATCGTCGAATATGAAAATTTTTGAGACAACTTCGCCAAAGCGACATCCCCTTTGCAACCAGCTAAATATTCCAAAAGTTCCGCCTGCTTTGGAGCGTTTTTGAGCTTCGCCCAATTTTTTTCCACCAGCCGCAAATAATTTTCTTTGCCCTTGAGGCTCGCTTTGGAATTGCTCCGCAAAACCCGCAAATACCCCGCTTGTTCCAGCTGCTCCAGCTTTTTGTAAAACCCGCTTTTGCCGTAGTCTTTGCACAATTTTCCCAAAGTTACGCTGCCGCTAGCAGGCAAAATTTCCAGCAGTCGCTCGCCAACTTTCTCCTTTAGCTTGCAAACTTTTTGCCCAACATCCACTTTCGCACCGCTGTCCAGCACCTCAAAAAGCGACATCCCGAAAGGATAATGGTAGTATCGCGAAATCCAAGCCGCCAATCGGCACAGCTCCTTACTCAAAATCGGCTCGTCGTCCAGCACCTCCAAAATCGGCAAACACTTAAATTCCGCAGGCTCGGCGACCTCTTCGCCCACAATCGCCGTGGCTAGCTTTCCTCGCAGCTTCGCCAAAACTCGCACATAAAGCGGCAGAGACTCGCGCGAGCTGTAAACCAAGCCGTCTTCAAAATTCCGATCAAAATAAAGTTTGTAATATTTCATTTTATTGTAATGTATAACTTTTTGTGATACAAGGTGTTACCCTTAGAAATTGTCAAAATGAGCGAATAAACGCCCGCTTCCAAAAAATCGCCGCTATCGTCTTTGCCGTCGAACTCCAACTCGCCAGTTATTGCCGAGCGTCGATAGTTGCCGACAGTCCTGCACAATCTGCCCGAGAGATCGAACACGCGGCACTGCACGCGCACCGTGGACAAAAGCTCTGGCACATTATAGCTGATAATTATCGGCTCGCCTTTTCTGCAAATTTCGCCAGAAACCCGAACCGCAAAAAAATCTTTGTATTCGTAAATTCTGACCGAGTTCGCCGCAGCTGGTGTGGCTTGCTCCAGGCAATCGCCCCACACATTTGCGTAATCGCCATAGCCGAACTTCTCCAGCGACACGCCACTGGGGGCGTTCACAACCCCGTAGCTCACCGAATCGAAGCACAGCCCCAGCGAATCTTCCAAAATCAAAACCTCATTGCTGTTGTTCAAGCTGACCAAATCTTCCACCTGCGCCACTTTCGCCAAATCCACCTGTGGATAAGTTTGCGTAAACTCCGCTAAATCAGAGACAAGCACCAGATAATCTTTGCCCAAAATGCTCAAATCGAAGCGCGAAACATCGCCAGATTTGTCACGAATCTGCATCCCCGCTATCTCAATTTTTTCGTCATCAGAATTATACAGCTCCAGCCACTCGGCACAGCCCTTTCCGGGATTTGCCATCACCTCGTTTATGAGCAGCACTCCTTGCGAGCTAACTTCCGACAAAACAAGGCAGTTATCGCCATTTTCTGTGTCGTAATCGCACACCAGATTTACTGTCCAAACTTTGTAAAAATCGCTTTTCTGCTCAACCGAAAATTCCAGCTTTTGATAATCTCCCGCAGCCAAAAAACCAAGCGTTTGCTCCGCCACAATTTCGCCGTTGTAGCTCAAAAAAACGCGCGCCAAATCTGGCTGCAAATCGAATGTGGACAAATTGTGTATTTGTGTGGATAACTTCGTGTCTAACTTTTGCAAATTGCTTAACTTCAAGCTCAGCGGGAACTTATTCCTTTCTGTTGGAGTCACAAAATCGGTAACAAAAAATTGGCTGGCGTCATCTTTCCAAAAATATCTCGCCAGAGCCTGCTTTTTTTTGAGCTTATCAGCGTCCGATTTGCCATAACTCACCGAATCAAAAACCGCGCCCAAACCATCGCTGAGCACCAACACATCTCTGGAATTGTTCAGACTCACCAAATCTTCCACCTGCAAAATTTTCTGCCGATTTGCTTGCGGATACTCCCGCAAAAAAGCCGCCAAATCCGCCGTAAGCACCGCAAAATCTCCGCTGGGCAGAGCCAAATCGAAGCTGCAACTCTTGCCCGACTCGTCTGCGAGCTGCACTCCCGTCAAATTCAGCGCATCTTGCCCACAATTATACAGCTCAACCCACTCGGCAGAACTCTCCACAGGGCTCGGCACCACCTCGCTAATCAGCAAAGGGCTCGCACCATCTAACCGCGACAAAGCCAGGCGATTATCGCTCTTGTCCGCATCCAACTCGCAAAAAAGTTCAGCTTGCCACACCTGATACTGCTGCGAAAAATTCGCCAAATTAAAAACAATCTGCAAAGATTTGCCCGCAGCCAAAGAATCGACCCAAACCTCCTGCACGCTTTGCCCCTGCGAGCTCAAAACGATTTTCGCTTGCTCATTTTTTAGCCCAAAAACCGATAAATTTTCAACCCGCACAGACAATTTCTCTCCCAAATTTTGAAAATCGACAAGCCGTAAATCTACCGAAAACTTGTTTACCTCTTTTAGCGTGCAAAAATCGCTCGGCAAAAAATCTATTCCACTAGCATCGTTATCTTGCGCAAGATTAACCCTCGCCAGCGACTGTCCTTCCTGCACATTCTGCGCAAAACTCACCGCCGCATCGCCGCTCTCGTCCTCCAGCAAATTCTCGTTATTCTCGCCATACAAAACCACATCACTATAAGCTTCGTCAGGCGACAAAAGTTTCACGCCGTCAACTGCAGAACCGCCATTTTGAAACGAAAACCGCTGCTTAATATCGCAAAAATCGCCTGCTCCCAAAACCACAAAAGATTTCGCCGCCAGAAGATACGGCTCAAAAATGTAATCCTGCGCAAAAGAAACCCCCGCAGAAAGTATCTGCCAGCCTTGCAAATCCACAGTTTGATCGGTCGGATTATAAATCTCGATCCACTCAGCATCGCCGTCGATGCCCACAGGATTGTAAAAAATCTCGCTAATTATCAGCGGAATAATCGGTTCGACATTGCTCTTACCCGGCGTCGGCTTGCCACATTCCCGAAAATCCGCCATGCAATCGTCGCTATCCAGCCCATCAATTTTTCTAGCCAGCGAATTTCCCTGGGCAACATCAACCGCAAAACTCGTCCCCACTTGACCATTTTCCACCTGCAAACCACTTGCGTTCGAACTATCATAAAGCAAAACATCTCGGCAAACGCCTTGCGAGTCCATCAGCATAATGCCGTCTGTCTCTGATCCACCGTTCTGAAAAGAGAACTCTGTTTGCAAATCACAAAAAGTTGGCGCACCGATCAGCAAAAAACTTTTCCCAGCCAGCGTGCAAACAGGAAAGGTGAAATCCAGCGAAAAACTTCCACCTCCCGAATAAATCTGCCAGCCCGTCAAATCGACAGACGCCTCAGAATCGTTGTAAATCTCCAGCCACTCCTTACCTTTGTCGGTTCCGCTCGGGTCATAAAGCACCTCGTTTATCGTCACCTTTGCCCACGCAAACAACGGCAAAACCAGCCAAAGCGAAAAAATCCACCATCTAATCCATCGAATCGCAAAACTCCCCCAATTTCCAACTTTCAAACCAACCTCTTTTTTTTTGCAAAATAAACTTTTCCACCGAAATTTTGTGTCAATCATAAAATCAAAATTCAGAAATCTAAAAATAAATTCTTGACTTCTTTTTAAAGTGACAAAGTGTTGGCAAAACTAAAAATTACATTAAAACAAGGAGTTAACGATGTATAAACACGAAATGCTTGACCAATCTGTAAAATTATTGATGAAAAATATGGCTTTTTTGAGAGCTTTGGAGAAAAAAATCACCTCTCCAGATCCTGGCTCAATCAATTTGGAAGAAACCACCCAAGCAAACCAACAGCAACAAGCCGCTGGCGGTCTAGATTTTAGCAAAAGAAAAAGTTTGCAAGAGGTCTTGAACACCGCACCACAAGCGATCGAAAAAGCTGTTGGCGATATGCAAACTGTCTGCAAAAACATCGCTGGCTACCTCTTTTAATTAGCAAAAAAAATGCGTCTTTTTGGGTTACTGCTCTTTTTAGTCTTCTGTCCGCTGTGGGCAGAAGATTTCGACAAAATCAGAATCATCGCCTTCGACAACTTGCAAGGGCGGGTGCAAACCACCCAGCAGGGACTCGGGGCGAGCGATTTAGCCGACTATATCTCCTTTGACTATCGCCAGCCGATTGTGGTCAGCCTCGGCGACAACTATTTTGGCTCGTTCAACTCGTTTGAAGATAAAGGCTTGGCTGTCGCCAAAATCTTGCAAAAAATCGATGTGCGCTACACACTCCTGAGCAGCCTTGACCTGTGTTTCGGGCTAGAGCAATACCAAAAAATCAACGCTTACGCCAAAATAAAAACACTTGGCACAAACCTGCAAAGCGAAAATTCAAAAAAGCTACGCAATTTTCCAAAATCTTCGCTCGTCACCCATAAAGGCATCAAAATATTATTCCTAGGCGGCTACACACAAGATTTTTTTGTCAATAACGACATCCAGACCACATCTTTGGCTGCTTCGATAGAGGCTGAATTGAAAAAAATCTTGGCTTCAGAAACTCAAAATTTGCCGAACGCAATAATTTTGATGCTCAACTTTCCCGACGGTTTCGACACTTTCAGCAAGCGAGCGCAAGACAAAGAGCTGGAAAAAGTTTGCCAAATTAAAGGGATTTCTGCAATTTTAATCAGCGACAAAAATCGTTCCTACTTCGCTAGAATAAACGGAACGCCGATTATAAGCTCTAGCCTGCAAAAAAACGAAGTCAGCCAAATCGACCTTGAGTTCAAGCCCAAATTCAAATTCCTAACTTCCGCTCAAGCGCAAATCGTCACAATCCCAGCATCTGCCAGCCAAGAGACGCCGCAAAAATCAAAAACGATTGCCACCTGCGGCGAAGAACTTAGCGACAAAGCTGCAAAAAAAGATTTTCGCACGCCTTTGGGAAGCTTCATTTGCCGAGCTGTCGCCGAAAATCAATCTGCCGATTTTGCTCTTTTGCCACAAAATATTTTCTTGCAACCTCTTCAAAAAGGGAATGTCACTGCGCTGGATATTTACAACCTCTTCGGCAAAAATTATCGCCTTTTCACCGCAAAAATCAGCGGAAAAGAGCTGAAGCAAATCTTGCAAAAAATTCTTTTTGAAACAAAAAATTACCAAATTTACGCCCCCGAGCTAAAATACGACAAAAGCAAAATCGTCTCTTTGCAAACAGCTGGTTTGTTTGGATTTTCTCCTGTAAAAGACGACAAATTTTACACCGTATTGACCACGCAACAAGGGTTTGTGGAGTTTTTGGGAAACGCAAAAGATAAGGAAGTGTGCAAAAAATCTCTTGTGAGCTCTCTGCTGGACGAGCTGGACGGAAAAGAGATTAACGCCAAAGAAACGAAATAGTTTCGATGAGACCAATTGGCATATTCGATTCTGGCGTCGGCGGACTAACGATTTTCAAAGAGATCCGCGCGACTTTCCCAAGCGACAACATCGTCTATCTGGGCGACACCGCCCGTCTGCCCTATGGCACAAAAAGCAAAGAGAGCATCATCAGATTTTGCGAAGAAAATGTCCGATTTCTTCTCTCGCAAAATGTCAAAGTCATCATCGTTGCTTGCAACACAGCTAGTGCTTTGGCTATCAAAGAGTTAAGAGCAAAATTCGACATTCCAATATTTGGCGTAATCAAAATCGGCGCAAAAGTCGCCATCAACGCCAGCAAAAGCGGAAAAATCGGGATTATCGGCACAGAAGCGACCGTCAAAAGTAAAGCTTATAGCCACGAACTGCAAAAGCTAAACAGTCAGGTCATCACCCACAGCAAAAGCTGCCCGATGTTCGTCCCCTTGGTGGAAAACGGCTACGAAAATCACCAAATCACCGACATTTTGGTGCGGGAGTATCTGCAAAATTTCTTGGGCAAAATCGACACCTTAATTTTGGGCTGCACCCACTATCCTGTGCTAAAAAAAAGCATCGACAATTTTTTTGACGGCAAAGTAAACTTAATCGACTCAGGCGTCGCCATCAGCAGATTTTTAAAGACAAAAATCGAATCTTCCACCCAAAAAACTCTCGGGAAAAACCACTTTTTCGTCACCGACAATCAAGAAAATTTCTTGCTTTTGGCTCGCAAAATTTTGAACGACCAAAGCATCAAACTGGAGCATGTCAATCTGGTTTAGCCCAGCCAAAACGGTGATATTCCCCTGTTTCTGTTGACAATCCGCTTCCGAAAAAACTTTTCGTATTAGATTAACTTGAGAAGGATTGAATTATGAGTGCGTTTGCTATTCTTTTGATTAGCTGCCAGGATCAGCTGGGAATTGCTGCCAAAGTCACCTCTTTTTTGGCGAAATACGAGGGAAATATCGTCGATATCGACCAGCATGTTGAGGACAACAAATATTTTATGCGGGTCAAATGGTCGCTGACGGAGTTCGGTTTGCAGCGGCACGAAATCAAAGAAAAATTTGAGCTTGAGGTGGCAAAAACCTTGAGTAAAACCGAGATTCACCTCTACTTTACCGACGCAAAGCCCAAGATGGCGATTTTTGTTTCCAAAGCCTCGCACTGCCTGTTCGACATTTTGGCACGCCAAGACGCTTATCAAATCGAAATTCCGCTGATTATCTCCAATCATCAAGTTTTAGAGCCGATTGCCAAAGCTTTTGGTATTCCATTTTTTTATCTGCCGATTACCAAAGAGAACAAAGCCGAAATGGAACAAAAACAGCTGGAACTTTTGAAAAAACATCAGGTCGATTTCGTAGTGCTGGCGCGTTATATGCAAATTTTGTCCGAGGCGCTAATCTGCAAATTCCCCAACAAAATCATCAACATTCACCACTCATTTTTGCCAGCTTTTCCGGGCGCAAAGCCTTATCATCAGGCGTTCAACCGCGGCGTGAAAATCATCGGCGCCACCAGCCACTATGTGACGACCAAACTTGATGAAGGTCCGATAATTGAGCAAGATGTTGCCCGAGTCTCGCACAGCGACTCGATTAAAGAGCTGATTCGTCAGGGCAAAGATTTGGAAAAAATCGTGCTGTCACGGGCGATTTACAACCATGTCAACCGCAAAATTATCACCTACAAAAACAAAACTTTCGTCTTTTAATCAAAAACTCTAGCGAAAATTTTGTCAACATTGCCTAGAAAGTTTTTCACCGAAAAAATCTCGTCGATTTGCGACTGCGACAATACGATTTTTGGCTCTTTTTCCACCAAAGTTTTAAGCTCTATTTTTTCGTTCCAAGCCTTGTGCGAAAGCGCTTGTACCAAGGCATAAGCGTCCTCACGAAGCGTGCCAGATTTGGTCAGGGCAAGCATCAGCTTTTGCGAAAAAATAATCCCTTTGGTTTTGTGCAAATTCTCGCTGATGTTATCTTCCAAAACGGTTAAGTTACTCAAAATCTTCAACATACGAGCAAGCATATAATCGAGCAAAATCGAGCTATCCGCCAAAGTCACCCGCTCGCACGACGAGTTGGACAAATCGCGCTCGTGCCACAAAGCAACATTCTCCAAGCCAGCCACCGCATAGCCTCGCACAACTCTGCACAATCCCGTAATGTTTTCCGCAGAGATTGGATTTTTTTTGTGGGGCATCGCTGAAGAACCCTTTTGCCCTTTGCCAAAACCCTCTTCCAGCTCCCTGATTTCTGTTCGTTGCAAATTGCGAAGCTCAACAGCAATTTTCTCGAGGCACGACGCCACCAGTGCGCAAAAATTCAAATACTCCGCCTGCCGATCTCGCTGCACAATCTGCGTGGAAATTTTCGCAAAATCGAGCCCCAAAGATTGCAAAGCGAGCTCCTCCACCTCTGGCTCTGTCGCCGCAAAAGTCCCCACAGCTCCCGAAAGTTTGCCCACAAGCACCCGCTTTTTGATCTCCTGCAACCGCTGCCGATTTCGCTTCATATCCTCATACCAAAGAGCAAACTTCAACCCCAAACTAATCGGCTCGGCATGAACGCCGTGAGTTCTGCCCATTTGCGGCAAATCTTTGTATTTATACGCCAAAATTTTCAACTGCTGCATAAGTGCGTCCAAACCCGACTGCAAAATCTGCAAAGAGTCCTTGAACTGCAACGCCAGAGCCGAATCCAACACATCGGACGAGGTCAAACCCACATGAATATAACGCGAGGAATCGCCCACATTTTCAGCCACATTCGTGAGAAACGCAATCACATCGTGCTTCACCTCTTTCTCAATCTCACGCAATCGAGCAAGTGTGTAACTAGCTGAATTTTCAATCTGTTGCATATCTTTCTCTGGAATAATCCCCAGCTTCGCCTTCGCCCTGCACACAGCCACTTCCACCAACAACATCTTGTCAAACTTGCTCTTATCGCTCCAAATCTCCCGCATCTGCTCGCGCGAATATCTCTCAATCATTTTCCCTCTTTACCTTATAACTGCTTGCTTTGAAATAAGTTGCAGCTTTTTCTTGCCAATGCCTTTAATCTTCAACAAATCTTCCAAAGAGTCAAATCTGCCGTTTTTCTCTCGATACTCAACAATCTTTTGCGCCGTAACTTTGCCGATGCCTTTGACAGATGTAAGCTCCTGAACGCCAGCCGTGTTCAAATCGACAGATTCTGCCTGCAAATCGAACTCCGCCTGAGATTTTTTCTCCTGCGCCACTTCTTCCTGATGAGTCTGCCCAAACGGCAAAAAATAGTCCTTAATCTTGGCAAACTTGGCAGGTCCAATGCCTTTGACCTTTAACAAATCTTCGCGGCAAGTAAACTTGGGGCGAAGAGCGATAATTTTCGCCGCTGTTTTTGCGCCGATGCCAGGCACCATCTCCAGTTCCTGCGCCGTGGCTGTCTGCAGATCAAACACAACTTTTGCCTGCTTTTCCAGCGCCTGCGTCAGCCTCTTTTTCTCCTCTGGCGTCGCATATTTTTGATAAGAAACCAAATCCAGACCTTTTCCAAAAGCAAAAAAAAGAAGCAAAAAGAGGAAAACTTTTTGCTGCTCTTTCGTCAAAAAATGGGACAAAAAAATATCAAACTTTTTCATGAGAATCCACATCCGCCTTCATCTGCAACATATGTTGCAAAAGCGGCTCTATCTCTTGCCAATACTCGCTCACAGCCCTTTGGCTGCCCGGCAAAGTGAAAATCAGCGAACTGCCGCTCAAGCCACACACTCCGCGGCTAAGCAAAGCGTTTTTGTTGCCTGCTCCATACTTTTGGCGAACAAACTCCATCACTCCAGGAATCTCTTTGTCCAAAAATGCTCGAACCACCTCCACGGTAAAATCGCTCGTGCCAATGCCTGTTCCGCCAGTGGTAAAAATCAAATCGATTTTTTTTTGGCAAAGATTTTGCAAAGTCACAGAAAGCTCTTTTTTATCGTCAGCCAGCAAAAAATATTCGCCACTATTTTGGCAAAAGTCGGTCAACCTCTCCACAAGAAATTTGCCGCTTTTGTCCTCATAAACGCCAGCACTGGCGCGCGTGCTCAGAGTTATCACCGCAAAACTGGCAGACAACATCACAAATCCTGCTTTGTTTTCTCCAGCAGCCGAATCTGCGAAAAGCTCATTTTTTTATCGACCGCCTTACACATATCGTAAATCGTTAGCAAAGCGACACTTACAGCCGTCAGCGCCTCCATCTCTATTCCCGTAACATCCACAGCCACAGCTTTGCTCCTGCAAACAACACCGTCCGCTTCGACCTCGAACGACACATCTATCTGAGAAATAAAAACATTATGACACATCGGAATCAGCTCGCTCGTTTTTTTCGCGCCCTGAATCGCAGCCACTTTAGCGACCGCCAAAACATTGCCCTTGATAATGCTGTTAGAAACGATTTTTTCAACCGTCTCGGGCTGCAAAACTATCTTCCCGCAAGCCTTGGCAACCCGCAACTGCTTGACTTTCCCGCTAACATCGACCATTTTCGCCTTGTAATTTTCGTCCAAATGCGTAAACTCGCTCATCGCCTACTGCCTCTCTCGTTTCAACTCGTCAAGCTCCCGCTCTTCGATTTTTTTCTGCAACGGCCTATCTAGCCTCTGACAAAGCTCCACAACCTTCTCCTGCGAGCTCACCGCCAAATCTGGATAATCGCGCCCAATCTGCTTGTACTCAATCAAAGCCTGCTCGAATTTCCGCGACATTTGATAACTTTCGGCAACAAGCAACCTGATTTTAGACGCCTGCCGACTCTGCGGAAATTTCTCCACAAAATCCAAACCCCTGCTGATGGCGCGGTCGTAATTCGTATCCAAAAAATCTTGGCGAATCGACTCATAAGTCAACTCCTTTGCCGACTTCACCTGCTGCCCACTTTTCCGCAAACACATATCATACTTGATTTTTGCGTCCTGCGCCTTGTTTCCAGACGGATACCGCTCCATCGTCTGCCGAAAATAGTCCGCCGCCTTCGCAAAATCTTCCATCGCGTAATAACACTCGCCAATCCAATACAAACAGTTCTCCACCAGCGGCGTTGACGGGAATTTTTGCATATAATCATCAAACGAAGCGATGGCCTGCTCAAACTTTTTGCTCTCATACAAGCCGTAACTTTTCTTGTAAAGCGCTTCCTGCGGCGTATATTCCACAATTCCCAGCTTCTCTTTGGACATACGAATTTTCACCGTAGCGTGATTTGCCTTTTGCGAATCGGGAAAAAGTTGCAAAATCTGCTCAAAAACAGAAATCGCATCCTCGTATTCCTCCAGCGAATAATAGCACTCAGCCTTCCAGTAGTAAGCGTTTGGCACATATTTGCTATCGGGAAATTGCACCAAAAAATTATCGAAATCTTTAATCGCTTTCCGATATTTTCCCACAAGATAAGTTTTGCGAATATTTTTGTAATCCTGAAACTCTTGCGAACTTTTGCTCTCCGCGCGCGCATCGGTTATCATCTTAATTTTAATTTTGGCGTCTTTGGCTTTGCTCGAGCTGGGATAAAACTTCACCACCTTCTCAAACTCCGAGAGCGCTTGGCTTTTTTTGTCCAAAGAGTAGAAAGATTCCGCCAGCCAATACTGGCAATTCGGCGCCAAATCGCTTTTGGGATAAAGCGTCAAAAAGTCAGAAAACTCCTCAATCGCCGCGTCGAAATTTTTGGCATAATATTTATCTAGAGCCTTTTTGTAAATCTCCGTCAGCGAACTGCCACTTTTTTTCTCTTTAAGCGAACCTATTTTTTCCAGCCGCCTTTTCGACAAATAAAGCTCCTCACTTTGCGGATATTTTTCGATTACTTGCTGATAAAGCTTCGCCGCTAGCTCAAAATCGCCCAAGTTAAAGTAACTATCGGCGATCAAATACTCGGCGTTAGACGCAAAAGGACTATCTGGGTAGTTTTGCAAATACAGCTTCAGCGCCCGAGCAGATTTTTGATACTGCTTGTCGTCAAAAAGTTTTTTGCACTTCTCAAAATCTGTCTGCACGCCGCCAGAGCCGAGTTCCAAGCTCAAAACCAAATCTTTTTTATACTCCGCAGCTCGCTCGATTTTGTCCAAAACATACTTTTCCAGCTTGTAATTTGGGAATTTATCCAAAAGTAGCTCGTAAGATTGAATAGCTTTGTCGTATTCCCGCAGATTAAAATACGACTGTCCAATATTGAGCAAAACATCCGAAAAATAAGGGCTTTGCGGATACTTCTCCAAAAACGATTCGCCCAAATGAATTGTGTTTTCATACTCTTTTTGAGCGTAATGCGCCAGCACGACTTTATACAATTTTTCTTGCGCTGGCTCGCTGGCGACCTCCTGCGAATCGTCCACAATTTTGTAAACGATATACAATCCCGAGAGCAAAATCAAGCAGGAAAAGAAAATTATTACTAAACGCCTTGTGTTCATAGCGGGTCTAGCACTCCCTCAAAAAGCCCGAATATGCCAAATAGGTGTTGTAAACATCGACTTTACTGGAGAGTTCATATAGGGAATGCATCCCGAATAGACCTGTGCCACAATCGACAACATCTGCTCCCAAAGCTGCCAAAAATTTGGCGATAGTGCCGCCGCCGCCTTCGTCAACTTTGCCCAAAGAGCCCATCTGCCAAGCAACTTTATTCTTGTCGAAAATTCTGGTCAATTTTGCCACAAACTCGCTTCCCGCATCGCTGGACGAGTATTTTCCACCGCCTCCGCCAAATTTCGAGATTTCAACTCCCGAACCCAAAATCGTTGCGTTTTGCTTGTCGTGAACTTCTGGGTAGTTCGGATTTAGCGCTGCGGTAACATCCGCCGAAATAATCTGAGTATTGCCAAGAGTTTTTGCCAAAGAGTAGCTGCCAAAATCTTCGCCTTTCAAACGCAAAAGCTCTTGCAAAAAGTTTTTGAAGAAAGCAGACTTTGCACCAGTGTTGCCGTCGCTGCCTATCTCCTCTTTGTCCGCAAAATAACAAATCGTCGTCTTTGCCGATTTTTGTGTATCCAAAAGCGCCCGCAAACCACAATACGAACAGACTCTGTCGTCCTGACCATAAGCCAAAATCATCGACGCATCAATGCCAGCGTCTCGAGCTTGCCCTGCTGGCACCAAGCTAAGCTCCGCCGACAAAAAATCTTTCTCTTTTATTCCGTATTTCTCGTTCAAAATCTGCAAAGCCCGCAGCTTAAAGCGAGAACTCAACTCTTTTTTGTCGTCACCAAAAGCTGGCATCGACGAAAAAACCAAATTCATTTTGTTTGCATCAAAAGCGTCTGGTAACTTCTTGGCATACTGCACTTTACGCGCCAAATGCGGCAAAAGATCAGGAATCACAAAAACTGGGTCGTTTGACTCTTCGCCAATGTCGATTTTGACCTTTGTGCCGTCAGATTTGATAACCACGCCGTGCAGAGCCAAAGGCGTGGAAAACCACTGATACTTCTTGATGCCGCCATAATAATGAGTTTTCGCCATACAAACATCGTCCGATTCAAAAAAAGGGTTTTGCTTGAGGTCAACCCGCGGCGAATCGATGTGCGAGGCGATAACATTTGCCCCTTCGACAAGAGGGTTCTTGCCCAAAACAGCAAACGCCACGCTTTTGGATTTAAAAACTTGGTAAACTTTGTCTCCGCCCTCTTCTAACTCCTTAAAACCCGCTTTGCGCAAAAGCTCAACCGTGTAATCAACACTCAATCTTTCCGTTTTGCACGCATCCAAAAACTTTTTGTAACCTTGCGCAAAATCGTAAATTTTGTCCACATCGCCATCTTTTTGCCAAGCCGTATTTTTCTTATAAATCAAATCTTTGCCACTCATCTAATCTCTCCAAATCTCAACTACGCTATACTCGATATCGCCTTTGGGAGCGCTCACCACAAAGTTTTCGCCTGCTTTTTTGCCAATAAGAGCTTTGCCCAAAGGGGACAAAAAAGAGATCGGCGTCAAATCTTCGCCAAAATCAAAATCTATCTCGTCCGCGCCAACCAAAATATAGTTCGTCTGCTGCTGGTCTCGCTTTTGTTGCACCTTAACGCAAAAACCAAATCGCACAGCGCCAGCGTCCATACTCTTGGTGTCAATTACCTGCAATTTCGTCAGCCGCGTGCTGATATAATCGATCTCGTTCTCGATGTTCCTTTTTCGCTCCCTAGCCGCATGATACTCCGCATTTTCCGACAAATCGCCCATCTCCCGTGCCACCGAAACCTGCCTAACCACCTCTGGCAAACTCGCCTTGAGCTTCTCCAGCTTTTCGTTCATTTTTTTTATACCAACAACCGTAACATATTCCATAAAATAAGTTCCCTATCTATTATCTTCGATCCTGACTTTCATATCCAAAATGGAGTAGTAATATTGGCTACTAGAGCCAAATTCGACCAAAAATTTGTCAATCTCGTCCATTGCAACATCAAAATCTTCCAGTTTATAACAAGCGGCGGCCAAACAATAATAGCAGACCTCTCGTTCGTCCTTCGTAAGCTTCGCCTCGTCCACTCTCGACAAATACAACTTCGTCTTGGCAAAATCTTTGGCTCGGTAATAATATTTGCCAATCCAATAAAGCAGCACCGCGTTATCCACCGACTCTGGCTCAAATCTGCCTCTCAAACTCAAAAACATCTCCAAACCAGCGTCCCAATCTCCGTTATCACAAAAAGCGATACCTCTTTCCAAATCAGCGTTCAGCCTGCCTTCAGCATCGCCCTCTTCCATCTCTTCCAAAGCGTCCTGACTTCTTTGTGCAAGGCATCTTTGATACCGATCTTGAATTAACGCTTGCTCCTCTGGCATCTTCCCGCTGCTTAAAAGCTCGCCATAATAACTCGCCGCTCTGTTAAAATCTTTCTCGCGATAATAGCCTTCCGCCAGCATAAACTGCACCCTCGCCACATCTTGACTATTCGGATAGTTTTGCAAAAAAACAGAACCAGACGAAACGAGCTTGCCCATATCTCCTTGAATAAAGAACGCCCTTACAGCCTCAAAATCGCTCTCCTCGTCCGAAAGGTCGCCACTTCTCGGCGCTTCGCTACCCAAAATCTTCTCGATCTCTTTTAACTTCCGAGCCGCATCTTTCGCCTTATGATGCTCTGGATAATTTTTTTCAACTCTCTGAAACTCAATCCTCGCCCTAGCATATTGCTCCTGATCAAAATAACAAACACCAGCCCAATACTGACAATTCGCCGCAAGATAAGATTTAGGATAGCGATTCAGATAAGATTTAAAATCTCTAATCGCCTGATTATAATCTTTCGCCAAATAAGCTTTGCGAGCCTTTACATAGCTGGTAATCATCCCAACTCGCTGCAACTTCGTTTTGGCATCAGCAGCTTTTTCGCTCTTGGGAAATTTGCTGATTACAGCTTTAAAATATTTTTCAGACTGTCCCAAATTTATCAGCGTATTTTTGTAAACGCCGTCTTGATAATCAGCCGCCGCATAATAACTCTCGGCTATCCAATAATAAGCGTTAGGCGCATAGGTGCTTTGCGGATACTCCTTCAAAAAAGCTCTAAAACCAGCAATCGCACCTCGATAATCTTTTTCGTTATATTTCGCCAAAGCCCTCTCGTAAATCACTTTTTGTTTGTCATCAGAATCTTGCCTTGCAAGCTTTTGGCTACTCATCAAAATCTTGCGATTAGCAGACGGAATTTTACTTGAACCAGGATAGTTCTCTTTCACCCTCTCAAACTCCCGCTTCGCCCTGCGCAAATCGTCTTTCGCATAATAACATTCCGCAAGCCAATACTGAGCATTGGACGCCAAATCGGAGTTAGGATACTTTTGCAAAAACGCCTCAAACCCTTTAATCGCGCCATCAAAATCTCGCCCTTTATACAAATCGCGACACTCCTGATAGCCGCTTTCGGCAGTCTCCAACTTCAAAAATTGATCCATAGAGCTTTCTTGGTCAACTTTCCCCAACAGATCCAGCTTAATTCTAGCAAACTGAGCCATTTGTGAATCTGGAAAACTATCAATAACTTTCGTATAGCCGTCTTTCGCCTGCGGCAATTTGCCCAAACGGTAGTAACTTTCGGCTATTTTAAACAGCACATTCGCACTAAAATGGTTGTTCGGATAATCTTGCAAAAAATTACGAGAAAGCTCGATAACCTTCCCATAATCTTGCTGATTAAAACTTTCTGATATATCAGAAAAATCTTGATCAACGCTACTTCTTGTCGAATTTTCAAAATCGTCTTGCACATCAGCTATTGTCTGAATCGGCTTACTCTCCGAGAGAATAATATCGCTAACGACATAAACTCCGCCCAAAACACCAACTAGCCCCAAGAGTATCAAAGCTATTGTTTTAATCTTCATCTGCAAACATCCCTTCTATAATTTATCTACTTAACAACCTTAAAAGATCCGCCTTTCACCTGCTTGGCTGGGTCTAATTTTGTCTCGTTATTTTTTTCGAACTGACTCCTGTTCATCGTCAGCAATTTTTTGATTTTATAAACTTTGTAGCCCAAATATCCGGCTATCGGCAACGCAATATACCAAAAATTAAAAATAAACGCAAAAAACAGCCTTGCCACCACAAAAAGCAACAAACAGCTCACCATTACAAACAAAAAAGGCGATCTCATTATCTTGAAATTCCCAAAAACTTTATTATTTCCTCTACAACCTTAGTCGTATCTATTTTATTCATACAATTATGATGCCCCAGCGGACATCTGTCGTGACCATGTTTGCCGCACGGCCGACAATCCAAATCAACTTCAAACATCTTATCTTCCTTTTTATAAGGAAAATAGCCTAACTTCTTTACTGTAGGACCAAAAAACGCAAAAACCCTCGTATCGACAGCCTCCGCCAAATGCAAAACCCCACTATCGTTACAAAGCACCAAATCAGCCTGCCGCAAATACTCTGCCGACTGCAAAATCGAGCACTCTCCAGCGATATTTTTGGCTCTCGCATTCACCTGCAAGCTTTCAATTATCTGCCTGCAAAGCTCCCGCTCGCCTCGTGAGCCAACAAAGAGCAAATTTACTTTTGGCAAGCGATCCAAAATCTCTTTGAACTTCTCTTTTGGCAACCGCTTGGTATTCCAAACGCTGCCAGGCGCCACAGCAACCGTCTTTTCCCCATTATCAAACAACGCAGGCAAAATTTTGGGATAAATTTTCGTCGGCGGCATCTCTTTTTTGTTGCCAAAAACGGACAAAAGTGCAAAATTTTTTTTAATCCTGTGGCAATCGTGTCTAAATTCGACCCTATCTGTCAAGAAAAGTTGGGAAAAATTTCGTCTAAATCCAACTCGCCGAGAAATTCCGCCCGCAAAAGCTAAAAATGCGGTTGTAAAAGAGGAGTGAAGCAAAAAAGCGATATTGTATTTTTCTTTTTTGATTTTTGATAAAGTTTGCCAAAAAGATTTCAATTTTGAGCTTTTTTTATCGAAAGTCAAAACTTTCCTCAAAATTGGACTGTTTGCTAAAACGCCTTCATTTTCTGGGGTAACCAAAATATCCAACTGGCTATCGGGAAAAAATAATTTTACCGCTTCCAAAAAAGATGTGGCTAAAACGACATCTCCCAAGAAAGCGGTATGAATTACTAAAATTTTCAAGATTTACAACAATTTTGGGCAAGCTCTAAAAAGCGACGGCAACTGCTGCCGAAAATCCGCTTTGCTTGGCAAAGAAATACTCTCCGCTGATGTTCAAAATCCCGAGTCTAACTCCTAATCCAAGAGGAATGCGATATTTGTTTGGTCCGTCAACATCAAAAGAGATAGGAATTTTTTCTGTTTCACCGTTATCCAAATCCAACTCGTAATCGTAGCTAAATTTCATCGTGCTGGACTCCAACATAACTCCAGCATACGGTGTGAGGTTCAAAAAGTCCCAGCCGAATTTTCTGCTGACATTCATTCCGGCTGTCCAAGCGGTAGATTTGATGATGCTGCCGAGTTTAAAAATCTGATACGAGCCAGAAACATCTAGGTCGAAAGGCAAAATATCCAAAGCAGGCAAAAACATTTTTGGATTGTGTTGCAGAGCGCCTCCGTAGTAGCTGACTTTACCGATTTTTTCGTCCACATCTATCGGCGGCAAAAATCTGAAAGTGCCTCTTGTGCCATAGAGTGTCCCCAGGGAAATCTGAAAAGCTCCCAGCGGAAGTATCGGCAAATCCAATCCAGTTACGCCCGATTTAATCGTTCTGTTTTTTACATCAGAAAGCTTGTAATTACTACCTGTAACTGAATCTGTATAATTTGTCAATCCGCTATTATCTATCACAATCATAACTTCGTCTTCTTCGCTACCTACAACCGTTGGTCCATAAGCGGTAACATTTACATTGCCTATCGTTTTTTCATCTCCCTCTCCATCCAATTTTTCCCAAATATAGTCCGTCAATCGAGTTATCTCGCCCCGTTGTGCCCCTTCTGGCACATTGTTACCTTCTACCAAATCGGTCGCCAAATTTCTGACCATCTCTTTGGAGATTGTAATCGGCACAGGATTGTTTATCTCGAAAGTTTTGTCGCTCTCTTCAAATTTTGTGCCCATACCAACAAGCGAAAGTTCCAAATCAAAGCCCAAAATCTCATCTTCGGGAGCTTTGTTGAACCAACCCGAGTTCATATTGGTGCAAAATCCTTCTGGCAAAGGTCCAGCATAGGATTTGCCCAAGCTTTCGCCCAAACCTCCAAGCATCGAGGAGATGTCGTCGTCTTTCGCCCACATTGCGCTGATTCCTGCCAAAAAAATGCACAAGATTAAAAATTTCTTCATAATTTGCCCTCCTTTTTAATATGACAATCTAAAGCATAACTTTTTCAAGTCGCTTTTTACTCTCTTCTTTCCCCAAAATATCTAGCAAAATAGGGATATTCGGTCCTGAGCTGTTGCCAAAAAGTGCCAAACGAAGCGGGAAGAAATAAGCTTTTCCCTTTATGCCAAGCTCGGCGGACGCCGTTTTGACGAACTGCTCATAATCTTCACAATTCGGCAAATTTTCTAGATAATAGCCAAAAACCGCTTGCGACTCTTGCGCGTGCAAAAGCGCCAAATCTTCGTCGGTAAACTCAAGCTCCTGATAAAACATTTTCGAATGCGGCACCACCTGCGGCAAGAGAACAAGATAATCTTTGGCAACATCGATAACTTTCAGATATTTTTGCTCGTCGCTGATGTCGATTTCCGCCTCAATAAAGTACTTTTTCAACAAATCTGCCAGCTCCTGCAGATCCATTTTGCGAATATACTGCCCGTTCATCCACTCCAGCTTCCGCTCATCAAACACCGCACCCGCTTTGTTCACAGCCTTAAAAGAGAACTTGTCGCACAAATATTGCAAATCAAAAATCTCTTGCTCGTTTTTTGGATTCCAACCCAAAAGCGCCACAAAATTGATAATCGCCTGCGGCAGATAACCTTTTTCCAGATACGCACCAACCGAAAAATCGCCGTCCCGTTTGCTGAGTTTCGCCTTATTCTCGTTCAAAATAAGCGGCAGGTGCACCCAAATCGGCGGCTTCCAGCCCAAACAGTCGTAAAGGTGAATGTGCTTCGGCGTCGAATAAAGCCACTCTTCACCGCGTATCACATGCGAGATTTCCATCAAATGATCGTCCACGACAGCCGCCAAATGGTAGGTCGGAAAACCGTCCGACTTCAAAATCACCTGATCATCCAAAAGCGAGGAGTCGATTTTAACTTTGCCGCGCACTTTGTCGAAAATTACGAAATCTTTGTCTTTGGGCATCGCCAAGCGAATCACATACGGCAAGCCCTGCGCCAGATTTTTCTCCACCTCTTCTTGAGGAAGATTGCGACAAGTTTCGGGATATTTCGTCGGTAATTTAAGCTCTTTCTGCCGTTGACGCGCCAAATCCAGCTCTTTTTGTGTGCAAAAACAGTAGTAGGCGTCGCCCTGCTCAATCAATTGCAAAGCGTATTTTTTGTAAATATCAAGCCGCTGACTTTGAAATGTTGGCCCTTCGTCAAAATCTAAGCCCATCATTTTCAGAGAGTTAATCAGATTTTCTGTCGCTCCTTCCACAAAACGCGTTTGATCCGTGTCCTCAATTCGCAAAATGAACTTGCCGCCCTGATTTTTGGCGTAAGCGTAATCGTATAAGGCCGTCCGAAGTCCGCCAAGATGCAATTTTCCTGTCGGAGAAGGCGCAAATCTAACTCTAACCATTTTTATTCCTTATTTTTTCTTACTAAAATGTCATCTCAACGCCGAAGCTCACATTGGAGATAGTCTCGTCTCTGCCGCTTATTTTTCCGTCGCCGTTGAGGTCTTTGTATCTTTCCGTGTAAAGCCAATTTACGCTCGTGGAAGCGGTTAGTTCCAATCCAACTTTACCCTCGATGTAGGTCGTTTCCGTTTTCCAATGTTCAAAAAGTTTCGGTTCGTTCTCTTGAGAATATTTAATGTAAGCGGTAGAAATTTTGGGAACGACATTGGGTCTAAGACTCAAAACCCCTTCAATTCCTTGGATATTTTGATGAGCAAGCTTGTCGTCGTCGTAGTGCATATTGTTGTAGCTGACCTTCAGATCCATCACGCCGAAAAAATCGCTGGTCAAAGTTGCCTGCCAACCGTTAGCAGCTTTGAGGTTATCCAGTTGCTCCTCTTTGGTCACGATAACTGCGCTATCGCCCACTTTGGTCACTTCCACTCTGTTCTGATCGTAGAGATGCCCAAAATAAGGAGCGGTAAACTCTTTGCCGTAATGTCTAAATCCAGCGTTCAAATCGAAAATGAAAAACTTGGCGATAAATCCAGGGAAAACAAAGCCATAGCCGTGATCTACAATGTGAGCGACCTCGCCGTAATGTTGCAAAAATAGTGAGCGACCTCGATAGATGTCAACCGTGTAATCGGCGCCAACCTCATACACCTCTTTTTTGCCGTCTTCGCTCTTTTTTAGCTCGTCCAATTTTTTGTGATCGCTCTCGGCGAGAAGGTCGTTGAAATAGTCCTCAAAACCGCTATCGTCGCCAAACTTTTTGATCCACGCTTCTCGCAAAGCGGTTTTGTCTTTTTGGTATTTATCGTAATAATTTTCGTCGTTTGGGAAATCGTCGTAAATATCGGGAAAATTGTCGCCGTCTTGGTCGCTGATGCCGTTGTATTGGTCTAAATCTGCCGCTCCAGAAACACCAATTTGTAACCTGCTGATAGGAGAGTAGGCAACTCTTGCCGCCAAAATGTCGTTTTCGATTACATCTGCCGAGAAAAATTCTGCCGACCAATTTGCTACATTAAAACCAACCATCGCCCCCAGTTTGCGCTCGTCTGGATAGAGCAAATCGTTGCAATAATCTTGCATAATCAGTCCTTTACCCAAGGTGTATGAACTGATATTTCCCATCAAAAAATAGAAAGGGTCGCCCCTTTGTGCAAAACGAAAATAAAGAATTTTGTTCACATAATCTTCGGCGTCTTCCCAATCTTTTTTGTAAATTTTGCCGTCTTTATCAAACAGAAGTTCAATGTCTAGACCCAACGCAAACTTCCACACCGACAGCTCTGGATACAGCGAAACACGATTGTAAACTTGGTCATTTAGCGTTATCGAGCCGATTCCGCCTTTTGCCACAAAACTGTTACCCTCTGCCAAAAGAAAAATTGGCAAAGCTAAAAATACAAACAATACTATTTTTTTCATAAAAATAAACTCCTTAGCGTGTTATCTTAGTCCAAAATAAGCCAAGGCAGTCAACAGTTTTACTTAATTTTTTTCTTCTGTTAGCTCAGATATTTTCAAAATTTGCTCCTGTGGAAATTCGTCGAAACTCTCCACATTGCGAAGTTTGCGCTCCATCACATTCGTGCGAGTAGTTATCAGCGATTCCAGCGTGCCAGAGGCTGTCCCCAGCTGCTTGTGCGCCCTTTGCAGCATCGAGGTGAACTGCCCAAACTCCTGCTTCACGCTCTTGAGGATGTCCCAAACTTGACTACTTCTTTTTTGCACAGCCAGCGTCCGAAAGCCCATCTGCAAACTGCTGAGCAGCGCCGAGAGCGTCGTTGGACCTGTGATAGTGATTTTGTATTTCCTTTGCAAAGTGTCAAACAGTCCCGGATGCCGCAAAACCTCGGCATAAAGCCCCTCAATCGGCAAAAACATCACTCCAAAATCGGTCGTGTTCGGCGGATCAAGATATTTTGCGCTAATGTCTTTGGCAAAGCTCTCGATCTTGCGCAGCAGCACATTTTGCGCCATCTGAATTTCCGCCTTGTTGGCGCGTTCATAAGCATCCAAAAGCAAATTGTAATCTTCGATAGGAAATTTGGAATCGATGGGTAGCCAAACGCTCTTGTCAGAATCTTTGCCGGGCAGTTTAATGGCAAACTCCACAACGCCTTGCGAGCCTTTTTTGGTCGCCACATTTTTTGCGTATTGGTTCGGCGTCAAAATCTGCTCCAAAATATTTTCCAGCTGATACTCGCCCAAAACTCCACGAGTCTTGACATTGCTCAACACTTTTTTTAAGTCACCAACTCCGCTGGCAATCGTCTGCATCTCGCCAAGCCCTTTGTGCACCTGCTCCAGCCGCAACGAAACTTGCCGAAAAGACTCGCCGATTTTTTTCTCCAGCGTCGTCTGCAACTTCTCATCGACCGTCTTGCGAATCTGCTCAAGCTGCTTTGTGCTGTCGTCGCGTATCCACCTGAGCTGCTTGTCGATAACGCCCGCAATCTCCTTAATCTCGCCCACGAAACTTTTTTGGAAAACCTCCAGCGATTTTTGAAGCTCCTGACGATTATCTTTAGCGGCAGCGCTTGCCTCGCTCCGTGCCAGAGCAAAAGCGTCTTTGTTCGATTTTTCGATAATCTCCAAGCTAATTTTTAGCTCCGCCAAAGAGTTTTGCATTTTTTGCAAAGAGTCGCCCCACTCAATTTTCGGTTTCTTTTGCCATAACACCACAAAACCCAGGCAGTTAAGAACTATCAAAAAAATCAATAAATACAAAATCATCTGTTTTCCTTTTGTTTAATCGACCAAATTCGCAGGCTGATCCAAAATCTGTTTTCCGTTGTGATACACCTCCAAAAATGCAGGCGTGTCGGTTTTGCCGATGATGTTTATCGAGCAATTGTAGCTGTAGTTTCCGCGTTTGAAATAGTAGGTGTGATTGCCGCTGCTGCCCTCGTAAACCACTCTGCCGCTGTCTATTACCAGCTCTGGCTTTTGGCTCATCGGCGTGTTTATATTCCACGAAGCGTAGCGAAGATTTCCGTTGGTGGTTCTATCAATTCTGACTCGAAATTTTTTCGTTTCCATTACCAAAATCGGTCGCAAAATATTGCTTAAGCTAGGATAAATTTCGTCTTTAATTTTTTGGATGAGCCTTTTTCGCTCCTCGGCTTCAAACTTCGACATATAATTCACCGCTTTTAAATCGCCGCCAAAATCGAGCCATATTATGCCGTCGTCCAGCATAATCCCCCGCCATCCCATTTCGTCCCAATTTTTTTCTGGGGAAGAGTTCACAATCATATTCACCAGCGAATCGTCAAAAATCTGGCTGTATCGCCGCACAAATTCGGCTTGATTTTTAACGCTCGGGATTGGATACCTGCGAGCCAGCGGATAATCGACCATTTTCTTTAGCTGATTCACATCGCCTGTTTTAACAAGATGAATAAAAGTGTCCACATTTTTGATATCACTGCTGTTCAGCGGGCTGGCAAAGCCAAAACCAATTGCCAAACACAGAAAAAGCAAACTAAATATTTTTTTCATTTTTGCCTCTTTAGAAAAAAAAATATTCAACTACGAATAAATTGATAATAAAACAAAATCCCCGCAAAATATGCGATAAAATCGTAAGGATCAAAAACATAATTGGAGTTAAGCAAAGGAAATACACACTCAAAAAGTGCGCCAAAGACAGAAAAAACAATCACGCACTGGGTAAAGCTTAGTTTGGTTTTTAGATTAAATTTTTTCTTTAAAACCATAACGCAAAACGGTAGTGTGACTGGGAAAAATAAAAAATCGTCGGCATAGGAAGCCAGAAAACCAACCCTTTGCCCAAATTTTTCAAAAAGCTGATTTCCCAAAAAAAGAAAAACTGCCCCCAACCAAATTGCACAAGAGCGTTGCGACATTTACATCGCTACAAAAAGGAGAATAAAGGCGATTACCGCCAACAAGATTATGATTGGCAAAAGGTTGCTCTTTTCTTCTTTAGGCTTCGCCTCTTGTTTTGGCTGCTCTGTTGTTTTTGGAGGCTCAGGAGTTTCTTGATCTTTGTCCAAAAACTCTCCGCAATGCTTGCATTTTATAGCTTCGTCTGCTATCTCTTCTGCACAAAAAGGGCATTTCTTCATTTTTCCACCTCTTCTTCTTTCCTTTTTAACGCCAAACATCCAAGCAAAAGCAAGCAAACACTCATCAAAAACACAAAAAATTTTTTCATTCTTAATTTCTCCCTTTTTATTTTATTCTCAAACAACTAATATATTGATTTTCTATTGATATATAACTATCTCTAAAAGTTAAAAAAACCTTATAAAGCCCCTTTTTATTACAATCAAGATTACTTAAATTTGGATTACTCGTTTCGCCAAATTCCGTAATAACTTCATCACCACTTTCTGGATAAAAAATCACCGTGTATTTAAACTTGGAATAGTCACAAGCATTCCCGTTTGGGTTAACCACTTCTGTATCTTCGTGGGAAAATCCCGATAATTCAAAACTGTATATTCCTGTCGTAAACGACTCATATGAAAGATATTTCGTTTCTTCTAAAGCTCTATATCTTATATCACTCGAGCTTACCTTCTCCAAACTCTCCTCATCGAGCTTGATATACTGCAAGCTCGGCACCCGATTGAGCACCTCAAAGCTGAAAACCTTGCTAACTTTGTTACCTTTGTCGTCGGTAACAATCAGCTTTATTTTGCCTGCGCCCACAAACTCGTTGCAGTAATACGATGTTGAATTTTCATAAGAAAGAAACTCAAAAATATCTTCGCCGATCGATTTTTGCCACTCAACCGATTTTATTTCTACTCCCTCATCTGCAAAGATATTTGCCGAAAGCTGCAGCGTATCGCCCAGATGAAATGTCGAGCCATTGCTGTTGATATACACAGTCGGAGCTTCTGCCGTGGTGATGTTCACATCATAAGTTTTACTGATCGTCACGCCATCGAGCTGGTCATCTTTCACCGCCAAAGTTAGCGTGTATGAGCCTTCGTTAGCGTAGCTATGCGCTGCCGAGCTGTTATAGCTCACTTCGCCGTCGCCAAAATCGATGTAATATTCAAGCTCTTGAGCTTCTCCCGCAGTCGAGCTGCTCAAATCGACGCTCAGCTCAGCTGGGGCATAGCCTGCGAGGTTATCTGCCGACACGCTTTGTCCATCGATGCGAAGATCAGCTGCCAAAACGGGCGATTTTTGCGGGATATTGAAAGAAAAGCTTCGCTTGTCACTGATGTAATTTTCGTTGTCGATAGCGTAGTAATTGACCGTGTAATCGCCTTTGTAGGGCAGCGTAAAGCTCTTTTCGTTTTCGGCAAAAGAAACCGAGTCTTTCCAATTTTCGTATTCGGAGCGAAAAACGGCGATATAAAGCTCAACCTCGCCATCAATATCGGTGGACTCCATCTTCAATTTCACTTGTTTTTTATCTACAGAAATGAGCTCGTAAGAGGCAAAAACACTTGGCTTCTGGTTTTCAAAATTAGTAATCTCTGGAATATCGGCATCTTCTACAACATTCCCCGAAGATACACATCCAAAGCAAAATATCAGCAAAAAGATAGCTGATAAAAATAAAAATTTTCGCTTCAGTTTTCCTCCCAAAATTTTTAGCTACAACTTTTTCTCAAGCTTCTTTAGGATAGCCAGTTGTATCTCTTGGCTCTCAAACAAAGTCTGAATTTGCTCCTGAATTAAAAGTTCAATTTTTTGGTTCAAAGCTTTTATCTCTAGCTCCGCCTTTAGGTTCACCAAATAGTCGTTTTCAGCTCTTTTTCTGTCTTTTTCTTCCTGCCTATTTTGGCTCATCATAATTATTGGCGCCTGTAAAGCAGCGATGCACGAAAGGATAAGGTTCATCAAAATAAAGGGATACGGGTCAAAAATATCCTTTTTGGGCGTTAGCGTGTTAAAAAGAATCCAAGCGACCAGTACAAAAAGAAATGAGATTATAAACGCCCAGCTTCCGCCAAATTTTGCAACATTATCCGAAATAGACTGACCCTTGGTGAGCGTCTCTCGATGATCTGCCAAAAGGTCGTTCGTGATCAAAGTCTCCTCTTCGATCGCCTTTTTAACAATCTCTTGGAGCTTCTTTATTTGCTCAGATTTCGCCACCAAAAGCTTATCAATATCTTTATCCATTTTGTTTTTAATCTTCTTCATAATCTCCGTCGTTATCAATATTTAAACCAAAAAAGTAATCAAATTCTTATCGTCAACAAAAAAACATATAGAAGCAAAGGCTTTCTCCTTATTCAGTCAACCGAAAAAAGATCCGTTACCTTTTTTTCGGCAGCGGTAGCTCCTGCGCTGTAATTTCGATCAACTGACTTATCCAATCTCGGTCTTCGAGCTCGTCTGTTATCAAAAAACTAGGCTTAGCGCCTTTGTATGCTGGCGCTTCTTCTGGCTCTCCGATAAAAGTTCTGCCTGCTTTAGTCGGCTTTACAAAAAGCTGATTATCGCAAATAAGCGCCACAACTTTGCCTCCACAATAAAGTGCGTATTCGCCAAACATCTTGCGATAAGAGATCGGCTGACTGCTGTCAATCTGTCCGACAACAAAATCTACAAAATCCTGAGTTGATGACATAAAAAAACTCCTTTTTATCTACTTTAAATGCTCGCAGACTAAAATTTATTCAAAAAAATAACAAATAGGAAAAAACGCCCTCAAAAAAAGGCGTCAATTTTTCATAAAAATTTGAAACTTTATTTAGTTTTTGCCTCGGCGGTAGCTAGGGTTTTGCGCACCTCTTTTCTTGTTGCGATTGGCAAAAAACTCCTCTTTTCTACGCTGCTTCTCTTTGTTTTGCTCTTTTTTTTCGGCAGCGTTCATCGGTCTATCGGTCTGAGGAAAAGGGTTGTCGTCAGAAATCTGAATTTTTTGCTTGATAAGCTTTTGGATATCTTTGACATAAGCGTTCTCTTCTGGCTCACACATAGAGATGGCGATGCCCTGCTCCCCAGCTCTACCACAGCGCCCAATCCTATGGACATAAGTTTCCGGCTCGTTGGGGATATCGTAGTTGATTACATAGCGCAGCTTGTCGATATCTATTCCTCGCGCTGCGATGTCTGTGGCAACCAGCACCCTTAGTTGCCCATCTTTGAAGTCACGCAAAGCTTTTTGGCGCTGATTTTGAGACCTATCGCCATGGATAGCAGCGGCGTTGATTTTTTTCCTGTGCAGATTTTTTACAATACGATTTGCCCCGTGCTTGGTTCTGGAAAAAAGCAAAACCTGCTCTATTTTATGGTTTTCCAAGATGTGAAAAAGCAGCTCCTTCTTCTTGTCTTTGTTGGTGGTGTATAAATATTGTTGTATAGTGTCAGCCGTCGAAGAGGTCGGATTTACAGACACTTTTTTGGGGTTAACCAGAAGTTGCTGGGAAAGCTTGATGATATTCGGGGGCATAGTTGCCGAGAAAAACAAGGTCTGACGCTTCACGGGCAACTTGGCGATTATCTTCTTGATATCGTGAATAAACCCCATATCCAGCATCCGATCTGCCTCGTCCAGCACGAAATATTTGATATCCGCAAGCGAGATAAAACCTTGCGTCATCAAGTCTAACAAACGCCCTGGAGTTGCCACTAACACATCTACCCCTTTCTGCAAAGCTCTGGTTTGTGAGCCTTGAGGCACACCGCCAAAAACCACCGTATTTTTGACGCTGGTGTGTCTGCCATAAGTGCTAAAGCTCTCGCCGATCTGAATCGCCAATTCCCTAGTGGGAGTGATGACCAAAGACAAAATTTTTCGCCTGCCCTTAGTCTTTTGCGACTCGCCCACTAAATGTTGAATAATCGGAATAGCAAAAGCCGCCGTCTTCCCCGTCCCTGTTTGGGCACTGCCCAAAACATCTTCCCTGTTCAAAATCAGGGGAATCGATTTGGCTTGAATTAAAGTCGGCTCGATATAATTTTCCTCACTCAAAGCTTTGAGTATGGGAGGAATTAGTTTTAAATCTTTAAATTTCATTTTTCCCTTTTTTATTTGTTAAGCGAATTATCGCCATTATTTTTATTAAAGACTTTTTTGCTAGGTTTTTCTTGGATTTGGGAAGTGTTGTATCTTTTTTTATTGCAAACACAAAAAAAAGAATCTCCAATTTTCATAAAAAAAGAACAAAAAAGGAGATTCTTATGCGATTTAACGCAAGTCAACTACAAAAAATTTTGGACGAAAATGTCAACGATTAAGGCGCGAATAAATTGATCGAGTTCGTTTTTAACAGCCTTATGAAGCTGGAAAGACAGGCTTTTATGGCGGGAAACAAAAGCTCGAACAACAAAGCAACGGCTATCGTAGCAAGTATTTTTTACATTTTGGCTAACGGGTGACAATAAGAAACGTAGGGCACTTCGAAGAACCTACCTTTCAAGTTACCGAGCCGTTTATTAAATGTTATATCGTTCAAATTTAGCACTTTCCGCCATATGTTTTTTATTGCGTGTTGTACACAGTGGTTAATCTAAGTTCTTTTTTAACCAGTCTGAAACTTCATCTCCTAAACCAAACCAAGCAGCAGGGGCTTTGATAACTCCTACAAACAATTGGTCATTAGAATCCATTACAGCCATTAAATTATCCCTTATCTCAACAGCACTCTTCTCTGTAATGACAATATATGCTGAACCACCTAATCTTGCCCAACCCCAATGCTCTTTAATTATTCTTAGGACATCTTCATAGTTTTGTCCTGCACTATTTAAGTCGTATGATATTATATATGTTTGTCTCATTATTTCTCAATTATTTCGTGAATTTTTGATGCGAACAATTTTACTATGTCAATACACTCTTTTGCATATTTTTTATTAATATCATTCTCTTTATGCGGAGTTTGATTTAAGTCATAGTCACCACTATGAGCGATAATATGTCTTCGATTAGTAAAAACATTAAGTTTCCTTTTGAGGTTACTTTCATTTATATCCGCTTTTACCGCTACTGCTGAGAAAATATTATCATAACCAACCATTTTTAAGTAGAATGTAATTTTCCATTCTCCCTGAAATGATTTTTTTTCGAAATCTTCTTTTACTGCTTGTTCTACTTTCTCAAGTAAATTATAATTCCTGGCAGCATCTAACAATTCATCCTGATTAAGTAATTTTTTAAGATATTCTTTCAAATCTGTATTTATAGGTTTTTTCGTATCAGATAGCACTTTTCTAATTTCTGAAATAACAGCTTTTCTTACAAATGCATCTAAAGCCGAGATAGTTAAAACAACTGCTGCTCTATAACAATCACAATAATGTTCTTCTGATATTTCTTCAACCTTTTCAGTAGAGTCATGAACAGAAATAAGATTTTCAGCTCTTACAACACATTTTTCAAAAATGTCAAATGATGAAATAGATTTATCATCTTCTTTTGATGTTGCAGAAACAGCACTTACTTCTGGATTGTCTTTGCCAGATGTCTTTCCTCCTTTTGTTTCTTTCTCTATTCATCTTGAATTAATCATGTTTATATTTTCCATGCCTTATTTTAACAGAATCATTTGTCCCCATTGTGTACAACTACTTGCTATCATCATTGTTTATATCCTTCCTATTTTGCATGCTATCTACATTGTTTATATCTCCACTATAAATATTATCAATGGGAGAAACAATTTTAGAAAAATTCAAGTTACTAACATGGGCATAAATTTCGATTGTCTTCGAAATACTATGACCTAACAACTCTTGAATGTATCTCAAATCAACTCCATACTCTAAAAAATGCGTAGCAAAAAAATGAATAGTAAAATTTTTATTTTTTCGTCTCGTCAAATTATAATAATCCCTATCTTTGTCTAATACTTTCTCCAAAAGAAATTTAAATGCGTTGACATATTGATTAAGAGTAGATGCTGAATAATTCAAGTTATTGTCAAATAAAAAAGCCACCCACTTGTGCGAATGGCTAACTAAAAACTTTAAAATAGTGAGATTAAGAGTTTAAAGTAAAAAAAGGTTTTGAAAATGGGTTTATGCCTCAAAAAGTGCTCAAATTTGCGGTAATTTAGGCACTGTCCAAAAAAGTGTGTCTGCAGCAAAAAAAACTAGACACAAAAAAAGAATCTCCAATTTTTATAAAAAAAAGAACAAAAAAGGAGATTCTTATGCGATTTAACGCAAGTCAACTACAAAAAATTTTAGACGAAAATGTCAATGATTATGGCGCGAATAAATTGATCGAGTTCGTTTTTAACAGCCTTATGAAGCTGGAAAGACAGGCTTTTATGGCGGAAAACAAAAGCTCAAACAACAAAGGCAACGGCTATCGCAGCAGGTGTTTTTCATCTCTCAGCGGCAAAATTCAATTCAAAATTCCGCGCGACAGATTCGGTCAATTTTATCCATTTATCTTGGAAATTTTGAAAAAGCAGGAGCAAGAAGTACGAGAATTGGCGTTTCAGCTGTATGCTAAAGGCTTGTCTACCAGAGACATAGAGAATGTTTTCGCAAATGTTTTTGGCACGAATTACAAAAAATCGACCATCAGCAATATCAGCCAAGAATTCAAAGAATTGTTGACAAATTGGCGAAATAGGCCGCTAGAAAAAAACTATCCGATTATTATGATTGACGCCATACATTCCAAATTGAGGCGGCTCGACAGTGTTGAAACTGAGGCGTTTTGCGTGGTTATCGGCGTCCGAGAGGACAAAAGTCGGGACATTTTGGCGCTCGAAAATATCCCGACCGAGAGCGCTGCTGGCTGGGAATTCTTGTTTAATCGCCTAAAATCGCGAGGCTTGCAAACGACAAAATTGGTCGTGGCTGACGGTCTTGCTGGGCTGGAAAATGTTGTGAGCAAAGTTTTTAAAAATGCGAAATTTCAAAAGTGTGTAACTCACTTTAAAAGAAGTCTGTTAGCTAAGGTCAGGAATAGTGATAAAAGCGAAATTAGCGACGATTTGAAGGAAATTTTTTGCGTCGGACAAGAACGCTATACGAAAGAAATTGCTTTGAAAAATTTGGATAATTTTGCGAAAAAATGGGGAGATAAGTATCGATTTACCAAGAACTTATTAAACAGAGACGATGTCGTTTATTATTTCACTTTTTTGGAGTTTGACCACAGAATTCAGCGGCTGATTTACACCACAAATTGGATCGAAAATTTGAATAAACAGTTTCGGAAAGTTTTGAAAATCAGGAACTCGATGCCCAGCGATGAGTCTGTGCTACTGCTGCTGAGCAAGGTCGCGATGGACAAGGTCGATAAATATCTGAATTATCCGATTTATCAATTTAAATTTGACAAAATTTTGTTCCCAGAAAGTTAAGAAAATGGAAACCAAATTGGAGATTAGACACACTTTTTTGGACGGTGCCGTAATTTACCCCGAAGCTGTGTGATGCACACTGCGAGTGGGAAAATTATGAAAAATTTGGGCATCTCTAATCTATTGCTTTAAAAACTTTTTGAACATAAAAAAACTCTCTGTTATGGCGGCGTCCTACTCTCCCACACAGTTGCCCGTGCAGTACCATCGGCGCAGACAAGCTTAACTGCTGTGTTCGGAATGGGAACAGGTGTTGCCTTGTCGCTATAGCCACCATAACAAAGAGCTTTAAGTTTTGTTAAACTGCTAAAGTTTTAAGCTTCATTTTAACACTTCTTTTTTTGAAAACTTCACCCTCTTGCAGTGTCATAAACACAGCTTCGGGGCTTGTTTCCCAAAAAAATAAGCACTTTAACAAAATCTAACTTTAGCTAATTCAACAAATTAACAAAATTGTTATGATAAAAGTTGGTGAGATATTAAAAAGAAAAAAAATAAGCCAATGGAACAATTAGTATCACTCGGCTGAGCGCATTACTACGCTTACACCTGTGACCTATCAACGCGGTAGTCTCCCGCGGTTCTCATAAGGGAAATCTATTTTGAGGTTGGCTTCCCACTTAGATGCTTTCAGCGGTTATCCATTCCAAACTTAGCTACTCGGCGATGCAGCTGACGCCACAACCGATACACCAGAGGTTTGTTCACACCGGTCCTCTCGTACTAGATGCAAATCCTCTCAAATTTCCTGCTCCCACGAAGGATAGGGACCGAACTGTCTCACGACGTTCTGAACCCAGCTCGCGTAACTCTTTAATTGGCGAACAGCCAAACCCTTGGGACCTTCTTCAGCCCCAGGATGAGTTGAGCCGACATCGAGGTGCCAAACACCGCCGTCGATATGAACTCTTAGGCGGTATCAGCCTGTTATCCCCGGAGTACCTTTTATCCTTTGAGCAACGGCCCTTCCATACAGAGCCGCCGGATCACTAAGACCTGCTTTCGCATCTGCTCGACCCGTCAGTCTCGCAGTTAAGCTCCCTTATACCTTTATGCTCTTCGATTGATTGCCAACCAATCTGAGGGAACCTTTGTAAGCCTCCGTTACTTTTTAGGAGGCGACCGCCCCAGTCAAACTACCCACCAGACACTGTCTGCTAGCAGGGTAACTACTAGCGTTAGTGATTCAACAACATAAGGGTGGTATTTCAAGGATGACTCCACGCAGACTAGCGTCCACGCTTCAAAATCTCCCACCTATCCTACACATACCTCATCAAATCACAATGTCAAGCTATAGTAAAGGTTCACGGGGTCTTTCCGTCCGTTCGCGGGTAGGCGGCATCTTCACCGCCACTACAATTTCACCGAGATCCTGGTTGAGACAGTATTCAAGTCGTTACACCATTCGTGCAGGTCGGAACTTACCCGACAAGGAATTTCGCTACCTTAGGACCGTTATAGTTACGGCCGCCGTTTACTGGGGCTTCACTCAAGAGCTCTCACCCTCTCACTTAACCTTCCAGCACCGGGCAGGTGTCAGTCTATATACTTTCTTTTACAAGTTTGCATAGACCTGTGTTTTTGATAAACAGTCGCTTGAATCTTTTCACTGCGGCCAGGGGCTTGCTCATACCGCAAGGGTAATCACTTCCCCTGGCACCCCTTCTCCCGAAGTTACGGGGTCAATTTGCCGAGTTCCTTAACCAGAATTCTCTCGAACACCTTAGGATACTCTCCTCACCCACCTGAGTCGGTTTGGGGTACGGTCTGTTATGCCTTTAACGCTTAGAAGCTGTTTCTTGGCGGCGCTCTAGGTGGACTTTGCGAGCCTTGGGCTCTTGTCCTGTGCCTCGGAATGTTGCTCGGCGGATTTGCCTACCGAACTTCCTACACACATTCAACATCTCTTTCAGCCGATGTCTCCACTGCAACGCCGCGTCACTCCATCACTGGACATAACAGGTTCTGGAATATTAACCAGATTCCCATCAGCTACCCTGGTAACCAGACTCGCCTTAGGGACCGACTAACCCTGAGCAGATTTTCTTTACTCAGGAAACCTTGGGTTTTCGGTGTGCGGACTTCTCATCCGCATTATCGCTACTCATGCTAGCATTCTCTCTTGTAGCCGCTCCAGCGTCTCTCACAAGACACCTTCAGCGCCGACTACAATGCTCTCCTACCATCAACTATAATAAAATGGTCAATCCGCGATTTCGGTATTATGCTTTTTAGTCCCGATCATCTTCGGTGCATTACCACTTAACCAGTGAGCTATTACGCACTCTTTAAATGATAGCTGCTTCTAAGCTAACATCCTGGCTGTCTGTGCAATAAAACATCCTTTCTCACTAAGCATAAATTTAGGGACCTTAATCGTCGGTCTGGGATCTTTCCCTCTCGCCCATGGAGCTTATCCCCCACAGACTGTCTCCCTTACATCAAATTACGGTATTCGGAGTTTATTAAGGTTCGGTAAGCTGGTAGGCCCCCTAGCCTAATTAGTGCTCTACCCCCGTAATTCTAATAAGAGGCACTGCCTAAACAGTTTTCGGAGAGAACCAGATATCGCTTGGTTTGATTGGCCTTTCACCCCTACCCACAGCTCATCCACTGATTTTTCAACATCAGTTGGTTCGGTCCTCCATTGGGTTTTACCCCAACTTCAACCTGGCCATGGGTAGATCACCAAGTTTCGGGTCTAATCCTGCCAACTAAACGCGCTATTCACACTCGCTTTCGCTTCGGCTCCATCACTATATGACTTAACCTGGCTGACAAAATTAACTCGCTAGCTCATTATACAAAAGGCACGCCATCGTAGCCATAAAGACCACTTTGACTGATTATAAACATACGGTTTCAGATACTATTTCACTCCCCTTTCGGGGTACTTTTCACCTTTCCCTCACGGTACTAGTTCACTATCGGTCGCAAAGTGTATTTAGCCTTACCGGATGGTCCCGGCAGATTCAGACAGGGTTTCTCGTGCCCCGCCCTACTTGGGATACTGCTACGGCAGATACAGAATTTCGTCTACAGGAGTTTCACCTTCTTCGCTCTGGCTTTCCAACCAGGTTCGACTATCCTCTATCAGTCCGATATCACAGTCCCGCTACCCCTGACACCTATTAAACCTACATCTCAAGAGAGTTTTCTACTCTCTTAAACAAGCAATTTTTTGCATTTCTGTTTTGCTTCAACTTCGCTTCGCGTCTCCTGGCGTCCAGCTCGGACAAAAAAGCTTCGTAATATACCAAATTCCACTCATCGCCTTCAGTATATAAGCTTCTACCAGAATTATGCTCTTTCAATCTTTTTTTCAAATCTTGACTAAACCCCAAATAAGTTTTAGTCTTTGACTTGTTTTGCAACAAATAAACATAATACATAATCACCTTCCAATTTAGGTTTAATAGGTGTCAGGTTTGGGCTAATTCCCGTTCGCTCGCCACTACTTGGGAAATCATTATTATTTTCTCTTCCTGCGGTTACTTAGATGTTTCAATTCACCGCGTTAGCTTCAAGTATTACTACTCAATAATCAGGTATAACCCTGATTGGGTTGCCCCATTCGGAAATTCCCGGGTCACAGCTTGCTTACAGCTATCCGAGACTTATCGCAGCAAACCACGTCCTTCATCGCCATCTTTGCGCCAAGGCATTCACCGTATGCCCTTTCTACTTAAGTTTTGATTCTCTTTAATAATCTCACCACTTCTATAAAATTTCTATTCAAAAGATCTAAAATTTTTCGCCGTAAAAATCGGCTTTTTTTCTAAAATAAATGGTGGAGGATAACGGATTCGAACCGTTGACATCCTGCTTGCAAAGCAGACGCTCTACCAGCTGAGCTAATCCCCCAGGTAAATTGCAAAGCAATTTGCAATTAATAATTTATAATTGATAGTTGATAATTAAGGAGCTAACGCTCGTTTTTTTTGTATTTACATTCAGCTTCTTACAAGTTTTAACTATTTTTTGGGCAAACAAAAAAGCTTTTTCATAAACAATATTTTTTCTCATCTTTCCAAGCTCCAAGTGATTGCATTCACAATTATCAATTGTTAACTATCACTTATCAATTCATTTTTTAATATCAATTCTGATATTAAAAAATGGTGGGCCTGGGCTGACTTGAACAGCCGACCTCACGCTTATCAGGCGTGCGCTCTAACCAACTGAGCTACAAGCCCATTAGAATAAAAATAGGTAGAGTAAACTTCCACAACCAATCGATTGTTTTTTTCCTTTAAAAGGAGGTGATCCAGCCACACCTTCCGGTACGGCTACCTTGTTACGACTTAGTCCCCCTCACTGGCCACACCTTAAAAAGCTGCCTCTGCAAAGCAGTTAGCTCACTCTCTTTGGGTGCAACAAATTCGGTTGACTTGACGGGCGGTGTGTACAAGACCCGGGAACGTATTCACCGCAATATGCTGACTTGCGATTACTAGCGATTCCAACTTCATGGAGTCGAGTTGCAGACTCCAATCCGAACTGAGACTGGCTTTATAGATTAGCTCCACCTTGCGGTATTGCATCTCATTATACCAGCCATTGTATCACGTGTGTAGCCCTAAACATAAGGGTCATGATGACTTGACGTCATCCCCACCTTCCTCCGATTTAATATCGGCAGTATCCCTAGAGTCCCCGCCATTACGCGCTGGCAACTAAGGAAAGGGGTTGCGCTCGTTACGGGACTTAACCCTACATCTCACGACACGAGCTGACGACAGCCATGCAACACCTGTCTCTGGATTCCCCGAAGGGCACTCTCGGCATTACCCAAGATTCCCAGGATGTCAAGTTTAGGTAAGGTTCTTCGCGTTGCATCGAATTAAACCACATGATCCACCGCTTGTGCGGGTCCCCGTCAATTCCTTTGAGTTTCATCCTTGCGAACGTACTCCCCAGGCGTTACACTTAACGCGTTAGCTACGACACTGATTGCATAAAAAAGCAACCAACATCTAGTGTAAATCGTTTACTGTGTGGACTACCGGGGTATCTAATCCCGTTTGCTACCCACACCTTCGCAAATGAGCGTCAGTTATTACCCAGAAGGCCGCCTTCGCCGCTGGTATTCCTCTTGATATCTACGCATTCCACCGCTACACCAAGAATTCCGCCTTCCCATATATAACTCTAAACTTGCAGTATCAAATGCCATACACCAGTTGAGCTGGTGCCTTTAACATCTGACTGGCAAGTTCGCCTGCTTGCTCTTCACGCCTAGTAAATCCGGATAACGCTTGCTCCCCTCGTATTACCGCGGCTGCTGGCACGAAGTTAGCCGGAGCTTATTCAAAAGCTAATGTCTCCCTCTAATATATCTTATACTTTAGAGTATTCTTCACTTATAAAAGGACTTTACGCACCGAAGTACTTCATCATCCACGCGGCGTCGCACTATCAGGGTTTCCCCCATTGTAGACTATTCTCGACTGCTGCCTCCCGTAGGAGTCTGGGCCGTATCTCAATCCCAGTGTGGGCGACCACTCGTTAAAGCCGCCTAACTATCATCGCCTTGGTAGGCTTTTACCCTACCAACTAGCTAATAGTACGCAGACCCATTGTAAAGCGATAGCTTATAAATAGAGGCCATCTTTGTCTGACACCACAATGTAATGTCAGAAACATGCGGTATTAATTCTGGTTTCCCAGAGCTATCCCCCACTTTACGGTAGGTTATCTACGCGTTACTCACCCATTCGCCACTTTACTGAGCCACCCGAAGGTAGCCGTTCTCGTTCGACTTGCATGCCTAATCCACGCCGCCAGCGTTCATCCTGAGCCAGGATCAAACTCTCCATCATAATAAATTTGTTTGATTGACTGTTTTGGTTTACTCTACACTTCTATAAAATTTTCTTTCAAGTATCTGTTTCAATTGTAAAAGCACTTTTCTGATTGAGGCGTTTTGTGTCAACATCAAATTTTCAAAATTTTTTGGGACAAAAAAAACACCTACCTTCAATCTGTGATTTCCTATCTAAGCAATTGAAGGTTAGGATTAAGCCTCAAACTTTTAGCCACTTCTCAATTGTGAATCGTTTGTATTTTCTTGCGTTTGTGCGTCAATGAAAAAGTTCAAGTTTTAACCTAGCGTAGAGCAGAAATTATGTATAAATAACTTAAATATATACAAATAAAAAAAGCAGGAAAGCAAAAGCTTCCCTGCAATAGTTTTAATCAAACCTATTTTAAAGTTTCATCGTAATCGATTGCAGCTTTTATATTATCTATAGCGGTTTTATTAAAATCTGTTTGATCTCCATCGCTTTGTTTTTGATAATATGTTTGTCCAGCTTCATAACTACGCCCTTGAACAACAACCGTTTTTCCACCTTCAGTCAAATCAGACTCAAAGTAACAACATTTATGATCCATTACACCTTTAAAATCAGGAATATTAAAAGAAATAAACTTATTATTCTCAATTTTATAAGTAGCTGTTTGTTCCTTAATAGGAATAAATCTTTCACCCCCATCACTATAACCACCCCAACCAATTCTTCTGGCTATATAAAGAGTTTTTTCTTCTTTATTTTTTACCTGAGCAACAATATAATCTCTATAGTCTTCGCCATCAGTCAGTTTACCAATTTTAAACCAAGGCTTATTTTCATCAAAATTGTCCGCATCTTCCGCAACAAACTTGTTTAAAAAAGATTCTAAAGAACTAAAACTTTCGTTATCCCATTTTACTATCTCTCCCTCTCTTACATAATCCCCATCAAGGTCAAAACTACTATAGCTTTCCAAAGCCTTTTCGCTAAAAATAAGGGAATGCCCTTTAGCTCCACTTTCAAAAGTAGCGTCTTCGTCTGTGAGTTCCAGCCCCGATTCAATATAATTCCTGATTTTTTTGCCGCTCAAATCCACTTCTTGGCTTGAAACAGTGAATAAATAATCATCTCCATATTTCAATTCCAAAGAACCGTCACTTGTAAAACTTGCTGTAGGTGTTATTTTTTTTATTTCCCCATCAATGTAATGAGCTTCACTAAATTCTCTATTTTCAAAATCGCTCCAACTACTATTTTTGTAATCAGATTTAGCTTCTACAAAATTTCCATCTCCATCAACAGTATGCAAAGCGACTCTAAGATATTTTTCATTATTCTCACTTTCCAAATAGAAAGAGTATGAACCACCATTATCTACAATATCTTTAAAAGATTTGGTCTCCTTATTTATCGCCAAATTTTCCCTTTCAAGCACACCTTCAATATTATTTACCACATCAACACTCACGACATTATCGTCCCCATCAACACTTTCTAGAACATCGCTTTTTATTAAACCAGATTCTGTATCAAAATTGGCGTCATCTATTGCTTTAAGTTTGATTTCGTCTATAACATCCGCAACAAGAGTAACCACAAGTGAAGTTAACGCACTTTTTTGGTTATCATCAACTTTATCCCCCAAAATATCTGTAATTTTTTCCATCGTCCTTGCTACTAATTGTGCTACACGATGGACAGCTTTGTAATCAACAGCTCCACCATTTTCAACATAATCTTCGAAGAGACTAACTTCTGCGCCGATTTCACTTCTTGTTTGCAGCTCTGCCTCTTCTCTAGACAACTCTTTATTTTTCTCCATTTTATTTTGTATCATTGTGGTAATAGGTGAAACAAAAATATTCTCACTACTAACACTAGGAGGAGGAGCTGTCATTGTATATGGCTTGATTGCCCTTGTTGTATCGTCCAAATCTCTACTTTTATCTGTCACCAAAACTACAATAGCATACGACCCAATCTCATCATCGCTTACCTTAAGTTCATACCCGCCTAAAGTATCAGTGGTAGTCATCGGCTCGCCCTCATCGTAAACTTTGTCGCCATCTAAATCTAAAAATACCGTAGCATTCTTTATGTACCCATCTGCCACTTTTCCTGATATTTTAGAATTCCTCTCCACTTCCTCTGTTGTTGTCGGAGGAGGATCTTTTTTCTTTGAATCTGTTGGACTTGAGCTTTTATCAGAACAACCTCCCATAAATAATCCAAAAACAAACAACATAGCAACTAACTTTTTTAACTTCATCTCTTTCTCCTTTTTTTAATTTTTACCAACAACAAAAGGTCTCCCGAAATAAATCGGAAGACCTGACTAAATCTTTATAAATATATTTGACCGCTAAGTCGCAAACACCCTTGACTGACTGACTGACTGACGATTCTATTCTTTTTCATAGTCATAAATTTTGGGCGTCAAAATAGTTGTCAACTGTTTCTGTTTCAAAAAAATCTCATAAAAACCAAAACGCAAGATAAACACACTTCCCCTTGACTAGCAGGCGTTTTTTATTTGGATGTATTACGAAATTTACAATGTTAATTTCTTATAAGGGAGGCGTTATCAAAAAGGTGGAAATTCTCGCTCCAGCGGGCAACAAAGAGGCATTTTTTGCCGCAATCGAGGCTGGTGCCGACGCGATTTATCTCGGTCTGAAGAGCTTTAGCGCGCGGGCCAGAGCCAACAACTTTAGCAAAGAAGATTTGCCTTTTCTGCTCAGGCACGCCCATTCTCACGGAGCGAAAATCTATGTGGCGCTCAACACTCTCATCAAAAACCAGGAGCTGCCCGAGCTCGTCAAAACCTTGTATTTTCTGGATAAATTGCAGGTCGATGCGGTCATTTTTCAAGATTGGGCTGTGGCTGCTATCTGCAAAAAACTTTTCCCGAAACTCGCATTGCACGCCAGCACGCAGATGGGCTTTCACAACTCGCTGGAAGCAAATTTCGCCCAAAAAAAAGGAGTCGCTAGAGTCGTGCTCGCCCGAGAAATCACCAAGCTGGAACTGCAAAACTTGCGCAAAAAAACTAAGACCGAATTGGAACTTTTTGCGCACGGCTCGCTCTGCTACAGCGTCTCTGGGATGTGCCTATTCAGCAGTTTTGTCGGCGGATTCAGCGGAAATCGCGGGCAGTGCAAACAGCCATGCCGCCGCAGTTACAACGGCAAATACTACTTCAATTTGTGCGATTTGCAACTGCTACAAATTTTGCCAGAGCTGAAGGAAATTGGCGTCGATTCGCTGAAAATCGAAGGCAGAATGAAGTCGGCGGAGTATGTGCGCAATGTGGTCGCTGCGTATAAGCAAGAAAAAAATAGCGTGCAAGATTTTGGCAGGGCAAAAAGCGAGTATTTTTTCTCGTCGCAACTGAAAAAGCCAATTATCGACTATCCGTTCACTGGAAAACTGCTGGGACAAGTGATTGAAGCAAACGGCAAACAGCTAAAAATAACCAGCGACACAAAATTGCAAGTCGGTCAAAAAATCCGCATAATGAGCGCAAGCGGGCACGACGCCAAACAACTCAAAATTAAGCCCGAAATGCTCAAAAGCGAAAATTGCCTGCAAAATCTGCCCGACGAAATCACACAAAGCGTGAACAAGGGCAACAAGGTTTTCTTGACGGGATGCCAAGATTACAGACCGTCGCAAAAGCTGCAAAAGCTGAAGTTCGATTTTCGCTACAACCCCAAAATTGAGCAAAAGATTTTGCCCAAAGCCAGCAAGAAAACACAGACGCAGCGAGAACTTTTTGTCAAAATCGATTCACCCGAATGGCTGCGAAAAATCGATTTGCGTAATATCGACCGCCTGATTTTGGATTTTGAAAAAATAGAACTGGAAAATTTCGATTTCGAGCAAAAGTTTATTCAAAAATTTGCCGATAAAATCGTGGTGGAACTGCCGAATTTTATCAGCGAAAATTCACTCACCAAGTATCAAAATCTGATTACCAAGCTCTATCGCAAGAAAATCAAGCGCTTTTCGTGCTTCGCCAAGCAAAAAGATTTGCTGCTGCCGGGCTGCACGATTTATTACAAAGACCCCGTGATGAACGACCTTGCGGCGCTAGAGCTGGAGAGCGACAACTTTTTTTATCCGCAAGAGGGGGAGCTGGCAAACGATTATCAAAACAAAAACGGCGTCTATCCGCTTTATTTTTCGCCGAAACTCTTTTACTCCCGCTGTCCGATCCAAAATTTTGCGAAAATTGAAGTTGATCAATTCACTTTGCTAAAGACCGTCAAAAACGGCTTCACGATTGTCTATCCCGACAAACCCGTCTCGATTATGGAGGAGAAGCAAAATCTCTACAAAAAAGGCTACCGTCGATTTTTGCTCGATTTGTCTTTTTGCAAGCCATCTAAGCACCTGATTAACAAGTTGATACGAGAATATGCCTATCCCACTGACGGCGTGATTGGCTACAAATTTAACTTCAAAAGAGGTCTGAAATGATCAAAAAAATCAGCGATTACATCCAAAACAACTTCAGCACAGTTTTTTTGGTGCTGGTTATCGTCGCTTTGCTGCGGCCGTCGCTTCTTTCGCCGCTCAAAAATCAAGCCGACATTTTGCTGATGGGAGCGCTTTTTTTGGGTTATCTAAAAATCGAATTCGGCGAATTTTCGCACCTGAAAGCTAACGCCAAAAAAATCGTTGCGCTGAGCGTGATTTCGGTAACCGTCTTACCGCTGTTCGTTTTTTTGCTCGTTTTTTGGTTGCCGCTGCCGATGGCGCTTGGACTTACAATGATCGCCGCCGCTCCCGGGGCAATGATGTCGCCGCTGATTGCCGGGATGTGGAACTTGCGCGTTTTGTGGACGAGCATCTATGTCATCCTCACATCCACGCTGCTGCCGCTGACTTTCCCCTATGTCATCCAAATCCTCTTCGGCTCAAAAGTCGAAATCCCCATTTTGAGCATCAGCATATTTTTGGCAAAAATGATCATCTTGCCCTCAATTTTTGCGTTCGCTCTCAAAAAAATCTCCTCCACATTAGCCAAAAAAACCGCCGAAAATTCTGGCGCAATCGGCAGTCTGTGCATCGCACTTTTCGTGGCAATTATCGTGGCTAGCAACCGCAATTTCCTACTGGAAAATTTCACCAAATTGCAAACTTTCGCCTCGCTTGGAATGATGATTTTGCTCTTTTTGTTCTGCTTTTTGGTCGGCTATCTGATTCCCGCAAAAGAAAAACGCGAAAAACTCACCAACTGTCTGATGTTTGGCTGTATGAACAACGGCATCGTCATCATCGCCGCCAGCAAATTTTTCTCGCCCGAAGTGCAACTGGTGCTGCTCCTATCGGAAGTGCCGTGGAGCTTCTCACTGCCTCTATTCAAAAAGTTTTTGGACAAAGGCAAAAAAATATCAAATTCCGAAGGCGATTTATGGAAATCAAACAAAAGCTGACCAGCGAGCACAAAACCGCCGTTTCTGCGCTATTTATAAGCGCTTTGGGCGAAAAATTTCTTCCAATACTTGGTCAAAAAAGCAAAGCAGTTGCCCTGCTAAACGCCTCTTACAACCGCAAAAACTGCTTTTTGGCTCTTGAACAAAACAAGCTGCTCGGATTTTTAGCTTTTCAAACCAAGCGAAAAAGTTTTTTGGCAATTTCGCTAAAAAATATGTGCAAAATTTTCGGGTTTTTGCCTGGAATAGCTAAAGCTCTGGCGCTTTCGCTGCTCAATTATCGATGTAAAAGCGGCGAATTTTATATCGACGCCATCGCTGTGGCAGAAGCCGCCCGCGGAAAAGGCGCGGGAACAAAACTGATAAACGCCAGCCTTGGCTACGCCAAAACGCAAGGATTTAAGTTTGCGTCGTTACAAGTAATCAACACAAATCCAAAAGCAAAAGCTCTCTACGAAAAATTAGGTTTTCGAGTCGTAAAAAAATCGACCACTTTCCCATTTAACGCAATTTTCAAGTGGAATTTTCAAAGCGCCTATTTAATGCGAAAAGAGTTGTAAGAAGAGCACCGAAACCTAACTTCGCTGACTTCAGCTTCGCCAAATTTTTCTCCAAATTTTTTATTTATTCTACTTTTTGGGTATTTTCTCGAAGTTTTTGGAGAAAAAATTTTTTCCATCCTTGACAAAAAAATTAAAATCCATAAATAAATTTTAGAGGGTGAAAAAGTTATGCTGTAAAAAAAGAGATTTTTTCAAAATTAGATAAGCGATAAAACCTAAAATTAAGGAGGCGTCATTGTGATCCAGAGAACAAAAATCGTTGCTACACTTGGACCTGCCAGCGATTCTAAAACTATGCTAAAAAATTTAGTGTCTGCGGGCGTTAATGTCTTTCGGATGAATTTTTCCCACGCAACACAGTCGTATCATGCCGAGAATATAAAAAAAGTGCGTGAGCTTGCGCACAAAGAGAAATGTGCGATTGGCATTATTGCAGATTTGCAGGGACCAAAAATTCGGCTGGGTCTGCTCAAAAATGGGATGCTTATCTTAAAAAGAGGCGCCACTGTTAGTTTGACAATAAAAAAAGTTGAAGGCTCGCAAGAGCTTTTGCCTGTTGATTTTGCGGAGTTGCCAGCCGTTGTTCGTTCTGGGATGATAATTCTTCTTAGCGAGGGTGCTGTGCGTTTACGGGTAAAAGAAACACATAGCGATTATGTGGTGTGTGATGTTGCTCGTGGCGGAGTTATCAAAGAGCGACAAGGAGTGAATATTGTTGGTCTGGAACGCACGCAAGCGATGACCGAAAAAGATAAGAACGATATTCGTTTTGCTATTGAGCAGGGAGTGGATTATTTTGCGTTGTCTTTCATTCGTTCGGCGCAGGATGTGCGAATTTTTAAGGAATATATTGCGCGATATAAAGGAAATCAACAAGTTATTGCAAAAATTGAGAAGCCAGAAGCTGTCCGAGCGCTTAAAGAGATTTTGGTAGAGGTTGATGGAGTGATGGTTGCGCGTGGCGATCTTGGCGTAGAAGGCAACTTGGAAGATATTCCTATTTGGCAAAAACGCATTATTCGCAAAAGCATTGCGGCTGATAAAGTGGTGATTACAGCAACGCAAATGTTGGAATCGATGATTACGCAGCCTCTGCCAACACGGGCGGAGGTAACGGATGTCGCTAACGCCATTTTTGACGGAACAAGCGCTGTTATGCTCAGCGGCGAAACAGCGGTAGGAAAGTATCCCAAAAAAACAGTGGCTGCCATGAGGCGTGTTATTCATAGTGCAGAAAATTCTAGGGAAATAGAGTATTACACGAAAAAATTTGTAGGCGATAACTCGATTGAATGTGCCATTGCGCACGGGGCAATCGATGCCGCCCAAAAGGCTCACATCAAAGCGATTATTGTGTTCACCATGTCGGGAAGCACCGCGGCTATGATCACCAAACAAAGACCTCGTGTCCCGATTATTGCGCTAACGCCAAACGAAAAAACATATAATCAGATGAGCTTATTGTGGGGCGTAACGCCTGTGATGACCGAGCTGGGAGCTTCTACCTCTCATGTTATTGCAAGTGGAGAAAAAGAGATTTTGCGCAAGAAACTTCTCAAAAAAGGAGATACGGCGATTTTTGTGTTTGGAAAAATCAAAGAGCTTGGGGGCACAAATCAGATAAAAATAATGCAAATAGGAGCGTGAGAGCCGCAGCGAGCAAGGAATGTACCCATATCACAACAAAATAAAACAAAGAATCAGAAACGGTGAGCTGGCAGATTTTGAGTTCGTTGACGCTTACAAAAAAATCTCGCCCTGCTTGCTTCTGCACTTTCACACTGAGCCCAAAATCCGACCCATTAGAGAACATCGTTTTGCGGAATACGCAAAAATTCTTGAAAATTTTGCTCAATCGAACAATGTAACAAATTTTGAGAGCTAAAGCCTAACTTCGCTAACTCCGTCGCCACCAAATTTTTCTGGCGGCACAGAATATTTCAGCTTTTTTTGACGCAAATAGTCTCGTACTTTACCCGCCAAAACGCCTTTGCCGTGAACTATCCGCACCAAATCAAGCCCAGCCAAAAGAGCGTCGTCCACAAATCTGTCGATTTCCGCTTTGGCCTCCAAAAAATTTTTCCCCATTAGCTTCAACTCTTTCGCCGCTGCCACCGACTGCAAAACTTTTTGCCGCAAAACAGGCTGCTGCTTCCGTCTGCCTTTGGCTGGATACAGATTTTTCAGCTCGCACGAAACGAGCAAGCCGCCCACTTCCACCTTCGCCTTTGCACCATCTGCGGCGACGACTTTACCATTTTCGTCGAAACTTTTGACAAACACCGTCTGCCCAACTTCCACATTTTTTAGAGGCTGAACCTGCTCAAACTCTTGCTCACCAAGCTCTTTGACAATTTTTGCCGACTTGTAAAAAAGCGCTTGGCTATTGCGGTCTTTTTTCGCCTTTTTCAGCTCCAAACTAAACTGCGCCTGTAAATTTTCAAAATATTTTTTCGCTTTCGCCAGCTGCTCTTTTTTTATTTTTTTCTCATTTTTTTCTAAAGCTTCCAATTTTTGCAAAAATCTTTTTCGGCAGATTTCCGCCTCTGCAAGCTCATTTTTCAGCTCGCTATTTTTTTTCTGCCAATCGTTTTTCTCTTTACCCAAATCGGACAAAAGCTGCGAAAATAAAAGCGAGTCGGCGTCCAGCATTTGCTTTGCTCTTTCCAAAATAAAGGCACTAAATCGCAAATTCGCCGCTAATTCCAGGGCGTGACTATCGGCAGGAAAACCGACCTGCAGGTGATAGGTCGGATTGTGCATTTTCGCATCGAAGCTCATCGAAGCGTTCTGACAATTATTATTGTGATGCGCAAAAAGTTTGAGCTTGTTCAGATGCGTGGAGATCACGCCAACGCTGCCGTTTGCACAAAGCGTCTCCAAAGCGGCAGCCCCCAGCGCAAAGCCTTGATCTGGGTCGGTATAAGAGCCAAGCTCGTCGAAAATTACCAGCGATTTTTCGCCGCTGAAATCGAGCGCTTTTTTCAGGTTCGCCAAATATCCCGAAAACGACGAAAGCTGGCTATCCAGCGACTGCATATCGCCGATGCCCACAAAATATTTGTCGAAAATTCCCACCTGACTCTGCGGATCTGCGGGGATGAGCAAGCCGCAATTTGCCATCAGCGTGAGTAGCCCAACGCCTTTGAGGAAAACGCTTTTGCCGCCTGCGTTCGCACCAGAAACCACTAAATAGCTGTAATCGTCGCCCAATTTAGCAGAAAACGGCACGCACTCCCGCTCGGCATCCAACTTGAGCAGCGGGTGATAAGCGCCCCTAAAATCCAGCTTCGACTCCTGCAAAACCGCTACTTTGCCCGCACCAAGCTCCTTGCTGAACTCCGCCAAACCAAAATAGTAGTCCAACTTCGCCAAGATTTTTTGATTTCGCAAAAGAGCCTCAGAATGCGAAAAAACTTCCACGCTAAAATCTTTCAAAATTTTGTTAATCTCCCGCAATTTTTGGTCTCGCAAATCGCAAAGCTGATTATTTTGCGCGACAACCTCCTGCGGCTCGATATACATCGACGACCTGCTGGCACTGCGTCCGTGCACAACCCCCGACAGCGTGCGCCCAGCGGAAGTCAAGAGCATCACTCTGCCATCTTGATAAGCGACAAAATCTTGCTGTGAGCTCAAATATCGCTTCTCCAAAAGGCTGTTTATCTGCAAATCCAGCGACCGCAACCTGCTGCAAATTTGCCCCAGCTTTGCGCTGGCACTCTCGCGCACTTTGCCATTATCGTCAAAAATCTTGTCAAACCGTCTCCGCAGCTCCTGAAGCGGCTGCAAATCCTCTATCTTCTTGCCCAGCAACTGCAAATCTTCTTTTTCCAGCTCGTCCAAATTCACCCAATTCGCACAAAAATCGCCACTCAAAACGCAATTTTTTTGCACTTTTTTCAGCTGTTCAAAATCTAAAATATCAGGCTTTTGCAAAATTTTTCCCAAATCAGTCAAGCCGTCAAAACGAACTCTTTGAATTTTGAGAATATAGTCCAAACATTGACAAATCAGCTCTTGCTTCGCCAAAATTTTTTCTTTTTCGCCCAAAGGAACAAGATTTTCCAGCAGATTTTGCCCCAAGGAGCTGTGAATTTTCGCCTTTATAAGCTGCTTTAGTCGCCCAAATCCTAGAGCTTGACTCCAATTTTGTCTCATTTTCCCCATATTTTTGATTACAAACCGCTTGACTTTTGCCCGACGCTCGGGACTGCTACGCTATATGAACGACAAAGGCGTAAAATACGAAAAGATAGCAAGAGATTTTCTGGAAAACAAAGGCTGCAAAATCGTTGCCCAGAACTTTTTTTGTCCCCAAGGCGAAATCGATCTTGTCGCTTTGGACAAGGCTTGGCTGTGCTTTGTCGAAGTTCGCTATCGCTGGCAAAATCTAGATACCGCAATCCTCAGCGTTGACCAAAAAAAAGCCGAAAAAATAAATCTTGCCGCCCAAAAATTTTTGGAGCAAAATTCGCAGTTTGAAAATTTTCAGCTGCGATTCGACCTCATTGCCGTTTCCAATAGCAAAATTGCAGGAAAATACGCCGTTCAGCACTTGAAAAATTTCTTTTAATTCTTGGAATAACTCGCCAAAATTTTCTCTTTGCAAATTTTACAAACCTCTTTGCGTCCCAAACTGCCTGATACAGCTGGCAAAAAAGTCACACGAACTTTCGCTTTTTTGATTTTGACTAAGCCTTTGAAATGGTTGATGAACCGAATTTTGCCGTAGTAGTAAAGATTGTCACGGTTGGCGTCGCTCACCTTTTCGCCGTTGTATTCCAAATATTTAATGCAAACTGGCACCACTTGGCTGTTTTCGGCAGATGCGAACATCGACGCTTTGAATTTGCCGACGCTTACGCCGTTGGAGGTTGTGCCTTCGGGAAAAAGGCAAATCGGCAAGTCGCTCTCCAGCACCTCTCGTGTGGCTTGAATGTCGAACAGGAGCCTGGATTTATTGCGCCGCTCGATAAAAAGACTGCCGCCCATTGTCGCCAAAATGCTTTGAAAAATATGCTTTTTTAAATCTACCGAAGTGATGAACAAACTAGGTTTTAGCGAGGCAAGAATTACAATATCCAAATATGATAAGTGGTTGCAGACAAACAGAGCACCTTCTTTTTTCGGCAAGTTTTTCACTCCTTCTGTCTCCACTTCAAAATGCATCAATCGCAAAGCCCGCTTCGCCCATTTGGAAGTCGTCCGCATAAAAAAAAGTCGCCGGCGACGAATATTCCAAAAGCAAACATACCCCCAAATTGAATTGAGAATGTAAACAAAAATATAAACGAAAAAAACAATAATTTTCATATCTTTTTATTTCACTAAGTCGCACAATGTCATCTTTCATAAATTCTTATAAAAAAACTTTGAGACACTTTGTGGTAAAACTTCGTGGGACTTTGTGCTATTTTTATCTTCAAATTAGTCGCCCTTAATCCCGCAAATTTTTTCCACAAAACTTGCAGTATTTAGCTTTCTCAGGAGCTTTTTTCTCTTCAATATTTCCACAAAGGCAGAGCTGATAATGCCCGTGGGCAACGCTACCAAACCAACTCCCAATAGCGCAATAATCCCGCTGACAATTTTTCCCAAAGCAGTTACGGGATACACATCGCCATACCCCACAGTGGTCAAAGTGGCAATAGCCCACCAAAACGAGGCAATTATATTAGGAAAAGATTCTGGTTGAGTGTCATTTTCGATGTAATACATTATCGAACTAGCTAACAGTAGCAGAAGAAATGTAATGAACATCGTCACAAGCAAATCGCTTCGCCTTTTTTTGATTATTTTCCCAATGATTTCCAAAGAAGAGCTATATCGATTGAATTTTAACACCCTCAAAATCCTGGTAAGTCGAAGAATACGCAAAAACCTCAAATCTATAGGAATTAAAAGCGGCAAGTAAAACGGCAGAACCGCCAAAAAATCTATTATAGCCAAAGGAGAAATAATGTAGGTAAAAAACGAGTGAAATTTATTTCTCATATGAAATTTCAAATCGCAAGTATAAATTCTCAGCAAAATCTCCACAGTGAAAATCGCGACAGAAAGCCCTTCAAACGCTCTAAAAATCTCTTCATATTTCACAGCCAAATCTTCAAAAGACTCCAAAATCACCAAAATTATATTCAACATTATAAGGCTAATAATGAAAACATCAAAAACTTTGCTTGCGACATCGCCTGCACGAGCTTTCTCAATCACTTGATAAATTCTTCTTCTAGAGAACAAACTCATTATTCTAGCCCCCTGAGCAACTCTCTGACCTTATCCATCTTGCCCTTCACCTCGTCGTATTTGCCCTTTTCCTTTTCCACAATCGCCGCTGGCGCAGAGCTGGTGAACTTTTCGTTCATCAATTTGCCACAAATCACCTTGAACTCCTTATCCAACTTTTGCAGCTGCTTCTCCAGCTTACTACGCTCGGCATCCAAATCGACCATCCCGCTAAGCGGCATAAAAATCTCCACATCCTCAACAACTCCCGCTATCGACTGCGCTGGTTTTTCTAGATTTACGGCGACCTCTGGCGACTGGCAATTGGCAAGCGCGACAACATATTGGCTATAATCGGCAAACAGCTTAATCTGCTTCTCTTGCGGAACTTTCAGCAAAATCTTCGTCTGCTTGGCTGGCGAGAGCCCAACCTGCTTTTTGAGATTACGAATCGTGGTTATCGTCTCCTGAATCAGCGCCATATCAGCGATTATCCCCTCATCAATCAGCGACTCATCCCGCTTCGGAAATTCGGCAATGGCTATCGCATCGTCAAGATTTGGGAAAAACTCTTTGATTTTAGCAAAAATTTCTTCGGTAATAAACGGCATAATCGGATGAAGCAGCCGCATCGATTTTTGCATAATATCCAAAAGCACGAACTGCGCCGTGTTCTTGCGCCTGCGGTCATCGCCATACATCCGCTCTTTGGAAAGCTCCAAATACCACGAGCAAAACTCCTTCCAGATAAAATCGATTAGCCCTGCGGCGACATCGTTGAACCGCAACTTCTCGTAATTTTCCTCGACCTGCTTTGTCACCTGCGCAAACCGCGCATAAATCCATTTGTCCGCCAGCTCAAGCAGTAAATTTTGCCCATCTGGCGCCGAATTTATATCTTGCAAAATGTAGCGAGTGGCGTTCCAGAGCTTGTTGGTAAAGTTGCGCCCAGTCTCCAAAATTTTGTCAGAATAGTAGCTGTCCTCGCCTTTTGGCGTGTGATAAATTATCGCAAAACGCAAAGCGTCGGCTCCCACTTGCTCGATTAAGTCCAGCGGATTCGGCGAATTTCCCAGCGACTTGCTCATCTTTCTGCCCTGCTCGTCACGCACAATTCCGTGCAAAAGCACCGTGTCAAACGGAATCGTATCCTTAAATTCCAGCGTGGTCATTATCATCCGCGCGACCCACAAATAGATAATCTCAGGCGCTGTTATCAAAACATTTGTCGGCAAAAAATAGCGCAAATCGTCGGTCTCTTCTGGCCAGCCCAAAGTCGAAAAAGGCCACAAAGCCGAAGAAAACCAAGTGTCCAAGACATCCTCATCTTGACGAAAATTTTCGCAACCGCAATCTGGACAACGAGTCGGAGTCGATTTTGCCACCACAATTTTGTCGCAATTTTCGCAATAGTAAGCTGGAATCCTGTGCCCCCACCAAATCTGCCGCGAAATGCACCAGTCACGCACATTTTCCATCCAATGCAGATAAACTTTTTTCCATCTGGCTGGCTGAAACTCAATCTCGCCGCTCTTCACCTTTTCGATAGCCGGCGCCGCCAAAGGCTTCATATCCACAAACCACTGATCCGACAAATACGGTTCGATCGTCGTATCGCAGCGGTAGCACTTGCCCACCGTGTGTTGATAGTCCCGAATTTCGCCCAAAACGCCCTCTTTTTCCAGCATCTCAATCACCTTTTGGCGAGCGTCTTCGCGGCTCAATCCCACAAAATCTGCACCAGCGGCTTCGTTCATTTTTCCGTGTTCGTCGATAATGCTGATCACCTGCAAATCGTGCCGCTGACCAATCTCAAAATCGTTCGGATCGTGCGCTGGCGTGATCTTCAGGCAACCCGTTCCAAACTCTGTATCCACATAATCGTCGGCAATCACAGGAATTTGGCGATGCACAATCGGCAAAACCACTTGCTTCCCCACTAAATTTTTGTAGCGCTCGTCCTTGGGATTCACCGCAACGGCAGTGTCCGCCATCATCGTCTCTGGTCTTGTCGTGGCGATAATCACAAACCCGCTTCCGTCTGCCAGCGGATACCGAATTTCGTAGAGCTTGCCCGCTTCCTGCTTATGCTCAACCTCGTCGTTGGCAAGCGCAGTCGTGCAGCGAGGACACCAGTTGATAATCCGCTTGCCCTTGTAAATCAGACCCTTCTCGTAAAGACGCACAAACACCTCTTTGACCGCCTGCGAAAGCCCTTCGTCCATCGTAAATCGAAGCCGAGACCAATCGCAAGAGCAACCCAACTGCTTCAACTGCTCCAAAATCGTGCCGCCCTTGTCCTCCTTCCACTGCCAAATCCGCTCAATCAGCTTCTCTCTGCCCAAATCAAAACGCGTTTTGCCCTCTTTCGCCAAATCTTTTTCCACCATATTTTGCGTGGCGATACCTGCATGATCTGTGCCCGGCACCCACAAAGCGTTAAAACCTTTCATCCGCTTATATCGCACCAAAATATCTTGCAAAGTGTTATTCAGCGCGTGTCCCATATGCAACACGCCCGTCACATTCGGCGGCGGAATCAGCACCGTAAACGGCGGCCTATTGTCGTCAATTTTCGGCGAAAAATAACCTCTCTGCTGCCAAATCTGATACCACTTTTTCTCAATATCTTTGGGACTATAAGCTTTCTGCATCTTAAACCTACCTTTGTGATTTTTGTCGCTCGCCAGCAAACTCGGCAAACTTCTGTTTCTGCAAAGCAAACGCTTTTTTGTAATCGCCTTCAGCCACTTGCTCGGCAATATCTATCATCTTCGCCGCCAGCTCAAAATTCGCCGTTTGCGAGGCAAGACGAATATGCGCCTTGTAAAACATATTCGCCACAAAATTACTCATTCTGGCAACATCAGAATCTTTAAAATAAGAATCGTCGGCAAAACTCTCGATTACACAAACATTCAAAAGATTGTTAATCGTGCGCTCCAGCGCCAACTTTTCGTTTGGCTCCTGAACCACTCTTTGCACAAAACCTTCGTCCTGCCAATGCTCACTAAAAAGCATATCGTCGCTAGAGGTGGACGCAAAATAGATTGGACGCTTGCCGAAATTGTTCTTCACAATCTGCAAAATCGACAAATCTCGCACATACATCACATCACCCTTTTCGATTTTTGTGGAAAGCAGCACCTTGCCAGTGTTCTCGTCGTAAAGCCGAAAAGGCCGATCGTTCTGAACATAAAACGGTCTAAGACGCTCAATCTCCGCATCGCTCCAACCAAACTCGACACCGTTTTTGTCACGAATCTGGCGGATATACCACGGCGTGTTGATGAGGCTCAAATTCACAATCGCCACATCGGGACGAATGCCTTTGCGCTGTGCCTCCCGCAAATCTTTGACGCTGACAATCTTTCTGCGCGTTGCAGCATCGCCCGCAACCTCGGTCGCTGGCTGAACCTTTTCGTGCTTTTTGCTATACGGGTCGTAGCAAGCCTGCGCATACCACAGCGGGAAAGTATCGTTGTCGCCATTGGTGAACAAAATCGCGTTCTCCTGGCAAGAGTTCAAAAAATTCGAAGCGTATTCGATCGCCGTAAAATTTTGATGACGATCGTGGATATGGAACATTGAGGCAAAATTCAACAGCGGAAAAATCAGCAAAATTGCCAAAATCGCTCGTGAAAACTTTCTGTTTTTTTTCAACAAATACGCCAGCCAAACAAGCCCCATCGACATCCAAATCGTCCAAAGGTTATAGGCGGAAGCGAAAAAATATTGGCGGTTGCGCACCTCGTGATCGGACAAATTCATCACCAAAATCATCGCCACAGAGGTCATAAACATAAACGACGCAAAAAACAAAAAAGACCGCTTGCGCCTTTTGAATTGAAAAATCGCTCCTGCCACTCCGCTCAAAAAAATGAACCAGTGTGTAAAAAATCCGATAAAATTTTCCGAAAATCCCAGCAATTTGCTAAAATACGGAATATGAAAAAACTGCTGTCCGAAATACCGCAAAAAGTGGAAGCTCACCTGATACGAAATCGGGGAGTTGCGGCTCATAAAGTTCGAGCCGCCATACTGCTTCCGCAAAATAAAATCAACAAAAGCGCCCCAAGTGGATGGGTTCGACTCGTTGATATACGGCAGTTGCGCCGCCCGAATCATCAAAAGAGCGTGACACGAAACGCCCAGCAAAATCATCACTGCGCCCAAAATCCAAACTCGATTAGACACGCTATCTTTCAAAAAATAGTAGAGCAAACAAAAAGCGGCGATAGCGAAAAGAATTTTTGACAAACTCTCGACCCCAATAGCGCTGCCGATTGGATAGCCAAGTAGCAAAATCGCCAAAAGTGCAAAACCATAGATGCCGACCTTGATCCAAAAATTGCTATCGTGAAAATGCGGCTGAATTTTGGGATAAATCGCCACAAACAATATCGCTGGCACGATTTGCAGCGCCGTTTGGTGAAAACTAAAGCCAAGAAAAAGCAGATAAATTATCAGCAAGAGCATATTTTGCCACGCCAAATCGGACACTTTCTCGCGCCAAACCAGAGTCAGCCAGATGCACAAATTGACAAAAAATAGCGCTCCACCATAAACTTCAGCCTCGATTGCATTGTTCCAAATCGAGTTGGAAAATGCCGAAAAAAAAGCGGCAATCACACCGATTGCATATATATAAACGCTATCCTGATCGTGCGAGAACATCAATTTTGACAGCTTGACGGCGATAAGGTAGGTGAACAAAACCGCAAAAGCGGACAAAAGCCCAGAGTAGAAATTGATTAAAACCGCATCGGTCACAGAGCCAAACGAAACGACATCCAAAAATTTGCCCAGCAAAACATAAAAAGGGTTTCCAGGCGGATGCGGCACTCCCAAAAATGTGCACCCAGGAATAAATTCGCCACAATCCCAAAAGTTTACGGTGCTGCTCTGGCAATAGGTATAAACCGCCAAAACCGAGAAAAAAATCACTGTCGCCAGCGAGTAATGCATTTTTTTGTTAATTCGTATCATCTTTACCCCAAATCTATCAAATATTTTTGGCAAAGAACGAAACAACCCCGATTTTGTCCACAAAAAAATTGGGGGAAATTTTAAAAACTAAGCAAACAAAATTTTACAAAAAATCTCTCTCCCCATTTTTTTTATAAAATTCTGTTTTAAGCCTATCGCAACCAGCGCAACCGCTGCACATTCCGCCGCAACTGCTCTCCACTTTTTGCAAATATTTTTTTCGCACAAGCTGCTCCAGAGCAAGCGTTAGCGTCTGCGGATCTTTCTTTAAAATCACAGACAAACCAAACAGCGAGACCACCTTTTGCGCAGCAAAAACTTTCTTAATCTCGGCGATCATTTTTTTGCTATTTGACCCAAAAATAGCCGCTAGCGCACAACTATCAGCTTCGCCGTGGCTTTTGGGATGACCAGCCGAGACTCGCCAACGCAAACAACCAGCTTGTCCTGCCCTGCGTCGTTTTTGCTCATTTTGACGATTTGCCCGCTAAACAAGCCCATACCGACCGTCTGCTCATCTGGATTTACGACGATTCTGGCTCGTTTGTCCTCTTCCAATTCCGCAAGAGAAAAGTTCCCTTCGGCTTGCCGTGCCTGACATCGCCGTAGCCTCTCTTGCCTACCGACGCCTTGCCCGCAGCCTCCGCCAAACTCCCTACAAAATCCTCGCCCTTTTCCAATTCCGCTTCCGTCTTTTTTGCCATCAGAAATCTTCATAATTTCTCCTAAAATTTTACACAAAATCAATCTTCGATCGGTCGGTGATATTTGCCCAGCAAAAACATCCCAGAGGCAAATCCACCCAAAGTCAGCAAAATTATCAGCGACGAGGAGCCCGGATGCGCAAAAAAATTCGCCAACTGATAGTAAACCGTGGCTACACACCACGCCAAAATTGTCAAATATGAACTAACCAAAACTGTCCAAGCCAGCGTCGTTTCGCGGTAAATCGCACCCACAGCGGCAACGCACGGCACATAAATCAGCACGAACAAAAGATAAGCGTAGGCGGCAGAGGTGCTGCCGAACTTTTTGAGCATATCCCCAAAAGTCGCCTTGCGCACCGCCAAATCTTGCGCTGTCTGGGATTGGTTTTGTCCAACTTCGGCAAATCCCAGTGGGTCGCCCATCGACGAAAAAATCCCGCTTAGCCCGCTACCCAAAGCGTCAAAAGCGCCTTCGATGCCTGCCCAAAAGTCGAAATTTCCGTCCTCACTTTTGCGCTCCTCTTGCTCGCCTTTTTCGTAGAGAGAGTTGAGCGTCCCAACCACAGCCTCTTTGGCGAAAATTCCCGTGAACAAGCCGACTGTGGCTGGCCAGTTTTTGCTTTGGATACCCATCGGCGCAAAAACGGGCGTTATCGCCTTGCCGATTGCCGACAGCACAGATTTCCCCGAATCGTCGTTGCCGAAACTGCCGTCGGTGCCAATCGAGTTCAAAAAGCTCAAAATCACCACAATCATCATAATCGCTTTGCCTGCCCGTAAGATAAACACCTTCAGCCGTTGCCATGTGTGGAACAAAATGCCGCGAGCCGTGGGAATATGATAGCTGGGCAACTCCATTACAAAGGTGGAAACTTCGCCCTTGAGCAAACTTTTTTTCATCAAAAATCCGGTAAAAATCGCCAGCAATATTCCTATTAAATAGATGGAAAAGACCATTTTGCCTGCGCTGTGCGGGAAAAACGCAGCGCCGAAAAGGACATAGACGGGCAGCCGCGCGCCGCAAGACATAAACGGCGCCATCATTATCGTCAAAAAGCGGTCTTTGCGGCTTTCCAAAGTTCTGGTCGCCATTATCGCCGGCACTGTGCAACCAAATCCCACGAGCATCGGCACGAAAGATTTTCCCGGCAGACCGATGACTTTCATCAGTCGATCCATCACAAAAGCAGCGCGCGCCATATAGCCAGAATCTTCCAAAATCGACAGGCACAAAAAGACGAAAAAAATCGGCGGAATGAAAGTCGCAACTGTCTGGATGCCGCCGCCAACTCCTCCAGCAAGTAGCACATTCAGCCATTCTGGCGTGCCAATTTTGGCTAGCAGCACTCCAAAACCGTCCACAAAAATCGTGCCCGCAAAACCGTCAAAAAAGTCGATGAACGGCGCAGCCAAGCTCGTTGACGCCCAAAAGACCAGATACATCACCGCCAAAAAAAGCGGGATGCCGATTATCCGATGCAAGACGATTTTGTCGATAGCCTCGGTGACCGACCGCCCAATCTGGTCGCTGCGATTGACCACATCTTCCGCAATTCCGTTGATGAAGCCATATTTGCCGTCGGCGATGACCAAATCGGCGTCCTCGCCTGTGTGCTTCTCGATTTTCTCGACCAGCGGCTTAATTTGCGAGTCCAAACTCTCTGGCACCGCCTGATACGCAAACTCGTCGTCCTCCAACGCCTTAATCGCCAACCAGCGCGCATCCACATTTTGCTCTGCGGCACAATCGGCAATCAGCGGCAAAAGCTCTTGGATTTGCTCTTCGACAATCTCGTCGTAAACCACCTTGGCAGAAGAGATTTTTTTCTCCTGCAACTGCTGCATAATCGCTTTTTGCAAAGCATCCAAATTTTTTCCCAAAGACGCCACAATCGGCACGACTGGGCACCCCAAATGGAGCGCAAAATGCTCGATTTCGATCTTGATTTTTTTGCGCCTTGCTGCGTCCATCATATTCAGCGCCACCACCACTGGCACGCGCATCTCCAGCAATTGCGTAAGCAGATAAAGGCTCCGCTCGACATTCGTTGCGTCGATAATATTCAGCACGACATCGGCTTGCCCAGAGAGGATATAGTCCCGCGTGACTTTCTCGTCGATCGAAAAGCTGGTCATCGAATAAATTCCCGGAGTGTCCACCACCTCGATTTCTGCACCAGCGAACTTCATAACCCCGCTTTTTTGCTCAACTGTAACGCCCGGCCAATTGCCGACATACTGGCTGCTGCCTGTGAGCGCATTAAACAGCGTCGTTTTGCCGCAGTTGGGATTGCCAGTCACGGCGATTGTCATTTTGTTGCTCATCACGACAAAGCCTCCACATTCAGCGCATCCGCCTCTTTTTTGCGCAGCGTAAGGTTAAAATTGTTAATCAAAATTTCCACAGGATCGCCCATCGGCGCCACTCGCACCACCTCAAAAATCTTGTGCTTCACCAGTCCCATTGCCAAAAGTTTTTTGCGATAAGCCTTGTCCTGCGTGTCGTAAGAGACGATTTTCGCCTTATCCCCAACTTTCAAATCCCTGAGCTTCATACTTCTACTCCTTAAAATATTTTTTTGGCAAGAGCCGCACTCCCCAAAAAGATTCACCTGACAATCTTCGAGCAAAAAACCCTCGTCCGCGCAAATCTCCCGCAACTTTGAGCGAATCAAATCTATCGACTTCTCGACAACTTTTCCGCACTTTTGACACACAATGTGCAAATGCTTTTTGTGCCCAAAAATATGCTCGTAAAACTCCTTCTCGCCGTTGCCAACCGTCTTTTTTATCAACTGGCACTCCTGCAAAATCGGCAAAGTCCGATAAATCGTCGCCCTGAAAACATCCACCGATTGCTGCAAAAAATAGTTGAAAATATCGTCCACAGAAAAATGAGTGTGCGTGGCAAAAACATAACCGACAATCAACTCGCGCTCTTTGGTTATCTTAAACCCCTTATTTTTCAACTTTTGCAAAATTTCCGCTATCTCTTGCATCGTAAAAATTCACCCCTTTTTAATTGTAAATGCAAATCATTCTCATTTAGCCCTCGTGTCAACAAATTTCTTCCCCTTGCAAAGAAACCGAAAAAGTGTTTGACAACTTTTAGCGGGCGGCAAATTTTCGAGGAAAATAAAACTTGGAGAATATCTTTATGAAAAGTATCAAAAAAGTCGATGCTATGCGTAAATTGAACGGCGAGGTCTTGTTTATCGACGATATTCAGGACGCAAATCTTTTGCACGCTAAATTTATTTACTCGAGCAAGGCTCACGCAAAAGTCAATAAAATTAACTTCCCAAAGGGCTTCAACCTTGACGAGTTCATTTTTGTGGACGCCAAAGATTTGCCGGGAAAAAATCTGGTTGAAAATCCTGTGATGACTCAGCCGCTTTTTGCCGAAGGAGAGGTGGAATATTTTGGGCAGCCGATAATGGGCGTGGCTCACAAAGACAAAGACACCCTGCTCAAATTTATGGAAGCAGTGGAAGTGGACTACACCGAATTGCCTGCAATCGTGGGCATCAAAGAGTGTCTGGACAACGAAGAAAACGCTTTTCCATACGATCCAAAAGATGCTGGCAACCCTTTCAAATCGCAAATCACGATCGACAATCACAAGCACAAAGAGGTTGACCCTGCGTGGATTAAGCATCACGGCGTTTATTACACGCCTCACCAAGAGCAGCTGTATATCGAGCCGCAAGGCGTGGTTGCCGAATTTTTCCCGAGCGAAAAAAGAATGTTCGTAAAAGCCGCTTGCCAATGCCCATACTATGTTCACGAGGCTATCGAAATTTTTTATGGCAGCGCTGTCGAAAAAGTCGAAATCGAAGAGTCGGACGCTTTGGGCGGAGCTTTTGGCGGAAAAGAGGACTATCCAAACATTTTGGCAGGCATCGCCAGCCTAGTTTCCTACAAAAACGGCGGAGGCAAAGTCAAACTTGTGCTTGATCGCGAATCGGACATCCAAATCACCACAAAAAGACACCCCAGCAGAACCGAAATCACCTCCTACACCGATCCAAAAACAGGACAAATGGAAAAAGTCGAAATCGATTTCCGCCTAGACGCTGGTGCTTTCGAGACCCACTCTCCTGTTGTAATGGCAAGGGGCGCGCTGCACGCTGGCGGCACATACAACTGCGACGATGTCAAAATCCTTGCTCGCTTTTTCAAAAGCAACACTCCTCCAAACGGAGCGTTCCGTGGATTTGGCGCACCACAATCGGAATTCGCTATGGAAGCTCACACCCAAGAAATTGCCGCAAAAATCGGAATGAGCTACCTGGATTTCAAGATGAAAAACATCTTGCGCCCTGGCGACATCTTCCCAACGACCCAAGTAAACAAAATCGATAGCGTTTATGAGACGATGAAAATTGCTATGGAAAAATCTGGCTACGAGAAAAAAATCAAAGAGTTCGCCGAGCACAACAAAACCAGCAAAATCAAAAAAGGCATCGGCATCTCAACGGGTATGCACGGCGGCGGCTTCACGGGAACTGGCGAAAAAACGATGGCTTCTAAGGTGCGAGTGAACATCGACAAAGACGCCAATGTCCGCATCTATGTCTCTTCGACCGATATGGGACAAGGGATTTCGACTACTCTCACCCAATGCTTCAGCGAAAAAATCGGGCATCCTCTAGGCAAAACATTTTACCAAACTCCCAACACGCAAAAAACGCCAAACAGCGGTCCAACTGTCGCCTCAAGAACGATTTACATCGTGGGTAACCTGCTGACAAAAATGGCAAACGAGCTGGTTGCAAACGAGTTTGGCGGCAAGAAAATCGAAGATTATGTTGCGGCAAATCAAGACCAATTCCCAAAAGATTTTTACAAAACTTTCGAGCTTGACCCATCAATTCAGTTCGATGTGGCGACCTACAAAGGTATGGGCTACGGCGATTTCTCGTGGGGTTGCGCAATTATCGAAATCGAATACGATCCCGACACTTACCAAGTTGATGTGCAAAAAAGTTGGTTTGGCATCGATGTCGGCAAAAGGGTCAACCAAGAAATTTGCGAAGGGCAAATCCAAGGCGGCGTGCTCCAAGCTATCGGCTGGGGCTCTACCGAGTTTGTGGAGAGAGCCAAAATGCGCGGCTCGTCTATCACCGACTACATCGCCTACACCTGCGCAGACGCACCCGAGCTAAATGTTTACTTCACAGACAACGACGCCTCTCGCCCAAAAGGGCTTGGCGAATTGCCGATGGACTTCCCCGCTGCGGCAGTCCGAGACGCGCTACACAACGCTACAGGCATCTTTTTACCAGAAATTCCTGTGATTCCAGAAAACATCAGGGACGCAATTAAAAAGCAAAAATAGAAACCACATAAAAAGAGCAGTGTCGTTTTTGGCGATACTGCTCTTGTTTTTTTGCAAAAATTTAGTAAACCTCTTTCCGATGGGCAATTCGAACTATCGTTATCACAAAAAAATCGTCCTCTTTGACATAAATCACTCGATAATTACCAACTCTAAGCCGATATTTTTCGCTGCCTTTGCCAATAAGCCTTTTTACACTCCCAGCCACCAAAGCTGGATTTTCCGCCAACAATTTTAACTTATCCACAATCCGCTTTTGCCAAACCAAATCTATTTTCAAAAGCTCTTTTCTGGCTTTTTTTATGAAAACAATTTTGTATTTCATAGATTTAATTCTCGCTCAATCTCCTCTAGAGTGTAGGTTTCCTCTCTATTTTTCAATCTGATTTCTGCCAATTCAGAATCTTTTATGTCAAAATAAAGAGTCAAAGCTTCCGCAACAATCCGACTTTTTTTCTCGCTAAGCTCACGCGCGAAAATAGTCAACTCCTCAGCTGTTTCTGCGGGCAAAGTCACAGTCAATTTTTTGGCATCCATTTTCTCTCCCTAAAAATACATACTTTTCGCATATTCTTGACCATATTTCTTCGGTCAAGGTTTTTTTGAAAAATAAAAAAGAGTGCTAAAACTTCTAAACCAGCTCACCAACCAAGTCGTATTCAAAGCTATCAACAATTTTGACTTTTTGGATCGAGCCAACTTCACGCTCATCGTCCAGATAGACAACGCCATCGATTTCGGGAGCATCGAACTTGCTACGAGCGATATTTTTCTCGTCCAAAATCACCTCTAGCTCTTGCCCAACAAACCTTTTCAGGTTCGCACGAGAGATATCAATCTGCTCGCTCATCAAAATATCGGCTCGCTCGGCTGCCAGCTCGGCGTCCACTTCTTTGCAAAAATCGAAAGCAGCCGTGCCTTCCTCTTTGGAATAAGCGAACACGCCCATCTTATCGAAGCTATTTTTTTGGACAAAATCTTTTAGCGTCACAAAATCTTGCTCACTTTCTCCTGGGAAACCCGTGATAAAAGTCGTCCGAACCGCCTTTTCTTGCGAAAAAGAGCGAATATAGTCCAGCAATTTCTGAATTTCGTCCTTCCCTTTTTTGCGATTCATCGCCCGCAAAATCTTGTCGCTAGCGTGCTGAAACGGCACTTCAAAATAGTTGCAAATTTTGGGCTGAGCAAAAATGAAATCGATAAACTCCTTGCGCAAATGGTCAGGATGCAGATACAAAAGCCTAATCCACTCGATTCCCTGAACAGCGCAAAGTTTTTCCAAAAGCTCCAAAAGTCGCACCTGCCCATATAAGTCTTTGCCATACAAGCAGATATCTTGAGCCGTGACAATCAGCTCCTTGACGCCCATCTTCGCCAAAACTTCCGCCTCTGCCAGCAAATCTTCAACGCTTCTGCTGGTGAATTTTCCCCGAATATACGGAATCGCGCAATAGCTACAAAAGTTGTCGCAACCGTCACTTATCCGCAAATATGCGTAATGCTTTGGCGTGAGCAACGCCCGCTGCTCCACTGGCGCCGTCGCCAAAATCTTGGCAAACTCGGCAAAATCTTTTAAATCGACCAAAAAATCTATCTCGGGAATTTCACGCTGCAGCTCCGCTTTATAGCGCCGCACAAAACACCCCGTAACGATAAGTTTTGCCGACTTTTTTTTATCAGCGCTCGCCTGCAAAATCGTCTGAATAGCTTCCTCTTTGGCGGAATTGATGAAGGCGCAAGTGTTGACAATCACAAAATCGGCATCTTCCAGCGCTTGGACTGAAGTTTGACCGCCGTTTTCCAAAATCGCCTTGAACCTTTCGCTATCCACCAAATTTTTGGGGCAGCCAAGGCTTATCAAAAAATAGCTCAAACCTTGCCCAACTTTTTCAGAAGCTCAACCAATTTTCGATAATCTTCTTTGATATTCGTCATCGCCCCAGGCATAAACCGCGCCTGCTCAAACTTCGTATTCAAATCTTTCACCCGAGCAAGCAGCTCCGCTTCGACGCCATTTTCTGCCAAAACATCGTAAATCTCTTGGCTCGTCACCGATTTATCCAGCGACAACATATCCCGCAGATAGTGCATAAGTCCTTTGTGAGCAGCAGGATAAAACTCTAAACTGTTAGCGTTTGCCAATTTTGCCGCATCTTTGATATATTTTTTGAAAATCTTTTCGGAACTTTTTCGTCTCAGATAACTTTGGTCAAAATTTTTCGCTCTTTTCACCTGCAAAATTTTAGCAAAAATCACAGAAAATAAAACCACCAAAATACAAGCCAGCCAATAACGATAGTCGCTCAACCAGATATTTTCCTTGGTCAATTTCGGATTTGTGACGATAAAATCGATATCCTCGCCGCTTTTTTTCACAGTCGTTGCTCCTGCGCCAGACTGAAACTGAGCGAAGTTTTCTTTATTTTCACGAACTTTAATTCGGATCTGCTTCGTGGTCAGTTTTTTGTATTTTCCAGTTTCAGGCGAAAAAAACCAAAAAGTTGTCGATGGAATGGTAAAGCTCCCCACTTTTTTGGCGATGACCATATATTTGGCTTGGTTCAGCCCCTCTTTGCTGGTTATCTCTGGCGCAGCAAAGCGGCAATTTTCGTTTCGGGCGAACTCTGGGAAATCGTCCACAAAATTGCCATTTCCAGTAACTTTAATCGTGTAAGTTATTGCGTCGCCAGCATCTACGCTGGTGGAACTAACAGACGAGCTCACCTCAAACTCTCCGATGGAGCCCGCAAAATCGGCTGGTCCAGCTGGCAAATTTTTGACGACAACCTCCTGCGGCTGACTCACCAAACGATAATCTTTGGTTCTGCCAAAGCTGAAAAAATCGTCGCCATCCACACGCACAGACGCCGTCAAAACCATCGGCGTAATCTCCAACTTGCCCGCTTTTTGCGGAGAAAGCTGATACGAGGCGAGGTGCATTTTCCCATAAATCACGCCGTTGACGATGTTTTGCGTAAAGTTCACCTGGTTTGCCGCAAAAGTTTGCTTGCTCCAAAATCCATCAAAAACCGGGTCAGTCACTTTCCGCAGCCCAGAAACATTATAGCGCGTGTAAACGAAATAGCTAATCAAAATTTTCTCGCCCACATAAGCAGACTTTTTGCTCAAATTCGTCTTGATATAAAGCGGCGAACTGTTGGACTTGGTCGCCTTCGCTGGATTTTTGGTCACCGTGATTTTAATCGGCTTGGTCGTATAAATCTCTGCCCCAGCCACCAACTTTTGCGCAGGAATGCTCAGCGTGCCCACTTTCGTCGGCATCAAAGTGTATTTATAACTAATCGTCTTATTTTTTGAACTCTCGCCGTTCACCAGCCGATAGCTCGTAGAAGTGTAGTTCGATTTGCCGATAACCTTGAAACCAGCCAAATTCGAAAGCGACGGCTCTGGCATATCTTTGTCCGTCTCCACCACCTGCAAAGTCAGCACCAGCTCCTCGTGAATAGACAAACTCGTGCGATCCACACTCGCGCTAAAATCGTTGCCAAAAAGCCACGCAAACCCGCAACTAAAAACGAAAATCGCAAGCCACTTCTTACCAATATTTCCCATTCGCTGGCACCTCTCCTTTTTGCTTCGACCGCTCCAACCGCAACATCTTTTCCTTATTCAAAATCTTATCGATTTTTTTATCCGCCATCTTTTTTTTAATCGACTCCCGTTTTTTCGCCTTCTCTTGCTGATTTTTCTCCTGCTTTTCGTCCTGTTTCAAATCTTCTTTTTGCTGCAATTCGTCTTGCTTTTTCTCATCTTTTTTTTCGCCAGACTTCTGCTGCTCGTTTTGCTTCTTTTGGGAATCTTTTTCCTGCCCGTCTTTTTGCTGCTGATTTTTCTCTTGATTTTGCGGACTTTCCTTCTGCTGACCCTTTTGCTGCTCCTTATTTTGCTTGTCGCCGCTCTTATCTTGCTTTTGCTGCTTATCCTGCTGCTGTTTGTCCTGATTCTGTTCCGAATTATGCTGCTGCTTTTGCTGCTCTTGTTGCATCTTTTGGGCAATCTCCAAATTCAGCCGCGCCTGATAGTTGTTCGGGTCTTGCCGAATTGCCTGAATATACGCCTTCTTCGCCTTCTCAAAATCGCCCTTTTTAAAAAAAGCGTTTCCAATATTTTGGTTCGCAAAAGATTTTTGCGCAAAATCTTTGTCCAGCAAAGCGGCGCTATACTCCGCAATCGCCTTGTCGTAATCTTCATTTTTGTAATAACTATCGCCCAAATTAAAATGCGCAACGCCGTTTTTTGGCGAACCATCGAGCAAACTTTTGGCAAAATTTTCCTGAGCAGACTTAAAATTTTGTTTCTCGAAATCGCGCTTTCCCAAATAGTTATGATAAACTTTGTCAAAATCCAAACCGAAAAGCAATCCAAAAGAAAAAAGTAAAATTACAGCTATTTTTTTTTTCATAATCAATTCAAAAACCTATCTTTATTGAGCGTTGGACAGCGAAAAACGAAAAACTCCACCAGCAAAAACAAAAGCGCCAAAAAAGCAAAATAGAAATATTGATGCTTATAAACCGTGTGCAATTTGTTGGCGAACTTACTCTTTTCGAGCTTGTTTATGTCGTTCAAAATCGTGTAAATTTCCGACTGATTTGGCGTAATCGAATAAGCACGACCGCCCGTGGCTTCCGCCAAAGTCGCCAAAGTCGTCATATCCAGCTTCGACTGCACGATGTTCCCCTTGTCGTCCTTGATATACTTACCGCCAGAATTTTGATCGATCACCGCACTGCCCAGCGGCGTGCCAACGCCCACGCAATAGACACGGATGCCTTGCGCCTTGAGCGTTTTGGCAATATCGGCGACATTCCCCGCAAGATTTTCGCCGTCGGAAATCAGCAGCACAATCTTCTGCTTGCCCGTCAAAACCGTGCTCGCCTTTTGCAAAGCGTCGGCAATATTCGTCCCATATTTTTTTATCAAATTGGTGTTCAGCAGCTCCACAAACAGCCTAAAAGTCGAATAGTCGTTCGTCAGCGGACACTGAATTTTGGCAACTCCCGCAAACGGAATGAGCGAGACCCTGTCGCCCGGCAACTGATCGACAAAAAGGTTGATTAAATCTTTGGCTCGTGCAAGGCGTGAAGGCGAAATGTCTGAAGCGTTCATACTTTTGCTGACATCCACACAAATGGCAATATCCACGCCCTCTTGCTCAATTTTTTCGGTCTGTCTGTCCCATTTTGGCGCAGCCAACGCGATTATCAAAAAAAAGAACGACACCAAAAACAAAAGATTTTTGATTTTCCAGATGTAGTTAAACCTGTCTTTCAGATAGTAGGAGCAAAATTTTTCTTGGGCAAACTCGCGGAAATAACGCAAAAATATTTTTTTGCTGAAAACAACCAGCAAGCCAAAAATCGGCAAAAGCGCCAGCAAAAACAAAAAATATTGATACTCAAACTTCATAACAAAATCTCATCTTTCATAATTTTTCTACGGCAGAAAAATTTTTAGCGGCACTCGCAAAACGAACTCCAGCAACATAAACAAAAAAGCCAGTCCTAAAAATATCCAAAATTTTTCTTTGTATTCGTAATAATTTTTGATCTCATACTTCGACTTTTCCAATTTGTCGATGCGAGCGAAAATCTGCTCCAGCTCTTTGGTGCTCTGCGCTCGTCTAGCGATTGTCGTCCCCGTGATTTTGGCAATCTCGTCCAAAGTCGCCATATCGATGGGAATATCCACCTTCTGATAAACCGTCTGCCCAAACATATTTTGATACGGATAATCGACCAAACCCTCTTTGCCGATGCCTATCGGATACACCTTAATCCCATAAGTGGCAGCCAGTTCGGCGGCTTCCACGGGGCTAATATCGCCCGCATTGTTCCTGCCGTCTGTGATCAAAATTATCACTTTCGATTTGCCTTTGCTGTCTCGCAGGCGTCCCACGGCGGTGGCTAAACCAAGCCCGATAGCCGTTCCTTGCGCCGATTTGTCGATTTGTAAATTTTGAATAATTTGCGACAAGAGCGCATAATCTAGGGTGAGCGGGCAAGCAGTGAAGGCATAATCGGAAAAAGTTACCAAGCCGATTTTGTCGTTCTTCCTCTTTGACAAAAAGTTCTCAGCCACCTTTTTAGCCGCCTGCAAACGGTTGGTCGGCTTCAAATCCACAGCCTGCATCGAGCCCGAAACATCCAGCGTCAGCACAATATCGATGCCCTCGCCTGTAACTTTCGTCTTTTTTCGTGCAGAACGAGGACGAGCCAGCGCCAAAATAAGCGCCACAATCGCCAAAATCCGCAAAGCCAGCGGCAAAAATCGCCACAAAGACGACCTCTTATAAACTTGCCTAAGCAGGTTAATTCTCGTATAAGGCAGCCTCCGTTTGTGGCGGCGACGATAAAAAAACTCAAAAAAAAGCACTGGCAGCAAAACCAAAAGCGCCCACAAATATTGCGGATCTCTAAACATCGCCTGGCTCCTTTTCTTGCCTCTGGCTCTCTTTTTTCGCAGTCAAAAAAAGCTCGTGCGCCCAAGCGTAGTAATCTCTTGCCAGCGAAATATCGCCTGCATATTTAGCGAACTTCACCAAATCGGCATAAGCAAAAATCTCGAAAAGCTTGTTATGCTGGCTCATATTTGGCAACCTCACGACTCCCCGCAACTCGTCGGTAGTCATTTGCGTCGCCGAAATCGAATACGACCGCTCCAAAAAAAATCGCAAAGCAAACGAAAGTGCAAAAAAATAGTCCAAAAGCTCACCCTTGTCCAAAAACTTTTTCGCACTTGCCAAAGAGTCCAAACCCACTTGCCACGCGGGTCGATCATCGATAACCCTTTGCTCTTCCAAACTTTGTTGTTTTTTTCGCCAAAAATGCGGTAAATATTTCCCAAGAAGCACCAAAATCAGCAAACAAAAGCCTAAAACCAAGTAATCTTTCACTCCCAAAAACACCGAAATCGGAGGCCTAATGTCGCTGATATCCTTGACCGTCGTGTCCAAAAGCGAGTGAACCACAAAAGGATACGACTGGCTGGTGATTTTTTTCTGCTGTTGATTTTCGTCTTGATACTCGAACTGCAGCTCGGGCAAGCTGATCAAACCACCACTAGTGAAGATAAACTGGTGCTGCAACTTTACTCCATCGGCAGCAGGAACAAGCTTCAGCCCCAAAAGCGACAGACCCTCCAAAGTGTCGTAAACAGGCACGGCGACCTGCGGCTGTCCGTCCAAACTGCTTCCCGCATCGGCGCCGGGCAAAAGCAACTCCGCAGAAAAAATCGTCCCCACTTGCAAAGAATCGGGAGCTTTTATCTGCCAAGGCTGATTGCCAAAAAGAGCGACACCAAAAGCAAAAATCCCAAAAATCGTCACGAATTTCTTGCTCATCTTCGCCTAGCCCTCTCTTTGAAAAATTTCATAAGCTCTTTGATATACGACTCGCTAGTGAGCATCGTCAGCAAATCGACCTTGATTTTTTTGAAACTCGTGTCTAGCTCCTGCTCTTTTTCCGCAACCAAATCGGCAAAAAGTTTTCGCTTTTTGGCAATAAAACTGTTCACCACAAAATTTTCGCCAGTCTCTGGATCGAAAAAATCCAAAATTCCTGCGCGCGGCAACTCCTTCTCCGCTTGATCCAAAACCCGCAAAGCCACCACATCGTGCTTTTGCGACAAAATCGAAAGAGGCTTCAAAAAGTTTTCGTCCAAAAAGTCAGAAATGATAAAAACAACACTCCTTTTTTTGGTCACTTGCATAAAAAATTTGATCGCCTCGCCAAGATTTGTGGACTTATTTTTTGGAGAAAATTGCAAAATTTTGCTCAAAATCCGCAAGATAGACTTTTTGCCTTTTTTGGCAGGAATGTAATCTTCGACACCATCGCAAAAAAGCATCAAACCGACTTTATCATTGTTAGAAAGTGCCGAAAAAGCAAGCACTGCCGTGAGCTCGGTGATATATTCAGACTTGAGATTGGAGTGCGTCCCGAACAAAGTTGACGCAGAGCCATCGACCAAAAAGACGATGTTTAGCTCCCTTGTCTCCTCGAATTTTTTGATGTAAGGGTAGTCCATTTTCGCCGAGACATTCCAGTCGATTTGCCGAAAACTATCGCCGTCCTGATACTGCCGCACCTCGCTAAACTCAAGACCTTGACCCTTAAAAATGCTATGATATTCGCCTGCAAAAATGTCGGCAACAATATCTTTGGTCGAAATCTCAATCTTGCGGATTTTTTTGAGAATATCTTTGGTTTCCATAATAAAAAAAGAAACTATTTTTTACGGAACTTGAATTTCACCAAAAACTCTAGCGATAATATCCTCAACCGTTATCTGCTCGGCTTCCGCTTCGTATGACAAAATCAGGCGATGCCGCAAAACATCTTTTCCTATAGCTTTCACATCGTCTGGCGTCACAAAGCCGCGACCGTTCAAAAATGCGTGCGCCCGCGCTGCCACAGCCAAATTTATCGTCGCCCGAGGCGAAACTCCGCATTCGATCAAATCTTGCAAATCTTTCAAATTTTCGTAATTTTGCGGCTCTCTGGTGGCGAACACCAAGTCCAAAATGTAATCTTTCACCTTTTGCTCGATGTAAATCTGCCCGACAATCTGCTTCATCTGCAGTAGCTCCTCTGGCGAAATCACTGGCGCAACTTCCAAAATCTCCTGACCAATCATCCGCTCCAGCACAAGCCGCTCCTGCTCTTTGGTCGGATAGTCAACTTTCAGCTTCAGCATAAACCTGTCCATCTGCGCCTCTGGAAGCGGATAAGTTCCCTCTTGATCCAGCGGATTTTGCGTGGCCATCACCAAAAAAGGCGCTTCCAATTTATAGGTGCTATCGCCGATGGTCACCTGTTTTTCTTGCATCGCCTCTAGCAAAGCCGCCTGCACCTTGGCTGGCGCTCTGTTTATCTCGTCCGCAAGCACAAAATTCGCAAAAACTGGACCCAATTTTGGATTGAACTCCCCCGTTTTTTGGTTGTAAATCATCGTTCCCATAATATCCGCAGGCAGCAAATCGGGAGTAAATTGAATTCGGGAGAAAGAAGCTTTCACCGCCTTGGCAGTGGTGCTAATCGCCAAAGTTTTGGCAAGTCCAGGAACGCCCTCTAGCAAAATGTGACCGCCCGTGAGAAGCCCAATCAAGACCCGCTTTATCATATAATCTTGCCCGACGATCACTTTTTTGATCTCCTGCTCAAGATTATTTATCTTCACGCAACTCTCTGCCACGCAGCTGTTTAACTCTTCTATCGTCATAATTCCTCCACAAAAATTTTCGATAATTCCCTTCAAATTATTAACAAATATTAAGCTAAAAAAAAATACCTGCCCGCAAGTGTTAACTCGAAAAAAGGTATTTATTACAAAAAAAATGGCATCCCGTAGGGGAATTGAACCCCTGTTGCCAGGATGAAAACCTGGAGTCCTAGGCCACTAGACGAACGGGACCCTTTTTTTTAAAAAATGGTGAGCGTAGATGGATTTGAACCATCGACTCTCTGCTTAAAAGGCAGATACTCTACCGCTGAGTTATACGCCCACTCTCGTTATGCATTTCAACTATAGTGCTTAAATAAAAATTGCCATTTCCGTGTCAACTCATAAATTTAATTTTTTCGGAATTTCCACTGATAAACGCCTTTGGCAACGACCCACAAAAACAACAGCAACCACACCAGCTTAAAACTTTGCGAAACCATTTTCGTCCACTGCATACTGTATGGCGCAAATTCAAGGCGCAAAGTGTGCTGCCCCGCTGGCACGAAAACCGACGAAAGCACATGATTGGTCTTGTAAATCGGCACTTCCTTATTGTCTAAATATGCGTGCCATCCGTCTGGATAGTAAACACTGCTGACCACAAAAAGCCCATCTTTTTGATTTTGCAAACGGAAGTCGATTTCGTGAGGCGAAAAACTCAAAAGTTCAACTTTCTCTCCCGCTGGAGCCTCAATTTTCAACTGCGGATCTGCCTCCAAAAGAGCGATATTTTTCACCGAAAACTCTTCGCTTTTCAACAAAGAAAATCTCTGATTTTTGGTCGGCACAACCCGATAATCTTGCACAAACCAGCCCTTGGGCAACGCCTCTTGATTCAAATAGACATTATATTTTGGACCCGTATAAACCAGCTGTAAATCCTCAAACGGCGCTTGATTTGGCAGATTTGCTGGAGTCATAAAATATTTCGCCGAGAGCATATTGGTGATATTTCTAGCAAGCCCGCCATCAACGACGCCATAATCCACCAAATCTTGGTAAATTCGCAATTTCGCCGCAGAATAACCACCGATAGACTGCAAAACAGTGGAGTAATTTTTGGTCGCCCAAAAGTCACTCGTCACGGGATAGACTCGATATGGGCTAAAAATTTCGCCTGACGGTTGCTGCGACAAAATAAATTTTTCGGCTTCACTTTTTTGGAAAACTTTCTCCGAAACCTCGCTTCCTTTCTGCAAATTTACATAGCCCGTCGAACTTTTTTTGAACAAAAATCTGTTTTGAATTTGCAAAAAATCGATCAGCATTAGCCCCAAAATTAAAACGAGGAAAACCGTTTTTTTCTTGAGCCAATTTTTTAGATAAGCCGTTATCAAACCGAAAGTTAGCACCAAATAAAATAGATAGCGCAGCGAATCGGAAATCAAAAACTCTTTGCGAATATTTTTTATTATCATCAAAGTTTGCGCATCGTAGCGGTCTGCCGGCGAAGAAAACGAAAACTGTCCCGAAAAAATCAAAACCAGCAAGCCAATCGACAAAAATGCGAAAAAGTTAATCAGCACAACCTTCCAAAGCCGCTCTTTTTTGTTTTGCAAAATGTCGTTAAGACCGTATCCCGCAAGCACTGCCAAAAGAAACTCCACCAAAATCAAAATCATCGACGGCACCCTGAATTTGTTAAATCCAGGCACAAAGTTGAAAAACAGGTCATACACGAGCGAAAAATGTCGACCGAAAGCAAGAAACACCGCCAAAATCGCCAAAAAGGCAAAACTTTTGACCATTCCCTTGTGCCAGTTGAGAATTACGCCGATGAACGCCAAAAAAACCAGCACAATTCCCGCATAATCGGTGCCTTGCGTAAAGGGCATATCGCCCCAATAGCCAGGAATGTCGCGCCCTGCCAACTGCGGATAGTCTGGACTGCCGACATCGTATCGCTCTCCGCTGGCTCCACCAAAAGCTCTGGGAATCAGCAGCGCCAACAGTTCCTTGGGCGACAAACTCCACGAAGTCGCATAAGATTTGGTGAGCCCCGTTCTGCCGTCTTCGGTCTTGGCGCCTCTTATCGTGTATTTGGAATACTCCTGCGTGAGATACATCGGCTGAAAAGTCACGCCGACGACGATAATCGCTGCCAAAAAAATGAACACAGCACTTTTGAACAACCGCTGAAAATCTTTGCGATACTCAATAATTTTCACAATCGACACAAAACCGATTAGCATCGCTGTGTAATAGATAATTTGGTAGTGATTTCGCTGGATCTGCCACACCTGAAAAAACGAGAAAAAGACTAAATTTTTCACCGACGGCTTATCAAAAAGTTTCAAATAAAAAAGCAAACAGAACGGTATGAGTAAAACTGCCTCATATTTCCAAATATGCCCGATAGCGAAAAGCACGCCCCAATGCGGAATAAGCGTAAATCCGAGCGAGGCAAAAAACGCTGCCATTCGCCCGATTTTTAGATGACGAAGCAAAAAGAAAAAGCCCAAAACGCCCATTAGCATATAAAGTCCGCCGTTACCCAGCAAATTGTGCAATTTCAAAAAATAGTAGGCGCTATAAGCTTTTGGTTCGCTCGCCACAAAAGCGTAGCCTGGAGTTCCCGAAAAAATCGACAAGTCGTAATAAACTTTTTCTCCTGTGGCATCTTGCCACTGCTTATTCAAATTTTCTCCAGACGAAACAGAGTCGTATCCCGCCGTGCGATAGCCTCCAAAACTTATCGGCCAAAAACACACCAGCGCAAAAAATGCCAAAATCGTTGGATAAAGCCACGCCCGATTTTTTTGCCAAAAACTCGGTGATGACAAACTTTTTTCAACTTTTTTTTCTACACTTCTACTAAAATTTTTCTTCTTCTTGCCCACAATTTTCCCTTTATTTTTCGATCTTTAAATATAGTCTCGCGCTCCAAAAATAGAGCTACCAACCCGCAGCATATTCGCCCCACATTCCAAAGCCAGCTCGTAGTCGCCACTCATCCCCATCGAGAGCCACTTCATCTTTGCCGTTTTGATCGCTTTGCACTCCTCAAAAATCTCTCGCAAATTTTCAAAACAGCGCTTGGTCGCATCCACATCTGGACTCAGCGAGCCAATCGTCATCAGCCCTTCAACCTCCAAATTCGGGAGCTCCGAAATTTTTTTGACCAACGCAAAAGCGTCCTCTTTGCTCGTGCCCGACTTGCTTGCCTCTTCCGAGGTATTCACCTGCACCAGCACTTTCTGCGTTTTGCCGAGATTTGCCAAGGCGGTATTGAGCTTTTGAGCAGTCGAAAATTTGTCCAACGAATGAATAAGCGCAGGATTTAGCTGCAAAAGTTTACCAATTTTGTTGCTCTGCAAATGCCCAATAAAGTGAAACTCTTGGTATTTTTGTTGCAAAAGCGGCAGTTTTCCCGCGGCTTCCTGCACCTTATTTTCTCCGATAAACTCCGCTCCTGCGGCGATAGCTTCGTCAACTTTTTCTGCCGAATGCGTTTTGGTGACGACAATTAGCTTCACATTTCTGTCAGAATCTCCGTTTTTTTTTAAAGTAAAAGCGATATTGTCCCGCACTTTTTGCAAATTTTGACTAATCACAAATCCTCCAAATCGCCCAAATCGTCCAAAAAATCGTCGTCATCATCAAAATCGTCGTCGTCGTCCAAACCCTCGTCAGTTATCCAGTCTGGGCAAAAAAACACAGGGTCGCGATAGTCGTAGCCAGAGATATTCTCAACGCCCAATTTTTCCAAAATCTCCTCTTCCCAAACCGTGTAATAAACATAATCGGCGTCGGTTTTGTAGCTCAAAATCGGCTTGTTGAACCGCTCGAAATCTATCTTTCTTTCCAAAAGTTCCAAAAATTGCTGTATCTTTTTTTTGTCGTATTCCACCAAAAAATCGCTCATATAACGCTCCTCCCCTGAGCATCAATGCCAACCCAAAGCGGCATTTTGTCAACCAATAGTTTTCGCACCGCCTCTGTGCCCAGCTCGGGATACGCCAAAATCTGCTGACTCAAAATCGACTGCGCATAAAGCACGCCGCAACCGCCCAAAGCTAAAGCGTAAATCGCCCTATTTTTTTGCAAAGATTGTTGCACCTGAAAGCTTCTTTGCCCTTTGCCAATCAAAAGTTTGACCCCATTGTCCAGCAAACTCGGCGTAAATTTGTCCATCCTCGACGAGGTCGTCGGACCGCACGAAACTATTTTTTCGTCGTTCAATATCGGACCAGCGTAAAAAATTGCGCTGTCTTTCAGCGGAAAAGGTAGTGGTTTGCCCTCTTGCAGAAGTTTGCATAATCGGGAATGCGCTGCGTCTCGTGCCAAATAAATTTCGCCGCTATAATAAAAAAAATCGCCAGCCTTTAGCTCTTGCAAATCTTTAATTTTCATAGCGTTAACTCCAAATGGCGATTTACATAACAGCCCAAATTTATCGCAACGGGTAAACTGGCAATATGGCAAGGTGCGCTCAAAATTTTCACCGCCAACGCTGTAGGCTCGTCCTCCAAACCTTGCGGACCGATTTTTAACGCCTGAATTTTTTGCAAAAGCGAAGCTTCCATCTGCGCATAATTTTTGTTCGGATTTGGAGCGGACAACGGCTCTGCCAAAGACTTTTTGGCGAGCAAAGCCGACTGCTCAAAATTGCCGCCAATGCCAATTCCAACGATATAGGGCGGACACGCCGCCGAACCAGCTTTTTGCACCCAATCAACCACAAAATCTTCTATCTCCAGCGGTGACGCTGTCGGATTAAACATCTTCAGCGTGCTTTTATTTTCCGCGCCGCCACCTTTGGCAAGCAAAGTCAGTCGCAGACAATCGCCAGGAACGATTCTGGCGTGAATAACCGCTGGCGTGTTGTCTTGGGAATTTTCCCGCAAAAAAAGCGGATCGCGCACGATTGATTTGCGCAAAAGCTTATAACCCGCCTGCACGCCGTCATTTATCGCCTGCTCAAAACTACCTTCGACAATCTGCACCTCTTGCCCAATCTCCGCAAAGACGACAACGGTGCCCGTGTCTTGGCAAATCGGAAGCGTTTTTTCACCTGCCAAGCGGATATTTTTGAGCATCATCGACACGACTTTACTGTCGCTTTCGTATTTTTGCAATTTAGCGACAATCTCGCAATCCAACTCACTCGCCAAGGTCTGACAAGCGTCCGAAACAGCTTTGGAAATTTTGTTACATTCTATTTTTTTCATCGTCCTAAATTTCTGATAGCGACGATTGATGTCAACAATTTAGTATAACTCCAGCAATCCTGCCCGAAATTTTTTGGTGGGCACAAAAAAAGGAGTCCGCCGCAAGACAGACTCCTGAAAACTGTGTTAAGTTTTACTTAATTTCCAAACACTCCCAGTCCGTGCAAAAAGACGATGAAGATTATCACAGGAGCGATGTATTTGCAGATAAAGACGAATGTTGGCAGGTAGGATATCGAATATTTACCGTCGCTGCTGAGCTCGTCGGCGAGTTTTTTCTTGTCCATTTTCCAGCCGACAAAGTAGCTGATAAACATTCCGCCAAGCGGCAAAAGCCAGTTAGCCGAGATGTAGTCGAGCGTGTCGAAAAATGTTTTGCCAGGCAAGAAATGCACATCGCTCATCGAGCCCATCGAAAGCGAGCACGGAATGCCGATAATGAAGCAAGCCAACGCCATATAGATGGTCGCTTTTTTGCGAGGGATATTTTTTTCTTCGATGAGGTAAGCCACCAAACATTCCAAAATCGAGACTGCGCTGGTCAAAGCCGCCAAAGCCAACAAGACGAAGAAGAGGAAGCTGAAAAATTGTCCACCGGGCATTTGGTTGAAGACATTGGGCAAAGTCACGAAGACGAGGCCTGGACCTGCGCCTGGCTCGATACCGAAAGCAAAAACGGCAGGGAAAATTGCCACACCAGCCAAAACGGCTATGAGTGTGTCCGCAACGCTAACCTGCACGGCGATTGAGCCCAAATTTTCTTTGCGTTTGATATACGAACCGTAGATGAGCATCGTGCCCATTCCCAAAGAGAGCGAGAAAAATGCGTGCCCCAGCGCTACCAAGACCGCTTCGCCCGACAAGCTAGACCAGTTTGGCGAAAAGAGGAAAGAAAGACCTTTGCCTGCTCCCGGCAGAGTTACGGCTCTCACGCACAACACGAGCAAAATGAGCAGCAAAACGGGCATCAAAATTTTGGCAGTTTTTTCGATACCTTTTTGCACGCCCATCACGATGACACCTGCGGTCACCAACATAAAGACGAAGTGCCAAATCAGTGGTTGCCAGTCGTTGGAGATGAAGCCTCCAAAAATTCCGCCAATCTCGGCTGCCGATTTGCCTGTGAAAGCTCCTGTAGCCGCTTTGATAATGTAGTCCACTGTCCAGCCAGCGACGACAGAGTAGAACGATAAGATGAAAAATCCAGCCAAAATTCCCAAAAATCCGACCAAAAACCAGTAAGTTTTTGGAGCCAGCGCGTTGAATGCGCCAACGCCGTTTCGCTGGGTCATCCGTCCCAAAATAAACTCGGCGAGCATCACCGTCACGCCAATCACGGCAATGCAGATAAGATAGACGATCAAAAACGCTCCACCGCCGTGCACGCCAGTGATGTAGGGGAATTTCCAAATGTTGCCAAGACCGATAGCAGAGCCAGCCGCCGCAGCAATGACACCGATTTTGGTGCCAAACGAGCCTCTGTTTTTTAAATCCATAATCAACTCCTTTTTTTGATAACGATTTTTCCCAACTTTTCATAATATTAAAACGCTGACAAGAAAAAAAGTAAAAAAGAGTAACAGCGACGCTTCTGCTCCGCTAAATTTTGATTTTTTGACAGATTTTTTTAGAAAAGCGAGCTTTTGCTTTTGCCTAGGATTAACAAGAACAAGACGCTTCCCAAGATTGAGGTGACCACGCCTACGGGCAAAACCCACGGGAGCAAAAACTGGCAAGTGAAGTCGCAAATTAGCAAAAACGACGCTCCATACCAAAAAAATGCGCTGAACTCTTTGACTTTTAGGCGTCGTAAGAGATTGGGGACGATTAGCCCGACAAAAGGCACGATGCCGATGAACGAGGTGAAAAATCCGATAAGCAGCGACGAGGCGAAGAAAATTCGTTTTTTTAGCCTGTGAATATCGACCCCGACGGAGTGCGCCAGCTGATTTCCCAGCGAGAGAATTTCCACCTGACGACGCAAGCGGAAGAGCGAAAATATTATGATTGCCATAAAAAATAGTCCGACCAAAAATAGGTAAAATTCGTTTTTTAAAAAGATGTAGTCGAAATTTCCGAGCAAAATGCCCAAGATGCGGGAGTCCGCCAGCAGATATAAAAGCAGCGAGATTAGGGAGTAGAAGAAAAAGTTGAGGACGACGCCGCAGATAATCAGGCGCGAGCCGCTAAAATAGCCCGATGCGCCAGCGATTTTGAAGACGATGAGCATCGTCGCAAAGGCGCCCAAAAAGCCGAAGAGGGGCATTAGCAAAAAAAATCCGCTCAAAAAGGCGATGCACGAGCCGAACGCGGCGCCAGAGGAGATGCCCAAAATGTAGGGCTCGACGAGTTGGTTGCGGAAAATTTGTTGATAAATTTGTCCGACAAGGCAGAGGCTGCCGCCAGCAAAGCTCACCAAGAGGTAGCGCGGCAGGCGGAGTTGGCAGAGCAGTTGCCACGAGGTGAAGTCGAAGATGATGTAAATCGCCGAAAGAAAAGCGAAAAGGAGAAAACTTTTTTTCACTTGTTTTGCGCCTGCTGATCTGCCAGCAATTTTTTTAGCTGGCGTATGCCCGCAAGGCAAGCGGGAGTAGCCCGCAGGAGCTCATCGGGATCAAAATCGTGCGTGGTGTAAATTTTTTGGTTTCGGACAGCGGCAACATTTTGCCAACCGAGACGCCTAGCTATTTCGCCTTTGCTAACACCCGGCACAAAGCAAAAAATCACCTGCGGATCAGCTTTAATGATCGCCTCCTGACGAACTCTGGGGTAGTCACTGGGCAAAGTGTCGAAGATGTTTTTGCCGCCTGCGATTTTGAGCAAATCTCCCACAAAAGAGCTGCCCGATGTGCTCACCAGAGGCTTTGCCGAGATTTCGGCGTAAACCCGCAAGCCCGATTTTGGCTCTAACTCCAGCGTTTGCAAAGCGCTACGAAAGCTGTCAACCAGAGCCGCAGCTCGCTTTTGTTTGCCGCAAATTTTGCCGACTTGCAAAACATTTTCTAGCATCTGCGGCACATTTCGTGCATAAAATTTATAAACTGGAATCTGTAATTTTTGCAGTTTGGACACCAGCAAATCTTGCACCAAACCTGTCGCCAATACCGCTTTTGGATTGAGTTTTACGACTTTGGCAAAATCGACATTGCCGAAATTTCCGACTGTTTGAGCGTTTGGCAAAGCGCATTCACGCGTGGCTGCCACCACCAAATCTTGGGCGTCCAAGCTAACCAGCACATCGGCAATCTCTGGCGATGTAACAACCAGCCCGCCTTGCTTAGATTTCTGACAAGAAAAAATTGCCGCAATCAAACAAAAGATGCAAAAAAGGCAAAATTTTTTCATCGTTTTTCAATTTCCCAAAAGGCAAAAAAAGCTAAAATGTCATCCCGATTTGAAATTGCGGTTTCCACGAATTTTCGTCGAGGTTGTAGCCGTAGTCCAACCCGATGATGCCGATTGGGCTGTTGAAGCGGAAACCAAAGCCAGCGCCGTTTTTGAGGTTGGTGAAGTTTATTTGTTCGTATCTGTCTCTGGCGTCGCCTGCGTCGTAGAAGAGCAAGCCGATGAAAGTTTCGCCGACGAGCGGATAGGCGAGCTCGCTGGAGAAGATGAGCATTCTGCGTGCGCCGTCGCTTCCGCTGGGGATGCTGCTGTTTCCGTAGCCACGCAAGCCGTTATAGCCCATTCCGCCGATGTAAAATTTTTCTGCTGGCGGCACATCGCTGGCGGTGTGTATCGGCTCGACATAGCCTGTGCGCCATTTTGTGCGAAAGGCAAAGCTTCCGGGCAAATCCAAATACCAGCTGACTTGGTAGATTTGTTTGAAAAAATGTTCGTCGCCGCCGAGGAAAGCGCCTGCCATTTCGGAATAGATGCTGAAGTCTGAGCCCAAACTCGGGAAGAAAACATTGTCTTTGTTCGCCCGAGAAAAATTCAAGCCGACGCTGCTGGTGTTTTCCCAGTCTTTCGCCGCTTCGTTTTGCAGGTCTTCGCTGGCGTCGCTGCTGAGATTGGAATATTTGGTGATGTAGTTGCTGTAGGTGAGCTTCACATTGGCGAAATCCAGCCAGTAAAGGTATTTACCCAAAGTGAACGAGCCGCCGATTTTGTGCCAGTCGTAGTCGTCGTAGCCTCTTTCGGTGTTGTAAACGGAAAATCCGCCCAAAATATCGGAGTCGTAAAGATATGGATTGGTGAAACTTAGCTCGTAGTTCAGCAGTTTTTCGGCAAATTTCACCGAGGCGGAAGTCTGCCAAGCGTTGCCCAAAAGGTTGCGCATCTGCACGCTGAACTCTCCGACCATTCCGTCTAGCGAGTTGTAGCCAACCGAGCCGTTGAGCGTGTTCGAGTTCCTGTCGGTGAGGTCGAAAATCACATCCATATCGCCGCTGCTGTTAATCACGCGCGTATCGATGCCCATATCCGCTTCGAAAAATCCCGTGTTGTAAATCCGCCGCTGCGAGGCTACAATGTCCGAGCGCTTGTAGTAGAATCCAGGGTGAATCGCCAATTTCCGCCGCACGATTTTCTCTTTGGTGCGCCTGTTTCCACGGACGATAATTTTGCGAACTTTGGCTCTGGGATTTTCGGTGATATTGATAATCACATTAACTTTGCCGCCCTCTTTTTCCAAATCGTAGTCGATTTTGCAATAGACAAAACCCTCTTCGTGATACATCGTGTAAACATCGAAGAGCTTTTTCTCGAACTCCTGTTTGTCGAAAATTTGGTCTTTTTTGAACTTGAACATATCCAAAATCTCTTGCTGCGGGAAAAAAATGTTGCCCACAACCACAATTTCGCCTAGATAAAATTTCGCGCCAGGCTTGATGTAGAACGAGACTTCCAGCCGATTGGAATCTTGCATGGTCTTAACCTCTGGCTCCGAAACCGACGCGTCGATATACCCCTTCTCGTTGTAAAACGCCAAAATTCTGCCTCTGTCCTGATCCAGCTCCTGCTTGTTGTATTTTCCAGAGCGAAACCAGCCCGCAGTTTTCGTCTTCATCACATCTTTCAGCTGATCGTCAGTGAAATTTTTGTTGCCATAAAAATTGATTTTCTCCACTTTCACCCGCTCGCCCTCGGCGCAAGTCAGGGCAACATCGATGTGATTTTTGGGCAATTTCGTCACGGCAAAATCGATGGTCGCGTTATAATATCCGTCTTTTTCGTAAAAATTCCGAAGCCGCATCGCGAAAGTGTCTTTGAGCGTTTGCGACCAAAACGAGCCGCTCTGCAAATCGATCATCTTCTCCAGTTCCGCCCTGCTGATGCCGTCGTAATCTTCCAGCGTGAACTTTTCCACAATCGGATTTTCTGCCACAGTAACGCCAATGCTGCCTGCCCAATCGGCGATTTTCACCGACGCAAACATTCCGCTTTTTTCCAGATTGTGCCTGCATTCGTCCAAAATTTTCTGATCGTAATAGTCACCAACTCGCAGACCCATCAGCGACAGAGCCGCGCCCTCTTGCACATTTTGCAGCCCCTTAAAGGAAATCTTCTGCACATCTTTGGCAAAAAGCAGCGAACCCGCAAACACCAAACACAAAATCAACAACAATTTTCGCATCTAAAAAACCCCTTTGACAACTAATCTTTTCATCCTCATCACCGCCTGCGACAGCCCCAGAAAAACACTTTCGGCGATAATGCTGTGCCCGATATTGAACTCGGCAATCGGCATTTTCAGTAGCGGAAAAATATTGTGATAATCAAGCCCGTGCCCCGCCACAACACGCATCCCGTGCTCGGCAATCGCCTTGCAAGCAACCTTGATCCTGGCTAGCTCCCGCTCGCCCGCTTCATTCTGCCAATTGTTCGCATAAGCGCCCGTGTGAATCTCCACGGCGTCTGCCCCCAATTCCGCAGCCAAGGCGATCATCTGCACATCAGGCTCGATAAACAAGCTCACCTCAATTCCAGCGTCCTGCAACCTCTGCAAATCGCTTTTCATCGACTTCTGCAAAAGCAAACCGCCCTCGGTCGTCACCTCCTGACGCTTCTCGGGAACGATCGTCACCGTGTCGGGCTTCTGCCGAATTGCAATCTCAATAATCTCCCTATTCAACGCCATCTCCAGATTGAGCTTGGTCGTTATCACCTTGGCGATGTCCGCCAAATCAGCATCTTTGATGTGCCGCCTATCCTCTCGCAAGTGAATCGTAATCTGGTCGGCGCCTGCCTGCTGAGCCACCAAAGCCGCTTGCACAGGCTGCGGACAAGCTCCACCACGCGCGTTACGCACTGTCGCCACATGGTCGATATTCACCCCCAAAAGTCGTCTAAAATCTTTTTCCATAAAAATCAACTTCCTCAATATAAACCTTTAATAAATAAGATAGTTAGCTATCTTGATAATATCCGCAAAAACGCCCGCGGCAGTAACATCTGCCCCAGCTCCTGGACCAGAAACCACCAGCGGCATCTGCTTTGTGTAGCGCTTGGTCGTAAAGACCACCATATTATCGCTGCCCGAAAGCGAAAAAAACGGGCTGGAGCTGTCCACCTCTTCCAAGCCGATTTTTGCGCCACTGTCCGAAATCGTCGCCAAAAAGCGCAACTTCTTGCCATTTTTTTCGGCGTTTTTCGCAATTTCTGCAAAATAGTGGTCGTTCTCCCGCAAACTTTGCATAAACTCGTCTGCGCTCTCCTTCGCCAAACATTCTGACGGCAAAATCGACACCGCCTGAATATCTGCCAAATTTATCTGTCTGCCCATCTCCCGCGAAAGGATCAAAGCCTTGCGTGCCACATCTTGCCCCGTGAGGTCATCTTTGGGATTCGGCTCGGTATAGCCCAGCTCTTTAGCTTTCGCCACGACATCCGCAAATCGACTCTCGGAGCTGAAAGTGTTGAAAATATAGCTCAGCGTCCCCGAAAGCACCGCCTGAATTTCCACGATTTCGTCGCCAGAGCGCAGCAAATCTTTCAGCGTGCTGATAATCGGTAAACCCGCGCCAACATTGGTCTCGTAATAAAACTTCGCGTTGTGATCTTGCGCCGTTTTGTGAATTTTTTGATAAACATCCAAATCATCGGAGTTCGCCTTTTTGTTGGGCGTCACCACCGAAACCGAGCCAGCCAAAAGCTCCGTGTAAATCGGCGTCATTTTTTCCGTCGCCGTGCAATCGATAAAAATCGAGTTGGCGCAATTTATCTCTTTAATTTTCTTTGCAAACCCCAGCAAATCGCTCTTTTGCCCAGAGTTCAACTTACTTTGCCAATTCGTAAAATTGATGTCCGCAGCAAAGCTCATCTTGTCCACATCGGCAACGCCCCGCAAACTCAGAGTCAGCCCATAATTTTTTTTCAGAAAAGATTTTTGCTCGTCTATTTGCTGCAACAAAGTCGCCCCAATCAAGCCTGTTCCAACCAAAAACAAGTTGATATTTTTCCTGTCAAAAAATTCGCTATACAGCGACGCAACCGCCTTTGGCACATCGTTTTTGGCGATAATCACGCTGACATTCAGCTCCGAAGAACCTTGCGCAATCGCCCGCACATTCACACCATTTTTGCCCAACGCACCAAACATTTTGCCCGAAAGTCCCACGCGCTTGACCATATTGTGTCCGACAATCGAGACCGAAGCCAAATCGGTATCGTAGTCGATATTTTCCAAAATTCCCTGCTCAAACTCGTAGTAAAACTCTTTGCGAATGGCTTGCGTTGCCGCCAGCACATTTTTGCGATCCGAGCGAATTGCAAAGCAAATCGACTGCTCGCTGGACGCCTGCGAAATCATCACCAAGCTGATATTCGCCTTTGCCAAAGAGCCAAAAAGCCGCTTGGCTGTGCCAATTCTGCCGACCATTCCGCTGCCATAAACGCGAAACAGCGCAATATCGTCGATGTGCGAAATTCCCGTAATGAGGCTTTGCTCGTCGCCGACATTTTTCTCGATTTTACTTCCCGCAAAATCTAAATCGCTCAGCGAACGGATCAAAATGCTGTCGTTTTGCTTTTTCGCCAAATTTATCGCCTGATAGTTGATTAAATCCGAGCCAAAATGCGAGAGTTCCATCGCCTCTTGATAGCTCATGGCTTGGATGTGTTTTGCGCCAGCCACCAAAAGCGGATCGCAGACAGGCACGCCCTTTGCTTCTGTCCAAAATTCGACCTCTTGCGCCGACAAAAGTTTCGCCAAATAGCAGCACAAATAGTCCGCACCGCCTACAGCCACGCTGAGTTTGCCCTGCTCGTTCAGCACGCTGCCAGATGGATAGAGCAAAATTTTGGCGTCTTCTGCGTCCAAATTGCCTTTGCTGGTGAGCTTGTCGCCCATTTGTCGCAGCAAATCGTCGTCGCCCAAAAAAATTTTGGTGGCGAGCCCCTCTTTTTCCAAAATCAGCGCATAAATTTTTGTGTAAACAAAAGACGATAGCGCCAAAAGTTTTTCTAGCGAACCCGCAAAGTCGCACCCCGTAAGCTCTAGCCCTGCGTAAACCTCTTTGATTTTTTGCAAATACAGCAAAACGCAATCGATTTTTTCGCCTTCCAAATGCTGGTTTTTCAGCGAACAAACGCTTTTACAAAAATCTTCTAACTCCGCTCTCCAACTGGGGTTTTGAGCTAAAACAGAATTTTTTAGAGCCAGCAAAATCGACTTGCTTTTTTTGGGAACATCCACCACGAGCATCGCCAAATCAGCCTGATTGCGCACCACAAAAAGCGAATTTGCCAAAAGTTCCCTCGACTCAAAAACGCTTCCGCAGATTTTTAAAACTTTCATCTTTTTTATAACACCTTCATTTTTTTAGTTGTTAAACAACAAATATTTGCGCGCCGTAAAGTTCCAGACAAACACTATCGACGCCGAAACTATTTTGGAATAGACATAAAACATTCCAACGATTTCTGTGAAAAAATACATAAACGAGCTGGTCAAAATCAAGCCGATGGCGCTTATGAAAAAAAAGAGCGCAATTTCGTGGCGACGCTTGTCGTATTTCCGCTGGTGAAAGACCCAATAAATATTAAAAAAATAGGAGACTAACACACTGCATATAAAAGAGATAGACGCTGAAATCATATAATAGACGCCCAGCAAATCTGTCAAAAAAATAAGCACCAAAAAATCTGCCAATGTGGAGACCTGACCGCCGATGGCGTAGCGAAAAATTTGGTGGCGAAAAGTTTCTGCGTTGCCCGATAAATATCTGCGCATCTACTCGAATTTTCCTTTAATTTGCGGCGCGTGACTATCGTAAAACTGCTGATATTCGCCCCTTAAAATCGCCTCTCTCGCCTTACTCACCAGCTCCAGATAAAAATGCAGAGAGTGAATCGACGCCAAAGTGCCGCCAAGAGCCTCACCAACAGACAAAAGATGCCGAATGTAGGCTCGGGAAAAATTTCGGCACGCATAACAGTCGCAATTTTCGTCAATCGGTCTTGGATCTTCTTTGTAGCGAGCGGATTTGAGCACCATTCGTCCATTCCATGTGAAAACTGTGCCTTTGCGAGCGTTGCGCGTGGGCATCACACAGTCGAACATATCAACGCCCGTCAAAATTCCGTCCAGCAAATCGCCAGGAGTGCCGACTCCCATCAGATAGCGAGGTTTTTCTTTGGGCAAAACTCCGTCCAAAAGTTCGGTAATCCGAAACATATCCTCTTTCGGCTCGCCCACAGCCAAACCTCCGATAGAGTAGCCCGGAAAGTCAATTTCGACCAGCCTTTTGGCAGACTCCAGCCGCAAATCGTCGTAAACTCCACCTTGCACGATGCCGAAAAGTGCCTGCTCGTCTGGTCGGCGATGCGCCTGTTTGCCGATTTCTGCCCATCTGAGCGTCGTCGCCAGCGACTTTTTCACATAATCGCGGCTCTGCCCATACGCAGGACACTCATCGAACGACATAATGATGTCCGCACCCAAATTGTTCTGAATTTCCAAAACTTTTTGCGGCGAAAAAAAATGGTAGGAGCCGTCGATATGCGAGCGAAACTTGACACCTTCGGGCGTAATTTTGCGAAAATCGGACAGACTCATCACCTGAAAACCGCCGCTGTCGGTCAAAATCGGTCGGTCCCAGCCAATAAATTTGTGCAAGCCGCCGAGCTTTGCCACCAACTCGCTGGTCGGGCGCAAATGCAGATGATAGGTGTTGCCCAAAATTATCTGAGCTTTCACCTCGTCTTGCAATTCGAGCGGACTCACGCCCTTGACAGAGCCGCGTGTGCCCACTGGCATAAAAATCGGCGTGCTGATTTTTCCGTGCAGCGTGTTGATCTGCCCAGCTCTTGCCAAACCAGACGACGCCTCTAGCTTAAAAAAATCTTTCATCAAATTTCAAAAAAAATCACTTTTTGAGGTTCATAAACAAACCGATTAGAAATACCAAAGCCGCAGCGCCAAGGCTCAGATAATACTGCTGCATCGTCGCAAATTTGGCGCGGTCGTAGCTCATTAGCGCATCCGCCACATCCGTCGGCGGCTTCATTCCATAGAAATAATAGCCAGCTCCAGCGCCCAAAACCAAAATTATCAGCCCTAAAAATCTCCTCATAAAAACTCCTATTTGCCGAAATCGCTGAACCCTTTTATCGTCTTCAGCAGATCGGCTCTCTTTTGCGAAACCAACTCTTTTTGATTTTGCACCAGTTTATAATCTTTGTCGCGCGCCTCAAAAAGCCCCGCTTTGTAGGTCTCCACCGAAAAAACAAAATAGCTCTCGGGATAGATCAGCGCCGCATCGTCCCAGCCGCTAGACTGCACATAATCGTGACCGTCGCTCGTCCAAAAATTTTGCCCTTGGGAATAGTCGCCCACGGGATTGCTCACGCCCAGCTCTTGCAAAATCGTCGGCACAAAATCCAGATGCGAGGTCATTTTTGCGTATTTGGTAGGCTTTTTTTGCGGATGATAAACGATGAACGGCACTTTCGTCTGATATTTGTCGAAAGCGCTACAATGCCCAAAAAAGCCGTTTTCGTAGAACTCCTGACCGTGATCGGCACTAAAAACGACAATCGTGTTATCCAAACAGCCGTTTTTTTGCAAAGCGCTCAAAATCTCGCCCGCCAAAGCGTCGTCGAAATGAATCGTATTTTTGTAGGTGTTGCGCATCATCCGCACATTTTCCTGCGCATCATCGATCTTCAGATAGTTCACCGAACGCTGCGTCGGCGTAAATTTCTCATACTTTTGGGGATAATCTGTGCCGTGCGGAGCGTCCAAAAACAGAAACGAAAAAAACGGCTCTTTCGCTTTCGTTTTTTTTCTATTTTGCAAAAACTGCGCAAACCCTTTGACCACCAGCGGATCTTTTTCGGTGGCGTTTTTCCCTGCGATGTCGTCGTAGATTTTTTCGGGAATTTTGACAAAGCAAGTTTTGCGAAACTCAGGATAGGTGAGCCGTGTGCTGGCGGAGATGTAAAAGTCGTAACCGTTTTTTTGCAGCTCGTCGATCAAAACGCAGGAGCGTCGTTCGCCCAAAATTTTGTGCCAATAGTAGCCGCTTATTCCATAAAAAAACGAAAAAACGCCAAAGCGTGAGGCGTTGCCACCGCTGTAATGGTTGTCGAAAACCGACGCTTTTTTGCTGAACTCCCACAAATTCGGGGTCACCTCTTTGGAAAACATATCAAAGCGCCAAGCGTCAAAAAAAACCACCAAAATGTTCGGCTTCGCTTCCGAATTTTGCCCATAAACCAGCGGATTTCGCGGATAGTTCAAAGTTTTATTTTCCGCCGAAAGCCTGATGTCGTCTTCCCTATCTATCTCAAAACCAAAGGTTTTCTCCATAAAACTTTTGATCGTCAGCGGCTGATACAGCGGAAAAATTTTCACGAACCTGACAATCGAGGTCACATTATACAAATCCGCCACCGCATAGGTGATCTTGTCGGCAAACAAAAAAGCCACGCCGATCCACAGCAAAAAAGCCAACTTCGCCTTTCTTTTGTAAACGAAATCGCCAGATTTTGCCGTCAAAAATCGAAGCAAAAAAATCTCTACAAATAAAGCAAAGAGCAAAATCAGCACCGCCAAAATCGTGGTGAATGTGCCAAGGCTCACGCTATCGCCAAAACCTCCGCTGGTGAAAATCGTAATCACCGCGCCGTTAATGTGAAAATTGTAAATCGAATAAACGACCGTGTCGATCAACAAAAAAAACTGGAATAAAAAGAGCAAAATGGCGTTAAAAAAGACCGTGAAACCTCGATATGGCAACGCCCAGACGAAAAAAAATCCCAGCAACAACAACGGCAAATAGAGCATAAATGTGTTCGCCAGTAGCGACACCCACACAAAAGTCGCCGAGCCAAAGCCGAGACCGTCGGGCAGATAGCGATAGCCAAGGGCGACGCTGAAGACGAAGTTCGCAAAAAGGAACTTGCCCAAAGCGTTCAAAAGAGATTTTCGATCGATTTTCAACTTCCCCTCTACTCCTCTTCTTGCTCGGTCGTGATGAACTCTATCTCATCTTTTGGCAACGAGTTACCTTCGGTGTCTTTGGCTGAAATAGTCAGCAAATAGCTGGTGAAATTTTCCAATTTCTTGACTGGCACATAAACAAACTCAAAGCCGTCGCTATTTTTCAGCCGAAGAGCAATTTTTTTGCCCGTCTCTTTTTCTTGCAAACTCGCGCTCACTTGACTTGGCAAAAGCAGCCTATCGAACCTCACCACAAAATCTGGCAGCAAACTCAGCACGCCAGAATTTTTTGCAGGCTGAACCTCGCGAATGCTAATATCGCTAGTGAGTTCGTCGTCTTTTCCGCTAAAATAGACGGTGTCGGCTTGCGTCGTGTTCTTTTTCCAATCGCTGATTTTTTTCGCTACAAATCGATATTTCCGCTTCTGGAGCGGCGAAACCAAAAGCGAAAGCTCGCCTTTCTCCAAATTCGACGCCAAAATGTTTATCCGCTTTGCAGGCCTTGCCACAAAAGTCGTGTCGCCAGAGTCGCTCACGCTCTGCACCGAATCCGCAACGGCGTAGATAGAGTAATCGCCCAAACCAGTCAAATCGTCATCAAACTGCACCGAAATCCGCCGCGCAGAAGACGGCGAAACATTTTTTATCTCGGGCGCAACGGAATCCGAATAGCCCAAAACGATTGGCTCGACCAGATATTTTCGGCTCAGTGTCAGACTCTTTTGCCAAAAAGGCTCTTGCAGCTCGTCGGGCTTGCCGTTTTTATTTTTGTCGATATACGCCTTGAGCAGATATTTGCCCAAACTCAAATATTTTAGCTGGTAGCCAGGAGCGCTAGCCTTTTGCGAAAAAATGAAAACCGTGTCTTGATCGTAGAGCCGCAGCAAAATCGTATCGTTTCTGTCCGCCTCTTTTTCAAAAATAAACTCGCCCGAAATCTCGTTTGTCGCAAGGTAGTTGTTGCAAAAAACGAAAGTTTCGCTGTTGACCATCGGGATGTCGTGATAGCACTCAAGTCCTTTCTTCACAGTAAAATAGTAGTTTTTGCCGTCGAGCAAATCAGACTTGATGGCGATGTTGAGCGTCTGATCGTTCACATAGGTGCTAAAGCTGAGTTTTGGATAAAACCGCAAGTAGTTCTCAACGCTCGCCTCGTCTACTGGCTTGTTGAAAACGACTTTCAGCTTTTTGCTTTTGATAGAAGAAAATTCCGCTGGCTCGGTGCCGACAACTCGGGGTTTTAGCTCGTCCAACGGTCCGCCAGAAATCTCCCCTTGACTCCCGCAAGAAGAAAGAAAACCGCCCAAAATCACGCCCGAAACAGCTTGAAATACAACTCTTTTTGATAACCTCATATTAACAAACCAACCTCAAAAGAAAACTGCTTTTGTCAAACAAGAAAGGCAAATTTGTTCCTCTGGGCAAATTTCGGTTGACACGCCAGCCAAAAACACCCAATTGGGAAAAAGTCGGAAAGCCAGCCAAATCTTCGCTTGGCGGCAATTTTTGCTCCCTATAATCAAAGAGATGCGACTAAAAACTTTTTTAGCAAAAAAAAGGAAAATTATGGAAATTCTTTCTCCTGCTGGGAGTCTGGAAAAACTCAAATACGCCCTGCATTACGGAGCGGACGCCGTCTATTGCGCTGGCAAAAATTTTGGGCTGCGAGCCAAAGCGGGCAATCTTTCCGACGCTGAAATTTTGCAAGCGATTGCTATCTGCAAAAATTTGGGCAAAAAGCTCTACATCACGCTGAATATTTTCGCACACAACCGTGATTTACAAGGCTTGGGCGAGTTTCTGCATTTCCTGAAAAGTGCAAAACCAGACGGAGTAATCGTCTCTGATTTGGGCGTTTTTTCGCTGTGCAGGGAAATTATTCCCGAAATTCCGATCCACATCTCCACGCAAGCCAACATCACCAACTACCAAAGCGCAAAATTTTGGCACGAGCAAGGGGCGAAACGAGTGGTTTTGGCGCGCGAACTGAGCATCGACGAAATCGCAAAAATTCGGCAAGAGATTCCGAGTTTGGAGCTGGAAGTTTTTGTGCACGGAGCAATGTGCATAGCCTATTCTGGGCGTTGTCTGCTTTCGGCGTTCATCAACGACCGCAGCGCAAATCAAGGGCTTTGCACCCAAGTTTGCCGCTGGGGATTTGCTATTAGCGAAAAAAAGCATCAGGGGCAATGGTTTGAGCTGCAAGAAGATAGCTACGGCTCGTATCTGCTAAATTCCAAAGACCTTTGTTTGCTGGAATATTTGGCGCAGCTCGAACAAGCTGGCGTGCAGAGCGTGAAAATCGAAGGGCGAATGAAGAGCCTGTATTATGTGGCGAACACCACGCGGGTTTACAAAAAGGCGCTTGCGGAAAACGCCGATTTGCCAAAGCTCAAAAAAGAGCTGTCCAAAATCAGCCATCGCACTTACAGCACGGGATTCATCGAGCCAAAAAGCGACGGCGAGCAAAATCTAGAATCTTCTGCGTATATTCGAGATTATCAGTTCATCGGCACGATTGTAGAGCAAAATGGCGGCGAAGTTAAAATCGACATTAGGGCGAAATTTGAGCTCGGCGACACTATCGAGTTCGTCTTTCCCGAAATCGAAAAAGATTTCAGCTACCGCGTGTGCAGCATCAAAAACGAAAAAAATCAACCTATCGTCAAAACCGACCCCAACAGCGTCGTGAGCCTGCCGATAGACAAACCAGTTCCGCCGCACGGAATTATCAGGAAGAGATTATGAACCTTGAAAAACTTTTGCTGGAAGCGAAAAAAGCGAGCGAAAAAGCCTATGCAAAATACTCGGGCTACAAGCTGGGCGCAGCTTTGCTGGGCAAATCGCAAACCGTTTACACAGGCGTGAATGTCGAAAACGCCTCTTATGGGCTGTCCAACTGCGCAGAGCGCTCGGCGGTTTTTGGCGCGATTAGCTCTGGCGAGCGGGAGTTTTTGGCGTTGGCTATTTTTGTGCAAAGTCAGCAGATTTTTCCGCCGTGCGGAGCGTGCCGACAAGTTTTGAGCGAGTTTTGTGCTCCAGAGATGCCGATTATCTATGGCAACGAAGAACGGAGCGTCACGACCACACTCGGCGAGCTTTTGCCGCAAAGTTTTTCGCTCTAAAAAACAAAAAATTATTGACGAAACAAAGAGTCCAAAAAAGAGTTAAATATGATTAAAATAAAAGAATTCGAGCTAAAAAAGAAAAGCCAAACGGTTTTGACTATCCCCAATCTTTCGCTGGAAAAAGAGAAGATGAACCTCGTTCTGGGGCTGAACAACACGGGCAAGAGCGTTTTTTTGCGCCAGTTGCACGCTGGCAACTATTTGGAAATCCAAAAAGAGAGAAAAAAGACAAGCGAGTCCGCTCTGTTTTAATCGACTCGCAGGACAATTTGTTCGCCGAAAAAACGGTCTGGGAAAACCTTTGCGTGGGCATCGCCAGACCAACGGCTGCCAAAAAAAACTTGCTCAAAACTTTGGCAGAGAGAGTCGGACTTGGCAACCAGTTGCCTAGCAAAGCGATGCTTTTGTGCAACTCCGACAAAAAGCTGGTCGAGCTAATCAGGGCAACGGCGATCAACCCGTTTTTGATTTTGGTGGACGATTTGGACAAATTTTTCGACGAGATTAACATCCTCAAAGCTATCAGCATCTTGTCGCTAGCCGCCCAAGAAGGCGCGACGATTATCGCCAGCGCGACCGACAAAATTTCCAATTTCAAACGAAATTTCGTCATAAAAGCTGGCAAATTACACCAAGAAGGAGCGCAAATTGAAGCACAATAATTTTAAACATTCTTTGATTGTTTTGTCTTACATCGTTTTTTGGACAGGCTTTAACTTCCTATTTTGCATGGTGTTAGAGCAAAATTTCCAGCAGATTTCGCAGTTCAAGATAAAGGTGCTCTCGATGAACATCAACACCCTGAAGCTGATAAAATCTGAGCTTTTGGAGCTGGATGTCAGCAGGCAAAAAAAAGCGCCGTCGAAGTTGCAAAAATTTGCTTACCTTTCAAAAGAGCTGACCTACATCGCCGATAAAGAGATTGAGCCGCTTTACAATCAGCTGAGCATCTCCTCGAACGCCAAACTTACCCAAAATTTGCTGACGAAATATAACCTCAGCGAGAACTATCTGCTCAACGAAAATTTGGGCAAAATGCCGAATATTCTCACCATTCAAAACAGCGGACAGACGCTGACGGCGAAGATTTTTCAGGCGCAGTATGATGTTTTTCAAAAATATCAGACCAGCACGCTCGTCAAAGGTCCACTTGCCGAGATTAAGCAAAAGCTAGACGAAAAAATGCTGCTAGAAAAAATCTATTGGCTCGCCAACATTTTTTTGGCGTTTTTTATGATAGTGCTGCTTTTTTCGCTGCGGAAATCGACGATTTGGTATAATCATCGCGCGTGGGAAATTTACAAGAAACTAGGGATAAAAAGTTCGCATCGCAGGGCAAGATTGCGCCTGAGTTCGCTGCTTTTCCTGTGTTTGCCTGTGCTTTTCAATCTCGTTTTTTTTGCCCTGATCAGCAAATACAACCTGCTATTCAAGGTCAACCTCAGCTACTGCTCCATCATCAAGATTTTTGCCCAGTTGCCTTTGTTCGAGCTGGCGTCAATCCTGCTCTCATCACTGCTAATCCACATCAATTTTAGAAAGCTCACCCGATGAAAAAAATCTTGCCAAACATCTTAACGATTTCGCGCATTTTGATGGTACCGTTTCTCTGGTGGTGTTGCGTGCGTTTGCAGCAGCCGTGGGGCGTTTTCTATGGGCTTATCGTCTTTATCGTCGCCGCGATTACCGACTATTACGACGGCAAATTTGCCCGCAAATACAACATCTCCAATTTTGGCAAAATAATGGACCCAATCGCCGACAAAGCGCTTATCGGCGTGGCTTTTTACCTGCTGGCGGTCTCTCCCATAAAAATAATCTGCATCTGGCCATTGGTGATAATTTTGGCGCGCGAGCTGGTGGTGACGCTTTTGCGCAGCTATTACATCAAAAAAAATATCTACATCGCCGCTAACTATTGGGGCAAGCTGAAGACCGGCACGCAAATCGGTGTGGTTATCGCCGCTTTCGTCTTTTACTTAGCAAAATTTTGGCTGCCTCTGTCGCCTTCGGTCGCTTTTGCGCTGAACACCCTGACCATTGTCTGCATCTGGATAACCGTGCTGATAACAATCGCTTCGGGCGCGACCTATTTTTTTGGAGAAAAAAAATGAAACGAGTGATAATTATCGTGCTAGACGGCGTGGGTGTCGGCTATCTGCCCGATGCCAAAAAGTTTGGAGACGAGGGCGCTGCGACCATTCCCAACATTGCCAAAAAGCTCGGCGGACTGGATTTGCCGAACTTGCAAAGCGTCGGACTTGGCAACATCACCCCCATTTTGGGCGTTGCCACCAACGACGATCCGCTGGCTGCCACAGGCAAACTTGCCGAAAAGTCCAGCTCAAAAGATTCCATCTCTGGTCATTGGGAAATCGCGGGAATTTTGCCAAAAGCGAAATTCGACTTTTTCCCCGACGGATTTTCCAAGGAAATTATCGAAAAATTTGTCCGCCTGACAGGAGTGCCGGGCGTGCTGCTGAACAAGCCATTTTCGGGCACAGACGCCATCGCCAAATATGGGCAGGAGCACATCGACACAAAAAAGCCAATCGTTTATACCTCCGCAGACAGCGTCTTCCAAATCGCTTGTCACGAAGAGGTTTACCCCATCGAAGAGCTATACAAAATGTGCGAAATCGCACGGACGCAAGTTTTTGACGAAAAAACCTGCATCGGGCGCGTTATCGCTCGTCCGTTTTTGGGCAAAAATTCGCAAGATTTCTACCGCACAGGAAACCGCAAAGATTACGCTATATCGCCGACCGACAAGACTCTTTTGGACTATCTGAAAGCAGCGGGAAAACAGGTTGTGGGCATCGGCAAAATCGAAGACCTTTTTAACAGGCAAGGCGTCACCAAAATCGACCACACCAAAACCAACCAAGCAGGAATCGCCTCCACAATTTGGCACATCCAAAACTTTGATAAGGAAGGACTTATCTTCACAAATCTCGTCGATTTCGACAGCAAATGGGGACACAGAAATCTGCCCAACGAGTTCGCAAATGGACTCAAATATTTTGATAGCCAGCTGCCCGATATTTTAAATTCGCTAAAGAAAGATGACATCTTAATCATCACCGCAGATCACGGTTGCGACCCGACCTTTCCAGGGACAGACCACACCAGAGAATACACGCCACTGCTGGTTTTGGGCGCAAATATTTTGCCGCAAGATCTTGGCGAAAGGAACAGCTTCGCCGACATCGCAGCCACAATCGCCGACTATTTCGGGCTGCAAACCGACCTGATTGGACAAAGTTTTTTAAAGGAGATTTTTCGATGAACGACTTTAACACAGAGCACGAAACGACCATCAAAATCATCAGTTTTTCCCTGCTACTTATCTCCACATCAATTGTCGTTTTGGCGCTCAAAAATATGCAATCCCTTTTTATTCCTCTGATGTTTGCCGTTTTTTTTACATTTTTGTTCGACCCGTTTCACCGCTTTTTGACCAGAAAAAAAGTGCCAAACTCTCTAGCGGTGCTCATCGTTCTGATTATCGTGTTCAGCGTGATGTACCTGATTGGCTATCTGATTTTCCTCGGCTCGCAATCTTTTGTCAGCGAATTCCCAAAATTTGAGGCGATTCTCTCCAAGCGGTTCAACAGCACCATCGACCTTGTGAAAGTTTACCTGCCAAACCTAAAAGAGAACTTCAAAGATTACATCTTCAAAATCGACTGGGCGAGTATGTGGGACAGGCTCTCCATCTCCAAAATCCTAAAAACCACGATGGGCACTTTCGTCGATTTTTTGGTGAAAATTTTGCTTGCTTTGGTCTTTATGCTGTTTTTGATGGCGAGCAAAGACCGCCTTGTAGCAGCTTTGGAAATCGCTCAAAAAGAAAAAAATGGCAACTCAAACTTGACCCGCTCTTTGCGTGAAATCGAGAGCTCCATCGGCAAATATTTCGCCGTAAAATCTCTCATCTCCCTGGGCACAGCGCTCGTGGGGATGCTGTTTATGGGCTTTTTCGGCATCGACTTCGTCCTCTTTAGCGGGCTGCTTCTGTTCTTCTTCAACTTCATCCCCAACTTCGGCTCCATCACCGCATCGGCTTTCCCTGTGCTTGTCGGATTTTTGGAATATGGACTTAGCTGGCAACCTTTTGCCATCGCCATCGCTCTTGCCGTCACTCAATTTTCTTTTGGAAACTTAATCGAGCCGAAATATATCGGCAACACGCTCAACATCTCGCCGCTATTCATCCTGCTTTCGCTGATTTTCTGGGCTTGGGTTTGGGGCGCTGTGGGAATGGTTTTGGCTATCCCGCTGACTTCGTGCATCAACCTAATCATCAAAGAGATTCCCTCGATGCGCACCGTCTCGATTTTGCTCAGCGGAGATGTGGATGGCTAGAGGGTGGACAAATCTGCTCACCAGAGAAGACATCAAAGCGAAGCTGGAAAAATTTGTTCTGCAACTGCCAAGCGAAAAAGATGAACTTCTGCAGGTGCGTTTGGATCTAGAAGAGATTTTTGCCAAAAGCAAAAACCCGACAGAGCTGGAAATCGGCAGCGGCAAAGGCGAGTTTATCGCCCACAAATCGCTGGTCGAAGAGCGAGTAAATTTTTTGGGAATAGAGGCAAAACAGAAGCGAATCGTGTCCATTATTCAAAAACTAGACCTAGAAAAAAATGCGAATGTGCGGCTTTTGCGGCTTTTTTTGGACAAACAGACGATAAAAATTTTCCCAACTGGAGCTTTTGCAAAAATTTATATCAACTATCCAGACCCTTGGCCGAAAGCACGGCACAACAAAAACCGACTCATCAATCAGGAGTTTGTGGCGCTTCTGCCAGAATTGTTGCAGAAAGGCGGAATTTTGCAAATCATCACCGACGACAAAGATTACGCAACTCAAATCCACGAGGCACTTTCGGGCGAAAAAAGGCTGGAGAAGTTGCCAAAAGAAGAACAAGCGAGATTGTTGGAAAATCGCAAATCGACCTATTTCGAAAATTTGAAGCTGAAACAAGGGTTTGCGCCCAACTTTTTCCTCTACAAAAAAATATAAACTATGGAGGCATTATGGCTAAAAATCTTATAACTTTCAAAAAATGTATGGCTTATCTGAGGGTCAACGAGACGATATTGAACGAGCTGATTAAAGTGCACGGCTTTGAGACGGTGAAATCGGGCAAAACCGTGAAGCTGGACAAAGACAAAATTGATGAGTGGATCTCGAATTTGGAGGAAGAGGGGCAAAATCAGCTGGCGATTCAGCGGATTACTTGCCGCTTTTCGGACTATATTAAGCCCGAGTATATCGACCTGAATTTCGACGCCGACAACAAGTTTGACGCTATCGCCAAGATTTCTAGCTTCGCCAAAGATTGCCAAATTGTGCAAAATCATCGCTGGCTAAACGAGACGATTGTGGCGCGCGAAAATATGGCTTCGACAGCCGTTGGCGACGGTATCGCATTTTTGCACACCAGAGCGCCGCATCCCACGAAGATAAGCTCGCCCAGTGTCCTGCTGGCTCGCTCGCCGCAAGGCATTGAGTTTGGAGCGATCGACAACAAGCCCGTTCATCTGATGTTTTTACTGCTTTTGCGCAACGAGAAGGAGCATCTTTTTTCGCTTTCGTATCTGAACAAAGTGATGCTCAACAAAGAAAATATGCGGACGCTGAAGACCAGCAGCGACCCAGAGGAAGTTTATCAAACTTTGCTCAACCCGAAATTCGATTTCTAAAGAAAAAAAACAAACTAAAATCGGAGCTTTGCGAAAGTGAGGCTCCGATTTTTTTGCGTAACTATTTTGTTATCAATCAGATAACGAATTTCCCAAAAAAAATAGTGCGTTTTTTTCTTTGACAAAAGCACACCCCAAACAAGTTTGTCTTTCAAACAATATTCGTGTTCTAAAAGCGGATATTGAATTTAATAATCAAGGTGTAGTTTTATGTTTAAGAATTTGTTTCTTTCTTCTGTCTCGCTCAGAGTCGTGCTACGCTTGATTTCTGTCATTTGCATTATTATTGTCCTCGTTTAGCTGTCTTTATGCCCAAAAGGGGTTTTATAAAGGCAGCGTAAATCAAAAACTTTCAAAACTTTTTCTATAATTTTAAGGAGAAATATATGCAAAAAAAACGAGTGCTATCGTTACTGGTAAAAAATCATTCGGGTGTGCTGAGCAAAATCGCGCTGCTTTTTACCAGAAGAGGCTACAATATTCACTCGCTTTCTGTGGGCATCACCGAAGAGCCCAAACGCTCGCGGATGACCATCGAGGTAATCGAGGATAAGCAAATGCTGGAGCAGATTATTCGGCAGCTGAACAAGCTTTTGGATGTGATTCAGGTGACTTGCCACACGAGGGAAGATTCGGTTATTCAAGATTTGTGCCTGATTAAACTGCGGCTGAACAAACTCGAAGATACCAACCAAATTTTGCGACTGACACGGAATTTTAACGCGAAAATCATCGATTTTGGAGACGGCGCGCTGATTTTGGAGTTTGTCGGCGGAGAAAAGAATGTGGACGATCTTTTGCACGCGCTAAAAGATTTTGAAATTTTGGAGTATATTCAAACCGGCGTAACGGCTATGAAAAAAACAATTGAGAGTAAATTATTGTAATTTAAGGAGAAAAAAATGGCGAAACTTTTTTATGAGAAAGATTGCAACCTGGAGATTTTGAAAAAAGAGAAGATTATGATTATCGGATATGGCTCGCAGGGGCACGCACACGCGCTGAACCTAAAGGAGTCGGGAATGGATGTTTGCGTGGGACTGTATGAGGGTTCTGCTTCGTGGGAAAAGGCAGAGAAAGCGGGCTTGAGGGTTTGCACGGTTGCACAGGGCGCAAAAGATTGCAGCGTTATTATGTTTTTGGCGGGCGACACGATGCAGGCGGATATCTACAAACAGAGCGTTCGGGACAATCTGAAAAAGGGCGATAGCGTCGTTTTTGCCCACGGTTTCAACATCTGGTATGACCAAATCGTGCTGCCGAAAGATGTGGATGTGTATATGATTGCGCCAAAAGCGCCGGGTCACACTGTGCGTTTTCAGTATCAAGAAGGCAAGGGCGTGCCGTGTTTGGTGGCTGTGCATCAAGACGCCAGCGGAAGCGCGATGGACAAGGCTTTGGCGTATGCCAGCGCCATCGGTGGCGGAAAAGCAGGAATTTTGCAGACGACTTTCAAGGAAGAGACCGAGACCGACCTTTTTGGTGAACAAGCGGTGCTTTGCGGCGGAGTTTCTGCACTGATCAAGGCTGGCTACGAGACGCTCGTCGAGGCTGGTTATGAGCCAGAGAGCGCCTATTTCGAATGTTTGCACGAGCTGAAGCTGATTGTGGATCTTATCAATATGGGCGGATTGTCGCTGATGCGTTATTCTATCAGCAACACAGCCGAGTATGGCGACTACGAAATCGGCAAGAGAATCATCACCGACGAGACAAAAAAGGAGATGAAGAAGGTGTTGAGCGAGATTCAGGACGGCAGTTTTGCGCGTGACTGGATTTTGGAGAATAAAATCGGCAAACCGCATTTCAACGCAACCAGAAGAATGGAGCAGGCGCATCCTATCGAAAAAGTCGGCAAAGAGCTGCGCAAAATGATGAGCTGGATCAAAGAGTAATTTTTTTTTAGAGGAAAAGTAAGGAGGGACGATGTCCAAGACGATCAAAATTTTCGATACGACGCTGCGAGACGGCGAGCAGTCGCCGGGGTGTTCAATGAGTTTGCAGGAGAAGCTGCAGATGGCGCTCCAGCTCGAGAAGCTCGGCGTTGATGTGATTGAGGCTGGTTTTGCGATTTCGTCGAACGAAGATTTTGAGTCGATTTCCCAAATTGCCAAAACGCTTACGAAAACTGGGGTTGCCTCGCTTGCCAGAGCCAGCAAACAGGATATCGACCGCGCGTGGCAGGCGGTGCAACATTCGCCAAAGCCCAGAATCCACATTTTTATCGCCACCAGCGATATTCACCTTGAGTATAAGCTGAAGATGAGCCGCCAGCAGGCTTTGCAGAGAGCTGTGCAGATGGTGGCATACGGAAAATCTTTGTGCCCCGAGATCGAATTTTCTGCCGAAGATGCCACCCGCAGCGATCGAGATTATTTGGTGCAGGTGTTTACCGCCGTTATCGACGCTGGAGCGACGATTATCAATGTTCCCGACACGGTTGGCTACACGACGCCTGACGAGTTTTTTCGGCTGATTTCGTATTTGCGCGAAAATGTGCCGAATATCGACAAAGCGACGATTTCTGTGCATTGTCACAACGATTTGGGGCTTGCGGTAGCCAACTCGCTTGCGGCTGTGCGAGCGGGCGCAGAGCAGGTGGAGTGCACGATTAACGGCATCGGAGAGCGAGCTGGAAACGCCGCTTTGGAAGAGGTGGTGATGAGTTTGGCTGTCCGACACGATCACTTCGGCAAAAAAACGAACATCACCACGCAAGAGATTTCGCACAGTTCCAATATGATTTGCTCGATTACGGGCAGTCTTGTGCAGGCGAACAAGGCGATTGTCGGGCAGAACGCTTTTGCGCACGAGGCGGGCATCCATCAGCACGGCGTGCTGGCGAACAAGGAGACTTATGAGATAATGACGCCGCAGTCGGTGGGCGTTCATCAGAACGCTTTCGTTTTGGGCAAGCATTCGGGCAAGCACGCTTTTGAGCAAAAGCTAGGCGAGCTGGGCTACAGTTTTGACTCGCAGCAACTGGGCGAACTTTTTGTCAATTTCAAAAATTTGGCGGATAAAAAGAAAGAGATTACCGATTTGGATTTGGAAGCTTTGGCGCAAAACAAGGTCAGCAGCACGCAAAAGCCCCGCTATTTGCTGGAAGACTTTACCTTTAAATCTGGCAAAAACATCACGCCAACGGTGAGCATTTCGCTTTTGGACGAAAAAAACGGCTGTCTCTCTTGCACGAGTCAGGGCGACGGTTTGGTCAATGCGGCTTTCAAGGCGATGGAAGAGCTTATCGCGCAAAAATACACGCTGGAGCGCTACATCGTTAAGGCTGTCGGCAGCGGCGAAGACGCCCAAGGGCAGGTGAGCATCACCCTGCAAAATCTGGAGAACAAAAAGTCCGCCAGCGGCTATGGGCTTGCCACAGATGTGGTGGAGTCCAGCATTAAGGCGTTCCTCAACGCCGTGAACAAAATCGAGTTGTTATGCGGCTAGATATTTTGGATACAACCCTGCGGGACGGCTCGCAGGCAGAAGGAATTTCTTTTTCCGTGGAGGACAAACTCGCCATCACCAAAGCGCTCAGCAATTTGGGCATCGGCTACATCGAGGCGGGCAATCCAGGCTCGAACCCCAAAGATTTGCTTTTTTTCTCACAACTAAAAAATATCGACACTGGCGGCAGCAAAATTGTCGCTTTCGGCTCTACCAGACGCAAATTCAGCAAAGCGGAGGACGACCAAAACCTCCAGTCGCTACTGGCGTCGGGCTGCCAAGTTGTCTCAATTTTTGGCAAAACCTGGGATTTTCATGTGGAAAAAATCATCAATTGCGAGCTTGCCGAAAATCTTTTGATGATTGAGCAGACGATTTCCTACCTGAAGGGCAAAAATAAGGAGGTTATTTTTGACGCAGAGCATTTTTTTGACGGCTACAAAAGCAACCCCGATTATGCGATGCAGTGTCTGCAAGCTGCCGTGCGTGGCGGCGCGGATGTGTTGTGCCTGTGCGAGACGAACGGCGGACAGTTTCCGCAAGATGTGCAAGAGATTACCAAAAAAGTTACAGAGAAATTCGGCGAGTGTGCGAAAATCGGCATCCACGCTCACAACGATTCCGATATGGCGGTTGCCAACTCCATTGCGGCAATTTTGGCTGGAGCCACGCATATCCAAGGGACGCTGCTGGGTTTTGGCGAGCGCTGCGGCAACGCAAATCTCATCTCGGTTATCGCCAATATGCAGCTGAAAAAAGGAGCCAAATGCATTCCTGCAAAAAATTTGAGCGCCTTGAGTGGCGTCGCAAATCAGGTGGCTGAGATTGCCAACATCAGAATCGGGAGTCGCACGCCTTTTGTCGGCAAGAGCGCTTTTGCGCACAAGGGCGGAATGCATGTGGACGGTGTGCGGAAGTTTTCCCAAAGTTTTGAGCATCTCTCCCCCGAGGTTATCGGCGGAAAACGCAGATTTTTGGTGAGCGAAGTTGGCGGAAAAAGTTTGATTTTGGAAAAAGCGCTGACGATTGTGCCGAATCTGGAGTTGGACTCGGAAAAGGCGAAAGAGCTGGTGCAATTTCTCAAGGAGAAGGAGTTTCAGGGCTATGTTTACGAGGGCGCAGAAGCCAGTTTTGCCCTTTTGATAAAGCGGCATTTGGGGCTGTTTACCCCGTCTTTTGATTTGGGGCATTACAAAATTTTTGCTGCCGAGCAGGTTTCCAACGACGAAACTTCTTCGGCGATTATCAAAATTTGGGTTAACGGCAAGCCAGGGTTCACCGCCGCCGAAGGTTGCGGACCAGTGAACGCTTTGGATAAGGCGCTGCGTATGGCGCTGGAGGGGTTTTATCCGTGCCTGAAGAGAGTGAATTTGCGGGATTATAAAGTGCGAGTGCTGAATCAAAAAGCGGGCAGCCAAGCCAAAGTCCGCGTGCTGATTACCTCTGGCGATGAACACAGTTCGTGGACGACAGTGGGCGTTTCGACCAACATCATCCAAGCTAGCTGGATTGCGCTGGTGGACTCGCTGGAATACAAACTGATGAATAAGGAGTAACGATTATGGGAATGACTATGACCCAGAAAATTTTGGCGAACGCCGCTGGAGTTGCGAGCGTGCGCGCGGGCGATTTGATTATGGCAAATTTGTCGTTGGTTTTGGGCAACGACATCACCACGCCTGTGGCGATTGACGAGTTCAAAAAGGCAAAAGTGAAGCAAGTTTTTGACAAGAAAAAGGTGGCGATTGTGCCAGACCATTTCACGCCAAACAAAGATATTAAGGCGGCCAAGCAGTGCAAAAAAGTGCGCGAGTTTGCCAAAGAGATGCAGATTGAGAACTATTTTGAGGTCGGACAGATGGGAATCGAGCATTGTTTGCTGCCCGAAAAAGGGCTGGTGGTGGCTGGCGATGTGGTGATTGGTGCGGACTCGCATACCTGCACCTACGGCGCTTTGGGAGCTTTTTCCACTGGCATCGGATCGACCGATATGGCTTACGCAATGGCTAGCGGAAAAACTTGGTTCAAAGTGCCAGCGGCGATTAAGTTTACGCTGACGGGCAAAATGCAACCGATGGTCAGCGGCAAAGACCTGATTTTGCACATCATCGGGATGATTGGCGTGGACGGAGCGTTATACGAGTCGATGGAGTTTTGCGGCGACGGCGTGGCATCTCTTTCGATGGACGATCGGTTCACCATCGCCAATATGGCTATCGAGGCTGGCGCCAAAAACGGCATTTTTCCTGTGGATGAGCAGACCAGAAAATACATCGACGAGCATTCCACCAAAAAATATGCGGAGTTTTCTGCGGACGAAGACGCCGAATATTCACGGGAGTTTACTATCGATTTGGCGAGGCTCGAGCCGACGGTCGCTTTCCCGTTTTTGCCAGAGAACACGAAAACTATTGCAGAAGCGAAGGGCGTGAAGATTGACCAAGTGGTAATCGGCTCTTGCACTAACGGCAGGATGCAGGATTTGCGCCAAGCCGCAGCTATCCTCAAGGGGAAAAAAGTGGCAGACGGCGTGCGAGTCATCATCTTGCCCGGAACGCAAAAAATCTATTTGCAAGCCATCGAAGAAGGACTGGTGCAGCAGTTCGTAAACGCTGGAGCGGTGGTCTCTACACCGACTTGCGGACCTTGCCTTGGCGGTCATATGGGCATTTTGGCAGAGGGCGAAAAGTGCGTGTCCACCACCAACAGAAATTTCGTGGGCAGAATGGGTCATACAAAATCGGAAGTGTATTTGGCGTCGCCGACGGTGGCTGCCGCCAGTGCTCTTGCGGGAGAAATCTGCGATCCACGAGAGCTGTGAAAGCTGTAAAAAAAAGGAGCAATTTATGATGAATAAAGTTTATAAATACGGCGATAATGTCGATACGGATGTGATTATTCCTGCGCGATTTTTGAACACGAGCTCGCACCAAGAGCTTGCCAAACATTGCATGGAGGACATCGACGAAGATTTTGCGCGCAGCGTGAAAGACGGCGATATTATCGTGGCAGGTGCGAATTTCGGCTGCGGTTCGTCGCGAGAGCACGCCCCCATTTCGATCAAAGCTTCGGGAGTTTTTTGCATCATCGCCAAAAGTTTTGCCCGCATTTTTTATCGCAACGCTATCAATATTGGCTTGCCGATTTTGGAATGCGAACAAGCGGCGGCGGAGATTTCCGCTGGCGACAACATCAAGGTGGATTTGGCATCGGGCGAGATTGAGAATTTGAGCTCGGGTAAAAAATATCAAGCGACGCCTTTTCCAAAGTTTATGCAAGAGATTATCGCAAGCGGCGGTTTGATGAACAGATTAAGGAGTGAGAAATGATGAAGCTAGCGGTCTTAAAAGGTGATGGCGTCGGACCAGACATCGTGGCAGAGGCGATAAAGGTTTTAGATAAAGTTGGGCAAAAGTTCGGCAAAGATTTTGTCTATGAATACGCCAAAATCGGCGGAGAGGCGCTGGACGCTACTGATAATCCATTGCCACAAGAGAGCATCGACATCTGTAAAAGTGCCGATGCGGTGCTGCTGGGAGCTGTCGGCGGACCAAAATGGGACAACCTCACAGGCGATAAACGCCCCGAAGCGGGACTGCTGAAAATTCGCAAGGAGCTTGGACTTTTCGCCAATTTGCGCCCGTCGAAAATGCACAAGGCTCTAGCGCAGGCTTGCCTTTTGAAAGAGGAAATCGCACGCCAAGGCATCGACATTATGATTTTGCGGGAGCTGACTGGCGGCATCTATTTTGGCAAGCGGCAGGACGATGGGCAGAGCGCCTACGATACGCTGCTGTATCGCACAAGCGAGGTTGAGCGAATTGCTCGTTTGGCTTTTCAGATGGCGAAAAAGCGCGGCAAAAAAGTGACCAGCGTGGACAAGGCAAATGTGCTGGACTCTTCGCGGCTTTGGCGACGGACGGTCGAAAAAGTTCACCGAGAGTTCCCCGAAATCGAGCTGGTAAATATGTATGTGGACAACGCCGCGATGCAACTGGTGCGCGATCCGTCGCAGTTCGATGTGTTGGTCACGGGCAATATGTTTGGCGATATTCTCTCCGATCAGTCGTCGATGATTACCGGCAGCATCGGGATGCTCCCTTCTGCGTCGGTCGGCACAGGAAAGTTCGGGCTTTACGAGCCAATTCACGGCTCGGCTCCCGATATTGCTGGACAAAACAAGGCAAATCCGCTGGCGACAATTTTGTCTGTGGCGATGATGCTGCGGCACACTTTTGAGCTTGAGCAAGAGGCGAAGTGCGTCGAAAACGCTGTAACCAAAGTGCTGGAAGACGGCTATCGCACCCAAGATATTGCCACAAATTCCCAAGACCAAAAAGTGGTCGGAACAGACCGAATGGGCGATTTGGTTGCGGAAAATATTTAAAGAATTTTTGAGGTAGAGATTTATGAGAAGCGATGTAGTAAAAAAAGGTAGCGACAAGACGCCACAACGCAGCTTGATGAAGGCCTGTGGTTACACAGATCGAGAGATCCAGCAGCCGCTTATCGGCGTTGTAAATTCCAAAAACGAAATCGTGCCTGGGCACACCGAGCTGGACAAAATTGCCGCCGCTGTGAAAGCGGGCGTTTTAGCCGCAGGTGGCACACCCATCGAATTCAACACCATCGGCGTCTGCGACGGCATCGCAATGGGACATCAGGGGATGCACTACTCGCTGGTCTCACGCGAGATTATCGCCGATTCTGTGGAAATTATGGCGATGGCTCACGGTTTCGACGCCTTGGTTTTCATCCCAAATTGCGACAAAATCGTCCCTGGAATGCTGATGGCGGCAGCCAGATTGAACCTGCCAGCGATTTTCGTCTCGGGCGGAGCGATGCTTGCGGGCAAAGTTGCGGGCAAAGCCGTGAGTTTAGCTTCGACTTTCGAGGCGGTCGGACTCTACAATTCCAAAAAAATCGACGAGGCAAAGCTCAAAGAGTATGAGGACGAGAGTTGCCCGACTTGCGGCTCTTGCTCGGGGATGTTCACCGCCAACTCGATGAACTGCCTGTGCGAGGCTATCGGGATGTCGCTGCCCGGTGCGGCAACTGTGCCAGCAGTGTATAGCAAGCGCATCCGCATCGCCAAAGAGACGGGCTATCGCATTATGCACCTTTTGCAGCACAATATTTTGCCCAAAGATATTATGAGCCAAAAAGCTTTCGAGAACGCTCTGGCGGTGGATATGGCTCTGGGATGCAGCACCAACTCCATTTTGCATCTGCCAGCCATCGCTCGTGAGGCGGGCGTGAGCATTCCCCTTGACAAAATCAACGACATAAGCGCCAAAACGCCGAATTTGTGCAAGCTCTCCCCCGCTGGCGACAAGCATATCGAAGATTTAGACCGAGCTGGAGGCATCGCCGCTGTGATGGCTGAGCTGGACAAAAAAAATCTGCTGCACACAAATCTGCCGACGGTTTTGGGCACGGTAAAAAGCAGAATCGAGCAAGCCAGCAACAAAGATTTCGACACGATAAGACCGATTGAAAATCCATATTCTGCGCAAGGCGGACTGCTGATTCTCAAAGGTAATCTCGCTCCAAACGGCGCAGTAATCAAAAAATCGGCAGTGGATAAATCGATTTTTCAGTTCACGGGCAAAGCAAAAGTTTTTTGCAGCGAACAAGATTGTGTTGCGGCGATTGTTGCGGGCAAAATCCAAAAAGGCGATGTGATTGCCATCACCTACGAGGGTCCAAAAGGCGGTCCGGGTATGCGGGAAATGCTCTCGCCGACCTCGCTGCTGGCTGGCATGGGGCTCGACAAAGATGTTGCGCTTTTGACCGACGGCAGATTTTCGGGAGCGACAAGAGGGCTTGCCATTGGGCACATCTCGCCCGAAGCGGCTTCGCTGGGCGCTATCGCCTATCTGCAAGACGGCGACCTTGTCCAAATCGACCTGCACAAAGGGACGCTGGATGTCCTGATTGATGCAAAAGAGCTGGAAAATCGCAAAAAAACTACGCAGCCAAAGCCGCCAAAAATCACCACTGGCTACCTTTCCCGCTACGCAAAAATGGTGCAATCTGCCGACACTGGAGCGGTGCTGCAAAATTAAAAAATCGCAAAAAAAAAGAAGGAACATATGAAATTGACAGGAGCACAAATTGTCGTTAAGACCTTGATAGAAGAGGGCGTTAGCGTCGTTTTTGGCTATCCAGGCGGAGCGGCTCTGCCATTGTATGACGAACTTTACAAAAATCAAGACAAAATCGCCAACATCCTGCCCTCGCACGAGCAAAGCGCGGCTCACGCAGCAGACGCATACGCAAGAACGACGGGAAAAGTCGGCGTGTGTCTGGCAACATCAGGACCCGGCGCAACCAACCTCATCACGGGAATCGCCACCGCCCACATCGACTCCAGCCCACTTGTAGCCATCACCAGCAATGTCCCCTTGTCGATGATCGGCAGAGACAGCTTTCAGGAGGTGGACATCGTCGGCATAACCATCGGCATCACCAAATACAACTACTTCGTCCAAGACGCAAAATATTTGGCAAAAATTGTCAGAAAAGCGTTCCAAATCGCCAATTCGGGCAGAAAAGGCGCAGTTTTAATCGACATTCCCAAAAATATCGCCCTGCAAGAAGTCGAGTATGAAGCTCCAAAAATTTCGGCGGTCGAGCTTGCTCATCCCCCAAAAAACAAGCTCCAAGAGGTCGCCAAAAAAATCGACCAGTGCAAAAAGCCCTATGTCTATTTCGGCGGCGGCGTGAACAATCCTCGGGCGTCGAAAGCGTTAAACAAATTTTTGCAAAAAATCGACTCGCCTGCCACTTCCAGCCTTATGGGACTCGGCGCGATAAACCCCGACTATCCATACTACACAGGGCTTGTGGGGATGCACGGCACCAAATTCACCAATGTTGCCATCCAGCAAAGCGACTTGGTTTTGGCTGTCGGCGCAAGGTTCAGCGACCGTGTAACCAGCGACCCAGAGAGCTTTTTGCCGAACGCGCAGGTCGTACACATCGACATCGACGAGTCGGAAATCGACAAAAATGTGCTTAGCGCAACAAATTTGATTGGCGACGCTGGCAAAATTTTGGAAGATTTGACCGAGCTTGTTCAGCCAAAAAACAACCAGCAGTGGAATCGGGAAATTTTGGCGCTCAAAGAAAAATACGACGCGCAAACAGAGCCGACGAGCGATTTTTGTCCGCAAGCGATTATCCAAAAAATAAGCCAACTGGCAGACGAGCAGACCATCATCACCACGGATGTCGGACAGCATCAACTCTGGACGGCGCAAAATTTCAGATTTACCGCTCCACGCAAATTTATCACCTCTGGAGGCTTAGGGACAATGGGCTTCGGGCTAGGAGCAGCCATCGGCGCACAAATGGCGTTCCCCAAAACTCCCGTGATTTTGGTCACAGGCGACGGCTCTTTCCGAATGAACCTGAGCGAACTCTCGACCGTCACCGCCTACAAACTGCCGATCAAAATCGTGCTAATCGACAACGGGACTCTCGGAATGGTGCGGCAATGGCAGACACTGTTTTTCGACAAGCGCTACTCAGCCACGACGCTGGAGCGAGGTCCGCACTGGGAAAAACTGGCGCAAGCCTACGACCTTGGCTACTTTTATCTGGACAAAAACCAAAAAATCGACGCCGTCGTGCAAAAATTCCTAAACTATCAAGACGCCGCAATCTTGCACTGCAAAGTGGACATCGACGCCTGCGTTTACCCAATCGTTCCGCCGGGCAAAGCCATCGAAGACGCCGTTACCAAATAGGAGGCAAAAAAATGCTCGCAATGTTTTTATACGGAATCGGCATAATTTACACGCCAGGCACCATAAACCTTATGAGTATGAACCTTGGGCTAAACAAAAAATTCAAAAGCTCCATCGGATTTTTCTTGGGAGCAAGCCTTGCGATGTTCATACTTTTCAGCGTCTATGGCTACACCAGCGAAAAGTTCGTCAAAAAAGAGTATCTAATCTACCTAAGCGCCGTCGGATCGGTCTATATAGCCTATCTCGCCTACAAAATTTTTCGCTCAAAAGTCGATGTGGAAAGCTCCAGCCAGCACAAAATGCTCGGTTTCAAAGACGGTTTTTTCATTCAACTTTTCAACCCAAAAGCCACACTAACAGCGCTGCCCATTGCCACAATCAACTTTGAGGCGTGCAACATCGTGGGCGCCAAAATCTTGCTGATGTCACTGATTTTGACGATTTTGGTGTTCGGCGCACCCGTCAGCTATTGCCTGCTCGGGCAATTTTTCAGCTCTTTTATCAAAAACAACAAAACTCTGAAAATTTTGAACACGATAATGGCACTTCTGCTTCTGTTTGTCGCCTTTTCGATTTTCAAAGAGCATGTTTACGATGTGCTTATCGGCGTGCGAGATTTTTAGGAAACCACTACTTTTTGCTAATACTCTTTCGACTCTTCTTCGCCGTTTATCACCCGCAAACCAGCACTGGCAAGGGCTTCCATCTCCATTTCACCAGGAAATTCGATGTGTTTGGGCAAAAATCGCAAGTGGTCTTTTAGATACGGCATCAAAACCGTCTGCACATGGGCAAGCCCGCCCGTGTAAATCACCGCATCAACTTCGCCCTTGAGCACCGCAACACACGCTCCAGCTTCTTTGGCAATCTGATACGCCATCGCCTGCAAAATAAACTCCGCCTTTTTGTCGCCGTTTTGGATCCGTTTGGTAATCTCCAGCCCGCTGTCAGTTCCCAAAAACGCTATCAATCCGCTCTCTTTGCACAACTTTCGCTCGATTTGCGGCAGGGTGTATTTTCCCGAATACGCCATCTCCAAAAGCTCCTCAATCGGCAAAGCTCCCGCCCGCTGCGGCGAGAACGGACCCATTCCCAAAAGTGCGTTGTTCACATCGACGCATCTGCCGTTTTGCACAGCCACCACCGAAATTCCACCGCCCATATGAATCGCCACAAAATTGCACTCCGTTTTGGGCTTTTGCAGAATTGCCGCCGCTTTGGCGATGCACGCCCGAATATTCAGCGCGTGAAACATCGACTTTCGGCGAATTTCGGGGACGCCAGAAATTTTGGCAATCGGGCTCATCTCGTCCACCGTCACGGGATCGGCGATGTAGCTAGGGACGCCGACAGAATCTGCCAGCGACTTCGCCAAAAAAGCGCCAAGATTCGACGCGTGCGCTCTGCCCCAGATTGTCTGATCGCTCAAATCCGCCAGCATATGCTCACTTACCGCATAAACTCCGCCCTCCACAGGTCGCACCAAACCGCCTCTGCCCACGACCACATCTATCTGCTGCATCTGCAGTCCAAATTTTTGCAGCGTCTGCAAAATCAGACCTTTGCGAAAATCTTTTTGCTCCTTAACGCTTGCAAACTTCGCTATCTCTTTGCTATCGTGCGAAATAACGCTCTCGAAAATCTTGCCGTTTTCGTCGTAAACAGCAATTTTTGTCGAGGTCGAACCGGGGTTAATTGCCAAAACTTTTTTCATCTGCTCCTCCATTTTATATCAACGATTTTCACAATTACAGCAAAATTTTGGTATCTGTCAACTTTTTTGTGACACACTCTTTTTGCTTGACTAAATTTGAAAAAATCTTACTTGGTTTCAAATTGAAAAAACTTTTTATGAGGAAAAGGAACGCATTATGGGAACTTTTTGGAACGACAAAAACAGCCCGATGAATCCGGTGAGTGCGCCAGATTTTATCCCGAAAGAGCAGATGAGGGCGCTGCAACTTTACAGACTGCAGGGGGTCGTGCGGCACAGCTATGATAATGTGAGGCTTTTTCGCGACAGAATGGACGAGCGGGGAGTAAAGCCCCAAGATATTACAAACTTGTCGGACATCGCCAAGCTGCCTTTCACTGTCAAAACCGACCTGCGAGACACCTATCCGTATGGACTTTTTGCCGTTCCCTTGGGCGAGATCGTGCGACTGCACGCTTCCAGCGGAACGACGGGCAAACCGATTGTCGTGGGCTACACCAAAGAGGATATGAAGGTGTGGAACAATGTGATGATGCGATCTCTTGCGGCTTGCGGCGTCTCCAGCGACGACATTTTGCAAAACACCTACGGCTACGGCTTGTTCACTGGCGGACTGGGCGTTCACTCTGGCGCAGAGGCTCTGGGAGCGACCGTCATTCCTATCTCGGGCGGCAACACCAAAAAGCAAATTATGCTGATGCGCGATTTCGGCTCCACCGTGATAACCGTGACTCCCAGCTACTTTTTGCACATTTTGGAAGTGGCAGGCGAAATGGGCGTGAGCATCAAAGATTTGCCGCTGCGAGTCGGCGTTTTCGGCGCAGAACCTTGGACTTTTCAGATGCGGGAGCGTATCGAAAAAGAGGCTGGCATCAAAGCTTTTGACATCTACGGACTTTCGGAAATTATCGGACCAGGCGTCGGCATCGAGTGCAGCCAGCAAAAAGGATTGCATATTTTCGAAGACCATTTTTATCCCGAAATAATCGACCCCGAAACGCAGGAGGTGCTGCCAGATGGCGAAAAAGGCGAGCTTGTGCTGACGACGCTGACCAAACAAGCCATTCCGATGATTCGCTATCGCACCCGTGACATCACCAGAATCATCACCGAAAAATGCGCTTGTGGCAGGACGCTTCGCCGCATCGAGAAAATCAACACCAGAAGCGACGATATGATGATTATCCGCGGCGTGAATGTCTTTCCATCGCAAATCGAAACGGCGCTGCTGGCTGTGGAAGGCACTTTGCCGCATTATATGATTTACCTTTCGCGCGAGCACGATTTGGATTGTATGGAGGTGCAAGTTGAGGTAAAATCGGAGCAGTTCGGCGACACAGTCTCGGCGCTGGAGCGACTCAAGGCGAAAATTGCCGCTTCGATAAAAAGCATCGCTGGCGTCACGGTGAAAGTTACGCTGGTCGAGCCAAAAACCATTCAAAGAAGCGAAGGCAAAGCAAAGCGCGTCATAGATTTGCGGAAATAATCTTGCGGAGGCGATTATGAAAATCAAGCAGTTATCACTATTTATCGAGAATAAACCCGGGCATCTGAACAGAGTTTGCGCGGACCTGAAGAAGCACGAAATCAACATCCTCACGCTTTCGCTTGCGGACACCAAAGATTTTGGGATTTTGCGATTGATTGTCGCCGAGCCGTTGCAGGCAAAGAGCGTGCTGGAGTCCGAGGGGCACATCGTCAACATCACGGAGGTCGTGGCTCTGGAGGTAGCGCATCAGCCAGGAGGTTTGGCTGAGATTTTGGACATCATCGACGCGGCAAAGCTGAACATCGAGTATATGTATGGCTTTGTTGGCAACACCTGCGCCGATAGTGCGGCTCTCATTTTCCGTTTTGATGATCCCGACAAAGCCATTGAAAAGCTGAAAGCTGCGGGAATAAAGAGCGTTGACAAGGGAATTGCGTCGCTGTAAAAAAAATCAGCAGAATTTATGGAGAAAATTTTTGATGTTATAATCGCAGGAGCAGGTCCTGCGGGGCTGTCACTTGCTTCTGTTTTAAGCCAAAACCATAAAGTTTGCGTTTTTGATAAAAACAAAATAGGCTCCACAACAAAATCTTGGGCATCTTTTCGAGATTTAATCGAAAAATTAGATTTGGGCGATTCAATAATTAACAATCGGATAGAAGCGTTGGAGTTTGGTCATTACTTGGGTGCAAAATGGGTTTTCAAAGACATTTACTGTCAGTTGAACGAACCAAAGTTGCTAGAAATTTTCACCAGCAGATGTAAAAAAGAGAACATCACCTTTATTTCGTCGTTTGAAATTAACACTTTCCAAAAAATAGAAAACGGCGTCGAAATTTGCAAAGGAAACGATAAATTTAGAGCAAAACTGCTGATAGATTGCATGGGCGCCGACAGTCCCATAGTCAAAAAATTCGATTTAATCTCAAAATATTCAAGCTATCCAATTTTGGGCGTTAATGTGAAAAATGTTAGCGTAGATGCGGAAAAATTTATCTGGGAAATTATGCAAACCCCTGACTATAAAGAACTTATGATTGGCGGGATTATGCCCTACTGTGAAAATTACGCCCAAGTTCATGTCTTTCCTTACCTAGAAAATAAAAGGGTCGATTACGACTTCTTAGAAAGTTTTTTGGAAGATTATTTCACTTATTATCCTGGTCTGAAAAATGCAGAAATCGTAAGCAAAACAAAAGGGACAATTTTGATGGGAGATTTGAAAAAAAATGCCCTAGACAACCTTTTTTTCTTTGGAGAGTCTGCCCTGTGGACACCGAAATTTATCGGCACAGGGATGAATCAAATACTGCGGGACTACCTTCGCGTTGGCGAGAAAATTTCAGATTTAATAATGCGCAAAAATTTATCCGAAAAATATTTGGCAAAAATTAAGCCCCTATCGCAAAACAAAAAATCTTTACATTTTTTACACTGCTTCGAAAAAATTGTGTTCTCCCTCAAAGATTATCCAGAAAAGCTTAACAAATTTCTGATAAAAATAAACAGCTCTCACCCCAGATTTGGCGAGTGTTTGATGCGAAATCGATTTGACGCCGAGATTTTGAGGAAAAGTTGGGAAAAAATTCACGAACATTTTTCTATCCGTGAAATCTACAAAATGATTCCCAAAAAAGATATTTTATTTTTGCTGGAACTAGGAATTGAAGTTTTGGAAGACAGCATTTTGGAAAAATATCGAATGCATTTGAAAAATTTGTGAGGAAGCAAAAACTTCCACCACCACTTTTTATTGACAAATAAACGGCAGAGAAAATATTGCTACTAATAGTCTTATAAGGAGTTTTAGAATGCAAAAAGATATTCATCCAAAATACGATACTGTCGAAGTGAAATGCGCGTGTGGCAACAGTTTTGAGACGAAAAGTTGCAAGTGCGAATCGAAAACTATGAATGTGGAGATTTGTTCAAATTGCCATCCATTTTACACAGGGAAGCAAAAAATCGTTGACTCTGCTGGTAGAGTTGAGAGATTCAAGAAAAAATATCAACAAAAATAAAGCTAGTTTTTTAGCTTTTTTAAAAAGACCTTAGGAAATAAGGTCTATTTTTTTATGAAACAGAAGTTAGATAAGGCGGGCGGACAGGCTGTTATTAGTGGCGTGATGATGCTCTCGGGGCAAACTATCGCCGTGGCGACGGCTCGCAAAGACAAGACCATTGAGCTACTCAAAAAGCCTTTTTGCAGTTTGTCCAAAAAGAGCAAGTGGCTGCGATTGCCGATTGTGCGTGGGTTTGCCAATTTTTTGCAGATGCTCAAAGTCGGTTATTCGGCGTTGCAGTATTCGGCAGAGCGGGCGATGCTGGACGAGAAAGCGAAAAAAGCAAAGTCGAACTTTCGGGAGAAGCTGGAAAACGGCTTGACTTTTGTGTTTTCGCTGGTGCTGGGCGTTTCGCTTTTTGTTGGATTGCCCTATTTTTTGGCAGAGCAGTTTCCACAGAGTCAGGGCGAAGTTTGGTTCAATCTCATTGCGGGAGCTTTGCGAGTGGCGGTTTTTTTGGTTTATCTGCTCTCGATTGGGCTTATGAAAGATGTGAGGGAGCTTTTTGAGTTTCACGGCGCGGAGCACAAAACCATCAACGCTTATGAGCAAAATATCGAGCTGGAACCAGAGCAAATCAGCAAGGCGTCCAGAATAAATCCCCGTTGCGGAACGAGTTTTATTTTTTTGGTTTTGATAGTTTCGATTATCGTTTTTTCGATTTTGGACAGTTTTGTGAGTCTTCGTTTTGGCAGACCGAATTTGCTCATCAGGATTTCGTATCACCTTTTGTGCATTCCGTTGGTGGCTGGCGTTTCCTACGAATTTTTGAAATTTAGCGATAAACATATAGACAACAAACTTGTCCACTTTTTTATCAGTCCTGGATTGTTGCTGCAGAGAATCACGACCAAAGAGCCGAGCCTTGGGCAGATTAAGGTGGCTGTGGTGGCTCTGAAGGCGGCGTTAGACCAACCGATAGACCCAGATGTTAGAAGGATAGAGATTTAATGTTTAGCGAAAAAATTCAGAAGCTGAAGTCCGAGCATCAAGATTTGGCGAGCAAAGTCGCCGATCCGAAATATATGAGCGACCAGCGGGAGTATAGCAAAATTAGTTCTCGCTTTAATGAGCTTGAGAAAATTTTGAACTCCGCTGCGAGTGTGAAGAGTTTGACAAAGGAGCTGGAGGACGCCAAGGAGCTTTTGGCTGCGGAGTCGGACAAGGAGATGCTGGAGCTTGCCAAAGAGGAGATAGCTTCGCTGGAAGAAGAGTTGGCGATCAAGACCGAGGAGCTGAAGAAGCTACTCATTCCCAAAGATCCCAACGACAAGCGCGATTGTATCGTGGAGATTCGCGCCGGCACTGGCGGCAATGAGTCGGGACTTTTTGTGGGCGATCTTTACAGGATGTATTCGTATTTTGCCGAGCAGAATAAGTGGAAAAAGCAGATTATCAGCTCGAATCCGAGCGAAAAGGGCGGCTATAAAGAGATTGTTTTTTCTCTTAGCGGCGAGAATGTTTATGGGACGATGCGGTTTGAGAGCGGCGTGCATCGGGTGCAGAGAGTGCCCGAGACCGAAGCGAACGGCAGGATTCACACCTCGGCTGTAACGGTGGCGGTGCTGCCCGAAGCCGACGAAGTGGATGTGCAAATTGATCCTAAAGATTTGAAAATCGATGTTTATCGTTCCAGCGGAAACGGCGGACAGTCGGTAAACACGACCGATTCTGCTGTGCGGATAACTCACCTGCCCACGGGCACGGTGGTCACTTGTCAAGACGAAAAATCTCAGCTGAAGAACAAAAATAAGGCGATGAAAGTCTTGCTCTCACGGCTTTTGGATGCAGAAATGGCGAGCCAAGAGGCAGAAATCGCCAGGACTCGCAAAACGCAAATCGGCACTGGCGACCGCAGCGGCAAGATCCGCACCTACAACTTTCCGCAAGGCAGAGTGACCGATCACAGAATAAATTTGACATTATATAAATTGGATAACATTATGAACGGCGACATCGCGGAGATTACCAAATCTTTGCAGGTCGCTTTTTACGAAGAAAAAGGAAAGGAGTAACCAAATGGGAAAATACACCAAACTCGAAGAAAAAATCGCTTCTATCGACAATAAACAAGCGAATTTGATCAAAATTTTGCAGTTTGCGCAAGAGCAATTCTCGTATCTTTCGCGGGAGACTATCGAAAAAATTTCTGAGTTTAGCAAATTGCCGCCGACGCAAATTATGGGCGTTGCCACTTTTTACGCACAGTTCAAGTTCAATCCTGTCGGAAAGCACATCATCAAGGTTTGCGAAGGAACCGCCTGCCATGTGAACGGCGCCAAAGTCATCAAGTCGGCTGTTTTGGAGCACCTGAACATCAAAGAGGAAGAGGTGACCAAAGACAAGTTTTACTCTGTCGAAGGCGTTGCGTGCCTTGGGTGCTGCTCCCTTGCGCCTGTTTTGATGATCGACGACCAAACTTTTGGCAACCTCACTGCCGATTCTGTGAAGGTCGTGTTGGACGATTTCAAGGCGAAAAACTAGCGGAAACTCAATGCTGATAGACGCACATGGTCGCAAAATAGACTACATTCGCCTCTCGCTCACCGACAAGTGCAATTTTTGCTGTCGCTACTGCCGAGATGAAGCGGGCGTTGATTTTATTCCGCACGAAAAAGTTCTCACGCTGGAGCAGATGTTCGACATCGTCAAGGTGTGTGTGCGCCTAGGAATTACAAAAGTTAGGCTCACTGGCGGAGAGCCTTTGGTGAAGAAAAATTTTTTGTGGCTCGTTCGTAAAATCGGAAAATTGAAAGGTTTACAAGATTTTTGCCTGACGACTAACGGCGCACTTTTTTCCAAATACGCCCAAGATTTGAAAGATGCTGGGCTAAAGCGAGTCAACTTTTCTTTGGATACTTTGGACGCCGAAAAATTTGCCTACATTACCAGAGGCGGCGATTTGACGAAAGTTTTGCAAGGAATAAAAACTGCTCAGGAGTTGGGGTTTAGCCCCATCAAAGTCAACACCGTCCTCATCAGAGGGTTCAACGATTCCGCCGAAGATCAAGCGGCGATGAAGCGGTTTTGCAAGGATCAGAACATCGTTGGCAGGACTATCAAGGAGATGAATCTGGAGAACGGCTCTTTCGAGGCGCTCATTACCGAAGAGCCAGACACGACTGCGGGCGTTTGCGAAAAGTGTAACAAGCTGCGAATTACTTGCGACGGAAAAATTTTACCCTGTCTTTTTTCGGATAAAGCCGTGGAGATTGCCGCGGAAAATTCTATCGAAGAGGCTGTTTACAAAGCCCTTGCGATCAAGCCAAAATCGGGGCTGAACAACACGCAATACAAAATCAACCAAATCGGAGGATAACCAAGTGAACAAAAAACTTACTATTCTTTTTTCTGTTTTCATCTCGCTCTACACCGCCTCGAATTTGCTGGGCATCAAAATCGTCAATTTTTGGGGGATTAACACCTCCGTGGGCATCTTTATCGCACCTTTGCTTTTTTTGATAACTGACGCTATCGAAGAGGTTTACGGCAAAGATGTCGTCTTCAACCTGATCACCGCGGCGATTATCAGCCTGGTGATTGTTTTCGGATTTTTGTCGCTCGCCATCTGGATGGAGCCAGCCGAGCGGTTCACCTACAACGACGAATACACGACCATCTTCAGCTTTTCGCTGCGGATGATTTTCGCCAGCATCACGGCGTTTTTCATCTCCCAGCTCAACGATATGTTTATTTTCTCTTATCTGAAAAGGAAAACCAACGGCAGATTTTTGTGGCTGCGGAACAATGTCTCCACGATTCTCTCGCAAATTTTGGACACCTTCATTTTTATGTATCTTTTCCTCTACAAAATGACCCCGAAATTTGACGCTCTGTTCGTTTTGCAACTTTCGCTGCCGTATTTGTCGCTGAAAATTCTTTTTGCACTGTGCGATACGCCGCTTGTTTATGGGCTGGTCAGCTGGCTGAAAGAGGATAAAGAGAATGCCGAATAAACGACCAGAAAAAACGATGAACGCGAAGCTGGTTATTCTTTTCGCAATTTTTATATCGCTTTACACGGCTTCAAATTTTTTGAGTCTCAAAATCGTAACTGTTTGTGGAGTAGTGACTTCGGTCGGAATTTTTACCGCGCCTTTGCTTTTTTTGATAACCGACGCTATCGAAGAAGTTTACGGCAAAGATGTCGTTTGGAATCTCATCATCTCGGCGATCATCAGCCTCGTGCTTGTTTTTGCATTTTTGACGCTTTCTATTTGGATGAAACCCGCCGAAAGATTTGCCTTCAACAAAGAGTATTCGATTATTTTCAAATTTTCGCTGCGGATGATTTTGGCGAGCATCACGGCGTTTTTTATCTCCCAGCTAAACGATGTATTCATTTTTTCGTATCTAAAAAAGAGAACTAGCGGCAGGTTTCTTTGGCTACGGAACAATGTCTCCACGATGATTTCGCAAACTTTGGACACTTTTATTTTCGTCTATCTTTTTCGCTACAAAATGACGCCGCAGTTCGACGCTTTGTTCGTTTTTCAACTTGCGCTGCCGTATTTGTCGCTAAAAATCCTTTTTGCGCTGTGCGATACGCCGCTTGTTTATTTGCTGGTCAGCTGGCTGAAAGAGGATAAGAGCTAGAAATTCTCATTTTTTTTTATATTTAACCAAATCTTAACATTTTTTTCATCAAATTTTAACATTTTCGGAGTATAACTTTTTTGGAGGAAGATCATAAAAGATTTTCTTTTTCAAAAAAAAGTAAATTTTGGAGAAAAAAAATGGTGAAATTTCAAAAAATGTTGATTGTGATGCTAGTTTTAACGAGCTTGTTGGCTTGTCGTCGAGGAGAAAAATCTTTTGGAGCGCAAGAGCAAGAAGGCATAAAAAAAAGAGAACAGACGGCGAAGTATGTTTTTTTGTTTATTGGAGATGGACTTGGCATTCCGCAGAGAGTGGCAGCTGAGCAGTATTCTGGCAGAGAGCTGGTTATGAACACTTTGCCTGCTCAGGGCGTGACGACTACACAGGCAAACGACCGTTTTATTACTGGGTCTGCGGCTGCAGCTACAGCAATTGCTAGCGGCAAAAAGACTAATATTGGTTTTATCGGAATGGACGCAAACCTAAAGCCGATGAAAACTTTGGCTGAAATGGCTAAAGAACAAGGAAAGCGTGTGGGGATTATCTCGACGGTTTCGATAGATCATGCGACACCCGCGGCTTTTTATGCCCATGTGCCGAGTCGCAAAATGTATCACGAAATCGATCACGCTTTGGCAGAATCGGGTTTTGATTTTTTCGGTGGCGGTGGTCTGCTTGATCCCAGCGGTAAAAAATCGAAAGCTCCACTGGGTGACGCGATTGCAAAGGCGAAAACAAACGGCTACACTTTTATTGATACGAGGGAAGAGTTCGAGTCTTTGGGAAAAAATGCGGGCAAAGTTGTCGTGGAAAATCAATGGCTACAGGACGATCAGGCGATGCCCTACTCGATGGATATGACTCGCGCCGACATCACATTGCCAGAACTCACCGCAAAAGCGACGGAGCTTTTGGACAACTCAAACGGATTTTTTTTGATGGTAGAAGGCGGCAAAATCGATTGGGCGTGCCACGCAAACGACGGAATGGCGAGCATTAAAAACACTTTGAGCTTCGATGAGTCAATTCAGGTTGCACTAGATTTTTACAAAAAACATCCAGAACAAACATTGATTGTGGTGACTGGCGATCACGAATGTGGAGGGTTAACGCTTGGATTTGCTGGGACTCAATATGCTTCATTTTTCGATATTTTGAAAAATCAAAAAGTGTCGTTCCAAAAATTTCAAGACGAGATTTTGCCAAAATTCAAGGTGAAGAGCGGAACTTTTGCGCAAATGCAGCCAATTATCGAGCAAAATTTTGGATTAAAATTTACAGGCGATTCCAAAAAAAATCTGCTAGTTTTGGCTGATTACGAAAAAGAAGCTATCTCCAAAGCGTTTAATCGTTCTATGAAAAATGAAAAGACGAAATCGGGGACGGCAGATTACATCCTCTACGGCGATTACGACCCGCTGACTGTAACTTTAACCCACATTCTCAACAACAAGGCTGGACTTGCGTGGACATCATACAAACACACTGGCGTGCCAGTGAATACCTCCGCCATTGGCGTTGATGCGAGCGAATTTAACGGCTACTATGACAACACGGATATCGCCCTAAAAATTATGAAAATAATGGGCGCTGAGAATCGGGCGAAATATAGTGCTATCAGCACTTTGGGTAGCAACTGTGTTGCGCAATTTTGATGATTAAATTTCCTGAGAAATCAAAACGGTTGACTAGCAAAGGCTGGTTTACCGTTTTTTTAAAAAGTTTGCGTTCAGTAGCTAGCCGCGATTTTTTGGTATGTTTGGGATTTTTAGGCTTGGGCTTGATAATTTATTTTCTTCCCACTGGATTTGAAAATCGCGTTGCTTCGCGGGTTGAGCGAGTGCGTGCAAAGGTATTGAGCGTGGACAATTCCTTCGTTTATGAGCGAGGCTTGGTGCGCAGCGGTGATCAAGAGGTGAACCTGAAAATTTTGGACGGAAAGTTTGTTGGTGAGGTCGTTTGTGCGAACAATCCACTGCTGGGGCAACTTGATCGAGACAAACTTTTTTGCAAGGGCGATAAAGTGTTGACGGTGCTTTCGTTATCTCCCGAGGGAAAAATTGTTTATGCTAATCCTCAAGAGCATTATCGGATTAGCGTGGAAACTGTTTTAGCGTTGTTATTTGCGGGTTTGCTCATCATTTTTGGAGGCTGGACAGGTCTGAAAGCACTTATCTCTTTTGCGTTTGCTGGTTTGTGCATAATCAAGATTTTGGTGCCTCTTTTGCTGCTAGGATTTGATCCAATCTGGGCATCTCTAGGTGTAGTTGCCCTTCTCACTGCGGCGATTATATTTTTAGTTGCAGGCGCTTCTACCAAAGGATTGGTCGCTTTTTTGGGAGCATTTTTGGGCGTGCTAGTTTCTGCTATTTTATCAAAAATGTTCACCGAGCTTTTTCATATTCACGGAGCGATTTTGCCTTTTGCAGAAACTTTGCTCTATTCTGGCTATGCTCATCTAGATTTGACAGGCATTTTTATAGCAGGAGTTTTTTTGGCTGCTAGTGGTGCGGTAATGGATTTGGCGATGGATGTTGCCGCTAGCATGCAGGAGCTGGTCGACAAACGACCCGACATGACAACTAGAGAATTGTGTTTTTCGGGAATCCGCATTGGTCGAGCGGTTGTCGGCACAATGACCACAACACTGCTACTTGCTTACTCTGGCGGCTATCTTACGCTCTTGATGGCTTTTATGGCGCAAGGCGTTCCAATGACCAACACACTAAATTTGATATATGTCGCAGCTGAGATTTTAAAAACTATCGTGGGTAGCTTTGGCTTGGTGCTGGTTGCTCCGTTTACAGCGATAATAGGTGCGGTGTTATTTGGGCGGAAAGGCTTTGATCTAGATAATTGCGAAACTTTGCCTAGCTCAAAAAAAACTGCGTCCGAAAGCTAGCTCTCGGCATTTCAGTATCAGACCAACAAAGCCTCTACCCAAAAAATGGTGCAGGAGACTGGACTTGAACCAGCACACCCAAAAGCGGGCACAAGAACCTGAATCTTGCGTGTCTACCAATTTCACCACTCCTGCTTGAGATAGAAATGGTGCAGAAGACTGGACTTGAACCAGCACACCCAAAAGCGGGCACAAGATCCTTAGTCTTGCGTGTCTACCAATTCCACCACTTCTGCACTCACAATATAAAATTCTAAAAAAAGAAAATAAAGCTTGTTACTTAGCCAATTCCTTTTGTAACTCCTTACTCACTTCGGCGTCGCTAACTTTCGAGTTAAGATTTTTTGTGTAAAAAGCCAAAGCCAAACAAGAAACCACGAAGAGCAAAATAAAGTATTTCGTCCACTTTTTCAAAATAGTTTCTGCTTCGTCGCCAAAAGAGGCTGTGCTGGCGGCGCCACCAAAGGCACCTCCCAAAGCTCCGCCCTTTGAGGATTGCGACAAAATTACCAAAATCAACAAAAGCGATATGACAATATGAACTCCAAGCAAAAAATAAAACATCAATACTCCTTATTTCGCATCTAATTCTTAAGCAAAATTTTTTTTTGTGCCTTTGTGTCAACTAATAAAATTATTTTTTAAGCGAAAAATAGGTAAACCAAATAGACGCTTATCAGCAAAATTCCCCACAAAAATGGGCGTTTGTATCCTTTGTAGATGGTCAGAGCGGTGATGATTGCCACGAATGCTAGCCAGCCAAAGACGAAATTGAGCTCCGCTGCGCTGATTTTGACAGGGTGAATGAGCGCCGAGATGCCGACGATGCCGAAAATATTCAATACATCCGAGCCAATGATGTTGCCCACGGCGATGTCCAGATGCCCTTTGCGCGAGGCGGCAAAAGCTGTGGCGACTTCGGGTAGTGAAGTGCCAAGAGCGACTATCGTAACGGCGATTATCGTCTTGCTTACGCAGAAAAAATCGGCGATATAAACGGCGGAAAAGACCACCAATTTACTCAAAAAAACGACCAAAACTAAAACTAGCAAAAAGCCAAAAAGGTAAAAACAGATGTTTTTTTTGGGACAAACTTTTTCGAGTTTCGCTTTTTTGGAATTTCGGGCGACTTGCAAAAAATATAAGCCCAAGCAGACTACGAAAAAGAGAGCCTCTTGCCACGAGAGCGTGCCGTCTTTTCGCATAAAAAGATAAAGCACCAAAAGTCCTGCGTCCAAAAAAATCAGCACTTTCGCTAGATATTTTTTGTCGAAATTGGCTGCTTTGCCTGCGCCAATTGCCACAAGCCCAAAGCCGAGTCCCAAAGTTTCGTTGCAGATGACGCTGCCCACTCCGTTGCCAAGTCCCATTTGCGAAAGACCTTGCAAAGACGCCAAAATGCTCACCGCAAATTCAGGCGCAGAGGTCGCAAAACCGACGATTATCGTGCCGGTGATTATCCCCGGAAGTCCGAAATATGCCGAGATGATCACCGCCAAATCGACAAATTTTTCTGCCGCAACAAAAAGAAAGTAAAATCCAATTATCAGCAAAGCAAACGCGGCGTAAATATTCATCGAGAAAATCGTCATTTTAGTCGAAAAGATACCAAACGAAGTTCATTTTGAAGTGGCGACGATAGACGGGCGCGCCCAAAAATGTTTCGTCTTTGTCGTAATTTTTGACATCCAAAAGAAGCGAAAACTGTTTTGTCAAATCTAGCTGCAGATAGTAGTCCAAAAGTTTGTCGGAGGTGGTGAAGCTCTTGGCGTCCAAATCTGAAAAGTTGGCGAAATAGTCGGAGGCGCTATACTCTCGCCTGCCCAGAGTCAGCACATTGCCGTAGTCGAAGTAGAAAATCAGCTCGTAGCTTTCCAGCATTTGCGATTTTGGAAACGAGCAAGGGATTTCGCCCGACAAAAATCTGCGCATCTCAAGCCCATACGACAGCGCCATTTTTTGCCCCCAAAGGCTGAACGGAAGCCGCACTTTCATATCGCTGCGCAGGAGGTTGTTAGCGTATTGGCTGCTGCTGACAAGGTGCGTGTCGGTCAAAACGGTGTGCTCGGAGATGGTCTGTTTTAGGTTGCCGAAAGAGGCGCTACCGCTCAAAAATTTGTTATTAAATTTCAGCCCGTAAAAAGTCGATTTGTATTTGTCAACCTGCCGATACATCACATCGGAAAATGGAATGAACGCCGTGTCGATTGCTTGATTTTCTCTGTCGGTATAGTCGCAAAACAGCTCAAATCCCCAGGGCAAACCTTGGCTAAAGTCAACGCTGGTGTTGGTTTTGTCATAATATCCGCGCAAAGTTGAACCGTGCCACCAGTTGCTGTGTAATTTGCCTTTGTAATAAAGGCGGTCGTCGATTTTGGTCGATTTGTAGTTGTTGTAATATTTGCGGCCGACGGCTAAATTTTGCTCCCAGAAGTCCAAATCTAGGGCGTAAAAATAGCTTTCGGCGTCGTAATGCTGGTCGATATTCAGCAGGCTGTCGCCCAAAAATTCGCTGTAGGAGTAGCTGTAGCCAGCGTCAAAAATTATCGAGCGGAAGACGACAAAATGTTGTTGCGATTTGTAGGTAATCAGGCTGTTGTCCAGCAGCGAGTCGGCTTTTGGGGTCTGTCCGATTTTTTGGAAAAATAGCTTTTCGTTGGGCAAATCGTGGTCGAGGTGCAAATACGAGTATTCCAGCGACAGATAATCTTTGTAGTAGTAGCGGATTTCGCCGAAAAGGTCTTTGGTCTTTTCGCGCACTTCCTCCGAGAGCCATTTGCCCGAGCTACCGTTGAAGCCGAGGTGAAAATCCAAACAGCCAAAAACTTGGCTTTTGTAAATATTGAGAATCGCCTGGTCTAAATCGGTGCTGTTATAGCCTTGCGCCAGTTCTGCTTTGGTGAGCAAAATCGGCATATCGTAATTTTCTTGGGTGAAATAGAGCGCGCCCTCTCGCAAATTTTCCGAAAAAAACGGCCGATAATCTTGGTAGAGCTGATATTTTCGCAAAAGAAAAGGCGAGATGTAAAACTCGTCAACCTGCACATCTTGCCGCAGCGGCGAAGGCGAATAGTAGTGATTGTTCTCTTTATACAAAAAAAGCGGCACAGCGTTTCGGGCTTTGTCTTTGTCCAAAAACGAGCCGATTTCCACATCGATGCGCTGGCGAAAAAGTGACAAAAATTTGTCTTCGTCCTCAACGGGAATGCTGTCGGAAATTTCCGTGGCAACGGAGTCGCCTTCCACAAGTTTTTCAAAATCGCTTCTGCGCCGAGCGGCAGTATCGCCAACGCTGATGGCTTGAATATACTCTTGCCCCTCTTGCAAACCTTCCAAAGAGTCGATCTCCATGGCTCCAAGGCAAGAGGCAAAAGCGAAAAAGCAAAACAGTAGTTTATTCAAAATTTTCATAATTTGTCAAAAATTTTAATATCTCCTCAAAAGCCGCCGTTTGGCTGCGGCTGGCAAAAAAAATCACGACGCTTTTGTCGGCTCGGTCGGTTGTGTGGTTGGCGAGTCCCGAAAAAGATTCTATGACGCTGGCAAAAAAATATTGCTGTTCTTGCGGAATCCGCAGGTGGTAGTAGCTGCCTTCGGCGTCTTGCTGAATCGGTTTTGCGAACTCGATCCTCACACAAGAGCCTCGCTGAGCACCTGATCAATCGTCTCCACCGGCACAATCTCCAGACCGTCCTTGATTTCCGCGGGAATTTCCTGCAGATGCGGCAAATTATCTTTGGGAATCAGCACCTTCTTTATCTCGGCTTGCCCAGCTGCCACCAGCTTTTCCGCCAAACCGCCGATAGCCATCACTTCGCCTTTGAGGGAAATCTCGCCCGTCATGGCGATGCTGGCTCGCACTTTTCTGCCCGAAAGCACCGACACAATCGCTGTCGCCATCGTCACACCAGCCGACGGTCCATCTTTCGGCACGGCTCCCTCTGGAATATGCAAATGCAAATCGGTATTTTTGTAAAAATCTTTGTCCAGTTTGTATTTTTTTTGGTTTACGCGCGCAAAAGTATACGCCGCCTGAGCCGACTCTTTCATAATATCGCCCAAATTTCCCGTCAGCTTGATTTTGCCAGTGCCAGGAAATTTGCTAATCTCGATCTTGAGCGTCTCGCCGCCAACCATCGTCCAAGCAAGTCCAGTTACTACGCCGACGACATCTTTTTTCTCAATCTTCGGCGGGACAACTTTGGACACGCCCAGATATTTTTCGACCAACTTTTTGGTCAGCTTCAATTTAACCTTTTTTTTCTTGTTTTGAATCGTCTCACGAATAACTTTGCGATAAATTTTCTCGATTTGCTTTTCCAAAAGTCGCACACCAACTTCTTGCGTGTAGTTTTTCACAATGTAGCTGATAATCTCGTCGCTGAAAGCGATTTCGACTTTGCCAGCGGTCTTGAAAGTCTCAATCTGCCGACGAATTAGGTGTTCTTTGGCGATATTTACTTTCTCGAACATCGTATAGCCCGGCAGTTGCACAATCTCCATCCTGTCCAAAAGCGGCGACGGAATCGACGACAAAGTGTTGGCAGTCGTGATGAAAGTCACTTTGGAGAGGTCGTAGTCGAAATCCAAATAGTGATCGCGGAAAGTGTTGTTCTGCTCGGGATCCAGCACCTCCAAAAGCGCCGAAGCTGGATCTCCCCGAAAATCGCTAGCCAGCTTGTCGATCTCGTCCATCATAATCACTGGATTCATTGTGCCAGCTTTTTTTATCGAGTTGATAATCACGCCGGGGACAGCTCCTACATAGGTCCTGCGATGCCCACGGATCTCCGCCTCGTCACGCACACCGCCAAGAGAAAGACGAGCAAACTTTTTGCCCAAAGCCGCAGCAATCGCTTTGCCTAGCGAGGTTTTGCCGACACCAGGAGCGCCAACAAAACACAAAATCTTGCCGCGATTTTCCTGCACAAATTTCAGCACCGCAACATACTCCAAAATCACATCCTTGACCTTCGCCAAACCGTAGTGGTTCGCATCCAAATCTTTTTGCGCCTTCGCCAAATCAAAATTCTCGGTAATATCGTCGTCCCACGGCAAACTTCGAATCCAATCCAAATAGTTGTAAATCACCGTATATTCTTGCGCTGCCGACGGAATTCTTTTCAACTTTTGCAACTCATTTGCAACAATTTTTTTCACCTGCTCCGACAAATTAAGATCCCACAATTCGCTCTCTAACTCTTCGACTTCGCTGTCTTTATCCTCGCTTATACCCAGCTCGCTCTCGATCTCCTTGAGTTGCTCCCGCAGATAATATTCCCGCTGCAATTTGTTGAGTTTGTGGTTCACATTAACATCAATTTTCTTCTCTAACTTCATAATTTCCAGCTCTTTATGCAAAAGCCGCAAAAGCTGACTCAACGCCTGATTGATGTTGCTGATTTTCAAAATATTGATTTTTTTATCCACTTCCGAGGCGATATTCGCCAAAACATAATAGAAAAAATCGCTCGGTTTGGCAATCTCCTCCAGCGGCTTAAGCACCTCTTTGGGAATGTTGCCGTCGATTTTGATATACTCCGCAAAAAGCTTTTTTATCGCCCGAATTTCCGCTTGCAACTCCAGATCGTCGCTCTTTTCGTATTCCATCTCGTGAACTTTTGCCCGATAAAAACCGTCTTTGGTTTTCGTCAATTTGTCCACCAAAACGCATTTGATGCCCTCGACCAAAATCCGCAAATTCCCATCGGGAAGACGAAAAACCTGCAAAATGCTGCAATAAGTGCCCACACGGTGCAAATTTTTCGCATCGGGATAATAGTCCATCATATCGTTGTCGTATTTTTGCGGCAGACACACAATCCGCTGATGCTTGGCAAGAGCGTCCTCCACCGCTTCAATCGACTGTCTGCGTCCAATCATAATCGGCGCGACAATTTTTGGCAAAGTAATAACATTCCGAAGCGGCACCACATTCAACGCCTTGTCCAAATCTAGTTCCGCATTTCTGATAATCGTATCTTCTTTTTTCATAATAATCTCAATCTATTTTTTTGTTTTTTCTTAATAATACTGAATTACGCCCGGCATACTTGCGTCCAAACTCGGCAGCGAATAATCTTTTTCGCCCGACAAACGGAATTGATACTCGCCGTCCTCTTGTTGCACAGGGAAATAAGCAAGCCGAAGCTGTAAAGTTTTAAACACTAAATTTTCGTTGCGAATCCTCACACCCAGACCAATACTCGAGGCAAAAGAGCCGCCCACGACGATATTTTCGTTTGAAGCCAGATAGCCGCCGTCGGCAAAAGCGAAAAACGCAAAGCGGAAACCGACCAAATCCCACGGTGCAAAAGTCACCATCTCGGTGCTGAGGATCATTTTTTGCTCCCCTTTTTTGCTCCAGCTAAGCCCCCGTATCTCCTCGTCGCTCACTCCGATGCTGTCTTCCAGCGCCCGATTTAGGCTCGTCACATAATCCAAATTGGCAAAATAACGCGTGTAATATTCGCCCCATTTATAGAGCAAACTGAAGTAAGAAGTCTGCATCCGCAGCGTCAAATCTTCAAAATCGTTTTCGTCAACGATGCAAAAACCGCCCAGCGCAATTTTGTTGTATAAATAGCCGACATTTTTGTAAAATTTCCCTTGCGCATAGGAGATGCCCGCATAATCGCGCTTGATAAACTCGCCACTCTCGCGTCCGTAAACAATCTCAAAATTTTTGCCGTATGGGATATACTCCGTCACACCAAAGCCGTAAATCAGGCTACTGCTGTAAAAATCTTGCTTGCTCATACTAAACGAAACCAGCCGAAAATAGTTGATGTCGTGATAAACGCGCAGGGTGTCGCTCGTCACGCCATCTGGGCGAATCTCGTAATCTTTGGAGAACTGCCTTGCTGCCACTGCAAGCTGATTAAATCCGAGAAAACTTTTGCGCAAATCGAACTTGCGGCCCATCCAAAAATCGAGGTTTTCACTTTTGCTTTTGGGCGTCGTAACCGTCGTCACGCTGTCGTTTTTTGATTCTTGCTCTTTCTCTTCGGTGATATGCCACGAGACTCCGCCGCCATATTTTTTGCCAGAAATGTAGCCCCTATTCAAACTTCCGCCGTATTTCGTTTGGCTGTAATCGTCTTTAAAATCGACAGTTAAGTCCATAAAACTTTGGTCAACATTGCGAATTGTGTAAGAAAAATCGTTGCCCCATTGCGGGTCTGTCGTCTTGTTGTATCTGGTTTTATAATCAAATTCGTTGCCGAGTCCCAAAAAGTTTTTGTCATACACGCCGATGCGGAACTTGTCCTGATTTGTCAAAGCTCCAATAACACCGACAGCCCATTTATCGCGGATTTCTAGCACCAAATCGACCAAAGTTTTGCTCCCCTTGACTGGAATTAAGTAAATTTTTGCGTCTTTGATGTAAGACAAATCGCTTAGATATTTTTCGTTTTCCGCCAAAAGCTCTGGATTGACAATCGAATACTCCTGAAAAAACAAGTTGTTGCGAATGATAAACTCTCGCGTGTTTATGTGAGCGTTGTTGCCAAGGCGCGACAAAAAATCTTTTCCGCTAAAAACATCTTTTTGGCGAATGTAGATCCGTCTAATTCTCTCGCCAGCGTATTTTTGAAATCTTTGCGCACTCGAGACCACATTGTTTCGATCTCGCGAGCTTTTTTTCTCTTTCTCTTGCACATCAAAAACAGCCTTGAAAAGCTCTTTGGTGATTTGATACTTCGACGCTGACTTTTTCCAGTCTTGATAAATCGTGGTCTCCTGTTTTTTGGCAGACCAACCAAAACTAAAAAATAGACAAAACAGCAAAAATAGGACGAAATTTTTATTGTTCAAAATATTTTACCTTTCCCAAAAAAAATATTACATTTAAAATGCGATAACTACAACGCTTTCAAACTCTTATCAAAAAAAAGAGAGTTCCTTTGATGTCAATTAAAATTTTAGGGAGCTTTCCCATTTCCCCACAAAAAAAACCGACTTCGCCGTTTTGACGAAGTCGGTGATTATTTTATTGCAAAAAAGCTTATCTTTCGTCGGCTTGCACGACCGTCGCCTGATCTTGCGGAGATTGGCTATACAAGCTCTCGATCATCGGAGAGTAGGCTATCACCAGTCCAGCAAAGACGATAGAGACCATCGACATCAGTTTAATCAAGATGTTAATCGACGGACCAGAGGTGTCTTTGAACGGATCGCCGACGGTGTCGCCAACCACGCACGCTTTGTGCGAATCTGAGCCTTTGCCGCCATAGTTGCCCGCTTCGATGAACTTTTTGGCGTTGTCCCAAGCTCCACCAGCGTTGTTCATCATAATCGCCAGCGCAAAACCAGTGGCAAGACCGCCAACAAGCAGCCCCATTACGCCAGGAACGCCCAAAATCAAGCCAACCACAATCGGTGTGAGGATGCCCAAAAGCGCCGGTGCGACCATCTCTCTTTGAGCGCCAATCGTCGAAATTTCCACGCAACGAGCGTAGTCGGGAGTCGCTTTGCCGTCCAAGATGCCGACAATTTCACGAAACTGTCTTCGCACTTCGGCGACCATATCAGAGGCAACGCGTCCGACAGATTTCATCGTCATCGCCGCAAAAACGAACGAGACCATCGCCCCGATGAACAAGCCGCAAAGAACTTTCGGGTTCATCAAAGAAATGTTGTAGTAGTTCACAAAATCGGCGATACCAGCTTTGGTGACGGAGATTACCTCGCGCACGCCGCTGGAATAAACCACCGTGAAAGTTTCTTGTTGCGAGTCCAAAAAGCCGATTCTGATTTGCTCGATGTATGAAGCCAAAAGCGCCATCGCGGTGAGAGCCGCAGAACCGATAGCAAATCCCTTGCCAGTTGCGGCGGTGGTGTTCCCCACAGAGTCCAGCGCGTCGGTGCGTTTCCTGACCTCTTCTGACAAACCGCTCATCTCGGCGTTTCCGCCTGCGTTGTCGGCAATCGGTCCAAAAGCGTCCATCGCCAAAGTTACGCCCAAAGTGGAGAGCATCCCTACAGCGCCAAAGCCGATTCCGTAGAGCCCGAACTCCATTTGCGTAAATCCGCCAGAAACGCTGAAAGCGGCGATGATTGCCACGACGATTACCAAAACAGAGGCGAAAGTCGATTGCATTCCCACAGCAAGTCCGTCGATAATCACCGTTGCAGGGCCGAAGCTGCCTTGTTTGGCGATGCCTCTAGTGGGTGCATAAGCGTCGGAGGTGTATCTTTCGGTAAAATATCCAACCAAAATTCCAGCAACCAAACCGATTACAGAAGCGAAGAAAATTCCCAAAGATAGCTCGGCAGGAAGCAGCAAATCGGTGACGAAATATGCGGCAACGACTATCAAAACCGAGCTCACATGAACGCCTTTGTTCAGGCTCGCCATAAGCTCTTTGATCGACGCGCCCTCTTTTGTGGAAACAAGATAAATTCCCACAATCGCCAAAATTGCGCCGACTCCAGCCAAAACCATCGGCGCGATAACAAAATTCATCGCATCTGCTCCGAGTTTTGCCGCAGCGGAAAAACCCAAAATCGCCGTAGCCAAAATCGAGCCCGTGTAAGATTCGTATAAATCTGCGCCCATTCCCGCTACATCACCCACATTATCGCCCACATTGTCGGCAATCGTCGCTGGGTTGCGCGGATCGTCTTCGGGAATGCCAGCCTCAACTTTGCCCACGAGGTCTGCGCCAACATCGGCTGCTTTGGTGTAAATTCCTCCGCCCAAACGAGCGAAAAGCGCTTGCGTAGAAGCACCCATTGCCGAAGCGAGCATTATCGTGGTAATCATTTGCAAATCAAACCCAAACCAGTTGAGCGCAAAAAATTTCAGACAGATGTCCGTCAAAGCCAAGCCGACCACGACCAAACCCATCACTCCGCCAGCACGGAAAGCCACTTTCAAGGCTGAGTCCATACTTTTGGTTGCCGACTGCACTGTCTTCACAGAGGCGATTGTCGCGGTATTCATTCCAAAAAATCCAGCCAAGCCGCTCAAAATTCCGCCAGTCAAAAAAGCCCAAGGCACCAGCGGATGCAGCACATCCATCCCCCAAGCCATAATATTAAAAACAACAAAAGCTATCGCAAAAAAGATGCCCACGCCCTTGTATTGCTGCTTCAGATAAGCAAACGAGCCCTCTCGGACATGCCTTCCAATGGTTTCCATCGTTTGGTTCCCCGCTGGCAATTTTTTCACTCCCAAAAAAATCACATACGCAAAAATAAGAGCAATCAAAGCTCCAGCTGGCGCCAAATACCACAAACTAGGTATCACATTCATTTTTTATCTCCTTCAATTTCCTTTTTTTTCGTCTAAAATTCAAACAAAACTTCGCCAATCAACCGTTTTCCATCAGAAAATCAGACCGCACATTTTGTCTAGCACTTTTGACAAAATATTTGACCAGCATCAAAATGAAAAATCGTCGCCCAAAAAATCACTTCACCCGATTTTTCGCATCCAGATGCACAACTTTGGGAATGTGCGCCTTGGCAAGCTCCTGCTCCATCTGACAATACGCCACGATTATCACCTTGTCGCCCTTTTGCACAAGCCGCGCCGCAGCGCCGTTCAAGCAAATCTCGCCGTCTTTGCCCGCAATCACATAAGTCGAAAAACGAGCGCCGTTATCGATATTCAGCACATCCACTTTTTCGTTCAGCAGCAAACCTGCCTCCTTGCAAAGCTTCGTGTCGATCGAAATCGAGCCTTCGTAGTTCAAATCCGCGTCGGTCACCGTCGCTCTGTGCAATTTCGCCTTCAACATCTCTACTATCATCTGTTCAACTCCTCCAATTTGATCAGCCCGCGCAAAACCAAATCTTTATCAATTTCGTCAAAAACGCCCTCTTCGGCAAAAAGTCCCGAAAAACCGCCCGTGCCAAGCACCATCACCTCTTCACCAGAAAAAACGCTCAATTTAATCTCTTGGCAAACCTTCTTGATTGCCCCCAAATTTCCATAATACAAACCCGCTTGAATGCTCTGCACAGTTGACTTTCCGCAGATATTTTGCGGACGAACAATCTCCACTTTCGGCAATTTGGAAGTGTGCTGCTCCAGCGAGCGCATCGCAATCGACATCCCGGGAATAATGACTCCGCCCAGATACTCCTTGCTACTGCTCAAAACATCAAAAGTGGTCGCAGTCCCCAAATCGACGATAATCACATTCCGCCCTGGATAACGCTCGCAAGCGCCCAAAGCCCCCGCAATTCTGTCTGCGCCGACTTCGGCAGGATTTGCATACTTAATCTGCAAGCCCGTTCGCACGCCCGGCTCCAAAGCCAGCGGATTTATCCCAAAATAGTTCTGACAACTATTTTTCACCGAATGGTTCACCTCTGGCGTCACGCTGCAAAAAACAATCTGCCCAACTTTGCTCGGATCGTAGCCATTTTCCCGCAAAACAGACCGCAAAAAAATTCCCATTTCGTCCGACGAAATGCCCTTGCTCATACTTTTGCGAAACCGAAACAAAATCTTAGTCTCTTGCACCAAACCCCCAAAAAGCTGGGAGTTCCCAAAATCTAAACACAGCCTCATCTGCTCTTTTCTCCTTCCAAAATTTCCAACAATTTTGCCGCCAAATCCTGCTTGCTCTGCGCCTTTGCCACAATATTTTGGCAGCTCCGATAAATCACCGCTGGATGAAACTCGCCCTGAATTTTGCTCTTATCATTTTGCACCACCAAATCGACTCCGCCAGCAGCAAAAATCTTCTCCATTTTTTTTTCAATCTCCGCATCGTCGGCAAAATTTGTGAGTTTAAAGCCGACCACAAAAGGCGAACTCCCTTTTTTTGCAAAAGATTTAATCTGCGGTAAAATCTTGTGATTTCGTTGCAAATGCAACTTAATATTTTGTGCCGAATCTAGCTTGCCAGCCAAATTTTTATCCAAAAAACTACCGTCCTCCAGCTCAATTTTGCTCAAAGAAAAATCGCCAACTGCCGCCAGATGAACCACCGCATCAAAATCTTCTGCCCGCAAAAAATTTTGCAGCTTTAATTCCAAATCGGCAAAAGTAACAAACTCGCAAGTTCGCACACTCTCTGCGGGCTTTTTCGCTCCAACGCCGTGCAAATAAACGACATCGTGAGATTTTTTCGCCATAAATTCCGCCAGCACACAGCCCGTTTTTCCGCTAGCAAAATTGGTGATAAAACGCACACCGTCGATAGGCTCGCGCGTGGCTCCCGAAGTTATCAAAATTTTCACAGAGCTTCCTGAATTAGCGCCAAAATCTCGCGCGGCTCAGGCGCTCTGCCTTTTCCGCTCGTCCCGCAAGCAAGCTCCCCCGAGGCTGGCTCAACCACCTTTGCGCCCCAATTTTGGAGCACCTGCAAATTTTCCTGCACGGCTGGATGCGCAAACATATTTGCGTTCATCGACGGCACGACCAAATACGGCTTGCGAAAATTGTTCGCCACAAAACAAGCGGTGAGCAAATCTTCGGCAAGACCCACACGAAGCCGCGCCACTGTAGCCGCCGAAGCGGGATAGACCACAATCAAATCTGCCCATTCCACCAAATTTATGTGATGAATTTTTTGCGACTCGGCGAACATCTGCGTGTAAACTTTGTCGCCCGACAAAGCCTCCAAACTCGCCCTACCCACAAACTCCAGCGCACAATCTGTCGCCACAACTTTTACCAAAAATCCGTTTTTCTTTAGCAGCGACACAAGCTCTGTAGCCTTGCACGCCGCAATAGATCCGCTTATGCAGACCAAAATTTTAGACTCCGACATTATCTATCAACCTCACTTTTCCCAAAAACGCTGCCACAAAAATTCTCCCCTCTTTTTTTGTCAAATAATCGACCTGAAAGCCTGCCGCTTCCAGCATCTTCCACTTTTCTGCCAGCGAGTTTTTCCCGCTGATAATCTCGTGCAACTGCGGCGCGATTTTTTTGTGCTCTGGCGTAAGCAACTTATTGCGAGAGCTAAGCGCCAACCCGCTGTCTTCCCGCACAGTCGGACACCCAACAATTTCCGTATCCAAAAAGAACGCGCTCGCCATCCCCCGCACCAGCTGAAACTGCTGCCAATCTTTCTGCCCAAAATAGGCTCGAGTGGCTTTGGTGATATTCAAAAGTTTGAGAACCACCGTCAACACGCCGTCGAAATGCCCAGGGCGCGTGGCTCCGCACAAATCCAGCGAATACTGATTTTCGCTTACCTTATAGCGATAATCGTCGCAATACAGCTCCCCATAGTCCGGCAAAAGCAGATAATCGACGCCCAAATCTTGCAACTGCAGCGTGTCGTCCTGCACATTCACTGGATAACGCTGCAAATCTTCCTGATTGTTGAACTGCGTCGGATTCACAAAAATCGACACCGCCGTAATCTGATTTTCCGCCTTGGAGCGCTCGACCAGACTGATGTGCCCCTGATGCAGATAGCCCATCGTCGGCACAAAGCCCACGCTCTTGCCTTGCAAACCTCCAAAAATCTCGCGCCACTGCGTAATAGACCTAACAATTTTCATCAAAAACCCTCTTCTTCAGACGGAAAATTGCGGCTTTTCACATCACGATTGTAGCTGTTCAACGCGTCTCTCATCAGCTCAAATCCGCTCAAATATTTCCGCACAAATTTCGGCTGAAACTCCTTGTTAATCCCCAGCAAATCTTGCCAAACCAGCACTTGTCCGTCACAATCGCTACCTGCTCCGATGCCAATTGTGGGGATTTTCAACTCCTGCGAAACTTTTTTGCCAACTTCCGACGGCACGCACTCCAGCACAACCGCAAAACAGCCCAGCCGTTGCAGTTCCAGCGCATCCTGCAGCAAAATCTCCTCTTGCAATTTACTCTTGCCCTGCACCCGATAACCGCCCAGCCCGTTCACAGACTGCGGCACAAGCCCCAAATGCCCCATCACTGGCACGCCAGACTCCACGATATGCGCAATTATCTGCTCCGAACCTCGCACGCCCTCTAGCTTCACGGCGTTCGCCCCAGCCTGCATAATCGCCTGCACAGCATCCATCGCCTGCGCAAGCCCTTTGCGATAGCTCAAAAACGGCAAATCTCCCACGATAAAAGCGTCCGACGCCCCTTGCCGCACCGCCTTCGTGTGCAAACTCATCATCTGCACGCTCGCTCCCAGCGTGCTTTTTTGCCCGTGCATGGTCATCGCCAGAGAATCGCCAACCAAAATGCAATCGACATCCGCCGCCTGCACAATCGCCGCACTCGAGCTGTCATACGCCGTCACCATCGAAATCGGCACACCTTTTTTCTTCATTTTGGCAAAACTGAAAACATTCACAATTTTCCTCCTTTATCTAACGCCTGCACAAACGCCCTGTAAACTCCAGCGAAATTATCGCCCTGCAAAGCGTTCAAATTAGCGTCAATCGTGCTCTTGTCGCCTCTTGAAAGAGGCCCACTCAAAGCGTTTTTCCAATCGTCCTGCAAATTCTCAAAAATTTGCTGCATATACGCAAACAAAATTTTGGGCTCCAAACCAAGCTGCCGCTCAAATTCCCCAAAAACTTTTTGCCAAAGCAAAGTCGTGAAATTTCCCGAAAGCACACACAAAGCGTGATAGAGCGGCTTTTTATCTCTCTGCAGCGGAAAACTCTCGTTAGGAAGCTTTGGAAAAATCTGCGCAAAAGTCGGCTGACCTTGCTCATAAACAAAAGGGATTTTTTGATACTCTTGCCTGGAATAAAGCCGCTTGGCAAAAGTCATCAGCGGGTGATACGACGGCACACCCTCCAAAAAAAGAGAGCCAGAAAAATGCACCAAGCGAAGATTTTTTAGCTCGCGATTTTGCTCCAAAAAATCTCCGATAGCCCCGTCGCTGATGAGCAGACACACCAGCTGGCAATTTTTCAGCTTGTCGAATGGACGAACGCCCACATCCGCCCTGCGACTCCAAGAAATATAATCGACGCCGCACAAATCAAGGTAGCGGCAAAAATGACTCGCCATTTTGCCATCACCAACGATGCCATAAACTTTTTTTTCGCTCATTAAAATCGGTACCTGCCTTTTTTCTATATAAGATCAAGTCCTTGCCAAGCAATTAGTTATCGGTTTTTTTGTATCTGCCATACAAGCTTTGCTCTTTTTTGCAAAATCTCGTCAGCTGGTTTTCTTATCACTATCAAGCCGCAATTTCGCGACACAACTGTCAACACAATTTGGCTTTTCAGCTCTTTGCTTACTCCAACCCCATTTCCCACTGGGCGAACGAGTCGATAATCTCCTGCCGATTGACATTCACCACGCCGATGCGCCCGCAGACGACGCCCGCTGCGTGATTGGCTATCTGACAAGCCTGCACAATGCTCGCGCCACTGCCCAGAGCCAAAGCCAGCGAACTAATCACCGCATCGCCCGCACCGCAAACATCGTAAACGGTTTGGGCAAAAGTCGGAATCGCCACCGCCTTATTTTTGCCACGCTGATAAATCGCCAAACCGTCGCGACCCATAGTTATCACCAAAAAATCGCACTGTAAATCGTCCACCATCTGCCACGCTTTCGCCTGAAAATCGTCCGCATCTTCTCGCACTCCCGCAAGAGCGCAAAACTCCGCCAAATTCGGCTTGAACACGCTCACGCCCTTGTATGCGCCAAAATTCAAAAACTTCGGATCGACGCTCACTGGCACGCTGTTTTTTTTGGCAATCTCGATCACTCCCTCGATGAGCGGCGCACTCAAAAAACCTTTGTTATAGTCCTCCAAAATCACGCCCGCACACTCGCTGGCGACTTTCTCAAACTTCGCCAAAACCTCGTCCACCAAGCTCTGCTGGATATAATTTTTCTGCTCAAAATCGATGCGCACCATCTGCTGACTGCCAGCCACAACCCTTGTCTTGAGCGTCGTTGGGCGCTCTTTGCTCTGCACCAAAAATTCCGCTGAAATATTTTTTTCCTGCAACTGCTGACAAAGTTTTTTGCCCGCAAAATCTTGCCCATAAACGCCAAACACCAGCGGCACAGCTCCCAAAGACGCAATATTTGCCACCACATTGGCAGCTCCACCAAGGCTGTAGCGCTCGTTTGTCACATCCACAACAGGAATCGGCGCCTCGGGCGAAATCCGATTCACGCAGCCAGTGACATAGTGATCAAGCATCAAATCGCCAAAAACCGCAATCTTTTTCCCGCTGAATTTTTCCAAAAGTTGCTTCAAATTTTTCATCACTTCTCTCGTTTTTTGCCCAATTTATTTTCCGTTCCGCTCAAAATTCTTTTGATGTTTTCCCAATGTTTAAACCAGATAAACGCCGTTATTACGCCTGTGAGGACGAGCACCGCCAGCAGCGATTTTTGTCCGTTCAAATAGAAAAAAAGGTTGCACGCAAAAAGCGTGAGCGACGCCAAAAGCGAGCCCAGCGACACATAGCGCCAAATGTAAACCACCAAAAAAAACACCGCAAACGAGAGCAAAAAAGCAAGCGGACACAAACCGACGAAAAGCCCCGCACTGCTGGCGACGCCTTTTCCGCCTTTGAATTTCAAAAAAACTGGGAAAACATTGCCCACAATCACCAAAAAAGCCGCCAATGTCAAAAAAAACGGCTGTTGCGGAAAGTAGCACCACTTTGCTATCTGCACAAAAGCGAAAGCTTTGCAAAAATCGGTCAAAAAAACAGCCAAGCCGAACTTCCAGCCCAAAAGGCGAAAAACATTTGTCGCTCCGATATTGCCACTGCCGCTTTTGCGAATGTCAATTCCCTTAAAAATTTTGCCCGCCAAATAACCGCTGGGAACGCTGCCGACCAAATATCCGATCAGCAAAATAAAAAAAGCGCTACTGACTATCGTCTTTATCATTTTTACCTCTTTGCCTGTAAATCATCTTGACGCTCACGCCGCCAAGCGCAAACTCTTTCTTAAAATTGTTCAACAAATACCCCTTGTAAGCCGAGCTGATGTTCTCGGGATTCGAGCACACGAACACCACTTTGATGGGATTTGTCTGCACTTGCGTCGCATAAAAAATCTTGACCAACTTTCCCGCAGACTGCTTCGGCGGAAATCTGTCCAGCCAACCTTGCAAAGTCGCGTTGAGCTTCGCCGTCGGCACCCTCGTGCTGCTGCGGTCGTAGAGTTCAATGCCTTCCTGCAAAATATTGTTCACCCGTTGCCCCGAAAGCGCCGATGTGAAAATTATCGGGCAATCGTCCAAAAATCGAAAAAACTTAAACGCCCGCCGCTTATACTCGTCGTGCGACTTGCTGTCTTTTTTAATCAAATCCCATTTATTGACCACAACCAAAATATTTTTGTAATGCTTTTTGGCAAAAGCGCCGATTTTCTGATCTTGATTGGAAAAATCTTCGGTCGCATCCAACACAAAAATCACCACATCGCTCGACACGATGGACGCTATCGACTTTTGCGTGCTGAAATATTCCACGCCATATTTAACCCTGCTTTTGCGACGCAGCCCAGCGGTGTCCACAAAATGAATTTGCCGACCTTTATAGGTGATGTCGCTGCCGATAGAATCGCGCGTTGTGCCAGAAATCGGGCTGACAATCGATAGCTCTTCCCCAAAAATTTTGTTAAGCAGGCTCGATTTGCCCACATTCGGACGCCCAACGATGCTAAAGTTAATTCTGCTGCGGATTTTCTCTTTCTCTTTGCCCGTATTAACGCCCACGCCAGCTATCCTCGCCACGCTGTCCAGCAGCTGACGAGTGCCGCGATTGAGCTTTGCCGAAACCGAATGCGGCTCTCCCAAACCAAGAGCCAAAAACTCAAAATTCTGCGCCTCATCCTGCTCGGAATCGCACTTGTTCGCCACCAGCAAAGTCTGCTTGTCCTGCAAAAGTTTGGCTATCCGCTTCTCCACCGGCAAAAGCCCGACTTTGGCATCCACCACAAAAAGCACCAAATCCGCCTGCTGGATAACGCCACCGGCTTTCTCCAAAATCTGCTGATCAAAATCGTGCTTGCCAAACAAACCGCCAGTGTCCACCAGCTCAAACTTCTTCTCGTTCCACAGCACAATGTGCGTTTTGTTGTCGCGCGTCACGCCCTCTTCTGCGTCCACAATCGCCGAAATCGTCTTCGACAACCTATTGAACAAAAAAGATTTACCAACATTTGGTCTGCCGATAATGGCGACTTTTTTTATTGCCATATGGGGAACGCCTTGCAAAAATCTTTAACTTCCAAGCCGATTTTGGCTAACTCGAACTCGTCCTCATAATTGTCGTAAACCCGCTTGATAAACTCGGCGATTTTTTGCATCTGCTCTTGCTTCATCCCCCGAGTCGTCACTGCCGCAGTTCCCAGGCGAATGCCCGAAGCCACAAACGGCGAGCGAGTGTCAAACGGCACAGCGTTTTTGTTGACCGTAATCTCGGCGAGTCCCAGCGCGTTTTCCATCTTTTTGCCAGAAGGATTCCCGCTGTCTTTATCGCCCAAATCCCACAGCACAAGGTGGTTATCCGTTCCGCCAGAAACGAGCTTAAAGCCAAAGCCTGACAAACATTCCGCCAAAGTTTTGGCGTTCAAAAGCACCTGCTGCTGATACTCAACAAATTTTGCGTCCAGCGCTTGAGCAAAAGCCACCGCTTTGGCTGCGATAATATGCTCCAGCGGACCGCCCTGCAATCCTGGAAAAACGACCTTGTCCACTTGCTTAGCGAACTTTTCCTTGCAAAGAATCAGCCCCGAGCGAGGTCCACGCAAAGTTTTGTGCGTCGTCGTGGTCACGATATCCGCATACGGCACGGGCGACTGATGCAATCCCGCAGCGACAAGCCCCGCAATATGCGCCATATCGACCATCAAATACGCCCCAACTTTGTCGGCAATCTGGCGAAAGCGCGCGAAATCTATCGCCCGAGAGTAAGCGGACGCTCCTGCCAAAATCATCTTCGGCTTGTTCTCGACGGCGAGCCTTTCAATTTCCTGATAATCCAGCATCTGCGTTTTGGCATCGACGCCATACGAAACGATGTTGTAGAGCATCCCCGAAAAGCTCAGCGGGCTGCCGTGCGTCAAGTGTCCGCCGTGGCTAAGCTCCATCGCCAAAACCGTGTCGCCAGGCTCGACCAAAGTGAAATAAGCCGCCATATTCGCCGTTGAACCCGAGTGCGGCTGCACATTCACATGCTCCGCGCCAAAAAGCTCTTTGGCACGCTCCACCGCCAGCTTCTCGATTTTGTCCACAACCGCGCAACCGCCATAATATCGCCCGTAAAGCCGATAGTTCAAATCGCCAGTTTTTTTGCTCCAGCGATACGGATACCCTTCGGCATATTTGTTGGTCAAAATGCTGCCAGCAGCCTCCAAAACCGCAGGCGAAACATAATTTTCCGATGCAATAAGCTCCAGACCTTCCTTCTGGCGCTTCGCCTCGTCCTGTATCAAATCGTAAATCTCTTTATCTTCTCTCTTCAAATTTTCCATAAAACCTCTTTCGTTGATAGTCGTAAACAGCCAAAAACCGCGGGGGTGTCAAATATTTTCTCCCCAAATCCAAATCGTTAAATTTCGGCAAATTACCCCCTCGGGTGAAACTTTTTGTGCACTTTAATCAGGTGCGACTTGTCGATGTTCGTGTAAATCTGCGTCGTGTTGATGCTGGCGTGTCCGAGCATCATCTGAATAGACCTGATGCCAGCTCCTGCCTCCAGCAAGTGCGTGGCAAACGAGTGCCGCAATGTGTGCGGCGACACTTTTTTGCGCAAACCAGCCTCCGTTACCGCCTTTTGCACAATCTTCCACAAACCCATACGAGACAAGCGACGCCCAAACTTATTCACAAAAACATAGTCGGTGATTTTGGTCTTCACCAGCAGCGGGCGATAACTTTGCAAATACTCCTGCAAAATCTCAATCGCCGTGTGACAAATCGGCACAAACCGCTGCTTGTTACCTTTGCCTATCACCCGCAGAACCTCCTGCTGCAACAGCAAATCGTTCAACTTCAAATCGAGCATCTCGCTCTCTCGCAATCCGCAAGCGTAAGCGACCTCCAAAATCGCTCTGTTACGAGCCTCCAGCGCGGTCTTGCCCATCTGGAAAACTTGCAACAACTTCTCCACCTGCGCAACAGAAAGCACCGACGGCAACCGCACAGCCTGCTTAATTTTCGGAAAATCGCTCAAGACCACCTTCAACTCCTGCTGCACCAGCAAAAAATCAAAAAAGCCTTTAATCGAACTCCGCTTCCGCAAAAGCGTCGCCGAGCTTAGCCCATAAGACTGCAACTTCACCAAATAATCCACCAAATCTTGATTGGAAATCGCCTCCAAATCTTTTTGCGCAAAAAGCAAAAAATCTTCCAAATCGGAAAAATACGCCTGCAAAGACTTTTCGGCAAGCCCCTTTTCCACTTTTAGAAAATAGCCATACGCATCTAGCTGAAACTTGGTTTGCGGTCTCATCGGCGAAAAAAACGAGCAGCTTTTGCCCTACAAAGCCTTACGCACCAAGGCTGCAAGCAAATTCACTGGCAAACCAACGACCGTAAACCAATCGCCGTTAATTTTGGAGATGAACTGTCCGGCTGCCCCCTGCAAAGCGTAGGCGCCCGCCTTGTCATACGGCTCTTTGGTAACCAGATATTGGTCGATTTGCACCTCCGAGAGCTCGTCAAAAGTCACCTTCGCCTTGGCAAAACCTGTCCACGATTTCCGCTTGTAGCGCACGCAAACCCCCGAATAAACCGTGTGCGTCCTGCCCGAGAGCCTCTGCAAAAAATCTCGTGCCTGCGCAGCGTCTGCGGGCTTGCCCAAAATTTTTCCATCCAGATAAACGAAAGTGTCCGCTCCGATAACCAAGCAATTTGCATCGCACATCTCTGCCACAGTCTCCGCCTTTTTTTGGGCGAGCTTCTTGCACAAAAGCAAGGGCGAGAGTTTAGCGTCCTCCGTCTCGTCCACATCTGCGGCAATCTTGACAAACTTCACGCCCATCATCCGCAAAATCCGCTCGCGCCTCTGCGACGCCGAACCTAAAACGACCTTCTTTCCTCGTAGCAAATTATGTAAAATAACTCTCTCCTTTTTTGGTAAATCTCGCTAAATTTTATCGGCTTTCATCACCGCCAAAAAAGCTTCCTGCGGAATCGAAACCGAGCCAATCTCTTTCATCCGTTTCTTGCCTTTCTTCTGCTTTTCCAGCAACTTACGCTTTCTGGTAATATCGCCGCCATAACATTTCGCCGTCACATTTTTTCGCATCGCGTTAATCGTCGAGCGAGCCACAACATCGCTACCAATAGCCGCCTGAATCGGAATTTTGAATAAGTGCCGAGGAATCAAATCTTTCAGCCGCTCGGTGATGTTCAGCCCCCACGCTCTGGCTTTTTCACGATGCGCCATAAAACTCATCGCGTCAACCTTGTCGCCGTTGACCAAAATATCCACCTTAACGATGTCCGAAGTGCGATAATCGGCGTAGGAATAGTCCATCGAGGCGTAACCGCTGGAAACCGACTTCAATCGAGAGTAAAAATCGAAAATCAACTCCAAAAGCGGAATATCGTATTTCAAACAAACTCTGTCTTGATCGATATACTCCATATTTTTTTGCACGCCCCGCTTCTCGATCACCAGCTTCATAATATTGCCGATAAACCTCGACGGAACAATGATTTCGAGGTTCATATACGGCTCCTGAATGTAATCGATATCTTTGGGCTCGGGCAAATTTATCGGATTGTGCACCTCGCTCATTTTGCCCGCTTTATCAAAAACTCGAAACGGCACAGACGGCGCAGTGGTGATAATCGGCACATTATACTCCCGATAAAGCCGCTCCACAACTATCTCCAAGTGCAACATTCCCAAAAATCCACACCGAAATCCAAAGCCCAGAGCCAGCGAATTTTCCGGCTCATAAACCAGCGACGCATCGTTCAACTTCAGCTTCTCCAGCGCTTCTCGCAGCTCCTTATACTCGTCGCTCGCCACAGGAAAAACTCCGCTATACACCATCGGCTTGACTTCCTGAAAACCAGCCAAAGCCTTGTCGCACGGGAGCCTAACACCCGTTACCGTATCGCCAACTTTCGCCTGATCGATATCTTTAATCCCCGAAATAATGTAGCCGACATCGCCAGCAACCAAATCTTTGCTCGCCTTGAGCTCCAAGCCCACATAGCCCAGCTCCTCGATCGCAAACTCGACATCGCTAGAACAAAACTTCACCCTATCGCCTTTTTTGAGACTACCGTCAAACATCCGCACCAAAATCACAACTCCGCGATACTTATCGTAGAACGAGTCGAAAACCAAAGCCTTCACAGGTGCCGCAACATCGCCTTTTGGAGCGGGCACATCTTTGATCACGCCCTCCAAAAGTTCCTGAATGCCGATGTTCGATTTAGCCGAAATTTTGTAAATATTGTCCTGTCCCAAAAGCTCGAAAAGCTTCTCCTGACAAGCCTCCACATCCGCCGACGGCAAATCGATTTTGTTGATCACAGGAATAATCTCCAGATTGTTCTCCAAGGCAAGATACAGATTGCTCATCGTCTGCGCCTCAACGCCTTGTGCGGCGTCCACCAGCAGCAAAGCCGCCTCGCAAGAGTTCAGACTGCGAGACACTTCGTAGGAAAAATCGACATGCCCAGGCGTATCGATGAGGTTCAGCACATACTCCTGACCCAGATAGGTGTAGTTCATCCGCACAGCCTTCGACTTGATCGTAATCCCGCGCTCCCGCTCCAAATCCATATCGTCCAAAACCTGCCCGCTGGCGTCTCCCAGCACTCCCGTAAGCTGCAAAAATCTGTCCGAAAGCGTCGATTTTCCGTGATCGATATGCGCAATTATACAAAAATTTCTAACATTTTTCATAATTCCAACCTTTCAAAAAAGCCTAAATTGTAAAGAAAATCTTCTCGCCAAAAAAAGATTTGCGACTCCAGATTTCGTCCGCTTTTCGTATCGGAAAATTCCGCTTTCCAATTTCTCGCCAAAAAAGCCGCCTCTAGCCAATCTCGCCACCGCCCACGAGCAAATCTCCAGCGTAAAAAACCGCCGACTGTCCGCTCGCCACAGCTTTTATCGGCTCTTTGGTCTGCACCAAAAATCCTTTACCCTTGGGCGTTAAGCTCACCACCGCTACCGCTTTTGTGTTGTAACAAACCTGCACGCTTAGCCCGCTCAAACCAGCAAAATCTACCTCAAAAAAGTTCGCATTTTTGATATAAAACGAGCAAGTCGCCAGCAGCGACCTATCCTCGACAACCGTGATAGCGTTAGTTTTGGCGTTTTTGGACTTCACATAAAGCGGCGTCGCGTGCGGAATCTCCAGCCCACGCCGCTGACCAATCGTGTAGTAGGCGATGCCCTTGTGCTCGCCGATTTTTTTGCCATCCAGCCGAACAGCACCAGGATTAACGCCAATCAGTCGCCGCAAAAGCTCCTTATAATCGTTTTCGATAAAACACACGCCCTGACTCTCGCTGCTATCACTCACCAAGCCCAAATCCAGCGCCAGCTCCTTCATCTGCGACTTTTTCAGCTCCGACAACGGAAAAAACATCCTCGCCAGCTGCTCTTGCGACAATCTCCAAAAAAAATAGGTCTGATCTTTGGTGTCATCTTTCGCCTTAAAAACCTTGTATTTACCAGCCTCGTGCCTCACTTTGGCGTAATGTCCGCTGGCAATTTTATCAAAACCATTTTCCGCCAAAATATCTGCAAAAAGCCCCCATTTGATGTGAAAATTACAATCGACGCACGGATTTGGCGTGAGTCCCGCTTGATATTTCTCCAAAAAAGCGTCCAAAATTTTCCGCTTAAACTCCGCTCGCAAATCGATTACCTCAAACGGCAAATCCAGCTTTTTAGCAACTTTTTGAGCTTTGGCAATCGTCGCTCGGCAACCTTTCTCTTGCGAAAATCCCAGCGGCTGATCGTCGAAAAGCCGCATCGTGAAGCAATGCACATCGTAGCCTTGCTCCTTGAGGAAGTAGGCGCACACCGACGAGTCGATGCCGCCAGACAGCGCAAGAGCCACCTTCTCTTTCATCACTTTTCCAAAATTTTGCGAGCTTTTGCCAAATCTTCGGGAGTGTCGATTCCGACAACTTTCTCCTGAATTTTTGCCATCCGCAGCTTTTTTCCCGCTTGCAAAAACCTGAGTTGCTCCAAATTTTCGGCAATCTCAAGGCAAGATTTCGGCATCGCCACAAACTCCGCCAGAGCCTGCTTTTTGTAGGCGTAAAGCCCAATGTGCCCAAAATATTCCACCCGAGAATTATCGCGATTATAGGGAATCGGAAGCCGCGAAAAATAGAGCGCAAAATTTTTGGCATCGCAAACGACTTTCACGCAATTGGGGTCGTCAATCTCGCTTTTTTGCGCAAGAGGACACATCGCCGAGCCAACATCCACCAAAGGCTCCGCAAACAAATCCAAAACCGCCTGCACAGCTTTTTTGGGCAAAAACGGCTCGTCGCCCTGAATATTAAAAACGATGTCGCAATCGCTGCCAGACACCACCTCCCAGATCCTATCGCTGCCCGTCTGGTGCCGAGAGCTGGTCATCACGACCTGTCCACCAAAATTTTTCACGCAATCAAAAATTCTCTGATCGTCCGTCGCCACAACAACTTTGGCGAAAATTCCAAAAGAGCAAGCGTTCTCATAGACCCGCTGGATAAGCGGCTTGCCTCCCAGATCCGCCAGCGGTTTGCCCGGCAAACGGCTCGAAGCGTAGCGCGCGGGTATCACCGCCCACACTTTTTTCGTGAGCATCACAGCACCTCCACCAGCTCGCCCTTGAGCGTCCAGCCCGTGGCTTGCGTGATTTTCACCCGCACATATTTGCCAATCAAGCTCTTCTCTCCCGCAAAAATTACCACCTTAAAATCTTCCGACTTACCCGCCAGTTCAGCGGCGTTTTTTTTGCTCACCTTCTCGACCAACACCTGCTTCACCTGCCCAATCTGCTCCTGATATTTCTGGCTGGTTATCACATTTTGCACCTTGATAATCTCCTGCAGCCGCTTCAGCCGCTCTGGCTCAGGCACTTGCTCGTCAAATTCGGCAGCCGCAGTCCCCTTGCGTGGCGAATATTTATACAAAAACGCATAATCGAAGCGGATTTTTCCCAGCATTTGCACCGTATCCAAAAATTGCCGATGCGTCTCTCCCGGAAAACCGACGATAATGTCCGTCGTGATGGCGATATGCGGCACAGCCTCCCTCAAATCAACCACCATCTGCAAAAACTCGCCCGCAGTATATTTGCGATTCATCCGCTGCAAAATCTCGTCGTTACCCGACTGCAAAGCCACATGAATGTGCGGACAAACCTTGTGGTTATCACGCATCGCCGCAATCAGTTCCGCGCTCATATCTTTGGGATGCGAAGTCACAAACCGAATCCGCCGCACATCTTCAATCTCGCTAACTTTCTGCAACAATCCCGCAAAATTCAAACCGTCGTAGGAGTAGGAGTTCACATTTTGTCCCAAAAGCGTAATATCCGAAAAGCCTTGCCTGGCAGCTTTTTTCACATCCTGCAAAATCTCGCACAACGGCCTAGAACGCTCTCGCCCTCGCAAATGCGGCACAATGCAATAGGTGCAAAAATTGTCGCAACCGCGCATAATCGTCACAAAAGCGGTAAAATTCTCGCTCCGCACAGGATAAAAATTTTCGTAAATTTGCTGGTCGTCGAAATCGGCTTTCAGCACTTTCTGCCCAAGCTCCAGCGACTCGATTACCTTCGCCAAATTCGCATATTCGTCCACACCAACCACAAAATCGACACCATACGCAAAAAGCTCGTCCTGCATCCGCTGCGCCATACAGCCGATAACCCCAAGATAAAACGGCGACTTTTTCTCCTTGAAAGCCATCACGCTGGCAATTCGCCCCAAAACCCGCTGCTCTGCGTGTTCTCGCACGCTACAAGTGTTAAAAATTACCAAATCGGCGTCCTGGATTTGCTCCACTTGGCTGTGCCCTGCCTCCTGCAAAATCGCTGCCACCAGCTCACTATCGGCGATATTCATCTGGCAACCGTATGTCTCTATTTTGAAATTCATAATTTCCTCAATCTCATCGCTTATTTATCCCGACAAACTCCAAAGCAAGGCAAAAAAGTCAAGATGGAATTTCGCTCTTCAAAAGCGCGATTATTTTTCCCTAAAATACAAACGAGCAAAACCACAAATTCAAAAGTGAGCAACTTTTTTGTAACGATAGATTTAGCTCTATTTGTGACTTTTATCACGATTAAGAAGGCTCAAAATTTTGTAACTATTTGATAATCAAAACATTAGGCGAGAAAAATAAAGATTGACAATCTCAGCTCAAAAAAAGATTTAGTTTCAAAATTGAGACTTTCGAGAAATTTTTAAGGAGAGAAATTGTTATGAAAAATGTTGGTTTTATCGGCTGGAGAGGTATGGTTGGCTCGGTGCTAATGAAGAGAATGATGGAAGAGAAAGATTTTGGCAAGTTCAAACCGGTCTTTTTTTCCACCTCCCAAGTTGGGCAAAAAAGTCCTGATGTTGGCGTAGAAACCGCAAAATTGCAAGACGCTTTCGACATCGACTCTCTGAAAAAATTGGACATCATCGTCACCTGCCAAGGCGGCGACTACACCAGCGAAGTTTACCCAAAGCTGCGAAAAGCTGGCTGGAACGGATACTGGCTGGACTCTGCCTCAACTCTACGGATGGATGAGCAAAGCATCATCGTCCTAGACCCCGTAAACAGCGGCGTCATCGACAAGGGACTTTCTGCTGGCGTAAAAAATTTCGTCGGCGGAAACTGCACGGTTTCGCTAATGCTGATGGCGCTTGGCGGACTTTTCGAAGAAGGTTTGGTGGACTGGATCACCTCGATGACCTATCAAGCCGCTTCTGGCTCGGGCGCGCAAAATATGATCGAGCTGGTAAAGCAGATGGGCATCATCGGCAAAAACGCCGAAAAACTTTTGCAAGAACCAGCCGCCGCAATTTTGGATATCGACGAAAATGTGAACAACACCTTGCACAGCGCAGATTTGCCCAAAGAAAATTTCGGCGTTCCGCTGGCTGCCAGCCTCATTCCTTGGATAGACAAGGCGATGGACAACGGGCAGACGCGCGAAGAGTGGAAAGGTTTTGTGGAGACCAACAAAATTTTGGGGCTAGACAAAAATCCTGTGCCTATCGACGGTCAGTGCGTGCGAGTCGGTGCAATGCGTTGCCACAGCCAAGCTTTTACAATTAAGCTGAAAAAAAATCTGCCGCTTGAAAAAATTGAGCAAATCATCGCCAAAGGAAATCAGTGGGTCGAGATTGTGCCAAACAACAAGGAGATGAGCCTCGCCAAATTGACGCCAGCCTACGCTACTGGCACGCTCAAAGTGCCTGTGGGCAGAATCCGCAAGATGAATTTGGGACCAGAATATCTAACCGCTTTCAGCGTCGGCGATCAACTTTTGTGGGGTGCCGCCGAACCTGTCAGACGGATTTTGAACATCGTGCTCGACTTCATCAAATAAAAAGCAAAAAAAACAGAAAGCCAACCTAGAAATATGGTTGGCTTTTTTGTATAATCTGCTTAAATTCTAGGGAATTACAGCAGTTCCTTGCCGCTCATCGCATCGATGGCTAGCTGCAAAAAGTCACCTAGTTCCATCCCAAAATCTTGGCAATCGGCTATCTGCTGGCGATTTGCACCTTTGGCAAAACTTTTGGATTTAAACTTTTTCTTTAACGATTTCAGCTGTAACACCTCGATTTTTTTCTCGGGATTCATCAGAGCCGCAGCCACTACCAAACCCGAGACGGGATCTGCCGCCCAAAGATGCTTGCTCAGCAAATCGTCCCTATCCGCCAAAGAGTTGTGCGCCTTTATCGCCTGCAACATCTCCTGACTTACATCCTCGTTCTGCAAAATCTCCGCCGTCTGCAGCCCGTGCTGCGCCGGCTGATCTTTCGTCCCCTCATAATCCAAATCGTGCAACAATCCCGTGATAAACCACTTATCCTCATCTTCGCCAGAAACTTTCGCCAGCTCCTGCATAATGTAGGCGACCGCTAGGCTGTGACTCTTCAGATTCTCGTTCAACAAATGCTCGTCCAGCAACTGCTGCGCCCTCTTCCGTGAAATCATTTTTCCCCCTTGTGAAAATTAACTTTGCTCTACACTAACCTGAAACCCAGAATCCAAAAAAGCTTGCCCCAAAAAATTTGCCGCAACCTGCGAAGTCGCATCAGCAGTAAGTTCTTTAGAAATATCTATCAACTCCTGCTTGCTATAAAACTCATCACTAGCTCCCAAATTAAAACCAAACTCCTCCCCATTATCCTCATCATGAAAAAGAACTTCAATTTTTGGATACTTTTTTTGCACTATCTTCACAATTTCCCTCCGAATTTCTCTTTTGAAAACTTCATCAGTCAACTCTTCCTTCTCCCTTTTTTCTGGCTTTTCAAGGCTAATATTAAGATTAATCTCTTCCGTTTCTTCAGGAATTTCCTCTTTCAAACCCTCATTTTTAACAATTTGCATTTTCTCAGCTTTCTTTTTATCCTTACGACAAGCTAGCCATAATATAAAAAGAACAAAAATCACAAAAATAAGACCGCCCATTAAATCCTCCCTTTAACCTAATAAAACGAGAGAATAAAAAAAACAAGTAAAGTCAATCAATTTTGAATTCATTTTCTCCCATTAAATGACTTAGTCAATGAAAATGACAACCACATCAACTTCTATATTTAACATCAATTTATCACTTGACATTTTTTCTATCTCCTGTTCCTTTAGTAAAAATCATTTAGGAGGTTATATGCAAGCCCTTGGGACAATATTTTTTTTAGCCATCACTTTTGCCCCAATTTTTGTTATGGTTTTGCTTCTGTATTTAAGCCTCACCAATAATAGCCACACAAACGCCCGCGAAAGGCTTCACCGCAAATAACCTTTCGCCATTTCCCTTTCTTTCTCATATTCCAAGCACCAATAGGTGTAAACTTCCACAAGACTCATCTCCTTGAAGTCCTGTCTTGTCAGCCCAAAATCTAGGCATTTTTTTTCGAACCGTTCCCAGAGATACTTTGCTCCTGCTTTGCCTTTTTGAACCCGAAAATCTTTGCAAAGAAGCTGAACTTGTCTTTGTTCTTCTTTATAAACTCGATAAAATTTGCGAGTGCCTCTCCTCCTTGGATAGCGTCAACTTGGCTGATATCTTTGCCCGTCAAAATCTGCACAATTTCCTCGTCGAGCCTGCTTTCTTTATATTTTAACTTCTAACACTTTTCTCAGCCCATTTGGGAAGTTTTTTGCTAAGAGTGACAATTTTATCCTTACGCTTTCCTTTTATGATGTGCAGCACTTTTGTGTGTGTGACGGTATTGTCGTATAATCGAAAAGAGTCTGCGAGCTTGAGGTATTTTGGCAGCATCTCTAAGGCCTTTTTGTAGCGGCGTTTTATATCTGCTTCTGGAACATTGTGACCACCATTTTTTACTCGTTCACTTACTCTTTTAACATTAATCTGCGGATTGTAAACAAACAAAGTCTATTCTTGTTTTATAGCCTAAATCTTTAGCTTTCTTGAGTAATTTTAGGTGGGCTTTTCCTGAAAGAGTGGACTCTATCAAAATTGACTCGCCTTTTTCTAACAAATCGTTAGCTTTTTCTAGGGTTAGCCTTCCAGCTTTCACAATATCTGCCTCTGTGTTGCCCGTTGCTATTTGTTTTTGGATTTCGTCAGGATTCAAATAAGTTATACCATCTTTTTTTTCATTTCTTTCTGTAATAGTTGTTTTGCCGCTTCCGTTTGGTCCTCCAACGACGACGAATATTTTCATTTTATTTTTCCCCTTCTCTCAAAATCTTTCCATCAATAAATCCTTTCTCAGTTTCAATTTGTTCCACAATCCTTCCATCTGAATATTCGTCTACAATGGTATCACCAATCATATAACATATTGGGAGCCCTTTTGCAAAATTCTCTTTTTTAACAGCTTCTAAAATTTTTTCTCCCATATCAGGCCTGTTAGTGTCTCTCTCAAACAAAGTGAAAGAGTCGAGCTCTATTTGTTTTGCGACTTCTTTAGTTTGTTTGTCTAGCAAATATACAGCCCCGTCGCTATCATAGCCGATAAGATAGTCTCCATCGATGTAAGGTTTAACATGTCTCAAACTTCTATCTTTGTGCAAATATTTGTTGTTTTCGTCTTTCAAATAGTTAACATACTCTTCCATCGTTTCGATTAAGGTGATTTTAGGCTTCATTTTTCCTCCAAGTTTTTTCTAAAAAATTCTAAATTGGTAACTTCGTATTTATTGAAGTAGCTTTTATATTGTCCTGTTGCCCAGACAGGATCGTAAATAGGTATAGTATATAAAACAGTCTCGGGTAGCATAACATTTCCATCAAAGCCGAAAATAATAGCTTGGTATAAAATAAACTAATAATCTTCACTCATTTTCTTAATTTCTTCCCAAGCTTCCAGTATAGCTCGTCACTCGCTTTGTCGTTTCGTTTTCAGCGCTTTGTCGTTTTTCTGTGATTTTCACGCTTTTGTCGTTTGACTTTTGAGACGACAAACACATAAAAAAAGAGCCTCTTTCGAGGCTCTTTTTTGCGTAATGAAACGCTTTAATAGTTGGTTATTATCAGCTCTTTGCCGACTGTGCTTTTCTCTTTGCACAAAGAATAACTGAGCGAAACTGACTTTATTTTGAACTGCTTAAACACTTCCCGCATCTCGTCGCAATCGTTAATAGTCAGCAAAAACTTCCCTTTCACCTGCTCCAAATTCGCCCGCATCGCTTCATAATCTTCTAACACTAAATTATGCTTGTAATACGGCGCTTTGTAATATGGCGGGTCGGCAAAAAAGAAAGTCTCTGGTCGGTCGTATTTGGCGATAAACTTGTCGTATGGCAGGTTTTCGATAACAACCTGCGCCAGCCTTAGATGGACAGCCGTCAGTTCCTCTTCTATCCTTAACAGATTAAACCTCGGCAAACCGTCCACACTTGCACCAAATGCCTGCCCTGTAACTCGTCCGCCAAACGCAAGCCGCATCCTGTAATAATAGCGTGCGGCTCTTTGAATATCTGTAAGTCCGCCTGCGTCCAGCTGGCGTCCTGCATCCTGCCACAGCTCTCGGCTGGCTAGCATATACTTAAACTGACGCAAAAACTCTTCTGGATGATTTTGCAACACCCTATAAAAGCTCACTAAATCGCTATCCAAGTCGTTCAGACGCTCAGCCTTTATCGGCTCTTTTTTGAAAAATACCCAGCCAGCGCCTGCAAAACACTCGCAATAGGTTTTGTGCTCTGGCAGCATCTCGATTATCGTCTTGGCAAGCTTGCTCTTGCCTCCCACATACGCTAGCGGACTCTTCATTTCCCCTCTCCTATTTTGATCAGCTGGCTAAAAATCCAACTCTCTTGATTTTTTAAAACTTCGGCGTAAATATTGCGCGCCTTTATCCCTTTCTTGTAAATCTTGTGCTGCACCAAACGCGCTATCTGCTTGACCGTCAGCTCTTTTTTCGTCTTCTTATCTACCCAGCTCAACTTTTTACGCTCAACCCAGCTGATGAGCGGTTTTAGCGGCGTCGGACTTGGCACTTTGCCGCCTAGCACATAATCTGCGTGCGCCGCATTCGATCCTATTTGCAGCAAAAACCCCTTGCTATCTTTGCGGATGCTGTAGCCCATATGCGCGATAAAATCGCCCTTGTCTCGAATTTGCTCATCTCTTGCAAGCGTCCTAGCTTTGCCGTCTAGCGCTACACCTATCAACTCCAACCGCCTGCGGATTGCGTCTTCTACAGCTCTATAAATATCCGCAAAAATCGGCTCTAAATCCTTGTCAGCTACACGACTGCGACTCGACACTGCTGCCCCTTTATTTCACCATTCTGGCGGCGATATTCGGCTCTACCAGCCGCATTCAAATACGGCAAAAGAGCCTTAAATGCGCTCTTTTTGTGCTTGCTTTGCAGCGCTGAAATTTGCTCAACTGAAAGCAAACTAACCCTGTCCGAGTCAAACCCAATCGTGCTCACAAACCCCTTGTCCGACGCGCCTAAATTCAATAAATCTGCTACCTGCGCAAACATCAAATAACAATATGCGAGCTCGAACGCGGCGGCTCTTGTTTCGTTCTCGTCCGCATCCGAGAGCGCTCGATTGTAGTGTTCTTGCTCTGTAATCCGTGTAATCTCAGCCAAAATCGACAACTTGTGTTTTTCAAACAAAACATCGTTTTCGACCGCTTCCAAATTTAGCGTTTTTTTAAGCGTTTCCGTGCTAACTGGTATCATAAGCCCCCCGTTTCAACAATTCTGCTTAATTCGTCGGCTCTCACTCCGACTTGCTTCGCCCATCTGCTGTCCAGCATCTCGCTTGACGCCTTTTCCCACTCACCTTTCTGCAAAAATTGCAAAAACTTCTTGAACTGCAAAAGACGCGCAATCCCGAGATTGAAACACATATCTATCAGCACTCTTTGCCTATTTTTGTTCAGTTTGCGCCACCAGCCAACATTCTCGTCTAAATCGATTTTGCAGAGTGTTATATCGTTTTGAAGCAAGTAGTTAGCCTCGTCTTCGCTTATACCCCTATCGTCCAGATTGCGCCCAATTCCGACAGTCAATTTTCCAGCCGTGCATCGATACGGCTTTAGCCTTAGCCCCTCGTGCTTCTTAATCATATTTTCCAGCACTTTGTCGTTTTTGCTTTTCGGCAAATCGGCAATCTTCGCCTCTTCCTTTTTCAACAACGCCAAATTCGCAATTCGTTTGTTGCTCTGCGCCTCTGCCATCGCTTGCCTTCCGAAGTAAAACAGCAAAATACCTCCCACCAGCGCGGGCAAATTCCAGAGATTTACATAGTTTATTATGTTGTTTATCTCTGCAGAATTGCCGAGTAGCAAATGCACAAACCCCGTCAAAAAGCACAGCATAAACGGAACACAAAACAAATACATCATAAACCTGCGAGCCTTTGAGCTGGCGGGGCTATTCTGCCCATACGCCTTAGCTAACTCCAAGTCTGTGTGCGCCTTTTCTTGCTCTGTATAAAACACCTTGTCTGCCAAATCCAGCCCTTTTTCGACCGTCTTGCCACCCAAAATTTTCCCTAAAAATCCAAACATTACAACACCCCCAATCGCACTAAAATCGCTATCAACCCAAGCAACGCATACGCTCCGCCAACATAGCCAATCAGCTTGTGCTTAAAAATTTTTACATCCGACATCTCCCGCTTCATCGTCGCCAAATCTTCCAAAAGCCCGCATTTTCCACCTACACCCAACAGCACAGTAAAAATCTTGTTCGTCTTTTCGTCGTTTTTCTCAAACCGTTTCAACAACTTATTTTGGTCTGCCACAAGCGTGTTCAAATCTTTCATCAACAATTCAAATTTCGTATCAATGTCCGCCATTGTCGTCCTCCTCGATCTTCATCACATAGTCGAGATCAACCTCTTCATATCTTAGCGCGTCGCTTTCTTTCGGCTTTGCAGGTGCTAGCTTTACGCCAACCTCTTCCCATTGTCCGTCTTCATTTTTCTCAAAAATCAGAAACCTCTTCATCTCCATCACAACCTCCACAAATCCAGCGGGTCGCTCACCGCTTTGTTTTTTATCGCCTGCAACATCGCCAAATCTGCCAAAACGCCGTCTGTGCAAATCGTATCGCCGCCCTCGATGCCAATCGCGAGTAGCATCTCATACAAACTGCCGTAGGTCGCCGAGCAGTAGGCAGGGCAATTCAGCTCGACCAACACCGTCTGCCCTGCTGCAATCGGCACAAAAACCTCTTGCGACCTCGTTCCGCCAGCAACCGTGTAATAGCTCAAATTCGTCCAATCCAGCGCTGTGCAATCCACATTCGGCGACAGCAAGTTCGCGCTCATCTTCCCGCAAAGAGAGCTGTTGTTCGATCCAAACTGCACAAAACTTTTAACAATTTCAGCGTTAGTTGTATTTTTTAAAGCTAATAAAATAACAGCAGTATCGGGGAAATTCGTCGAATCGTGTTTGTAGTGTATCATCCGCATATCTGTATTTGTCCAAAAGTTGCCGACATTTTCAACCAGCCTCGGACTTTCCCAAACGCCCCGCTGTGCCTTATTTACAGCGTCGTTGCCAAGGGAAATATCCAACATCGCCCGTGTCCAATTTTCGTGATAGTGATAGCCAAGCTCGTCCGTAGTCGAAAAATCGCCCGTCGCTCTTTTGCCAGTCTTAATAAAAAACAAAATCGGACAGCCGCCGCTTGCATCTGGCGTTGTTGAGCTATTTCCAGCCCCGCTTGTATTCGAACCAAACTGATCTCCAATAAACATCTTCCCCATTTTACCCCCTATTGCCAGCGCCACACCGCCACTTTCCCCGCACCGCTAGCGCAATAAACATACACATCCAAACCCTCTTCCTTGTTTACGCTGTTGTGTTTTTCCATCTGCACGAGCTCGCTTGTGCCAGCTGGCGCAGGGTCTCCAACTTTTCTGTATGTAATAAAATAAGACACCTTAGCGTCTCCGAGTGTATGCACATCACCTTTAACTAAATTACCCGCCACTAGCGTCCAAGCGCCTTCGGCGCAATTTGCAATTATTGGATTTTCCATTTTTTACTCCCTTTTAATTTAACTTTTGTAAATAAAGCCTACTTCCTCACCAAGGGGAGAATCGACAGTTTTCACCGCTTTCCCCGTAAAGCTGACTAATCTAGCTATTCCGCCCTTCTCTATCCTAACTCCTTCCGATGATGTTGCCTCTAAACGCAATGCATACAATTCGCTAGCACTTACAAGTATGCTAGTAAAAGAATTCCCGACAGTTGAGTCCCGTATTGACATTTTCCCTCCTTCTTCTATCTTAATGCCGCCGTCGAAAGAACAATTATCTGCTACTGCTGAACTGCTCGTGACAAAAAAATGAGGCACAGTTGCATAGCCGACATCAATACAACTGTCCTTTATTGTAACGAAGCTGTTGCTATTAAAAGAAAGCCCCTCGATATAGAGAGTGCTTTCATTTATAACAATGTTCGAATTACTTGCATAGATGCCTATGTCCAAACTGGAAATTCCGCCATTTTCTATAATAACCTTACTGTTGTCACAATATATAAAGCTACTAAAAACACCGCCAATTTTCAATCTTAACCAAGTTTTAATCTTAAACCCTTGGCAATTCTCAAAAACAAACACTCCTTTTTTTTTGTAATCTTCTAGCGCGGCACACTCTTGAACAAAGTCGTCTGAAACTAAAACCTTATCATCTTCAGCTTCAAGGACTAACCAACTCAAATCTATATTCCTGAGACAAATTTGCTCTCGCAATTCGAATCCACTCAGAAGTAAAATTTTACAATCAAAGCTAGAACCCGTGTATGCAGGATACCGTTTAGACATATATGCCAGGGCATCATTCAGTGTGTCAAAATCACCTTGAACCGTCCCCGAGACAGTTACAATTGTCTCTGTTTCAATGCTCCCTCCAGCACCATCACCAGTATCCCCTTTTTCGCCCTTTTCGCCTTTCTCGCCAGGATCTCCTTTTTCGCCTTTGTCGCCTTTTTCGCCTTTGTCGCCCTTTTCGCCTTTCTCGCCAAGATCTCCTTTTTCGCCTTTGTCGCCCTTTACCCCCTTTGCACCAGTTGCCCCAACATCTCCTTTTTCTCCTTTAGCACCAGTGTCTCCCTTATCCCCTTTGACTTGCATAGTTGTAAAATTTCCATCGCTATTTTCGAACCAAATACAAGTATCGTCGCAAAAAACATCTGGCGGACCTCCTTTATCCCCCTTATCACCCTTATCACCCTTGATATTCACAGGCCGCGAATATGTCCCATCTGGCAACTGATAATAGATACTATGCCCAGACATACCTATTTTTGGCATATCACCCTTGTCGCCTTTGTCTCCCTTATCGCCCTTATCGCCTTTTAGATTAATAGGCAAACCCCAATTGCCACTAGGACGCTTAAAATACAATAAACTCCCTTCTACTTTATGGTCTGGATACCCCCCTATTGGACCTTGGTCTCCCTTTTCTCCCTTTGCACCAGGCTTGCCAGCCATACCGTCATACCCCCTCTCGCCTCTCTCACCCTTTGCACCTTCCTCGCCAGGGTCGCCTTTGTCGCCTTTGTCACCTTTGTCACCTTTGTCACCTTTTGCTCCAGTTACACCAGCATAGCCCCGTTCCCCTCTATCACCCTTAACTTCAATTCTCGGACCCCAACTACCATCAGGCTTTTGAAACTTTATATAAGTGCCAGTTATAATATGGTCTGGAACATCCCCCTTGTCCCCAGTGTCTCCTTTATCTCCTTTCGCACCAACAGCCCCGTCTAGACCATTGTCGCCTTTGTCTCCCTTGTCTCCTTTTTCGCCAGGATCACCTTTATCTCCTTTAGTTTGAACCCATTCCCCCCATCCATCTGGATTTTGCCAGCGAATTGCGCTATTATCCCATTTTACCTCGTGCCAAGGCATTTTTCCATCTTTCCCGTCTATACCATCTGCACCTGGAGAACCTCGCTGTCCATCAATCCCATCATCCCCTTTATCCCCTTTTTCTCCTTTAATTGTAAACCACTCTCCCCAACTGCCGTCTGGCTTTTGAAAACGAAGATTAACACTACTAAATTCGTGATCTGGCATCTGCCCCAGCCACCTATTACCTATCACAACCATCTTCGCGTCTGTGGTGTGTTCACCCGTATTGCGCAAAAGATACGCCCCCTCAGGCACATTCTCAACCTTATAAATACCTGCAGCTGTCTCTTGCATCGGATAAAAATCGTTTTCGTTTTCAACGCTTCGCAAACCCAAACTCAACCCAGTTGCTTGTTTCGTCTCTCCATCAACCACAACTTTTCTTTCTACCGTATAAGTGTGATATATCTCACTCAACTTTACCTCCTAAACTACTGGAACTGTGGAAGTTCTGCACTTCCAGTGGAACGGCGGAAACAAACTCGTTTCCCCCACAATTCCAGCAGGTTTGTCATTTTCATCTTTTTCTACTTGTTTTTCGCTTACAAACGGCGTCAGCCTCTGCAAATGCGCCCTCGCCTCTTTTAAGCTCTTAAAATTCGTGTCTAGGCACGCGTCCACAACTTCGCGCGCTTTCTGCACTCCAAAAACAGTCTTGCCGTGCTGCCGACGCAACGCCTGGCAAATCGGGCTTGTCTTCTCATCCAACACAATCAACAATCTGTAACCCTTTACACCAGCTCTGCTATATTGCTGTATCCTGCTAAACTCCGCCGTCTTCAGCGCCGTGTGCTCCGCCAACCCCTGCCAATACGCTTTCCCCTTGTCTTTTACTCCAGCAAATTCCTTTGCCAGAGCCGTCGCCATCTGCTCCTTTGTCAGCCCCTTGTTCACAAAATCTTTCAAATTTTTCTCAAGACCACTTTTGACATCCGAACCGTAGTGATTGCCTATCCAAAACAAATTGTGCCGCTCGATTTGGCTCACCAGCCCCGCATCTTCCGCATTCCACCTGCCGACTTTTATCCGCAATCGTCCGCCAGCATCGCCCAAACCATAATCGTAACAGCGCCCGATGTAGCCTTTGCTCGCCTCTTGCACCCTTGCCGCGAAATCCGCGCCGAGTTGCTGATCTATTTGCAAGCCCAACAGCAACACATCTTTTTCGCTAAACTTGCGATTTTTCGGCATATCCGACAGCATCTTAATCGCCGCTCTAGCCGCCTTTTTCGCCTGCAAATCCCACGCGTTCAGCAACACGCGATAATAAGTCTTCATAGCCGCGTCGTAGGCTCGTTTACTAACCATTTTTCGCCCTCAAATACTCCGCAATCTTCACCAAATTCTCCTGCCAAATCTCGCGCAAACTCTCCAGATCGTTGTCGAGTGCGTAGTCAACCACCTGCTCTACAAACAGCAAAATATACTCGTTCAGCTCCTTTGCGGGCTTGTTTTTTTGCATATATTGCTTTAGCAGACTCGTTAGACTCTGCAGCGCGACCTCGCCTGGATTATCTTTGTAGTTACGCAAAGCCTCCAGCAGTGCTTTTTTTACCGCCTTGTCGATTTCTGCCTCGAGCTGCTGCTCTTCCGATTTTTCCGTCGCCCAGCCGTAACTTGCTATCCAGCGCAAAATCGTCCGCTCGCTCACATTAAAAATCGCAGCCAAATTCGCCGAGTCGGTATTGCCTGCCAGATACATCGCCTTTGCCTGCTTTATTCGCTCTTTATTCGCTCTAGTGTTCGTCGCCCTAGGCATTATAACTCCTTATTCGCAGCTTTCTTTTGCTGTAATTCCCAAATCGCTCCAGACATCCTGCAACCGCGTCAGGTGCATCAACCTCGCCGTCAGGATAAGTCAAAAACTGCGCCTTCAGCGTCGGCATATCTTGCCCATTCGGGAATAGCAACTTCCCGCTCTCGATATAAGTTTCCGTCCGTTCGATCCGCAGATTTTTATTCTCTCTGTTATAAATTTTCTTAACCAAATGCGAGATGTTCGGGCGTGCGTTTTGCCCGCACCACTCGTCCATATCCGCCAAAATCCGCTCTTGTCCATAGTTGCACTCAATCGCCGCCCGAAATCTCGCCCCATACCGCCTATCCAGCTCCGCAAAAATATCCGTATAAACCTCAAAAAACACACTGTTTTTCGTCCGCCTAACCCACGCGTGCAACAGATAGAACTTGCTACCTGTCCACGCGATGCTCACAATCGCCTTATAACAACCCTTTTCGCCCCACGCAGGATCTGCATACATCCACACCTGCTTAACCTTCTCGTCGATGCGACTGTATTCCTTAAACCACTCGTTTTTGAAAATGTTGCCCTCGATCACTGGCTTGCCCAGCATCTCCCGCTGATAGCCCGTGTGACCGTATTGTTTCCGCAACTCTCCCAGCTCTTGCGTCGGATACTGCTCTTCCCACACAGACCGCCCTTTTTCGTCTTCAAGCGCAAACCGCAAAAGCTGTTTCCTCCCGCTTATAAAATGCTTTCTCGCGTCAACTCTCGCGCCTCTTTCTTCTGCCAAAATTTCGCCCTTAATCAACTCCGCAAATTGCGAAATAGCGTAATTCGGATGCGTCAAGTTCCCCAACCACAAACACCGTCCGCCTGGACACAACGCTCCGCTAATCTCTTCATTTATCTTCTCCATTTTCCGCTTGCCGATGCTGAAATTTCCCATATTTTTCTCTGCATCAATATCGTCGCAAATTATCAATCCAGGACGCTTTCCTGTGCGTGGGTTGATAGTCCCTCGCACCGCCTGGCTGATACCTCTTGCCCGCACCCTGCTATCGTTTTGCAGATAAAAATCTTTCTCCTCGCCGCCTTTGATAGCCAGCCAAGTCCAGTCGTGCAAGAGCCGCTTATTGTTCGTCAGCTCGCTATAAATAAACATCGTCCGCTCTTCCGCCAACCCCTCGTCCGCCGCAACATGCACGCTGTATTTTTCACCCAAAACAATCAGCCAAATATTATACGCAACGCCCATCAGCACCGTTTTCCCAAGCCTTCGAAACCCCGTAATCGCCGTAATCCCATTACAATTCCCTTGCGTCCTTTGCCACATCTCCCTATGCGCATCGCAAAATCCAAGCTCAAAAAAATGCGGGAAATATATTTTGCAAAAACACTCGAACCCCTGCCAGCTTTGGCGTGTAGCCTTTTCCTTTCGCTTTTGCCGCTCAGCAGGCGTATCGCTCGCAAACGGCAACACCGACGCCGTTCTACCCGCAATCTCAAACAGCTTCTTATACTGCTTTTGTGTAAATTTCTTCATACCTACACACAACCAGCCAATCCGCCGCTGGCAAGCTCTCGTGTCCGCTCGTGTCATTTTTTCGCATAAAAAAAGCCCTCCCTTTCGGGAGAGCTTATCTCGCATTTTACTAAAACTACCTACTCATCATCCTCCTCAAAAATATCTTTCAGCTCAATTCCGTAATGGCTAAGGATTTCATCTGCCCAAAACGCTAAGTATCCATTTTTCATGTGACATTCAATGCCAGATTCATCAAGAATAGACGCATCTAACAATTTGTTTAGCTCCTTTGCCTCATCAAAAGAGACGAAAAAGACAACATCTTTTTCCTCAGCATTATCCGCCCAATGATATTCAATTCTATTTTTAAATATAAATTTATAAAAATCAAGCGCAGTCATTTATCTGCCTTCTCAACTGAAAGAATTTCACTCACAGGTATCCCATATTCTCCACCTAAAACTCTTACCTTAACCTTGTCTTCATGCTTATGCAAAGGATCTGAAATAATCCCAAGAGAAGTCGCCTTAATCTTTTTACCTAACAATATAAACTCAACAATAGCGCCAGCTTTACAGTTCATCTATTCACCTCCTCATCCTCCAGCGTCGAGATATATCTATTCAGCTCCTCGCCTCTAACCTGCAACGGCGCTCCTGCTCGCCTGCGAAAAGCCTTAATCTCGCCACAATCGATAGCCCTGCGCAGCGTCCGCTCGCTCCAGTTCAGCTTTGCGCTCACACTCCGCAAATAGTAGCTCCTGTCCTGCTCGAACATCCCCATTTTTTACACCTCGCTAAAATTCAGCGGCACAGTCTTCCACTTGCCCCCCAGCTCGCGCTCGCGAAAATTCAAATACGACTTTGTGCTTATAATCTGCACACTATCCGCGATAATCTCCATCGCCTCCTGCCACCTCGTATCCTTGATCTTCGCCTGCCGCAAACGAAAAATCTGCTTAGGATCGACCGATCTTTTCTTGTCAACTTGAAACGCCGCATCAACCAGAGCAACAATCTCAGGCTTCGAGCCCTGCGTAATCTGCTTAATATATTCGTCGATTTTTTGCTTCGCTATCGACAGCTTCTCATCAAAAGTGATCGTATCCGACACGCAAATCTTTACCAGCTTCGTCTTTGCGTAGTTATACAGCGTCGCATTTCCGCGCCAGTTCTCGCCGTATTTCGCCGCCACAGCATCCAAATATTTCACCAAATCTGCGCGAAAAACCTCTTTTTCTTTCGCAATCGTCCGCGAAAGTTTGCCTGCCCTTGCCAGCAGTTTATTGACTAGTCTATCCCGCTTTTTATCATCAGAACTGACTAACCTACTTGCCACTTCTCTGCCTTTATCGTTTATATATTTCATTTTTCACCTCCAGTTTTCCTTTTTCTCTTCGGCAATTTTTGCCCAACATACAGCGCGATATAACGCCCGCTGTTGCTTATCGCTATCATCTCTTTTTCTGTCAAATGCCCGATCACAAATCCGCCATTCGGCGCTTGATACTTGCATTTAAACACAACTTCTGCTTCCCTAGCTTGCATCTTTGCCCCCTATCGCCTGCGTAATATCATCTCGCTTGCGCCTGTAATTCCTCAAAATTGCCAGCACCATCTTTTGCTGCTTTTCGCTCAGCTCCCCCCAAACACTTTTGTCGAACTTTAACTGCAGCAACTTCTCAAATTGTGCTTTAGTCCAAAAAATCTGCCTGCGCAAACTTTGTGCCTCTTCGCCTCGCCGTAATGTCAACTTTCGCCTATTGTTCATCAATCGTCTCCCAATTATGCTGCTCAGCTCACGCAACTTCGGCAGACCCAGCTTCCGCAAACTGCAGCCATAGCCCCACGCGGCAAACAACTCGTGCGCCGTCTCGCTGTCCCAGCCCAGCCTGCTTGCCATCGCCATTATTCTTTGCCGTGTCTTTTTAGCCTCAGACTCGCACATAACACCCCCTTTTTATCCGCCGCAACGACCCCTTAGCCACCATCCGCGACACCGTCTGCTCCAAGCAACTCCTGCATTGCATAACCCGTGCATTTATCGCCGCAAACATCATCGTCTTTCGCCCAATCGCCCGCAGCACCTCTTTTTCTTTGCCCAATTTCGATTGCATCCGCTCGTCGATGCACTCTTTTTCTGTCCTTGCAAAAAACGCTCTCCCTCTCTGCGAAAATGCTATCCGCAAAAACCCCTGCTTGTGCAACAGCGACAGATAATTTTGCACCGTCTTCGTATCTATCCCCGTAATATCTGCCACCTCCTTGTAGCACACAGGTCGCTCAGCGTAGTAACTCACAAACTTCAAAATTTGCCCCTTTTTGCCTCTCACGACAGCTCCTTTGCTGTTATCAGCTCCAGTTTGCCTTGCTTTGCGATATTTTCACACAAATACACCGCCTTAACCAGCTTCCGCAGCGTTCCGCCTGTTTGCTTATGCACAATGTTCATCGCCGCCGCATCCAGCTCAACCTCGCAAACCTCCGACAACACCCGCTTCACATCGTCTTTGCCTAGACTCTCAAACTCGCAAAAATAGTTGCATCGATCGAAGTAATGTGCATTTGCCCGCAGAAGTGCCCGTTTAGCGTCCTGCATCCCGACCAGCAACACCGTCGCAAAACTCTCATCCACCATATCGCGTATCAGCCCCAGCAGCCTACTATTGCCAAAAGCGTAATCGACCTCGTCGATCACGATTACCGCCTCGGGATGTTTGTTTAGCACATCCACAATCCGTGCAAACAGCGTCCCTGTCTGTCCTCGCAAGTTTACACCACCCAACTGCAAATAAAAATCCAGCCGTTCCAACAACTTCACACAAAAATTCTTGCCCGAGCTGGTCGACTGCAGCTTCAAATAAATGTAATTGTTCGCCAGCGCCGTCTTTTGCGCCCAGCGCGTCTTGCCCAAGCCAGGCGCTCCATATATCAGTCCAAGCCCGACCATCTCCGACCGCGGACGCCCGAGCAAATAACCCAAACAGCGCTCCGCTTTCGCTATGTTTTTCGTTTTTACCAATTTATTCGATACCATTTTACCTCCTAGATATCAAATTCCGACCTCTTCCCAGCGCACTTTCCCCTCGTCCTCAATTTCTTCGTGTGTCTCGCACTCAATTTCCTGCGTTTTTTCCTCCCAACTCTTCGGCTTCGCCAAGCGCTTCCGCTCATTTTCAAACATCCCGTTTTCTTCGCCCTCGATAAGCGGCGTATTTAGCGCAATTTTTGCATCAATAGTCTCTGTAGTCTCTTGCAGATTTTTAAGCGCAATTTTGGCGTCTTTTTCGACTTTTCGCTGTTTTTTGATAGCAGCGTTCAACTCTTCGCGCGTTTCAATTTGCTTCGCCTCTGGCAGCAAACTCAGCATCGGATGCATCCCTTTTGTCCGATACGCCGTGCAAACTCGCTTGCCCTGCATCGTGTAAACTCGCACCCAGCCGATATCGACCAAATCGTATTTGATCATCACCTGCTGCCCGACCAACATCGCCAAATCGTCGTGCCAATACTGCAACCCCTGCAACTTCACACCCTGCTTGCTAACCCGCACCGCTTCTGCCTTTAAGAGCATATAATCCAGCCGCTCCGCCTCAATTTTGCGATCTGCGGGACACGGATTTTCCTTCAACATCTGCAGCGGAGTCTTGCCGCCGAGTCCAGCGTGCGCCTGTTTGTGATAGAAATTTGCAATGTAATTCGTCATCAGCGCCTGCGCCTCTTCGAGCGTCAACGGCGTGCTGCTATTCAGTTTCTGCAAAAATTTCTCGTTCCTGCTGTATCGAGCAGGCTTATCCGCAATCGACGCACCCGTGTAGCAATCCAAAAACCTCTCAAACCCGTCGTTAAAAGTCTTGAACCAGCGCTCGATCGGCTTCGCCTTTGCGTTATATGGCGTCGCAAAATGCTCTTCGATGCCTAGCCTCGCAAATAGCCCCCCAAACTCCTCCGCCAAATCGGGCAAGTTCTTGTTTTTGTAACTCACAAAGTATCTGCTCTTGAACGCCTTGCCGTTGTCTTGATAAATCGCCCGAGGCAGCCCCCAGTTCAAAAACGAGTTCCGCCACGCATTCATAATATTCAGCGTGTTCTCGGTCGGCGCAATCGCACCGCCCACAATCGCCCGCGAGCGCATATCCATTATCGCAATAAACAACATCCGCCGAGTTTTGCCCGTGCGTGGCTCCACTATCGAAAAGTTTAGCACATTACCGTCAGCCACAAACACATCGCCCACATTCAGCAGATCAATATCCCGCTCGATACTGCGAACAAACTTGTCGCTAAACCGCTTCATACCATCACGCGCCAGAGCCGCTATATGCGGATTTTTTCGCTCATAATCTTCCAAAAATCGCCGCAAAGTGCTCGCCGAGCTGGGCGTATCTATCGCCTTGTTGATCGTCGCCATATGCTTCAGCAGACGAATAACCGACTGTTTTGCAGGCTTAGTGTCTTTTAGATAATGCCGCAGCAAAAAAGCCTTTTCGTCCTCGCTCACATTCTCAAAAGAGCTTCGAGACACCGCATATTCGGGAGCTAGCGCAAAACAATCCCTGTCATGCTGCATATACTTCGCCATCCAGCGCTGAAAAGTCCGCACCGTAATCGTCGCATTGCGCCTATCGTGCCGCTTCAGCTCATCGCCCAGCATTCCCCGATTATACAGCTCCACAATCAAACCATACGCCTCAATCTTGCCCTTTTCCCCCGCCAGCTTCAGCGCCTTTTCGCACAATTTGCCTCGTTCCTGCGCCACTATTTTGTAATTTTCGCTCAGCTCGTCCTCTGCGTGCGAACCGTGCGACACCGTCGGACATTTTGCCAGCACTTTGTCGTCTAGTTCTGCCAGTTTTTTTGTGTCCCCCGATGCTGTCCCCCGATTTTTTTGTCCTCCGATTTTGTCCCCCGATTTTTGAGGCGTTATCGTGGGACATTTTTCAGTTTTTGTCCTCCGATTTTCAGCTTCAATTTTGACATATAAAACAGAGATTTTTTTGTTGTTTTTGACTGTCTCAAGAATAGTCTTGCTTTCAATCTTACCCTCTTTAGCCCATCTTCGAACGGTTCGAGCACTAACCCCTTTTAAAACGCCTGCCTCTTTCGTCGTCATCCACGCCATAGCTAGCTCCTCAAAACTTCCGCAAACTCCTTGTAGCCCTTGCTCTGCATATCGTCCGCTATTTTCTCCCGCAGCCGCCACAGCGTCGGACTCCCCTGCAGCAAACAGTAAACCGTCCTCGAGTTTAGCCCAAGTGCCCTGCTCATCTTCGATACATTGCCGTAAACCAGCGTCGCATAAGCCTTTATCGTCCTTTTAACCTCTTCTCTCGCGCTCACAAACCCTCCTTTTCGCTTGTTCCGCTTTCCACAAATTGTAAACATCCTTGTATCGCTTTCTGTAATAGTTCACCTCCCGCAACAACGCCAACACAGTTGCAACCCACACAACATAAAGCATTTTACCTCCTTTTTTCGCTAAAAAAACGGCTTGTTTATCAGCCGCAAACATCTCAACCGCTTGCGTTTCAGCCGATGCAAATGATCCAAATTCAGCTTGCTCGGCAGCTGCTTATCCTGCGTCCTGCCCGCAAAAACCACCAGCTTGTCGTGCGTCTCAAAATTCTCCAAAATGTTATACACAATATCCGCTCGCCAGCCACTGCGGTTATCATACCAGCAAAACTCGTCCCAAAACAGCACCTGCGCCGACTTAACCTTGCTCAACAAATCGTTTTGACTCTCGCCAGCCTTGTCCCAGCTTGCCTTTATCGCCCCAAAAAAATCCACCTCGTTGATGTAGTAACAAGCCACGCCCTTGCGCACCAGCCGCCTTATTGTTCGCCCAATCTGTGTGCTTTTGCCCGTGCTGTTTGCGCCCCACAAATACACCCAGCGCTTGTCCACCTCCAGAGCATCCAACTTCGCAAACAAATCCGCATCCGTTATCTTCAAGTCCGCTTCTGCCACAAACCGACTCGGCAAACTCGACGCCCTAATCAACTCCTGCGCCTGCAATTTCTGCCTCTGTCTTTCCTCCAAAGCCTTTTTTTTCGCCTCGCAAGCCTCGCATCGCCCTAGCAAATAACTCAAGCTGCCACCGCGCATCGCCCAGCGTGGAGACGGCAGACGCTTGATTTTCGCCCCACAAACAGGACAAGTCCACTCTGGCGCCTGCTCGCAAGCCCTCTCCACCTCCTCTACGCTAGGCGGCTTAAACTTACGCATCCATCACCTCCTGCCACAAATAGCCGCCGCAATTCGGGCAATACACCAGCGACGGATCAAAAAACACTCCGCCGCACTCTTCGCACTCGCACACATACACCATAGCGCCTCCTAGTCTAAATACGGAAAGCAGTCACGCTCACAGCCGTCAACTATCCACGACAATGCGTGAAAAGCTCCCTTCTCTTCTTGCGACAGCCCGCTCTCCAGGCGCTCGTTTAGCCACTCTAACGCCGACTCTATTACTTCCATTTTTTCATCGTTACTCATAAATCCCTCCTTAAATTAACACCTTTATCTTCCTACCTTGAACGCTACTATCATAGCCATTTCTAGCTAAAAACGCCTCCAAGCGTGCATCTCGTTTCTTTATCAAACAACCGTTTTCACTCTCTCTATAATCCAGCCCTAATTCGTCGCAAACTCGCAGTAACGCAAGCATCATCAATCTTCCCATAAATCCTCCTTTTTCAAAAGCAAGCTGGAACTACTGCCCCAGCTTGCTTTACACTTAATCCACAAATCTAAAATCCTCTGTCCCTTCAAAAAACTTAACGATATACTCTATATCATCTCTCGTGCTCCCCGCTAAATCCAGCAAACCACTAAAACTACAAATTACAAAATCGTAGTCATAAACTCCAGCCTCACTCTCTGTCAAAACCTCCACACAGTTATTCCTCCAAACAACCAACCCATTCGTCCCCTGCAACTCCATATTGCTATAAATAGCCTCTACAACGCCTTTTATGTTTATTTTAATCATAATTTTTCTCCTTTCTTCTTGACAAGAGAGCCGCTTTTGCCACCTTACAAACTCGCATAAGGGTGGGGTAGCTTCGGCTCTCCGCCTTTTTTTATTCTTTCCTTAACTTACTCTAACTCTTCACTTTAGCTCTCACTTCTATAAAATTTCTCTCAAAGACCGATTGACAATTTCCAACGCTTTGTCGTTTTTGTTTTGATAATCAATTGTGAAACCATATTTATGATTAAAAATCATATGTCAAGATAAAAATGTCTTTTAATTATATTTTGAGGAGACTGTGAACCCTGAAAACCATATAAACAAACGCCTTAAAGCGTTTAGAAAAAAAATAAAAATAACACAAAGCGAGCTTGCAGAACTGTTAGAATGCAATCAAGCAACTGTTGCTTATTACGAAAAAGGGAAAATTGAACCATCAATCGAAAAACTTCTCATTATGAGTCAAACTTATAACATTGATTTAAACTGGCTCTTAACTGGTCAAGGCTCGATGTTTCGAGGGCAAGCCGAAACGGAGAAAATAAGGCTTGAAAACGAAGTAGAGGCCTTAAAAAAAGAAAACGAAAAATTGTATAAAGACATCAAAAAGCTTGATGACGAAAACAAAAAACTTGATAATGAAATCAATGAAATTCGCAAAGAAACTCTTGATATTCTTACTGGCAAGCTTAAGCTGGTAAAGGCATAAGGAGGAGAAATGAGAAAGAAAACAAGCCTTTTAAAACTGCTATTCGGCTCACCATCACGACCAACCACTAAAAGAACTCAATCTAATAGTGAGTCTAAAGTTATTTGCAACTCCTTTACTGATTATTTTGAGTGGGAGCAATTCAGAGTGATTTTGGAGAGTGCTGAACTTATCTATATCTCAAAAGACTTTTCTACCGTTTATTCCAGAACAAAGGTCTTATTAAATTCCCTAAACAACCTCACTTATCAAAGTCATATTCTGCTTAAAAGCCTTAATGTAGACATTGAACGAGTAAGAAATCAATATCAGGCTCTTTGCAATTATCTTGCTGAATTTGATAGTAAGTGGAAAGAGGGATTTAAACGTCTGCAAAAAACAAGAGACAATATCACTTGCCCCTATTGTGGCTATCAATTTGAAAAAGAGCCAAGCCGCAAGCGTAAGTGTCCAAAATGCAAAGAAACCATTATCAGACATGTAGACTCTTACCTTAGCGGGAATGTTTATAAAAAACGAATATATCTTATCACCGGACAAGAAAGCGAAAACTTAGAAAAAATAATTGATATTCCTCTGAAAAACAAAGAACCTCAGCTTGATTTTTGCGAAAAACTCAATCACAATAAATTTATTGAAACTGAAACTTCCCGAATAAACGGCTATAAAAGAGCAAAAATTAAAAAATACAAAATCATTTATTTTGATGATGAAAATGATTTTACTCTGTACCCAAAATGTAAAGAATTTGCAAACAAAGCATTTAGTACATCCCAATCTATAGAAAGTATATTGCCCTGTAAGGGCTGTATAAAGCCTACCTGTAGCACTGTTCCAGATATCTAAAAATTATCCCACCCGCACCTCGTCTATCGTTACCATATCCAGCCGTGGCTTACTCTCACGCTCTTTATAAATCGACTGCAACTCCAGCTCCACCTCGTCTGTCGCATCCAGCAGCTCCCAGCCTTGCGCAGGGTATTTAGTCACCTCGCATCGCCAGCAGCCAGCCTCATACTCCAACCAAACATCCTCCGCTTCCAAAAGTGCCGATTTTAGTCTCGTATATCCCTCTAGCTCTATGTAGAGAGTAATTTTAAAAGTTTCCTCGAAATACTTGCCACTTCGGAAGCGTTGCGTCGGGTCAATCGGGTTTGCCTTATCAACTTTATACTTTACCTTTGGCGTGCACTCCACTTTCGCGCTGTCCCAACCCATAATCGCCACATTTGAACTTATCGTTGTTATTGTTAGCATTATTGCTCCTTATATTAGCCGCAGTGCCTCTATTTTAACATATGTTTCGCCACTTTCTATTGTATCCATATTTCGCACTATTTTAGTTATGCAGTCTCCATTTATTTTGTCTCCAACTCCTATATTGTTGGGAACAATTCCCTCATAATATAATTTTTCATAATCGATATCAAACCTAGAGTTTAGCTCTGTGTCTGCGGTTATTCTATATTCATTATCTGCCCTTGTTTCTCCATTTAAGTTAGTGTGCATTTCAGAGTAATCAATATAACAAATGTCTCCTGCACCAACCTCAAGACTTTCAATTTCCGCCTTTTTGTTTATATCTTTTTTGATTAATGCTAAATTTTCAACAGGACAAATATCTCCACCACTTTTCAATCCTACTATTTTAAGCCTACCTGGTTTATATAACATCCGCACATTGAACAACATCTGGATTGTCTTTAAGGCTGGTAATCTATAAATAATATTTTCAGTCCCGTCAGATAAGAGAATTGTAACCATTTTGCCGCTCGCAAATGGCATCATCCACGGGGCTGTGCTCCAATCATCGAAACATACATCATATTCTCGCGGTATTTCAAACTTCATCCATTTAAATAACCATTCCAAAGCCGCTTGTCTTGAACTATATATAGAAACAATACCCGTTTTTTCATCTCGCCAATATTCATAATAATGCGTCCCATAGTCAGCTGAAACTTCCTTTTGCATAATTTCTTTTATATCACTAACTACTTCAAAGCTTATTGTATCTTTCGCATAATCATATTCCACGCTTTCTTTGTCCAATGTTCCATCAAAAAGGGTTGTTCCATTATTCATATGCAAAGAACAGGGAAAATCTCCCCAATAATCACGATCTGCTAACATCGAAAGAACTATTTTAACAGAAGGGCAAACAACTTGGCTCGCATCTAAAGCAACTTCTTCTGTCAAGCTTATACTTTGCATAAAGTTAGTTATTTTAACCGTATTAACCAACAAATACATTACATTATCCTTTTATTATAAATTTTTTCCGCTTCTAAATTCTGCCTATGCACCTCGACCAGATTGCTATTATTTTCTACGGTTATGCTGCCCAGCTCTATCTCCTTTACCGCCTTTTCGATTGCCGATAGTTTTTGTAAGACCTCGCTCAAATCCACATTACCGCCACCAACAGCCGTCGTAGCCACCACCGCAGGCACTGGGATAGCAGCGTTCACGATACCACCCGATGCGAAAGCCTGCAAATCGCCCGTCTGCATTTTGCCTCGCAAAGAAGCCAAAAAAGAGCCATATTTCTCCACTAACGGTCGCTCAAACACATACTCCCCCTCGTGCACAATTCCCGCAGGTTTTTCGCCAGTTTCGTCCGCCTGGATACCACTGCCAGCAGAACCCACAGCACCTCCTTTAGCGTATTTTTGCTTTGCAATCAGTGCTATCTGCACAGCACCCAAACCAATAATAATCCCAGACAATATCGGTCCCAAAATCGGTCCCGCTTTAAGCGCTGCTGCTGCCGCAACGGCAGTATTTATTGTAGCGTCAGTGATCGCCATCGCCTTTTTTGCTTTAGCCAGCTGCTTCTCTTTTTTAGCGTATTTAGCGTTAATTTTCTCCTTCTCTGTTGCCAGCCACTCTTCGCTCTTACCCTCTTTTTCCGCCCGAAGCTCCACAGCGTCAACCTCCGCCTGCTTCTCCGCCTGCAGCTGCTGACTCATCATCGAAATAATCGAATTGATCTGCCCAGCGATGTAACTCATCGCGCTAACCATCGCCTCCGCCGCCTTTCCGACCTCCGCCTCTGCAACGCCCATCGACCGCGCAATCCCCTCAGCCACCTGCTTCGTTAGCTCCTTAGTCTGCTCTGCGCCCTTTTTCTCCTCGTCCAGCAGCTTCTTTGTATGCTCTTTTCGCACAGCCTCGATTTTTTTGTCGTAAGTCTGCTCCAGCATCAGCTTTGCTTTCCATTTCTCGTCCTCAGAAATCTTCAGCGCATCCACCTTCTCCAAATTCGCCTGCTTTTCGTATTCCAGACTCTTGATCTGCCGCTGATAATCGCTCTCCAACATCGCCAAATTGTATTCCTTTCGTATCCTCGCAATCTCCGCGATACTCGCCTTCTCCTGCTCAACAGCGCCTTTACCACTGTCTCCGCCACCAGATTTGCCAGAATTTTCAGTTTTTTTTGTATTTTTACCAAGCTCAAGCCCTTGCTCTTTCGCCTGCGCTAATAGCTTTGCCTGCAACTTCTTATTCGCCTGCAACAATCCTTCCTGTTGCGAAAGCTCACCTGTGATTATACCGTATTGTTTCGCCTCTTCCGACAAAGGACTCAAAATTTCTTTACCCAGCAAGCCAGCCTCTTCAAGCTCAGCGTTAGCCTTTGCTCGCTCTTTTTTTATTTTTTTTAGCAGCTTTTCCTCTTCAAGCTCCGCCTTCGCAATGCTATCTATCAAATCCTTTTGCTCTGCCGCCCTCAGCTCTTCTTTTCGTTTTTCCACAATCGACTCTCGCACCTTGTCCAGCGCTCCGCTCACCTTATCCCAACCGTCCTTTTCCAAATCAATATTCGATAGATACGAACCATATTGACTTTGCAGCTCTCCCACAATTTGCTTATACTGCTTCAGCTCCGCCTTGCTCTTTTTTTGCTTGTCGCGAAGCTCTTTTAGCGTCGTCACATTCGCCTCAAATTCGCCCCTCTGCTGCAAAAAAGACCGTCTAACATTATCCGCATTCGTCGGTATCGTCTTAAAAACATTCAAAAGCGAAGTCGTCATCTCGAGAACCTTGCTCAGCGCAGGCGCAAAATTTCGCATCGCCTCAACCGACAGAGCATTCCACGCAGTCGAAAGCCTATTTATCACAGAATCTAGCGTCTCCGCCTTTACAGCGTAAGCGTCCATCATCGCTCCGCCACTATCGCCCATCGCTTCCAAATCCTCCGCTGCCATCTGCGCATTTTCACCCGTCATCGCCAAAATGCCCGTAACCGCCTCCACACGCCCAGCCAGCTCGCGCAATTTGCTATTGCTGCCGCCAGCCTTTTCGGTCATAGCCTGCATCCCTTTTTGCAAACTCATTGTCTTGCTCCAGCCGTCACCAAGCACCTCGTTCATACTCATAATGCTCGCGCGGATCATCGTCGTTGCCTGCGCATTCGGGATACCCTGCTTTGTCAGCGTTGCAATAGCCGCGCTTACCTGCTCAAAACCAACACCACTCGCCGCCGCAATCGGCGCCACATCAGAAATGCTCGACGCAATCTCCCCAAAAGTCGTCTTCCCTCGCTTAACCGTATTGAACATATAATCAGCAATCTCTTCGGCTCTGCCTGCCTCCATATGAAACGCATTCAGCACCGTAGTCACGCCGTCCACAGCCGTCTCTGTATCCGAAAGTCCAGCAATACCAGCCTTAGCACCAATCTTCACCATCTGCAAAGCGTCGCCAATATTCATACCTGCCGAAACCGCTTGATACAAAGAATTCGTCAAATCCACCGCGCTTTTGCCAGTCTCACGCGAAATTTCCAACACTTTGTCGCCATAGACCTCCAACTCATCCTGCCCAACATTCAGCAAAGTGTTGACATTCGCCATCCCCTCTTCAAACTCCTTGAAAGGAGTCACAGCCCCCTCAATCGCCGTAGCAATACCTTTTATCATCGTCACTACACCTTGCGCTGCAAATCCAAAAGTCGCAATTTCGTTCGTCATTTTTGCGTAAGCACTTTTATTTTTTTCTATGCTCTCCTGCGCTTTTTTAGTGATGTTTTCTATTACATTGCTAGCCTTATCTTTTAATTCTATGTTAGTTTCTATATCCTCGCTTTCAAAATCGTTTATTTTTTTATTTAGCTTTTTTAATGTTTTTTCAAAACTTTTAACATCAATATTCGCAGAAACTCCTTTTAACAGCTTATCCCCTTGTTCAGCAAAATTCTTTAAAATTTCTAAACCTGCGATAGCCCCTTCTTTCAGTTCCCTAATATCTAAAGATATTCCTATTTTAAAACTTGACATATTTCCTCTATGTTTATCTATTAACTTATAATTTAACTATAAGGAGAAATTATGTTGCGTGAAGTAACCCTTAATATCATTGGATTTCTTATGTTGTTTGGTCCCACGGCACTTATTTTGTGGTGTCTTCATATATGTGGAAAAACAAAAAAGAAGCCAGACCCAAGGGACTACTTATAAGTTCTTCGCCATTTCCCTTTCTTTCTCATATTCCAAGCACCAATAGGTGTAAACTTCCACAAGACTCATCTCCTTGAAATCTTGTCTTGTCAGCCCAAAATCTAAGCATTTTTTTTCGAACCGTTCCCAGAGATACTTTGCCCCTGCTTTGCCTTTTTGAACCCGAAAATCTTTACAAAGAAGCTGAACTTGTCTTTGTTCTTCTTTATAAACTCGATAAAATTTGCGAGTGCCTCTCCTCCTTGGATAGCGTCCACCTCGCTGATATCCTTGCCCGTCAAAATCTGCACAATTTCCTCGTCGAGCCTGCTTTCTGCCAGCATTTTCGCAAACCCCACAATCGTCAAATCAGCCTCACCCGCAAGAATATCCTCCAACTTGCCCTCGAAATTTTTGCTTATCACTGGCAACGCCAAAATATCCCTCAATTGTCTGTATGTTAACTTCATTTTATCTCCTTATTTTCAAAAAAAAGCCCGCCTGCAACCAGCAGACAGGCTCTTAATCACTATTATTTTCTACCTATACAATAATTACGCCTACGCCGCTGGGATCCCCTTGTAAACCATCACCTTATCATCTGTCGTGCCTGCAAATTCCGTTTTCAACACAACCGTAAAGCCCTTATCAGCCTCACCGCTCCACTCGCAGATCCATTTGCAGCCCGTTATCAGCAAAGCGTTCTCGCTACCATCATCGACAAAAACAAAAGTCAGCGTCTTTTGCTTAATATCCTTCTCAAAATAGCTCTTCTGCCTGTTGCTCATACCCGCCAGCGTAATCTCCATCGTCGTTGTCCGTCTGCCTTCCAAAAGAAAGTTGCGCGTCTTAAAAGTCGCAGGCTTGCTCTCCGCCTTCCAGCCCTTTTCGTCCAACTCGCCCGCAAGCTCCAAATTTGCGCTCAATTCCGCCGCTAAAGCCTCTTTTGTTGCGCAAATCGCATCAGCCTCTTCTTTCGTGTATTTCCCCGCTCCAAAATAAACATCCTTGCCGTCAAAAAACGCCAAAAGACTATCAAAATCCAAGTCCCCCGCCGTCGTGCCGCTTGGATACATAACCTTTGACACAGCCATCATTTACCCCCATTTTTCTTCAATTTTTTAAACTCGACTCCCGCTGTCACATTATTCAAAACGCCATAAAGCCGATACTTTCTGCCCTGCAAATCCTGCCCTTGCAACTCTTGTCCCTCTTGCACAACCAGCAAATGCCGATACAAGCTCTCACTATACACCACATCGCCCGCGCTCACCGCTTGCCCTTGCAAATTCAGAACTGGAGAAGCGGGAGGAGCGTCAGCTCCACCCTCGCTATTACCCCCAGCTTGAAGCTCTTCTTGAACCTCTTGAATTTGCTTTTGTTGCTGCTCTCTATTACTTTTCCCCATTTTAACCTACCAAATTAAACACTTTAACCTTGCCCTTGATGTAAGTTATGCCAGGGATCATCCGCACATTCCAGCGCGCCTTCCATATATTTTTCACAAACTCCGTGTTGATCGTCGCATCCGTCCGAAAGCCAACAATGATATACTTGCCAATACCCGCAATGATATTGCCGTCTGCAATATTTCTGCTCTTCACCTCAACGCCGTTGTAAAAAACCTTGCCGCCGTTCATAATCAAGCTATCGCCATAACTCGTTTGCCTCTTCGATAGCTCCGCGCGAATATCCAGCAAATCGTGCGCCGACACATAGATTTTAAAGCCGCTCAAATCGTCCAAAACATCCGCATCAAAACCTTTCATAACGCTCAAAAACCTGCTACTCCAAGTCGTGTGCGTGTTTTTGTCGATATCAGCCACATCCGAGTCCGCAGTCGCTTTCTTCACAATCCCGTTCAAACCCTTTAATGCGGCAGTCGAGCTAGCTCTATCGCCCCTAAACAGCAACTTTTTAATCCCTTTCAAGACCTTGCCCTTGATTTTATTCTCCACATACGCGCCAAAAGCCTCTTCGCCATATTTATCTCTGTAGAACTCCATCGTATCCAAGCTCAAAGTGTAACTCGCCAGCAAAGTCCCTGTCTCGCAGCTCAGCTCGCTCTCACCAATCGCCTGCTCACCAGGCTCGCCATCCTCGCTATTCACAAAAATAATGTCATCCACCAAACCAACATCCAGCTTGTTGTCTTTTTGCAGCCTTGTCAGCGTAATATCCGACAAAGTATCGTCCGCCTGCGCATCCAGCACCTCATCAACAAACAACTCGCCGTTGCCATCGCCTAAGATGTTCATTTTTTCGCCCTTGTCCAAATCCGCAAAAGCCTTATACAGCTCGCTTCTTTTCGCAAAAACCTTTACCTCTTCGCCCGCCATCTTCACCACAATATCCTTCTCCATTTGCTCTTCGCCTCCCTTAACAGTCTTCGAAACGCCCTTAGCCAAAGCCTCAATCCCTTTTTCCATCTCCGCCAGCATCTTCTCCGCAACCTCTTTTGTCGCTTGCTCTTCGCCGTTTCCCTTGTCGTCAGACTCTCCAGCCAATTTTGCCAAAATATCATTCAGATCTTTCGCGATTTTCTCCAACTGCTCTTTTAGTCCCTTAATTTCCTCAGCGCTCTCCGCCTTAGCCAATTTTTCCGTCAAGCCCTTAATCAGCTCGCTCATTTTCTCCAAATTCACTCCGTTTTCCTCCTTGTGAACCGCAGAGCCCCACACCGACACTCCGCCAAAATCTCCCTTTTCAACTTTCTTCCATAAATCGCTATCTGTCTTAAATTTAAGCACTTGCACCCACGCACCAGCCTTAATGCCAGGGAAAAACTCCTTGTCTGCATTCTTCAAAATGTAATTTTCCGCAATGTAAACATCATCGACCGCCTGCATATTGTGATTAACATCGTTTTTCCGCAGCATTCCTTTTTGCGCAAAACGATCGCAAGCCGCTTCAACCTCCGCTTTCGAGACGATATCGCCCTGCAAATCCTTCGAGTCTGGCTCCAGCAAAGTCACATACACCTTGCCTTTCGCATCGCTCTTAAACTTCGTTATCACGCCCTGTAGCTCATAACTCTTATCGCCGCTCTTCACCACAAAACCCTTGTCGTTTGCAGGCTTAACGCCATCAAAAAGCATCGACACCAACTCGATATCAATATCTTTCAAAACGCTCTTTTTCACCCACTTTCTCTTGCCGAACATCTCTGTCCTCCTTACCTATTACTCAAATTATTCCAATTTTTATCGACCTCATCCTCAAAAATCTCCTTGATATTCCCAAAATCGAAATCGCTCGCCTTTACACCCCAATTGAACTCCTTGTTGAACTGCCGTGCCAGCATCGTCGCCACTTTCGCCTGCAACGGTTTGATCACAAAACTGTAAAATAAAGTCATATCGCTGTTGTTATCTCCACCAAGTTGCCCGCTCACCAGCTGACTCACCACCCGCGGCGGCACTCTATGATACGCAAAAATCCCGTCGCGCAAATCTTTCTTCAACGCCAAAAAACCGCCCTCGTAGTTCTGCCGAAGCGGCACAAGCTTCAACTGCACATTCGGATTGCTCGTCTCCACCACCACCACGCTGTGCGATTTTTTGTTACCCTTCACCTGCGAGAGCTGCTGTTGCAGTAAGTCAAACCCATTTTCAGCCACAATATTGCCATCAGCGTCCACAACCTGCTCTTCGTTCAGCGTTCCGCCCTCCACCAGCAGCATATAATCAAGCAAAAGCCCATTTTTGAAGTTATTGTAATCAAACACCTCAATCTCTTTCAGCGTTTCTATATTTACCACCACAGGCAAACAAGCCAAACCCCAAACATCGCTCCGATGCGTCGACCGCTTCATATGCATCACATCATCATTACTAAAATCCTCAACGCCCGTCGTCCTGCTTTGCCGATAAGTAGGCGTCAAAAGTCCGTTCGCATCCGCCTTGCTAATTATACTCGTCTCGCTCGGCAAAAGCCGCTCCAGTCCAACCCAATCACCCGCTCTATTGCGAATTTTAACGATCATCCCGTTACCCGTTGCAATGTAGTGTTTCACAAACTCGCAAAACACGCTAAACTCGTCCTCGCTCTGTTGAAAAGTCGCACCCTCAAACCATTTCATCACTTTGTCATTTTTACACTCAAACTTCATAAACGCCGCCGTCGAAATCGCCTCAACGCAACCAGCGTGATACTCGTTCGTCTCCAACAAAGCCAAAAGCTTCGCCATCGAAAACGGCGCAGACAGCGTATTCCCGTCGTTTTTCGCATTCGTTTTGTAACTCTTCAAAATCCGATCGTGACTCACAACGCCCACATTGCAACCGCCCAAATTCTTCACAATCATACACTCACCTCAAACTTCGCCACGCGCACATCCCTCGTATCCGCCAAGCTCCAATAAAATTCAATCTCTTCAATATCCTCGCCAAATTCAGCCACAAACCGCTCTCTTGCCCTCTCCACAATATCGCACAAATCCCGCTCGCTCGCACTCTTCGCCAAAACAAACCTCACCGCATAAGTAAACCTGCTCACCTTATATCGCCGCGCCGTCTTCTGCTCATTTTTTTGCTTCACCAGCGTAATCACCGCCGCAGGCAACGACTTCGGCACTCTCACCTCATCGCAAATCGTCTCCACCAGCTCCGCAACGCACCGCTCTACTCTCTCTCTTCCATTTTCTCCCACAAAAAAACCTCCAGCCTAGTCTCGCAAAAAGACTAAACTAGAGGTAAAACAGGTCAAGCCACCGTGTCCGCTCGTGTCAAAAAAAACAAAAATCTTAAAATTCCAGCACTTTGTCGTTTACTGCTAAATTTTCACTACTTTGTCGTTTTTTCTCTCTCTATCCAAAAATGACAAACCCCTGACAATAATTCCCCTAATTTATAAAAAAAATGACAAACCGTAAAAGCTTGTCTTTCTCCATCTATCTTCTTTATTTATCAAACAGTTAGCTTCACACAATAACCCTCCTACCAAATGTCAAAGCCCCTGGTAGTTTATATCTCCATCTAATTTTTCTCCATCCAATAACATTTTATCTAACTTCTGGAAATCTTCAATATTGTATTGTTGAAGATCAATTTTAAAAGGAAAAAATATCGTAAAACTCTGAGATTTAATCAAAGTCATTTTATTGAAAACTGTTTTATAATCTAACACTGAAACATCTTTCTTAAAAGCTTCTATTTCGCTTGTTAACCCCAAACTAATCCTTCGACCATTTGCGCCTATTCGTTCAAGAACATTTGAGTAAAAATCTTGAAAATTTTTACTTTTCAGCCATTTTTGATACTCTTTTTTTCTTAGATTAAACTCCAAACGATTATCTTTTTTATAAATAACCTGTTCATTATCAAGATAAAAGAAAAATGCTTTTGACCTCTTTTTAGTGCAGCTACGATTGATTCTTCCAAGAAATTGCTCTTCACTATCAATAGTTGAAATATCTTTAAAACCACAATCCATATCGATGTCAACTCCAGCTTCGATAACTTGAGTTGCCACCACAATTATATTCTGATCTTGCTTCGTTTCTAAAATAACAAAATCTCGATAAGCTTTATTGTCATCCCCAGTAAGTTCGAAAATTTTAAACTCATCTCCATATTTTTCTTTTAAGAGGTCAAAAATTTCTCGAGCAGTTTCTTTTCTTATAAACTCAAAAAGAAACTTCTGAAAATTATCTTTTTCGCTTGCAAACTTATCTAAAAGTTTTTCTATCCTTTTCTCTCGCAGACTTTTAGGTTCGTCCTGAAATGTTTCATTCTCCAAAAGAGAAAAATCGATCTCAACTCTATCTTTAAAATAACTATCCTCAAAATAAACAGTTCTATCCTCAATTAAATCTACGAACCCAATTGGCTTATCCAAAAGAACATCAAGCTTTGGCAGTGTAGCAGACATTATAATAATTTTCATATTCAAACATTTGGCATACTTTTGAAAAAACTCAACCATAAACCACCAAAGATTATTATCATACGATTGAACTTCATCAATGATTATTACCGAGTTTGCGAGTTGCCACAAGGGATAGTTATCTTCTTTTGAAGTTCCGAAAAGAATTTTGAACAAAGCAATATGGGTAGTCATAATTATTGGATTATGAAAAAACAGTCTGTTCAGATACGACTTTTGATATTTTGTTTCATCATCTTCCTGTTTTTCATCTTTAACATTGATTGGTGTAATTGAATTTATAACTTCAATATCAATTTCTTTTTTAAAAATATCTTGAAATACATTTTTCGTTTGCTCTACAAGCGTGTTAAAAGGGAAAATATAGAAAAGCTTATTTAACTTTTCGTCATTTATCAATAAATTTAAGGCAAGATTTATTGAAGTTATTGTTTTCCCACTTCCAGTTGGAGCTTCTAAATAATAAATATTCTTATCATAATTTTTGTTCAAAACTTCTTCGGTTTCTTTTAACATCTTTGAACGAAGAGTATTTATTCCTTCTGGTTCAGGAAAAGCATTTTTAAACATTTCAATCTTACTACTTAACTTTGCTTTCAAATCCGTATTAAACAAACCAAAATCTTCTGATTTAATATCAGTCATATATTCAGTTGTCGCATAATAATCAGAACTTACTAACAGTGAGAAGAGCAATTTGTTTAGAATGTAAAATTCAAACCCAGGGACTTCAAAATATTTTAAATTTTGCTCAAATTCTTTTAAATCTTCGTTTTTTGTTTTTTGCACAAAATCCTCAAACGAACCTAATCTTCCGTGATGCTTAGAAATTTGATAGGCAAAATTATAAAGAACAAAAAGTAAACGATAAAATTCGACATCGTCTTCAATTTGATCTACTTCATTTTTAAAAATTTTAATAAACTCATTTGCAGAGAGATAAGAATGATTGGAGGATGCTGTTGTTTCTTCAAAATCTAAATTATCCATTTTATTTCGTTGAAAAGATGGGTTATTTTTCCCCAAATCATGAAGAAACACAGCATTGTAGAACATTCTTTTTACTAACGATTTTTTTGAGGTTGGAATGCAATCTAACAAACAACAAATGACCTCTTCTAATCGCTTTTCAGCAATCAATTTTTGAAGATATTTTTTAGTTAAAATAGAATGCTCTTGCAAAGTTTCTTTTTTTTTATCACCCTTCCTGTGTGCAAAAATATTTGGCGATATGTTTAAACGTTCAAAATCAACAAACATAAAAAGCTTTTACCAAAAAAAATAAATATCTTCATCAATGGAATATAAAATAGTAAAATTGCCATTTTGAGTTACAATTGCATTAGTAAAAACAAATTGTTCTAAGTTATAAATTTGCAATTTCCCCCTTATCGAAATAGGCAAAAACTCTTTATGCCAAAACAGTTTTCTCCCAAAAGAACTATAACTAAAACAACTATCTAAAAAAAGAGAAGAAATTTTGCCTGAAAAATTAGTATCAATTTTTTCTGCAAATACAATTTCACAATCACTAATTTTCGCAGGATGATCATTTTTCCCAAGATATGGGATGAATTCTGTTTTCGAATTAAGAAAATAATTTTTCAGCTTATCAAACAAACCTCTCTCGATCGAATTATCATCTAGTATTATGATTTGCCATTGTGGATTTTCTAACCATTGTTCACGAACAATTAAGTTTCCACCTTGTTCTTTAGAAGCATAACCAACCGAATTATTAAAAGCATGAATCTTTTTGTTGAAATATCCATTTCCAGATAGCGGTTTAATTGATACTTTGAGATTACATAGCTTTTCATAATATTCAGGAAATTTTTGTTTTATTTTCTCGGCTTGAGAAGACAACTTTTTCTTTTCCTTTCCTTTTGCTTCAGATGCTTCATATCTTTTATTTTGATATTCGTCAAAAAGTTGAGTATAACCTTTTAGCCCTAAAACTGCTCCCAATAAACCTAATAATGCCGGTTTATGAATATTATTATATGTAAAATATGCATAAGAATTTACATCCGGTTTTTTGAAATGAGCAGTTTTTCCACTTAATTTAAAACTAATTGCTTCCATTTTCTTGCTTCATTGTTACTATATTGAAATATTTTGCATTAGCTTCCAATTTTTGAAGTTTGGTTGTTACAGGATTATAATAAACCTCAATATTTTTGATTTCATCAGTTTCCAAGATTTTATCAATATTTGTTAAGTCAATTGTTCTAGTTTGAGATTCATATTCAATGTATTCTGATAAATTTGGAAGATAGTATTTTGAGTTTTCTTTTGTTTCAACAAAAATTGCAAATTCGTTATCTGCACCAAATTTTGAATTAGTAGCGAAAGAAGTGGCAGAAACTAAAGCTACTCTTTTAAATTCGTTGTAATCTTCTTCTGTATAACCTTTAAAATCATTACCAAGAATTGCATTATATTCATCATAATTTTTAGGATTAATAGAAAATCCATAAAAATAATGAGCTTCATCAGAAGTAATCTTAGTACCTAATGTTGCTTGTTTACCATCTTTTCCTTTTTCATCAGCTTTAGAATCTTGAAAAGGAGAAAGTATATCTTGAACTTCGATATTCGTGTCATCAAATTTATTGAATCCTTGACCAAACTGAACAGCACCAGTAATTGAGATATTTTGACCTTCTTCTGCGAAAGTAGCTCCAAAATTTTTTACATCAATACATTTGAAAAGATTTGCCAAAACTTCTTTGGTTTTAGTATTTTTTTTATCTATTGCAGAAAATAAATCTGCATATCTTTCACCAAGATTTTTGGGCTTGATGGCATCTTTCTCTTCTTTCCAGCTTTTCATAAAAAGAACATTTTGTCCTTCGTGTTCCCACATCTTTTTCATTGGATATTTTAAAGCTTTGTCACTTCCGTAAATTTCACCATTACTTGTAGATTTTGGTCTTCCTGTAAAATCTGCATTCCAGTTTGCCATTTTAACACCAATTCCAATAACTCCATAAATTCTGTTCATAATTACGCTCCTTTTAATTTATTATAAATATTAGTTATAAAACTTTGATACTCATATCCCATTTCGTCTAAAATTTCATCTAATTTCATAGAAGCGCAACAAGACCTAACAGCTTCAGCAACCTGCTTTCTACATTGAACCAAATCATCTTTTTCCTTATTACCTAAGTTGAAAATACTAATTGTGTAATCAGCTTTCTCTTTATCATTTTTAGCTACAATTTCTCCTGTAGTCAGATATTCAAAATAATCACCGGGATTATCTACAGTTGGATTAACTATCTTATCATAATCATCTTTGCTTTTTATATTTGTATCTTTATGCGTAGAGCAACAATCTTTCGTGTTACAAGAAACAAATAAATTGTTATAATCTAAAGTTAGCTGAGGGAATAGATCCCTTTTTTTAAAATGGTCTATATTAGATTTTTGTGGAGTACTCTTAATTTTTCTTTCGCAATATACGCAAAGTCCTTTCTGCTCTTCATTAAGAATATACTCTCGTAACTTTGAACGAATATTGGTAATGTTTTTATCATTCCAAGCATCACTTCGTTTGGGGTATTTAACATTGCTTTTAGCTTTTGTAAAATAAGAAGGTTCATTTTTGTTTATTTGGAACATTCTTTTTCCTTGCAGCAATTTCTAATTTAAGAAGTTTCAAATCAAAATAGTCGCACCCTAAAATATTTTCCAAATCATTCCAGTCTTTATCAAACTCTTCTGTATCAAATTTATTATCAGCAATATTCTGCTTCAATTTTTCTAATCTCTCACTTACTTTAGGTGTTCTTAAATGTTCTACCCCCATTACATTTGTAAGAATTTTCGAAAACTCAAGACCATATGTTGGAGAATCATATTTTAATGCCTCTATTTTCCCATTTCCACCTGTTAGCAAACGAATATTTTCATTCTTTGCACTTCCAATTATATGTGGTGAATGTGTTGCTATAATTACCTGACAATTATTAGTTTCTGCGAATGTTTCATAAAGTTTTAGAATTTTATTCTGCCACGCTGGATGAAGCGAAAGTTCAGGCTCATCAATTAGGACTACACTATCTTTAATGTCTTTTAAATAAAGATACAGAACTTTGGAAAGCAGTGTTTTTTCTCCTGTTGAAATTTCATCAATCAAAAACTCGTCTCCTTCTGAGTTTTTAAAAAAAAGATTTCCATCTTCATCTCTTCTACTAAATTCAATAAATAACTTTAAATCACTAAAAATTTTCGTAGATTTTTCTCTTATTATTTTGTAAACTTCTGTCGCTTTCAAATTGTCGTTATAAATAAGTTTTTGAATATAGTTTGGAAGCAAAAATTTTATATCCTTCAAGTCAGTTGAAGAAGGGAAATATCTGATATGGTTTTTATAATATTCTGCTATCTGAGATTTTTTTTTATATTGTTTACCAGACTCCATTTTTACTTCTAAGAAACTATCAAAATCTAACTTATCTACTACCGAAACTTTTTTTTCTTCGTCATATCGAGTAAATTCAACAAAGCTTTTGCTATCATTAACTTCATCTTTAATAAACTCCATCAAAAAATTCATTAAAGTTGTTTTGCCGCTACCATTTACACCTGCAATTACAATAATGCTTGATGATTTAAAATCAATGTTAAACTCTTCTAAAACCTTAAAATTCTCAATATAAACTTTACCTAATTTTAAGCCAATCTGTTTTTTCAAAAAAGTCGAATTTATTTCCCGACACCAAGCTTCAATATACTTATAACTCTTCACTTCTTTATTTACAAATTTTTGCAAAGTCCCTCTATTATAAGGGAAAACATCTCTATTTTCCGCATATGACAATATTTTGATCTTTCTACTATAGCGAAACCAATCTACATTTTCAAAAATGTCTTCATCTCTATCTTCAATTTCACCAATTACTTTAACTAAAGCAATAGGAGTTTTCCCTCTTCTGACTAAAACAATATCACCTATTTTCATTTTTTTCAATAAGTTAAGTTGCTTACTATCTATTCCATCTCCAACACCAATCAAATTGTATTTATTTAATAATTCTTTCTCTCGTGCCCATCCTAATTCTCTAGGATGTAACTGTATACTCCAATAGCAACTCATTAATTAGAATCCGCCTTCATATAAAAAATATTATCACTTAAAGCCCCTATAAGAAAACAATCATAATTATCTTTAACTTTACAATCTTCACTATAAGCCATTACCAAACTTAGTGCATTACCAAATTTTTTCAAATAAATTCTATGAACCTTCCCATCTTTGTCAGTTTTCATCAACTCCAAAGAAATCTTATGGTTATATTTTTGATACACAATCTTAATAACCTCTTTCAATTTTTCCACATCTTTTGCCTTCAAAAATGGGTCAAACATATTCCCTTTTTTTTCATAAGCCTCACTTTGACTAATCAAATATCTAGCAATCTGCCCACAAAGATAAAAGAATTCATCTTTAGTTAAAGAGTCATAATTTGACTCTTTAAGCCTTTGAATAATTTTGTTCTGCATTAATTTTATATCCATAATAATTTCTCCTTTATTCGCTAATAAAGAAAGCCTCAAATTTAGAGCCTTCCCCGCTTTAAACATCCAATCTTTTTTTATATGTTCAATTATAAACTTTGTCCCATATTTTTTCATAACATCATAAAAATCTTTATCACTATACTTTCTAAAATAAGCTATCATTGACTCACGTGTCATATAGATAAAGTTAGTTAACGAATTGTCTAGTTTTTTCCACACTTCTCCATAATAATTACGCACTAACTGCTTGTTATAAAAAAAATCATCAACAACAATTTCCAACTGATCTAATTTTTCAATTTCAAAATCTTCAACTGTAGCTTTTCCTTCTTTCAACCATAAATAATTTTTTATCAAAATCGGCTTTTCCAATTCATTTTTTCTTGCAGAGATATAATCAAAATCTGTAATTTCCGCTTCATCATTTGATGAATGTTTTTGAATAAAAAAACTTTTATCTAAATACCTATCTATCGGATTCCCGTATTCATCTTTGTAAGGTTGCATTTTTAACCAATCGAAAAAGATTTTCAAATCTAAAGCATCGCCCTTTTCAAGCAAAAAAGGAGCTGGATTAAATTTTGTTTTATGTTCTAAAAAAGGTTTTTTCGAGTTTAATCCCATATTTGAATTTGACAAACCAAAAGTTTTATCGCCAATTGTTTCAGAAAAATTAATGTCATTAAAAATTTTTAATGCGTAATAAATATTACTTTCTTTTTTGTATTTTTCAACATCTTCATCGAAAAAAATTTTGATATAATTTTTCACACCATTTTGAATCGCTACGGAAACAATAGAACTTAAACTGTCCCTTAAAATTTTAAATTTAACTATAACATCTTTTCTACGACTTCGGCTTGATAAATATTCCCTATATTCTTCAAGAATCTTTTTTTCTTTCGGCTTAGAAAATTTATTATAATTACACAAATAAAAATAATTTTTAGCAATAACTTCATTTTTCAAGACCTTCTTCGGTACAAAACTCTCAATCTTTGCAAAAAAAGACAAATAATTAATATTATGAATTTTTTTGTCATAAAAAGATTTATTAGAATTTAAATAACAACTATAATAATCACGCTCCTTAAACCACTCATAAGCCCGATAATTCAAATTACCATTTAGTTCTGTAAAAATAAGCTCCTTTTTTTTTCTTGTCACAACAAAATACTCAACGGTCTTATTTTTACCAATTTTTACATACAACCCTTCTTTTAAAGAGTAATTTCCCAGTATTAATTTATCACCTTTTTCACTATACTCTTTTTTAAAAACTTTCAAAATATCATAAACCATAAGCTCTCCATTTTATATTTATAAAAATAATCAACTCCTCTCTTTCACTATCTCCACACACCCAAACCCCATCGGATTCCCTTCACCAATTCCGCCGTAATACCCAAGCTCCAATAGCTCTTTCGGCGCCTTTATCCAGCCCGGAGCGAGCACGCCCTTAATCCGAATATCTTTATACTTGACCAACTTATAAATCTTTCCATTTTTTTGGCAAACATATTTTTCATCAAACCCAAAATCGAACTCATACCCCTGCTTTTCAAACTCTCGCCCATAAAACGCCTGAAACTTATTAAGCAAATTTTTGTGAACATTCTCGGCAAACTTCGTCTTCTCTTCTTTTGTATCGTACTCTACATAATGAGTGGTCAACTTGCCATTTCGCTCTTCCATCGTAGAGGTAACTATCGGAGACAAACACCTAAAACTGAAACCATCGCCCAAATCTATCTCAGGCAAAGTCTCTACAGACTCTATAGTGAAAAAATATTTACCCAAACCCGCAAATCCTAAAGAAATCTCTTGCTCTTTAAAAATCCCCAAAATAAAACTCTCAAAACTTTTAGGTAAAGCCGTAGAAAAAACCAGCTCCAATTTTTCAATATTTTTAAAACCACCTCTATTTTTATCCATAACAAAAGGGAAAATCTTGAAATCAGAAAATACAAACAGCTTGAACTTTTTACCAGAAACCAGCCGAAGCCCTTGAGCGTGCAAAAACTCCGCATACTCTTCAGAAGCCGCCGCAATCAGCTTATAAATAAGAGCTTGCAACTCCCTTTTATTATCAAACGGCAAAAAAGCTCTTTGCCTTGCTCGAAGCACAACTTTTACCCTCATTTTAACTCCTCAAATACTTTAATAGTTCTAATTAAACTCCCCAATCTCTGCTCATTTCGCCAATACTTACAATCCATTTTTGCCAGTCAACCAAAAAAGCTCACCCCATTTTGAGGTGAGCTTTTCGTTTTAGCTAAAATTTACTTCAAATCAAACTTTTTCTTGATAAAATACTGTTGCACTGTGGACAGCAGGTTAAACACCGTCCAGTAGAGCACCAAGCCAGACGGAAAGTCGCGGAAAATGAAAACCAAGAAAATCGGCATCCCATACATCATCATCTTTTGCGAAGATTGCATCGCCTTTTGCTGATCGGTCATTTTCGACTTGTCGCCTGCGCTTGCCATCGTCAGTTTTTGCTGAACAAACATAAACACGCCCATCAGCACTGGCAAAATGTAGTAAGGATCTGGCGCCGCCAAATCTTGTATCCAACCAAAAAACGGCTGTTGACGAAGCGCAATCGAATATTTTAGGGCAGGATACAGCGCGATAAAAATCGGAATCTGCAACACCAGCGGCAAGCAACCACCCAGCGGATTAACGCCCTGCTCCTTATAAACTTTGCGCAGCTCCGTGTTCAGGCGCACCTTATCGTTCTTGTATTTTTTTTGCACCTCGGCAATCATCGGCTGAATTTTTTGCATCTTCTGCGTGGACTCAAACATCTTGTGCGTAAGAGGATACATCAAAAGTTTAATTAAAATCGCAAAAAGAATAATCGCCACGCCGTAGTTCGGCACAACTTTGTAAATATAGTTCAAAATTTTGACAAAAAACTTGCTCAACCAGTTCAGATAGCTCCAAGTTTTGTCCGAAATTTTTTCAAATCCGCCGCCCATTGTAACAAGGTCTTTGTTCAAAATCGGACCGAAATAGAGGCGATAGTTGTGCGAAAATTTATCTTTATTCTCTTGCACCAAAAAACTCACCGACGGGTTGTTCTCAATAGCAAAAAACTCTGTTTTGGCAACATTCTCAAAGCCCAGCTTGCGCACGCCAAGAGCAAAATATTTGCTATAGAGAGCCACAAAAGTTGCATCGCCCTGCAAAACCTCCGTCTCGTCGTCAAAACTGCTCAAAGTCTCGGACTCCAAACTGTTATCCACATACGCCGCCGCGCCATAATTGTTGTCCTTGTCGCCGTTATACTCCTCCGTCTCCGCGATGCCCTGATCCATACTCACTTGGTAGTAGTTGAACTTTTTGCCCGCAACATTCAGCGTAAAATCGGCTGTATAACCCTCGCCAATGGTGAAAACTTTTTGGAAATTATCACCAAAAAAAGTCAAGGTGTTGCCACCCAATTTATAGGCAAAAATGTAATCCAGATAATACTCTTGGTCAAAAGAGATCGAAAGAGCTTTGTCAGCCAAGAGGTTCAGCGGAATTTTGCCGTCCAAATCTTTGGAATAATCTTTCAGATACGCTGCCACCAAAAGTCCGCCGCGATTAGAAAAAACCAGCTTGATTTTTTCGTTTTGCAAGACGATATTGTCGTTGAGTTTGGCGTTTTTTGGGCTTTTCATCTGTGTCGGCACAGTCGCCTGAGCTTTTGCCGCATCCAGCGCAGAGACCACTGCCACTTCTTGGGTTTTTGCGTTGCCCTCATTCCCCTTTGTCGCCTCTGGCTTCGGGTTCAGAAATTTATTACTCAAAAAAAATACGGCAAAAATCAATAAAATTGCCAAGACTGTTCTTTTGTTCAAACCAAACTCTCCTAAAATTCTTTTTTACTTTAATGGGTCGTAACCGCCACGACTAAAGGGGTTACATCGAAAAACTCGCCACACACTAAGGCTCAGCGCCTTGAAAAAGCCGTATTTGAGAAACGCAAGCCGTGCATATTCGCTGCACGATGGCGTAAATCGGCAACTATCAGGAAGATACGGAGAAATTCCGTTTTTGTAAATCCATAATAAACCCAGAGCCACACGGTTGCAAATCTTCATTTGGATTTCCCGATTTTTTCTTGAAATTCGTCTAGGCAGTTTTTGACATCTTGCCAAGACAAAAAACCGCTGTTTTTTCTGCCGATGACCACAACTTTTTTACTTTCCAAAAACCAAAAATCACGAAAATAGTGTTTGAGTCGCCTTTTTAACTTATTGCGTTTGTTTGCTTTACCCACTTTTTTGGACAAAACAATTCCCGCTGCCGACTCTGCGCTAGATTTCGCCAAAAAAGTGAAAAATTCACAGGAGTATCTGCTGCCCGCACGATAAAGCTCCGTAAACTCACACCCTTGGCGAAAAAACCGCATTAGTGAGAAAGTCTTTTTCTTCCTTTGGCTCTTCTGGCACTCAACACTTTGCGACCATTGGCTGTGGACATTCTTTTGCGAAAGCCGTGCTTGTTTTTTTTCTTTCTATTGTGAGGTTGAAATGTTCTTTTCATCTAACTTTCTCCGTTACCACCTGATGTGCGCAAAAGCTCTGTTGGCCTCTGCCATCTTGTGGGTCTCATCTTTCTTTTTGACACTAGCGCCCTCGCCTTTGTTAGCGGCGATTAGCTCCTCCGCCAATCTTTTGCTCATTGTGTCTTCTTTGCGAGTGCGAGCAAATCCGATGATCCAGCGAAAAACCATCGCTTGACCCTCTTTTGCCTCAATTTCTCTGGGAACCTGATAGTTCGAGCCGCCCAATCTTTTGGAAACCACTTTCACTTGTGGAGTCGCATTTTTGAGAGCGCCCTCAAAAACTTCCATCGGATCTTTTTCGGTCTTATCTTTAATAATATCAAAAGCTCCATAAACGATTTTTTCTGCCAAAGATTTTTTGCCTTTGAGCATCAAACAATTTATAAATTTGCTCAGTCGCACACTGTTAAACTTGTAATCAGGGGTAATATCTCTTACCACCGCTTTTCTTTTACGAGACATCTACTTTCAGCTCCTTAATACTATTTAGCTCTTTTTGCGCCGTATTTTGAACGAGAGGTTTTTCTTCCCTCTACTCCCTCGGCATCGTGTGAACCACGCACAACATGATAACGAACACCTGGCAAGTCTTTTACACGACCGCCACGAATCAGCACGATAGAGTGCTCTTGCAACTTGTGTCCCTCTCCTGGAATGTAGGCGGTAACCTCTTTTCCGTTGCTAAGTCGCACTCTGGCAACTTTACGAAGCGCCGAGTTCGGTTTTTTTGGTGTAGTTGTGTAAACCCTTGTGCAAACCCCTTTTCTTTGTGGGCATTGGTCTAAAGCACGGTTTTTCTTGGTTTTAGTAACCTTTTTTCTACCTTTTCTAATAAGTTGATTTATTGTAGGCACTGCCTTCCTCCAAAACTTTTAAATTTCTCCAAGTAGGTCTTCCAAACTCTCTTGAGTTTCCTCTTCGGGAGACAAAATGCTCGAAACAGCACCTGCCAGACCACCTTTTTCTTCTACTAATTTATCAAATTTATCCCGATAGAACTTGCTGCCCGTGCCAATAGGCACAAGGTGTCCGAGGATAATATTTTCCTTTTGACCATTCAGTGGGTCAACTTTCCCTTCGATCGCCGAATGTGTCAATATTTTTGTTGTCTCCTGGAACGAAGCCGAAGAAAGCCAACTGTCAGAATACAACGCCGCTCTGGTGATACCCAAAAGCACAGGCTCGAAAGTCGCTCCCACACCGTCGTCGCCCTCCACAATCTTGTTCTCCTCCATCACTTTTGTCCGCGAGACGATCTCGTCTTGCAAGAAAATAGTGTGACCTGGATCGACAATCCGCACATTTTTCAGCATTTGCTTGATAATCACGCCAACATGCTTGTCGTCAATCTTCACACCTTGCTTGCGATACACGCTTTGGATACCGTTGAGAATCAGCCTTTCCGCCTCGCCAATACCTTTCGCCCGCAAAACATCGTGCGGATCAAGCGGTCCATCGGAGAGAGCGTTTCCAGCTTCAACATAGTCGCCTTGGTGCACGATAATCCGCTTGCCCAGCGGCACAACATACTTTTCTTTCTCGCCGCTTTCGGTCTCCACAAAAATCTTCCGCCCTGTGCGAGACAAATCGCCGATAGTAATCCTGCCGTCCACTTCCGAGATAATCGCCTTGTTTTTTGGCACTCTCGCCTCAAAAAGCTCTTGCACCCGTGGCAAACCTCCCGTGATATCGCCCTGCGCTTCTGCCACTCTGGAGGTTCTACCCAAAATGCTACCCGGGAAAACATGGTCGCCCTCTTGCACATCAACACTCAAATTTGGCGGCAACGGCACAAGCTCTTCGCTGCCGTCCGTAGCCACAATCCTAATCTGCGCTTGAACTTTGTTATCTTTCGAGGTGATAATCGTAATCTCTTTGTTTCCAGTGAGTTGGTTGAAATTTTCCTTAATGGTCGTGTCTTTCACAAAGCCGTCAAACTCAACCCTACCCTTAGTCGTGGCAAGTGTCGGATGCGAATAGGAGTCCCACGAAATCAACTTGGTGTTCTCGACCACTTTCTCGCCATCTTTCACATAAACTGTCGCCGCATACTCAACTTTGTGGCTTTCCAGCACCTTTCCTTTGCTATCCACGATGGAGATTTTACCCATATGCCCGTTGGAAATAATGTTGCCGTCAGGGTCCTCGATGATGTTCATCCGCACATATTTGACAATACCGTCCACCGAAGCAGCCCGCTCGGAAATCTCCACATTTGTCGAAGCCGAACCACCGGAGTGGAAAGTTCTCAGCGTAAGCTGCGTTCCTGGCTCTCCGATGCTTTGCGCGGCAACAACACCCACAGGTTCGCCGATAGTGACCATTCTGGAAGTTCCAAGGTTGCGCCCATAACATTTAGCGCAAATTCCCTCTTTCGCCTCACAAGTCAACACCGAACGAATCATCACTTTGGTAACACCGCAATGTTCCACAGCTTCCGCCAGCTCGTTGGTAATCTCCTGATTGGCAGCCACCAGCACCTCTTTTGTGTCTGGATGCAAAATATCTTGCGACGCCACACGCCCACGAATCCGCTCCGAGAGCGACTCAACAATCTCAAGTCCCTCTTTCAGCGCCGAAACTTCCAGCCCTTTAATCGTGCCGCAATCCTCGATATTTATCACCGCGTTGCGCGCCACATCCACAAGCCGTCTGGTCAAATATCCCGCATCAGCCGTCTTCAGAGCTGTATCGGCAAGACCTTTTCTCGAGCCGTGAGTTGACAAGAAATATTGAAACAAGTCCAGCCCTTCTTTGAAGTTCGCCTTAATCGGCGTCTCGATCACACCCAAATCGTCGTTATCCGCCTTAACAGGCTTGTCCATCAAACCACGCATCGCACCCAACTGTTTGATCTGGTCTTTACCGCCACGAGCACCCGAAATATGCATAATGTGGATAGAGTTCAGCCCGTCCTGGTCTTTGGCAACCTCCTCCATCAGCTCGTCCGTGATCTCCTCCGTCACCAATTTCCACGCATCGACACTTCTGTTCTCACGCTCACGGTTGGTAATCCGACCTTCCATATAGCTCTGCATAATTTTGTCGATTTTTTTCTCGGTCTTCTCAATCTTCTTTTTCTTGCCCTTTGGCACGATCACATCTCTAAAACTAAAAGTGATGCCCGATGCGGTCGCATATTTAAACCCGATGTTTTTTAGGCTGTCCAAATAGTCGGCAGTCAACGCTTGTCCGACCGTCTCAAAAATTTTGGTCGAAAAGCTGTTAATCCGCCCTTTATCAAAAACATGATTTTGGAACTCGATCCCCTCTGGCACGATTTTGTTAAAAATCACCCTGCCGACAGTCGTTACGATAAACTCGCCGTCAGCTTTAAACCTTATCCAAGTGTGAAGCCCCAAAGAGCGCTCATCCAGCGCCTTGCCAGAAAATTTCTCGTTCTCATAAACGGCGATCACATCTTCGGTCGTTCCGTAATATTTTAACTTTTTCACTTCGCTTTCTTTTTGAGGCATCGGAGTCTTTTCCATCGTCAAATAGTAAATTCCCAGCACGATATCCTGCGACGCCAACATCGCCAGCTTTCCACTGGCAGGCAAAAGCAAGTTCCGCGACGACAACATCAGCAGCTCCGCCTCTTGCACAGCTTGATCCGTAAGCGGCAAATGCACCGCCATTTGGTCTCCATCAAAGTCCGCGTTAAACGGCGTGCAGACCATCGGGTGCAGCTTGATCGCCCTATCTTCTGTCAGAACGGGATAAAACGCCTGAATACCCAGTTTGTGCAGTGTCGGCGCTCTGTTGAGCAGCACTGGATGCCCCTGAATAACCTCTTGCAAAATCTTCCAAATCTTTGGCTGTCTTTTCTCAATCAACTTTTTGGCGGTTTTCGTCTTTTCAACTTCGCCATAATGCTCCAACCGCTCAATCAAAAACGGCTTAAACAGCTCCAGCGCCATCTCTTTTGGCAAGCCGCACTGGTCGATACGCAGCTCTGGCCCGACGGTAATCACCGAACGAGCAGAGTAGTCAACCCGTTTACCCAAAAGGTTTTGACGAAAACGCCCTTGCTTGCCCTTCAGCTGGTCGGTCAGTGACTTCAGCGGTCTGTTGCCACTACCACGCACAGGCATAGATTTGCGGGAGTTGTCGAACAAAGCGTCCACAGCCTCCTGCAACATTCTTTTCTCGTTACGCAAAATCACTTGCGGCGCTCTGATGCTGATTAGTTGCTTCAGGCGGTTGTTTCTGGCGATAACTCGGCGATACAAATCGTTAAAATCTGATGTCGCAAATCTGCCTCCATCCAGCGGCACAAGCGGTCTTAGCGTCGGCGGCAAAACTGGCAAAATCGTCATTATCATCCATTCTGGCCTGTTGTTCGATTTCAAAAAAGAGCTAACAACTTTTAGCCTTTTGACAATCGCAGTCCTTTTTAGCGACGAGCTCTCGATGCTCAACTGCGCCTTGAGTTGCATCTCCTCGTTGCCCAAATCTATTTGCTCCAAAAGCTCTCGGATCGCCTCGGCACCAATTTTTGCATCGAAGTCGTCGTCAACTTTTTCGATGATGTCGTAGTAAGTATCGGTGTCGATCAAGTCCAAACGGTCGTAATCGCTGTTGCCTGGATCGAGGATGATGAAAGATTCGTAATACAAAACTCGTTCCAAATCTTTGAGCGAGATGTCCAACATTGTGGCGACTTTGCTCGGCATCGATTTTACATACCAAATGTGCGATACCGGCACAGCCAACTCGATGTGCCCCATTCGAGAGCGACGAACTCGGGAGGAGATTACCTCCACGCCGCATCGATCGCAGACAGTTCCCGCAAAACGACGCTTTTTGTATTTCCCGCAGGAACATTCATAATCTTTTACAGGACCAAAAATCCGCTCACAAAAAAGTCCGTCCCTTTCTGGTTTGTGAGTTCTATAGTTGAGAGTCTCAGGCTTGGTAACCTCTCCGAAAGACCACTCTTTGATCTTTTCGGGCGACGCCAAACTAATCTTCACTGCATCATAGTCAGAAATTACTTCATCTCTTTTAATTTTTCTTATCACAGTAAAACTCCATTACGATTATAAAAACTCAATATCAAATCCAAGCGATTTGAGTTCGTTAACCAAAACCATAAAAGATTCTGGCGTTCCAGAAATAGTCGGATTTTCTCCCGAGACAATCGATTTGAAAGCCGCTGTCCGCCCTTGCATATCGTCCGATTTAATCGTTACCATCTCTTTGAGCAAATTCGCCGCACCATACGCCTCTAGCGCCCAGACCTCCATCTCTCCCAGCCTTTGTCCACCGTGTTGAGCCTTTCCGCCCAAAGGTTGCTGAGTTATCAAAGAGTATGGACCAGTGCTTCTGGCGTGCATTTTGTCTTTGACAAGGTGATTGAGCTTGAGGATATACATCATTCCCACAGTTACTCGTTGGTCAAACGGCTCGCCAGTTTTGCCATCATACAGCACCTGCTTTCCGTCGGAATCCAAACCAGCTTTGCCCAAAGCGTCCAAAATGTCTTTTTCGGTCGCTCCGTCAAAAACAGGCGTCTCCACATTGAAGCCAAGCATTTTGGCGGCAAGTCCCAAGTGAGTCTCAAAAATTTGCCCAATGTTCATCCGCGAAGGCACACCCAGCGGGTTCAGGACGATGTCCACAGCCTCTCCATTGGCGGTAAAAGGCATATCGGCAATCGGCGCGATCCTGGAGACCACACCTTTGTTTCCGTGGCGTCCAGCCATCTTATCGCCCACAGAGATTCTCCTCTTTTTGGCGATATAGACCTTCACCATCTTGAAAACGCCTTGCTCTAGCTCGTCTCCCTGACGCACTCTGTCACGCAACTTTCGGTAAATATTTTCGTTCTCGCCATAAGCGACTTTTACCTTGTAAATCACGGTGTCGTAAAAATCTTTGTTGAAATCTTGGTCGTCGGTAAAAGACGATTTGAGGTCTAAAGTCTTGAAATCTATCGAGCTAACATCCGATTTGGTCACCTTTTTGCCTGGCTCGATAAAATAGTGCCCCGAAGTGCGACTCTTAATCTCTTTGGCGGTTTTGCCGACAACCTTTTTCAAAAATTCGGCTTTGAGGAAATCTTGAATTTTGCCTTTGCGCTGCTCAAAATCTTTTTTGTATTTGTTGAGTTTGAACTCTTTTTCTTGCTCAATATCCAAATCATCCTCTTCACGAGAGTAAACCCGAACATCGACAACAACGCCCTCCATTCCGGGCTTTGCCTTCAGAGATGTGTTGGTGAAATCGCCCGCTCTGTCGCCAAAGAGTGCACGCATCAAGTTTTCTTCTGGCGATGGATCGATGTCTGAGCTTTTCGGAGTGATTTTTCCGACGATAATATCGCCAGCTTCGATCACACTACCCAAGCGAATTACGCCCGTTTTGTCCAAATTTCGCAGAGCGTATTTGGAAACATCGGGGATATCGTAAACCAGCTCCTCTTTGCCAGATTTCATCTCACGCACCAAAACCTCTTTCTCCTCGATGTAAAGCGAAGTGAAGGCGTCTTCCCAAGCGACTTTTTCGCTCAAGATGATGGCGTCCTCGTAGTTGTAGCCATACCACGACATAAAAGCGACTTTGAGGTTGCGACCCAGCGCCAATCTTCCGTCGTCAACGGACGGACCGTCGGAGATGAAGTCGCCTTTTTTCACTTTTTGTCCCAATTTGACCACTGGACGCTGATTTATGCAGGTGTCTTGGTTGGAGCGTTTGTATTTGGCGAACTCGATTCTGGTAAATTTGTCGATCGATACATCGTCGTCTTTGCCAATCCGCTCCAGCTCGACATAGTCGGCGGTTACAGCGGTAACTTTGGCGTCGAACGGCGCAAGACGCACATTGGCGCAACTTTTTGCCACGACTTTTTCCATTCCTGTGCCCACAACGGGGAACTCGGGATTGAGCAGCGGCACAGCTTGGCGCTGCATATTCGAGCCCATCAAAGCACGAGAGGCGTCGTTGTGCTCCAAAAACGGTATCAGAGTCGTCGAAAGACTCATCGCCTGCATCGGCGAAACATCCAAATACTCTATCTCGTTTTTGGCAACTTGCAAAAACTCGTCGCCTCTTCTGGCGAAGACGAAATCTTTGGTAATCTCACCCTTGTCGTCGATCTCGATGCCTGCCTGAGCCACCGTGGCTTTCGCCTCGACGCTCGGATTGAGAAATTCGATTTCTTTGAGGACTTTGCCGTTTTTCACTTTGTAATACGGAGTTTCCAAAAATCCGAACTCGTTCACTCGCGAATAAATCGCAGGCGAGTTGATCAGCCCGATGTTTGGTCCCTCGGGAGTCTCTATCGGACAAATCCGCCCGTAGTGCGAGTTGTTCACATCTCGCGACTCCATTCCAGCGCGCTCTCTTTCCAAACCTCCAGGTCCCAAAGCGGTAAATCTTCTTTTATGCGTAAGCTCCGCCAGCGGGTTGGTTTGCTCCATAAATTGCGACAACTGACCTGTGAGGAAAAAAGCTTGCACCACCGACGAGAGTGTGTTGGAGTTTATCAGATCGTAAACAGTCACCTCTTCTGGCGACGAAATCGCCATACGCTCTACAGCCACACGCGTCAAACGAGTCAGCCCGATGTTGTATTGCTCTTGCAAAAGCTCGCCCACAGAGCGAACACGGCGGTTTTCTAGATAGTCGATGTTGTCCACATCCTCTTTGCCGTCAAAAATCGCAATCAGCCTTTTGATAATCGCGATAACATCCTCTTTGCCCAAAACGAACTGATCTTGCGGCAAATCGAGGCTTAATTTTTTGTTGATGTTGTAACGACCAACTTTGCCGATTGAGTAGCGGCGGTCGTCGAAAAACAAGGTGTTCACAAAGCTGGCGGCGTCCTCTTCGCTAGGATTTTCGCCCGGACGCATTAAGGTGTAAATCTTGTGACTCGCCTCTGATGTGCAGCTGGTTGAGTCTTTTTCCAAAGTGTTCTCGATTACGCTAATGGTAGAGTTAATATCGCCCATAATCACCGACACTTCTGTGATGCCGTGAACTTTTAGCTCGTCAATCCAATCGACAGTAACTTCTCCTCCTGCAGGAATCAAAATCTCACCAGTTTCGGGGGAGTAAATATCGTCGAAAGCTCTTTTGCCTGCGGCTTCTTCTAGGGGAATAACGGCGTTATCGTAGAAAACTTTGCGAATATCTTCATTTTCGGAATAGCCAACCACCCGCAAAAGCGTCGAAATCGGCATTTTCCGCCTTTTGTTGATATAGACATACACGACATTGTGCACATCCATAGCGAACTCCAGCCAAGTTCCACGCTCTGGAATCACTTTGGCAGAATACAGCGGCTTGCCGCTTGGGTGTTTGGTCTCTGTAAAAAATACGCCATACGAACGATGCAGCTGAGAGATAATCGCCCGCTCGGCACCGTTGACCAAAAAAGTTCCGTCTTTGGTGATGATCGGGATATTTCCCAAAATAATATCTTGCTCCAAAATATTTTTGACTTTGCGCTCGCCGGTTTCCGCCAAAATATCTTCGTCGTATATCGTCAATCTGAGCCTTGCGGTAATCATCGCCTCGTAAGACAGATTGCGCAGCTTACACTCTTCTAGCCCATATTTTTCTTGCTTAACTTCGTATTCCAAAAACTCAAGAGTGAAAAGTCCCTTATTGTCTTCGACCGGAAAGATATTATTAAATACAGCTTGTAACCCTTGATTTTTGCGCAATTTGGGATAAGTGTCTCTTTGCAAAAACTCATTAAAAGATTTGGTCTGCGTCTCCAGCAAATCTGGTATAGCGACTTGCGGAAACCCAAGAGTTTCAAACCTTTTTTTGATTCGGGAGTAATTTTTAAACTTTTCCAAAAACCAATCTCCTTCTAAATTTAAACCCCGCAGATAGAAAGTATAACGGAAGCGTTAGAAAAAACACTTCCGTTTAATAGCTTTTTACTGATACTTTTTAATAAACAGATTAAAAAGTCCCTTACTTCATTTCCGCAGTAGCGCCTGCTTCTTGGAGTTGCTTAACAGCAGCTTCAGCGTCTTCTTTCGACAAACCTTCCGCTACAGTCTTCGGGCAATTGTCCACCATCTCTTTGGCCTCTTTCAGACCAAGGCTTGTGATAGCGCGAACAGCTTTAATTGTTTGGATTTTTTTGTCGCCAGCACCGCTCAAGACAACATCAAACTCTGTTTGCTCAGCGGCAGCCTCGCCACCAGCAGCAGCGGCTACACCAGCCACAGCAACAGGAGCAGCAGCAGAAACTCCAAAAATCTCTTCCATCTCGCTTACCAGCTCAGACAGTTCCAATACACTCATCTCTTTAATAATATCAATTACTTCTTGTTTTTTAGACATTTTATCCTCCACTCAAACTTTTTACTTTTTTTCCGCTATAGCTTTTATAGCATAAATGAATTTTTTAATGATTTGACTATTAACATTAACAAAGTTGGAAATCGGCGCGTTCATACTCGAAAGAATTTTCGCCAAAAGTTCGTCTTTCGACGGCAACTTGGCAAGTTTTTCCAGCTCTTCTACAGAAGTGAAAACTCCATCAACCACACCAGCTTTAAAGTTAAAATCTTTTTTGCCCATCACATCTTTGACAAACTCTCTAATCACTTTCGCTGGAGCAACTTCGTCGATTTTGGACACAGCCACAGCCGTCTCTTGATTCAAAAAATCGTCCAAACCTTCGACATTCACCATCTTCAGTGCGTGCTTGATAAATGTGTTTTTGGCAACAAAATAGTCAACTTCCGCCTTACGCAATCTCTTTCGCAAATCTTCCACTTCGGGAATGTTAATCCCCTTGTAGTTTACCAAAACTATCGATTTTGCATCAGAAAGTCTGTCGGCGATTTTTTTCACAACATCTTTTTTAAACTCTTGCATCTTAAATCGCCTCCTACTTACTCGCCTGCGCCATTACTGCACGAACATCCAGCTTCACGCCTGGGCTAATGGTTGAGCAGATACTCATCGACTTGACATACTCGCCTTTTAGCGATTGCGGTTTGTCTTTGAGCACAGCGCTCACACACGCCATAATGTTCTCTTGCAACTTGTCGCTAGAAAAGCTCCGCTTGCCAACGATGAAGTGCAAATTCGCCAATTTGTCGGTGCGATACTCGATTCTGCCACCTTTCACCTCTTTCACGGCGGTAGCAACATCTTTGGTCACAGTTCCAACTTTTGGGTTCGGCATCAGCCCTCTTGGTCCCAAAATTTTGGCAACTCTTCCCAGCTTGCTCATCATCGCAGGCGTGGCAATCGCCACATCAAAGCCTGTCCAGTTCTCTTTCTCAATCTTCTCCACCATATCCTCGACTCCCACAAAGTCAGCTCCAGCAGCCTTAGCGTCTTCGGCGTCTTGCCCATCGGCAATAACCAAAACGCTCACAGACTTGCCCGATCCGTTAGGCAACACCAAAGAAGACCGAATCTGTTGATCGGCTTTCCTCGGGTCAACCCCCAAGTGGCAATGCAATTCCACGGTTTCGTCATATTTAGCTTTGCTAAAACCTTCCAAAAAAGAAAGCGCTTGATTCAACTCGTAGCTCTCTTCTTTGTTAAATTTTTGCAAAGAGTCTAAATATTTTTTACTTCTTTTCATCTATTTGTCTCTCCCCAGTGAATACACAATCTCCTGCAAGTTCTGGAATTATAGGCGTTTAGTCTTCGACCGTCACACCCATAGATCTTGCAGTACCAGCAATTATGTTCACAGCAGCATCTAAATTAAAAGCGTTCAAATCTTCCATTTTGGCTTTGGCAATTTTTTCCAGTTGCGCTCTGTTAATGCTTCCCACTTTTTCTTTGTTGGGAGTGCCAGAACCTTTGGCGATGCCAATTTCTTTTTTGATAAGCACCGCAGCTGGCGGAGTTTTGATATCAAAAGTGAAAGATTTGTTTTTTTGGACATAGATAACGACGGGGAAAATCATCCCTTTATCGTCTTTTGTCCTATCGTTAAATTGTTTACAGAAATCTGCAATATTTATTCCAGCTTGTCCCAAAGCAGGACCCACAGGAGGAGCAGGCGTAGCAGCTCCAGCTGGCAATTGCAATTTTACAGAAGTCTCAAAAGTTTTTGGTGCAGCCATATATCATACCCTCTACTTAATTTTTTCTACTTGATCAATTTTTAGATCCACAGAAGTAACACGCCCGAAAACGGTAACATTCACAACGACTTTGTTCTCCTCCGCAGACAATCTGGTTACCTCGCCATTGAAATCCACAAAAGCGCCCGAAATAACCCTTACTGTATCTCCTACGCTGAAATTGCACTCAACCAGCGTTTTCTCTTCCTCTTTTCCAACCTCTTCTTCGCCAAGCATCCGAGCCACTTCCGTCTTTGATAGCGGCAAAGGCTTCTTGCCTGTGCCCAAAAACTTGGTAACTCCATCCACACGAAGAACATAACTGTATAACTCTGGCGACAACTCTGCCTCCAAAATGATATAGTTACTAAAAATTTTCCGCTCTCTTTCGATCTTCTTACCACCGCGAATGTGATAAGTCGATTGAGTCGGTATCAAAATCTGCCCCAAATCTTTTTCATAAGATTTGCCGACGATACCTTTCTCGATAATCTCTTTGATGCGAAACTCGTAACCAGCGAAAACATGCACTACATACCACTTCATCCTAACCAACTCACATCAAATATTTTACAACTGTGTTGAAAACCACATCAACCACAGTCAAAAAAGCGGCGATAAAAGCAGAAACAACCATCACGACGACAGTGCTCTCTCGCACTTGCTCAAAACTAGGCCAATCGACAAGCTTCAGCTCTCTTCTCACATTCTTAAAAAAACCAAAAAGTTTCTTCATTCTAAATCCTAAAAATAAATGGCAGGACAGGCAGGACTTGAACCCGCAACCCTCGGTTTTGGAGACCGATGCTCTACCAATTGAGCCACTGTCCTACAATTTTATTACTTAATCTTGTTTACCTGTTTGTGCATATGGTGCTTCCTGCATTTTGGGCAATATTTTTTGTACTCCACTTTTTCAGGATGCAACCTCTTGTTTTTGGTCAACGAATAGTTTCTACTCTTGCACTCGCTGCACTCTAACACAATAATATCTCTCATCTAATCACTTCCAAACAGTTTATAACTTGTTAATATTTCTTTACGCTTCGATCTCGGCAATCACGCCAGCACCGATAGTTCTGCCGCCCTCGCGGATAGCAAAACGAAGACCTTTGTCCATAGCAATCGGCACGATCAACTCGCCTTTGATTTTCACATTGTCGCCTGGCATAACCATCTCCACGCCTTCTGGCAAGGTGAGAGTTCCGGTAACATCGGTGGTTCTGAAGTAGAATTGTGGACGATAACCAGAGAAGAAAGGCTTGTGACGACCGCCCTCATCGGCTTTGAGCACATAAACTTCGCCAACGAATTTGGTGTGCGGAGTGATGCTTTTTGGAGCAGCCAAGACCATTCCTCTTTCGATTTCGTCTTTTTTGATACCACGCAAAAGCACGCCGACATTGTCGCCAGCCTCAGCGCTGTCCAAAATTTTGCGGAACATCTCAACACCTGTGCAGACAACCTCGATTGTCTCTCTGATGCCGACTCTCTCGAGCTTGTCGTTCACTTGCAATTTGCCTGTCTCGACACGACCTGTAGCCACAGTTCCACGACCAGAAATCGAGAAAACATCCTCAACTGGCATCAAAAAAGGCTTGTCGATTTCGCGAACTGGCTCTGGGATGTAGCTATCCAAAGTTTCAACGAGCTTCTCGATTGCGGCAACACCCTCGGCGTCGCCCTCAAGAGCTTTGAGCGCAGATCCTTGCACGAACGGAATGTCGTCGCCTGGGAAACCGTATGACGAAAGAAGCTCTCTGACTTCCATCTCCACGAGTTCCAAAAGCTCGGCATCGTCAACAAGGTCGCATTTGTTAAGAAAAACCACCATCGCAGGCACACCAACTTGGTAAGCCAACAAAATGTGCTCACGAGTTTGGGGCATTGGACCATCAGCTGCAGAAACCACCAAAATCGCTCCGTCCATTTGCGCAGCACCAGTGATCATATTTTTTACATAATCGGCGTGACCAGGGCAGTCCACATGGGCGTAGTGCCTTGCGGCTGACTCATATTCCACATGGGCAGTCGAGATAGTGATACCTCTTTCCCTCTCCTCTGGAGCGTTGTCGATCGAGCCGAAATCCGAGTATTGGGCTTGCCCTTTTTCAGCAAGCACCTTGGTGATTGCAGCCGTTAGCGTCGTTTTTCCGTGGTCAACATGACCAATTGTTCCTACATTTACATGCGGTTTGGTTCTGACAAACTTTTCCTTTGCCATTCGTCCTCCTTAACAAAAAAATGTCTCAAATTTTATTTATTTTTCCAAAAATGGAGCTCATGATCAGACTTGAACTGACGACCTCTTCCTTACCAAGGAAGTGCTCTACCACTGAGCTACATGAGCCTACCTTACTCATTTGTATCGTCTTGCAATACATTCTACTTTCAAAAAAAATGGAGCGGAAGACGAGATTCGAACTCGCGACCCTTAGCTTGGAAGGCTAATGCTCTAGCCAGCTGAGCTACTCCCGCTCTATAAAAAAAAGCAATAAATCCGATATCAAAAAAATAATGGTGGTGGGGGAAGGATTCGAACCTTCGAAGGCTTCGCCGACAGATTTACAGTCTGTTCCCTTTGACCGCTCGGGAACCCCACCACTCTTTATTATAATTTCCAAAAATGGAGCCAATGAGAGGACTCGAACCCCCGACCAGCTGATTACAAATCAGCTGCTCTACCAACTGAGCTACATTGGCAAATTGATAACTAATAGACCTCAAAAAAAAGTATGCCACCTTAATTAAAAGGTGGCAAAAATGGTGGCAGGACCCAGACTTGAACTGGGGACACAAGGCTTTTCAGGCCTCTGCTCTACCAACTGAGCTATCCCGCCAATAAAGGAGGTAATATTTTTATAATGGTTGGGCCGGAAGGATTCGAACCCTCGAATGCATGGACCAAAACCATGTGTCTTACCGCTTGACGACGGCCCAACTTCCAAAAAATCTTTATTGGTCGATTAAATGGCGGAGAGAGAGGGATTTGAACCCTCGGTAGGGGTGAACCTACACACGCTTAGCAGGCGTGCACCTTAAGCCGCTCGGTCATCTCTCCACAACTCTACAATCCATTAAAAAAAATGGCGGAGGATGAGGGACTCGAACTCTCAAGGGCATAACCCGGCGGTTTTCAAGACCGCTGCCTTACCAATTAGACTAATCCTCCATCTAATCTTTCACATCTATTAATTATCAATTCTGGTCTAAAAAATATTCGGCTGTTTCGCTGTCAAATCTTTTTTTCTCTTTGAGACAAAGAAACTTGAAATCGTCAAAATCTACCGCAAAAACGCTGTAATCTACGCTTGCAAACTTAGCAAATAAACCCGATTTTTTTTTTCGGAGAGTTCCGCACAAACCTGTTTCACCGCCTCTTTTTTGGACAAGCCCGCACTAATTTTTTCTCGCAATTTTTGCAAAATCTCCTCGTCGCTAGTCGATTTTTCTAGCGGGCAACCATCCAAAACGACGACAAACTCGCCCTTAATCGTCAGCGTTTGCGCGCCTTGTGTAAATTCGGACAACATCCCCCGATAAAAAGTTTCGTGTAGTTTGGTAATCTCCCGCGCAACAACGACTTTGCGGTCTCCAAAAAAATCGAGCAGTTTTTGCAGAAATTTTTCGATGCGATGCGGAGCTTCATAAAAAATCAGCGGCACAGAAACCGTCAGCAACTCTTTTTCGAACTTCGTGCAAAATCCCGCAAAGTAAAAACCTTTGGTGGACAAACCGCTAGCCACCAGCGCGGCAATCAGGGCGCACGCTCCCGGAATCGGCTCGACCTTATGCCCATTTTGCACAGCCAACTTCACCAGCTCTTCGCCCGGGTCGCTAACACCCGGAGTGCCAGCGTCGGACACCAGCGCCAGATGCGCTCCAGAATCCAAAAGAGACAGAACATCGTCGCTCTGCCTCTTCATATTAAATTTATGATACCGCTTCATCTTGGTCGCAATCTCATACGCCGCCAGCAGTTTTCCCGTAACTCTCGTGTCTTCCGCCAAAATAAAATCGGCGTCTTTGAGGGTCTGCACCGCACGAAACGAAATGTCCTGCAAATTTCCAATTGGTGTCGCCACCAAAGACAAAACGCCTTTTTTTTTCAACGGACTATTTTTTTTATAATCCCGCAAACGGGCTGTCAGGATCTTCCTCTGGAGCGACCGACGACTTGGCGTATTTTTGCCAATCTTTCGCCGAGCCTTTGTCGCTATTGGCTTTTTCCTTTTGGATGTAATACCCTTTTGGCAGCTTCACAGGATCCAGCGACAACTTCCGCTTCACCTTGTCGATGCTCGCCACTTTCAGGGTCACCTCTTTGCCGATATCGTTCTCGTCATACAAAATTTTGGCGGCTCTCATCTTGTCGTTTGGCAAAAGCCCGGTGATGCCCTCGACAATCTCCACGAAAACGCCGAATTTGCTCACGCCCTCGATAACGCCTTTCACTGGCTCGCCCTCTGTTGCCACCTCGTCAACTTTTTGCCAAGGATTTTCCTTCAAGTTTTTGAAAGACAGCGAAATCTTGCGCTTGTCTTTGTCCACATTCATCACCTGCGCATCGACGACATCGCCCACAGACAGCACCTCGTCCGCTTTCTTGATTCGCTTGCCCCACGAAAGTTCCGAGATTGGAATAAGGCCTTGCACGCCTTGGCTAAGCTCGACAAAAGAGCCAAACTGCATATTTTGCACAACTTTGCAAGTTACGACATCGCCCTCTTTGTATTTTTCCACAGCCTCCTGCATCGGATCGACCGTCAAATCTTTGATACTCAAATCGATTTTGTCGCCATCGATTTTCATCACCTTAACTTCGACGGTATCGCCAACTTTCAGCATTTTGGACGGATGCGAAACTTTACCCCAAGCTAGATTGCTGATGTGCAAAAATCCGCTGATTCCGCCAAGGTCGAGGAACGCCGCATAATTTTTGATGCTCTCGACTTTGCCTTTTACCACAGCGCCGACGCTCAATTTCTTTAGCGCTTCCTCTTTTTTCGCCTTCGCCTCTTTGAGCAAAAGCCCTTTGCGAGATAGCACGAAATCTTTGCCGCCGTTTTCAAGTTTAATTATCTCAAATTCGAAAGATTTACCAATGAAAGCGTCCTCGTTCTCGATGCGAGAAAGCGACAGATGTGAGTACGGACAAAATCCCGTTTTGCCCATTGCCGAGACCAAAAATCCGCCTTTGACGGCTTTGAGCACTTTGCCTTGCACAGGGATATCCGCCTGTTTGGCTTCTTCCAGCTTCATATTTGCCGCGTGATCGCTGCTGAGCGCCTTGCCGATTTCGATTACATTTTCGTCCACTCGCAGCACAAAACCCTCGATAATGTCGCCGACTTTATACTCCAGCACGCCCTTTTTGTTTTGATATTCGATGATATCCGCAAAAGCGTCTTGCCTTGCTTTGAGCGACAAAACGATGCTGCCGCCCGAAATTTTGATAATCTCGCCAGAGACTTGGTCTCCCCTCTTATAGCTCACCAGCTCTTTTTGCGACTCCTCAAAAAGCTTCGAGAACTCCTGCGTTGCGTTGTTTTCAGACATAATAAACCTTCCAAATATTTCTTCTTTAAGTTGCAAATTTGAGGGCAAGTCGATAGTGTCCAATATTTTTTGATTTTTTTTGCTTAAAAAGGTTATTTACAAATTTTTCTTCCCCGCTTTTGAACTCTTCAAAAATTCCAGCGTTGTTGGTTGTAATATCTCTGATTGCTTTTCCTTTCTTTCTTTGAAATTAAATATTTCACTCATTAGAGAAAAGACCTTCTCCATATCTTTTAAGAACTGCTTCCCAATATGGTCTTGAGAATCTGTCGTAGTTTTCGATTTCATTATAAAGCTCCTTGTTCAAACCAAATTTAATATATCTTTTAGCTTAGTTTTAATAATATTACTTTTCATAAATCAAAACTCTAGTCTTTTTTAGATTTTCTTTCAAAACATCGTTGATGATATAATCCCCAGGAATAACATCAATAGAACGATTTTTGTATATTTTTTTCATACTATCAACAAAATAAAGAATATATTCGTAAGCTTTTAAGTCATCAAAATCTTTGTTTTCTTCATCAAAGTAATACAAAAAATCAATATCGCTTTTAGGTGTAAAATTTCCATTAGCAGCAGAACCAACCAAATAAACTTTCCTCATAAAAGCCTTTCTACAAATATCTCTTATCTCCTCCATTTTATCCAAAACAACGGAGCAAATATTTTCCTTTCCCATCACGGTCAAACTTGCTTATATTTTTCAATTTAACTAAGCTTAAGTTCCGTTGCGAAACAAAACATTTTCATTTCTATTTTCTCCTTACTTTCTTCCAGAATTGTCATTTTCGTTTAAATACTTTAAACTATGTGTCACAAATATTCCCCAATTCCCACCAACTTCTGCTATCTCTTCGTCGCGATTGTTTAAATTTGTTAAATATTTTGTGGAATAGATATAATCTTTATACTTTTCACAATAAACTTCGGCAATCACCACATAAAATTCATCAGACTCAGGCTCCAATAACCAACCACTGCCTTTTTGATTTTCAACCCAATAAGGCGTGCTGGTTTTTTCTACCACAAAGCTACATTCGTCCCAGTTTTCTCCACTAGTTGTTTTTGTTTGTAAAACCTCATAAGTAGACTCGCTAATTCTTGTGGAGCTGTTAGAGGTTTTACAAAGTTTGTAAGTAACATAAATAGGGTTATGCTTTATCGGATCAACAGGCTCAACTCCTTTCAACTTAAATTTAATATTCGCTACATTAACTTTTGCCAAAGCGTCATATCTATAAATATAAAAATCATAAGGATTAACTGAAAGGTCTATATATTTTTGAGTTTCCCAGCCATTTGCAGTTGACCCACTATAATAAACTAAACTGCCATATGTTCTTGTCTGCTCATTCACAAACTCAACCTCTGTGCGCATTCGCTCGTATGTGCTATTATATTTTGTTTTCACATCGAGCTGGTGAGCCTGCACATTGAAAATGAAAGTTTTGGTCGTGAAATTTCCCTTGCTATCCTCAACATAAAGATTGATGGTTTGCTCGCCGTCATCAGAACAGATATAAGTGAATTTATTTTCGTCAACAAACACAGGGAAAGATCCATCATAGTAAGACCACCGCAGTTTTTGTTGCGTTGTCTCATCAAAAAGAACAGAACAAGAAAACTCAATACTATCTCCTAAATCTGCACTCCCCCCATCCGCAATTACAGGCTTATAATAATGTGACAAATTTTTTGCGACAACATCAATCTCTGGAGCATTAGCTGTCCTGCAATTAACATTCACAGAAATTTCCGAAGAAGCGCCATCGAGCACATCGTCTTTCACTCTCAAAACAAATTTTTCAAAATCTTTGTAATTCTCTTCGGTCAACCTTGTCGAATATTTACCGTCAACAACTTGCACACCATCGACGAAATATACAAGTCCAATATTTTCTCTTTGAGAAGCAGAACCAGTCAAATCGATCTCCACATCACACGGCAAAATGCAATCTATTTCTTGCATACTCTGACCATCAACCTTAATCGCATACGCAATATTGGGTGAGGGTGCCGCCAAAGACTCTGTTATTTTTTTTACAGCCCCATCGTTGCCAAATTTGTCATAACATTTTACATAAATATCATATTTTCCGTAATGCGGCAAATCGTAAATTTTTACAAAATCGTCAGCTGGCGAATTCTCCTCGAAATCATAGACAAAACAAAGTGTATCTTCGCTAAACTCACTCACTATTTTGCTCTCAATCTTAGAAATATAGTCATCATAAACATTTTCTTTATTATCTGCTGAACATAGCGAATAGTCGATCTGAGCCTGTTTATTCCCCAAATCATTAAACGCAACAAAGCTTTGCGGTTTGTAATTTGAAATAACATTTACTGTTTTAGAAAATGTTTTTGTTACATCCTTGAAGCTAACAACGACCGTCCAAGTAGCAGAACCACCAATATTTGACACAAACTTTTCCGTAGAGGTGTAAGACCTTTTCTTTTCGCTAAAAGGAATAATCGCCTCGTTATACTCGCCGAGTTTTACAAACATCCCACAAATATCAGAATCTAAATAGCCTAAATCGTCTGTGGAATTGTCAAAATTAACAAAATCCATATTAAACGAAAAAGTGTATTTCACACTATACTCCACTTCCTCTGGATTCTCAAAAGTAATCTTAGCCGTAAACTCTTCCCCCAGTTTTACAGACGCAGGGAAACCAGACATAATGACGCCAACATTGCTAATATCACTTGTTTGATTAGAAACTTCGCAAGCAAATAAGCACAAAACCAAAAGAAAGAAATTTAAAATCTTTATGAAAGACCTAACTATTTCTAATATCATTACTACACTACCTACTTCAACTATCCTCAAATTTTAATTTCCCAACAAATCCTCTATATTTCCGAAACCTAACATTCAACTTGAGGCAAAGCAACTATTTACCTCGCTTTGTCAACCATTATCAAATAGGATTTAAATTTTTGGGGCAAAGCAAGAAGTATCTGGAGTCCTGCATTCGCAAAATGATTACAAAAATCCCAAAAAAAACTTTGCGTGAAAAAGCACCAAACGCTCTCTTTGGGTTTCGTATAAGAAGATTTTCTTGCTTTTTTTTAAAAAAAACGGAGTTACCTAATGACGAAAAAAATATTCACAAAGCGCAAAATCGCGCTGCTGTGCGGCGTTTTTTTGCTGGCAGTCGGCGGTTTTTACTGCTACGGACAAGCCAAAGTTCGCCCGAGTTCACTTTTGACACAATCGAAAAAGGCGATTTGCTAAACTCGATTTCCTGCACAGGGACGCTTGAGCCAGTGGGCAGCGTCGATGTTGGCACGGAGCTTTCGGGCACTGTCAGCCAAGTGCTCGCTGATTTCAACGACGATGTCAAAAAGGGGCAAATTCTGGCGATTTTGGACACGACGCTTCTGCACATCAACCTGCAGAGCGCCATCGCCGCACAGATAAAGGCGGAGACCGATTTCAAGCTGAACAAACTGCAATATTCGACCGACAAAAAACTTTATAAGCAAAAAGTGATTTCCGAGCTGGAGCTACTGACTTCCGAGAAAAACTTCAAGACCGCCAAAGCCGAGCTGATTTCCGCCAAAACCAATGTGCAAAAAATCAAGCTGGACATCGCCAAATATTCGATTATCCGCTCGCCAATCGACGGCAAAGTCATCGACAGGAGCATCGAAGCGGGACAAACTGTGGCTGCAAGTCTTTCTGCACCAACGCTTTTCAGCATCGCCAAAAATCTTGCCAATATGGAGATTTACGCCAAAGTTGACGAAAGCGATATCGGGCAGATTAAAAAGGGGATGCGCGCGACTTTTTCGGTGGAAGCGTTTCCAGAGCAGAGCTTTTCGGGGATTGTGAAGCAAATTCGGCTACAGCCCGAGACGATTTCTAATGTCGTAAATTACACGGTGATTGTCGATGCGCAGAACGATTCTGGGCTGCTTTTGCCTGGAATGACGGCGACTTTGGACTTCACAATTGAGGAGAAAAAGGGCGTTTTTTATGTGAGTAGCTACAATTTCGATTTTTCGCCGAATTTTGGAAGTGAGAGCGGGCAACGAGCGAAAAGGGCGAGTTCCAAAAATGGAGATGAAGGCTGGAGCAGGCTTTGGTGTTTGGACGACGAGGGCAGATTGACGCCGCTGCGGGTGAAAAAAGGGATGACCTGCGGGACGAAGGTCGAGATTTACGGGAACGAGCAGATTGCAAAGGGCAAGCAGATTATCAGCAAGCAAAAAAATTCTGGCGCTACAACGCAAATTTCTGACAGGCGCAGACAACGCTCGCTTTTCTAGGGGTTTAGCCGTGAAAAATGTCATCCAGATGCGGAAAATCTGCAAGAGTTTTCAGATGGGTAGTCAGGAAGTGAGGGCGTTGCAGTCTGTGGATTTCAATATTTCTGCGGGCGAATTTGTGGCGATTATGGGTCCGTCTGGCTCGGGAAAATCGACGCTAATGAACATTCTCGGCTGTCTGGATGCGCCGACTTCTGGCGAGTATTTGCTCGATGGCGAAAACACCGCTTCTGCCAGTAAAAACGAGTATGCGGCTATCCGCAATCAAAAAATCGGCTTTGTTTTTCAGGGATTTAACCTGCTGCCACGCACTTCGGCGCTGGAAAATGTGCAGCTACCGCTTTTGTATAATCATCAAAAAGAGGTGAAAAATCCCAAGTTTTTGGCGATGAAAGCGCTGGAAGCGGTCGGGCTTGCTGCGCGGACAGACCACATTCCCAGCCAGTTATCGGGCGGACAGCAACAGCGGGTGGCTATCGCCAGAGCTTTGGTGAACGACCCTGCGATTATTTTGGCGGACGAGCCGACGGGCAATTTGGACAGCAAAACTTCGGTGGAGGTGATGAGCATTTTTCAGAAGCTCAACGAAAGCGGCAAGACGATAATTTTGGTGACGCACGAGCAGGACATCGCCAGCTATACCAAGCGGTCGATTGTGCTCAAAGACGGCAAAATTGTTCAAGATGTGCCTGTGGAAAATCGGCTCAACGCCGAGGAAATCCTCAAATCATTGACTAAGGGCGAGTTATGAAATTGCGGAAAATTTTCAAAATCTCCTTACAGAGCATTTGCAAAAACAAGATGCGCAGCGCCTTGACCTCTTTGGGCATCATAATCGGCGTCTGCTCGGTGATCGTGATGGTCGCCATCGGGCAAGGCTCGCAAAAAAAAATCGAGCAGCAAATCAACTCGCTGGGCTCAAATCTGCTGATGGTTTTTCCCGCACGCACCAACAGAGGCGGCGCAAATCAAGGGCGCGGGAGCTATAACAGGATGAAGCTTAGCGATTGTCAAGCGTTGCAAAAATTCGGCAGCAAGTTCAAATATGTTTCGGGTAGCGCCCGAACCAGCGGGCAGATTATCGGCGGTTCTGGCAACTGGAACACCAGCGTTGAAGGGGTTTCCGAGCAATTTTTGGGCATCAAAGATTGGGAGCTTGCCAAAGGCGCTTTTTTCACTCAAAAAGATGTCAACTACAAAAAAAAGGTCGCCGTTCTCGGCAGCACCGTGGCTGAGCAACTTTTTGGGGATAACGACCCCATTGGGCAAAAAGTTCGCATCAACAACACGCCGCTGACGGTGATTGGAGTGCTGGCGAGCAAGGGCGAAACGGCAATGGGCAACGACCAAGACGATGTCGTGCTCGCGCCGATTACCACCGTCTTGAGTCGGCTCAAAGGCGGCGACAGAATCAATATGATTTACATCAGCGCCGCAAACGAGCAGGCGCTGGAACTCGCCCAGACAGAGGCGGAGCAAATTATGCGAATCGCCCACAGATTGAACAAAAACGACCGCAACGATTTTGAAATACGAACGCAGTCGCAAATCACGCAAATGGCGTCGCAAACCTCGAAAACTTTGACGCTGCTGCTGGGAGCGATCGCTGGCGTATCACTGATTGTCGGCGGCATCGGGATTATGAACATTATGCTGGTGTCGGTCACCGAGCGCACCCGCGAAATCGGCATCCGCCTGTCTATCGGCGCGCGAAGTAGCGATGTGCTTTTGCAATTCCTCGCCGAATCGATCACGCTCAGCCTTTTCGGCGGACTTGCGGGAATTTTTTTGGCGATGCTCATCTGCGCATGCCTTAGCCATTTCACATCGCTCAGCACAAGCATCCACCCGCTGGTCGTTCTGGTATCGTTCCTCTTCTCTGGCACAATCGGCGTGTTTTTTGGCTACTATCCCGCGCGCAAAGCCGCAAACCTCAACCCCATCGACGCACTGCGGTATGAGTAAAACTTCAAAATACACGCTAAAAACAAAGCAAACAGCGGCAATTCTCACAAAATATTTTTTTTTATTTGACACCGCAACGGCAAAATTTTGTATGTTCCTGATTGTTCTGGAATAGCTCAGCGGTAGAGCGGGTGGCTGTTAACCACTAGGTCGGGGGTTCGAATCCCTCTTCCAGAGCCATTTTTTTATCCAAAATCGCCAAATTTTTCTTGGCTAAATTTTCTAAAAATAATCTAGAAATTTCCCGTTTTCACATAAAAAAAGCATCTAAAAAGTTTTAACTCCTTAGGATGCTTAAAATTCAAAATCAAAATGGTCGGGATGACAGGATTTGAACCTGCGACCACATGAACCCCATTCATGTACGCTATCCGGACTGCGCTACATCCCGACTCTGCAATTTACACTCGCCAAAGGGCGAAATTCGGTCAAGATTTTTTAACAATTCTGTAAATGTAATAGACATCCATGCAGCCAACATAAAAATTCAAGAAAAGCACAGGTCCAGACGAAATCAAATAGCCATAGATGACCAAAGCGATTGCCCCGATTAAATTGACGATTCGCAACGCCAACATCGACTTCATCGACAACGAAAGAGCCACCAACACAGAAGCCACTGTGCCCAAAGTCTCTACTTCAAATCTTACCATTTTTTTCTCCTTTATTATTTCAACAAAATTTTCCCAGTTTTTTTATTCGGCAACATTTTTCCAAAAGATTTTGCCAAAACGCCGTTCACAATCACCAAATTCAGATTTTCTACTTCCTTTTGATGATAACCAATTTGCGGGCTGAAGCTGACCAAATCGGCGTAGTAGCCCTCTTTTATTTTGCCTCGCTTTTCTAGTCCAAAAATTTCTGCGGTCTTGCCGCTCATTTTATAAATCGCCTCTTCCAGAGAAAGTAGCTTTTGCGAAAAAACCGCTTTTTTGAGAATGCGAGGAAAAGTCACAAAGCCGCGCGGGTGCGTGCTCAGCGGCAACGAGTCTGTCGAAAAAACGCCACGAGGATGCTGCAAAATCTGCTGAGTCACCTTAAGCGAGCAAAAATAATCTTTCATCAAAATGTGCCCTTTTTCCTGCGCCAAAAGCAGCAGCATACTCTCCAGCGGGTCGTCAGCGAGTTGCAATTCCGCAAGATTTTTGCCGATGAACTTCGTGTTTTTCCCCAGCGAGTCGATATAAATATTTTCCGCACCCAAAAATTTGTAGAGATTGTCCCAAGGCAAAGCCGACTCGTTCTTCTCGATTGCGTTTTTTATTTTTTGGCGAAAGTGCGAATCGTGCAATTTTTGACAAGTCGCCTCAAGTCCGCAAGGGTCCATAAATTCTGGCGGCAGCAAAGACGCCAAAAGCGTGCAGCCGTTGTTGTAGAAGTAGTTATCGAAAGTCAAATCGAACTTTTCCAGAAGCGCAAAAATTTCGGGCAAAAACTTGGCGTGATCTCGTCCGATAATTTTCAGGTGCGAGATGTGCAAGCGGCAACCCGCCTGGCTTGCAAGAGTCGCAATCTCCGACAAAGCTTGCAAAATTTTGTCGCTCTCACTTTTGAGATGCACGCACGCAATCGCCCCGTGAGCAGCCGCCACTTTCAGCAGCGCCAGCACCTCGTTTTTTCTGTAATACAGCGCTGGCAGGTAGATGAAGCCGAATGTCAGGAACTTGATTCCTTGGCAAAATCCAGCCTCTGCCAGCTCACAAATTTTTTCGATTTGCTGGTCACTGAGCGGCAAATTGCTATCCTGCTGCTGCGTATAGCGAAGCACGCCGTGCGAAATTGCGGGTGCGTTGTTGATCGAAAGCCCCGTGTTTTGCAGCGCCTGCAGGTATTCGGCAGAGCTTTCCCAATTCCACTTAATCGGCAAATCGCCAATGAGCAAACCTTTGCGAAATTTCGCCTGCAAATTTTTGGGCATCGGATGCACGCCCAAACCGCATTGCCCCGTCAGCTCGCTGGTGATGCCTTGCTGCAACTTTCCCGCAAGTCCGTCTGGCACAAAATACGCCAAATCCAGATGCGAGTGAGCGTCGATGAACCCAGGCGTGAGATAGTCGCCTGCCAAATCCAGCTGCAAAGCGCCCTCGCACCGCAAATTCTCGCCGATTTTGGCTATCCGTTGCCCATCAACAAGCAAATCTGCCCGAAACGCTGGGGTTTTGCCGTCGCCATTGACGATCGTCCCATTTTTCAACAAAATTTTCATTTTTTTCCTAATCAAAATTTATAACTCAAACGCCCAGCAGGTTCGCAAATTTGCAAGTTTATTCGGCTATTTTTTGTAAAAATTCACGCAACTTGGACTGTCCCCCACTTGGAAGCTGGCAAATTTTTCTCCGTTTTTGTAAAGATAAAGGTGCGCTTTGCCGTCGTCGGAGCTCCAATTGCTTTCTGTCGCTGCCAAAAATTCGCCTTTGACGTCCGCCGCCGCCACGCAATAATTGACTGCGGCAAGACTTTGCCCCACATCTTGGGCGTTGAAAAGTCCCGCAACTCCGTAGCCCGCATTGGCGTAAATTTTGCCCAGATAATCCACAAAAACGCTTGGAAATTTGCCAGACCACTCTGTCGAACTCACGCCCGCAGCCGAGATTTGCTCGATTGCGCCGCTGACCGCTGTTCCCCACGATTGACCAACGCAAGCCACCAAAATTTTGTCCGAGTCAAAAATAATCGCTTGCGGATTTTTGACAGTTGTCTGATAACTTTTTACAAGCGACAAACTCTGCGGATCAAACGCCAAAACTTTGCCAGCTGGATTACTCAAATCTTCAATATCGCTGACATACAGCAACCCGTCGGCGTCGCAAAAATAGGCGTTCTGCAGACAATCGCCGCCAGCAGCTGAGATTACCGAAAAGTCGCCCAAATCGACGCGGTGCAGCTTTTTTGCGCCTTGTGTCGCCGTGACAAAAGCCGTGCCGTTTTTCGCCGTGACGAAAGCGGGTTTTACGCCGTCACCCAAATTCACCTCCCTGATTTTTGCGCCATTTTTGGCGTCATAGACCATCAAAGCGCCATACGCCGTGGCTGCCACCAAAATTTTGTCTTCCCAAACGCAAAAATTTGCGGCAGCGCTTTCGCTTTTTAGCTCCACAAAATTTTCTTTAATCAGCTCTCCGCGGACATAATTGAACGCCGAGATGTATTTGCCCGCTGAACTCAGCACAAACAGCGTCGAGTCCGCCACAGTCTGAGCCGCATCATCTGCGTCGTCGTCCAATCCAAGAACATCACAACCCGTTACCGCCAGCAACATAATCACCAGTAAAACCAAACACTTAACCAACTTCATTTCCCTTCTCTCCTCTTTTTTATAAAATTTACTGCATTTCCCAAAAATCGTAATCGATTTGCAAACCAGCCTGCCAGTGAAAGCCCGGCTGCGGGTCGAAAGCGAAAGTGCTATAGCGCTCGTCCAAGATATTCAGGAGCTTTACCTGCGGCGAAAACGCAAAATTTCCCTTGCGAAAATCGCTGGCAATCCGCACATCCCAAAAATCGTAGGGCTCCAGATAAGCCGCTGTGTTCACCTGATCGCGCGTGGTGTATTGTCGCCCGATGGCGCTGTAATCGACATCCAGCTGAAAAAACTGCCGCCGATAGCCGAGCGTCGCCTTGATTGCCCCCACAGGAATATAGGGAATAAATTTGCCGTCGTAATCGCTGCGATCTTTGGCGATTGTGCGACTGACTTTGCCCGCAAACTCGAAATTTTCACCAATTTTCACCTTGCTACTAAAAGACAAAAATTGCGTCGAAGATGCGCCAATATTGAAAGGCTTCCAACCCTGAAAAGTCCGCTGCCAGCTGATCAAATCTTCGCTTTTGGTGTTGCTATAAAAAATTTCACTCTCAAAAATATCGCCCTGCCACGCTAAAAAATAGGCGTAAGTTTCGCCTTTTTCGGGCAGTAAATCGGGATTGCCCTGCGCAATTTGTCCCGCTTGCCAAAATTTGTCGTAAAACGACGGCGGTAGCTGCGTCTTTCGGTAGGAAACGCCCGCAGAAAAAGCCCGCAACTCCCACAAAAAGCTGGCTTTCGGCAAAAAATCGCCCGCTTCGTTTACCTCAAAACTCGCCTTGGGAAAAGCCTTGCCCCAAGCTGTCTGGTGCAAAAACGCTCCGCTCACGCCAGAGGCACAAAATTGGGCGGCTGCGTCAACATCCTGCGCCGCATTTTGCTGATTTTGCGCCTGCTGACACGAAAAATCTTCCCGCTTATACGAAAACGGCAACGAAAAAGTAAAATTTTGCCAGCTCGTCCGCAGCTCCGTTTTCGCAAAAATCGCCCTGAAATTGTAGTCGGTTTGCTGCTCTCTCCCGCTCAATTTTGCGTCCGAATTGTCGTATCGATTTTGCAAAATGTTACAACCGAAATCGCCGCTAAACTCCAGCCAATCGTAGCTTTGCCGATAATTCAGCGCCGACACGCTGCGATAGCCTGCCGATTTTGCATTGGTGAAATAGTCCCGCTCGTTCGTCGGTCCCGGCAACTCTCGCTCAAAAAAAATGTTCAGCTGCCGAAATTTGAAATTGTGAGCGTCCAAAGAAAACACCAAGTTGTCGATTTTTTTGCGATTGTTATCGCGCGTGCGGCTCTGTCCCCAATGGTCGGTGTAGCGATAGTCGTTGTCCGCCTGCAAACGGCTGTAGCCAAAGCGGTAGTTGTAATTTTGCGTAAATCCGTCGAGCTGCAAAAGCGACCTGCTCAAGCCGTAACTGCCCACATTTTGCAAAAAAACGACCCTTTTGCGATTGCTCAAATTTTGGTGTAAATTTAGCGCGCCGCCGATAGCTTCGCTGCTGGCTGGGTCAAAAATTTGCGCCGTGGCAGAATCACACAAAAGCGAGCCGAAATTGCCTATGTCCAGCGGCTGCCCGCTCATATTCAGCGGAATATTTTCCCAGAGAATCACGCTGTTTTTCGTCTTCTGCCCGCTGAGCGAAAGTGTTTGGCTCTCGCCCGCCAGATTGTGACCTCGCAAGTAAAACCGCCGCTTCAGCGTCTGCCCCAAATCGTCGCCCGCATTCACGGCAACAACCTCTTGATTTTTTTGCGGCGGAGTATTTTTTTTCTTAATCAAAACAACAACCAGATATTTTTTTTGCGGAAAAGACACCTCTTGCTTTGGTCGCTCAGACTGCGGCAGAGTGAGCGTTTGCGGAAAATAATCAGGGTGCAAAATCGATACAGTTCCGCCGTTTTGCTCGCAAAAAAATAGTCCCGAAGAGTCGGAATGCGTGACGATTTTTTGCGTGATGATTTTGGCGAAAACTACGGGCTCGCCGCTCTGATCAACGACTTTGCCCGAAAGTCCGCAAAGCAGCGAAATATTAACAAACCCCAAAAAAAAGGCGATTGCGCTTCTCAATTCCAAATTTCTCCTGATTTTCCAAAAAAAATCCTCAAATCTGGACACAAAGCTCACGCTGAAATTTCCATCGACCTTGAGTCTTTGCAAGGCGATACGATACAACGAAATTGGCAGGCTTCCCGGCTCGTAGCTGGCTTTTTCGACTTTTTCAGTTAAGAAAAAAACGAAACTCGACAAATTTTCTTCCCACTTTTTACAAAAAAGCAGTGAAATTTTTGTAAGCTGATGCGCTACATACGGTGGCAAAGTCCGCTCTTGCTTTTGACAAGATTTCCTTTTAGCCTCTGATTTTTTTAGTTAAGAGGCTCACCAATTTGAGGATAATAAACACTTTGGGCAAAATCGGCGAAAGCGAGGTAAAATGTCAAGAAAATGAGGGGATATACAAATTTTAAATGTTTTTTTAGACAACGACGACGATTTCCCAAAAACAAATTGACACAAAATTGCAAAGTTGCGAAATAAAGCGACAAAAAAAGGAAAGAGGGACAATATGAAAAAATGTTTACTAATAGTTGATGTACAAAAAGGGTTTATAAACAATAGTACAAAAAAAATTCCTCAAAAAATTGAAAAAATCCAAAATGAATACGAAACTGTTTTTATTACAAAATTTTTTAATAAAGAAAACTCTTTTTTCCGCAATTTGCTTGAATGGAATAAATTTAGCATAAATTCTGAAGATTTTGAGCTAGCTTTTACACCTAGCCCGAAGGCAATTATTATCAGTAAAAGCATCTATACTTGTGTCAATAAAAATTTTCTTAAAAAAATTGACAGTCTTAATATCAAAGCTATAGATATTGTAGGCATTGATACCGATATTTGCGTGACAAAATGTGCTGTAGATTTATTTGAAGCAGGAATAGTGCCTAGAGTTTTATCTAATTTTTGCGCTAGCCACGCAGGAGAAGAGGCACACAAATTTGCACTAAAAACACTTGCTCGGTATATTGGGAGCAAACAAATAGTATGACAAATTTCACAATTGTCTCACTTATTCCAATAGAGTTTCTATTCAAAAAATTTTCTTCCATATTTATCTCTAATTTTCAAAAAGATTTCTCTTTAACCGAGCCTAAAAAAAATATCAAAGCAATATTCAAAGAATGCCTAGATTCCAAAACGACCATATATGAAATCAAGCCAAGTTCAAACTATCAAATATACTTAGCCCTCAACGGTAGTAGCATTTGCTTCGCAGTTCTTTCTGAAATTAACTCAGAAAAAATGAATGACATTGATTTAATAAATGAACTAAAAAAACGGAAATTATACCATAAATCAATAATTAATTTTGAAGAAAATAGCCCTCTCTTCTTTATAAAAGAAAAAATATTGCAAACAATGTTTGCATATAAGCCAAAAATAAACTATGCATTTAGCTTTTATGTTTTCAAAAAAAACAACAAAATATCCAAAAATAATATCAAAATATTACTTGAGCCATCGCTTTTAGGTCTGGACGACATGCTCTGCTCAAATCACCAAGCAAGTGATATTGATTTTGATTTAATAGATTTTTCTAATCTAAAATTAAATGATATTGATTTATTTTGCTACTCCAACACATATATTTCTTGGGCAACCATAGTTGCTATTGTAGACCAAAAACATTTTTCTTCCACGCTTAATTTGCTGATTGCTCTAGAAACTAGGCTACAAATAATTTGGAACAAATGCTATTCAACTAATTTATACATTGATGAAGTTATAGAAAATAGAATTCAATTTCGAAATATTGACGAACTTTTTTGGAACTCTTCTAAAATTCTTGCTGAAGCAAGGTCAATTATAAGTTCAACTCTCTCATCAAGAGGGAATATTTTTTTTAACGAAATGATAAAAACTTCTAACCTCGAAGGAGAAATATTTAAACTAGAAAAAAAAATAGCCCTTCTAGACAAATATGTTAGCGATAACAGAGATAAGACAAATTTAAAATATCAAAAATCAATTGAAATTCTACTGCTTGTAACTGCCCTTGCCTCACTTATTCAAATTTTTTATGGCACCGTCCAAAAAAGTGTGTCTAATCTCCAATTTGGTTTCCATTTTCTTAACTTTCTGGGAACAAAATTTTGTCAAATTTAAATTGATAAATCGGATAATTCAGATATTTATCGACCTTGTCCATCGCGACCTTGCTCAGCAGCAGTAGCACAGACTCATCGCTGGGCATCGAGTTCCTGATTTTCAAAACTTTCCGAAACTGTTTATTCAAATTTTCGATCCAATTTGTGGTGTAAATCAGCCGCTGAATTCTGTGGTCAAACTCCAAAAAAGTGAAATAATAAACGACATCGTCTCTGTTTAATAACTTCTTGGTAAATCGATACTTATCTCCCCATTTTTTCGCAAAATTATCCAAATTTTTCAAAGCAATTTCTTTCGTATAGCGTTCTTGTCCGACGCAAAAAATTTCCTTCAAATCGTCGCTAATTTCGCTTTTATCACTATTCCTGACCTTAGCTAATAGACTTCTTTTAAAGTGAGTTACACACTTTTGAAATTTCGCATTTTTAAAAACTTTGCTCACCACATTTTCCAGCCCAACAAGGCCGTCAGCCACGACCAATTTTGTCGTTTGCAAGCCTCGCGATTTTAGGCGATTAAACAAGAATTCCCAGCCAGCAGCGCTCTCGGTCGGGATATTTTCGAGCGCCAAAATGTCCCGACTTTTGTCCTCTCGGACGCCGATAACCACGCAAAACGCCTCAGTTTCAACACTGTCGAGCCGCCTCAATTTGGAATGTATGGCGTCAATCATAATAATCGGATAGTTTTTTTCTAGCGGCCTATTTCGCCAATTTGTCAACAATTCTTTGAATTCTTGGCTGATATTGCTGATGGTCGATTTTTTGTAATTCGTGCCAAAAACATTTGCGAAAACATTCTCTATGTCTCTGGTAGACAAGCCTTTAGCATACAGCTGAAACGCCAATTCTCGTACTTCTTGCTCCTGCTTTTTCAAAATTTCCAAGATAAATGGATAAAATTGACCGAATCTGTCGCGCGGAATTTTGAATTGAATTTTGCCGCTGAGAGATGAAAAACACCTGCTGCGATAGCCGTTGCCTTTGTTGTTTGAGCTTTTGTTTTCCGCCATAAAAGCCTGTCTTTCCAGCTTCATAAGGCTGTTAAAAACGAACTCGATCAATTTATTCGCGCCATAATCATTGACATTTTCGTCTAAAATTTTTTGTAGTTGACTTGCGTTAAATCGCATAAGAATCTCCTTTTTTGTTCTTTTTTTTATAAAAATTGGAGATTCTTTTTTTGTGTCTAGTTTTTTTTGCTGCAGACACACTTTTTTGGACAGTGCCAATTTTTTTATTGCCAATACCATTATTTAACTTAACCAAAACTAATAGCTATCTTTTAATAACGATTTGCGCTGCGTTAGGAATTTTTTCTATTTTAAAAAAAAAATAACAGAAAACTAAATCCTATTAAATCGCTCTTTCCTTTTTCGATTTAAATCCTTCCATCTTTTTCTAGCAAAACAATCATAATTTTCAGCTTCAGTTGTTTAGACTCCCAAAATATTCAAAAAAGCCCGCTGGCTAGCAGGCTTTAGATTTTTTTGGGCAATTTAAGGTTACTCGATCCCGCCTTGGTCGTTGTATTTCGTGCCGAAAACTCGGATTATGCTCGCAACGGCTATCGCTCCCAAAATCAAGCAAAAAATTGGCTGAAGCCCGTATCCCGCAAAGATGAACAGCACAAAAGCTATCCCCGCAACTGTCAGAGCATAGGGCATTTGCGTGCGAACATGGTCGATGTGGTCGGCGCCCGCTCCCGCGGAGGACAAGATTGTGGTGTCCGATATAGGCGAGCAGTGGTCTCCCATCACGGCGCCCGTCAAGACTGAAGCGATTGTGGCGATTACGATGTAGTTGACTTCGCTGCCCGATCCTGCGGCGGAAAATCCCACGGCAATTGGAATGGCTATCGGCATCAAAATCGCGCAAGTTCCCCAAGATGTGCCTGTGGAAAGGGCGATGAACGCTGCAACGGCGAAAGTTAGAGCTGGCACCAAATGCCCCGAGAGCATCGTTTTAAGGCTATCGACAATCCAGCTGGAGAGCCCCATATCGTCGATTACCGCCTTGAGAGCAAAAGCCAGACAAAGCACGATGCACGCCATAAGCATCGTTTTTACGCCCGCAACCCACGAATCGACTGCCTCTTTCAGAGAAAATTTTTTGTTCCAGATGCCTTTGCAAATTATTACAATCGAACTGATGAAAGCGCCCCAAGTGAGCACGACCGAAGCGTCCGCGTCGCCAAAAGCGTCTTTGATGCTTTTTTCCATTCCGCCGCCGTTATACCACAAACCGACGACCGTTACCAGCAAAAACACCGCCAGCGGCAAAATCATATCGTAGATGCTGCCCACGACTCCTTTGTCGGGAAAAAGCGATTTGTCCTCGACCACGATTGGCTCTGCTCCTTCTCGAGAGACTTTGCCTGTTCTGCGAGCGCGCAATTCTGCGTCCAACATCGGTCCAAAATCTCTACGCAAAAAAATTATCATAAAGGCGAAAAAGAGCGCCAAGAGCGAGTAAAACCGAAACGGAACGGTCTGAAAAAAAATTATCATCGGGTTTGCATCGACCGAGAGAGCTTTAAACGCCGTGGCGATCAGCCCAATTTCCATCGCAATCCAGGTGGAGACTGGCGCCATCGACGAGGCACTGGCTGCGCCCGTGTCGATTATATACGAAAATTTTTCGCGCGAAATCTTTTGTTTGTCGGAAATCGGGCGCATTGTGTTGCCCACCAAAAGCGAGTTGGCGTAGTCGTCGAAAAAAATCGCCAGAGTCATCAAAAAAGTTGCCAGCATCGTCGATCTCGTGTCCGAGGCTTTGCGGGTCAAGGCGTCTGCGATAGCTTTTGTGCCGCCAGTTTTGCTGATGATGCCGATCATTCCGCCGATAGCCAAGCAAAATAGAATCACGCCGACATTCCAGGCGTCCGCAAGCGACCTGCCGACGATATAGGTGCTAAAAGTTTCCAGCAGCCCCTTGATGGGGTTCCAGCCGTTGATAATCGTCACGCCAACGAATGTCCCCAAAAGCAGCGAAATCACCACCTCTCTTTTCCAAATCGCCAAACCGATGGCAATCAGCGGCGGCAAAAGCGCCAGCCACCCAAAATTTGCTTCCATAAAATCTCTCCTTAATTTTTATCAAATTTCCCCAAAACTCTGCCGACTTCAACAAGCCGTCAATCTTTTTTTTGAGACAAAGCACAGCGAAATTATCAAATCACTTATAATCTACCTCTTTTTCGCCTGCGCCCAAATCTACATAGGTTTTAAACGGCTGACAACGAGAGATTATTTTGCCTTTTCGGATTGAATAAGCGACCTTTGCCTGCAATCTCAACGCATCATACGGGTTGTCCTGACTTAAAATGATAAAATTGGCGTCGTTACCCTCTTCTATCCCGTAGCTGTCCAATTGCAAAGTTTTGGCGCTATTGTAGGAAATCAAATCTAGCGAGTTGCAAAGCTGCTCGTAGCCCATAATCTGCACCACATGTAGCCCCATATGCAACACTTGCAACATATTGCCAGTGCCCAGCGGATACCAAGGGTCGAAAATATCGTCGTGACCAAAACAAACATTTATGCCCGCATCCAGCATTTCTGGCACTCTGGTCAGCCCTCTTCTTTTGGGATAATTGTCGAACCGCCCTTGCAGGTGAATATTTACCAGCGGATTGGAGGCGAAATTTATTCCCGACATCTTCAACAATCGAAAAAGTTTATAAGCGTAGGCGTTGTTATATGAATGCATCGCCGTTGTGTGGCTCGCAGTAACTTTCTCGCCGATGCCATATTCCAAAGCTTTTGTCGCCAGCACCTCCACAAATCGCGACTGCTCATCGTCTATCTCGTCGCAATGCACATCCACTAGCAGCCCCGTCTCTTTTGCCAGAGCCATAATCTGCTCAATCGACTGCACCCCATACTCCCTAGTGAACTCAAAATGCGGAATCGCTCCAATCACATCTGCACCCAAATCTATCGCCTTTTTCATCAAATCCAAGCCTTTCGGATACGACAAAATTCCCTCTTGAGGAAAAGCAACAATTTGCAAATCAACCACATCTTTCAGCTCCTCGCGCACCTTCGCCAAAGCTCGAACTGCAGTGAGCTGGGGGTCTGTCGTGTCCACATGAGTCCGAATGTGCTGAATGCCTCCGGCTATCTGCCAAGAAATCGCTTTTTTTGCCCGTGCCATCACATCTTCTTCGCTGAGCGTCTGCTTTCGCTCCGACCATCTTTCGATGCCCTCAAAAAGCGTGCCCGAGAGATTCCACCTTGGCTGACCAGCAGTGAGAGTTGTGTCCAAATGCACATGCGGCTCGACAAACGGCGGCCAAGCAAGATTTCCCTCGCCATCTATCACTTGCACATCTTCTTCTGGCAAATCTTTGGCAATTTTCGCAATTTTTCCGTCTTTTACCAAAATTTGCCAAACTCCTTCTCTGCCACGCAATTTCACATTTTTCACGATCATTTTAATCTCTCCCAAATCTCAAACACTAAGCTTTTACACCAGAAATTTTACAAACTAGATAATAACTGACTCCTGCAGCCAAAATCCCGTTGATTGGCGGCACACCCGGAATAAATTTAGCAGCCAAAAATCCGATAATCCAAGCCAAAATAGCAGGCCAATGAATCTCCTTGTGTCCTTTTCCGTTGTATTCGGCGTATTTTCTCTTATGGACGATATAAAAATCGGTGATAATAATTGCACCTATTGAGGGAATCGCCACGCTCAAAAAACTAAGCCAACCGACAAAGTTGTCGTATAACCAAAGAGCGGCGAGCGTTCCTAAAATCCCGATAAAAATAATCAACTTGTTTTTGGGCAATTTGGTGATATTGGACAATCCCAAACCAGAGGCATAAAGGGCATTATCGTTAGTCGTCCAGATGTTAAATCCGAGAATGACGATGCCCGCAATAATCAGTTCCTGTCCAAAAAGCACTTCCGAAATGTCCGATTTGCCTGTCGCCATAGCACCCACTGCGCCGAAGAAAAACATCAAAGTGTTGCCGATAAAAAAAGCTATCACTGTTGTCGAGACGCTGATTTTAGAGTTTTTGGCAAATCTTGTGAAGTCCGGCGTTAGCGTTCCGCCCGAAATAAAAGAGCCCACGCACGCAGAAATCGCAATATACATCGACATACTGTTTGACGGCGTAATGCTTGCTAAAGCCCCAAATCCTCCAATCGAACCCGCGGCCTTGCTGACAGACATCAGTCCCAAAATCGTAATTGCTGGCACCGCCACAAAGCTAAGAGCTGTCAGAGCTTTAAAGCCAAAATACGCCGTGCAGGTCATCAAAGCGCCAGAGAGCACCACGAGTAAATAGATGTTCGCACCTGTCACTTTTTGCACAGGAAGCGCAAACATCGCCACTCCCACACCAAACCAGCCTATCTGCGTAAAAGCGAGCAAAAACGACGCCAGATATGAGCCTTTCGTTCCATAAGAATAGTGCGCCAGCAAATGTGTGCTCAAGCCAGTTTTGGCGGCAATATTCGCAAGCAAACCAGTATATACGCCCAAAATCAGATTTCCGCAAAGCACCACTATAAAAAATTTACCCAAGCTCAATTGCGTCCCGAGACTCCCACCAGCCCACATACTTGCAGAAAAAAAAGTAAATCCAAGCATTACCACCAAAAGCGACCAAAATCCCCTTTTTGAGCCCTCAGGCACTTTCTCTAGCGAAAAATCGTGACTGTGATTTACATTGTCTCCCATAATTCCCTCCTTTTCATTTCACCAAAAATCAAACAAATTTCAACCAAATCAAAAAGCAAAAACTTTTTACCTCAATTGTCAACAAAAAAACAGATAAAGCTCATATTTGCGCAAATTAAAGAAAATTACAAAGCTAAGAAAAAATTTGCTTGACTGAATAATCCCGAAAATTTGGTTGGACACAAATGGTGATTTTTTTGTGATTTTTATAAGCCGAAGTGGTGAAATTGGTAGACGCAGTGGATTCAAAATCCTCCGAGTTTTTGCTCGTGCCGGTTCGAGTCCGGCCTTCGGCACCATTTTTTTTAGCCCCTATTTTTAGGAGGCTTTTTTTTTGTGGAAACGCCAAATTCAAAAAAAATATAAACAAAAGTCAAGCGTTTGGCTTGAGATAACTTTTTGAAAATTAAGGAGCTTATGAAATTATGGCAACAACTTCTGATATTCGTAATGGACTGATTATCGACTTCAAAGACAAATTGTGGGAAGTCGTGGAATTTTTGCATGTAAAGCCCGGCAAAGGCGGAGCTTTCGTGCGGACAAAGCTAAAAAATGTGCAAACTGGGCAAGTGGTTGAGAACACTTTTCGCGCTGGCGAAAAAATCGAGCCGATCCGAGTGGAGGCGCACAAACTGGATTTTCTCTACTCCGACGAAGATTTTTTTCACTTTATGAACAGCGAAACTTTCGAGCAAATCGCCGTCACCAAAGAGGTTGTGGGCGACAACAAATACTATTTGCTCGAGGGCACCAGCGTCAAAATCAAGTTCCGCGAGGACGATAGCAGCGTGATTTTGGGGATTGAACTGCCGACCAGCGTCAACCTGAAAGTTACCGAATGCGAGCCAAATGTGAAGGGCAATTCCGCTTCCACCAGCTATAAAACAGGCAAAACCGAGACAGGAATGAGCATTTCAATCCCGTTTTTTGTCGAAGAGGGAAGCGTCGTTAAAATCGACACACGCACGGGAAAATACTTGGAGAGAATCAAGTAACTTTTTGAAAAATAAAACAGTTAGCTCTATCTTTTTTGGGTAGAGCTTTTTTTATCCCCAGCGAGCTGTCCACAAGCCGCCTGCACTTTAGCCCCTTGAGAATTTCGCAGCGTGCAAGAAAAAGCGCTCGCCGAAAATTTTGCGCAAAATTTAGCGATTTCAGCTTTGCTAGGCGAGGCGTAATCCAGCCCGCTGACCTTATTGTAAGGGATGAAATTCACCTTCGCGGGCAAATCTCCCAAATACGAAATAAGCGCTTTGGCGTCGGCACCGCTCATATTCACATCGGGCAGCAAAATATACTCAAAAGTCAGCTTGAACGGCGAGCGTTTGGCAAAAGTGAAAAGAGCTTTTTTCAACTCCTGCAAAGAGTGCTTTCTGGCTATCGGCATCAAAATTTTGCGGCTCTGCTCTTTTGCGGAATGTAGCGACACAGCCAACTTGAGATTCGGCTCATCTTGCGCAAGAGCGGCAATTTCCTCTGGTAAACCGCAGGTGGAAATCACGATTCTTTTCGCGCCCAAACCAAAAAATTTTTTGGCGATACGCACGCTAGCCACCGTCGCCTGATAATTGTCCAGCGGCTCTCCCATCCCCATATACACCAGGTTGCTCAGCCGTCTGCCCTGCTCGGCGCACACCTTTGCCGCCCAAAAAATCTGAGAGACAATCTCCGCTGTCGAAAGATTGCGCACAAATCCGAGCTTGCCCGTTGCGCAAAATTTACAGCCCATTTTGCAACCAACCTGCGTCGAAACGCAAAGCGTCAACCTGCGCTCTGCCGAAAGCAAAACGCTCTCGATGATATTGCCGTCTGCCAAAGCCAAAGCCACCTTAACCGATCCGTCGGGCGCTTTTTGTCGCCGATGCTCCGCTAAAATCTCCCAGCTCAAATCTTCCGCAAGCGTTTTTCGCAAATCTTTGGGCAAATTACTCATCTGCTCCAAATCCAAAACTAACTTTGCGTAAACCCAATCTAAAATCTGCCCAGCTCGAAACTTAGCAAACCCTCGCTCCTGCAAAAAAATCGCCAAACTCTCCTGCGTAGGAAAATCAAAAATGTGCATTTTAATAGTGATACTCTTTGCCGGCGGTTATCGTGAAAGCCCGATAAATCTGCTCGCAAAGCAAAGCCCTTATCATATCGTGAGTGAATGTCATCGCCGAAAAACTCAGCAAAAAATCAGCTTTTTCTCGAACAATCGGCGCAAAACCAAAAGCTCCGCCGATGAAAAAATTGATCTCCTGTGCAGATTTTTTTTGCAAAAAACTGGCAAATTGCGGCGATTCAAAACTTTCTCCCCTTTCATCAAGCAAAATATTCAAGCCGCCTGAAGCAAATTTACTCAAAATCGTTTGCGCCTCTTGCTCCTTGATTTCGTCTTTGGAAACGCCCTTTTTCGCCTTGGGCAAATCGCAAACTTTCAGCGGCTGAAACCGCGAGGCAAGCTTCAGATAATAGTCGATTAACTCTCGAATGTGCTTGTTTTTCGTTTTGCCAATCCAAAAAATTCTGATCATCTACAAAAAAATCAACGAGTTTTTGCAATCGCACCGCTCTTGCGTGAGATCCTGCGAAAACACTACCTCAAAAGCGTTTATGAGCTTCCCCTTATTTTGCGACATACTGGCGATAATCTCCTGATGCGTGATTTCCGCCTCAACTCCGCTGCACATATTGGTCACAACGCCCACTGCCGCATAGCACATCCCCAACTCTTTGGCGAGGCAAACCTCAGGAACGCCCGTCATTCCGATGACATCGGCGCCCAAATTTTTGTAAGCTCGAATTTCGCTGGCGGTCTCAAATCTCGGACCTTGTGTGCATCCGTAAACCACTCCGTCTCTGGCAATTAGCAAGCTTGCGACCTGTTTCAATTTGTCTTGCAAATATCGGCAATAGGGAGCGTCCATCTTCACATGAGCCACCGAGCCGACGGCGTCGTAATAGGAGCTAACTCTGCCGCTGGTAAAGTCGATAAAGTCATCAATCAGCACCAAATCGCCGACGCTATAAGATTTGTGACACGAACCTACGGCTGCGGTCGCGTAAACAAACTTCACGCCCAGCGTTTGCAACGCTTTCATATTCGCCAAATAGTTTATCCTGTGAGGCGGCGCCGAATGCTCTTTGCCGTGCCGCGCCAAAAAAGCGACCTTTTTCCCAGAAATCTCACCAACATCCAGCGTTACAAGACCAAACTCGGTCTCCACACAAACGCTTCTCAAGCCGCTCACACCAGCGCTATAAACGCCCGTGCCACCAATTATTGCGCGCTCTACCTGCATCATTTTACAAAATCTTTTCCCAAATCGCCCGCAAATTCGATAGCTGGATTTTTTTTCTTCATCTCCGACAAAGCGTCCAAAACAGCGGGAAAACCGAGGTTAAAAGTGTAATTTTCAAGAGTTTGTCCGTTTTGATAAGAGAGCCGCAAATACCGCATCTTCCGATCAACGAAACTGATTTTGACAATATTTTTCAGCTTGAGACTAAATTTTGGCAGCGCCAGTTTTTTGAAAATCACCATTCCACCAGCAAAAGTTATTGAATTTAAAGTAAAAAGGTTGCGGAAAACGGAGTTGGCAGCCAGCAAAATCACGATGTAGGGCAAAACCAGCCGCAATTTGCCTTCGGGCTGAATTACAAAAATCGCATAAACCCCGTAGGCTATCGCCAAAATTCCAACCAAAAGAGTGAAAATTCTCAAGAAAGGATTGAACCTAAACTTCTGTCTGGGCATAATTTATCTCCTTCAATAAAAAAAAGCATCTACTCTCGCCCGATGGGCAAATAGATGCTTGAAATATGGCGGGAGTGACGGGACTCGAACTCGCGACCTTCTGCGTGACAGGCAGACGTTCTAACCAACTGAACTACACCCCCAAACTTAGGAGATTGATATTCACAAAAAAAAATGGTGGGTGTTGAGGGACTTGAACCCCCGACCACCTGCTTGTAAGGCAGGTGCTCTCCCAACTGAGCTAAACACCCATTTTTAAATGGTCGGGGTAGAAGGATTCGAACCTTCGACCCCTGGTTCCCAAAACCAGTGCGCTAACCGGACTGCGCTACACCCCGAACTGCGACTATCAATCTTGTGTCCCTACAGAAAAAGCAGGGTGTTTCTGGTCAAGTATTTTCTTCTCATTTCGAAAACTTTTTTTCTAAACCCCTGCATAACTGGCGCCACAGCCGCGATATCGGGCATAGACAACCATCAGCAACAAACTATAATTCAGATTGCTAACCTTTATAATCGTATCCAAATATTCCACCAAATCGGGGAAAAGCGCACTCCGCCGCCAATCTTTTTGCGCAATCCCACGCAAAAGTTGCAAATGGTCGAAATTGGTTATCTGCTCTGCGCCCAGCGTCAATTTGTAAACATCCAAAATAAAAGAGCTCAGATACCGCAAAACCACCTGCATCTCGTTTTTGACAGACGACTTGCCCAAATCAGCCGACATTTGACTCATTGCGCTATCATCGCCTTTGGACATCACCTGCAATAGCTTCAGCGCCAAATCTCGCAGTTCCAGCCCAAAACCTTTGGTCAACCTAATGCCCCGCGCCATATTGCCATCGGCGATTTTCGCATAAAGCTCCGCCTGCTCCGTCTCCACCGCGTAACGCTTGTGCAAAACGCTGGCTATCACCTTCCACGACAGCTTGGCAAAAGGCACCCCTTTGCAACGAGACACAATCGTCGGCAGCAGACTCTCCTTTTGCGAGGTAATCAAAATAATCACGCAATCTTTGGGCGGCTCCTCCAAAATTTTCAGGAAAGCGTTCGCCGCATTTTGGTTCATCAGGTGCGCATCCTCGATTATGCAAACCTTGTATCGACTCTCGCTGGCGCTCATATTTAGCCGATGAGACAGCATATGAACAGCGTCTATGCGAATCAGCGTGCCTGCCGAGAAAAAAAAACTTTTGTGGGGCGTATCGATTTTGTTGTGCAAAAAAGCTTCATACTCTTTCAAAAATTTGCTCTCTCCAATCGTGCCGTCGGGCTGAAATTTGAGGTTCGGCGTCGGAAAAATGTAGGTAAAATCGGGATGCGACAGCGCCAAAAATTTTTTGCAAGAGTTACAAACACGGCAAGGCTTTTGTTCGGTCGAAGTGCAATTAAGAATCATGGCAAACTCCAGCGCTTTGCTAAATTTGCCCACACCATCTGGACCATAAAACAGAAAACTGCCCTGCACTCGACCTGTGTCGAAAGCGTTGCTCAGCAGCAACTTAGCCCGCTCTTGCCCTTGCAATCTATTCGGCATAATTTTCTGGATACAAAATCCGCTCGACCTCTTGAATAATGATGTGCAAAATTATCGTATGCACCTCTTGCGCTCTGTCGGAAGTTTTGGCGGGAACCAAAAAAAACTCGTCGCACTCCTGCAAAAGTTCTCCTCCGTCTTTGCCCAAAAATCCAACACAATAAAGGCCACGCTTTTTCGCCTCGCGCACAGCCGCCAATACATTCGCCGAATTTCCGCTAGTAGAAATCGCCACCAAAAAATCGCCTTTTTTGCCATAAGCGGCAACTCCGCGCGCAAAAACCTGCTCGAAACCGTAATCGTTACCTACGCAAGTCAAAAACGACGGGTCGCTCAAAGCGATAGCTGGCAAAGCTGGACGATCTTTGCAAAACCTGCCGGTGAACTCCTCGGCAAAGTGCATCGCATCGCACATACTACCGCCGTTTCCGCAAGAGAGAGCCTTGCCCCCAGATCGCAAAACCTGCGCCAACTTTTCGGCAACAACTTTCGTTTTGGCGATATTTCGCTCATCTCCCACAAAATCTTGCAAAAATCGTAAACTTTCTTGATAAGAGTTAAGAATATTTGTCATAGCACGCACTAAAATTTAATCTTGAACAAATCTGCCTCGATTCCATACCCTTTGGCAGAGGTGAAAATTCCGTCGGCAAAGAAAAAGGCGATGTCGGATTCAAAATAGCTGAAAATCAAACCAGTTTTTAGCTTGTAAAACATTTTGCCGTCGTGACCATTGCCCAGAGTGACCTGCATCGGCCAATGCGGATTGGGCATATAATTGAAGCCCCCAGAGACTCCATCGTCAAGGGCGTAATCGCAATTTTTAAGCTTCACCATCACGCTGAAATCGTTCGTCAAGTAGCGTTCCACACCCATAACAACCGTCGGGTCTAGATTTACCGTATAGTCATAAAAATTCTCGTCATAGGTTTGTTTATTGCCGTCGTCCTCAAAATTAACATTTCCCGGCAAATTCATATCTATCACGACCCGCTCTTTTTTGATTTTTTGATAGTTCATCGAAGCCAACAGGTCGTCCACCGACAAATACAGCCAGCCGTTTTCGATCTCCACCTTCATTCCCATGCCGAGTCCTAGTCCAAATCCCGAAAAAAACTCGTCTGATTCAGAGTTGTATCTGGTGAACTGGATATTTGCGCTAGAGTCCGTCACCGTAAAATAGTCGGTTTCGACTCTTGCGTATTTTATTGGAGAATAAACATTTACATTAAAGCCCGGCACAATGACAAAATTCAGATAATTGAAATCGAAAAGATTGTCGATATAAAACGGCTCTTTTTTGGAATAAACAAAACTGCTTTTCATAAAAACCATCGTTTCCGAGCCATTACCTGGATTTTGATTTTTGAGCTCTTCCATAGCTGCTGCGTCCATATTTCCTTCAAAAATGAAAGTGAGAAAATTTGAGCTTAGATTCATCAGGTCGCCAAAAGCGATAAATTCGGAGCGGAAGTTCCAGTTCCAAGAGCCAAAATTGAGCGCTGTTAGCGAGTTGTAAGTCTTGAAGGTGAGGTCGTTTGCCGTCAAAAAATCTTTGTCGTCCTGAGTCAGCGTGTAATTTTTTTTGCACATTTTTAAGACACGCTCAAAGCCTTTAAAATCAAAGGCATCGTTGGAGACTCCGACCTGAAAAGCAGAACCTGGCAAACGGACTTGAGAGTACTCTCTGGTCGAATAAATTGCCTGATTTTCAGGAAAAAACAAGAGAGTGGCAAATCCGCTTTTTGCGACAACCAGCAGCAAAAGCGTTACTATTTTTTTCTTAAATTTCACTTTTAAAGATCTCCCAAATTATTGTATTTAAACTCGATTTTTCCCGTCAAATCTAAATCGCCCACAAAGCTAGCCGAAGAGCTGCGAATTGGAATTTTGACCCCGACAAAGCAACTGTCCATCAAAAAAGGATCCAAAGAAGATTGCGGCAAATTCGCCATAGCCACACCAGAGGTCGTGTTTGGCAAGAGGTTGCCCATATCTATAATTCTGGCGATATAGTTTGGATAGCCGTCTTTGCCCACTGTTTCGATTGTGGCGTTGGTCAAAATATTTTCGTCATACAGCACGCTTTTGTCCGTGCTAATTATTATTTTTGCTCCCAAAAACATATTAGAGGTATTTTTGTAGTTTAGAATAAAGTCGCCATCGATATAGTTATCATAAATATTCTCTTTTATCTGCGCCGAATGAAACTCTCTGCGCATTCCCTCAAGCCCGCTACCATAATCGTCCCGAAGCTCGAAAATGACAGCTTCTCCTTCTGTATCAAAAGAAATTGGGCTAGAAATATGCAATTTCACATCCATATCCTTGTTCGCTTCCACAACAATCACGCTGTCTGAAGCTTTTATCGTAGGATTGATTGAATACTCTATTTTTTCGGGCAAAATCTCAATTAAATTTAAAAATTGTGCTTGATTTGGTAGATTGCTTTTGTATGGATATAGGAGCGAGCGAGTCACGCCCAAAAGCAAATTGTCTGAGAAAGCTCTGGTGTTAGAGCCTCTGCTACTGTTCATCTCCACTTCAAAACTGATCATATTAGGAACCGGATTTTTGATGGATCTGACAACTGGAGCCATCTCAAAAGAGACAGAAGGACTGCCAAGCATTTTCAATTTTGCTAGCTCATTTCCAGCTTGATCAGTAATTTTAAACCGATCTAAATCTACAGGAATTTCACCGCTTTTTTCTCCGTAAATAACATCCTCGTTCACCTTGCACTCGATCTCATCCAACTCCAACTCTTCTAGGCTTAAATCTATCAAAACTTTTTGAGAAGAGGCACGCACAAATCCTCGCGAATCTGGGAACACCACCATCACATCGACCCTGATAGTATCGACCAAATCTGCTCCAGGAGAATAACTTTCGCCAAGATATTTTTGAACTAAAGAGAGGCTGCGACTGTCTTGGCGGCTAGTTTCTTGTGCAGAAATTCCGTTAATAGAAAACACTTTGCGCAAAGTATCGAGCACATATTTACTGCTATGGATATCTGGTAGAGCCAGTTCTACTTCCACCAAATCCTCGGAAAAAGTCTCAAAATTTGCGACCAATTTGTTCTCCACATTAAAAGTAGTTGTCGCGTTGTAAATGTCAAAATCTGCACTCCTGTTGCCGTTTCGATCAACAATCACTTTTTTATCCATCCAACCAGTGTAAACGGTATCGGCTTTTTGCATTCCCACATAATCTTTTGCTATAATTTGATAGGTCGTTGACGGAATTGTCTCAAAACTTATCTCCACCGAGAGAAAATTATTTTTGTTCAAATCAACTTTATTTTTTCCTGGCACAAATCCTTCGACTTTTATCAAAATATTTTGCGGATAAACTATTTTTTCAGAAGAGACAACGCTCAAAAGTTTTGTTCCCACACCACCTTTGGCGACCGCTCCAACATCAAAAGTTTTTATCATATTTCCTTCAATATCGCAAAGTTCAATCTTTACCGAATCTATTTCAAATCCCAAATTGTTGGTTACAACAGCTTTTAAAATTGCAGAACGGATGTTGATTTCTCCAAATATTGTGTATGGATTGTAAGGATCCAAGGTGCTTTTTTCTACATTATTGAGATAAAAACTGCTAAATGAAACTGGCGCGGCTCCTTTGTCAAGGTCGCGAAAATTTGTAGCGTTAATCTCCTTAATACGAAAAAGAAAATCTTTATTGGCAATGCCGCTAAGGTAGAATGGCGCCTGCCTCTGCACAGTCAAAGCGTCATAACTGAGCTTGCTAAAAGAAATCTTGCTGCCTTCGTTATAACTGATAGTTGTGTCTATACACAGCTCGCCTGTGGACTGGTCAACATTCACGCCCCTAGAATATTTCACTAGCTCTTTGCCAATATCGTATTTTTCTTCCAAAATTTTGATTCGATATGTGGCTTCATTTTTAGGTATGCCAATCTCTCCTAAATTCACATCACACGCACCCAAAAAAACTATCAACACCAACAAAAAAACTTTTACTTTTTTCATACTACTCCCGCTTCCAAAAGGGCGTGCATATGCAAAATCCCTTTGAGTTTATTATCTTCCACGACAGGCAACATCATTATCTTATTGTCTTCCATCAACTTAAGCGCTGCAACAGCTAGGCTTGTGGCGCTACATTTTTTAAACTCTTGCGTCATCAAATCCGCAATTTTTCTCTTTGCATAATCGGACAAATCGCCATTTTGCAGATGCCTGCGCAAATCTCCGTCGGTGAAAAAACCAACCAAATTTTTCGCACCATCCAGCACAGCCACGCATCCCAGCTTGCCCGAAGTCATCGCCAAAATCGTCTCCTGCAGCGACGCACCCAAATCGACCACCGGCGGTTGCTTGCACATCACATCCTCGACCTTCAAAAAAATCTTGCGACCAATCGTGCCGCCAGGATGAAACTTGGCAAAATCTTCCACCGAAAAATTCCGCTTTTTCAAAAGCGCCACAGCAATCGCATCGCCCAAAGCCAAAATGACCGTCGTGCTGGCTGTCGGCACCAAACCGAACTGCTCCGTGTGCTGCTCAACCCTGCAGTCCAACACAAAATCGGCAGCCTTCGCCAGCGGAGAGTCCGTCTTGCCCGTAAAAGCCACAATCGACACACCCGCAAATTTAAAATACGGCAGCACCGCCAAAAGCTCCTGACTGCCGCCGCTGTAGGAGATGGCGAGCACCACATCTTTTTCATCCACAATTCCCAAATCGCCGTGCAAACCTTCGGTTGCGTGCAAAAAAACCGACGAAGTTCCCGTGGAAGCCAGCGTCGCCGAGATTTTTCGACCAATGTGCCCGGTTTTGCCGATGCCCACTACCACCACTTTTCCCTTGCAATCAAAAAGAAGCTCGACAACTTTTTCGACAGAATCGTCAATTCTTGCCGCCAATTGCAAAATCGAATCGGCCTCTTTTTTCAACTCGTTTTTGATGAAATTTTTCAAAACTTAAACCTCAAAACATCCAAACCAAGCGTAAAGCCTTTGGCTCCTCCGCCAATTTTGGTGCCGTAGCTCACATATCGAACAGCCAAATCGACATACCAATCTAGCCCAACGGACAACGCAAAATACGAATCGCCGTCCAGACCATATCGCACGCCAATCGGCAGACATTCAAACGGATTGTAATCGACGCCCACGCTAAAACCTTGGTCGTAGGCAACCAGCGCCTTGCGATATTTGCTCACCAAACGCATCGAGCCAAAAGCCGACTCGCTAAAAAGGCTGTAACTCGCACCAACGCTGTATTCTGGCGTCAACTTCACCGTGTAATCCGCCACATCCACAGTCGTGTCAACAATCACAGTGTCTACCTTCTCGTCCTTGTCGTAAACATCTGTAATATTACGACGATAGCTCACTTTTTCCAAGTCGGAAAATCTGATTTTCGCAAACAAATCGTCAACGCTCGCATAGGCTCGTCCCTCATCCAAAAAAAGCAAGTCTGGCAACCTGTCCACCATCATACCAAGACCAAAACCAGTGGTGCTGTTCACTTTTGTCGTGCCGAATTTCGAGCGCAAATATTCGTATTCCAAAACCGACTTGCCTGCATCCATATCCATCGTCTGCTGGGATTTTTCCACCTTCGCATAGCCAATCGAATTGTAAATATTGAAATCCAGCCCAAAATAAAAATCTGTCTCCAAAAAAGTCAGCGGCGACGGAACGGCGTAGGTGAAAGAGTTTTTCACAAAAGCAAGTGCCTGCGAACCTTGCCCAGAGTTGCCCTCCAAAACCATCTTATCTTTATCATTGCCCTCAAAAAGAAACTTCAGCCATTGCGTGCCCAAATCTTTGATCTCGGCGCTGACAATTGCTTTCGATGCGAACTCAAAATTACTATAGCCAATGCCAATTATCGGTTTTTCCACCGCCAAAAAAACATCCCAACTTTTTCCGTAAATCTTTTGCTTTTCCGCATCTGTGAGGAAATGATCCTCCTCAAACATCGTCACAAAATCGTTCCAGCTAAGGTTAGAATTTTTGAAAGTCAAGGTTAATCCAAGCGGAATCTCAAGAAAAAATGCGTCCCGCAGCGCTAAAGTCGCGGGGTTTTCCGAGAATGAACCGTAAAAATTGTAAGCGGGCTTGCTCCTTTTTTTCGCCGTTTCTTTTTGCGGCTCATCCCTAAAATCGTCCACCTTTTGAAAAATTTCTTGCTCATCAAGAGGCACGAGATCGGCTTCGGCATCTTGCTTTTCGATCACGGGCTTCGGAGCGACAGGCTCTTTTTTCGGCTCAGCGGCAGCATCTTTTTTCGGCTCCAACGGCTTCTGCTGCTCTGGCTGCTTCGCCGCCTTTTCCTGTTTTATGGTTTCATCAATATCCATGAGCTCAAAATCTTCGACTGGCGATTTTGGCTTATCGACAATTCCAGCGCTCTGCGAAGGGTCAAGCGGCAAAAGTTCAAGAGGTGCAAGAAAGTCCTCTGCGGCAAACAAAAAAATCGGCAAAAGCCACAAAAAGAGCAAAAACTTTTTAATCATCTTGCCCTTCCATCACATCTTCATCCACGCGAACATCAGCCTCCACAAACACCTGTATATCAAGGTCTCCACCCAAACTTTGTCCATCGCCTTTGAACTTTATCTTGATAAAGCTGTAACTTTTTTCGTCTTTTTTGCCAGCCAAAAGTCGCAAATCGTCGCTGGTCATTTTGAGCGATTCAACTTTATATTCACCCTCTGCACAAGGTTGTAAAAGGTTCAAATCTAAGCGTCTTATCGTATCGTTACTGGTTTTTGCAGAATACAAATTATCCTTTAGATAGGTCGTGTCTCGGCACAAAAGCATCTCCGCTCCCAGCGTCACATTCGTCCTATTTTTATACTTCACAAACGCCTCTATCGACTTCGCCGACTCCGCCTGCGCTACCGTCAGCGGGCAATCCTGCTCCTCTGGATCGTCCTCGATTTGATAATAGACAACCGTGTCAAAGCTATTGAACGCAATGTCGCTAGTGAGTTTTGCGTCAAATTGCACGCCCCTATCGCAATAAATCGTCAAGATTTTATCGGAAACCAAAAACTCTGGTGTCGTCTTAATCGAGATAGAATCAGGAAAGCAATTTATCAAATCTTCCAAATTCCCGATGCTCGTCGTGCTGGCTTTGCCAATTTCGCTAGCCGAGAACATCACCACCGAAGTGTCCAAACTATCGGCGACAACGCCTGCTTTATATGCCTTCACCTCCACATTATAGCGGATTATCGAATCGGTGCCACTCTCGCAAACCACAGGATATTCCCCGCTAAAAGCGACCACAGAATTTTTCGCCAGCTCGATAGTTTTGTCGTTTCCATCTTCGTCCTTGAACTTAGGCAAGTCGTCACCAAACTCCTCGACCTGATCAGACGGCGTCAAATCAAAAGCCGACGCGTTCAAAATCTTCGCCTTTGCCCACACAAAAGACGCCGCAAAATCGACATTCACTGTAATCTCATCCGTGTTTTCTACTTCAATCGCTTTCCCCGAAACAGTGTCGTAACTCACCAAATAAACAAATCGCAAACTATCTAGCTCTGCGCCAGAACCCAATGTGTATCCCTGCAAATCCAAAGTCGAGTCCGAAGGGTTTTCGAACAAGGTCTCGTCCAAAGTAGCGCCGTCCTTTTTTAGCTCGCTACATTGCACATTCAACGACGAAATCCTCAGCCCCTCTATGTCCATTTTTTTGGAGAACGAAATTTTCCCCGAATCGAGCAGCGCCTGATAAATCAGATAATCTCCGCCAAGACTGACGGCTACCGTATCTTCGAGCGTCTTGTCCCTGATGCTGCTACTGCCGGCTGGCAGCACCGCCTTCGACGCCTGCACTTGCTCCTGGGTGTTCGGCAACATCTCAAAACTCAAACTACCCAAACTAGTGTCAGCGTCCGAAGTTAAACTTCCGTTCAAAGAAAGACCTGTGCTTTTGATCGTCAGCCAATCGTCAGAATTTGATAACGAAATCTTGATTTCGCCACTTTGCGAAAACGAAACATTTTTAGGGTTATCTTCCCAATCGAAAGCGTTCAAAATAACCTCGCTGAAATCGATGCCTGTCAATGTATCTCCAGAGGCGTCTTTGCAAGTTAACTTCAACTTCACATCGGCAAGCTCAGCCTTGGTAAAATTTCCCGTATCTAAAATCAAATTTATTTCATCCAAAATATAAACATCGCCAGAATCAAGATTGGCCGAAGTAAAACTGTTCGAATGGCTACCCAACTCTCCCAAAGCGACAAACCCAATTTCCACAATGGAGCTGCTGGTTTGTTCGACTTTCGGCGCAGAAAATTCCAGCTCTTTTTGCGCAAAACTTTTGTTCAGCTTCACTTTTCCATCTTCGGAACTAAAAATCGTGTCTTTTTTGCAAAGCTCCTTCGCCACATCAAAATTGCGATCGAGCACCTTCAGATAAAGATGCGTGTCCCAAGAAGGCATCCCCACATTCGTCGGGATTTTATACGCCTCACAAGCGATTAAAACAAAAAAAGACAGAACCAAAAAACTCAACTTTTTCATAAAAATCTCCACACCGCTAGAGTTGAGTCTATTTTTTTTTCTGTCAATTTAAAGTTTTTTTTCATCGTTTTAATCACCAAATCTTTAAACTTTTCACGATTTAATAAAAATACCTAAAAAATTGCAAGCTGACTTGTCCGCCCGCAAATCTCGTTTCGTCAAAATAACAACCGCCTTGTATCCGCACAAGATTGTTCGAGAGCAAAGAGTAGGAGACGCTGACAAAATAGTCGCGCCCTTTGCCAACCCAGGCCGTCCAGCTTTTTTTCTCTTGCAACTGGTAGTCCAAACCAAGGCTGACACCGTCGTCGTAAGCAGTTTCATCTTTCACAAACTTTACCGCCGAGCTCATCTTCCCCAAAGGCGACACACGATACGACAACATACTCCCATACTTTGGCTCAAGCTCATACTCGATGTCTTTGGAGTCGTCATCAACATCCAAAACATAAACTTTCTCCAGCTCATTGTTGTAATAAAATTTGTTTCTCTGCGCCGATTTATACTCCAATTTGCTATTCAAATCTTCAACCGTAAAGTCTAACCGACCATTCTCAAAAAGCCACAACCCAGGCAAATTCAAAACTTGCGCTCCAAAACCAAAACCAACTCCAAAGCTCGGTTTAAAATCTTCAAAAATATCGGCGATGTAATATTCGCTCGTCCCCAAAGTTTCGTCTTGGTTCGCCGCCTCAAAGCACGAAATCGAAGTCAACAAATTAAGCTTCACCCCAAATTTAACGGGAAGAGAACTGTTAATGTCCGACCTAAACGCATAGGCAAAACTGCTCTTGTTATACGAATAGCCATAGCTACCTATTCCAAAATTCGGATCGCCCAAACTTTTTTGCTCCGACGACCTAAAAAACACAAAATCGAACAACTTTTTGTTAAAATCCCTGACATTATTATCAAAAACAATTTGCGAGCTTATCCCCCAAGAACCTTGCGAATAATCGACAAGTTGCAAATTTAAAAAAGCTTTGAAGTTATAATCTTCGCTATTACCTTTATAATCTTTATAAACAAGATCTGTCCGAAGAAACCCCAAAGTTCGCTTCTCGCTTTCTGCCAAATTTGCAGGATTTACAAAATCAAAGCCAGCTGGCTGAACAATTTTCACAGCCGCCACACTAACTTTTTTTTGCTCTTCTTGCTTTTTCGGTCGCCGCTTAGACTTTGAGTATCTCCCCAAATCCAAAAACGGAACACTCTGATTCGGTGGCACCTCTTTTCGCTCCACAGAATCAGTAGGAACAAAAACCACTTCTTCCTCTGTTTCTAGCGGACTAGCCTTTTCCCAATTTACATCGTCAACAATTTTCAAAAGTTCCCGTTTATTTATGTCCTCTTCTGCTGCGACCTTACCAAAAAAAATCAAAGCCAAAAAAAATAAACAAAACCTAAATCTCATCCTAGCTCAAAATTTCACTCAATTTCTCAAGCTCGAAGCAGCCAATATCCCCTTGCGTATGCTTTCGCACCGAAGCTGTGCCCGCTTTTTGCTCTTGCTCTCCGCAAATTATCATATACGGAATTTTTTGATTTTCTGCCTGCCGAATTTTGTAGCCAACGCCTTGATCTTCGTCGCTTATCTGCACTCGATAGCCAGCATCCACCAAAAAGTTCTCCACCTTTTTCGCATAATCCAAAAATTGATCAGAAATCGGAATAATCCGCACCTGCTCTGGCGAAAGCCACATCGGCAGATTTCCGCCGTGATACTCCAAAAGCGTCGCAAAAAATCGCTCCAAAGAGCCAAGCAGCGCGCGATGAATCATATACGGACGGTGCAGCGAGTTGTCTTTGCCCACATACTCCATATTAAATCGCGTCGGCAGATTAAAATCGAACTGAATCGTGCTGCACTGCCAAGACCTGCCCAAAGCGTCCTTGATTTTTATGTCGATCTTCGGTCCATAAAAAGCTCCACCGCCAGCGTCAACTTTGAAATCGATACCAAGCTCAACCAAAGCGTTCTCCAAAGCGCTTTCCGCCTTATGCCAATCTTCCAGCTCGCCCACAAATTTTTCCTCTGGCTTGGTCGAAAGATAGATTTCAAAATCTTCGAACCCAAAAGATTTCAGCATAAAAATCGAAAACTCAACCGTTTTCTTCACCTCGGCGTCGATCTGCTCCTTCATGCAAATAATATGCGCATCGTCCTGCGTAAAACCGCGCACCCGCATCAACCCATGCAAAGTCCCCGCACGCTCATAGCGATAGACATTGCCCATCTCGGCGTATCGCACCGGCAGCTGCCGATAACTTTTCTTGCTGCTATTATAAATCTCGATGTGAAACGGGCAGTTCATCGGCTTGATGTAATAGTTCTGCTCGTCGATATTCAGCGGCGAGTACATACTCTCGTCATAAAAGCCCAAATGCCCCGAAGTCTCCCACAGCTCAGCTTTGCCGATGTGCGGCGTATTCACCAAACTGTAGCCGTTTTTCAGGTGCTGCTCTTTCCAAAAACTCTCGATAAAATTCCTAATCAGCGCGCCCTTTGGATGCCACAACACGAGACCTGCTCCGATTCTGCTCGAAAACGAAAAAAGATCAAGCTGTTTGCCCAAGAGCCGATGATCGCGCTTTTTTGCCTCTTCCAAATTCGCCAAATACTGGTTCAGCTCCTTATTCGAAGGAAAACTGATGCCATAAATCCGCTTGAGCATCTTGTTTTTCTCGTCGCCACGCCAATACGCGCCCGAAGTTTTCAGAAGCTTAATCGCCTTAATTCCGCCCGTATCCGGCAAGTGCGGACCTCGACACAAATCGGTAAAATCGCCTTGCGAATACATCGAAATCGTCTGGTCATCGCCAATCGCAGCCAAAAGCTCCACCTTGTATTTCTCGTCTTGCTTCTGAAAATACTCCAGCGCCTCAGACCGCGAAACCACCTGCCGCTGATAAGCAAATTTCTTTTGGGACAGCTCCTTCATTTTTTGGGTAATCTGCTCCAGATCTTCTTCGGAAAAAGCGTCCTCGCGCTCAAAATCGTAGTAAAAACCGTTCTCGATGGCAGGACCAATCGCCACTTTGACATCAGGAAAAAGTTCCTTCACCGCTTGCGCCAACAAGTGCGCCGTGGAGTGCCAATAAACGCTTTTGCCCTCATCGCTGTCGAACTTCAGCAGCTCAAATTTGCAATCCGCCTCAATCGGCTCGGCGACACCCACAAGCTCGCCGTTCACTTTCGCAGCCACAACCGCTCTAGCCAAACCGCCCGAAATGCTCGCTGCCACCTGCAACGGCGTCGTGCCTTTGGCGAACTCCTTTTGCGCTCCATCAGGAAAAGTTATCAGCATCTTCTTCGTCTCTCCTACTTTTTGTCGTTCTTTCTAAGCGTCGCCCTCAGCCTCTGCTGCGGACTCTTCTTTCGCCTCAACCTCTGGCGCTGGAGACTCTTTCTTTGGCTCAGCAAATTTCTTGTTGCGGCAATTTTTGCAAACTTTCAAAGTCTCTTCACCCTTTTTCACCTCATAAACCAGTTTAATTCCAGTTCTGCCACACAAAGGGCATTCGCCTCTGCCTCTGCCAGGAACTTCTCTGAGTCCTGCGCCTCTATTGTTTTTTGACATTCGTATTCTCCTTATATACAATAAATTACGATATTATTTAAATTTCAAAACTTTTTTAATTTTTACGCTAACTAGCCAAAATAGAACACAATAGAATAAATCTCTACCACAAAGGAAGTTAGTCAAGAGTTTTCTTGGAAAATATTTACTCTGACTAAAGAAAAAACGCCGTTTTTTTCAGCCGAAAAATTTCAAAACCGCAAAAAACAGCAAAATCAATATCCGAACTCCTTCAGAGCGTTCTTTTTCTTTTTCCAATCGGACTTGATTTTCACCCAAAGATTGAGCTTCACCCGCTTGTCCACAAGGCGATAAATCTGCGACTGCGCCACTTTGCGAATTTGGGCTAGACCAGCGCCATTTGTGCCAATCAGAATAATCTTTTGCGACTTTCGCTCCACCCAAATATTCGCCAAAATTTCAACCTTGTTCTCGTGCTCCACATAACTCTCGATCGTCACCGCCACAGAATACGGAATCTCCGCCTGATAATTTTGGAAAACTTGCTCTCGAATCAGCTCCGAAGCGATAAACCGCATCGGCATATCGGTCAAATATTCGGGGTCATAAAACTGCACAGAATGCGGCAAATACGGCCTAAAAATCTGCAAAAACGACTTGTAATCGTCCTGCAGCGCGCTCACGCTCTTCACCTGCACAAAAAAATCTCCGGGAATTTCAGTCGTTGCGTCCGCCTCCTGATGCAAATCGCTCTTGTTAAAAAGCAAAATCTTCGGCGTCTTATACTTACCCAAAATCTCCATAATTTTTTTGTCATACTCCGACGGAAAACCTGGCGCACACGAAACAAAAACAATCAAATCCGCCTTTTTCAGCCCAGCATCGATATACTCCAAAAGCTTGCTGTGCAGCTCGTAGCGAGGCTCCACAAAGCCCGGCGTATCCAAAAACACAATCTGCGTAGCGTCGTCGCTGTAGATGCCCTTCACGCTTTGCCGAGTGGTCTGCGGCTTTGACGAAGTTATCGAAATCTTCGCCCCCAAAATGCTGTTTAGCAGCGTCGATTTGCCCACATTCGGCTTGCCCACAATCGCCACAAACCCGCTTTTGTAGTCGCTCATCTCAAAATATACACAATTTTATTGGCGTAATTTTTTTTCACATAATAAAAAAAGCCGACCAACAACAGCACCAACTGCGCAGAACCAAAAATTAGCGAAATTTTGCCCGCCATTTTTTCCAAAACGGGAATATATTCCAGCGTAATCTCGTGCAAACCGGGCTTCAGATAAAACCCCTGCAAAAAGCCGTTCACCTTGTAAATTTTAACGCCATCTTCCTTGCTAAACCCATACCAGTCGTCCGAAAAATTATTGCTAAACACCACAAACGACGGCACATCCGTGAAAATTCGCAGCTCAATTTTGTCCTTATCATCGCGAACAATTTTGGCGCTATAACTCTCTGGCGTTTCCACATCCGTAGGCAGCGGCTCCTCCAGCAAAGCCAGCGAAAACGGATCAAAGCCCGCGGTGTTTATCATTTTGTATGCCGACTCGGGATTTTGCAGCACCAGCGCATCGTCCACAAACCAGAGTTTGCCCCGATAATTTTTGTTCTCATAAACCGAAATCTTCGTCTGCGGCTCGTAATCGACATAATCCAGCTCGTCCACCTTGATCGGCGCCTTTTGCCGCAAAACATACTTCACCGCCAGCATATCCAGCACATTCCAGTTAATCGGCAAATCGCTACTGAGCTCAAACTCCAGACAATTTTGGGCAAGCTCCCGATAATTTTTGGCAATAACAGGAGCCGAGCCGCCAATGGTGGCGTAATCCTCGCCAAAGCGATTGTCAAACAGCAAACTCTCCAGCGGAAAGATGCGATAATTTTCTTTGTCGGCGCTCATAAACTTATCCAGCGCCTTATACGGCGTGGTTTTCTCGTGTGAATACTGAACGCGATGATATGCGCCCGCAACAGAAAAAATCGAAAAAACAAAAGCGAAAATTGCCGACAAAAGCAGCGTATGATTTTTGCAACTGCGACGGCACGAAAGCAGCAAAAAAAACGCCAAAAGCGAAAAAATTTGCGCCACAATAAAAAAGCGGACAAAACTCACATCGCCAAATCGCAAAAACAGACCGACAAACAAAATCACGCTCAAAAGCAAAAAAACAAGGTAACTTTTTCCTGGCTCCACGCACGAAATTTTTCGCATCATCAAGACTCGATCGAGTCCGACTCCAAACAAAACAAACAAAAATGTGGTCACAAAACCAAAAGCAAGATACGGATTTTTAACCAGCCACGCTTGCGGCAAAAACTGCAAAAGATACGGAAAACCCGCCAAAATTATCGCCAAAAATATGTAGCAATAATTTTTCGCCGCGCCAAAACTGGCAAAAATCAAAACCGCCAAAGCCAAAAAAATATTTGTCTCTAGGCGAAAAAGTCGGAAAAAATTTTCTGCGGGCAAGATGTAATCGTTGGCATAAGTCAGCTCGCCAAAAAGGCGAACGAAACTGAAAACTGGCTGAGCAGACGCAAAAATCGCTAGCAAAAATCCCGCAAAAACCAGCACACAAAATTTGGCGTAAGAAAGCTTTTGCCTGCTGCGGAAATATTGCAAAAAAAGAGCCACAAGCGCCGCCAAAATTGCAAAAACAGCAAGGTAGAAAGTTTGCGGCTGACAAAATTTGAAAAGGGCGCTAAGAGAAAGCGAAAACCAAGCGAACGCCCAAATCGTGTAACGATTTTTGAGGTAAATCGTCGCCAAAATCACCCACGGAATTGTCGCAAAAAAAAGAAGCTGCTCGAAATAACCAGAGGCGTCCAGATATTGCCAAAACGGGAAAACCAGCCAAATTGCCGCAGTAACCACCGCAATCCAAGTGCCGACATTTTTGCCGTAGTGCAGCAGCGCATAGACGCCGCTTGCGCCGATCCACATCACGATAAACGGCAGACAGATAAAGTGTTCGAACAAGAAATCGCCTTTGGACAAAATCGAAAAAAGCGTGGGCGTTCCCGCGAAAAAATGGTTGTTGAAAAAACTGCCCAAAGAGCCTTGCAAAAACAAAAGTTGCTGCTCTTTGGCGAAGGTGTTTTTGTCGATGCCAAAAATGTGCAAAACGAAAAAATAGACCGCCGAGAGCAAAAGCAAAGAGGCTATCGGGAAAAAGTTCGCCCCCACACTACGCCTGATGTCCCGCCACAAATGGCTCATAAATTTATCCTTTTTATGATTATCTCCGTTCTGTTTTTTTTCAGCTCAAAAGTTTCGCCCAAAAATTCAAAGTTTCCCTCGGGCTTTTTGCCCCAGCTGCAAAGTTGACGATAGAGCAAAAAACCTTTGGTTATCTCCTCTAATGTCACGCAATTTTTGAACTTAATGTTTTTCATTTACCCAGCTTCGTCATTTTTTCACTAGATTTTTGGCAAAGCCAAGTTTGTCCATAATAAACAACAAAAAAATTGACACGCTTTGCTTTGAGCCAAATTTTGTCTGAAAAAATAAGCAGCAGGCAACTTAGATAGCTACTGTGGGGCGAACCATGTCAGGTCCGAGAGGAAGCAGCATTAAACCTTATCAGTTTCGTATTTATGTTTGTCTGCTCTTTTTTGCTAAATAAACGATTTTTAAGGTTTCACAAAAAATGATAAATCATCAGCTCAACACGCTAGAAAACGGCTTTCAAGCCATCCATTGTCCGCTGCCAAATCGCAAAATCGCCTACCTTGCGGTTTTCGTGCGCTGCGGCTCAAATCAGGAGACCGATGCCCAACGCGGCTTTGCCCACTTCACCGAACATTTGGTTTTCAAATCGACACAAAAATTCCCGCAAAACGCGGTGATGGACGAAGTCTCGCGGCTCGGCGGCTCGATAAACGCCTTTACCGAATACAACTCCACCTGCTTCTATTTGATGCTGCCCAGCCAGCACATTGCGCAAGGGCTTGAAATTTTGAGCCAGCTCACCCGCTTTGCCAACTTTGCTCAAGACGAATTTGCAGTCGAAAAAAATGTGGTGCTAGAGGAGCTTTATCAATATCAAAACGACCCCGACGAGTGGTTTTTTGAAAGCAGTTTGGCGCACTTTTTTTGCAAAGCCAACTATCGCTATCCGATTATCGGCAACGAAAAGAACTTGAAGCAGTCCACACCGCAGCAATTACGCGATTTTTACAAACAAAAATATACGCCCAGCAACTGTTTTTTGGTCGCCACGGGCGATTTGCCCGCAAATTTGCTCGAAGAGGTCGAAAAAAATTTTGGCTCCTGGGAAAATCGATTGGCAGAAAATCCCGCTGAAGAACCAGAGCCGCTCGGTCAGCACCAAAAAGGGTATGAGTTTTTCCGCAAAAAAGTGGAAAAGCCGCAGCTGAACATCGTCTTCAACGCTCCCGCGCAATCGCAAAAAGATTACCTGCCGTTTGCGCTGGCGTCCACAATTTTGGCAGAGCACCAAAATTCGATTTTGCAAAAGACGCTCAAGCAAGAGCTGGGGATCGCCGACCACATCTCCAGTTGCGATATCGGGCAAGCGACGCCGGGAGCTTTGGTCTTGCAGATTTTTCCGCAACAAGACGCGCAAAAAGTGCTGTCCGAAGCGAAAAAGCTCCTCGACGATTTCGCCAAAAACGGTTGCAGCTACAGCCAATTTCAGCAAGCTCGCAAAATTTTGGACAACGCTCACCGCTTCAGTCTGGAGAGTTGCGAAGATTTGGGCGTGCAGCTGGGACTCTCGCACATCGCTGGCGATTTTTCGGTGACCCTACGCTATTGCAAAATGCTCGAAGGCGTCACTTTCGATGCCGTGCAACGCACTATCGGCAAGTATTTTAGCGACTATCAGGTCTATCATCTGGGGAAAAAAGCAGCTCTAAACAACAAAATTTCTGCCGAAAAAAAGGCGGAAATTCCCACAGAAGAGATGTTTTGCTATCAGCTTTTTGACAACTTCAAAATCGTTATAAAAAAAGAGCCGCAAGCAGAAAGCTGCGGAATTTGCCTATCCACGCACTCGGCAATGAAGCAGGAAAAGCCGCATCAATTGGGCATCCAGAGCGTTTGCTCACACCTTTTGGCGTATGGCAACCAACAGCAAACTCACAGCCAGTTTATCGATTTTTGCCAAGAAAACGGCTTTAAGTTTCACATAAATTGCGGCTTGGATGTCACCAGCCTCGACCTCAAATGTTTCACAAGATCTTTGCCAGAAGCGTTGCAAATGCTGGCGCTGACCTATCAAAAACCGCGCTTTGAGCAGAAGCAGTTCGACCTGCTGGTGCAGCGCTACAAGTCGAATTTGCAGAGGGTGCAAGACTATCCCGTGCACAAAGCCGACAAGCTTTTCAAGGAGGAGGTTTTTGGCAAAGCCAGCCCTTTCGTGCAAAAAAAAGGGACGCTCAAAAGCCTGCAATCGCTGGATTTAGCGCAGGTGAAAGATTGGCACGAAAACCATTTTTTGCCTCAAGAGTTTGTTTTGAGCGTTGTGGGCAACATCGACCCCGAAAAAGTGATTTCGCTTTGCCAAAAAAGTTTTACCGATTTCGCCAGCAGCAAAATTTTCCCACGAAAAAACCAAAAATTTTCGCTGAACTGCGAGCTGCAAATCAAGGAAAACCTGCAAGATTCGACCCAAGACATCGTCTATCTGCTAGGCGCCAGCAACAACTCACTCGCCACAAAAGAGACGACCGCTTTTGCCGTCTTGAGCCAAATAATCGGCGGCAGCATCAGCTCCCGAATGTTCAACATTTTGCGTGAGGAGATGGGCGTCGCCTACTCTTGCGGCTTTTCGCAGAGCAGTTTTTTGGATTTTGGCTATTTCAAGGCGTCTGCGCTGGTGCAAAAAGGAGCAGGTCAAGCGGTGCTGGATCGCATCCAAAAGATTTTCGCCGACATAATCCGCGCGGGCGTAACTCCGCAAGAGTTGCAAATGAGCAAAAGCTATTTGAGCAACCTGAAACTTTTTTACGAAGAAGATCCGCTGAATATCGCCGAGAGCCTAGCACAGCTGGAGCTTTTGGGCTTTGGGTTTCGCCATTTTTGCAACTATCACCAAAGAATCGAACAGACTTCGGCAGAAGATCTGCAAAAAGTCGCCCAAAAATATTTGCAAAAATTTAGCACGGGAATTTATCTAGGCGATTAACGAAAAAAAAACGGCTGGCTACAACCCCCAAAATTACTGGCGGTTCCCAATCGTTGTTAATTTCGTGCCAACTCTCCTCAAAAGCGATTGTGCTTGACATTAAGGGCTTTTTTGAGTGCTGTGAAAACATCAAATATCACAAAGCAAAAATTTCCAAAGATGTTAATTTTTTGTAAGGAGAAAAAATGTTTAAAAAAATCCTCAAACGAAAGGGCGTTGAAGTCAATTTTGATTCGCAAAAAATCACCTCCGCCTTGGTAAAAGCGGGCAAAGCCACCGGCGAGTTCAACCAAAAAATGGCTGAAAAGCTCACTCTGAGAGTTCTTTCTTTGGCACAATCGACCATCAAAGACAAAACTCCCACAGTGGAAAATGTCCAAGATATTGTCGAGGAAGTGCTGCTGGCTTCGCCATATAAACACACCGCCAAAGCTTACATCATCTACCGTGACCAGCACTCCAAAATTCGGGAAATTGCCTCGGCTTCTGGCGTGCAGATGATCGACAATTACCTAAAAAAACTCGACTGGCAAGTGAAAGAGAACAGCAATATGTGCTACTCGCTGCAAGGGCTGAACAACTATATCGCCTCGGAGGTGAGCAAAATTTACTGGCTGAACGAGATTTACCCGACCGAAATCAAAGACGCGCACTCGAAGGGCGATTTGCACATTCACGATTTGAGCCAACTTTCTGTTTACTGCGTCGGCTGGGACCTCAAAGATTTGCTCGTCACGGGCTTTCAGGGAGTCGAAGGCAAAGTTGCCTGCGCTCCACCAAGCCATTTCGTTTCCGCTTTGGGACAGATCGTCAACTTTTTCTACACTCTGCAGGGAGAAGCCAGCGGCGCACAAGCTTTCGCCAGTTTCGACACGCTCCTTGCGCCGTTCGTCTATTACGACAAACTCTCCTATCACGAGGTTTTTCAAGCGATGCAATCTTTCATCTACAACCTAAATGTGCCAACCAGAGTCGGCTTTCAGACGCCGTTCACCAACATCACGATGGACCTGACGATGCCCTCTTCCTACAAAGACGAGGCGGTCATCATCGGCGGAAAATTGCAAGACAAAACCTACGGCGAATTCCAAAAAGAGATGGATATGATCAACAAGGCGTTTTTGGAGGTGATGAGCGGCGGCGACGCCAACGGACGCGTGTTCACTTTTCCGATACCGACCTACAACATCACCAAAAATTTCGACTGGGACAATCCCGTTTTGGAGCACCTCTGGAAAGCCACAGGAAAATACGGCATCCCCTATTTCGCCAACTTCGTCAACTCCAATATGAACCCCGAAGACATCCGCTCGATGTGCTGTCGGCTGAACATCGACACCTCCAAGCTGGAAGTCAGAGGCGGCGGGCTTTTCGGCTCGTATCCACTCACTGGCTCTGTCGGCGTGGTAACCATGAATATGCCGCGACTGGGGTATCTATCAAAAACCGAAGAGGAGTTCAAGCAACGACTGACAGCCCTTATGGATACCGCCTATGAGAGCCTTGAGATTAAACGAAAAATCCTCGAAAGTTACACCGACAAAAATCTTTACCCATACTCGAAATTTTATTTGCGTGGAATGAAGAAAAAAAGCGGAAAATATTGGGTGAACCACTTCTCGACCATCGGACTTGTGGGAATGAACGAGGCGTGCCTGAACCTTTTGGGCAAAAACATCGCCAGCCAAGAAGGGCAAGAGTTCACCGAGCGAATTATGGACTTTATGCGCGACAAACTCCTGGAGTATCAGACCGCATCGGGCAACAACTACAACCTCGAGGCGACACCAGCCGAAGGCACCAGCTTCCGCCTTGCGCAGCTAGACAAACAGCTCTACGCCGATATCATCTCCGCTGGCAAATCTGGCGACCAAGCACCATACTACACCAACTCAACCCAGTTGCCAGTTGACTACTCCGACGACTTGTTCGAAGTCCTTGCCAAACAAGACGCAATCCAAGCCAAATACACCGGCGGCACAGTTGTCCATCTGTTTGGTGGCGAGCAAATTACCGACTTTTCCGTCGTGAAAAATTTGGTCAAAAAAATCAGCGAAAAGCACAAACTGCCCTACTTCTCGCTCACACCAACTTTCAGCATCTGCAAAAAACACGGCTACATCTCTGGCGAAAAAAAGGTTTGCCCAAAATGCGGCAGCGAATGCGAAGTTTACTCTAGAATTGTCGGCTATCTGCGCCCAATCAGCCAATGGAACGACGGCAAAAAAACCGAGTATGACGAGCGCAAAGTGGTGAAATATCAATGATTATCGGCGGTCTGCAAAAGACATCGATGATTGACTACCCGGGAAAACTCTCGGCAATTATTTGGACAAAAGGGTGCAATTTTTTGTGCCCTTTTTGTCACAATTCGCAGCTACTAGACGAAAACGACACCCAAACAATCCACTCACAAGAAGAGATTTTCGCGTTCCTACAATCTCGAAAAGGGCTGCTGGACGCCGTGTGCATCAGCGGTGGCGAGCCGCTATTGCAAAACGACCTGCTGCAATTTCTGCAAAAAGTGAAAAAGTTAGGCTTCCTAACAAAACTGGACACCAACGGCTACTCACCGCAAAAGCTGGCGCAGGCTCTGCCCTGGGTCGATTATCTGGCGATGGACCTCAAGGCGCCTTTGGCAAAATACCACCATCTGGCAGGACGCAAACTGAATCTGGACAAAATCGAAAAAAGCGTTGCGATTATCAAAAATTCTAGAAAAAACTGCGAATTTCGCACGACGCTGGTGCATCCGCTGCTGCAAACCGAAGACATCGCCAAAATTTATCAGGAGCACAAACTAGACGGCTTTGCCTACTTTTTGCAAAATTATCGACCGATTGAGGAAGACACAAACGGCGCAATGTGGGGCTTCTCGGCGCAAGAGCTGGAAAAGCTATCGCAGGAGGTAAAATGCCAAATCAGAAATTCGTCCTAAAATCGAGCTTTGCGCCAAAAGGCGATCAACCTCAAGCAATTCAAGAGCTGACCAAAAAGTTCCAAAACGGCGAAAAATATGCTACACTGCTGGGCGTGACAGGCTCGGGCAAAACTTTCACGATGGCAAATGTCATCCAAAATCTGAACAAACCGACCCTGATTTTGTGCCACAACAAAACTTTGGCGGCGCAACTTTACGGCGAATTTAAGCAATTTTTCCCACAAAACGCGGTGGAATATTTCGTTTCCTACTACGACTACTACCAGCCCGAAGCGTATATCCCCGGCAGAGACATCTACATCGAAAAAGACTCCAGCATCAACCAGCAAATCGAAATGCTGCGCCTGCACACGACAATGAGCCTCTTCGAGCGGCGCGATGTGATTGTCGTCGCCAGCGTCTCGTGCATATACGGACTTGGGATGCCCGAGGAGTATTTCAAAGCGGTCGTCGAAATCAACAAAAACCAGCAGATGGAGCGCGACCAGCTCATCACAAAACTAATCGACTCGCACTACCAACGCAACGATTTCGAGTTCGTCCGCGGCGGCATCCGCGTCAAAGGCGACACCGTCGAGATTTATCCCGCATATCTAGAAAATTCCGTGAGAGTCGAGTTCGACTTCGACCAAATCTCCAAAATCAGCAGAATTAACCCCTTGGATAACAAGGTGCTTAGCGAAGTTGACTCGTTCCCGATTTATCCTGCCAACCACTTTATCACCAGCCAAGAGCAGCAAAAAAATGCGATAACATCGATCAAAAACGAGCTAAAAAATCGCATCGAACATTTTGAAAAAAACAACCAAATCCTTGAGGCGCAACGAATCGAGCAGCGCACAAACTTCGATTTGGAGATGATCGGCGAAATCGGCTATTGCTCTGGAATCGAAAACTACTCCTACCACCTCACTGGCGGCAAACCGGGGCAAACTCCCGTGTGCCTGCTAGACTACTTTCCCGACGATTTCCTGACAATCATCGACGAGTCGCATGTAAGCGTCCCGCAAGTTCGGGCGATGTATGGCGGCGACTACGCCCGCAAAAAAAACCTCGTGGAACACGGCTTTCGCTTGCCCTGCTCGTTTGACAATCGTCCGCTGAAATTCGAAGAGTTCGAGCAAAAAAACAAAACGACGCTTTTCGTCTCGGCGACTCCTGCCGATTATGAGCTAGAAAAAACACACGGCGAATTTACCGAGCAAGTCGTGCGCCCCACAGGACTCTTAGACCCCAAAATCGTCATCAGCCCAATTGCAAACCAAGTGGACGACCTGCTGGAGCGCCTAAAAAAAATCATCGCCAAAAACGAAGTGGCGCTGGTGGCAACACTCACCCAAAAAATGAGCGAAGATTTGACCGACTACCTGAAAAATGCGGGCATCAGAGCCGAATATATGCACAGCAAAACCAAAACCGCGCAAAGAACCAACATCATCCGCAATTTGCGCCTAAAAAAAATAGATGTCATCGTGGGCGTAAATTTGCTTCGAGAGGGGCTAGATATGCCCGAAGTTTCGCTGGTCGCCATTTTGGACGCCGACAAAACCGGCTTTTTGCGCTCTGCAAGAGCTTTGATCCAAACAGCTGGCAGAGCCGCCAGAAACGCACAAGGGCTCGTCGTTTTTTACGCCGACGAGATCAGCCACGCCATCGCCCAAACGGTCGAGGAAACGCAGCGCCGACGCGAAAAACAAATCGAATATAACAAAGCACACAACATCGTCCCCAAAACTATCGCCAAAAGTATGCAAGAGATTTTGGACGCAACCAAAGTTGCTCAGGAAGCCGAAAAAGCGAAAGCCCCAACGGTTGACGAATATCTGGCGGTAAACTCCGCCGAAACCGCCGAAGCGGTGCTCAAAAAAGAGATGCTGGCAGCCGCCAAAGAGCTAAATTTCGAGAAAGCCGCCGCAATCAAAGACAAACTGCTGGAGATGGGCGCCGATTTGAGCTAGCTCCCAAGAGTCCAAAAAGCGCTAAAACTTCTCCACAAATGTGCCGATAATTTTTTTCAACTCGCCTTCGTTAAAAGAGATTGCCAGCTTAGCGTCTTTGCCCGAGCCACTGACTGTCAGGACTTTGCCCTGCCCAAAAACTTTGTGCATCACCATATCGCCAACTTTGTAAAAACTTTTCTGCCCAACGCTCACGATTTGCGGCGCTTTTTTCCGATCTCGCTCTTCGTATTTTTTGCCAAAAACGAAAGATTGCTTTTTGATGCTGCTCTTGCAAAGCCTCTTGTCGAACTCGTCCAAAAATCGGCTCTTGTTGGTAATCTCGGTCTTGAAACCGCCAGAAGCAAACTTCCGCCGCTCACGGCAAAAAGTCAGCACAAGGCTCTTTTTGGCTCTGGTAATCGCCACATACAATAGCCGCCGCTCTTCCTGCAAACCCGCTTGTTCCGCCAGCGACAGCTGATGCGGCAAAATCCCTTCTTCCACACCCAAAACAAAAACATTCTCAAACTCCAGCCCCTTAGCGTTGTGAATCGTCATCAGCTGAACCTTGCCCAGCTCATTTTGGTCGTCCTCCACCGAAGATTGCAAACTGATGCTTTCCAAAAAGTCGCTCAAAAACGGATAAGTCCCGTGCATTTTGTGAAAATTCTCGCAAAAAGATTCGGTCATCAGCAAAAACTCGTTGATATTCTCGCCCTTGGACATACTCGTGTCGGTCTCTTTCCGCTCGTAAAAATCGATAAGTTTGGTGTCGGCGATAATCTCCTGCGCCAAAGCCAGCGGCGAGATCACCTCCGCATCGCTCTTCCAACCGCGCATCTTTTGCGCCAAATCGAGCATCGCCTGCAGCGAAGACGCCGTCACTGGCAGCTTGTCCTCCTGCGTCAAATCCAAAAAAGATTTCCCGTTCTGCTGCAAATAGTCGAACGCTTTATTCGCACTAACAGAACCGATGCCCCGCGTGGGGACATTGATAATCCGCTGCAAACTGTAAAAATCGCTCGGATTATACAAAAATTTCAGATAAGCGATAATATCTTTAATCTCGGTGCGCGCAAAAAACTCCGTGCCGCCTCGCACAACATACGGGATTTTTTTCTCAATCAGAACATTCTCCAAAATCCGCGACTGCGAGTTGACCCGATACAAAATGGCGGTATTCTGATAATCGGCGATTTTTTTTATCTCCTTCACGATGAACTTCGCCTCCATATACTCGTCGGTCAGCGCCTTCACGCTGGGCAAATTCCCCGTAAAACCCTCTTGAGCCTTCAGATTTTTTTCGTGCCGCTGAGAATTGTTTTTGATTAAACAATTCGCCAAATCCAAAATCTGCTGCGTCGAGCGATAATTTAGCTCCAATTTCACAATCTTCACAGGCGCAAAATCTTTTTCAAAATTGAACAAATTAGTGAAATCCGCGCCACGCCAAGAGTAAATCGACTGGTCGTCGTCGCCAACAACGCAAATATTTTGCCCCGCAGACCAAAGCGCCTTCAAAATCTCGTATTGCGCAAAGTTGGTGTCCTGAAACTCGTCCACCATAATGTAGCGAAACTTGCGGCGATACTTGTCGCGAACCTCTTTGTTGTTTTTCAGAAGCTGCACCGTTTTCATCAGCAAATCGTCAAAATCCAGGGAATTATTGTCCTCCAAAAAAGCCTGATAGCGCTTATACATCGACGCCGTTGTGCGAGTGTAGAGCGAATCTTCGTTGCATTTGGCATAGCCTTCTGGACCAACCAACTTGCTTTTGTGGCTAGAAATCGACGACAACATCTTCAGATACGAGAATTTGCGAGGGTCAATGCCCAAATCTTTCAAAATCGACTTGGCGATGCCACGCTGGTCTTTGCTGTCGGCAATCGTGAAATTGTTTTGCACACCAACTTTCTCGCCATCGATCCGCAAAATCCGCGCGCAAATCGAGTGAAAAGTGCCAACCCACGGCCACGACAACTGACTGTTGTCCTCTTTCAGCCGCTCCTTCAGCTCCGACGCCGCTTTGTTCGTAAAAGTAACAATCAAAATATTTTTCGGCTCGACCCCACTGGTGGCGATACTTCCCGCTCTGGCGGTGATACATCTGGTTTTGCCGCTACCTGCGCCAGCTATCACCAGCAAATTTTGCTCTTTTGTCTCTACAATCTCTTTTTGCCTATCGTTCAGCATTAAAATCCCCTTGTCCTGAAAAAAAATACTTTTCTAAGGAAAGGGGAAAGGAAAAACTGTCAAGCATTGTTTCTAAAAGCTATACATAATCATCGATGTGAAGCTGTTTGCAGCCGTTTTTTTGACAACGGGCGACCGCCGTGCATCGTCCAAAAAAAACTCCCGTTTGAAATCGAACATCAGCATCCAGCGCTTGCCGACGAACAAATTGCTCGAAACAGAATAGATAAAACTGTAAAGTCCGCCCTTGGCGCTGTAGGTCGCTTGCCCGTTTTTGTCGTAATAATTGAAGTAGGCGCTTGCGTAATTATCGTCCATAATCTGCAGGCTCGCACTGCCTTTTATCCCCCAAAAAATTGGCTTCACCATCAGCGGAAAGCCGGGCGTCTCTAGGCTCAGCTGCACAAAATGGGCGTCCAAACTTTCGCTCTTTTTTGGCGGATGGCTCACCTTGATGGGCAAATAGGTGTAGTCTGCTCGAAAGAAAAACGCACCTGCGCCAACTTTGAACTTCACATCGTTCAACACGCTCGGCATATAGCCATCGGCGCTTTTTTTGCCGTTTCGCTTAAAGCCAAACTCCACACCAACTCCAGCTTCGGCGGCGTCTTCCCAAAAATACCGCTTGGCTCCAACGCCCAAACCTTCGGTGCCAAACTCGAACACCTCGTGGCGATATCTTGCGCTAATCAGCGGAAAGCAAAGAAACTCCCGCTCGTCGTCGCCGGGGTCGTTCAATCCAAAAGAGGAGTAAACTCCGCCGACAAAATGCCAGCCGTTTGGGCTTTGGCGCACTTCGCTCTTTTTCACAACCTTTTTTTGCTTTTTATCCACCACCAAAAGCGGCGGATTGGGCTTTTTTATGGCGGACTGCTCGTCTGCAAAAAGTGGCGCTATTGCGAAAATCAAAAACGCTAAAATCGACAATTTTTTCATTTTTCCCCTAGAACTAAAAAAAAGGGGCACAAAAAAATGCCCCTATAAAATTTTTACTCGCCCATTTTTTTGAGCGCATCGCTAAGGCTGATATGCTCTTTGAATCGGGTAATCCTCAAAAATCCAAACACAGAATCGACGACAGAGTAGAGGCACGGCAACACCAAAAGCGTTAGGAATGTCGCAAAGCCAAGCCCAAAAGCCATCGAAACAGCCACGGGTTTCCACTCGGCAGTGGCGCTGCTAGACGAGAGAATCATCGGCAAAAATCCAGCTATCGTCGTGAATGTCGTCAAAAATATCGGACGCAAGCGAGTTTTGCCCGCTTCAATAAGCGAACTCCAGCGGTTGTGACCCTCCTCTCGTAAGCGATTGACGAAATCGACCAAAATCAGCGAGTCATTTACCACCACTCCCGCAAGTCCCACAACGCCAATCAAAACTGGCAAAGAAAACGGCAAACCAGTGACCACAAGCCCGATAACCACGCCGATAAACGCAAACGGCAGGGCGAACATCACGATTAGCGGCTGCACATAGCTTTTGAACTGCCACGCCAAAATCGTGTAGATGATAATAATCGCCACGATGAACGCCAAGCCCAGCGAGCTGTATGACTCCCGTTGCTGCTCGGCTCTGCCACCAAATTCCAAAATGTAGCCTGGATATTTACTGCTGAAATCAGACAAAACCCCTTTTTCGCCTGTGATTTTGCTGCCGACGAGCATTTTTGTCACTTCCGATGGGATCCGTTTGACTTTTTTGCCGTCTTTTTCATACATTCCGCAGCCAGCGGTAATCGTCACAACCCGCTCGCCGTTGCGGTGTTTGAGCTGCCCAATACCCAGATTTACCTTAAACTCGGCAAGCGATCTCAGCGGCAAAACATCGCCACTGCTAGAGCGAATTTTGAAATTTTTCAACTTCTCCAAATCGCCAATTTTCGCATCGTCCAGCCGCAAAGTGATATCACACTCTTTCACGCCTTGCCCACGATATTCGCTGATATCCGAGCCGTTAACCGCAGTCCAGACGGCTTGCGAAATGTCCTGCACCGTCAAACCGTATTTCGCCAGCTTATTGTGATACGGCAAAATCTCCACCTGCTTTTTGTCGTAATTCAGGTCGTTGCCCACATCTTCCACACCAGGAAACGAGTTCAAAATCGCCTCTACATCTGCCGAGATCGCAATCAATTTTTGCAAATTGGCGCCCTCTATCCGCATCGAGATGTCGTCTCCCACAGGAGGTCCGTCGCTGCCTTCGTCAAACTCTACAAACACAATCTCAGGTATCGTCTTCAAAAATTTGCGTATCGAGGATTTAATCTTGTCCTGCTCAAATTTGGCGTCGTCTGGATCGACCAAATCGATGTTAATCGTCGCGTAATAGGTGCGCAGCGTGGAGCGGTGATTTTCGGAAATCATCCCCACATAACTGACAATCGACAAGATGTCGCCATTTTCGGGCATCTGCTTGGCGATATATTTTTCCACCTTTGAGACGATCTCTTCAGTGTTTTCCAGCGATGTGCCCACGGGCGTTTTTATCTTCAAAATCATTGTCGTGGACGGCGAACTCGGGAAAAAGTCGAACTTCACCAGTCCGCCCATCAGCATCCACACGCAAATAAGCAGCGCAGCCACAACTCCCAAAAGCGCCAAAAATCTGTGCTTGAGGAAGTTCACAATCAGCCGATGATAAATCTCCAGCATTTTGTTATAAACTTTGTGCGGCTTTTTCTTGGTGATTTGCTTGCTAAAATCCGCCAAGTGGCACGGCAAAATAATCAGACATTCGGCAAGCGAACACAGCAGCGCCAGCGACACGACAATCGGGAAAACGCTCAAAAATTTGCCCATCATCCCTTTCATCATCAGCATCGGCATAAACGCAGCGGCGGTCGTTGCTACAGCGGCAATCACCGGAAAAGTCACCTCTTCGGTGCCGTCGATGGCTGCCTGTTCGGGCGTTTTACCCATTTCGATGTGACGATGCACATTCTCGATGACCACGATTGCGTCGTCCACAATCATTCCCAAAACCAAAATCAAGGCAAACAGCGAGAGGTTGTTTATCGAGATGTCGATGGTGTACATTATGAAAAAACACAGCAGAAACGAAAACGGAATGCCGAGGCCTGCAAAGAGGGCGTTTTTCCAGCCCAAAAAAAGCAGTAGCATAAAAAACACGAGGATTATTCCGTAAAAAGTGGAAGTCCCCAGCGTGTTGATGCTGTTTTTCACATCTTTGGAATCGTCGTTGTTGATACTCACCTTCACGCCCTGATGGTCGCTCTCGAACTGCTTTGCGACCTGGCGGATATCTTTCATCACCTCGATGATATTGCCGGTAGCTTTTTTGTAAACCTGAAAAAATATCGACTTCTGACCGTCCAACCGTGTGGCGACCTCCAAATCGTCGAAGCCATAGTAAACATTAGCGATATCCTTTAGCCGCACAGAGCGCCCGCGATCGTCCACCGTCACAATCTGGTTTTGGATCTGGGCAACGGTCTGGTATTCGCCAACTGTCCGCACCGCCCGCTGCGAGCTGCCAAAATCGATATCACCGCCAGGAAAAGTCACATTGCGCCGAGTCACCGCCGAGGTAATATCGCCCAGCGCCAAGCCGTATGCCGACAATTTATCGGGATCGACATCGATAAAAATCTTCTCCTCGCGCTCGCCATACTGCTCAACTTTGGACACATTCGCCACTTTCTTTAGCTTCTGTTCAAAATCTTCCGCCAACGAGTTGGTCGTCTTCGTCTCAAACGGCGAGGACATAGACACATTGCAAATCTCGTTCACCTCCCGCATATTCAACCGAATAACGATGATATCGCTAGCGCCATCGGGCAAATCTTTGACCTTGTTGACCGCATCGTTCAGATCGTCCCAAGCGTCGTCGGGATCGACATCTGTCTCAAAACTCACCATCGCCATCACATAGCCAGTCTGAATCTGCGTGGTCACATAATCCACGCCGTCCACATCGACAATCTCGTCCTCCAGCTTATCAGCAACCAGCGCTTCCATATCCTCTGGCGAAACACCCGTATAGTTCACAATCACAAAAGCACGCCCAAAATCGACTGGCGGCGCGTCCTCTTTGGGGATAAAAATCATCGCATAAATCCCCGCAATAAAAACCAGCACCATCAAAAGGTTGATCAGCACCGAGTTTTTAACAGAAAATTTGGCAATACTCATCTTCTACTCCTGCTCGCCGTCGGCAGATTTCACTTTGCTGGACTTATAAAAATTCGGGCTCACCTTTTGCCCGTCCTCCATCTCGTCTGCTCCGTCAATCACCACAAAATCGCCATCCTCCAGCGCACTCTCCACAATCGCCACATTTCCCACCATCTTCTTCACCACCACCTTCGTCTTGGCAACCGTGTTATCCTCCTGATTCAATCGAAATACATAAAAATCGTCATACTCCTGCACCAGCGCATCGTAGATAACCGCCTTCACATTCGCAAACTCGCCCACGGCAATCTGCGCCGTCACCGTCATTCCAGCCAAAAGCCCCTTCGAGCCTGGCAACTCAATCTTCACAGGATACACCGCGCTATTACACGCAGGAGCCTTGCCAGCACCAATCACACTGCCACTAAGCAGCAAATCCGAACCGTCTGGGCTCACATCCACCTTTTGCCCCTCTTCGATTTTGAGGATACTCGCCTCGCCAACGCCCGTATTCAGCAAAAGCTTCTTATCGTCCACCACCTTGCAAACAAAACTCGACGAGCCGATACTCTGTCCCACTTCCACAGGCAAATCGGTAATAAACCCGCTCACAGGAGCCGCCATTCTCGCATAATCGTAGGAATTTCGCTTCATCTCCAAATTCGCCTGACTGCTGGCAAAATTACCCAAAATCTCCTGATACTCCGCATCCGAAATCTTCTTCGACCGATACAACCGCTTGCCCGCTTTCAGATTATTTTTGGCAATCTCAAAAAGCGCCTTTGCCTGATCATACTCCGCCTTATATACATCCGCGTCAATATCGCCGATGCTCTGCCCCTTTTCCACCCAATCGCCCATATTCTTGTGCAACGCCCGCAACTGCCCAGACACACCCGCAATCATCTCCACCTGCGCAATCCCCTGCAAAACGCCGCTAACCTGCACATACTCCGGCACATTCTGCCTTTGGAACTCCTGCACCAGCACCATCGTCACATTCGCCTCATCCGCTTTCTTCTCTGGCAAAGCTTCCGCAGTCTGCTTCTTGCTGCCAAAACCCAAAATCGCTACCGCCGCAATAGCCACAACCAGCGCAACCAGCGAAAAAATCACCACTCTCTTCTTCGTCCAAAATTTCATCTTCGTCTCCGTTTTTCCTTAAAACAAATCCATCAATTTATCGTCATCCTCTATCACCAAAAGCCTCTTCAAATCAGACTTGGCTGTAAAAAAACTATTCTTGGCAACCACAAAATTCAGCTGCGCCGACTGATACGAATTCAAAGCATCCAAATAGTCCGCCGTCGAAAGCAAACCGCTATCAAACCGCGCCGTATTCTGCTCAAACATCCCCGTGGCAGCCTTCTGCCCAAAATCGGCAGCCGTCACCTGCTTTGCAGCACTCACAAAAGTGTAAACCGCCGCCTTAATCTGCAGATTTATCTGCATCTGCGTGTTATAATTCTCCGCCTCCACCTTGCGCAGCTCATAGCGCGCCTTTTGATAATCCAAAAAATTATCGACAAACGGCAAAAACGAAATCGGCATCGAAACCGAAACGCTGAGCTGGTTGCTACCGCTTTGATACGAGCTGGTATAAGCCTTGCTTTTAGTATAAGAATAACTCGCCGAAATACTCGGCAAAGGGCTCAAAGCCGCCATAACCTTCCCTTTCTCGGCAATCTCTTTTGCCTCTTGCAAACTCTTCAGCGACAAATTCCTCCGCTCTCCAAAATCGAGCACCCGTTGCACCAAAGCGTCCAAATTGTTCACATCCAACTTTTGCACCTTATCAAAAATATCGGCAAACTCGTCCATCTCAATCGGCTCAAGCTGCAAATCTTGCTCATCAATATGCAAAAACTCACAAAACTGATTTTTGCTCTGCTGATAGCTATTCTGTTTGCCCAAAACCTCCACCTCTTTGCTCCTAACCTCCGCCTGCATATTCAGCACATCCACCTGCGAGCGCGAGCCCGTCTTCCGCTTAATCTTCGTCTGATCCAGCGACTCCTGACTGCTCTTGAGGTCGTTTTTGGCAATCTCCAGCTCCCTCTGCGCCAAAAGCAGCGCAAAATATTTCGTCTCCGCTTCCGCCAAAGCCACAAACTCCTGCTCCTCCAACGCCAGCTTCTTCATCTGCTCCGTGTTCGCCGCTATGCGATACGAATACCAATTTCTGCCCTGCGCAAAAATCGTCTGCGACAACCTAATTCCATAATTCTCGTTCTCCGTCTTCAGCTCTGGCGAAACGCTGCCTTCGTCAACTTTGCTCCAACCATACGAAAAATTCGCCGAGCCAAAAAGGTTCACAAAATTTCCCCAAGTATCATAAAAAGCCGCCTTATAATCGGCTTTTGCCGCCTGCAAACTACTGCTGTTCTCCAGCGCCAACTTCTTCGCCTGCTCCAAATTCAAAACCTTGGCAGAAGCAGCCCCAAAAGCTACCAAAAAAATCACCACAAAAAAATTTCTCATTCTCTTAAATCCTCACATTAAAAATCCGCAAATTACTCTATAACTTCACGAAAAACTTTGACGCCCGACAAGCTCATTTCCCGCAAAATTATTGCACAATCTGCTTCCAGTCAATCGCTGGATGATGATAGCGACCATACCCTTTCGTCTTCTGATTTAGCTGCAAAGCCCTTGCTGGACAATAATTTATGCACGCCATACAGCTCTCGCATTTACCCGCCTGCCACTGCGGCACGCCATCTTTCATCGTGATACAACCAGCAGGACACACCTTGCTGCAAATCCCGCAACCCGTGCATTTACTATCGGCAAAATAACTCTTCCCCAAATCGCTAAACCGCTGCCACACCCAATAAATCGGCAACGCCACCAGCCTAATCAGGCAAAACTCAAAAACTCTCTGGCGCGCTCTGCCTTGCACTTTTTCCCCAATCGCCGCAATCTTTTTCGCCGCTTTACTCAAAATCTCCTCGCGCTTTTCGTCGCTCTCCAGCTCCCCAAACGGCAAATAACCCGACGGCATATTCACCACAAAAGAGGCGTCCAGCTTGCGCCCAGATAATTTTTGCACATCAGCAAAAGCTCGCCCTGGCGACTTACTGCGGGTCTGCAACGCAAAAAAATAGTCCACCTTGCTAAAATCCGCCTCTTGCAAAAATTTCCGCACCATCTTCGGCAAACCAAAAGCGTAAAGCGGAAAAGCAATTCCCACAGCTCCCGTGGGCGCAAGAGCTTTCCCAATGCAATTTTTGATGCTCACCAGCTCTAAATTCTCCTCATTTTTCGCCACCTCTTTGGCGACATACAGCGTGTTTCCCGTTCCAGAAAAATAAAAAATCTTCATCGCAAAACTCCTTTACTCACAATCTCCACCTTTTTTTTCAGCTCCTGCCGTGCCTGCGCAACGCTTATTTCGCCCACAACAAACTTGGTAAAACTAGTCGTAAAAAGCGTATAAAAAATCTCCGCAACCAACTCGCAACTCTCTTTTAGAACTTTTTTGTGATTTTGGACAATTTTGCCAATCTGCGCGATGCAAAGCCTATCCACCTTTTGAAAAAGTTCAATCCGCTCTTGCGAGACAACACTTCCCACAAAATAACTTTTCCAAATCACTCGCATCTGCTCTTCGGAAAACGGCAAATTGAAAAACGACGCCAAAAGAGCGTTCACATCTCGGGCAAAATCGTCACTATGTGGCAAATCTTTTTCGTCAATTTTCCCCAAAAAATCGAGCAACATTCCGCTGAGAAAATCGGCGACCAAATCGTTTTTGTTGTCGTAATAGTTGTAGAGCGTGCGCAGCGAAATCTCCAAATTGTCGGAAATATCTTTCATCACAAAACCGTCCAAACCACGCTTTTTCAAAAGCCTGCCGAACTCTTGCAAAATCAGATTTTTGCGCCGAACTTTCTTCTTTTCTCTTAAACTTTTTTGCATATTTTAAATTTTTTCATTTTGTGCAAAATTTTTGCGACGCCATTTCTGTCAACAAAAAAGCAAATTCTGGAGAAAAAAGTTGACCTAATCCCCGCAACTGTAGTTAAACATTTACAAACTAAAACAGCAGGAGTTTTTTTATGACTTTTAGCTACAAGCGGCACATTTTCGGCTACGAATGCGACATTTATGGGCACCTGAACAACGCCAGCTACCTCCAAATTTTGGAAGAGGCGCGCGCGATGGTTCTGCAGGAAATCGACTTTTCTGTCAAAAAATTTATGACGCTAAACATCGCCATTTTTGTCACCGACATCCACATCAAATATCAAAAGCAAATCGATTTTGCGGAAAATATCACCGTGCAAAGTTCGGTCAAAAAGCTCGGACGAGTCCGCTCGCATTGGCTGCAAAAAATCTATAACGAAAAAGGCGATTTGTGCGCAACCATCGAGATTACAGGGGCTTTCGCCCAAAATGGCAAAGCCACAAGATTGGACAAAGAGATTTATCAACAAATGTCCGCAAATCTAAAAAAACACTAAAGGAGCAAGCGTGAGAGAGATTATCGAGAGTTTATACGAAAAGAAGAAGCATTCGCCAGAAGATTTGGCGGTTTTCAAAAAATTTATCGCCAAAATGAACAGCGGCGAAATTCGTGCTGCAGAAAAAGTTGGTCAGCAGTGGCAAGTGAACAGCTGGGTGAAAAAGGGGATTTTGCTGGGATTTCGCCTCGGCGAGATTGTCGCTTTTCCCAAATACGGTCATCAAATTTTTTTGGACAAATCGACCTATCCCGAGCAAACTTTCGGGCTTGAGAGCAAAATCCGCATCGTTCCTGGCGGCTCTTCGGTGCGCGACGGAGCTCACCTTGCGCAAGGCGTGACGGTGATGCCGCCTGCGTATGTAAATGTCGGAGCCTATGTGGGAGAAGGCACGATGGTCGATTCGCACGCATTGGTCGGCTCGTGCGCCCAAATTGGCAAAAATGTTCACCTATCGGCTGCGGCACAAATCGGCGGCGTGCTGGAGCCTATCGGCGCAAATCCCGTGATTATCGAAGACGAAGTTTTCGTCGGCGGAAACACCGGAATTTACGAGGGGGTCATCGTCCAAAAGCGCGCAATTCTCGCCTCTGGAGTGATCATCACCAAATCGACGCCCGTCTATGATGCCACCACCAACAGCTTTTTGCCAAAAGAGAAAGACAAAGCTCCCGTTATCCCCGAAAACGCCGTGGTTGTCGCTGGTTCACGCCCGCTAAAGAGCAACCCAAATTTCAGCGTTTACTGCCCGATCATCATCAAATATCGCGACAACAAATCGGACGCCTCGGTAACTTTGGAGGACGCCCTGCGGTGAGCATTTTTGAAACCCATATGCACCTAGATTTGGAAAATTTTGACCAAGATCGAGACGAAATTATCAGGCAAGCTGGCAAATCTGGCGTCAAAAAAATGCTGAATGTGGCAACCGACGCCGAAAGTAGCGCCGCGTCTATCGCTTTGGCAGAAAAATTCCCCGAAATTTACGCGGCTGTAGGCGTGCATCCGCACGAAGCGCAAAGCCTTGATTTGCCAAAATTAAAAAAGCTCGCTGGACACAAAAAAGTGGTGGCAATCGGCGAAATCGGCTTGGACTATTTCAAAAATTACAGCCCACGAGACGCCCAAGAGTTTGCCTTTCGTGCGCAAATCGAACTGGCGCAAGAGCTGAACAAACCGCTGATAATCCACTGCCGAGACGCCTACAAAGACTGCTATCGAATTTTGCGAGAATACAACCCCAAAAAAGTGCTATTTCATTGCTACAGCGGGAATTACCAATACGCTCAGACGCTTTTTAGCCACGGCTGGCTCATCGCTCTTGGCGGCGCAATCACTTTTAACAAAGGCGCTCAAGACGAGCTGATCAGCAAAATGCCCAGCGACAAATTTGTGGTAGAGACCGACTGCCCGTTTCTGACGCCAAATCCCTTTCGTGGCAAGCGAAACTCGCCGCTCTATTTGCCCTACATCATCCAAAAAATTGCCGCCATCAGAGGCGAAAAAGACGAAAAAATCGCCAAACTCACCTACAAAAACGCCTGCAATTTTTTCCAAATCCGATGCTGAAAATCGAAATCAAACGCGAACGAAGAAAAAGCCTCACCCTAAAAGTTGTCTCCCCGCAAAAACTGCTAATCAAAGCGCCGCTGCTGCTGCCAAAGGCGCAAATTATGCAATTCGTTGAGGCAAAAAAACGGTGGATAGACCAGCAAAGTAGCAAACTGCAACAACAAATTTCGTTTTTTGCGGGCAACAAAATTTTGCTTTTGGGGAAAATTTACACGCTGAAAACTGAATTTTCTTGCAATCCCGCAATTTTGCAAAACGACGCCATCATCACAGTGCGACACCTGCAAAGCCAAGATCCACAGCAGCTACTGGAGCGTTGGTATAAAAATAAAGCGCGAAAAATTTTTGCGGAAATTGCCAAAATTTACTGCCAAAAAATGGGTGTGCGATTCGAGAAACTCCGCCTATCGTCCGCCAAAACTCGCTGGGGGTCTTGCTCATCCTTGGGCAACATCAACCTCAACTGGAACCTCGTCAAAGCGCCCAAAGGCATCATCGCCTATGTCGTCGCCCACGAGCTGACTCACCTAAACTACCCACATCACGGCAAATCTTTTTGGCACGCCCTAGAAAAAATTTTTCCGGAGTATCAAAAAGCGAAAAAATGGCTCGCCGAAAAGGGCGGATATTTGGTTTCCCCGTAGATCAACGGCTTTATTCTGGGCGACAGAGCGATTTCTGCGCTATGCCTTTCAAAGTTAGATAAGACAGAAGGGCGACGAAAAATGTCAGCAGCCCGAAGAAGAAAAAAAGCAAGCCTTTGACGAAAACAAAATGAGTCAGTTCGTAAAACAACAAAGTGGACACAGTGAGCGCCGCCAAAGGGAATGAGTATGCCCACCACGCCAGCGAAAATTCGATTTTCAAAAGTTTTTTGCCCTGCAAAAAGACCAATCCAGCCAAAAATAGCGAAAAATAGTAGAGGACAACGCCGAAATTTTCGACATTCCCGACAAGTTTTGTGTAGGAGATGAAAGCTATCGACGGCGGCGCAAAAAGAATAAAGAGCGACGGTAACAGCTTGTCTGGTATGGGTTTATGAAACAAAATGCGATTGATAACGATGCTGAAAAGAACCAGCCACATAAAAATTCCGATGGCGAAAAAAAACCACGAAAGCTGCTCGTAGCCAAGCCGCACGCCCGCAATCGGCGCGATAACATTTCCCACAACGGGGATGAACCACGCTGGATTCAGGTGATGATACTCGAGGTTATCGCGATTTATCCACTGCGAGATGTTGTAAAACGAGAAAAATATCTGCGAAGCGGCGCCGCACCACCACAAGATTCTGGCGACTTCCAGCTGCAGCGGCAAAAATATTATGCTGAAAATTAAAAGAACTTTGGGAATTACAGGGAAAAAATTGATGCGAATCGGATGCGAAAGATCAGCCAAAAACGCCTGCGGATAGCGGAAAATTTTTGCCAAATAGGTGCCAAAAATTATCACCGCCAAAAATATCGTAAAGCCCAAAAAATAAAGATAGACATCGCCCCAATCCAGCAAATGCGAGACTTTTTGCAAAGCCAGCGTAAAGCCCGAAAAGCCCAGCACGACTGCAAAAAACGAGTTATAAAAATACGACAATCGATTATTCATCAAACACCTCTTTTTCTAAAAAATTCCTGTTTTGAGCATCACCAAAGTGCAAGCCTGCAGCGCTTGGATGCCCTTTTTTTGGAAGAACGAAATCAGTTTTTCGTCCTCCGTGCCGGGGTTAAAAATTATCCGCCGTGGCTGCAAATTCGCCACATCTTCCCGCATCTCCCAGAGCGTTTTTGGATTCACATACACACTCACCGTGTCCACCGGCGGAATCGCCTGATCCCAGCTGTTGATTACCTTGTGCCCCAAAATCTCCCGCACTTTCGGATGAAACAAAAGCACCTCGTAGCCGTGCTCCCACAGCAATTTCATCGCCTTGTGCGAATAACGCTCCTCTTTTTTGGACGCCCCAATTATCAGCACACTCACCGCTCTACACCAGCCATTTCGCCATTTTTTGCACAAAACCCAGCTTCATTTTGCCCATCATCCACTGCTCAGCAACCATTTTGTTGATCATCGACACCGTTGGAAAACTGTGCTGCATCATCATAATGTGCTGCATTTTTTTGCCCGTTTGCATAGCAAAAATCCACTCGTGAATAAGCTCGCTCGCCGACTCACCAACGATTGTAGCGCCATAAATCTTGCCAGTTTTGCTCACCAGCACCTTGATAAATCCTTCAGGCGCGCCGTCCGCAACGAGCCTGCCATAGTCGGCAAAATCTTTCTTCACCACTTCAAACTTCAAGCCCTTTTCCTTCGCCTGATTTTCGTCCAAACCCACTTGCGCCACTTCTGGCGAGGTAAAAACCGACCACGGCACCAAGTATTTTTTGCGCTTCAAAAACGACAACCTAAGCGGCGAAATAGCGTCCATCAACGCCAACATCCCCTGATGCATCGCCGCGTGCGAAAAGAGCGCCAAGCCGTTACAATCGCCCACGGCATACACGCCCGCGCGATTTGTGCGAAGATGCTGATTCACCGCAATCCCACTGCGGCTATACTTGATTTTCGCGGCATCCAAATTCAGCTTTTTCAGCGACGGAAACCGACCAGCAGCGACCAAAATCCGTTCCGAAACAACCTTTTCATCGCCCAAATGCGTGACAATCTCGCCGCCGACTTCCTCCACTTTGGTAATGCTGGCGCCGTTATAAACCTCAATTCCCTCTTTGGCAAACTCCGCCTGCAAAAGCTCGCCAGCCTCAACATCGCCAAGCGGCAACAAGTGAGCGTCTTTGTGCATCACCGTCACCTTCGTGCCCATTCTGGCAAAAGCTTGCGCCATCTCACAGCCAATGGCTCCACCGCCAATAATCGTAAGGCTTTTGGGGTATTCGTCCAAGTCGAAAATGTTCTCGTTGGTCAACTTCGGCACTTGATCTAACCCCGCAATCGGCGGAATCATCGGCGTTGTCCCCGTGGCGATAAAAATTTTCTTCGCCGTGTAGATTTGCCCGTCAGCCTGCACCTCTTTCGGCGAAACAAAAGAAGCGGTAGCTTTTACAATCGTCGCTTTTTCAAAAGTTTTTTGCAACTTCTTATTGTTTATCTTGTCCACCTTGCCCCTGACGACACTCATAGAATCGTTTCGCAAGAGCTCCAGCTGCGCATTTATCCCAAATTTGGACAAATGACCAGCAGTGTGCACAGACGCCGCGGCCTTCAGTAGCGCCTTCGACGGAATGCACCCAACATTCAAGCACTCTCCGCCCAATTTATTTTGCTCGATGACCAAAACCTTTAGTCCCATTGCCGCACCCATTGCCGTCACAGCCATTCCCGCAGGTCCGAGCCCGACAACCAGCAAATCAAACTTTTTCTTCTTCATAACTACCTCAAATCTCCATTCTCGCAATCGTAAATTTTGTCTGAAGGCGGAAACTTCTGCTCCACTCTCCTGAGCAAATCCAGCGTTTGCTCATCCAAAACCAAACCGTCCAGCATCTGACAAATATTGCAATCTTCGCCGCAACTCAAACAATTTGTGTTATAATAAACATGCTGGTCAACCTTTTGACTATCAATGAGTTGCACATCTTTCAGAACTTTCAGATGAGCCGAAATCGTCGCCATCGAGCAACCAATAAGCTCCGTAATCTGGTAAACACACAAACTGCGGCGGCGCAACATCAGCACGATCTGCAACCTAGTTTTGTGCGCCAGCGCCTTAAAAATCGCTAGATGCCGAACCACTATTTCGCAGCGTTAAGCTTGGCGGCGATGCTCTCTTTTGGCTGCACCCCAACAAACTCGTCCACTTTTTTACCATCTTTCAGAATGAACACCGCTGGAATACTCATCACCTGGAAATCTTTGGCAAGCTCCGGCTCGTCATCGACATTCACTTTGGCAAAAGTCACATCAGCCATCTCCTTTTCCAGCTCGTCAATCACTGGCGAGAGCATCCTGCACGGACCGCACCAAGGCGCCCAAAAATCGACCAAAACCGTCCCTTTTGCTGTCACTTCCGCGAAATTTTCTTTACTCAAATCCATTTTTCTCTCCTTTAAATATGAAATATTTTCTATTTAGCCATTTCGCTAAACGCCTAAATACTGTCAAGAAATTTACACAATAAAAAAAACTCTTAGCAATTCCAAGCAAACAATTTTACCCAAGAAAAACTAAGAGTTCGGTCTAAAAAAACAGAAAAATCTATTCTAAAATTTTGTTGTTTTTATCAATCCGCATCGGCTCGCCGTTCAAATTCACAAAAGAGACTCCATCAACAAAATTTTTCACATTGTTGTAAATAATCGGGATTTGCACCCTTCCGTTCATATCGATGAAGCCGAACCGACCATCTTTTTTCACAATCGCTAAACCCTCGCGGAATTTGCCGATGGCTTGATAAGTATACGGCGTTAAAAGTTTGCCTTTTGGGCTCATCAAGCCAGCTTTCCCGTCTTTTACCAAAAGCAAAAATCCGTCATTTCTATCTGTAACCGCATCAAGCGACGGCTTGATAAGCTCTTTCCCTTTTTTGGTCATCACCCCAAATTTATAGGCGAACTCCGTGCGAACAAAATCTCCGCTCAGTCCCAAAATTGACTGATATTTTGTTGGGACGCGAGTCTTGCCGTCAGCTCCCAAAAATCCATAGCCGCCATTTATCATACAAACGCCAATGCCGTTGGTAACAGGATCAATTCGGTCGTATTCAAACGGGACAACCTCTCTGCCCCTTGCATTGAGAACGCCAAACTTATAAAGCTTTTTGGCGACCAAAAAATCTTGCGTATTATAAGGCTCCAAATAGATATACTCCGCTGGCACATACAACTTTCCCGCAGAATTTACCGCTCCAAACTTCGCATCTAACTCGACTTTCGCTCCACCTTTTTCAAAAGGCGTGATGTTTTCATATTTTGCAGATAAAAGCACCTGACCTTTTTCGGAAACCAAACCGTAACCTTTTTCAGTCTTTGTTCGCAAAAAATTCGGCGCAATCTTCACCAGCGAAAGCTCATCGTATTGCGGTTTAATAACATAGCGATATTTGGCATCAGTCACAAAAATAAGCCCCATTTTACCGTCTTCTTTAACAAGATAGATGTTGTTAAAAAGCGTTTTTTGCAAAACCTCAAACTTAATCGGCACCACCTCTTTTGCTTTACGAATATTAAAAAAGCCAAAGTGACGAGGAATTTTATTGTCAGAAATATAGACCAAATCGTCCTCGTAAAGTTTCGTCCCCACATAGTCAAACTTTTTTCTAGTCAACAAATCGCCAGTTTTGGCATCCAAAATTTTGCTCATTCCATCGTCCACAACCACGCACAAATCGCTCAAACTATCGTTTATAAATTTATAGCTAAAATATGTCCTCTTTTCTCTACCAACGGGATAAAATTTGCCGTCGTTAGTTCCACGAATATAACCATTTTTGAGCACTGAAATTTCTTTATACCTGACAGGAATGACCAGCGCTCCCGCTCTATTTATCACGCCATACAAATCGCCCTTTTTCACTTTTGCGATTTGCCCATTAAAGCCGTAAATTGTGTCGTACTCGTCTGGAGCAACCACAACTTCGCCATTTGTGCCAATAAGCCCCACTTTATAATCTTTGCTGACATAAAAAAAATCGTCTTTCAGCCCCAAAATCTTGTCGTAAACACCACTGGGAACGATAATTTTATTCGCATAAGGATTTATAACGCCCTCTTTGTTTTCAGACAAAAAACTGAAAAAATCGTCGGAAATTTTGTTCATCTCCTCATATTGAATAGGCACGACAATTTTGCCCTGAGGATTGATAAAGCCATAGCGCCCATTGAGATAGACTTTGCGTAATCCGCGCGGAAAATATTTTTTAGATGTAAGTCTTTCATTTTCTTCGTTTAAAATGCCGACCGTGTCGCCTTTTTTGAAAGTAATAATCCCCTCTTCTGGGCGTGAGAGCAAATCGTAAATCAAAGGAATCACGGGCTTGTTCTCTTTGTCGATATAACCATATTTCCACTCTTTGCGCACCCTTGCTATGCCATTACGAAAATCGTCCGCCTCTCGATACATAAAATCAATAACAACTTTATCCTCGTTATTCAAATAGCCCCAAAGATTGCCGCCTCTTGCCCTTATCAGTCCATCAGAAAAATCCCCAACTTGCTGAAACTCAATCGTGATAATCGGCTCGTTATCCTTATTGACAACTCCCCAATATTTACCCTCGCAAACCTTATACAGCCCATCATCCATCGGAAAAACGAACTTATACCGACCCTGCAGAGCCTCTGGCAACGCCGCAACAAGAAGCGAGCCGGCAACTAAAAAAAAGAGAAGAAAATATTTTCGCATTATAAACTTTTTAACCCTTCTTTAAACCTTTTTATTCCTTCCACGAGGTTGTCCATCGAGTTAGCGTAGGAAAATCTAACACAACCATCCGCACCAAAAGCCGAGCCTGGCACTATCGCAATGTGATAATTCTCGAGCATATAGTTACAAAATTCCAAATCATCTTTAACTTTTGTTCCCAAAAACGCCGAAATATCGGGAAAAGCGTAAAAAGCGCCCGTCGGCATCGAACATTTAACGCCCTGAATCGAGTTAAGCTCGGCAACCAAAAACTTCCGCCGTTTATCAAACTCTGCCCGCATCTTCTCCACATCGTCGGCTCTATCCTCCAGCGCCGTGATGAAAGCCTTTTGGCTAATCGAGTTGACATTGGACGAAACTTGCGACTGGATGCTGCTCATTTTGGCGATTATCTGCTTTGGACCAGCCGTGTAACCAAGACGCCAGCCTGTCATCGCAAAAGCCTTCGACGCCCCGTTAACAACCACCGTAATATCTTTAATCGCCGGCGAACATTCCGCCACAGAAACGAACTCGCCCTGATAAACCAGCTCCTCATAAATCTCGTCAGAAATTATCAAAATCCCGTTTTTCACACAAAACTCGCCAATATTCGTCAGCTCTTGCTTTGTGTAAACACTGCCCGTCGGATTAGACGGAGAGTTCAAAATTATCGCCTTAATCTTGCCCTCTTTTTGCACCAACTTCTCCAGTTCCGACATTTCAATCTTAAAATCGTTCTCTTGCTTCGTCTGCAAAATCACAGGAATGCCATCCGAGAGCTCAATCTGCGCAGGATAAGTCACCCAATACGGCGCCGGCACAATCACCTTATCGCCCGGATCGCAAATCGTGAACATCAAATAAAACAAGCTCGCCTTGCCGCCAGGAGAGACGATAACCTCATCGAAAGAGTAATCCAAATTGTTTTGAACCTTCAGCTTTTTGGCAATCGCCTTGCGCAGCTCGGGCATCCCAGGAGCAGGCGTATAGCGGGTAAAATTGTCGTCAATCGCCTTTTTGCCAGCCTCTTTAATGTAATCTGGCGTGTTAAAATCTGGCTCTCCAACGCCAAAATTAACCACATCAATTCCTTGACCGACCATCTGTTTCGCCTTAGCAGCCACCGCCATTGTAGGCGAAGATTTGATAGCTTGCGCTCTTTTACTCAACATTTTCACTCCTTAAAAATCGTCAAATTTCTTCTGTCCGAAGCTAGACAATGCAATTACCCACGAACCTGCGTGGCTTGTCAAACATATAATCATTTTTTAATGCTAAACTCTTGCAATCCCGCAGCGACGGCACAACCCTAACTTTTTCGTCCAACTGCCGCAAAGTGCCGTAAAACTCTGGATTCACATCAATTACAGGCAATTCATCGCAACGAGCCTCCAGCAGAAAATCTTCGCTCAACTCAAAAAAATCGGAACGCATCAACAAAAGGTCGCTCGTTTTTTTAACAGGCAAAAATCTGCTTCTGGGCACAAGCAACACTTTGCTCTTCTCAAACACCGAAATCGCGCTGCCCATAGCTGTCTCCAGTTGCACAACTTTCTGCCCTTGCACCATTTTCGGATTAACAATCAAAGGCAGGCGAAACTCGCCCATCGCCCGCAACGACCGCAAATTCACCCACAAATTGTTGGTATTAAAATAGCGGTGCTTTTCGATATCCTGAAAAAAAACCAAATCCTGCTCTTTGGTCTGCGCCAACTCCCGCAAAATAATCTTGCCGCCTTTTTTGCACAAATGACCGCCTTTTTTATCCATCGGCGTCCGCTTGCACACCTCCATCATAAAATCCAAGCCACTTTCGGCAAAATATTGCAAAATTTTTTCGTCAAAACACGCCCCCAAATTATCAGAATTAGAGATGAAAGCGTAATCGATTCCCGCGTCCAAGAGCTTCTGCAAAACGCCGCTAACCTCCAGCGCCGTATAGATATCGCCGTGTCCAGGCGGCGACCAGTTTTGCTCCTCGTCGGCAAAATCGCACAGCTCAAAATTTTTCGCCAAAAGCCTTGGATAGCTGTTTTGCATAAAATCTAGGGGAATTTTTTGCTTTTGCAACTCCGAAAATTTGACAAGATGCGCTCGGCTGTCGTCCGCCGTGGCAAAGCTGTTCATAAAAATCAGCGGCAGTTGCAGCTGGCGAGCCAAAATTTGCCCTACGATAATATCCAAAAAATTAAGTCCGTTTTTGACATTGATAAGGCTCTTGGCGCGCGTCAGCCCCATCGAAGTCCCCAATCCGCCGTTAAGCTTTATCACCGCCGCTTTTGCTTGGCAGCGCTTTTTCTTTTGCGGCAATCTCCCGTATTCTGCCAAATCGTGCTGCTGCAAAGGCTCAATCTCCGCCTCGCTCACATAGCCGCTTTTTGGCAAGCTCGCCTCTTGTCTATAAAATAAAAAATCGTCGATAACTCTGGCTGGCAAGCCCGCTTTTTGCATTTTCTCGGCTATTTTTTGCACAACAAACTCCTTGATAATTTTCGCTTTTTCAACTAGAAACTTCAAAAAAAGGAACGCGGGAAAATCGTCAATTATAAACTCTTGACATCTGCCGCCCAAAAAAGTTTTTAAGACAAATTTACCAAATAAAGGAACAGACAAAGTGCAATTCGACACCAAAACTATCCACGGGCAAAAAGAGGCGAAAACTTTTTGCAAAGCCTTAAACTCGCCCATTTCGATGAGCTCGACCTTCACTTTCGACTCCATTGCCGATGTGCAAAATGTGATGAGTTTCAAAAGCGACGACTTCGTTTACACGCGCGGCAACAACCCCACTTTGCGGGAACTGGAGGACAAAATGAGCCAGCTAGAAGACGGCGCTGGCGCAGTGGCTTTCGCCTCTGGAATGGCAGCCATCTCCTCGGTTTTGCTCTCACTTTTGGCTTCTGGAGACGAAATTATCGCCCATCGCACGCTCTACGGCTCGTCTCACAGCGTTATCTGCAAACTTTTGCCAAAATACAAAATCACGCCCAAAATTTTAGACCTCACCAAGCTTTCCGACCTAGAAAATCACATCTCCGCCGCAACCAAGGTGATCTATTTCGAAACACCTGCAAATCCGAATCTCGATATTATCGACATCCAAAAAATCTGCCAAATCGCCAAAGCGCACAAAATTTTTGTGGTAATCGACAACACTTTCGCAACGCCGTATCTCACTCAACCGCTAAATTTGGGCGCAGATGTGGTGGTGCATAGCGCCAGCAAATACCTTTGCGGACACGGAGACTCCATCGGCGGAATCGCCATCGCCCGTGAAAAAGATTACATAAACGACCTGAAATTCAACTATATGTGCGAACTCGGCGGCGTGCTCAGCCCGTTCAACGCCTTTTTGATTTTGCGAGGGATAAAAACTCTTGGCTTGCGAATGCAAAAACATTGCGATTCTGCCCTAAAGGTCGCCGAATTTTTGGTTGAACATCCCAAAGTGCAAAATGTGAGGTATCCAGGCTTGCACGACTTTGTCCAACACGATTTGGCAAAAAAACAAATGAGCGGCAAATTTGGCGGCATTATCAGCTTTGAGACCAAAGGCGGCCTGCAATCTGCCAAAATTTTAGCCGACAACATTCAGCTGTTCAAACTCGCCGTTTCGCTAGGAGATTGCGAATCGCTAATCGAAGTTCCCGCGGCGATGACCCACTTTTGCTACCCGCAAGACAAACTCGCCGATTTCGGACTGACGCCTTCGATGGTGCGGCTCTCCATTGGGCTAGAAGACCCCAAAGATTTGATCGCCGCTCTGGGCGAAGCTTTGCAAAAAATATGACCAAATCAAGAAAATACAAAATCGTTTTCGACCTTGCGCAAGAGTATTACTGGATGAGTTTTGCGCCGCTGTGGCATCAGATGTGCCAAGACGAACAGCTAGAACTTTACCTGCGAATCGGCAAAATGCAAAAAAGATTTTGGGGAATTTTTCTGCTCTCGCAAACCAAAAAAGTTGCCCAAAAATTTGCGGGCTATCGCCTGACCGAGCAAACCAAAGGCTTCGACGCCGTTATCTGCGGCGACACACTGAAAAATCCGCAGGAATATGGAGGCGCCCTGCTGTGCAACATCGAACACGCCGTGAGCATCAAAACTCAGCGATACCGCAAACTCGCCCAGCAAGCCGGGAAAGTACGCTACATCAGATTTGTGGAAGGCAGCTATCGGCAAAAAATTTTGGAAAAATATCTGCCAGCTAGCGACATCTATGCGCTGGGGCTGCCAAAACTTGACCAGCTTTTCGACGGAAGTTATTCGCGGGAAAAAGTCATCAACCAGCTGCGACTCGACCCGCAAAAAAAAATCGTCCTCTACGCTCCGTCATACAAACCCACTTCGATTTTTGAACTAACACCGCATCTAGCTAACTGCCTTGATTACAATGTGATAATCAAGTTGCACCCATACTCTTGGGGCGGAAAATACGCCAAACACAGCCAGCATCGCCTCGTCGAAAAAATCGCGCAAAAGTGCCCGCATCTGACTCTCATTCCCGAAAACCAAGTGAACATTATGCCGTTTATGGTGGCAGCCGACACGCTCATCACCGAGGGCTCCAGCGTGATGAACGAATTTTTGGCGATGGACAAAGTCGGCATCATCTACACGACCGACGCAAAACACTCCGACGGGCAATCTGTTTTGCAAGAAAATATCGACTCTTGGCTGAAAAGTTTTTTGCACATCGATTCTGGCAAACAGCTACCAAACGCCCTGCTGGAGGCTTGCAATCCAAGCGCTGAACGGCTAAAAAAATTGGAGCACGATAAAAATTTCATCTACGATTATTGCGACAAAAACGCCTCCAAGCGAGTCTGCGCACAGATAAAAAAACTGCTTGCCGAAAGATGAAAGTCGTTGCAATTCAAGGCGCTAAAGGCTCTGGAAAAACCACCACTGCGGTAAAAATCATCAAATCCCTAAAAGCCCTTGGCTACACCGTCGCCTATCTGAAGCTCTCGCCTGCCATCAGCATCGACAAAAAAAACTCCGACACGGGCAGAGCCAAGCAAGCTGGCGCCGACTCAATCATCGCCCGCGACAACCAGCAAACTTTCGTCTGCCAAAGCAATCAAACCGATTTGCAAGAGATTTTAACCAAAATTCACGCAGATTTTTTAATCGGCGAAAACCTTACCACCAAATTCGACTACCGAATTTTTTGCGCAAAACAGGAGAGCGAACTAGACGCCGCCGATTTGCAGCTAACAGACTGCATCTGCGGGATTTACGCCAACTGCTACCTGAAATACAAAAATCTGCCCGTGTATAACGCCAACACAGAAATCGAAAAAATCGCTAACCTGCTGACAAATCACCCAATTAAAGAGGATTTATGAGACCAATTTTCCCCTATAACTACAAGTTTTTTTGCAAATTTTTTGTGCTTGACTTGCTGATGTTGACCATCGCCAGAGGCTTGTTCCTCTACAAATTTTCTGCCGACCTCACGCATTTGCCGTGGCAGGAGCTATCACAAGCGTTTCTCATTGGTGCGCAACTAGATAGCAGCTTGCTGGCGTATCTTTTTGCCCCATTTTTTCTTTTGGGAATTTTGCCGTTTTTGGGCGTGGAATTTTCGCAAATCTCAAGGTCACTTTTCGGCTATCTTTTGGCGATTTGCTTCCTGATAATTTTCGCCTTAACCCTTGTGGATATTGAGTTTTTCGGCGTTTACAACTCACACCTGAACCTCACCAGCATCGAATATCTCAACGACAACCTCGGCGTTTTGTGGGAGATGATCTACTCCGACTTCCCCGTCGTCTGGTATGCGCTCGCGTTCCTGCTCGTGAGCGCCCTCTACCTCTACCTTGCGCACCTGATTATCAAAGTCAAACCGCAAAAAACCAAGCTGAGCGTCCTCAATCTCGGCAAAAGATTTTTCTTCTTCATAATCCTCGCAGGCGGACTTTTCGTCGCCGCAAGAGGATCCCTCGGCAACAGCCAAGTCAACTGGGGCAAGGCTTTCTTCTCCAAAAACAACCTCGTCAACCAGCTGGCGCTCAACCCGATTTTCAACCTCTATCGCAACATCTACTACTCGCAAAAAATCGCCAAAGAGAACTTGAACGAAAAAATTCGCTATTTCAAAACAAACCAAGCCGCAATCGAATACGCCCAAAAAAAAATCGCTCCAGGAAATTTTTTGAACAGCAGCTACCCATTCTACAAAAAAGTCACCGCGCACGGCACGCAAAAAGACCTCAATGTCGTGCTGATTATCTTGGAGGAGTTTTGCGCAGAGTTCACAGGAGCCACAGGATTCAACAAAAATCTGACACCGAATTTCGACGCTTTGGCAAAAAAGGGGCTACTTTGCACGCAATTTTTTTCCTGCGGACAAAGAACGAACAAAGGCATCTCCGCGACGCTCTGCTCGTGGCCTCCGCTTGTGGGCAAATCGATGATGGAGCAAACCGAGGGACAGCAAAAAATCTCGACGCTGGCGTCGGTGCTCAAAAGCAAAAACTACCAGACCTGGTTCTGCCACGGCGGCGAGCTCCAATACGACAATATGCAAGGCTTTTTGATAAACAAGGGGTTTGATAATTTCGTGGGCAGACAGAGCTTCAATCACCAAGATTTTCTCAATAAATGGGGCGTCCCCGACGAGCTGGTTCTGAACAAAATGATCGAAATTGCCGACACCGCTTTCGCCCAAAACACGCCGTTTCTCCTTGCGATGATGAGCCTCACCAACCATCCGCCCTACACCGTGCCAGACTACCGCTTCGGGCAAGTGATGCACGGCGGCGAGCTGCAATCCAACTACAACACTTTCAAATATGTGGACTGGTGCATCGGGCAATTTATGAGCAAAATGCGCAAAAAACCTTACTTCAAAAACACGCTTTTCGTCTTCGTTGGCGACCACTCCAAAACTTTGCACCGCGACTTGCCGTTCGACTATCGCAAATCTTTCGTCCCCGCTCTGTTCTACGCTCCACACCACATCAGCTCGGGCAAAATCGAACATTTAAGCAACCAAATGGACATCACACCAACGATTTTGGGAATTCTGAATATGAGCTACGAAGCCAGCTTTTGGGGAAAAGACCTGCGCAAAAAATCGTCGGCAGAAGATTACGCCTTCATCGTTCGCAACTCCAAATTCGGCTATCTGCAAGGCGACTACTACCTCACGGGAGATTTCGGCAGCGAAAAAAGCGAGCTTTATCGCCTTTGGACAAATCAAAAAGTTGCCGACGAAAAAATCTTGCAAAACAATTTGCTCAAGAAAGTTTACGCCATCGAGCAAAGCGCCTACACGCTCTACAAACAGCGCCGAATTACGCCCTAAAATAAAAAAAGCTACGCTTTGTAACTTTTCTCCAGCTCTTTTAGCTCCGCCATCGAGTTAACGCCCGTTATCTCCAGCGGATTTTGGCAAACGAAGGCGCCGACTTTGTGCCCTTGAGATTTGAGAATGGCAATCGTGTCGGTTAGATAATACTCGCCCTGAGCGTTATCACTGTTCACCGATTGCAACGCCCGAAACAAAAACTTCGCCTCGAAGCAGTAAATCCCGCTGTTTATCTCCTGCAAGCGACGAATTTCGTCCGACGCATCTTTATACTCCACGATTCTGTCCAGCTCACCAGCGGAATCACGCACAATGCGCCCATAGCTGGCTGGGTCGTCCATCTTCGCCGTCAAAACAGTGCATTTATATTCGCCCGCGCAGTGATGTTCGATCAGATGCGAAATCGTCTTGGCGCTCAAAACTGGCGTATCGCCGCACAGCACAACTACAGTCCCCGCAAAATCTTGCAAAACCTGCCCGCACACATTCACCGCATCGCCTGTGCCCAGCTGCTGCTGCTGCTCCACAAAATCGACAGGCGCACAAACCACCGACTGCACAACCTCTTTTTTGTAGCCAACCACCACACAAATTTTTTGACTGCCGAAATCTTGAGCGACCTCTATCACCCGACAAATCATCGGCTTCCCCAAAAAATCTATCGCCACTTTCGGCAAAGGCGAGTCCATCCGAGTGCCTTTGCCAGCAGCCAAAATAATCGTCGCTATCATTTTCTTATCTCCACTTCAATCTTCGCGCGCTTGTCGATCAGCCAAATAAGCAAACCACCAAAAGCCAAGCCAACAAACGAAAAGATGATTTGCCCAGATTCAAAATCCAGAAACAAACCACCCAAAAAATAAAAAATTATCATCAAAACAATCGGCACCACAAAAATCACAAACGACGACAAAATCCTGTCGCTCGGCTTCACCTCCAGAGCCACTTTTTGCCCCAAAGACAAATCTAGCTCCGATTGCACCTCGACCGTCTTGTTCTGATGATTACAAACTCCAGCCAAAAGACAGCCGTGACAGCCTCCCTCGTTGCCAAGCTCCAGCGTATAGCTATTTCCGCTGCGCGCTCGCACAACGCCATACTCTTGATTATCTTCCATACGCCTGCAAAATTTTTTCGATCATATTCGTCGAAGACAACCCCTGCACAAACCGAAGACTCCGCACCTGTCCACCTCGGGCAAGGACAAAATCGCTGCCCACAATCTGCTCTGGGCTCCAATCACCGCCTTTCACCAGCACATCTGGCTTGATTTGCTCGATCAACTGAAGCGGCGTATCTTCCTCAAAAATAACCACTTTATCCACGCACGCCAAACCCTCGAGCACCGCTTTTCGCTCATTCTGCGGATTTATCGGACGCAAATCTCCTTTGAGCCGCCTGACCGACTCGTCGCTATTGAGCCCCACAATCAAAAAATCGCCCAGCGACGCCGCCTCTTGCAGATACGCCACATGCCCAGCATGCAACAAATCGAAACAACCGTTAGTAAAAACTACCTTGCCCATTATCGTATTTTTTTTCAAAAAAAAGCGCGAAACCCTACTTTTCGCTAGCCTCATCACCCTTTTCGTCGTCCCAAGCGTCTTTGGCGTCCTTGCTCAAATTTTGATACACAAAATCGTCAATCGCCGCCCTGTTCAACTCGATTTCAGCCTTAAGTGTCTCCAAATATCCCATCACCAATCTCTCCTGCTCCACCGCCAGCAGCTGCGCCTTGATCCTGTCCGCAACCTCGCTCAGCGGGCCCAAATCTTTGTTGCTCGCCTTAATCTTCTCATACTCCGCCTTCACCTGCGCATCATCCACCTGCAAATCCGCAAAAAGCTCGTCCTGCAAATAAATATTCACCAGCAAAATCTTCTCGATCTCTTTCAACTCCGCGGCAAACTGCTCACTCTTTTCAACTCCCTCATCCTTGGCAATCTGCTCGATCTGCACATTAACGCCCAAATTTTCCGCCGACTTCGCAAAAAACTGCTCCGCCTCTTGCTTACTCTTCACCTGCTTTCTGACATCCTCCAGCGAAATATCCCCAAGCGACAAAAGCAAATCGCCCACAGTAATCGACGCATCGCCAACCTTGGAAATCACCACCTTATCGTCCAAATCTTTACCCTTGTAAAAATCGTCGGCAACCTTGGCAACATTCGCCTGATCAATCTCCACCTTCGCTGTCAGCGGCGCAACAAAAGCCTGAAACTGCTCCTGCGCCTTTTGCGAAACCAGCTGCTGTTTAATTCTAGCCTTCACCGCTTCAAACTCTGGGAAATTCTTCAGCTCCTCTTTCGAGCGAGTCGCCTTAATCTTATCATATTCAGCCCGCAACTGCTCATCGCTCAAATCTTCCTCTTTCGCCGTAAACTTCTGCGCTACAAAAATCCGAATAAGCAGCTCCTGCTCTCCCAAACTCAAACGCGTCTTATAATCCTGCCCATCTTCCACGCCCGCCTCTTTCGCCTTTTTGGCAATAATGTCGATTGACGCCAGCTGCGTTGCGGTGTTCATCACAAAATCTTCCATCGCCTGTTTGCTATTTTCCAGCTCAGACTTGCTTTGCTCCGGCAAATCTTGCAAAATCTTCTCAATCACCGAAGAGTTCACCTGCACACCAGCAGACGACGCCAGCACCAAATCACCGCTTTTTTTATTACACGCAAAAAACCCAAGCAAACTCAAAACTAAAAAAGTTTTCATCACCTTTTTCATTTTCTCTCCTTAAATTCCATTTTTTTTCAGGATAATTTCTATTACCTTTTTGGAAAATTAAAATAATTGTCAACCACAAAAATGCTCGGCAAAACGCAAACTCGCTATCTAACTTTTTATCAAGAAAATACACGCAAGCGTCAAAATCAAAATCAGAAATTTGCGAAAATCGAACCTCTCCTTGTAAATCAAAACCGAAAGCAAAATCGGAATGATAAACACATTGGAGTTAATGCCTTGCACCAGCGCAAGAGGTCCCAGCTGCACCGATTTCAAAAAACAAAAATAGCCCGCAAAATTCAAAACGCCAATAATCAGCCCGAACTTCAGCTCAGCAAAAGAGGCGCAAGAATTTACTTTCTCCAGGCGACCCAGCCAAAATGAATTGCACCACACCAAAAAATAGGAGGCAAACATATACGAAAAAATCTGCACCTGCGCAACCGCCAATTTGCCCGTGAGCATCGAAATCGCCGTGGAAATCGCCGCCAAAATTGCCAAAAAAACGCCTTGCCTCTGCATCCTGCCAGAAAACTTTTTCGCGTTTTCTACCTCGTCTTTGAGATTAAAGTTGATGTAAACCACCATCAAAAAAGAGAGCGCAACCCCCAGCCATTGCCGCATCAAAAGCGACTCGCCCAAAAAAAGCACCGCGATTAAAATCAAAAAAATCGAGTTGATTTTCGTGATGGGGAAAATAATGCCCGCGGGAGCTTTTTTCAGCGCCGAAAGTTTGCAGATAATGCCGATTGCAAAAAATGTGGAGTTAATAAACGCATAGAGCAAAATCGCCTTTGGGCGCAAAAATCCGCCTTGCAAAAATAAAATCGTCAGCAGAGAAAAAATCGCCACCGTCAGCGAAGAAAACTGCAAAATTTTAGAAGACCTGCAATCGTGATTAGCCGCCACCTTATAAAAAAAGTCGAAAAAACCGTAGCAAAACAAAGTCAGCAAAGTGTAGAAAAACCAGCTCAAATCCGCCGCTCGTCTAGGAGTTTGCGATAAAGCTCAATATTTTTTGCCACCGTATTTTTTATGTCAAATTTTTGCACCGTCTGCCTAGCCCTCTGCCCAAATTGGTCACGCAGTTTTTCGCTTTCCAATAATTTCAAAATTGCTTCTGCGAGTTTTTCTGGCGTTTTTTTGGGAACGAGCAAACCATTTTCGTTATCAAAAACAGCTTCGGGAATACCTCCGCTAGCACAAGCAACCACAGGCAATCCAAGCGATTGAGCATCCAAAATCGAAGTGCCGAGACCTTCCAAATGCGAGGCAAGAACAAAAATATCAAAACTTTTTAGATAACTGCCAACATTACCCCTAAATCCCGCAAAAACAAAGCGATTGCCCAAATCCAAACTTTTGTGCAAATCTTGCATCTGCTGCGCCAACTTCCCCTCACCAACAGCCAAAAAAGAGACATCTGGCTTCTTTTGGCAAACAATTTTCGCAGCCTGCAATAAATTTGGATAATCTTTGTGACCAACCAACGCCGCTACCGTTCCCACGACCAAATTATTTTTTTGGAAACCAAATTCCTTACAAATATCTTGCGGCTCATCGTTTGCAAACCTTGCCAAATTTATTCCGCTATATATCACCTTAGTGTTCGCATAACCATCGTCCCTGACGACATTTTCGATTCCTTTGGAAATGCAAACCAACTTATCCAATTTTGCGTATTTTAATTTGCTAAAAAAGTTTTTTTTCAAGTGAAAATCGACCCGACGAACGCCAATTAACTTAATCTGAGGATAAAAAATTTTGAGCCAAAAACCAACGGCAATCGCATGCGCAGAATGCAAATGAGCAATAGCAAACTTCTCTTTTTTGCAAATTTTCGCTATTTTTAACGCCGAGAATATGCAAAACTCGTTTTTCATCGGAATCGCATAAAACGGTAAACCACGCTCTTTGCAAAAATCTTCCAACTTTGATTGCGGACGACAAACCATTTTCGTCTGAAAACCCTGCCGAAACAACGACTCAAAAAGATAAGTCGCTTGACGCTGCCCGCCTCTCCACGAGCGTTCAGTGTCGATATGCAGAACTTTAGGCTTCATCCAAAAACCGATTTACAAGCTCGGCAACCTTTTCTATCTCATCTTTTGTGTGAAAATACGACAACGGCAAACTGAGTGTCTGCTGATGGATTTTTTCGGCAATTGGATATTTTGCATCAAAATAATTTGCCAAAGCTTTTTGATTTGCGGGCGCAATCGGATAGTGAATGCCGCTCAAAACGCCATTTTTCTCAAGATAATTTTGCAACTCGTTACGACGCTTATGCCGAATGTTGAAAATGTGATAGACATCAAAAAAATCTTCCTCAACGCTGGGCAAAACATACTCTTTGCGTAGCTTGCCCAAATAAATTTTTGCCAACTCTCTTTTGTGAGCGTTGATTTTGTCCAAATTTTTCAGCTTCACCGACAAAAATCCCGCTTGCATCTCGTCCAACCTCGAATTGTAGCCAACCACCTCGTTTTTATATTTAACACAAGAGCCGTAATTGCGCAACACTCGCAGCCTATCTGCCAAATTTTCGTCGTCGGTAATTATTCCACCAGCATCACCCAAAGCTCCTAGATTTTTTGTGGGATAAAAACTAAACGCTCCCAAATCACCAAAAGTTCCTGCTTTTTGCCCCTTAAAAGTCGCCCCGTGAGCCTGAGCGCAATCTTCCACGATTTTTAAATTGTGCTTTTGGGCAATCTCGACAATTTTATCCATCTGACAAACCTTGCCATAAAGATGCACGGGCATAATCGCCTTGGTTTTGGGAGTAATCGCCGTTTCAATTTGAGAAGGATTTATATTGCACGAATCCTGATCTGGCTCCACCAAAACTGGCACAAGATTTGCCTGCACAATCGCCAAAATCGAGGCGATATAGGTGTTGGACGGCACAAGTACTTCCGATTTTTCTGGCAGCTGCAAAGCCTTTAGGCTCAAAAAAAGCGCATCCAAACCAGAGGCAACACCAACGCAAAATTTTGCACCATTATATTTGGCAAACTCAGCTTCAAATTTTTCTAGATTTTTCCCCAAAATATACCAACCGCTTTGCAAAGTTTGCTCAAAAGATTTAGAATATTCCGCAAAAAAAGGCTCATTGAGTCTTTGCAAATTTTCAAACTCGATCATTTTTTAAACCTCATAAATATAATCTTCGGGGTCAAATTCACACGAAGCCAGAGCCAAAATAAGGCAATCGTCGCTAAAAGATTCCAAAATTCTAAAATCTTCTGGCGGCACCAAAAGGCACATTTCGGGCGAATCCAGCAAAAAAATTTCGTCCTGCCCGTTTTTATTTTTTATTCTCATTGTGAACTCGCCCTGCAAACAAACAATCGCCTCATACAGCTGATGATGCTTGTGAGATCCCCTTGGCTTATCCGACATTCCGTGCAAAAAAAACACTCGCTTCACCTCAAACGGCAAAATTTTCTCGATAACCGTCAAATTTCCCCGAGCATCTTTGTGCGTCGGCAACTGAACAATCTTAGCCATCCAGTCCTGCTCCTTTGCCAAACTGCCAAAGTTTGATATATTTCAGATAAACATAAAACGCAGAGTTTAGACTCAAGACAAAACCAACTTTTCCGTCCAAAAATCCCAAACGCAAAAAAAACATTTTAAAAAACATAAATCCACCGTGAAAAAAAGCTTTCAAAAGTCCACTTTTTTTGCCCTTTTTATGCAAAAATTTTGCTCCATTTTCGGTGTAAAAATTGATTTTCTGCAAATGCAAATTAAGGCTCGGATAGCACTTGTGAACCAAAAGTTCCTGGATTTTTTCTGCGGGCAAATCACTGACGACATACTCATGCGGAACAGCTTCGTCCACAAAATTGGCATATTTTCTATTGAAGACGCGCGTGGGATAATCGCCACTCCAGCAATGCTTTATAATCTTGGTCAAATAAAAAGTTTCCCTTTTAATTCGGTAAACCTTGTCTAGCTCACCCTCTGCCAGCAAAGTCAAAATTTTTTCTTTCAGTGCATCTGTCACGACCTCGTCCTGATCGACATTAAAAATGTTGTCAAATTTTGCGCTCTCAACGCCAAAATGGTGAGTTTTGCCAAATCCTAGCCAAGGCGTTGTAACGACTTTGCAATTTTCATACTTCTCACATTCGGCAATTGATGCGTCACTCGAACCAGAATCTACCACCAAAATTTCGTCTGCCCACTCCACAGATTTGAGCGTCTGCGCCAAAATAGGCATCCCATTTTTCACCAAAATTACAACCGACAATTTATTCATTTTTGTTTCCGTAAAATCTTCACTACTTTTCCCATCAATTCACAATATTTATCCAATTTACCCAAAATTTCAGAAAAAACTTCCTGCCTATAAATATGGCTCAGCAAGTTCCGATCATCAATCATTTGTAAGGCAAGCAAATAATCTTGCTCACCAAAATATCTTGTGGCATAAAACTCCTTAATCGCCGCCTTGGGACTTTTGATGTCAATTCCCTCAATATCGAATAAAAAAATCTTAATATTTTTCCACAAAAGTTCTACGCAATACTCAAATTTTTGAATCTTTCCATTATTTACCAACTCTTTTACCTCATCATTCAAATCTACCATCGATAACGAAAGCGCAGAGCTAAAACCTCTCACGGCCTCAGACAATATAGCCAATTTTTCTTTTTCTAATCTTGCCATACTACAATTTTTTTCATTGCCTCATCTTTAAATTTTTCACTTACTTTACTAAAATCTACCAAATCCACTTTGTAAGGCACACAAGACTCATTCAAATTATTTTCAATAGACGCAATAACTGCTGGACTTATGCCCTCACTATCCAATAAACCAACATCAGCATCAGAAAAAGGCTTAAAATCGCCATAAGCTCTTGATCCGAACAAAAAAACTCTTGTCGTCCCATTTACCTCTTGCAACACAATCTTCTTGACCACTTCTAAATATTTTTCCATCATCTACTTTTTAATCTCTTGCAAGCAACTTTGCAACTTGGCAAAAATTTTTTCCACGGTTAGCTCATTTGTCTTTTCTGCAGTGATGTGCCAGTGACGCTCAAAAACTCCCTGCATACTCCAATTTTTGGTCTCGCTACTGTCGGTAAAAATCGCCAAAGACGGACAACCTACCGCTTGACTAAAATGGTTGATGCCACCATCGTTACACACCAAAATTACCGAATTCTCTAGCAAAGCTCCCGTCTTTGAAAAGTCCGCTGGAGGCGCCAACACAACCTCTTCTTTCGCCAAAGCCTGCACTTTCTTCACATATTTTAGCTCTTCGGGAATCCACCTAAGAATCGGCACATAACCCAGCTTTTTGACTATCAAATCACAAAGTTTTGCATATTTATCCAGCTCCCACATTTTGCGCGGCACAGGTGAGCCTGGCGAGAGGACAATCAACTTTTTACCCAAAAGCTTGTTCGTTTCAAACCAATTTTTAATATATTTTCTATCGTCATCTTTCACCGTAAAATGCAAATTAAATTTCTGTTCCTTAATGCCCAAAGACTCAAGCAAATCGAACCGCATCGCCCCAGAATAACGCTGCTTGCCCTCAAAACCAAAAAAATTGTAAAACCTTTTGTAGCGAGAATTTGCATAACCAAGACGATATTTCGCCCCGCTAAACAAAGTTATCTGACCGCCTGTGGTCCCCCTCGTCTGGTCGATAATCAAATCGTAGCGCCTTTTTCGCACACGCCAAAAAAGTTTCACTCTCTCCCAAAAATTTGCAAGCCCTCTTCTTTTACGAAATAAAACAAATCCGTCCAAATTTGGATTGCCCTCAAGCATCATTTGGCACGGAATTCGCGTCAAAAAATCGATTTTAGCCGTAGGAAATTTCTCGCGCAAAAACGGCAAATAGCCAGTATTTAGCAAAACATCGCCAAACCGAAACGGCGCAATTATCAAAATTTTTTCAATCTCGCTAAAATTAATTTCCAAACTAAACCCGCTTTTCTGCCAGTTTCAACAAATACTGCCCATAGCTGTTTTTGCTCATTTTTTGCCCCTGCTCCAGCAGCTTTGCCCTGTCAATAAACCCTTGGCGATAAGCAATCTCCTCCAAGCAAGCGACCTTCAGCCCCTGACGACGCTCCAAAATTTCGATATACGAACTCGCCTCCAAAAGCGTCTGGTGCGTGCCCGTGTCCAACCACGCAAACCCTCTTCCCATCAGCTCCAGCTTCAACTTCTGCCGCTGCAAATACGCATCAATCACCGAAGTTATCTCCAGCTCGCCCCTTGGCGACGGCTGCACATTTTTGGCGACATCGCTAACGCCCTTTGGGAAAAAATACAGCCCCACAATCGCATAGTTGTTCGCAGGATTTGCGGGTTTTTCCATAATGCTTTTCACGCTCAGATTCTCGTCAAAATCGGCAATCCCATAGCGCTCTGGGTCTTCAACATAGTAACCAAAAATTGTCGCTTCCTTATTATTTTCCACATTTCTGCGGGCATTTTGCAAAAGCTCAACGATTCCATTTCCGTGAAAAATATTATCACCCAAAATCAAGCAAACATCGTCATCGGCGAGGAACTCTTCCCCCAAAATGAAAGCCTGCGCCAAACCATCGGGACTCGGCTGCTCCACATACGAAAAATTCACGCCAAAGTCGCCTCCATCGCCCAGCATTTGCTCAAACTTCGGCAAATCTTGCGGCGTGGAAATCACCAAAATATCTTTGATCCCGGCAAGCATCAAAATCGAAATCGGATAGTAAATCATTGGCTTGTCGTAAATTGGCAATAGCTGCTTGGAAATCGACTGCGTCACAGGATAAAGCCTCGTTCCACTTCCGCCAGCCAAAACAATTCCTTTCATTTCAACTCCTTTTCGATGAAATTTAATAAATTTTCAACAAGAAACAAAAACCTCTCTGGATTTTCAACTTTGTCCAAAACCGCTCCATATCTGCCTTCGACAGCAAAATACGACAAAAAACTCAAACTCTCTTTATCAAAAACGGCATTAACGCCAATTTCTTCCAATTTCATCAACAAAGAGCCAATATCGTGAGTTTTCAAAATATGAACTTTGTGATAAGCCAAAAGAGCTTTAAGAGCCTTTTCGACACTTTGCTGAAGATGAAAAAATACAATCCAAATTTCAAGTTTTGCGTTCCCTTTTTCAATTTCAGCAAAAATTATTTTAGCGGTTTCACAATCAGCCTTTGCTTTTTTAAACAAAACAACAAACTGTTTTTCAAACCTCATAAAAGAATTCCCTTTTCGTAAATCTCTTTGTAAACAGACCCGCACTCTTTGCGGTAGAAATCAAACTCCTCTTGAGTTGGCACCAAAATATCTTTTGCAATTTTGATATCTTTCAGCAGCTCATCAATCTTTTTTTTCTCTTCCCAACGAGAATTGTAGAACTTTTTCACAACACACAAATCCAAATCACTCTCGTCTGTCGGAGTTCCCCAAGCATAACTTCCGAAAATATAAACCTTTTCGGGATTCTCCACAGCAAGCTTTGCCATAATCTCTTTCATTAAAAATTTTATATCTTTCAAAGTTCAAATCCTCAAAATTTCCCTACTGCTCATACATTTTTTTGTAATAATCTTGATAATCGCCACTGGTGACGCTCGCCAGCCACTCACCGTTGTTCAAATACCAATCGACAGTTTCGGAGAGCCCCTGCTCAAACTGCAACGACGGCTGCCAGCCCAGCTCGGTCTTGAGTTTGCCAGAATCGATGGCGTAGCGCATATCGTGCCCCGCTCGGTCTTTGACATAAGTTATCAACTTCTCGCTCTCGCCAGCGTCTCTGCCCAGTTTTTCATCCATCACCTTGCACAAAAGTTTTATCAAATCGATATTCGTCCACTCGTTAAATCCGCCAATATTGTAGGTCTGTCCGACTTTGCCCGAGAAAAAAATCGCATCGATAGCCCGCGCGTGATCGATTACATAAAGCCAATCGCGCACATTTTCGCCCTTTCCATAAACCGGCAGCGGCTTTTTTTGCTGAATATTGTTAATAAACAGCGGCAAAAGCTTTTCAGGAAACTGATTCGGACCGTAATTATTCGAGCAATTCGAGACAATCGTCGGCAAGCCAAAAGTGTTCGCATACGCCCGCACAAAGTGGTCGGACGCCGCTTTGGACGCGGAGTATGGCGATTTCGGATCGTATGGCGTCTCCTCAACAAAATAGCCCTCTTTCCCGAGCGAGCCGTAAACTTCGTCGGTCGAAATATGGTAAAAAAGTTTATTCGCAAAATCTTCCTGCCAAAAATTTTTCGCCGTCTGCAAAAGCGTGAGCGTGCCCATCACATTCGTCCTGGCAAACTCAAACGGATTGGTGATAGACCTGTCCACATGCGACTCTGCCGCCAGATGAATCACGCCGTCAATCTTATATTCGGCAAAAATTTTGTCCACCGCCTGAGCGTCGCAAATATCCGCCTTCACAAAAAAATAGTTCGCCTTCTGCTCAACATCTTTCAAATTCTCCAAATTGCCCGCATAAGTCAACTTGTCAAAATTCACGATTCTTTTGTCGGGATACTTGTTCACCAGCAGCCGCACCAAATGGCTGCCAATAAACCCTGCACCCCCTGTAACTAGGATGTTATTCATTGTTCTGTGTCCTTTTTCTCTTTCAAAAAATTTCTCACTTCGTCTTCCCAAAATGGCAACTCAATCCCCAGCGACTTCTCCACTTTTTCGGTCGACATAAAAGAATAATCAGGTCTTTTAGCGGGCAATCCAAAAATACTCTTCGAGACTTTTTCTATCCCCACGGCAATTTTCATCTCTTGCAAAACAAACCTCGCCAAATCGTATCTAGAACAACCATTACGACAACAAATCTGAAACAAGCCACTTCGTTCTTTTTTTAACAAAGCTAACGCAATTTTGGCAAGTAATTTTGCCGAAGTCGGAGACGAAAACTCGTCATCTGCAATTTTCAGACTCCCATTTTTCGACCATTCCAAAACTTTTGCTATAAAATTTATCCCTTCACCAAAAACCCACGAAGTCCTTATCACCAAAGAGTTCTCACAATAACGCAAAGCGTTTTTTTCGCCCTCTAGTTTTGACTGTCCGTATTTTGACAAAGCAACCGCCACATCGTTTTCGGTATAAGGTTTAGACGCTTTGCCATCAAAAACATAATCTGTAGAAAAATGAACCAATTTCACTTTCAGATTTTGGCAAATTTCCGCTAAATTTTTTACCGCGTCGGCGTTCACCAAAAAGGCAGCCTTCGCATCTTCCTCCGCTCTATCGACATTATTATACGCCGCACAGTTCAAAATATGGGTGCAACCAGAGCCAGCTATCACCTTTTTTATCCTATCAAAATCACAAATATTGGCTTCATTCTCTCGTGGCGCAAAAAATGGAACTACTTCTTGTTTGCAATGCAAAACAGCAGCTTTTCCCAGCTGACCTTCTGCTCCCAAAATTAAAATTTTCACCTGATAAACTCCTGTAACCCTGGGTATTTTTCATCCTTTTCTGACAAAATCGGCTTTTGAATACCATATTTCTCCAACTGCCAATCAATTCCCACGCTTGGGTCGTTCCACATAATTCCAGCTTCTGACGCTGGATTGTAATAGTTATCGACCTTGTACTGCACCACCACTTTCTCGCTCAGCGCCAAAAATCCATGAGCAAAACCTTTGGGAATAAAAAACTGCTTTTTATTCTCTTCCGACAACTCTACCAACTCGTATCTGCCAAATTTTGTCGAATCTGGCCGCAAATCCACAGCCACATCCAAAATTTTGCCCACAACACAACGCACCAGTTTACTTTGAGCATACGGCTCTTTTTGCAAATGCAAACCTCTTAAAACTCCAAAACTGGAGCACGACTCGTTCTCTTGCACAAAATTTATCTTTCCCACTTTCGCCTCAAAATCGTCCAGCCTAAAGCTCTCCATAAAATAACCGCGAGAATCTTGGAAAAATTTTGGGTTGAGAACCAATAAACAATTACTCAACTATGCCTCTCTTTTTTAATTAAACTTTTCTTTATATTTTTTATTCTTAACCGAAACAACGAACATAAAAAAACAGTAAAAATAATAGTATAAATATATATCATGGCGTATTTCAAAAACACCATTAAACAGATGATAAATTAGAGATATTAACAAAAAAGATAGAAGTAAAAAATTTTTATTTTTCAACCCTCGACACCAAGCAACACCAAGAATTAAAAGAAAAAAAAACTCTCCTATAATCCCTCTTTTAAGAAAAATTGAAAAAAAATCGTTATGTGGGTGTGAGTAAACTTGCTCTCCAATTTTCTTTAGATTCTGATGAAACAAGTCAAGCGATGCCTCTGCTCCCATTCCAACAAAGAAATTTACCCCCCTAAGTCCCTGCAAACCTGTGTCAAATGCAGATTTATAAATATTCGTTCGATGGCTTTTAACAAGATCTTGACTCATTCTTTGATTAGTAGCTAGCACATAAGAAACTCCAAAAATAAGAATAAATAAACAAACTTTATAAATTATTGCTAAATTTTTTTTTAACAAGAAAAAAATAAGGACAAAAACTCCCAAACATATCGTGGCAACAATACCAGATCGAGAACTAGCAGTATAAATTGAAAACAAATAGAAAAACTGAAAAACTGCCGAAAAAAGCAGAAACCACTTCTTTCCTCTATTTTTATAGCTTAAATAGATCAAAATTGCCATTGCTAATACAATTGTAGTTGAAAATCGAATTCTATTCCCTAAAAAAACACTAGGAACAAAAAAAGAAAAATCTCCTCTAAACAACGAATATATTGATGTGCAAACTGCTCCAAGGCAATATAAAATTAAAATATAATCGACCAATTTTCTATCACTTTTCAATTGCGGAGAACCCATAAAAATTAAAGGGAATATAGCTAACGCCCACCGCCTTTCCAGCTCTGACAACTGAGCTTTATAAGGAGAAAAAAATAAAACTGAAACAACTATATAAAAAAAATAACCACATAGAAGAAAAAAAATCATTCTATTTTTTTGCCAATCATAAGCTGTTATTCGAAACTTCCAATTTCCCTGCAACAACCAAAATAGAAAACAAAACAAAGACAATTCTGGAATCCATATATGCATCGGTAACAGTAAGGAAATCAATAGGAGCAATAAACTCTGAATTTTCCCAAATAAAACTAAAAGACTATCGCCCATTATCGACTAACCCCAAAAAAAGTTTTTCCAAATTATCAATCATAACATTTTCCGAAAATTTGTCCCTCATAGTCGCTAAAGCATTTTGAGAAAGCTTCTTTCTTAGTTTTTTATTTTCCACTAAAAACTGTATTTTCGATGCTAATTTCTTTGGCGATTTTGCCTCTACCAGCAACCTATCTTGCTTGCTTTTATTTGCTTTCTCGCCTTGCAAACTCTCACAAGGAATAATCGCGCACACAATCTTCACCTCATTGCCCATAGACGCATACCTTGCAATGGTTCCCCCCATTCCAATCTCTGCATCATCAGCATGAGCACCAAACACTAAAATTTTCATATTTTTCTCATTAACGACAATATCTTGTATTTAAAAATCCTTCTTAAATTTTTAATAGTCACTCTATACCTTAAAGAATCTTTTGTGTAAAAGTAAGCTTTTTCAAAATCTCCAATATTACAATATCTTCCTACCAAATCCATTCTTGCATCATACAAAGACTCTCGCTTTATTGAGTCAAAATTATAGCCATTTTTTCTTAAAAGATCTTCCGCTAAATTTAAAAAATCTTCCTTATACTTAATAAAGCGAGTATAGCCATCATAAATCTTGATATTATTTCGAGACAACCCTTCTGAATGGACCCGATAGTATGACAACACCTCATCCACCAAACCAAATCTGCAGCCCGTATAAGCCAAAGCCATTAGCAACGGTGTATCGTTACACTCGTTCTTATCAGTTGGTATATATTTTTCTGCTTTAATAAAATTTTTCCGTCTAAAAAAATAAGTTGAGGGATTACCTCCTCCATAATTGGAGGAAATGAAAAGGCGCTCAAGCATATCTAAAGGTTCGCTTGGCATTATTGTCTTATTAACCTCACCATAAATCACGCCATTTTTATCTCTTAAATGGTGACAAGCCACAAACCCATAATTTTCATTTTCTTCCAAAAATTGAACCTGTTTCTTCAGTTTTTTTTCATCCCAATAATCGTCTGCATCACACAAAGCTATATATTCCTCTTGAGAATTTTTTATTCCAAAAATTCTACTATCAATACAACCAGAATTTTTTTTGTTTAGTAAGTTTATTTTAGGGCTATGCTTCTTGCCTACCAATCCATTAACAGCTGCCGAAAAAAAACTATCCGATCCATCATTTACAATATAAACATTAAAATCGGTAAAAGTTTGATTTAAAATAGAATCTACCGTTTTATTCAAAAATGAAACATCCCCATTATAATAAGGAATAATGACGGCTACTTTTGCTTTTTCCACTCTAAACTCCTTGCAAAAAACTCTTCCAAATTATCCACCATTTTTTCAATTGTATAGCAGCTTTCAGCCTTAATTTGAGCCTTTTTTGCCATTTCGTTGATATTAACTTCGCCTTTCAAAAACAAATCCATCTTAGATGCCATACTTTTCGCATCCGACACCCCACAAATAAACCCCATTTTGCCGTCTTCAACAATGTTTGGCAAATCGTTAATTTTTGTGGAGATAACTGGCTTTCCCAGCAACATCGCTTCCAATACAGCATTGGGCATCCCCTCTTCCGTAGAAGAAAGAATCAAAGCATCGATATTTTTCATATAAGGGTAAACATCGTCCAAATGACCCAAAAGCAAAACTTTTTTCTGCAAATTTTCTTCTTCGATAAGGCTTTCCAAAATTTTGCGCTGATTTCCTTCGCCAGCAATCAGGACAACAAAATTGGTTTCGCGCAACAAACTCGCAGCTTCAATAAGCGTATCATACCCCTTACCATCCGCCAATCTGCCAAAAGCACCAAAAATAAAACAATCCTCAGGCAAACTATATTTTTCCCGCAAATCAACAGACTCAATATTCTCGGGCAACTCCACACCGTTAGCAATTATCTTTATTTTACCGTCGGGCATCCAGCCAAACGATTCATACCTCTGTTTGATAGAGTTACTATTGGTAATTATTTTATCCACAAGAGCTTTATAAGTCACTTGATAGCGAAATTTATTAGAAATTAAAAAAGCTCCGTGCCGCGCCACAACCAATTTAACGCCCGCCAAACGAGCCGCAGCTCCCACAATCCTCACATCTTTTGTAATATTCAAAACCACAATATCGATTTTTTTCTTCTTCAAAAAGCGCGCTACCTTAAAAATTTTCAAAAAATTTAATTCCGAATGAAGCTCAAAAATTTTTGTTGGCAGCCCATTTTGCTCGCTCTTTTGCAAAATTTGCGAATTTCTTCTGGCTGCCATTATACACTCGTGACCCCGCTCCTGTAAGCCCTTAGCTGCCATCACCATCCACTTTTCGCCTCCTCCCCACATCTGCGCAGGATTGGAGTTAGAAAACAAAATATTAAGCTTTTTCATTTATTTCACCCACAATTTCTCCCAATTTTTCGTCTGAAAAATCTTTTGCGAAAAAGCTTTTGGAACTTTTTTCTATCGGCGACCATTTCAAAAAATTCGCCTTATCGTTTTGAAAAAAAACAAAACTTTTAACTTTATGACACTCCGCAATGTGAAAAATTCCGCTATCATTGCCCACAAAAAAAGTAGCTCGCCTCAGCAATTCCGAAACAAATCCAAGATTTTTATCCGTCAAAAATTTCGCCTTTGACTCCGCAAAAAAGGGGAAATTCTCAACCTCTTTTTGCCGTCCCAAAACAAAAACAGGCAACTGAAGTCGACTTATAATCTTGCCAAAAATATCGCTCCGCCAGCAATCAGGCGAAATCGTATCTCCAAAAGGATGCACAACTACAAAACCTTTTTCCACATTTTGCGACAACAAAAAACGCTCGACATTCTCGCTTTCCTCTACATTTGCGGGCAAATAAGGTAAAAATCCCTTTTCTTGCCCAAAAATAGCTTTCAAAAACTCCTTATACTCATCCTTAGCGTGCTGATTTGCAATTTTGCTCACATAGCTCGTCAGAAATTGGCACGAACCTTTTAGATTGCGCCCCAAGCGCTTTTTTGCTCCTCCAAAACAAGCCAACATCTCGTTGCGAACGCCGCTACGCAAATGCAAAGAAAAATCGTAATGAGCTTTGCGGAACTCCCTGACCAACCGAAACTGCTTTTTGAGCGAATCTTGCTTACGATTAAAAAGAAAAATTTTGTCGATATTAGCATCCTGTGAGTAAAGTTCTGCACCAAAATCGCTAAAAACAACATCAACTTGCGCACTCGGCGATAAATTTTTCAAAGCACGAAAAATAGGAGAATACATTATTGTGTTGCCTATCGTCCCATTGCAAAAAAGTAAAAATCTCAGAATCCTCGCTCCCTATCTACTTTTTTCTTGCAATTTTTTCTCGAGCCTTTCCACTTGTTCCCGATTACTCAACTGCCGATAATCTAGCCCGTCGTCCGAATAATCGACCATAAAATAACAATCTTTGCCGATAGCGTCCGCAAAATACAGCCCCACAAAAAAGCCGTTTTCGATCTTCTCAAAAAAAGTCGGAGCAAACTGCTTTTTGCCCTTTAGCTCCAAAATCTGACGATTATCCTCCAAAAATTTCAACCTGCCCAAACTCTGCATATTCAGCTCTTTGCCGACAATCTCAAACCTGGTAATCTCCAAATCATCGTCGTTCACCCTCGTCTCCACAAAAACGCTACCAAGATTAAGCGAAGTATCCGTCACATAATCGTTTACGCCGCTAAATCCGACATTCTCGACCAAAGCGTTGCAACCGCCATTTTTGACTTTGCCGTCTTTCAACTTCAAATCGAGCTTCAAATCCAAATCACCCTTCAACTCATACGCCTTCGTCAACGGCACAAGGCTCAAATCAATATTTTGCGCATCAATCTCCAACTTATCGCCAGAATATCTACCGTCAATCTTGCCTCCAGCGGAAAAAATATCGAACTTAAACCGCTTTTCCTTCCAAAAAATCGAAAAAAGACTCAAAGTAATTTTCGCCTTGTCAAAGTTAAAAACCGGCTCTTGCTTGTAAAAAAGCGTCCCCTTTTTCATAATCAGCCACGATGGGAAAATATACTCAACCTCGGCTACCTGCAGCGCCAAATCAGAGTCGTAGTAGTTCACATAACTGCTTACCTGCAAAGGCGTTATCTTATCCTTAGAATACAAATAAATTCCATAATAAACGACCGCAACCATCGCAACTAGCAAAAACAACTTTTTGTGCTTTCTCAACATTTCCAACTAAAACTCCCTTTTCAACGGGCGCAAAAACAGATTTTTCAACTGCTGCTCAGCCTCCGCCTGTTTGTTCACAACCTTGTTGACGACTTTTGTAATCGGCATATCGACCTCCAGCTGACTGGCTATCCGCAAAAGCGCGCTACTGGTCGCCACTCCCTCTGCCAGTTTGTCGAATTCTTTACCCTCAACTATCATCTGTCCAAATTTTCGATTATTGCTGTTTGCCGAAAAAAGCGTCGCCTCGTAATCGCCAAGATGACACAATCCATAAGCGGTGAGCTCTTTGCCGCCCATCGCACAAATCAGCCGAGCGACCTCTCTAGCGCCCCTTGCCATCAGTGCACCTTTGAGCGCCTGCAAACCAAGACCGTCCAACATTCCAGCGGCAAGTCCCATCACATTTTTGGCAGCAGCGCCGACCTCGTTGCCGAGCATATCGTCTCCATAATAAAACCGAATCAGCGAACTTTCTAAAAGCTTTGCCAGTCTAACAGTTAGCTCCTTTTTCTCGGAACAAATCACCATACAATTCGGCACCATTTTGGTAAAACTTTGCACATGCCCAGGTCCGACCCAAATCGCCACATCAATCGGTTGACTTATCTCCTGCCGCATCACCTGCGAGAGCCTCTGACCAGTATTTTCTTCGATTCCTTTCATCGCCAAAACAAAAGTTTTTCCACACAAATCGTGCTGATTTAGCTTGCGGGCAAACTCCCTGAGACGCTGGCTACTTATCGAGATAATCAGCAAATCAGCCTGCAACGCCTGTTGTAAATCGCTAGTGATTTCAATACTTTCGGGGAATTTTAGGTAATCGTTCGCGCCCGTGGAGGCTAGCTGCTGAAAAATCGGATCTTGAGCAGGTCCCCAGCTGGTGACAGCAAACTTCTTGATCTCACTCAAATACCAAGCGATAAACCCGCCCCATCGCCCACAGCCCAAAACAGAAACTTTCATCCTAAATCTCCTACGGCTAAACAAAGCCTTAAAACACGAAATTTTGTCAAGTAAACCATTTTGGGCTGCTTGGCGCAACAATTAATTTAAAGCGTCGTGGAGCTTCACAGAGTTGTTCACATCCTCAAATCTTTCCTCGTCTTTCCCTTTGGAAAAAGCTTTTTCGACTGCCATTCTCACGATATTCAAAATAAACATCCAAACAATGCAATAAGCCCAAACAAACCCGATGGCGTCCCAACCGATTGCCTCGATCAAAATTCCGTAGCGACACAAAATCACAGCCACCAATTGCGTTATCACGATTGCCAAAAATAGCTTTGCCGAAGGAAATGGTTTTAGGAAAAACCAGCTTTTGTGACGAGTTATCAACAGAAGCAAGTGCCCACCAACTACCAACTGCAAAAACATCATACTTTGAATATGAACAATGTCCGCAGCGCTAAAAAATTTCGCAGTCAAATGCAAAAGCCCAAAGTTTTGCCCAACACTAACCATACCAAGCACTGTCGCCACTGTCAGAACTTTTTTCAATCTCCAACGAACAGGGTTTTTAGCAGTTTTAGTGTTGTCGTAAGCGATGGTCATAATTGGGATATCGTCCAAAAGCGCCAAAAGTATCACCATCATCGCATTGAGCGGCTCCAACCCAGTCATCACAATCGACAAAGTCACAAAAAGCATCAAGTCGATCGTCATCGCCACCCGATAAGTGACATAAGAGATCATTCTGTCGAAAATCTTTCGAGCTTCGTTAACGGCGGAAACGATTACCGACAATCCAGGTCTGGTCAAGATAAGGTCGGCCGCGCCCCTGGCTGCATCTGTCGCACCAGACACCGCAATACCCACATCCGCTTGTTTCAGCGCAGGCGCATCGTTCACGCCATCGCCTGTCATAGCTACCACATTTTTCAAATTTTGATAAGTTTTAACGATTCCGTATTTATGCTCGGGAAAAACTCTGGCGAAACCTTGCGCCTTCTCGATCAGCTCGATTGTTTTGTGTGACGGCGAATTTACATCTTTTGTGTCGGCAAAAACATCTGCCGCAGCCAGCATTCTCGTTCCCAAACCAAGCTCTCCAGAAATCTGCTTGCCAATAGCCAAATCGTCCCCGGTGACCATTTTCACATCGATGCCATAATTTTTCGTCTCTTCAATTGTCTGCTTGGAGTCCACGCGCGGCGGATCGTACATCGTGATTATGCTGTTCAGAGTCAAACTTTTCTCGTCTTTGCCTTTGCCCACAGCAAGCGCACGAAGACCTTTTTTCGCCAATTCTTCTACAATTCCGCTCGCCTTATCTTTAATCTCCTGAGAATCGACACACATTTCGATGATAACTTGCGGAGCGCCTTTGCTGACAACAAAACTCTCGCTACCGTCTTTCACATAACCGACAGTTTTTTTGCCAACAGGATCGAACGGAATGAATTTGGTTTGCTCAAAATCGGACAAACCCTCGGCTTTTGCCACGATCGTCGAATCTATCGCATCTTCAGAATTTTTATTTGAAGCCAAAGCCCCCATCAAAATTGCCTCTTGAGCATCCTTGGCAGAAAAAAGAATCGGGTCTCTCAGGGTCAATTTGTTTTGAGTCAATGTGCCTGTTTTGTCAGAGCACAAAATATTCACCCCAGCCATCTCCTCTATTGCTTGCAATCTGGAGACAATCGCGCCTCTTTTGGACAAAGCCAAAGCTCCCAAAGCCATCGTCACCGAAAGCACTGCCGGCATCGCCACAGGAATACTCGCCACAATCAGCACCAACACCAGCTGAATCAGCTCAAGCGGTTTTGAATGAAGATGCAACCCATCGGCAATAATAACCACCGACAAAACTAGCGAACCCAAGATCAAAAATTTGCCAATCGCCAAAATAGATTTTTGGAATTGCGAGACTCGCCCAGCGGTTTGCACCAATTTCGCTGTCTCCCCAAAAAAAGTGTTCGCACCCGTTTTTTGCACAACCGCTTTCATATCCCCTTGCTTAACAATAGATCCCGAATAAGCTGGGTTTCCTGGCTTTTTGTTAACCGGCAAAGATTCGCCAGTAAGTGAGGATTGGTCAACAGACAGATACTCGCCTTCCAAAAGCACCGCATCCGCAGGAATAATATCACCGTTCGTTAAATGAATAACATCTCCAGGCACCAACTCTTTTGCTGGAATTTTTGTCCATTTGCCATCACGCAAAGTATGAGCATATAACGCCATAGATTTTTTCAGCGCCTCTAGAGCAGACTGTGCCTTGCTACTTTGAACAAACTCAATCAAAGCGTTAAGCACAAGCATAAACACAATAATGGAAAAATCTTGCCAATGCTGTATGATTGCCGACAAAATTGCCGCAGCCTCAATCATCCACGGTATCGGCCCCCAAAAAGATTTAAAAAGAATTTTCCATCTACTAATTTTTTTCTCTGGCAAAGCGTTGACGCCGTATTTTTCCAGCCTCTTCGCCGCTTCTTCTGTGTTCAGCCCTTCTTTGCTTGCGTCCAAGTCTGCCAAACACTTTTCCAAATCCAAGATTTTCTCTGCCATTTTTCCTCCCTTAAATTTTACCTAATCCACCAAATAATAGTTAACGGTTGAAACTACACGCACCTTTTTGATATATGGTGTAGAATTATCTCTATCCACAATCGTAAACAAGCCTTGGCTTGCCGATTTAATTTTGCCCACTTTGCTTTGCGAATCTTGAGCAAATTTCAATGCAACCTCCCTCGCATTTTCGGTCGCCTGCTGAATCATCTGCGGCTTTAGCTCCGAAAGTTTTGTGTAAAAATAGCTGGGCTGCGAGTCATAATTGTTCGTATTTATCAAAATTCCTTGCTTTACCAAATCTGGCAAAACCGTAAAAGCTTTCCGCACATTTTCAACCTTATGCGTATAAACCACAACGGTGCTAACGCAAAAATACCGATACGAAAACTTCTGATCTCCAGCATAAAGATTCGCCTTCCTATCGATTACATTAAAAGACGACTTTTGAAAGTCACCAGAATCCAGTCCGTTATTTTGCAAAAATTTACAAACAATCTCCGTCTTTTTCCGCATATCCGCAGTCAGCGCCGACACATCGTTCGACACGCCAGTAATTTTGATCGGCCAGCTAACCACATCCGCATCTACAATCCTTTCCGCCAGCCCCTTCACCGCAACACTGCGACCAACAAACCCGATTTGCCTCACCGCCAAAAAAGCCGAAAATCCCAAAATGCAGGCAGACAAAACAATCGACAACGGCAAAGCTAAGCCCTTATGCTTTACCACTCCTACCGCCTTTTTTCATACTCTGCGATTTTATCCAGTCGCTTCTGATGGCGACCGCCCTCGAACTCCGTCGCCAGCCAAGCATCAACAATCTCCTTAGCCAGCTCAAAGCTCACAAACCGCGCAGGAAGCGCCAAAACACTGGCGTTGTTATGCTGGCGAGACAGCCGCGCAAACTCCACACAATGGCAAAGAGCCGCCCGAATTCCGCGCACTTTATTGGCAACGATGCTCATTCCAACGCCAGAACCGCACAACAAAATTCCCCGCGAAAACTCGCCGCTTGCCACAGCCTCTGCCAAAGGAAAACCGTAGTCCGAATAGTCGATAGACGCAGGACTCTCGCACCCAAAATCGATCACCGCAAACCGCTTGCGCAAATACTCCGCCAACTTCTGCTTCAACTCAAAACCAGCGTGGTCACTGGCAATGGGCAACTTCTCCATAAATTTCTCCTTAAATTAAAAAAGCTCTTCCGTCTTCGAAAAACAAGTCGCCTTCACCTCTTCCAAAAGCTCCGAAAGCGCCCGCTTCACATTCGGGCGAATATCGCCAGCCACCACAATAAACAACAAATCGTCACCCGGCGAGAACATCCCCTCTTTCGCCTCCACCTCCACGGCAAAAATTCCGTCCGCTTGGCAATATTTCCGCCGCAAAACCTCGATTTTCTCATAATCGGTCTTCACCCGCAAAAACTTCACCAGCTTACCATCTCGGCTGCGTCCACGCACAATCCCGTTATGCGCCAAAACCATTCCGACATTCTCCACAAAGCCCGGCATTTTCTTCATCTGCGCGATTTTTTTTGAAATATCCATAATTTTCACAAACTCCACAAAACCGTTTTCGTCCAAAAAACTCTCTCTCCCTTTTCAGCAAAAACTCACTCAGCCGTCAAGATTTTATTTCTCGCCAAAAAAAAACGACCAAAAATAAAAACTCTTTGCTTGACAGCCACCAAAAATATTACCGCCTTGAGACAATGATTTTAAAGAGAGAATACCTTCGTCAATCCAGCTCTTGGCTCTTCCAAGACGCCATAAAATTTGGCAAAAACCAGCTGAAATTTACCGCCCGAAAAATCGGCGAAGACAGCTACAAAATCTGCTTATTTCTGCCGCCAGAAAACAATGCGATGCGCTTCAAAGTGCAAATCGACTACAACCTAAAAGACGACAAAGTCGCCTCGCACCACTGCTACTACTGCAAAAAAAACGACTGCACCCACTATTTTTCCGCCGTCGATTACTGCTATCACCACCTTAGCGCAAAAGATTTGCTCGAAAGCGAAAAAGTCGCAGACATCGAGCACGAAATCGACATTTTTGACAAATTCCAGACTCTTCATTCGCAAAAAAAAATCTACATCGAAAACCTATTGCTCCACAAAACTCCGCTGCGCATCTACCTGCAGGGCTTTCCAGAGTTAACAATCGAGAGCATCAAACAAAACAGAGAGCTTTTTTCCGACCAAGACCTGACGCTGCTCAAATTTTTGATAAACAATCGCACATTCAGCAATCGCAAACTAAAATTTTTCACAATTCCCACAGAAAAAATACCGCAACTTTTGTTTATCCTAAAAGGGTTCGACGCTGGGCAAATCAAACTAAAAGAGAACGAAAACGACCTGATTTTTTCGCAAAAAAAGCCAAAATTTTCCATCAAAGTTTCCAAAACACGCAAAATGTCGATCTGCACTAAGTTCAGCACCTACAACTATTTCGTCAGCGACACGCTCTATTTTTGCTCGCTCAACCACATCTACACGATAAATTTGCCGTTCAGCAAAGCCAAAATCGAAAGTTTTTTGCAGGGCGAATACTACCTAAACGACAATGAGCTGGTCTTTTTGGATTTTTTGATCCGAAAAAAATTGGAGAGCGAAGGCCACGAACTCAACATCGAATGCGAAGTGCCAAAACACTTGCAAACCTTGCCCAATCTGCGCTTACGCTTCTCGCATCCTCCAGGAAAAGTGACAATGGACGCCGAAATTTTCTTCGACGAATACCACTTGCTGTCGGTCGAAAAAATCGTTGACTCGTTCAGCCTGAGCTTGCAAAATTTCGAAGATGGCGAGAAATGGTGCTACCTTCCTGCCGATTTTATGCTTGAAGTGAAGAGCTATTTCGACAAAATAAGCAAGCCGATTTCGCAATTCACCGAGTTCACTGGCTACGAGGTCGAGCTGATTAAAGACAAAATCTACCAAATCGTCAATCCCGCATGGCAAGTGAGTTTGACCAAAGAGCTGAAGGAGCTTTTGACGCAAAAAGTGGAGCTTTTGCCAGAGTTCGACATCCACTCGCTAGAGCAAAAAAACCTTTTGGGAATCGACATCAACTTCAAATTCGAGCGCGTAAACATTCCGTTTGAGACCTTGCGCAAAATGCGAAAAACGAAAAAAAACAGCTATCAAATCAGCGACGACAAAAAAATTATCATCTCCCAGAGTTCGTTCGACAAGGTCAAACAAATCGAAGAAATCTTAGCTTCTGGCAGTCACAAAGCGAAAAATCTGTGGGCACTACCCAACTATAAGCTTATGCAAATCAAGGCGTTAGAGGGCAGCCAAACGACTATCGACGACCAATATCTGCAGCAGATGGTCAACGACCTTTTGCAAAGGAGCAAAAAAAATATCACTCCCTCGCCGCTAAAAAAATGGCTGCGAAGCTATCAGCAAAAAGGGTTCGACTGGCTAAAAACTTTGGAAAGCTACCACCTAAATGGCGTTTTGGCGGACGAAATGGGAACTGGGAAAACTTTGCAAGCTTTGTCCGTAGCGGCGATGATGCCCAAAGGCAAAAACAGTTTGGTTATCTGCCCTAAGACCTTGATTTACAACTGGATAGCCGAAGCCAAAAAATTCCAGATGAAGACCGAAGTTGTGCATTATCACGGCGACAAAGCGACCAGAAAAAAACTGCTTGAGCAAAAACACAAAATTTTTGTCGCCTCATACTCCATTGCGCAAAAAGATTTTGAGCTGCTAAAAGATCACGATTTTTTCTATCTGATCTTGGACGAAGCGCAAAACATCAAAAATCCTCGCTCGTCGCGATCGATTGTCTGCAAAGCACTAAACGCCGAACACAAAATCGCTATTTCGGGCACGCCAATGGAAAATTCGTTACAAGATTTGTGGTCGATTTTCGATTTTCTTTTGCCTGGATATTTGCCGAGATTTCGCTCTTTTTCGCAAGAGGTGGAGTCCAAAGCCAAAGAAAAATATTTGCAAAAAATCATCTCGCCGTTTGTCTTAAGGCGAAAAAAAGCTGAAATTTTGCAAGAACTCGCGCCGAAAGAAAGCCAAATTATTTATTGCAAAATGAGCAAAAAACAGCACGATTTTTACTTTTCGATGTGGGAGCAAATCAGCAAATCGATTCTGAACGACAAAAATTTTACGCCGATTCACATCCTCTCTGGCATCACAAAATTGCGACAAATCGCCAACGGGCTGAACCTTGTCGATGCCAGCCAGACCGACATTTCGGGAAAAATCGAAGCCGCCGGCGACCTTATTCAACTTTGCGTGGAGAACGGCAAAAAAATCCTCGTGTTCGCCCAATTTTTACAAAGCCTAAAAAATATTCAGCAACTTCTGCAGAAGCACAAAATCGGCTACTGCTATATGGACGGCTCGACCAAATCTCGCGAAAAAGTGATCAAAGAGTTTAACGAAAACGACGAGAAAAAGGTGTTTTTGCTCAGCCTGAAAGTCGGCGGATTGGGGCTAAATCTGACCGCAGCCGACACTGTCATTTTGGTTGATCCTTGGTGGAATCCGATGGTGGAAAATCAAGCAATCGACCGCACACACCGCATCGGGCAGACCAAAAAAATCAACATTTACAAACTCATCACCAAAAATAGCATCGAAGAAAAAATTTTAGAACTGCAAAATCAAAAAAAAGAGCTGTTTGAAAAAACTATCGAAGGCGTGGACAACACCCTCAAAAACTTGAGCTTACAAGAGTTAAAAGAGTTGTTTGGGTGAAAAATAAATCTAATATAAAGTTAAGGAGAAAATTATGTTTAAAAAAAAATTACTGATTATTATCAGCGTTGCAATGCTAATGGGTTGCGCCTCAAGATTTGTTTATTCTGACAAATCTGTTCCCATTAAAAAAGGCGTGACAAGGTATCATCTCGGTAAAGTTGAAGTCAATTTGAAGCTAGGAACAAATGGAGAAAAAGGGGAAAACGACACAGTGTATTTTTCTCAAAAAGAGCTTGTTCAAGAATTTACTACTGACCTAAAAAAATATTTGAAAGAGTATAATATCTTTGATTCCACCTCTTCTGGTTTAACTCTTTCTGCCGAATTTGATTTCGTCCGCAATTTTAATCTTTTAGGGAAAAAAGCTTTAAATATTCCACATTTCTCACATATTATTTCCGTAAAAAAAGGAAACAAAAAGGTTGCTTACTACAGCTTTACCGACTATGTTATAAACTATTCAGTTGTCAGAAACTTGAAAATAACAGCTTCGTTATCTGGTCCTGAAGACGAAAAAGAGGACATAGATTTAGTCTGCAAAGAGATAATAGAAGAGCTTAAAAATTTAGGCGACTAGTCACAATATTTTTTCAAGGACTCTAGGAAAAAACCTTAGAGTCCTTTTTTTGCCTTAACTGCTACTTAAAAACGCTAGCTACTCCCTATCCCGTCTCTGCAGCTCGTTAAAAATCTCAGCAAACGAGATGCCCTCTTTGGCGAGATAGCAGGTCACAAAGTAGAGCAAATCGCCCACTTCCCAGATTTTGTCCTCCCGCGAGCGCGCGTCACACACCTCTTCCGCCTCTTCCATAATCTTCTCTTTGAGCAAATCTCCCTTGGCAAGTTTGGCGGTGTAAGACTCTGGACGCGGATTGGCGAACCTGTCTTGCACAATCTTGTATAACACATTCAGATCAAAAGGTTTATCTCCAAAACAAGAATAGTTTCCCAGATGACACGCAACGCCGTTTTGCTCTGCTAAAATCAACAATGTATCCCTGTCGCAATCGGTGCGCACCGAAATAAAATCCTGAAAATTGCCGCTGGTCTCGCCCTTCGTCCAAAGCGATTTGCGGCTTCTGGAATAGTAGGTCACTTTGCCCGCAGACAAAGTTTTATAAAGCGACTGGCGATTCGAATACGCCAGCATCAAGACATTGCCGCACAAATCTTGCGTAATCGTCGGCAAAAGCTCGGCTTTGTCCCACGCCAAAGACTCGACAAAACATTTCTGCAAATCGATCGCCCCCGTGTAGAGCGCCATTCCGACCTGCACATCGTAGCCCATTTTGCTCAACTCAATCACCTGCTCATCGTCTTTGATGCCGCCAGCCACAGTCAGCTGATTTTTGGTCTGCAACTTTTGAATAGCTTCCGCATCGATGCCCGTCATACAGCCCTCGGTCTCCACCATCGTGAACAAAAAGCTGCCGCAATATTTTTCCAGCTCTGCCACCGTTTGGTAAACATCAAGCCCCGTATCGTGCTTCCAGCCTTTCGTCACGATTTTGCCGTGATGAGCGTCGATAGCAATCATTATCCGCTCTTTGCCAAAATTGTCCACCAGCTCCTGCAAAAAGGCGTGATTTATCGTATCGTCTGCGAAAGCACTCGTGCCGATTATCAACTTTTGTGCGCCGTAACTAAAAATCTTTTGCGCTTTTTCCAGAGTGCGAATCCCGCCACCAACGCGGCAATCGGCAACAGTGCAAATTTGTCTGATGAGCTGCTCATTCTCGCCATTGCCCATAGCCGCATCCAAATCGATCACAGCCACTTGCGAGAGTTTGGCGAACTCCTTTGCCAGCGCCACAGGATCGGACTTTTCCAGAACTTTCTCTTTGCCGTTGCGAAGCTGCACCGCCTTTCCGTTCATCAAATCGATCGAAGATATCAACATAAATCAAACCTCATAAATAAAAAAATGGAGCGGGCAACGAGAGTCGAACTCGCGACCCTCAGCTTGGGAAGCTGATGCTCTACCACTGAGCTATGCCCGCTCAAAAAAGAATTTTTGCTTCTTTTAATTTAGCAAAAATGACTAAAACTTAGCCACGACCTCCTTACAAAGAGCGTGCATTTTTTCTTTAAGCTCGTCGGTAAGTTTTTCGCTAGACAAAGATTTTTTCAAATCTTGATGTTTATCGTCCAAAGTCTCGAAAAGTTTCTCCTCCACAACAGGAATTTTGCCCAATTCAACTTCGTCCAAATAGCCGTTGTTCGCCATAAAAATTATCATAATTTGCTTGGCAACCTCCAGCGGCTTATACTGCCCTTGCTTGAGGATCTGGATAAGACGCTCTCCACGACGAAGCTGCGCCTGCGTTGCTTTGTCCAAATCCGAACCGAACTTGGCAAAAGCTTCCAACTCCGCATATTGCGCTAGGTCGAAACGCAACTGACCGACAACTTTTTTCATACAGTTAATCTGCGCGCTTCCGCCCACTCTCGAAACCGACAATCCCGCGTTAATCGCAGGACGACGCCCAGAATAAAACAGTTTTGACGACAAATAAATCTGCCCGTCCGTAATCGAGATCACATTCGTAGGAATGTAAGCCGAAATATCTTCCGCTTGCGTCTCGATAATCGGCAAAGCCGTAAGACTGCCACCACCAAGCTCATCGCTCAACTTGCTCGCCCTCTCCAAAAGGCGAGAGTGCAAATAAAACACATCGCCTGGGAAAGCCTCACGACCCGGCGGTCTACGCAAAAGAAGCGACAGCTCACGATACGCCACAGCGTGCTTGGACAAATCGTCGTAAATAATCAAAGCGTGCTCGCCCTTGTCGCGATAATACTCCGCAATCGAAGCGCCCGCAAAAGGAGCGATATATTGCAAAGCTGGCGAAACCGACGCCGTCGCACTAACGATTGTCGTATAAGCCATCGCGCCATGCTCTTCCAAAGTTTTCACGATGCCAGCCACAGTCGAAGCTTTTTGCCCGATAGCCACATAAATACACTTCACGCCCGTATCTTTTTGGTTGATAATCGTATCCAAACCGATCGCAGTTTTCCCTGTCTGACGGTCGCCAATGATAAGCTCACGCTGTCCTCTACCGATAGGAATCATCGAATCGATAGCTTTCAAGCCTGTCTGCAAAGCCTCTTCCACGGGTTGCCGTTGGATAACGCCCAAAGCTTTTCGCTCCACAGGCAAAAACATCTCCGCCTTAATCTCGCCCTTTCCGTCCAGCGGACTGCCCAGCGGATCAACCACTCTGCCCTGCATCGCTTCGCCCACAGGCACCTGCAAAACTTTTCCAGTTCGCTTAACGGTGTCGCCCTCTTTAACGCTGCTACCATTACCAAAAAGGATACAACCAACATTGTCCTCCTCCAGGTTCAGCGCCATTCCGTAAACATCGTTCTCAAAAACGACCATCTCCGAGGCCAGCACATTATGCAAACCATACACACGCGCGATACCATCGCCAACTTCCACCACCTTTCCAGTCTCGGCGATATCTACATCAAAAGTAAAATCGTCGATTCTACTCTTCAAAATATTACTTACTTCATCAGGTTGTATTTTCATCCATTAACTCCTATTGAGCAGCCAATCTATCCAAACTGCTTTTCACCGAACAATCTATCGTAAAATTTTTGGTATGCGCCACAAATCCACCCAAAATTGCCGTATCCATCACCAAAGAAATTTTCGGTTTCTTACCGATTTTCTCTCCAATAGCTTCCTTGATCTCCGCCAGCAAACCTTCCGAATGCTCACGCGCCAGCACTAAAAGCACATTTTCGCCATTTTGATAATCCAAAATAACGCCCGCAAGCTCCTGCAAGATCTCCACCACAAAATCAAAACGATGCTTCTTCACCAGCAGCCACAAAAAGTTATTCCAAATCTTGGCGTCACTCAGCTGCCCAGAAAGCTCCTTAACAAAGCTCTCCTTTTTGGCTTTCCCAAAAACAGAACTGTTCAAACTCTTCGCCAGTTGGTCGTTCGCCGCAAAAAAAGCGATTAACTTTTGCGCATCTTGCCCAAAAACATCAAGCTTCTCCTTTTGCAACAACGAAAACAAAGCCTTGGCATATCTGGAAGCTATTATCTTACTTCTCACAGTCCTAAATTCCTTCGGCTATCATCTTTTTGATAAGCTCAGCGTCGGTCTTCTCATCCAACTTTTTGCCAATAATTTTCTCCGAAACCTTTGCTACCAAAGCAATAACCTCGTCGCTAATGCCCGCAACAACCGCACTTTTTTGCGAAAGAAGCTCCTTTTTGCTCTCCTGCAAAATCGCCTTTTCGCGAGATTTCGCCTCATCAATTATCTGCGTTGCCTCGCCCTCTGCCTTACTCAGAACCCGTTTGCGCTCGCTCCTGATTTCCGAATCCGCCTTTTTTAGCTCCTGCTCTTTTTGCAAAACAAGCTCTTTTGCCTCGTCTCGTGCCGCCTGCGTCTCTTTCAACTCAGTGGCAATTTTCTCCTGGCGCTTTTCCAAAAATTTCTTTACATTTTGAAAAATGAACTTATTCAAAAGCCACATCAAAACAATAAAGTTCAGAATCACCAAAATCAGCGAATAATCTACGCTTACCATAAGATACGACTCCTTTTAAAATCTTTAGTTATCAAACTTTTTTTCGTAATCCAAAAAAAGTCACTACACAGAGAACATCAAAAGAAGCGCAATAACCAGCGAGTAGATACCAGTTGACTCCGACACAGCCTGTCCAACAAGCATAGTTCTGGTGATAAGCCCTGCATGCTCGGGGCTTCTGGCGATACCCTCGCAAGCTTTTCCGCCCACAAAACCCTCTCCGACTCCCGGTCCGATAGCACCAAGACCCATACAAATGCCCGCTCCTAGCAGCGATGCCGCCTTAACAATCAATGTCATATCCATAACTTTCCTCCTAACTCTTAAAAATTAAGAACTTTTTTTATTTTCTTTTTTATTTAAACTATAAACATCAGCAAAAACGAGACAATCAAAGCATAAACCGCCGTCGATTGCGTAACTGCCGAACCGATAAACATCACCCGCATCACGCCCATTTCGCCTTTGCTCACTTTGGCGATGCTCATATTCGATTTGCCCGCTAGCTCGCCAATTCCGATGCCAGAGCCGATGCTCCCAAATCCGATGCATATTCCCGAAGCAACCAAAGCCACCGACTTCATCACAATCGAGCCCGTGTCCAAACCGCTAGGCTGCAGCGGCGTGGAGTAAAGCAGCATCAGCGAAATCAGCAGTGCGTAAATCGTCACCGACTGGCTAAGCGCCTGCCCGATGAGCATATTACCCAAAAGGGTTGCGTTTTTGTCGGGGACACGCCCCATTGCTACGCACGCCTGTCCACCAGCAGCGCCTGCACCATAGCCAGAGCCGATTGCGCCAAGACCGATAGCGATGCCAGCTCCCAAAAGTGAAGCGACTCGGAACCAGCCACCTGCGGGATTATCAAATCCGCCAAAAAGTAGCAAAAGCCCTATCACCAACGACAAAATCGCTCCTGTTCCTGTGGCGGCTTGCCCGATGAGCATACTGCGGAAAAGTTTGTCGCTAATAAGTGGTTGCCGCTCCATCGACTCCACGGCTCCACCAGCGATATAGCCCGAGCCGATGCCCGTTGCCAAAGATGCCGTTCCCACAGCGATGCCAGCAGAGATATACGCCGCAATCCGAATTATTCCTGGGTCTATCATTTGTTATTCCTCTACTATTCCAGCACTTAGATACGAAAGCGAGAGCATTGTAAACACAAACGCTTGAATAATGCCGATAAATATTCCAAAAAATCCCGAAAGAAACATCGGGAAAACGATAAATTTGGTCAAGTTGGAGATCACAACGCAGATAATCGAGCCGCCCAAAATGTTGCCGAACAAACGGAACGAAATCGACACCAGCTTTGATGCTTCGCCCAAAACATTCAGCGGCGTTAGGAAAAACATCGGCTCAGCGTAGCCTTTCATATAGCCCCAAGCGCCCTTGACTTTTATCATCATAAAGTGCACCACGACATTGGCGACGATGCCCATTCCCAGCGGCACATTCAGGTTTCTGGTTGGCTCGGAGAGTCCAGGCACAACGCCCAAAATGTTGCTCATTAGAATAAAAAGAAAAATCGTGGCGATGTATGGCAAAAAGTTCAGACGGTCTTTACCCAGCGAGTCGCCCACGAGTTCCGCAAAAAAATTGTAGATATTTTCCCACAACAATTGCCATTTACCAGGGATAAAGCTCGCGGTTTTGGCGACAAAAATCGCTCCAGCCAAAAGAAGCAAATCGACGACCAAAATCATAAACAGAAGTTTGGATGTGCCCAAAGGCGAAGCGGTGAATTTAGCAAAAAAACCGTAGAGAGCGGCGCTGCCCAAGATTTCGCCAGTGCCGCCATTTTCCGCTAGGTATTGATCTGGCTGAAACTCGGTCAAAATCTGCTTTTGGATCGAGTTGTCGTTCGGCGAATTCCACACCGCAAACTTCCCCGTTGCCGGGTTCGTGCCAATGTTCAAATCTGAGCCCAAACCTACCCAAGACACCAAAATCTGCAAAACCACCATAAACCCAATAAATAGAAATAGTTTGTTCTTTAGCATTTTTCCCTCGTCTGTTTCCTCATTTTTTATATTCCCTAAATCGGATTTACACTCATTATTTGTCAAATCTTTTTTCTAAATTTGGCTTTTATCTCTTTAATTCTTGACAATTTATTAACATTTTCGATTTCACTTAAAAAAAAACAAAGATTATTTTGTTCGTAATATATGGAGTAAAAAAAAGAAAAATGAAATTTAGACTCTTTTTGTTCGTCGCCGCTATCGCCGCCAGCCTCGGCGGTTGTCTTTATTCTCCCAATAGCACCTCAGAACAAAATTTTGATCTCGACGACATTTTTTTTACTCAAAAGCAAATAAAAATTTATCTTATCCCTATCGAAAATACATCGCCTCCAGAAGCTAAAGAATTTGACACCACAACCGTTACCCTATCATACTCGCCCAGCGACGCTTTGGAAAAAAACATCGTCTGGAGCATCTCCAACCCAAATATTGCCGAATTTATTGACGACAACGATTTTCAGCGAACTATCGTGGCAAAAAGGGCTGGATCTTCCGAGATTACCGCAAAAGCAATCACATTGGAAGACAAACAAGTAAGCGCTTCGATGATACTTGTTTGCTACTTTGAGATTGTGGGATTTTGGCTAGATTCCACCTCTGTTCAGATAGCAAAAGGACAGACCAGCCAATTAAAAGCTTACTTCAGCCCAGATATCTATGTCGATTCTGGCGTCACTTGGATTTCTGACAACGCCAATATCGCCAGCGTCAACGATTTTGGCTTAGTCACAGCAAACGACACGGGCTCAACCTACATACGAGCTACTCCCGCAGGCGTTGCCAGAAGCGGACTGAAAGATTCCATAAAAATTGAAATAGATTTTGCACCAGGAGATCAAGTTGACTTTTTGGGCAACGCCGATATGATAATGAATTTTGTTCCCAAAATAAAGCAATTTCCTGCTCATCCTTCTGGAGATGACAGCGTTAAAACAGCTTTTTGGATTGCTCAAACCGAAATAACCAAAAAAGTTTGGGACGATGTAACCACTTGGGCAGAATCAAACGGCTACTCTTTCTCTGACGATCCAACTGCAATCTCGGACAACCATCCGATTAGTAAAATTTCTTGGAAAGAGGCGATTATCTTTTGCAACGCTTTGACCGAATATTGCAACTCCCAGGTTTCACCAACGCCAAACTACACTTGCTACTACAAAAAAAATGGCGATGCCGTCATTAAAAATCCGACATCTTTTGACGAAGACCAGTTGGTTTTAGACGAAAACGCAACTGGATTCAGACTGCCAACCGTTTCCGAGTGGAATCTTGCGGCGATGTTCATCGAAGACAAAAAGTCTGACCAAATTTTGCTGCGAAACAACGGAGAATGCACCAATTTATACTGGGCAAGCGGAGCTTTAGCTGGAAACATCAACGCTTTTGAAAAGGTTGCTTGGTTTAGCTCAAACAGCCAGGACTCTTGCCACACCGTAAAATCACGGACAACAAATCAGTTGGGCGTTTACGATATGAGCGGGAACCTGTGGGAATGGTGTTTTGACGAAAAAGATGAAACAACTGGAGACAGAGCTATGAAAGGCGGGAGCTATCAAGCCGACAGCACATACATCGCAATTGAATTTCTCCAGTCTGCTGCTCCAAGCGACACTAGCAAAACTTATGGGCTTAGAGTTGTGAAAGAGCGCAAATAGCGAAAAGGCTTTAACCTGTTGACAAATCAAGATTTACAGCAAATCACAACTCCCAAAAAAATCCAAAAATTGTTTGACAATTCCTTTGCATATACTGTAGCATCAACATACGGAAGATAGTTGTTAATCTTTACAAAAAAAGGAAGTTTTTTATGAATTTTAGAAGAGTCAAGCTTGTTGCTTTTTTGGCGATGATTTTGGTGCTTTTTTCGTGTTTCGACAAAATTTTGGACGACCTCGACGGCAACCAAAACGAAGACGATTCTCCAACTGTTAATGAAGACAAACAGGGCGAAGTATACTTTAGCTTGGAAAGACTTAGCTCCACTGGACAAAGCGTCAATCTAAGCTCTGGCGACACCCAAACAGCCACAAAAATAGCCCTTAAATATCGAAAGAAAAACGACACTACCGAATTTTCTGTCAAAATCCCGCTCACAAATTTGCTGACTCTGGACATCGGCGACTACGAAATCACAAGATTTGAGCTGCTGAACGCGACTGGGCTCACAATTTTTGCCGTTCCCAAGAGCGAAAGTTTTGTCGATAAAACCCTAAAAATTCCCTCGTCGTTGCCGTATAAATTTAAGGTAAACGAAGGCGAAAATCAGCTAGCTCTAAAAGTCGTTGAGGTAGAATCCGACACAGATCCGCAAGATTTTGGCTTTGCGGATTTCACTTATGAGGGCTCTTTGGTTGTCTTTTACATCGAGGCGAAAATCTTAAACGACAATGGTGTATGGACTGGCACTTCTGCAAATTTTAAGGAAGAAAGCAGCGCCGACACGATTTTGATAAAACCCAAAGCGACAAAAATTTTGCTGGAAGAGCAAGAAAACTACACCATTACGGTCAGCAAAGCGGGCTATGACAGTAAAAATTTCGCCAAAACCAAGAGCGAGCTGCAGGCTTACAATTCAACTCCGTGGGAAATTAAGTTGATGAAAAATTCCGACCCTCTCAGCAAAGAAAATTTGGTAAGTGCGATTGCAAATGGCGAAAATGTTGCTGGTGCGAATGTCAGCCAAATCAGCGATATGTCGGGCTTGATGCAAGCGGTAGCCGATGCTTTGGGAGAGGAGTTAAGCTCCTGCTCCATCGTGCAAAATTTCAACCAAGATATCAGCGGCTGGGATGTGAGCGGCGCCACCAATATGAGCGGTATGTTCGAGGGTGCCAGCTCGTTTAATCAAGACCTTAGCGACTGGACAACCAGCCAAGTCACCAATATGAGTGGGATGTTCAAAAACGCCGCAAATTTCAACCAAGACCTCGACGGATGGAATGTGGGCAATGTTACCGATATGAGCCAAATGTTCGAGGGGGCAAAAAAGTTCAATGGCAACATCAGAGACTGGCAAGTCGGCAAAGTTACAAATATGAGCGGGATGTTCAAAGATGCGAGCGCTTTCAACCAAAATATCGGCGGTTGGACGACAAACAATGTTACGAATATGAGCCAGATGTTTGCGGGGGCAAGCGCTTTTGATCAAGATATTAGCGGCTGGAATGTCAGCCAAATCAGCGACCACAGCGATTTTGCTAGCGGGCATTCCCCCAGCTGGACTTTGGATGAGAAGCCAAAGTTTGACAACTACGCCCTGAGCAGAGAAGACCTAGCGCTCTTGATCGCTAGCGGCAGGGATGTGACTAGCGCCAACATCAGCCAAATCACCGATATGTCGGGCTTGATGAGTATCGTCACCGACTTTTCAAATGCGGACACCGTGCAAAATTTCAACCAAGATATCAGCGACTGGAATGTCGAGAATGTTACCAATATGAGCGGGATGTTTGAGGGCGCCAGCTCGTTTAATCAAGACCTTAGCGGCTGGACAACGAGCCAAGTCACCAATATGAGCAGAATGTTCAAAGGGGCAAGCGCCTTCAACCAAGACATCGGCGGCTGGTCTGTAAGCAGTGTCGGCGATATGTCTGGAATTTTCCAAGATGCTGCAAATTTTGCCCAAGACCTTAGCAGCTGGAGCGTCGGCAATGTGAGCTATATGAGCAGGATGTTCGCGGGGGCAACGAGTTTCAACGCCAACATCAGCGGCTGGACAACGAGCAGCGCTACTAATATGAGCGGGATGTTCGAAAATGCGAGCGCTTTCAACCAAGACATCAGCGGCTGGGACATCGAAAAAGTTACCGATATGAGCCAGATGTTTGCGGGTGCGACGAGTTTTGCGCAAAATTTGAGCGGCTGGAACACAGAAACGGTTACGAATTTCTTTAAATTTGCAGATGGAAGTTCGCCCGAGTGGACTATCGCCCAAAAGCCAAAATTCCACCTAAATCGCCACAAATTGGCGCAAATGATTGCCAACGGCGAAGATGTCACTTATGTGAGCCTTGCGTATATCGACTATCTGCCCGACCTTATGCAAGATGTTGCCAGAATTTCGGGAACGGACAGCCCCGAAAATTGCCCGGCTGTGCAAAATTTCAACCAAGATATCAGCGGCTGGGATGTGAGCAACATCAAAAATATGAGCGGGATGTTCGAGGGCGCCAGCTCGTTTAATCGGGACATCAGCGGCTGGACAACGAGCCAAGTCACCGATATGAGCAGAATGTTCAAAGGGGCAAGCTCGTTCAACCAAAACATCGGCGGCTGGAATGTTGACAGCGTCGTTAATATGAGCGGGATGTTCGAGGATGCGAGTCTGTTCAATCAAGATATCAGCGGCTGGAAAACGAGCCGAGTTGCGAATATGAGCAGTATGTTCGCGAGAGCAAGCGCTTTCGACCAAAATATCAGCGGCTGGAATATCGACAAAGTTACCGAGTTCAACGATTTTGACAGCAACAGCAACGCAAGCTGGCTCGCAGATGAAAAACCGCAATTTCCGATTGGCAAACAACAGCTCGCCCAGATGATCGCAAATGACGAGGATGTGAGCAATGTAAAGCTCACGGGAGATTTTTCCTATTTGATGGAGGCCGTCGCTAGCCTCTCTAGCCAAAGCGTCGTGCAAAATTTCAACCAAGATATCAGCGGCTGGAATGTCGAAAAAGTTTCCAAAATGACAGAGATGTTCCAAGGGGCGTCTTCGCTCAACCAAGATATCAGCGGCTGGGATGTGAGCAGCGTCTCCGATATGAGCGGGATGTTCTCTGGCGCTAGCAACTTCGACCAAGACCTCAGCGGCTGGGTGATAGATTCTGTGAAAAATTACGACAATTTTGACACCGCAAGCAGCACAAACTGGACGATTTTGGAGAAGCCGAACCTAAAAAATCTGCCGCTGCGCAAAGCGGATCTCGTCCTGCTCATCTCAAAAGGTAAAGATGTTACCAAAGTCAATGTTTCGCAAATCACTGATATGTCGAACCTTATGCAAGCCGTTGCCGATTCTCTGGGCGAAAATTTGAGTTCCTGTTCCATCGTTAAAAATTTCGACCAAGATATTAGAGGCTGGAATGTCGAAAATGTTACCGATATGAGCGGGATGTTTAAGGGCGCCAGCGGTTTTGACAAAGACCTCAGCGGCTGGAGCGTCGGGAATGTGACAGCCATCGACGAGTTCGACGCGGGGACTTCCAGCCAGTGGACAATCCTCGAAAAACCAGCACTGGCGGGCTACCCCCTGACCAAGGAGAACTTGGTGCTCCTGATAGCCAACCAACGAGATGTATCCAGTGCCAATGTTTCGCAAATCACCGATATGTCGAATCTGATGACTCAAGTCGCGAGCGCTCTGGACTACGACAATCCAAAAGAGTGCCCTGTCGTGCAAAGCTTCAACCAAGACATCAGCCAATGGGATGTGAGCCGAGTAAAAGATATGCACCATATGTTCCAAAACGCCACTTCCTTCAACCAAAATATCGGCGGCTGGTCAGTGGACAGCGTTACTAATATGAGCTATATGTTCGATAATGCCGAAAGTTTCAACCAAAACATCGGCGGCTGGGATGTCAGCCAAGTCACCAATATGAACGGTATGTTCTCGCTAGCGGACAACTTCAACGGTAATGTGGGTCTATGGGGAGCAAAAACTGGCAAAGTCAGAGAAATGAGCGGGATGTTTCTTGAGGCAGGAAAATTCAACCAAGATATCAGCAGCTGGGATGTCAGCCAAGTTTATAATATGAGCGAGATGTTCTATAAAGCCACAGCCTTCAACCAAAACATCAGCGACTGGAATGTCGGCAAAGCTTATTTTATGCAATATATGTTCGGCGACGCAGAAAATTTCAACCAAGATATCGGCAGCTGGAATGTTAGCACAGTTCGTCGTATGGACGGAATGTTTAAGGGCGCAGCAAAGTTCAACGGCGATATCGGCGACTGGAACGCAAAAACTGGCAATGTTTACACTATGGATTCGATGTTCGAGGGTGCCATAGCCTTCAACCAAGACATCAGCGACTGGGATGTCAGCGATGTCACCACTATGGCGTCGATGTTCAAAAACGCCACGAGTTTTTCCAAATACATCGGCGACTGGGATGTCGATTCGGTTACCAATATGAACTCGATGTTTTATGGGGCGACCGCCTTCGACGACAACATCAAGGACTGGGAAGTTGACAGAGTCGAAGATATGCGGGCAATGTTCTATAGTGCCAGCAACTTCGGTCGCGACCTCAGCAGATGGAATGTCGGCGCAGTTACCGATTTCAACTTTTTCGATTCTGGCACAAAAGACAGCTGGCTCGCGAGCGAAAAGCCCAGCTTCCCGATAAACACCAAGCACGCTCTGGCTCGCCAAATCGCCCTCGGCAAAGATGTCACAAATCTGGATGTCAGCAGCATCACCGATTTGTCCGACCTGATGCAAGAGGTTGCCGACTACCTGCAAGAAGATATCGACGATTGTCAAACAGTGAAAGATTTCAACCAAAACATCAGCAACTGGAATATCGCAAATGTCACCAAAATGGACTCGATGCTCTACAACGCCATCTCGTTTAACCAAGACCTCAGCGGCTGGGATATCGGCAAAGTCACCAAAAGCCAAGACTACGCCCTGAACGCCTCAAAATGGGAATTTTCCAACCGACCAAATCTACCAGTCTCAAAAAGCGACCTCGTGCTGATGATCGCTGCTGGCAACGATGTCACCAATGTTGATGTGTCACAAATAACCGATATGTCTAACCTTATGGATCTGGTCGCAAGCCGCTCCAGCCAAAGTGTGAAAAGTTTCAACCAAAATATCAGCGGCTGGGATGTCAGCGGCGTCACCAATATGAGCAGGATGTTCGCAGGCGCAAACTCGTTCAACCAACCCATCGGCAGCTGGAATGTCGCAAATGTAACCGATATGAGCTATATGTTCGAGAGCGACACCATCTTCGACCAACCGCTGGGCGGCTGGAATGTCAGCGGCGTTACCAATATGAAAGGGATGTTCGCTGGTGCGAAAAAATTCAACGGAAACATCGGCAATTGGGGACAAAAAACCAGCCAAGTCACCGATATGAGCCATATGTTCGACGGCGCAGAGAGCTTTAACCAAGCCATCGGGACTTGGAACTTGCAAAGCGTCAAAAACCTCAGCGCAATGTTCAGAAACGCCAAATCTTTTAACCAAGATATAAACGCCAACACAAGCAACAACACTTGGAATTTTAACGCCACGGATATGTCGTATATGTTTGAAGGAGCCACCGCCTTTGACAGACCAATCGGAGACTGGAACACTGGTTTGGTGACAGATATGAGCTATATGTTTAGGGAAACCAACTTTAACCAAGACATCAGCGATTGGGATATAGATCAGGTAACCGACCTGACTATGATGTTTGCCGACAACACCGTTTTCGACCAAGACCTCACCGCCTGGTCATCCGACGCTCTAACTGCGTTTACCCAAAGAGGCGAAATCAAACAATTTGGCGGTTTTTGTTCTTGGGATCATAACTATGAATGGAAACTCAGCGAGATGCCCAAATTCCCCGTCACCCTCGACAAACTCATCGAACTAATCGCAGACAATGTCGATGTTGCGCTGGCGGATGTCCAATTCATCACCGATATGTCTTTTCTGATGAGCAAAGTAACTCAAAAATATAACGAAATTCATGGCACAACATACTCGGCAGACGATTGCCCTCCGGTGTTCAATTTTAACCAAGAAATCGGTGAATGGAATGTCAGCAATGTTACGGATATGGAATCTATGTTCTATAAAGCCAGAGCATTCAACCAAGATATCAGCGGCTGGGATGTCGCAAATGTCAGGAATATGCGCTATATGTTCGGAGGAGCCTCTAGTTTTAACAGAGAAATCGGCAACTGGAAAAATGTCGCACCGATCAACACCAGCGGAATGTTCTCCGAAGCGACCAAATTCAACCAAGATATCGGCAGCTGGAATATGGCATATGTAACAGATATGAACAGGATGTTCGCTGGCGCCACAGCTTTTAACAACGGCGGCTCATCCTCTATCGGAGGCTGGAACACAGCAAACGCCATCAATATGGAACGAACATTTGTGGGAGCCTATAATTTTGACCAAGATATCAGCCGCTGGAATGTAGACAAGATCCAAAATTTCGACTATTTCGCTAGCGAAGAAAACACCAATTGGACAGCGCTCGAAAGACCAAAATTCCCGATAAGCAAACAAGAACTTGTGGCAAAAATCGTCGCTGGCATGGATTTAGCGGGCTTAAAGCTCGCTGGCGATATGTCTGGGCTGATGCAAGCTGTCGCTGATGCAAAAGGGGAAACTATCCTCAGCTGCCAGACCGTGCAAAACTTCAACGACCCCGATGTCATCAGCTGGGATGTGAGCAATGTCACCAATATGGACGGAATGTTCGCCTACGCAAAATCTTTCAATCAACCCCTAAATGGCTGGAATGTCGGCAATGTCACCAGCATGAGCCAGATGTTCGCTGGCGCGCAAAGCTTCAACCAAAATCTCGACAGCTGGAATGTGAGCAAAGTGACGAATATGCGAGCAATGTTCAACGGCGCCTACAACTTCAACGGCGATGTTCCCTCTTGGGATGTCAGCAAAGTCACATCGATGGGCTATATGTTCAAGGGCACCCCTTTTAATGGCTACATCGGCAACTGGGATGTCAGCAGCGTTACCGATATGGAGTATATGTTCGATGAAGCCAGAAAGTTCGACCAAGACATCACTAGATGGAATGTCAGCAGCGTTACCACCGCCAGAAGTATGTTCCATGGCGCCTCTTCTTTCCGACAAAATCTGATAAACTGGGATATTTCCCAAGATGCAAACCTCGCCGATTTCGACTACATAACTCGCAGCGATTGGGGAGTTCAGGAAAAACCAAGAGCGCTCGTGCCGCCGATTACCTTCGATGAACTTATCAAAAAAATTGCCAAAGGCGAAGATGTCCGCTATGTCAACACCAGCCAAATCACAAGCTTGAGAAACCTAATCCCCGACGCCCAAGAATACTGGGAAGATCACCCAACCGAATGCGAGGGCGTCTCTTCTCCAAATTCCTCCTTTAACCAAGACATCAGCTATTGGGATGTGAGCAATGTCACCGATATGACCTACACATTCTACCACGCAGAAGTGTTCAACCAAAACATCAACAACTGGGATGTGGGCAATGTAAAAAAAATGGCATCGACTTTTTGCGACGCATACGAATTTAACCAACCACTCGACAAATGGGATATGGGCAGCGTCACAACGATTTACGGAATGTTTTGGGGCGCTTTTCGCTTCAATCAGCCGATTAACAGCTGGAAATTCAACACCCGCTATAACGAAACTAGAAATAAAGACGATTGGTTTGATAGAATGGACAGTGCCTTCCGCCGTGCTTTTTCGTTTAACCAAAACATCAACGACTGGGATGTGCAGCATGTCACAAAAATGAGCACAGTATTTTTGCGAGCATACGCCTTCAATCAGCCACTGGACAAGTGGAATGTCTCCGAACTAAAAAGGGCAAGGGCAATGTTCTACAAAGCCAAATCTTTCAACCAACCTTTGGACAATTGGGATGTCACCAATGTCGACGATATGTTCTGTATGTTCCAGGGCGCACAGTCGTTTAACCAACCTTTGAACACCTGGACAGCAAAACTCGTCAGCGTAGGCGGCAACTATTCGTGGTATCAAGAAAACACGCCAGCCTGGCAAGAAAACTACAAACCACGCTTCAGCGCAGACCCCGCAGACTTCGATCCATACCTCGAATTTCAAAAATACGAAGACTATGTGCCAGACCCAGACTGGTTACCAAACTATGATCAAAATTAAAAAAGTTTTTTTGAGGAGAACACAGTGAAAAAATTCATCAAGCTACTACTAATGCTGGCAATCATAATCGGCTTTTGCGCTTGCGGCGGGGGTAGCAGCGGCGGCGGAACGACCACAGCGCCTGCTCCCGAAGAAGACGAAGAAGACAAAATCCCACCAGAGACCGACATCATCATCGACACGACCTCAAGCAACCAGTTTTATATTTGCGTCCGAGACTCTGTCGGACAACCGACCGACGCAGAGCTAACCATCGTCGCTGGCGGCATCAACGACACCAGCGTTGTTATTCTGCAAGCTGCCGTCAACAAAGTGCTCGCCAAAATCGCGCCCAGCTACCAACTCTCTATCTTCAAAGCTGACTATAAAACGGAAAATATTGATATTAGCAGCGACTCCCTAAAAACTTACCGCAGCGAGACTTTAAATATAAATTTAGTCGCATACGAATGAAGAAAACGAAAAATATTAACTTCGCAAATGAGCACTCTGCTCGCCCAACTCCTGCCAAAAGCGATACACAATCTCCCGCTCATCCAGCTCGTCCAGCGGCAAAGCGTTTTGCTCGCTTTTTTGATACTCCATCGGGCGATAATCCAGCCGAAAACGCAAATCGCCAAACTTTTGTAAAAGTCCGTCTTTCACCTGCAAATCTGCTCCTTGCCAAGAGCAAGAGAAGCAAAGATTTTTACTAGTGCGAATAAACTGCAAATACTCGAAATATCGCCGCAACGGCTGCAAATCTTGCGCAAGAATTTCCGCTTTGGCAAAATCCAGCCGATTTTCTAGATCGTCCAGCTCGTTTTTGCACTCCTGCCAAACTTTTTCGTCCAGATAAAAATCCAAAATATTTTCGCACATCCGCTCTTGGCTCAACGCAGGCAAATCGTAGCGCTGGGCGAACTTATCGGTAAAATCGGAAATAAAAAAAAGATTGCGAAACGGTCCCACAAAATCTTTGCTCGCCGCCAAAGTGTCGCTGGCAGAAGACAAACACGGCACGCCCTCACAATCCAAACAAAGATAGCGATACTGCGCAAACTGCTTGACCTCCCCTTCGGGCAAGCTTTTAAAATGCACCAGCGCCTCAAGCAGCGTCGGAAAAGGCTTTTGCTCCACCTGCACAATTTTTTGTTGCAACTCTCTATGATTTTCTGAGTTCAAATATCGCTCTTTGCTTTTTTCCAAATTTTGGCAAATCGCCTTCAATAGCACTTTTCGATTTTCCCCATAAAATACCAAAATTCCAACCATTTACACTCCTATTCTCGCGCAAAATTCGCTCAGAGGACAATTTTCGCAGTCGGTTTTTTGAGCTTTGCACAAAGTTTGCCCCAGAGCGACAAAATAACGATTAGCGTCGCTGATAAACTTCTTGGGCAAAATTCGACTCAGCTCTTTTTCTGTCTGCTGTGGAGTTTTATACGAAGTCAGTCCAAGCCGCCCGCAAATCCGATGCACATGAATATCCACGCAAACAAACGGCAAGCCATACGCCCGAGAAAGATAAAGATTTGCGGTCTTTAGCCCCACACCGGGCAAACTCATCGTCTGCTGGCGATTTGTGGGTAATTTGCCGCCAAAATGTTTTTCGATATGCTCACACCATTTGCTCAAGTGCAGTGCCTTTTGCTTGTAGAATCCCACTGGATAGACGATTTTCTCCAGCTCCTGCGCCGACAGCCCCTGCAGCTGCTCCAGCCGCTCTATCCCCCAGTCGCTCATCACTTTCGTCGTCGTGCGGTCGTTCGTGCGAGCCGAGAGCATCGCCGCAATCAAAATCTGAAGCGGCGTGGCTGCCGATACCTGCTCAAATTTTTTGACCGCAGCCTCACAATTTGCGTAATATTCCGCCAAAACGGCAAAAATTTTCTCGAAATCGAAAGCGGACGGCGGCTTCCTATCTGGCATAATCGCCCGCTTCTTGCGCACTCAATCGTTTGATGAGCTTCGCCGCTGCCAGCAAATCGTCCACGACAAAATCGGGGTTTGCATTACCCGCACGAAAAGTCTGCTCGCCCTCGCCAGTGCGCACCAAGATAGTTTGCAAGCCGCTATTTTTGCCAAAACCAATGTCCGACGCCTTGTCTCCAATCATAAAAGACGCCCTAGCTCGCAGAGAATATTTTTTTTGCAACTGCCGAAAAAAGAGATTTCCCGGCTTGCGACACTGACACTTCACACTCAATTGCGGCACTGTGCCTTGCGGATGATGCGGACAGTGCAAAACTTCGTCAAGCGTCGCTCCGCCTTGCTGCAACTGCGCGAGCATTTTGCTATGCACCGCCTGCAAATCTGCTGCACTATACAGTCCGCGCGCTATGCCCGACTGGTTGGTTATCACAAAAACTTTGAAGCCCAAATCGGCAAAAATTTTCACCGCCGCAGCACTAAACGGATACAGCTCAAAATCTTCTGGCGAGGCGATATACCCCCGCTCATCTGGATTTAGCGTGCCGTCTCTGTCCAAAAAAACCGCTTTAGTCATCGTTGGAATCGCCCTCTTCCTCGTGCTTCAGGTCGTTAGGCAACTTGATGTTAAAGAACAAAAATTTATACTCCCAAAACGAGCCCTCTTTGATATACGAAAAGGTGAAATCCCAGCAGTGCAGGTGTTTAACCGCCGAAAAAGTCTGCTTCACCAGGTCCCGCTCCTTGAGGTCGATCGAGTTGGAATACTCCAAATGCCAAGTTTTGGACAAGAAAATTTTTGCCCCGCAAGTCATATCCAGCGTGTAGTCAATCGTTTTGTGATAGCCCGTGCCTTTTGCCTGCTGCCCGACGATGTTGTGCGTATAGCTGATGCCCGTGCTGATGCTGTTGTCCTGCAACAGATAGTTATGCCGTTTAGCTGGCGGCCCGTTGTTAAAAAACTTGTTCAGCTCAAACATATTGTATTTTGCGGGCGAATAGTTGAAATAGCGGATTTTCTTGGATTGCGAAAAACTAAACTTCAGCGAGTTGTTCAGCGGCACCTTATACTCCCACTCTTCCAGCTCAAAATTGTAGGGGTCTTGAGTCGCCGAAGCGGTGTTTTGGTTGGTCAGCGAATACGACAACCATTTGGAAAGATAAGTCCATTCCAGCGCCTTATTCACAAAAGTTGCCGCAGGTATCAGCTTTTGTCCGTCCAATTTGCCTGTCCAAATAATATCGTCCCAGGTGCCCTCAATCTCTGTGTCGTCGTTATACAAATTGTAGGCAGTTTTTGCCGTTAAAATGCTGTTCAGCAAGAGCTTATCCGTTTTGCCAGGAGGATTAAGTTTCAAGTCCCAAGTGTTGCTAAAATTCAGCTTGGAAGCTTTGCTCTCGCTAGTTGCACCAAGCGCGTAATCACCTGTGGCGGTGTTTTTTATCTCTGGCGTATAGTCAAAGCTGGTCGAGATGCCGATTGTGTGGCGAATTCCTTTCAGGTAGAAATCGCCAAAATTGCGGAAGCCGACAATATCGAAACCCAAGTCGTTTGAGTAGCTGTATTGGTGCGAAGATTTGAATTTCTCGTAGTTAATTTCCGAACTCGAATAGGCAAATTTCAGCGGCACGCTTTGGCTAAATGTCAGCCAATTCCAAAATTTGTGGGAATACGAAAAGTCCAGCTCTTGCCGTGTGCCAGCCGAGTGCGAATTTATCATATCGCCGCTGGTGTCGCGTTTGGACTCCCAGACCACATCGGCAAAACTGGACGAAGAGTCGTTGATCACCCCTTTTTGCACGGCGTTAAATCGAAAGGCGTAGCTGAAATCTTCCCACCACGGATCGTCCGTCGGCGCAACATCCTGAAAAACCTCCCAAACTGGTCGAGAAGTCAGCGTATAAGAGACTTCGGGCAAAGTTATCGTCTTCGCCTCGGTTTGCAAATCGTGAGTATATTTGCCGTTAACATTCAGAATGCTGCTCAAAAATGGGCGACTGTAATTTATTTTCGAGTCGATTTTTTCTTTGGTGCGAGTGTTGATATCGCTAGACTCCTCCAAAAGCTCTTTGCTGGAATAGTAGTTTGCGTCAGCATAGAGCGTTGCGCCGTCGTCAAAATTTTGGTCGTGCTCAAAATGATACTCGCCCTCGTATTTCGAGGCAGTTCCCGCATCGCTGAGCGTCCTTTTTTGGCTAATGTCCAAATGCCCCTCAAACTCGTAGCGCTTTTTGTATTGCGTGTGAAATTCGCCGTCAATGCCCGTATTTTCGCGGATATTCATCTTGATGATGCCGTCCCAGTAATCTTCGAAATAAAGGTAGTAGCCGATATTTTCCAGATATTTTCCGTCGGTAGAGTTCCGCCCCGGAGTCGGCATCAAAAAGCCGTTTTGCTTGCCGCGCGCAATCGAAAAAGAGTATGAGGGCAGCGCAAAAATCGGGAAGTGGTTCACCAAAATCACCACCGGCTTCATCACCACCATCTGTCCGCGATAGATCCGCATTTGCGTGGAATAGATATCAAAATGATGATCGGGCGCATCGCAAGTGGTGAACATCCCGTTATCGATATCGTAAACGCCGTTCTTTACCTGCCGCACCTGGCTGCCGTAATAGTAGCCAACATCGATTTTGCCGGCACCCTTGAGGAACAGCGCCCACTCTTTTTTGGGATTCACCCAAACATCGTGCCCAATCATACAGCTGTTTTGATCTTTGATATAAGTGACGCCGTGCGAGCTCATTATGTTGCTTTGCAAATTGATCGTAATCGTGTCCGAGCGCAAAATCGAGCTGCCCGAAGTAATCTGCACATCGCCATAAAGATTTGCCTGCGAAAAAACGACATCGTAAAACATATCGTTTGCAATGTAGGAAATCGAGTCGCTCGCCATCGAGATGTTGACCGAATTTCCCACAGAACTCATCTGTTTGCCCGGCAACAAAAGCGCCGACTCTGGCGTGGTAGTTTGCGCAAACGCAAAATTTAAGCACCCCAAAACGATTAAAAAGCTGGCAAAAACTTTTCTCATCTAAAAAACTTCAATCTTAAAATATTTAGTCGGATTTGCCTTAACATCAATCAGAAGCGAATCCACCCGCTTGGTGCTGGTCACCACTTGCTCATAAAGAATCGTGTCGGACAAAAATTTCCCCAGCGTCGAGTTCTTTTCGTTCAATTTTTGCAAAAGAGCGTTCGTCTGCAAAAGCGCCGCTTGCGTCTGATGGAGCAGCCCGTTTTTTGCGTTAACTCTGCCAAGAGCAATCTCCGCCTGACTAGCGATTGCATCCAATCTGCCAAAAATCTCGCCCAACTTTTCGGCGTTCACATTTTTAGCTTCCAAATCGTCCAAAATCTCGTTGAGCCGCGCGATAAAGCGGTTAAAAGTTATCTTCACCTGCCCTTTTTGCACCTTTTGCAAATCCAGCTCTGCGCCATGCAAACTCGGCACGATATTCAGCTGCTTGTTGCCCATCAAATCCACATCTTCCACCACAAAAGCGCTTCCCTCTCGCAGCGGAAACGGAATCTCCGCCTTCAGCTCAAACACAACTCCCTCTGGCGTCACATCGATTTTATCGACAAACCCTTGCGGAACGCCCTGCAGACACACGACAGAACCTTGCGAAAGACCGCCTCCAGACGGAAAAGCAACCAAAATTTTCTCATATTTACTCTGCGCAAAAGCTCTGGTAATCCAGCCGTAAGAAAAAAAGAGAATTATCAAGCTCAGGGCAGAAATCACCCCAACTTGAAAAAAAATTTTGCCTTTATCTTTATAATATTGCATACCAAAAAAAATCCCCAAAAAAGCCGCTAGAGAAAAAAATGGTACCCCCGAGAGGATTCGAACCTCCTACTTTTTGAACCGGAATCAAACACTCTATCCAGATGAGCTACGGGGGCACTTTTTTCTAAAAAACTAATCGGCACTTATTGTCAGCTCTTTCGCCTTTTTGTATTTCTCGTGCAAAAGCTCTTTGCTATCCTGCGTGGCTTGCTCAAAACAGATGTCAAAAATCTCGTCCAGTTCCAAAGTCTCTTTCTTCAAAAGTTCTTCGGACAAACTCACCAACATTTTCTCCTGTTTTTGCAAAATATCTTTCGCCGTTTTATAAGCTTCCGAGACAAAATCGAGAATTTGCTGATCCGCTTTTTCGCTCAGATACTGACTAATGGAGTCGTGATGCGCAAGCTCTTTACCCAAAAAAGTTTGCTCTTGCTCTCGATTTATCGCCATCGGACCAAAAAAATCACTCATTCCCCAAGAGCAAGTCATTTTTTTAGCAATGTCTGTCGCTCTGGCAATATCGCTGCTGGCGCCAGTGGTTATCGACTCAAACTTCAGTTCCTCTGCGGCTCGTCCGCCCAAAAGCTGCACCAACATCTGCTTCAGATAATCTTTGGAATAGTTACTGCGGTCGGTCTGCAAATAGTGCGTCGCCCCTGCGGTAAATCCGCGCGGAATAATCGACACTTTGTGCAGCGGGTCGGTAAACGGCAAACAAATCGAGGTAATCACATGCCCAATCTCGTGATAAGCCGTTATCCGCTTCTCCTCCTCCGAAATCACCTTGCTCTTTTTCTCTTTGCCCAAAATAATCTTGTCTTTCGCCTCCTCCACCTCCGCAAGCGTCACCTCTTTGCTGCCCCTTCCTGCTGTAATCAAAGCCGCCTCGTTGAGCAAATTCGCCAAATCTGCACCAGAAAAACCAGCCGTGGCTCTGGCAATCGTCGAAAAACTCAAACCCTCTTGCATCTTTATCTTCTTCGCATGAACTTTGAGGATAGCCTCTCGACCTCTGATGTCGGGCAAATCGACCGTCACTTGGCGATCAAACCTGCCGGGACGCAAAAGCGCAGGATCCAAAACATCTGGACGGTTAGTTGCGGCAATAATAATCACCGAATCGTTCTCAGTAAAACCGTCCATCTCCACCAAAAGCTGGTTGAGAGTCTGCTCCCGCTCGTCGTGTCCGCCACCCAAACCTGTGCCACGATGGCGTCCGACAGCGTCAATCTCATCGATAAAAGCGATACACGGCGAGTTTTTTTTCGCCGATTCAAAAAGATTCCGCACTCTCGAAGCTCCCACACCAACAAACATCTCCACAAAATCAGAGCCGCTCATCCGAAAAAAAGGCACTCCAGCCTCTCCAGCCACAGCTCTCGCCAAAAGCGTTTTTCCCGTTCCGGGATGCCCCTGCAACAGCACTCCACGCGGAATTCTGCCACCGACCGACAAAAATTTTTCGGGATCTTTGAGGAAATCGACAATCTCCTCCAGCTCGCCTTTTGCCTCGTCAATCCCAGCCACATCGTCAAAAGTCGTTTTAATATCCTCTTTGTTTACCAGCTGGGCTTTGTTCTTGCCAAAACTAAAAGCTTTGCCGCCGCCACCCATCGAACGCATCAAAAAAATCCAAATAAAAATAAACACCAAAAACGGAAGCCAAGACAAGACCGCCGACGCAAAAAAAGAAGGCTTGTGCGAAGAGATATTAACCCCTTGCGCCTGCAATTTTTCCACCAAATTCGGGTCCCGAAACGGCAAATAAGTAGAATATTTCCCGCCGTCGCTGGTCGTAAAAATCACATCTTTTTCGTCAAAACTGGCAGAAAGCACCTGCCCAGAGCTACTCATCTGTATAAATGTGGAATAGCTGACTTCCCGAGCGCTTTTATCCACCGCGAAAAAAAACTGATAAAACAGCAGTCCCGCAAAAATAAACAAAATTATCAGGGTAATATTTGGTTTTTTGAACTCAGGCAATTTATTTTGATTTTTGTTGCTCATTCTCTACACATCATCCTTTTTTAAAACTCCAATGTAAGGCAAATTCCGCATAATTTGGTCGTCGTCCAGACCGTAACCGACCAAAAAATCGCTCTTGGTAAGCGTAAAACCGACAAAATCGGCCTTCAAATCGATATTCGCATCTCGCTTATGCGGACGATCCAGCAGCGTGCAAATCTTTATCGAGCGCGGCTTTCTGTTCACCAAATAGCCAATCAGGTAGTTCAGCGTAAGCCCCGTATCCAAAATATCTTCCACCACAATCACATCGCGGTCTTCGATTCGGTCGCTAAGGTCTTTGCGAATCTGCACAACCCCCGAGCTGCTTCGGTCTGCGCCGTAGCTGGACACATCCATAAAATCCACACGGCAGTCAATCGTCAGCTTTTTGGTCAGATCGGTGATAAAAAACACAGCGCCTTTTAGCACACACACAAAAACGGGGCATTTGCCTTTGTAGCAAGCAGATAGCTCTTTGGCAAGCTCCGCAATTCTGGCTTGAATTTCCTCTTCGCTCAAAATGATTTTTGAAAATCTTTCGTCCACTTTGCACCCCATTTTTACTTTTTCCGTTGAGCAGACCGCGACTTCTCCAGCCGCTCCAGCTCGATTTTTAAGACATTTTTGCAAGACGATTTCGCCACCGCTCTTGCGTCCACGCGATATCCTCCGACCCAAACAATCCCTTTGGTATCAGTGATAATCGGTATCCTTTTTCTTTCAAATTTACAGACCTTTTCGTCAATAAAAAATTCCTTTAATTTTTTGTGACCCTTCATCCCCACAGGCACAAACCTATCTCCTGCCACAGCCGAACGAACCACCAGCGGCATCTGCAATTTGCCATAATCCAAATACGCCACGCTGCTCTTGTCGAACTTCGCCGGAATTTTATTCACCTTCGACATCCGAATCCGACAATTGTTAAACACAAAAACTTTCGCCAATTTTGAAAAAACCATCGGCTGATCTTCGGGATGTTCCTCCTGCAAATCGTGGTCGAAAATGTAGAGATTGTCATACTCCTTGAGCAAAACCATCTTCTCAAAAAGGTTGATTTTCACAGAACCTTGCGACTCAAAAAGCTTCTCGATCTGACTAAAATGGTTGCGATAAAATCCGTCAACTTCGCCAGTAAACTCCTCGTAAATCTCTTTGAACAAATAGTAGCGAAGCAGCGGCAGCTCTTTTTTCAGCTTCTCAACAGAAAAACAAAAAACTCCTGGCTCGCTTTCGCCTTTGATTTTCAGCCGCTTGAGTTTCGAGCTGGCCTGCTCTTGCCAAAATTGGTGCGTCTGGCTCAAAATCGTCGAAAACTCAAAAATATTTTCCATCGCCTTGGGATTTAGGTTCTCCTTCAGCCACGGCAAAAGCTCCAGCCGAATTTTGTTGCGAGAATAAATCGGCTCTGCGTTGGTTGCATCCTCCGCCCACTGCACTTTTTGATCTTGCAAAAACGCCACAATCTGCTTTTTGTCGATGTGCAAAAGCGGATGAATCAGCGTAAGCCCGCTGGCGAGTTTCAGCGTCTGCTTTATCCCCGCAGCTCCCGAAATCCCAGCTCCGCGCACCACATTAAAAAGCACCGTCTCCACCTGATCGTTTTTGTTGTGCGCCAGACACAGATTTTTGATTTTGTCTCTCTTGGCAATCTTTTCGAACTCCTCAAATCGCAAATCCCGCAAACCTTTTTCGCTCAGCGCTCCAGCATCAACACTCTTAATCTCCACCAAAATATTTTTCTCAAAGCAGATTTTTTGCAGTAGCCTCTGGTCAGCGGCGCTCTGCTCCCCGCGAAGATTGTAGTTGATATGCGACACCAAAAGCTTCAGGTCGTATTTATTGCGCAAATAGTAAAACGCCAGCAGCATCGCCAGAGAGTCGCTTCCGCCGGACACTCCCAGCAGAAACTTCCTGCTGTTGAGCTTAATATTATTCTCAAGCAAAAAATCTTCGACCCGATGCACAAAATCGAACGAGACCTGACCGCCCTGAATATTCATCCAATTGTCACGCCCCAAAATTTTGGGAACGACGATCTGCTGATTTTTCGGCTTTGGAATCTTTTTTGTCGCCTCAGTTTGCTCGGTTTTTTTCGCCTGCTGCGGCTGCTCCTGCGGCACAGACAGCCCGTCAAACAAAAGCAATTGCTGGATTTTACTTAACTTTTTCCGACCCATAACAGTTCTTTCCTCATCTACAATACCCTTAATTCTTTGAGACGCATATAAAAGTCAAGCAAAATCGGAAAAAAGCAAAAATTCGCTATTTTTTTTATTTCATTGAAAAATAATCAGCTAGCTATCGGCAATTTTTTTTGACTCATAAAAAAAGCAGAAATAAAAAAACCGCCCTTCTTTTTCGTAAGAAGAGCGGCTTAAATTATTGCTATACTATCGTATTACAAAAAGAATTTGCCGATAAAAATCAAAGCAACGATGTAAGTAACAAGGCTGACCTCTTTTCCTTTGCCTGTGAAAAGCTTCAAGACTGTATAAGAGATAATTCCGAATGCGATACCTTCTGAAATTGAGTAGGTAAGCGGCATAATAATCATCGCCAAGAAAGCAGGAAGACCTTCGGTAAAGTCGTCGAAATCCACTTTCAAGATTGGGGTAAGCATAAACACACCCACTGCGATAAGCACTGGAGCAGTAGCTGCGCCCGGCACCATAATAATCAGCGGAGAGATGAAAAGCGAAAGCAAGAAAAGAGCTGCGATTGTCAAGGCGGTAAGACCTGTGCGACCACCCTCTTCAACACCAGCGGCAGACTCTACATAAGTTGTCACTGTGCAAGTTCCCAAGATAGCGCCGACGGTCGTTCCAAGAGAGTCTGCGAAAAGAGCTTTTTTCACGCCAGGAAGTTTACCTTCAGAGTCAAGCATATTCGCCTTTGAAGCCACACCAACCAAAGTTCCAACTGTATCGAACATATCGACAAACAAGAAAGTGAACAAAACTGTAGCCATATCCAATGTGAAAACATTGGTGAAATCGAATTTGAAGAAAATTGGCGCAAGGCTAGCTGGAGCTGCAAAAATGCCGTTGTATTCGGTAACGCCCAAGATAAGAGCCAACACTGTTGAAGCCAAAATCCCGATCATCAAAGCACCTTTCACTCTTTTGTAATGCAAAACACCCACAACCAAAAGACCAAACACACAAATCAGCGGTTTAGCAGTAAGCACATCGCCAAGTCCAACAAGAACAGCTGGATTGTCCACAACAAGACCAGCTCCTTGCAGACCGATAAAGGCAATAAAGAGACCGATACCAGCCGAGATTGCATACTTCAGGTTGATTGGGATGCTGTTTACAATCGCAGTCCGCACATTAAAGAAGGTCAAAATCATAAAGATTATACCTTCCAAAAATACAGCTGTAAGAGCAAACTCCCAAGAGTAACCCATACCCAAAACCACTGTGAAAGCAAAAAAGGCGTTAAGCCCCATCCCTGGTGCAAGACCAAAAGGCATATTGGCATACAACGCCATCACCAAAGTCGCAATTGCCGAAGACAACGCTGTAGCTGTGATGATTGAGCCAAACGGCATACCAGTTTTTGACAAAATAATTGGGTTGACAATCAAAATGTAGCCCATAGTCAAAAAAGTAGTAAGACCAGCAAGGATTTCTGTTTTTACAGTAGTTCCGTGCTCACTAAGTTTAAAGAATTTTTCGAACATTCTTCCTCCTATTTAAAAAAATTTCCCCAAATCAAAAAACAGCAAATATAAAGTCAAGATTTTTTTTTATTTTCTTGACTCATTTTAAGGGATGCACGAATTAAGTATCAAAGAAATCACATAATGAGGAGAAAATTATGAAAATATTAGTGGCAACTCAAAAGCCTTTCGCAGCTGCGGCTGTGAACAAACTCAAAGAGGCTGTGGCAAAGTCTGAGCACGAGCTGGTTCTTTTCGAAAATTACGCAGAGCAAGCCGATTTTGTGGGCGCAGTAAGCGATTGCGACGCTTTGATTATCAGAAGCGACAAAGTTACCAAAGAGGTGATGGACGCAGCAAAAAATCTGAAAATCGTCGTTAGAGCTGGAGCTGGCTACGACAATGTGGACTGCCAAGCCGCTAGCGAAAAAGGGATTGTAGTGATGAACACTCCTGGGCAAAACTCCAACGCTGTGGCAGAGCTTGCCCTTGGAATGATGATTATGGCTGCCCGCGGATGCTACAACGGAAAATCTGGCAGCGAGCTAAAAGGCAAAACCCTTGGAATCCACGCCTACGGCAACATCGGCTGCATCGTAGCAAAAGTCGCCAAAGGTTTCGGAATGAAAGTCATCGCGCACGACCCGTTTGTTAAGGAGAGCAAAATTTTGGCTGGCTGCGACGCTTGCGCCAAGACGGTTGAAGAGCTTTACTCGCAAGCCGACTACCTGTCTCTGCACATTCCTGCCAACGACAAAACCAAAGGCTCGATCAACTACGAACTTTTGTCAAAAATGCCAAAAGGCGCTTGCCTTGTGAACACCGCTCGCAAAGAGGTTATCGACGAGGACGGACTTTTGCAAAAAATGAACGAGGACGAAAAGTTCAAATATATGACCGACATCGCTCCTGTAAATTTAGATAAATTCGGGGCGTTCACCGACCGCTTTTTCGCAACTCCCAAAAAGATGGGCGCACAAACCGCCGAGGCTAATATCAACGCCGCTGTGGCTGCCGCCGAGCAAATAATCGCCTTCCTGAAAGACGGCACAAACACCTTCCAAGTGAACTAAAAAAAACGACTAAAAAAGGCAGAAATTGGTCGCTTTTCTAATTTAGCTAAGCGCTTTTTCTGCCTTTATTTTTTTCATAAAAAATGAACTATTCGACCATCGCCCAGTGGTGCCGCAAGCCTCTGCCACAATTTTTGAAATTCCAATCAATAGAAAAATCTAGCGACCAATATCGCATCACTTTCGCCAAAACTCCGCTCTTTTTGCAGCTAAATCTCTGCGGAAACGACGGATTTTGCTTTTTTTCGCAAGACGACATTTTGGAGTTCGCTCCGACTTTTTCTGGGATTATTAACCTTTTCAAAAACGCGGCTCTTTTGGAGATCAAAACGCCCACTTGCGACAGAATCGTGGAGTTTTCTTTCGAAAAAAAGTCGATTTATGGGGAACTTTTACACCTAAAAATCGTCGTAGAGCTAATCCCCGGCAAACAAAACATTATCTTTTTGGAAGGCGACAAAATTGTGCTCGCCAAAAAAATCTTCACCTTTGCCGACAATCCGCAGCGGCAGATTTTGCCCGGACAAAAATACACTTTGCCCAGCAATCAAAACACGCAAAATTACTGCTTTCACCCTTTGCCCTGGCACGATGGCGACTACAGTTTCGACTCTGTAAACGCCTATTTGGAGCATTTTTTTTACAACCATATCCACTTGAAAAGAGTCGTTATCTTCAAAAAAAAGCAGCAAAAACAGCAAGAAAAAGAGATTACCAAAGCGGAAAAAAAACTAACGGCGCTCAAGAGAGTGCTTGGCGATTACAGCAAAATGGAGTATTGGAAAATGGCTGGCGAGCTTCTCAAATCTGCTCATCACAAAATTTCGCCTGGAATGGGCGAAATCAGCCTCACCAACTACTTTGATGCCGCTCTGCCAAACATCAAAATTGAGCTAAAAAAAGAGCTCTCGCCCAGTCAAAACATCGCCTACTATTTCAAAAAATACAAAAAAGCTCTCAGCGGCAAAAAAATCGTTGAAAACAGAATAAAAATCAAAGAAGCAGAGATTAACTCCCTGAAAAACAAACCGCTTGATGAAAATAAGTCCAAAATTTTTCTGCCCAAAAAAGCGAAAACAAACGAAAAAAAATCTTTTAAACAGATCAAAATAGACGACGACCTAAAAATTGTCATCGGAAGAAACGATGCCGAAAACAACACCATCACCTGCAGTGTCGCGGGAAAAAACGATTTGTGGTTTCACACGCGGGCGATAAAAGGCTCGCATATCGTCATCCTCAACCCTTACAAAAAAAATGTTCCGCAAAAAATTTTGGAGATTGCCGCAAGCCTCGCCGCCTACTATTCCAAAGCCAAGCATTCGGGAAAAGTGGCTGTAGATTACACAGCTATCCGCTATGTGTGGAAAATCCGCAAAGGAAGATTAGGGCAAGTAAATTACAAAAATCAGAAAACCGTCTTCGTAAACCCGAAATCTATGCGTGAGGTGAAAAAAGAGCTGGAAAAACTCAGCCAACGAGATTAGTGCACCTCAATGACAATCCGTCTGTTAAGGTCTCGGTTAGCTTGAATTGGGTGACCAGCGGCGTCCCTATTCGGCGCCAAAGGCTTGATATAGGCATAACCTGCGGCTTTCATCTGCTCAGGTGGAATCCCTTGAGAAATGAAATAGCGCACAACATTTGATGCTCTGCCCACAGAAAGTTCCCAGTTCGAAGGGAATCTAGAGGTATGAATTGGAGCATCATCGGTGTGTCCTTCAATATCAATTTTAGGGTCGTAATACTCAATAGCTTTTATGGAATTACCAATTTTTTTGAGAATGCTAATATTTTTTTGAATAATTTGCGCCTCGCCTGTGCGATAGAGAGCGTCGGACAAAATGCTGATGGTAATCGAAGAACGATTTAGTCGCACCGAAACAATTCCAGCCATTCTTTCGTCCAACAACATCGAGTCAAGATCATCTTTTATTCTCGACAAAGGTGTAGAGAAATCTTCTTCCTGCGCTTCTATTTCAGAACGATACCCTTCCTTAAACTCTTGCCACATTCCCATATTTGTTGTGGACATCGAAACCAAAAGCACGAAAAAACACAAAAGCAAAGTAACCAAATCGGAATAAGTCATCATCCATGACTCATCAATCTTTTTAGGTTCCTTCTTTTGAAATTTCATCTTTATTCCTCTTCAATCAAACAAAATTAGATTGAACTATCAGAACTAATATCTTCTTTCTTAACGTTTTTTTCAACGAAAGAGCTCAAATAATCTTCTACATAAAAAGAGGACTTTTCTTGCATAATAAGACTAACTCCCTCCAAAATCATTTGTTTGCGAAACATTGTTGAGTCAGAAATTGCAGTAGATTTATTTGCTCCAGGAATAAAGAAAACTCTGGCTAAAATCAGCCCATAAAATGTTGTTATCAAAGCAACCGCCATTGCAGGACCAATTTTTGATGGATCGTCTAACTGGCTAAGCAAAATCACCAAACCTATCAAAGTTCCCAACATACCAAAGGCAGGTGCAGAGCCGCCCAAACTGCTCAAAATTTCGGCTCTTCGCTCATTTATCTCAAGCTCTCTTTGAATTTCGTTTTGGATAAACTCTTTGGACTCCTCTACCGAATACCCCGTTGACAAAATAGAAAACACATATTTTTCAAAAGGCTCTGTAACCTCCGAATAAATCTCGTCATAAACTTTCTTGCCACCACTTTGTATCCGATCTGCCCAACTTTTGATAGTGTCGATTTCTCTGATCAAATGCCTTGTTTTCATCGGTTGCTTAAACATAATTTTAAGCATATAAACAAGAGACCCCAAAGTTTCTCTGAACCCACGAGCAATAAACTCACTTACAAGCGTTCCACCCAAAACTATCAAAATACTTGCAGAGTTGACAAAAACCTGCCAGTTTGATGTTGCAGAAGTAATTGTAAGTAAAACTATTAGACAAGTAAGAATAAAAGCGATAAAAGAACTTATAGAACCGACCATTTCAATACCCTATTTTATTTAACATTTGCCTAACACCTTGGACATTAGAATTTAAACGCAACGAATTCACCCAGTTTTTTCGAGCCAAAGCCAAGTTGCCCAGCATATAATAGATGCTCCCTTTGAGTGCATACGCTCTAGCTGTTGGTCTTTTGCCCAAAGAACTGTTTATCAGATTTAGAGCCGCTTGATAGTCGCCAGAATAAAACTTGTTCTGAGCTTGCGCCAACAAATCGCTCTCCGTTTCTCCAGAGTCGTCATTTTCTTGCCCAACATCGTAAGAGAAATCTGAATTCGCTTCCAAATTATTGGCAGTTTCGCCACCTGGATTTGCTTTTGAAACATCTATTTGCACATTATTGTCTCTTGGATCAAGACTCAAAATAACTTCCGAAGATTTGTTACGATACTTAATTAGAATCTCGTTTTTTTGTGGACGGATAGGATTTTGCTGGATAACTGTCGTCTCTTTTTTTGTCCCGTCACTAACTCCTAGCCCTCTTTCTTGATCAACTGTTGCCGCTCCAGAAGAGGCTTTAACCGCCTCTTGCTCTGTAATTCTGCTCTCCTGAGCGCTATCTTTAGAAAAATATTTATTCCAAAGAGAACAACCTGAAAGCAAAAAGAAGCTAGAAATTATAACTAAAACTAATCTCATATTTTACCGCTCCAAACTCTATATAACTTGACTGGCTCTTTTCCAATTTTCTTCCAAATGGAATAATGCCAATGCCTGCTCCAACTTCGATATCTTCTGTAAAATCAGATGAGCCACCTAAATCTAAACTCAAAAAACTTCCAGAATAGTTAATCGGTATGTAAAAATTGCCCTTAAAATAAGGCTTAAACCAATAATTTTCTTTTGTTGTTGTTACCTTACTGTCTTTTTTGAAATACTTTGTCATCACACCACCACCTGCGTATCCCAAGAAAGCTGTAGAAAGTTCGTTAAACCCTTCAATATTATTCTCCAAACTGAGTTGACAGTTAATAATCGACAAGCCTCCTGTCAAGGTCATCATAACATTCGCAAAAGAGAAATTAGAGTTTTGACGGCGAGTAATTCCCAACCGATAATCTATCATCCTCACGATATTTGCACTGCTACCGCCGTATTCGCTATCAAAAACAGAAACACCACTGCTCTTATATTCGTTCACCGTATAAAATCCCACATTAAAGTCAAGGACATATTGCTTCGGTGTTTCAATATCTTTGTCGTTGTTAGGACCTTCGATAAAAGCTTTTGACCAAATAATCTCGCCTGTTTTGTTGCTAACCATTTTTAGCGACAGCAGAATATCTCCATAAGCACTACGCGTGCAAGTTCCTTCGATAAAAGCATCAATGTCGTATTTTTCGCCCAATTGGCGAAGCTCCGCAAAAGAGCGCGCGGAATTCACATAGCTAAAAGAGGTGTCCGTTATTTTCACTCTTGCCAAATTGAACTCTGGGACAACCACCAACTCAATGGTTTTATTGTCCAAAAGCACCTGCTCAAGTTTCGATTTTACAAAACGCACCATTCCAAGAGAGATAGCGTCGCGATCAGCTTTAATCCTATAAACAGCAACCCTTTTTACTCCCAAGGGGAAATTAAGCACCGCCTCTTTCACCCTCATCATAATTCTAGCAATATTCCTGACTTCTGATCTGTCACTACGAGGATAAGAACCCACGGCACTCATATTTGAAAACTGATTGTATTCAAATTGAGCAAAAAGCGAAGAAAAAGAGAAAATCAATAGAAGCCAGAGTAGGCTTTTTTTAATACTCATCGCTCACCCCTTCCTCTTCCGAAGATTCAGACGACCCAATATTTCGACCGCCAGCTTCTTTAATTTCCTTTCTAACAATCGCCATCATCTTTCGCCTAGCTTTTTCGACATCGTCAGGCTTAAGTTTATTTTCATTCACCGCAAGCTCAGACTTTACAATCTCACGCATTCTTTCTGGAATATTCGACAATATTCTATCAGATTTCACACCATCTACGCCAACCAAAGCGGCAGACAACAGCGTTCTATCCATTTTTTGCATAGCTTTCACTAAAATATCGTCTTCTAATTCATCCAAACTCTCAAATGTTATGAAATACTTCAACACTTGTTCTGCAGTGTTTACATCAGCCTTAGAAATTTCGTCGATAAACTCTTCTTGCTGTGCTGTAGAAAGTGTGTCCAAAATCTCCAGCATTTTGCCAGCACCATCCGAAGAAACATATTCCATTCCACGCATCTTAAGAGCTTCTCGAGCCAGCCTGCTAGAAACTTCTTTGTAGATAGAAGTTGGGATTTTGCCAAGCTTGCCCATATTTCCCATAATTGCAGAGCGTTGCTCCGAAGAGTAGGACGCCAAAATCTCTGACGCTTTGTCGGCAGCCACTTGCGTAATTACCAACGCCTGAACACCATCGGACTCGCCCTTGAGAGCTTGCCGTATTTGTTCGACAGACATTGCATTCAAGAAACCAAACATTCCAGAATCAGCGTCGCTATCATCGGTAACAGTCAAAGAGCTCCAAGCATTTTTAAAGTTTTGCAAAGCTTCTAGCTTCGTCTTCGTATCAAGCTCTTCCATATTACGAACATTCCACGACAAAAGTTTAAAATCGTCATGAGCAATATTTTCTTCTAAAAGATCAAGCAAGTTCTCATCTATCGCCTTTATCAACTTAGACGCCTTATCGACGCCCTCGTCTCCGCCACTATCAACCCAGCCACGCAAAACGATAGAAACATTTTTTCCTTCTGCTAAAAATTTATTGATTGCAAACGAGCGAAGTCTTTTATATTCTGCAATTTCCATTCGCTCTGGCTTCGGAGTCAAATTAACTTTCTTTAACTCTCGCATCTCTTGCATCAAGCTATCAAACTGTTCATCATAGCGAGGGAAATTTACTTTCGGCTGAACCATATTCGCGTCTGCCGCAGCGTGTCTTTTGGAGATAAAGAACAGTGAAACAATAAGTCCAATAAGGACAAACAGCCCAATCAATCCGATTATCAAGTAAAACAAGAAATTCGACTCTTCTTCTGGCGGCGTTTGATTTTCAGCCTCTTCCCTTTTCCTTCTCTCCTCTTCCGCCTCTGCCTCTTTTCTCGCCTCTTCTTCCTGCTTCTTTTTAAGCTCTTCAGCTTTTTGAGCCTCTTCCAGCATTTTTTGCTTCTGATTGGTGAACTTCACCAGCGACACATTTACCGCATCTCCACGATAAACATCGACGCCAGACTTCATTCTCACCAACTCGTCTATAAAAGAGACATCTTCTGGAGTGTAATCCGAAGCATCGAGCATCACATTTATTACAACATTTTCAATTTCGTAATCGCTTGGATTTCCAGACCCAACAGAGCCTTGTAGCGGATTGCCGTAAGACATCATCGGTTGCGCTGGCTGGCTCTCATTCGCAAACTCATCGATAAACTCGTTCACGAACCTGCCGTTAGTTCCTGGCATCACTATGCCGTCAGACAAATCTGCAGAAGAGGAAGACACAATGTCAAGCTGACCACTCGAAGCTTGCCTTGGCTTCAGGTTAACAGTTACATCAACCTCATAAGTTCCTCTCTCACAATAAGACGACAAAGTCGAAGCGAGGCGAACCTCATAGCCCCTGGCAATCTTGTCTGCATACATTACGACACTAAGCGGCTCATTGCTACCACTTTCAAAAGGGTACTGAGCCTGCAAAAGACCGAAAGTCCAAAAAACAAGTAAAAACAGTATAAATTTTCTTGTTCGCATTTTTATTCCCAATATTAAACGATGTGACATTTTTTATTTCTTATCATCAAACAGAATTACAAACAGTATATGTGTCAAACCTTTTTTTTTCTTTTTGGCGTTTTTTTTTGTTAGAACTTTCGTTACACACTGATTTTTCAAGCAGTTACAGCCATTTTTTATTTTTCAGAATTTTTTAAGAATTTTCATATTTTATTGTGTAATTGCAATTTAAGCCCCTTTAAAATCTCCTTTTAATCTTGACTAATATCTGCTATTTTTTAAGGAAGAGATATGAAAAAAAAACTAATATTTCTCCTGATTTTTTGTAGTCTAATCTCTGTCGCAATCTATAGACGCCCCATATCGCCCAAAAAAGTCAGCAAAACAAGAATCGCGCTGGGAACTTTCATCGAAATCAGCGTTCTGGGCGATCCACAACAAATCGACGCAATCGTTGATACCTGCTTTTTAATCATCGACAGTCTCGGCAAAAAACTCAACTACAACGATCCCAAAAGCGCTCTGAGCCTCGTAAACAAGCAATCGCACGCACCAATTTTCCCCGAGCTTTACCAACTTCTAAACTTCAGCCAAGAAATTTTTCGGCTCTCGAACAAAAAATTCGACCCAACTGTCGGCGAACTCATCGAAATTTGGGATTTTAACCAACAAAAAGTGCCGACCGTTGCCCAAATAAAAGACGCGCAAAAAAGTTGCGGACTGCAAAAAATCGGCTACGATAGTCTTTATATAGACAAGCCACAAAATCTGAAAATCCACCTAGGCGGTGTCGGCAAAGGCTTTATCGTGCAAAAAGTTTACGACTATCTGCAAAAAAAAGGAGTCGAAAGTGGATACATTAACGCTGGCGGCGACATCCTAATTTTTGGCGACGAAGAGCAAAAAATCGGCGTTACTCATCCGCGCAAAAAAGAGCAGCTCATCGACACACTTCTCGTGGCAAACGCTTGCGTGGTAACATCTGGCGACTACGAGCGATTTTTCTTTCAAGACGGAAAAAGGTATCATCACATAATCGACCCAGACACAGGCTATCCAAGCGAAAACTGCGTGAGCGTAAGCGTAATCGACGCAAGCATCCAAAAAGCCGACGCCCTTGCTACCGCATTTTTTTTGTTGCCTGTCGATAAAGCGATCCAAATCGCCGATCAGCACGAAATCGCAGTTTTAATCTACTACCAAGAAGGAGAAACTTTGAAAAGCAAAGAGTCCGCAAATTTTTCACAATATAGGGCAGGCCACAGATGATCGAGTTCAGCATAATTGTGCCGACATACAATCGAGCGCAGGAAATTAAGGAGTTCTTGGAATTTGCCGACGCACTGCAATTTCCCAAGCAAAAATTCGAAGTCATCGTAATCGACGACGGCTCGCAAGACGACACCATCGATTTTTTGCAAAAAGCGGGCGAAATTTTTCCGAAGCTCAATTTGCACTGGCATCAACAAAAAAATAGCGGACCAGCTCTGGCTAGAAACAACGGAGCCAGCCGTGCCAAAGGAGAATTTCTGCTTTTTGCCGACTCCGACTGCCTGTTGCCCGCTGGCTGGCTGTCCGAAATCGAAAAAGAGCTAAACAACCACAAAGTGCAGTTTTTTGGCGGACCAGACAAAGAACATCCGAAATTTTCAGCGACGCAAAAGGCGATTAGCTATGCGATGACCAGCTTTTTGACCACTGGCGGCATCAGAGGCAAACGCAAAAAAAACTTCCAGCCGCGCAGCTTCAATATGGGCATAAAAGCCAGCGCTTTTCAAACTGTCGGCGGCTTTAGCGACTTGCGATTTGGCGAAGATATCGACCTCAGCCTAAAGCTGAGCGAAAAAGGGTTCGCCAGCCGACTTTTCCCCAAAGCGTGGGTTTATCACAAAAGGCGCGCGAATCTGCGGCAATTTTTCAAGCAAGTCCTCAACTCTGGCTCGGCACGAATTAACTTGGGCTCGTTGCACCCCAAAACCACAAAAATCGTCCATCTTTTGCCGACGGCTTTCGCGCTATCTGTGGCAGCGATGCTCGTCGGAAGCGCTTTTTGCCCCTTTGCCCTGCTGCCGATTTTGGCGTATAGCCTGCTGGTCTATCTGAGTGCCGCGCTGCAATACAAAAAAATTTTTCTGCCATTTTTGTGCGTAATCGCCAGCTACACCCAGCTATTTGGCTACGGAATCGGATTTTTGCTCGCTTTTGGCAAAAAAATCTTCACAGGCAAAAGTCGCGCCGATTTTCGCCTAAAAAATTTTTACGATTAAATCTGAAGGCGCTACGACTCGATTTTGGAGCCGTCTTTTGTATCAACAACTCTCAAGCCTAAATTTTGCAAATCGTCCCTGATTTTGTCCGCTAGCGCCCAGTTTTTTTCGCTCTTGGCAAAATTTCGATAATCCAACAAAAGTTGCAAAAGTTTTTGCTCCATTCCGTCCATTTTGCTCTCCGAAGCTACAGATTTAAGTTGATTTTCCAAATCAGCAAAAAATCCCAAAACTTTGCCTAGCTCCACCAGCGTTGCCGCCGCTTGATAGCGAATTTCGCGCGAAGCCGACTGCTTTTTGGCCAGTTTCGCCAATCCGAAAAGCACAGCCAGCGCCTTGGCGGTGTTGAAATCGTCCTCCATGGCGATAACAAAAGTCGCCACATCCTCTTCCAAAAGCCCGCAGCTATCTATCTCCTGCCGCTTGGCAGAATAGTCCACCGAACGCAAAGCGCTCAAAAAATTTTCGTAAGCGACTTTCGTCTCGTGCATAATTTTTTCGTTGAAATCGATGGTGGTGCGATAATGTTTGGACAGAAAAAACAGGCGAATTACATCGGCGTCGTATTTTTTGAGGATGTCTCGGGCAGTGAAAAAATTGTTCAGCGATTTAGACATTTTCTGTCCCTGAATATTCAAAAATCCGTTGTGCATCCAAAAGTTGACAAAACGCTCGCCCGAAAGCGCTTCGGCTTGGGCGATTTCGTTCTCGTGATGCGGAAAAATCAAATCGATGCCGCCGCCGTGAATATCAAAACTTTCGCCCAACAAATCTCGGCTCATCACCACACATTCCGAATGCCAACCAGGTCTGCCAGCTCCCCACGGACTCTGCCACGACGGCTCGCCAGGCTTCGACGCTTTCCAGAGCGTAAAATCGGCTGGATGCTTTTTGGCGGAGTTCACCTCAACTCTCGCACCAGCTCGCAAATCTTCGAGCTTTTTGCCCGAGAGCTTGCCATAATCAGCAACTTTCGACACCTCAAAATAAAGATCGCCGCCAGATTCGTAGGCATAGCCCTTCTCCTGCAGCTCCTGCAAAAACTTTATCATCTGCGAAATATACTCCGTCGCCTTAGGATTCTCATCGGCAGGCATAATGTTCAGCGCCTTCGTATCGTCAAAAAAAGCCTGAATATATTTTTGGTTAATCTGCGAAATATCCACGCCCTCTTTTTGCGCCTGAGCGATTATTTTATCGTCAATGTCGGTCAAATTTTGCACAAAAGTCACCTCGTAGTCCCGATAAAGGAAAAATCTTCGCACAACATCAAAAAAAACGAAAGGACGCGCGTTGCCGATGTGAAAATAGTTGTAAACCGTCGGACCGCAAACATACAGCTTCACCTTGCCCTTTTCTTTGGGAATAAACACCCGCTTTTTTTTCGCCATTGTATCAAAAATTTTCATCATATCTCCTTTAAAACCAGTCTGTTAATTCTGTTATTGCTAATTTTTTCTATCACCAACTTTTTCTCGCTATCGATTTCCAAAAAATCGCCCTGCGACGGCACTTTGTTCAGCTTATCATAAACAAACTCAGCCACATTATCATACTCGTCCGCCGGCAAATTCAAGCCCAATTCCTGATTAAGAAAATAGAGATTGCAGCTGCCATCGATTTTGTAGCCTCGTTTGGTCTTGACCAGCATCGGCTCCTCGCTATCGGTCTCATCGACAATCTCGCCCACCAGCTCCTCCAGCACATCCTCCATCGTCACAATCCCGCAAGTTCCACCATACTCATTCACGACCACCGCCATATGCTTTCTGCCCGTTTTGAACAAATTCAACACATTCGAAATCGGCATATTTTCCGTCACAAAAAGCGGCTCTCGCATCAATTTTGCAATGCGAAAAGCTTCCTTCTCCAGCAAAATAATGTCCTTGGCATAAATAAAACCGACGATATTATCAATCTCCGCTCGATAAACCGGAATCCGCGAAAACCCGCTTTTGGCAATAATCTGGATCACCTCCTGCGACGGCTGGCTCTCATCGATTGCGACAATATCCACGCGCGGCACCATCACTTGCGCAATTTTGGTGTCGGGAAATCGCAAAATATTTTTTATCAACTTTTTATGCTTCAAATCCAGGCTCAACTTACCAGAATCGACCAAATCTTTTATCTCTTTTTTGGTAACGCCGCTATTTTTTTTGTTGCGCGCCAGCAACTTTCCCAAAAATTCGATGCAAAAAATAAACGGGAAAAGCAGATACACCAACGGCTCCAAAAAAATCGCAGAATTTCTGACCATAAATTTGGAATGCTTATAACAAAAAACTTTCGGCAAAATCTCGCCAAAAATCAACAGTAAAAACCAAACAGCAAAAATTTCCACGAAAAGCGTCAGCTCCAGCTGCAGTCCGTATTTTTCGACCAAAATCAAAGCAAAAACTGTCGAAATCGAGGCGATCATCACATTCACGATTGTGTTTGCAATAAGAATCGCCACCAGCAGCCGATTTGGGTGCGCATAAAGACGCTGCACCCTTTTGGAAATCTGCCAAAGCCGCCGCTGCTCGATTTTTGAGATAGAAAAATAAGACGCCTCTGCCCCCGAAAAAAAGCTGGAGAGCAAAAAAAGCGCGAACAAAATGTAGAGATTGGTCATTTTTGAGCCGCCTGCAAAATCGCATTTTCTTTAGCTTTCATCTGTGCCGTTTGCTCCTTTGTCAAGTGGTCGCAGCCGCCCAAATGACAAATTCCGTGCGCAAATACAGCCTGCAGATCTTCTGCCAAACCGTCTTTTCCGCTACGAGAGAGCAAATATTCCAGACAAATCAGCAAACTCCCGCTGCTAGAGCTCATCTCAAAAGAGAGCACATCCGTCTTTTGATCGAGTCCCCGAAAAACCTTGTTGTGCTGCCTAATAAACTCCGCGCCACAAAGACAAAGCTCCAAGGCGTAATCTTCTGGCAAAATTTTCGCCATTATCGCCCGTTCATAAATCGCCGCAAGAGGCAAAAAATCGGCTTTAACTTCTGTCTGATTGTCTATATTTAAACCCATAATCTCCATTTTCGATTTCAACATCAAAACTGCACCAGCCAATGTCAATACAAATTTTACTTGACGCCAGCCTATGAGTTTTTTTTTTGCTAGTGTGGATGTTTTTTTACGGAAAACTGGAGATAAAAGAGGGCTTTACGCTTCGACAAGATTTTTATGATAAAGTTTATAATTGACGAAAAACTAGAGAGTTACAAAAAGCAAATTCAAGGAATTATCGACCTTAGTTTCGACTTTTTGGGCTTGCAATACGAGATAATTTCTGGTCTTGCCGAGCTCAATTTGGAAGATATTTTGGTTTGCTATTCTCTAAAGCGTCCCAAAAATCGCGAAATTATGGAGCTGCTAAAATTCAGCGCTTGCACGAACATCATTTTCGTCACAATCGATTTGAGCCTCTACAAAAAATTGAGCAACGAAAAACTCAAAAATCTAAAAAAAGAGTTCTGTGGCTCGTATGTTTTGACCGAAAATGCCCCGTCTGTGGAGGAGCAAAAAGACAAATTCACCCGCTGCATTTTTTACAATTTCGATTTGCTAGGCAATATTTTCCAGTTTGTGAATTTTCATCAAAATTTTTCAAAGAAACCAATTTGCAACTCAATTCTTTGCCATTTTTATGAAAAACTGCAAGATTGCGCCAGCGACGACACCTTTTTTGTAAAAAAACAGCTTTGGCCGAACAACGAGAAATTCGCTCTCTCTTTGAGTGCGGAAATCGACGAACTTTACAAATGGAAAAGCTATCCCAAAGCGCTCAAAAAAATTTTTGGCGGAATTTTTGCTCACCCAATAGCTGCCTGCAGAGAGTATTTTGAGCTCAATTTCAAAAACGACGAGCCTTACTGGAATTTTCCGCTTTTGGAGGACACCCCAAATTTGACCTACTATCTGCTCAAAAACAACAAAAATTTTGCCACCGCAGAGAAAAATGTGGCTAAAGAGTTGCAAAAATTGGGACCACGCCTGATTACGCTCGAGGCAAACCAGCTGCAAGCTTCAAAAAGCTTCCTTTTTCCGAGTAACGGTGAAAATTTCGCGCTTTGCCTAAAAAGCGATGAGCTAAAAAAAGGGCACTACAGCTATTTGGACGAAACAGCCGCGCAAACGACCATCTCTTCCTACACCGACAGCGCCTATCACACGGGCGGCATCGCTGGTTTTTGCTTCCGATTTTCCGATTTATACGACATCCCCTATTCGGCAAATCTGCTTGGCAATTTAGTCAAACTTGGGAAGAAACCAGAAATTTATTTTGCCACACAAACGCAAATCCACGAGTGGCTGAGCTTGCGCAAACAGGTAAAACTAATCACCGACAAAGACAGCATCGAGGTCGCTAGCAATTTCGACATAGATAGCTTGGTTTTGAAAATCATCGGAAATTTCGAGGTCGATTCTTCCACAGGATGCAAGGTCAAAACGCAAAACAACCTCATCTGCCTGAGCGAAATCAAAAAATACACTTCGATTAAAATTTCACTAAAAAAGTTTTACAAGCTCAACAAACGAATAGACTAACTGTCTCTAATTCCAATATTTTAGTCAACAACTTCGGCGAGTAGCCCGTCGCGAAAAAGCTCTTTGCCGATAACTTTTAGCCTCCTGCCATCTGCGGGCAAATTTTGCAAGTAAACATTGACATAGTAATCACTTACACCCACAGCGAAATCTCCTTTTTTTTGCTCAAGCTGAGCGCTCAAAACCACTTTGTCGTCTAGCAGTTTTTGGGCAAATTGCTTTTTTTTCTCTTCGGCAAGTTCCGACAAAATCGACGCTCGCTTTTTTTTCTGAGACGCTGAAATGTGACTAGGCATCTTGGCTGCCTTTGTGCCAGCTCGCAAAGAGTAGGGGAAGATGTGCAAATAGCTTATCGGCAAAGCGGCGATAAAATCGTAGCAGTTCGAAAAATCTCGCTCACTTTCGCCAGGAAAGCCTATAATAACATCGCATCCGATAGCAAAATGCGAGTCCAATTTTTTCAAACTTTGCACAATTTCGGTAAAATCTTGCGTCAAATATCGACGCCCCATCGCTTGCAAGACCTTGCCACTGCCCGATTGCAGCGGGATATGCAGATGGTGCGCCAGTTTTTTGCTTTTGCAGATGAAGTCCCAAATCGACGCCAAATGTTGCGGCTCAATCGACGAAATTCTGATTTTATCAAGCCCCTTGATTTTTTCGATAGCAAAAAGCAAATCTTGCAAACTCCAGCCGTCGCAAGCGTATAATCCGATATTGATGCCGCCGAGAACAATCTCGCTGTAGCCGTTTTTTACCAGAAGTTCAATCTGTTGCAAAACTTTTTGTGGCGAGCGAAAAACTGGCACGCCGCGAGCATAGGGGATTATGCAATAGGCGCAAAAAAAGTTGCAGCCGTCCTGAATTTTGACGAAAGCGCGCGTTTTTCCAAACATTTGCGAGGTCGTTTGCTCGATATATTTTGCGGGCTTTTTTTCTGATGCAGTAGGCGCTGATTTTTTTTGTAAGACGGCGAAAATCTGCGATTTGTCCGAAAGCACATAGTCCACATCGCCCAGCGCCCTGATGCGCTCCGCCTCCAAATTAGCAAGGCAACCCGTGACAACTAGGACGATGCGTTGGTCTGCCTGCTTTAGCCGCAAAATTTTGCGAATTGTCTGGCGACACTTGGCGCCTGCTCTTGCAGTCACCGTGCAGCTATTCACCACAAAAACCGACGCTTTTTCGGTAAAATAGGGGATAACTTTGTATTTTTGCGCAAAATCGTCGCCGATGCAAGCGGCTTCGTAGCTGTTGACTTTGCAGCCGAAAGAGATGATAGAGACGATTTTTTGCGGAGAGTTCACGATTTTTTCACTTTTCACATTAAAAAAGTCGCCCTTTTGTTAAAGACGACTTAGTCATAATTGGTACCAGAGACCGGACTTGAACCGGTACAGGCTAAAAGCCCGAGGGATTTTAAGTCCCTTGTGTCTACCAATTCCACCACTCCGGCTCGATTTTTGAAATTGGAGGCGACACCCAGATTCGAACTGGGGATGAGGATTTTGCAGACCCTTGCCTTACCACTTGGCGATGTCGCCACAAAAAAAAATGGAGCGGAAGACGAGATTTGAACTCGCGACCCTCACGTTGGCAACGTGATGCTCTACCGCTGAGCTACTCCCGCAATTTTTCTCAAAAAATTTTTAGCTGTTTGACTGTCAACTTGTTTTTTCGATTTGATTGATTTTATTCTGCGCGCCTAGATTTTAGAACAAACTATTGAGCGCAATTACTTTCCCATATAGCAAAATCGCTTGAGCTTCATTAGCCCGCAAACGCCTGCGGCTGTAGTGCCGAAGATGGCGTAATCTTTGCCGTTTTTTGTTATGGCGTCCATAATTTCGTCGAACGAGTCGTTGCAGAGAGTCGAGCCTGTGAAAAGGATAAAGTCGCTTGTTTGCAGAAGCTCAGCGTTGACTTTGCTGCCGTCTTCGATGGTGATGCCGAATTTTTGCTTGCCAATCCAGTCGGGATCAAGGTCGCTACAACGCACTTGCAAGCCAGCTTCGACTAGCTTTTGCAAAATCGCAGGGTTTAGCCCAATCATCGCAATTTTTCCTTTTTCGCCTTGCAACTGTTGCGCTATCCAAAGCCCGCACTCTTCTGGCTCTTCGTCTTTGCAATGCACGCACTTTTCGCACGCGCCCAGATAACTCGCCACGGCGTTGAGAGTCGCCACCAGCAAAGCTCTATCACGAGCGTTCTGGCTATCCAGCGCAAAAACTTCGCCCAAACTGCCGACAAAATCGGTCGGATGAGTGGTAAACGCCTGACCTTTGAACCCCTGAAAATCCGCCTGAATCAAAATCTCTTTGCCCTTTTGAATAGGAAAATCTTGCCGTTTGGGACTGCCGATAGCCTGCTCCACGCTCAAACCTTTGACGCTGATCGACACCTGCAACTGCAACTCGTCCACCAGCTGTTTTTTCACTTCCTCGATTCCCAATTGTAAATAATTTTTCACTTTTGCTACCTCACAAGCGTAAATTTTTGAACCCGCTGGCGCAAAACTTGTCCAATGTTGACGGCAAAATCAGATAATCGTAAAAATCTTTTAGCTCTTGCGGACAATCTTTGATAACAATCGCCTCGAACTCGATCGAAGGCACTTTTTTTCTGAGAGTGTAAACGATTTTCACCTGCGAAGACGCCTGCGCATCAGAATACGCCACGATTCCAAGATCCACGCTGCCCGAGGCAACCATACTCAATGCTGCCACATCGTTCAGTGCACACACCGCTTTCTGCTTTGCCGCCTGCCAAATTCCGTGATTTTGCAAATATTTTTTCACATATTTTCCCATCGGGGCGTGCGAATAGTCCGCCATAGCTATCTTTTTTCCCTGCAAAATATCTTGCGGAGAGTTCACCTGCAAATCCGAACTTTTCTGCACAATCACCACCAGCTCGTTGCCCAAAATCACTGCGCTCTGGCTGTAGTAGCCTTCTTTGGCGAGATAGTCGCTCCATTTGCGATTGCCGCTGATAATCACGCCGTAATCGCGCCCGTTTTGCAACTGCTTAACCAGCACAGGCGGAGTGGCATAGTTCACCGAAAAAGGTCTGTCGCCGCTTGGATAACGCTCTGCCAAAATCTGTTCCAGCGCTTTTTCAAGACAAGGCGGAGCTCCCAAAACCGCCACGGGAGCTCCACGATCTTTGCCTAGTAAATCAAATTTCCAAAAAAATAAAGCCAGAAGAGTAAAACCCAGGAAAAGGATTAAAAGAGCTTTAAACTTCGGCTTTATTAAACTTTTCGCCATTTTAGTGACAACCTCTTGCGTGATCTGTGCAAGCAGAACCTTTGCTGGCAAGGTTTCCAGCCAAATAGTCGCTCACCAAATTTTCGATGCTGCCGCTGGCGCCCAAAACGGTCTGAATATTTTGCTGATTAAACAAATTTATCGCCATCGAGCCCATTCCGCCCGTGATAATCACATCGGCTTTTTGCTCTCCCAAAAATTTCGGCATCACTCCCGGAGCGTGCTCTGGCGAGCTCACAAACTCGGTTTTGGCAATCTTGCCGCCCTCCACATCGACCAGAGCAAAAAAAGCGCAATGCCCAAAATGCTCCTCAACATTTATTTTATCGTTCGTCGGAAACGCAATTCTCATTTTTTTCTCCTTCGCCTAAAACAGCTTCAATTCGCCGTTTTTGTAGGCGGCGATAGCCTCTTGGCCGTTCATTCCAGCGGCGCCAACATACATTTTGATGCCCAATTCGTCCAGCACCCTCTTGGCATTTCCGCCAGGTCCGTTGCCCGTGATGACCACTTCGACGCCTTTGCCCTCTAGCTTGGAAGCCGTTACAGGACCAACACCGTGCGCCTGATCTTTGCTCGCTGAATTGTCTATCGCCTCCAAAACTTTCTCGTCTTCGCAAATCAGCAAAAAGTCCGTCCGCCCAAATCGAGGATCGACAGAATCGCTCAAACTTTGCCCTTTAGATGTTATTGCAAATTTCATTTTTTCTCCTATATCTCTTTTAATTTTTTGTAAATTTCCGCAAAAATTTTGCGATACTCATCGTCGCACTCCACAATCGACTTGCCGCCAATTATCGCTCTAGAAAAAGCTTTGTCGTAAGGAAGTTGCGCCAAAACCTGCACGCCTTGCTCAGCCAAAAAATTTTCGATTTTTTGGGTTATTTGCAAGTTAATATCCGCTTTGTTGATAATCGCCGCCGCTTGAATGTGGAACTTTTTCACCAGCTCCAGCACCCTTTTCAGATCGTGCAAACCCGAAACGCTCGGCTCAACCACCAGTAAAACAATGCTCGCGCCCGACAAACTGGAAACCACTGGACAGCCAATTCCAGGCGATCCGTCCACCAGAACAATCTTTTTGCCAGCTTCCTCCGCAATTTTTTTGGCTCGATTTTTCAACTCAGCCACCAACTTGCCCGAATTTTCGCCGCCGACAGCCAGATTTGCGTGCACCATCGTCGTTTTCGTCTTGATTTGCGAAATCAGCACTTGCCCTGTCAGTCGTGGCAAATTCTCGATCGCTTCTGCGGGGCAAATCCGCGCGCAATATCCACAACCCTCGCAGGAAAACGGCTCAATCCTGAAAACGATATCTTTTTTTTGCACAGCCGAAAAAGCGCAGACCTCTTGACATTTGCCGCAAGCCACGCATTTTGCCGCATCGATTTTCGCCAGCTCGCCAGCGTAAAAATCTTCTTTTTCTCGCACATCAGGACTCATCACCAAATGCAAATCTGGAGCGTCAACATCGCAATCTGCCAAAATCAGCTCTTCTTTGCCAATCAACGCAAGAGCAGAGCTGACAGTCGTTTTGCCCGTTCCGCCTTTGCCAGAAATCACCACAAATTCTCGCAAATCTTTCATCGAAGCGCCTCCACTTTAGCGCAAAAATAGTCGTAAATCTCCTGCAAATTTTGTTGAACTTCGGGATTATCCTCGTAAATCAGCTGACCGTTCGAATAATTTTCGGCGATTTTTTTGCTCTCACCAATTTTGGTAATCACTTCCACCGAATTTTCGGCGACAAATTCTTGCAGCAAATCGCTATCGCCCGACCACTTATTAACCACCACCGCCACGGGCTTGCCCAGCTCTTGCGTCACTTTTATCGCCAGCGAACCGTCATAAAGCCCAAAAGGCGTCGGCTCGACCACCAGCAGCACAAAATCGGCTCTACCAAAAGTCTCCACCGCAGGACACGCCGCGCCAGGCGGCGAATCGATAATCGTCAACCCTTCATCAAGCGGATTTTCGTCCAAATAGTCCAAAACCTCGGCAATCACAGGCACCGCCTGCTCCTGACCGACATCGAGCCTTCCTTCAATAAACTGCAAATTTTCGTCTTCAAAAAAGCTGACCTGCCCAACTGTGTAATCGCTCGGCTGCAAAGCTCCCGCAGGACAAAGCTCGAAGCACGCCCTGCAACTGTGACATAGCTGCTGAAAAATCAGCACCAAACTCTGAGTCTGAATAATCGAGTTGAAATTGCAAACTTTTTGACAATTCCCGCAAAAAAGGCAACTGCTTTTATCCCAAGCAGGAATTTTCCGCTTCACAGAGCGCTTTTGCTCGGCGGACATCGCCAAAAAAAGCCCCGAATTTGGCTCTTCGACATCCAAATCGACCAATCGCACCTTCTGTTTTTGCGCCAGCCAGCGACTCAAATTCACCGACAGCGTCGTCTTGCCCGTGCCACCTTTGCCACTGGCTATGGCGATACGAAACCCTTTTGGAGTCTCAAAAATTTTGTCCTTACTCTTTGGCATCACTCGTATCTGCTGCTTTGGGAGCGAAAAATCTGTTTCGTCTACCCATTCCAAGCCCTCTGCCTCTTCCAGCAAATCGTCTGCCTCTTCCCAAAAAATCTCTGTCGTTGAGGTTTTCCTCGCCTGCACATCTGCCCAAGCCTCTTCCGCTCATACTTCCTTGTCCGTTAGGACCTTTTCCGTCTAAACCTGGCATCTCAATCCTCCTTATTTTTAATCTTTTTTTCGACTTTATCCACAATCGCCCAAAACGGCGAATCGTCGCTCAGCCCAATCTGCGGCGTTCCATTGTCGCCGCCCATCATTATTTGCGGATTCAGCGGAATTTTACCCAAAAAATCCAGCTTATACTCTTTGGCAGTTTTTTCGCCACCTCCGCTTTGGAAAATATCGGTCGTTTTGCCACAATGCGGACACACAAAACCGCTCATATTTTCGATAACTCCCAGAATCTTCATCTGCAAAAGCCCCGCAAAACCGATAGATTTGCGCGTGTCGGCAAGAGCCACCTCTTGCGGCGTCGTCACGATGATGCAACCGTCGCAATCGCTGATCGTCTGGGCAATCGTCAGCGGCTCATCGCCCGTGCCGGGAGGCAAATCCACCAGCAAAAAATCTAGCTCGCCCCAATCGATGTCCGCCAAAAGCTGCCGAATCACCCCAATCTTTGCAGGACCTCGCCACACGGCTGGGTCGTTCACATTTTCCGCATAAAAACTCAGCGAGACAATCGCCAAATTTTCGCTAACCCGATACGGCTTGCCCGTCACTTGCGGATGTTTTCCGTGTCCACCAAACATCACCGGGATGTTCGGACCGTGCAAATCGGCGTCCAAAATGCCGACCTGATAGCCCCTTTGCGAAAGCCCATAGGCGACATTGCTGGTCACCGTCGATTTTCCAACGCCGCCTTTTCCGCTCATCACCACCACTTTGTGCTTAATTTTGCTCAAAGTCGCCTTAATTCTCTGGTCTTGCTCCGCCATCTGCGTGGCTCTATCTTGCTCCATCAGTCGTCCTCTCCCTTGACTACCAGCACTTTGTTGTGCAAAATAGCCTCTAAAATTTTTGTCGCACCAGAAGCCAAATCGCGTTGCAGCGACCCTCGCGAAATATGCATCTTTTCTGCCGCCTGAATTTGACTGCAGCCCTCGTAATTGCACAGCCGTAGCGCCTCTAGCTCTTCGGAACTAACAACAACCTCCTCAAGCTCACAACGAGGCACCCCCAAAGGCTTAAAAACCCTGTCGTTTCCTAAATACCTGCATTTCCGCATTTTACGGCTTCTAGTCATAAACACTCCTTAGCTTCTTGTGTGCATATGCACAAAATAAAGACGCAAAAAGTTTGTCAATGGTTTTTTGCTACAAAAATAGATAGAAAAGAAGCTTGACTAAAAGCTAAAAAAATCCATATGCGAAGAGGATGTAGTTAAGGACTTCTACATAATAAAAGGAGAAAAAATGACAGAAAAAATCAAAAATTCAATTCAAAAAATCAGTGTTTTCAAGATCACGATGGTCACTGCGGCTTTCATCGTCAGTGTGCGAAATCTGCCGATGCTTGCTTCAACTGGGCTTTCTATGATTTTCTTTTCACTGCTTGCGGTAATCACATTTCTTATTCCAACAGCGCTGGTTTCTGCAGAATTAGCCACAGGGTGGCCAGAAAAAGGTGGAGTGTATGCTTGGGTTCGAGAAGCTTTTGGCGAAAGATTTGGATTCCTCGCCATCTGGTTGCAATGGATTCAGATGATTTTCGGGATGGTTGCCGTTATGGGCTTCATAGCGGGCTCGCTTGCCTATATCATTAACCCCGCTTTGGCGACCAACAAAACTTTCATCGTTGCGGTCATTCTGATTGTTTACTGGGGAGCGACCTTGCTAAACCTCGGCGGAATGAAAACATCAAGTATGGTGAGCACAGTCTGCGTAACAGTGGGAGTTTTTATTCCAGGAGCGCTCATAATCATTTTGGGAATTATTTATCTTTTTAGCGGAAACCCAATTCAAATCAACCTCGCTCTCACGGCTAAAAACATTTTCCCCAATTTTTCCAACATCCATAATGTCACCATTTTCACCACTATTCTCTTTATTTTTCTAGGAATTGAAGCTTCTGCAGCTCATGCCAACGAAGTTGACAATCCTCAAAAAAACTTTCCCAAAGTTATTTTTATGACTGGGTTAATTATGGTTGTCATCAATGTCGTCGGCGCGATGGCGGTTGCTTTTGTTGTGCCTGCAAAAGATATTAGCCTTGTAGCAGGTCTTATGGAAGCGTTCGAAAAGTTTTTCGGGCAATTTCACCTTCTTTGGCTGGTTCCTGTTTTGGCGGCTCTTACCAGTTTTGGCGCTGTAGGACAAGTAAGCACATGGATTTTGGGACCTGTTAAAGGTTTTTTGGCAACAGCCGAAAATGGAGACTTGCCTCCAATTTTTTCTAAAACCAACAAAAACGGAACGCCAACCACTTTGGTTATAATTCAAGCCACCTTAATCTCTATCGTCGGTCTATCATACGCAGTTGTTCCAAACATCAACACGACTTTTATTATGGTCTTAAATGTAACCGCAATTTTGTATGTAATAATGTATATTCTAATGCTTACAGCTGCTATCAAGTTAAGATATTCACACCCAGAAGTTCCCAGAGCCTACAAAATTCCTGGCGGAAATTGGGGCATTTGGGTGATTTCGATAGTGGGAATTATCATTTCTTTGTTTGCCATATTCGTCGGTTTTATTCCGCCATCAGAGCTTGATGTTGCCAGCCCACTATCTTACAAACTGTTCATCGCCATCAGTTCTTTGGTTATGCTGGCTATTCCTTTCATAATCTTTAGCTTCAGAAAGCCGAGCTGGAAAGAAGCCGCACTCAAAAATCAGGCAAATTAAATAAAAATAATAGGAGGAAATTATAATGGAAAAGAAGGACAATGTAAACGCTCTATTTTTGGGTCCAAAATCTGAGAACGAGGAGTTTTTTAAAGAGACTCTAAATATGATGATGAATGAGCATATGGAATGGCGAAAGGAGTTTCATCCTCACGACAGCGACTCCATAAGGCCAGAAGAAAAAAGAGAGGAAGTTTTTAGACAAACTCAGCAAAGAACAATGGACGCCCTGAAAGAACTGTCTGAAAAATTAAAAAAAGATTCGATGCCTTGGTTTTCGCCTCGCTATCTTGGGCAAATGAACTCCGACACCCTTATGGCTGCGAATTTGGGCTATATGTCCACCATTCTCTACAATCCCAACAACTGCGCCTACGAAGGGAGCCCAGCAACCACAGAACTGGAGATTGAAGCTGGAAAAGATTTGGCGAAAATGTTGGGTTATGACGAGAAAAAAGGCTGGGGACACATCACTTGCGGCGGAACAATCGCCAACTACGAAGGTTTTTGGATGGCAAGAAACACAAAATCTATCCCATATGCAATCAGCAAAGTTATGCCGGAGCTTGTAAAGGGCAAAAGTGAGTGGGAACTTATGAACATGAATGTTGACGACACCCTCGATTTGGTGGACGAAGTCCGTAAAGCAGGCAAGTTTGAAGAGATGCGAGACTATTCTGTGCGCGGAATGGGAACACAATCGGGCAAATTCGGAAAAATCTTGGTGCCTCAAAGCAAGCACTACTCTTGGCCAAAAGCTGCTGATGTGCTGGGAATTGGAAAAAACAACCTAATCAATGTTCAAGTTGACGAAAATTTCAGAACCGACTTAAACCATTTGCGGGAAACTATCGACTCTTTGGTTGAGAAAAAAATCCCAATTATGGGAGTCGTTACCGTTATGGGCTCAACCGAAGAAGGCGCTGTGGACGATGTGGCAGCTATTGTTGCTTTGCGCAAAGAGTATCGCCAAAAAGGCATCAACTTCTACCTTCATATCGACGCCGCTTATGGCGGATATGCAAGGACTATTTTCTTGGACGAAGACAACAAATTTATGGATTACGACAAAATGAACGCAAAACTCCACAAAGAAGGCGTAATTCTTCACAAGGAGATCAACTGGCCAAAAAAATCTGTCTATGACGCCTACAAAGTTATGGGCGAGGCTGATTCGACTACCATCGACCCGCACAAGATGGGCTATGTCCCTTACGCTGCTGGCGCAATAGTGGTTCGCGACAGAAGAATCTTGGATATGATTTCGTATTTTGCCAACTATGTCCTGGAAAAAGGAATGAAAAACAGCCCAACTCTTCTTGGCTCATACATTATGGAAGGCTCAAAAGCTGGAGCTTCTGCTGCAGCAGTTTGGACTGCTCACCGCGCTGTTCCGCTAAATTTGAACGGATACGGCAGAATAATCGGCAAAAGCCTTGAGGGCGCAGACAGATTTTACGACGCTTTAGTCGAGCTTGGCGAGTTCAAAATCAAAGACAAAACTTACACAATTACGCCGCTCACCAATCCAGATTTCAACATTGTGTGTTTTTCCGTTAACGAAAAGGGCAACACCAGCCTAGATGCTATGAACGAGCTTAATCAAAAAATATTCGACAAATGCTCATACAAAACAGGCGCAATCTACAAAACTGACTTTATCACATCGAAGACGGAGCTGGAATTTGACAACTATGGCGACGCTCCAAAAAGCTTTGTGGAAAACTGCAAAATTCCTGGATCAGAATGGGACAAAATTAAAAGCGTGCGCGTTCTCAGAGCCTGCATTCTTTCGCCTTGGCTCATCAGCAACACGGACTACAAACAGTATTGGGGCAATTTTATAAACACCTTGAAAAAGGTTTTGGAAGAGATTGCTTAAGCAAAAAAATATTTTTGGGGAAAGAAGAAATTCTTTCCCTTTTTTTATGAAAACCTTTTGGCTTCAGAACTCTCCATCTCCACCAGCAGCGCTCGAACGATTTTTTCTGTCGCTCCCTGATTTTTTCGCACATAATCGCCGCAAGCTTTTCTTTGTTTGTCAAACTTCTGGCGATTTTGCAAAAATTCGAGAAGTTCTTTCTCCGCTTGCTGCGTGCTGCTAATGACCGTAATCGCCTTTTGGCTCACCATCTGCTCAGCTTCGTGCGAGGAGTGAAATTGCGGACCGACCCACAAAAGTGGCGCAAACACCGCCGCTTCGATAACATTGTGCAACCCAAAATTGGCAAAACCTCCACCCACATAAGCGACTTGAGCAAAGCGATAGAGCCCCGCCAGCTGCCCAATGCTATCCACCACCACTACCTGCGGGCTAGCTCCCTTTTTCACACTAGAGTATCGCGCCGCTTGCGGAAAATATCGACAAAATTCGTCCACAAATCGCAAATCGTGCGGCGCCAAAATGAGCTTAAATTTCGGAAATTTAGACAAAATTTTTTCAAAAACGGGGAACAAAACTTTCGCCCCTTCTGCCCAAATACTGCCAGCAACAAAAACGACCTCGTCGCTCGAATAATGCAGCGACGCATTCAGCGGCTTCTGCGATGCGGCAATCACCAAATCGTGCTTGGTGTCCCCGCAAACGACCATCTTGCCCGCATACAACTTCGCAAGGCGCAGTTTGTCCTGACGCGAAATGGGAAACATCGCGTCAATATTGGCGTAAAGTTTGCGATGAAAAAAAACGGACAACCCCTTGTCACGACCAGAAATTTTGGTAAGTGTAGCGCAACTGAGGAAAACTTTGACGCCCATTTTTTTGGCTTGCCAAAGGTGATTTGCCCAAACATCCAACTTGGAAATCAGCCAAAATTTCGGCTGAATGAGCGCAAAAAATTTTTTGGCGTTCCGTCGTGTGTCCAGCGGCAAATATGTTTTCACATCTATAAGCGGGTGATTTTCGCCGACAAAATTGTAGCCCGATGGCGAAAAAAAGCTAGCAATCACCGCCAGCTGCGGATTTCTTTTCTTGAGCCGCGCGACAATCGACTCTGCTTGCAACCACTCACCAACCGAAGTGCTATGCACCAAAATTCTCGGACGATTTTGCTCTAATTTTTGCAAATTTTCCTCTAATTCGGCGAACAAGTTTTTGCGCACCTCAAGAGATTGTGCTATTTTTTTGTTGAAAATTTTCGCCAACGGAAGAAGCGCCAACACAATTGGCAAAAACAGATAGTTATAAAGCCCGCTCATAGCAACCTCTCCGCCTGCTCAAGCACCATCTCCACCGAAATTTCGCGCATACAGCGAAAATGCCCACGAGGGCAAGCGGCAAGCCCTTTGGCTGTGCATGGTCGGCAGCTCACATCCGCCTGCACGACAACGCAATTTTCGTTAATCGGGAAAAATCCCAGCTCTTTGCTCGTGCAACCAAAAATTGCCACACAGGCTAAATTTTGCGACTGCGCCAAATGCAAAAGCCCGCTGTCGTGACAGATGAGAAGTTTCGATTTTGCAAACAAAGCCGCCGTCTGCAAAAGATCGAGTTGACCGCACAAATTCAAAATTTTTTCTGGGCTAGCACAAATATTTTTCAAGCGCTCCGCCTCTTTTTGCTCTTGCTTGCCGCCAAGCACAATCACTTGCGGGACGCTCAACCGCTCAATCACCTCGGCAAATTTCTCCAGCTGCCACTTTTTGGTAAAATGCGCCGCCGACAGTGACACAAGCACAAAATTTTCTCGCGTAACAAGATTTTCGATTTTTTGAGCATCGGTCGGCAAATAGTGGACAAAATAGTTACGATACTCTTTCAATTTCAGCGCTTTACAAGCTTGATAATAGCGCTGATAAATCGGCTTGGCGTCCTGCAAAAAGTTAATTCCAAATTTCGTGAGAAGTAAACGCCGAAAATACGGCTTGGCATAAACCAGCACTTTTTTTGCCAGCCAAAGCCGTAAAATACGAGAACGCAAGCTGTTATGCAAATCGATAACTAAATCGTATTTTTCCGCTTTCAGCGCTTTTTTTTGCTGACTTAGGCTCGTTTCCCGTTTGTCGTATTCCCAAATTTTGCTCAAATCTGGATTATTCTCCAAAAGAGGAGCAAACTTTTTTTTGGTCAGATAGTCGATTTGAGCGTGCGGAAATTTTTCTCGCAAACTCTTGATAATCGGGGTAGTTATGATGATGTCCCCAATCGAGCTAAACCGAATGAGCAAAATTTTTTGCGGCAAAATCGTCACTCTCCGATTATTTTGATTAACACTCGTTTAGGGCGATTGCCGTCGAACTCGCCGTAAAAAATCTGCTCCCAAGGTCCGAAATCGAGCTTGCCGTCCGTCACCGCCACAACGACCTCTCTGCCCATTATCTGTCGTTTACAATGCGCGTCGCCGTTGTCTTCGTAGCCGTTGTGGGCGTAACTTTCCACAGGTTCGTGCGGAGCGAGTTTTTCCAGCCAGCGGTCATAATCTTGCAAAAGCCCCTGCTCGTCGTCGTTGATATAGACACTCGCCGTGATGTGCATCGCGTTGACAAGGCACAGCCCATCTCTGACGCCGCTCTCCGCCAGCGCCTGCTCGACTTTGGGCGTAATGTTTATGTAGCCGCGTCTGCCCTGCACCGTGAACTTCAGCTCTTTGCGAAAACTTTTCACGCTTCCCCCTTTTTTAGTAGCTCAAAACCAGATTTGCGTAAAATTCTGGACGATAATCTTTGTGCTCTGCGGCTTTTTGCCACTGCACGCCAAATTCCAAATCAGCAGTCAAAAAACCTTGCAAAGCCTTTATTTTGGGAACAAAACCAGCGCCAAATTTGGTGTCAACCTCAAAACTGTTTTTTGAATTTTCGCCTTTGTCGTAATCGGCAAAAATTTTCAGAGCGAGGTCTTGCCAAAAAACGCTCGGCGTCCACAATCCGTCGTTTATTTCGACAATTTTGTGAGAGTAAAAAATCAAACCGTTTTTTTTCTTTTGATGCCAGCGCAATTTTTCGTCGTTAATTTTTTCAACTTTGCCCAAAAAACCGACTTGCGCATTTTTGAAATAGTGGTCAAATTCCGCCTGAATGTCGATTTCGTCCTCGTCGTCGTAGGTGGAGTTTACGCTCAGATAGTCGTCGGGAAAATTAAAAACACACTCCACTCCCGCAAAAACATCTTCGTCGTCGGCAAGCGAGTTGTTCCACGATGCGCTTTTGTATTCGTAGCCTGCCAGCAGATAAACATTGGCGAGCCCGAAATTTAGCGAGGTGTAAACGGGGAAAGCGCCTGTGGCAAGGCAATGGCGACTCGATTCCAGAAGGACGCTGACCAGCAAAGGCTCGAAAATGGTCGTGGACATAACAAGCGAGGTGCGCGCGCCAAAGCTCAAAGCGTAGTTAGTCGAGCCCAAAATGTCCGTTCCTTGCTGAAAAAGCGGCGACAATCGGATGTCGGGCACCAAAATCGACGCCAAATTCCGCAAAGCCGCGTTGCCATGCTCCGTGTATTGCAAAAGCTGGTAATTCGGCGTTTGTTCCGTCTGATTCGGCGGCAAATTCACTGGCTTCGGCGTTGGCTCGGCTCTGCACAAGCGATAACCGTCTTTGCCCAAACCGAGATAGTAAAGCTCGCCCTGAAAAAAATAAGCGCCTTTGACAAAATCGGCTGCGGTGATTTTTTCCGCCTTTTTCGTCGCCAAATCGTAGCAGTATCCGCCAACTTTTTTGCCGTAATTGGCTGTGTAATAAAGCTTTCCGTCCACAATTTGCGGCGAAATCTCGACCCAAGCGGAGTTCAGCAGCGGCGTCAGAAATTTATCGCCTTTTTGCCAAGAATAGATGCCCAAAGCGCCTAGCTCTGGCTTTGCGGTCAAAATCAAGCCTTCATCGTGCAAGCGCAATTGCGACACAGCTCTATTCAGTTGCAAAATCAGCTCTGGCTCTCCATCCGCTTTTTTGTAAAATAAATCGCTGCCATAGCCACTGGCGCTGGCTTTGGTAAAATAAACGCCGCCCTCTTGGTTGACGGCGAAACTTTGCACGGCTTCCGCCAAAAATCGCTCTTCCTCGCCTTCTTGCAAATCATAAAAAAACAGCTGATGGCAAACGCCAAAACCTTGCTGCTCAATGTTGGCAAAGCCCCTTTTGATGACAGCTTTGCGGTAAAAAAGTTTCGTCCCTTGCAACTGAAAATCGTAGTCGTCGGCATAGGGCAAACTCGTTATAAGCTCCGACTCGCCATTTTCCCAGCGGTAGAGCCGAGCGACTGCCGCTCCAGAAAAGTTGAACTCTGCCACCGTGTAATAGCACGCGTCTTGGCTGACCAAAAATTCCAAGACGCTGCCAGCAGAGACTCCGTCAAGCTCTCGCTTTGCATCAATTTTTGCCGCCGGTAAATCAGCCAAAGCTCGGGCGTATAAAGTGTGGAAATTTTCGCCAAAAACTTTTTTCGCCGCTCTGTCCATAAAAAATCTCGGGAAAACGGTGTTGAAAATTGCAAAAAAGCCTTGATTGTCAATCGCCTCCACATATCGCCTTAGCGCTTGTTCGCCGTAGGTTTTTGCCAGATATTCCAGCAAAATTCCGCCATAAAGATAGGGCGCGCTGGACGGAAATTGGCTATAGTCGTGAAATGTGAGCTGCTGCAAGTTGGGCGCTGTGCCGAAAAATTTTTGCGAACTGGCGATTGCCGAAAAAATCCCATTGTTCAGCCTGCCGCCGCTGACAGAAATTTGTGACTCGCTGTAAACGGTGTAACCTTCCAGAAGCCAAAGCGGCTGATAGATATTCGGGCTGACCCAATCTCCCAAAAATGCCGCCAGCAAATCGCCGTTTTTCGCGGTCATCTGGGCGATGTGCGTGTATTCGTGAACAGCCACCATCCGATACCAGTTGTCGCTCCAGGCAAATCCGTCGGCGCGAACCTTGCTATAAAAAAGCGAGATTTTGGGCTTCGTCGGATTGGCGTAACCGTTGGCTTGACCCATATTTTGAAAGACGACTGGGATTTTTTGCTCGATTTTTCCCGACGAAAAAATTTTGGGAATTTCCAAAAAATGGTAGCCCAAATTGAAAGCTCCCGTCTGCTCAAATCCGGTCAGCGAGTCGATTTTGCTTTTGTATTTTTCCAAAAAATACAGCCCTTTTATCGCCTGATTTTTGTCGCCTTTTCGATAATAGCCCTGAAAATGCTTGCTAGAAATATACTCCCAATTCCAAAAAGCGGCGCTCAAAAAAGTCGGAAATAGCAAAAGAGCAAAAAAATTTTTTAGCAAATCAACGCCTCCGAGATGCCAAAATCAACACATCTTTTAGCTCGGACTCGTATTGGGCTTTCATCCATCGCTGCGCAAACGACTGATTTTGCACGATTTGCGCCAAAGCCGCCAGCGCTTTCAGGTGCTTGGTGCGCATATCTGGCGAGCCGACCAGCGCAAAAACGGCGTGAGCTTTGTGCTGCGCATCACCATAATCGATGCCCTGACGAGAGCGAACAATCACCAGCTCAAAAAGATTTTCGCCCTCCAAAACGATGTGCGGGATTGCCAAAAACGAGTTGATGAGGGTGCTGCCGATTTTTTCTCGCTCCTGCAATTTTTGCAGGTAGTAGCTGCTTTGTCCGCCCAATCGCTCACAAAGCGTCTGGCTAATCATCTCCAGCGCCGTCTGCTGCGTGACAGAAGCAGGAATGTCCAGCACTTTCGCCCTGAGCACAGTTTCGTCAAAAAAGTCGGTAATTATCTGCTCCCGCTGCAGAAGTATCTCCCGCAACTCTTCCGAAAAACTTTTGTGGCAAAGTTTTTTCCCGATTATTCGCTCGATAATATTTTGCAAAACATAGGCGCGGTCGGTATGTCGTCTGCCATAAAACCAATACCACAAGAAACTTACGACGATAAATCCTGCCGAAATGAGTAGCGGAGCTGTGCCCATTTCAAAAAGCAACAGCGCGTAGGCGATGAGTCCGAAAACCTGTAGCCACGGATACAAGGGCGAGCGAAACTGCGGGCGGTAGTTGCTCATTTTGCTCTCTCGCATCACGATCAGCACCAAATTGGAGGTGGCAAAAAGCAAAATTTTGAGAGTGGATGCGGTTTTGATAAGCATTTTGAGGTCGAGGAACAAAATGACCGCTATCATAAACAGCGAGGTGAAGACGATGGAGACTAGCGGCGTTTGCCCTTTGCCAAATAGCTTGCCGAAAGTCGCTGGCAGGAGCTTGTCTTTCGCCATTGCCATCGGCGTTCTGGAGGCTGCCATAATCCCAGCATTTCCTGTGGAAACGAAAGCAAGCAGCGCAGCAATCGCCAAAAGCACGCCCCCGATTGGTCCCATAAAAACGGAAGCGGCGTCGGAAATCGGCGTCAAAGTCGGCTGTCCGTTTTGGATTATACCGTTTTGCAAAATTCCCACTGTCGTAAAAACGACCAAAACATAGAGCAGAGTGACCACCACAAAGGCGGAAATCATCCCCAGCGGCAAATTTCGAGAGACATTTTTCGTCTCTTCGGCGACGCTCACCACTTTGGTCAGACCGCCATAAGAGACGAAAATCGTGCCGACTGTTCCCAAAAGAACTCGGTGAGCGGGCAAAAAATTTTTGTCGTTCAGATAAAAAGAGAAATCAACTTGGGGCAAGCCGACCGCCACAAAATAGAACAAAATCGCCAGCAAAAAAAGAACCAAAAAAATCTGCAAATTGCCTGCGTGCTTCGTCCCGTAGATATTGAGGAGCATAAAAATTACGCAAAAAATGCTCGCCACCAGCTTGATCTGCCACATCGGAAAATCGGGCATAAGAATCCTTACGAACGCCCCGATTCCCAAGAGGGCGAAGGCGCTTTTGAAGCTGAGCGAAAACCACGCAGCCATCCCCGAGAGTGTGCCCGCAATCGGTCCCAGGCTCCTGTCTATGTGGAAATAGTCGCCGCCAGATTTGGGCATCGCTGTAGCTAGTTCGGCTTTTGAAAACAAAGACGGAAGCACCAAAACGCCAGCCAAAAAATAGGCGACAAAGACGCTCCTGCCGCACAAAGAGTAGGCTATGGCGGGCAAAATGAACAACCCAGAACTAATCATCGCTCCCGACGAAATGCAAAAAATATCCCAAAAACCCAGCTCTTTTTTCAAACTCATAACTTCCTCAAACCTCACATTCTCAAAAAAAAAGACCTCAAAGAATTTTTGCTCTCATCCTCAAGGTCAAATTTTTCGTTTCGCAATCGCTAGCCGAAAATCTCGATCGCATTTTTGACACACTCGCCGACACAAGCCTCGCAACCGATGCATTTCTCGACATCGACTTTGTGTTTTTCTTTTAATTTGCCAGAGATAGCGCCCGTCGGACAAATTTTGACGCACTTTGTGCAACCGATGCAACCGTCGCCGATTTTTGCTTTTCCGCGGCTACCTTTTTGGTCTAAAATAACGCCCGTTGGGCAAACGCCAGCACACAATCCGCACGAAACGCACTTTTCGTAATCGATTCTCGCCAAATTATCGACAACCGAAATCGCGCCGACAGGACATTTTTTTTCGCAAAGTTTGCAACCGATACACGCCGCAGCGCCACAATTTGCTTTTGCTGCCGCACCCTTTTCTTTGTTGCTGCAGCGGATATGCACTTGTTTGCTGATCGGCGCCAAGATTATCAAATCGCGCGGACATTCTCGCACGCAAGCACCACAACCTGTGCACTTTTCGGCGTTTACCGTTTTGTTGCCAAATTCGTCCAAATCTATCGCTCCAAAAACGCAAACATCCACGCAACTGTTTCCGCCTAAACATCCGTAAACGCAACTATTTACGCCCATTCCAACGGAGTCCATTATTTTGCAATGGTTAACACCCTGATAGTCGAAAGAGGCATTGGTGCGGTCTGTTCCGCCAGAGCCACATAAAATAACGGCGACCTCTTTTTCTTTGGCTTCGACGCTCACGCCCATAATTTCCGACACCTGTCGAACCATTTCCGCTCCGCCTGGCGCGCATTTGGTTATGTCTTCGCCATTTTTCACAATCGCCTCGGCGTAGCCAGCACAACCAGGATAGCCGCATGCGCCGCAATTCACTTTCGGGGTTACAGCCATCACCTGCTCGATTTTCGGGTCAACTTCGACCTTAAATTTTATCGAGGCAAACGCCAAAATAATTCCATAAATAGCGCCCAATCCGCCAACTACAGCCATTGGGTATAAAATAAAATCCATAATCGTTCCCCTACAAATGCTAGATTTTAAATCCAGAAAAACCTAAAAAAGCTAGCGCCATACAGCCCGCAATGATAAACGCCATCGGCATTCCCTTGAGCGACTCTGGCACTGGCGCCGTCTCGAGTTTCTCGCGAATACCAGCCATCAAAACCAGCACCAGCGTAAATCCGACTCCCGAGAAAAATCCCTGCAAAACCACTTCGATGAAATTATACGAAACTCCGTCTTGCCATTTAGATTGCACATTCAAAATCGCCACGCCAAGCACAGCGCAGTTGGTGGTAATCAGCGGTAAATAAACGCCCAAAGCTTTGTAGAGAGCGGGCGCAAATTTAGCAATGCCCATCTCCAAAAATTGCACGAGCGAGGCGATAGTCAAAATGAAGGCTATCGTTTGCAAATATTGCAAATTCAACGGCATAAGCAGATAGTGCAAAATAAGGTAGGTGATGCACGAGGACATACTCATCACAAAAATTACTGCCATGCCCATTCCTAGAGCAGAATCGAGCTTGCGCGAAACGCCGACATACGGGCAAAGCCCCAAAAATCGCATTAAAACGAAGTTGTTGAGGAAAACTGCGGAAATCGCGATAAAAATGAATTTATACATTATATCCATAATCTACTGCTCCTTTTTTTGCACAAATTTGATGAAGCCCATAATGAAGCCAAGCGTGATGAACGCTCCCGGAGCCAAAATCGCAACCAGCATCGGCTGATAAAAATCAGGCATAATTTGGTAACCCAAAATTTTGCCAGCGCCCAAAATTTCACGGATAGAGCCCAATACCGACAAAGCAAAAGTGAAGCCGAGTCCCATCGAGATTGCATCGACGAAACTATCCAAGATGCCGTTTTTGGAGGCGAAAGCTTCCGCGCGTCCCAAAATCAGACAGTTAACCACAATCAGCGGGATAAAAAGCCCCAAGCTTTTGCTCAGAGCGGGCAGATAAGCGTGCATCAGCATATCAATCACCGACACAAAGGAAGCGATAACCACGATGTAGCACGGGATGCGAATTTTGGCTGGTATCCAATTTTTGATAAGCGAGATGATTGGGTTCGAGCCCAAAAGCACGGTTGCCGTGGCGATTCCCATTCCCAAAGAATTTTCGAGAGAGGAGCTGACCGCAAGAGTCGGACAGAGCCCCAAAGCCATTATGAAAACGGGGTTCTCCTTGACAAAGCCTTTCAAAAAATTTTCTTTAAAAGTCATTTTTTGCCCCCTTTTTGCACCACCGCACTCTCCAGCTGTCTGATGCCAGCGCTGATGGAGTTTGCCACAGCTCGGCTAGTGATGGTCGAGCCCGTGATGCTCACGATATCGCCGCCATCTTTTTTGACTGCGATTTGCGAGAGTTTTTTGCCGTCAAACTGGTCTTGCCACTTTCTTTCTACGCATCTTGCGCCAAGTCCTGGCGTTTCCGCCTGATGAATGACCTTGATGCAGTTCACCGTAAAATCTTTTTTCAAGCCGACGACCGTTTTAATATAGCTGGAATATCCAAAGCCCGAAGCAACAAACACATAGCCGATTACAGCGCCGCTTGCGTCTTCCGCCAAAAAGTAGGTGAAATCGCCAAAAGATTGCTTGCTAAATTTTTTGGTCTCGGGCAACACAAAAAGCATCGCCGCCTCTTTTTCTTCAACGGCAATTTTTTCGATTTTCGGAGCGGTCTTTTTATTCACAAACGCCAAAGTTCCGCTCGCCACAACGCAAATCAGCAGAAGTATCCCCGAAAGTTTTAGGTAATATTTCATTTCGCTCTCCGTTTTTTGCTTTCGCCAAAAAATTTAGGAATTGTCCATCTATCCAGCAGCGGAACAGTCAGGTTCATCAACAAAATTGAGTAGCAAACTCCTTCTGGGTAACCGCCTTTTATGCGTATGAGAGCCGTGATGACACCACAGCCGATGCCAAAAATGACTCGTCCAGTTTTTGTGCAAGGCGAGGTGACCATATCCGTTGCCATAAAAAAAGCGCCCAAAATCAGTCCGCCAGCAAAAATTTGGAAAACGGGGAACAAAATCGAGACCGAAAAAATTCCGTCTATTCCGCCAAAAATATAGGTGAGAACGAAAACGGTCAAGATGTAAAAAGTTGGGATTCTCCATTCGATGATGTGTTTGTAGGCTAGCCAGCCAGCGCCAAACAAAAGGGCGATTATCGAAGTTTCGCCGATTACGCCACCAGTGTTGCCCCAAAAAAGATTTTCGATAACCTCAAAGCTGGAGATTTTGCTAATCATCATTTCCGCGACCTCTTTGCCCTGCTGGGCTGTCACGCCAAGACCATCAACAAAAGTTTTGTTGCGCAAATATTTAACCACTCCCAAAGGCGTGGCGCTACTAATCAGCAGTTTCGCTTTTGCCGATGTCAAATCGCCGCTAACACTTGCCATTCCGCTGATTGAACCCAAAGTCGTTTTTGTCCAATTGGTCATCGTCGTCGGCCAAGAAGCCATCAAAAATGCACGAGCCAGCAACGCTGGGTTGACGATATTGTGTCCCAAACCGCCGAAAACATGCTTGCCGACAACCATCGCAAAGACGCTTCCCACGACGGGAATCCACCACGGAGAACTCACGGGGATGTTAAAAGCGACCAACATTCCAGTCACAAAAGCGCTTCCGTCGTCAACAGTGACGGGCACTTTGCGAAATTTCTGAATTAAATATTCGCTGACAACCGCCGAAATCATCCCGTAAATCGTCAGCAATAACGCCTGAATTCCAAAATAATAAATCGAAAATCCCCACGCTGGAAGCAGCGCCAAGGCGACATTCCACATTATTTTTTTGGTCGATAAATTATCGTGAATATGAGGTGCGGCACTAACTACAAGCTTCATTTTTCACTCTCCTTGGCTGCTTTTTCGGCAAGTTTGCTTTTCGCCAAATCTATCCATTGCACCATTTTTTTGTGCGCAGGGCAAACATAGGCGCAACTCCCGCAGCGCAAACAGTCTAGCGCTCCGCTCTGTGCGGCTTTGTCCCACGCTCCGTTTTTGGCAGCGTCGGCAATCCTGCCTGGCAATAGAGAAAGCGGGCAGACATCTACGCATCTGGCGCAACCGATGCAAACGCTCTCTTCGTCGCTACAAGTTTCTGTTTTTCGCAAAAAAACTATCGCCGAAGTCGCTTTGCTGGTGCAAGCTTCTGTGCTCGCCACGGCAAAACCCATCATCGGTCCTCCCGAAAGGACTTTGGTAACTGGCGCGATGAGCCCTTTGGCGCTTTCCAAAAGATAGTCGAAACTCACACCCAGACGAGCATAAAAATTTTTCGGACTTCGCACTGCCGAGCCTGTCACGGTAACTACCCGTTCTATCAAGGGCTTACGATATCTCACAGCCTGATACGCAGCGACCGCCGTTCCCACATTTTGCACAACGACACCCACATCGGATGGCAAACCGCCCTTATTGGGAACTTCGCGATAGACGCACGCCTTGATGAGCTGCTTCTCCGCGCCTTGCGGATACTTCAGTTCCAGCGGTTGCACGCTGATATCTTCGCTGCCAACCACTAGAGAATACAACGCTTTAATCGCTTTTGGTTTATTATCTTCGACGCCGATGATGCCTTTTTTCGCACCCAGCACTTTCATAAAAATCTTCAGTCCAGCGATAATCTCTTCGCCTTTTTCCAGCATCAGACGATAATCAGAAGTGATATACGGCTCGCACTCCACTCCGTTGAGGATGACAGTGTCGATGTTTTTGCTCATCAGCTTTACATAGCACGGAAAACCAGCGCCGCCCATTCCGACGACACCCGCATCTTTCACACGATCGATAATCTCTTGATTTGGCAACTGCAAATAGTCCTCATCATCGACCAAATCGACCCACTGCTCTTCGGGGTCAGCTTTGATGCAAATGGCTTGGCTCAGCTTTCCGCACGAATCCATAAACTCGCCGATAGCCTCCACTTTGCCCGTTACAGAAGAGTGCACATTCGCCGAGATGAAGCCGTCTTGCCTGGCGATCAGCTGCCCAGTTTTTACACTGTCGCCCACTGCAACCACTGGCACGGCTGGCTTGCCGATATGCTGATTTAAAAACAAAACCGCCTGCTTGGGCAAACCGAGAGCCTCGATAGCAAACTCGCTACTAAGGCTCTTGAAATCTGGCGGATGAACACCATGTTTGAAAGTTTTCTTTCGCATAATTCCCTTCACTTTATCGTGAAATAAATTTTTTAGTCCAAATCTAAGTTGTCCAATTGATCATGAAACGACTCTTTTGGCATTTCGTCCTCGCTCTCGTGCATTCGGAAAGATTGGTCTGTCGGCTTTAGGACGACACGACAACCTTTTCTGTCCACTTTCGAGATGAAGAACTCTTGCTTTGATCCCTCTGGATACTTTTCGTCGAGCGACTGTCCGTGATCGAGCGAAATAAACGAGAAAGGCACAAACCCCTCGAACTGAAAGCCTCCACTTTCGATATTCGCTACAACTCCTTTGTTGTCAATAACTTTTTGAATTGTGCAGTTAACTTTTTCACCGCCCTTGAGCAAATCCGCCTTCTCCCAAGGATTTTCCTCCAACTGCTTGATGCCAAACGAAATTTTGAACGCAGAACTGTCGATATCCAAAATCTTCACCTCAATCTCTTGTCCCACTTCGTATTCGTCTTTCAAATCTTCAATTCTTTTGCTCCAAGCCACATCGGCGATATGCACCAAACCGTCAATATCGTCGTCCAACTCCAAAAACATTCCGAAACTGGTAATCGACTTGATCGGGCGCTTGATTACCTGACCGACCTCGTATTTCATCCCGATTGTCAGCCAAGGATTGACCTCCATCTGGCGCAGACCCAACGAGATTTTTTTCTCCTCTCTATCAATATTGAGCACCACAGCTTCGATCGTTTCGCCCTCGCTCAAAATTTGCCCAGGATGGTTAATCGAGCGAGTCCACGACATCTCCGATTTGTGAATAAACCCTTTCAGCCCGACCTCCAAATCGATAAAAGCACCATAGGAGGTGAGCTTTGCCACAACACCTTTGACAGTATCGCCTTGCGAGATTTTTTGGTCGATATTTTCCCAAGGATGCGGCAAAAGTTGCTTAACTCCCAGCGAAATTCTGCCTGTTTCAGAGGCGATTTTCAGAATTTTTACCCTGATTTTGTCGCCGATTTTAAAAAGTGCGGAAGGATGCGAAATGTTCGACCAGCTCATATCAGAAATGTGCAAAAGCCCGTCGAAGCCGCCAATATCAACAAACGCGCCGTAGTCGGTAATCCCCTTGACGATGCCGTCAACCTCTGCGCCTTCGCCCAGATTTTCGAAAACCTCCATTTTCTCTTTGTTGATTTTCTCCATCAAATGATCTTTGCGCGAAACGACGATGCTCTTTTTCCCCTTATCGATGCTGATGATTTTGCCTTCCAGCGTTTGATCCAAATATTGCTTGAAATTTTTTACCGGTTTTGCGTCCACCAACGATCCCGGCAAAAAGGCGTTACAGCCCTCTATGGTTACAAAAAAACCGCCCTTAACCAGCTTTTTGACCTGAAACTCGACCAGTTTGCCGTCCTCGTGCGCTTGTATCAAAGTTTGAAAAACCTCTTCCTTTTCTGCCACTTTTTTGGAAAGTTTGACCCTGCCAGAAGCGTCTTCCATATAGACGATATAGACATTGATTTGATCGCCAATCTCGGGCGCATTATCCCCAAATTCGCTCAGAGAAATCACACCCTCGGACTTGTATCCGATATCAACGACTACATTGCTCTCGTCAATGCTAACAACCGTTCCGTCAACAATTTCTCCTTTTTTAATCTTACCGAACGACTCTTCCATCATTGCTAGCATTTCTTCTTTATTTGACATTTCATCCCCTGTTTTATGCTAAAAATCTTTAATTATTTGTTTGATTGCACAAACTTTGAATTTTAGCAAATGTACTTTTTATAATCCAATCTGGTGTCGAAGCTCCCGCTGTCAAGCCGATTTTTCTAAAACCACAAACCATCGCAGGTTGCAGCTCTTTTGGCGTCTCCAGATGGTGCGTTTTGCTATGAGCGGAGGCGATTTTAGCCAGAGTCCGCGTGTTGGCAGAGTTTCTGCCACCAACCACAATCATCACATCCACCTCTTGCGACAGCTCTTTGGTCGCTTTTTGCCGCACTTGCGTCGCGTTGCAAATCGTGTAAACCATCTGCAAATTTTTGCATTTTTTTTCGAGCTCGTTTTGGAACTCGGCGAACTTTTTCTCATTTTGCGTGGTTTGCGAAACCAAAAGCACGCTCTGCGCCTGCAAAACTTTTTGCGGAACTTCGCCAATATCTTTTGCTACTGCGGAGTTTCCGACGGCGTAAGATTTGATGGCAACAACCTCTGGATGCTGCCTGTCTCCAAAAATCACCACCGCTTGACCCTGCGAAATTCCCTTTTGCACCAGCTGGTGAATTTTGGCAACATTCGGGCAAGTCGCATCCACGATTTCCACATTTTTTGTCTGCAAAAACTCCAAATCCTGCTTTTTCATCCCGTGCGAGCGCACCACCACACAATCGCCAGCTTGCACCTCTTGCAGCGACTGCAGGCAACCGACTCCCGACTCTTTGAGCTTTTGCACCATCTGCGGATTGTGGATTATCGGGCCGACCGTCACCACTCTTCGATTCTTGCTGGCTGCGGTTTCCAGTGCCATATCGATAGCTCGTTTGACGCCATAGCAGAATCCGGAATGCTCGGCGATTTTTATCTGACAACTCACGATTTTATGACCTGCAAAACCTTTTCCACCTGCTGTTCAATCGTCAGTCCCGATGTATCGATTTCGATGGCGTCCGCCGCTTTCACAAGTGGCGAAATTTCCCGTTGCATATCGGCTTTGTCTCTTGCGGCGATGCTCGTCTCTATCTCCTGCAGCGTCAAATTCTCGCCCTTTTCTTGCGCTTCCAAAAATCTCCTTTCGGCTCTGGTCTGCACCGATGCCACCAGATAAAATTTGAAATCCGCATCGGGAAAAACAAAGCTGCCGATGTCTCTGCCGTCCATCACCACCGACTCCTTCTCCCCCATTTTTCGCTGCAAATCTGTCATCCTCTGGCGAACAAAAGCCAGCGCGGCGACCTTCGACGCCCCTTGCGAAACGCTATCTTCCCGAATAGCCGAGCTCACATCCGCTCCGTCCAGCAAAACTTTTTGCCCGTTGTCCGCAAACCGAATCTCCAGCGCTCCGACCACCTCTTGCAACAAAAAAGAGTCTTTCAGCTCAATCCCCATTTTTATTAGCTTCAGCGCGCACGCCCGATACATCGCGCCCGTGTCGATATAGTTGACGCCCAAAATCTTCGCCACCCGCTTGGCTGTCGTGCTTTTGCCCGAAGCCGCAGGTCCGTCTATGGCAATTATCATAAAATCACAGCTCCTTTAAATACGGATTGCTCTTTTTTTGCTGACCCAAAACTGAGTCGCGTCCGTGACCAGAATAGACCCGCAAATCGTCGGGCAGTCCCATAATCTTCGCCTTAATCGAGGCAAGCAACTGCTCGGAATTTCCGCCCGGCAAATCTGTTCTGCCGACGCTCATATCAAAAAGCGTGTCGCCAGCAAAAAGGGCATCTTTTGCCAAAAAACAAACACCGCCTTGCGTGTGTCCCGGCGTGTGCAGCACCGTTAAAACTTCGTCGCCCAGCGCAATTTTCTGCCCATCTTGCAAAAATCCGTCCGCTTCTGGCGAGGTAATCTCCTGAATAAAAAACGCACTAAAATTGGCTTTAGCGTCGGTGAGCATCTGCCGATCATTCTCGTGAATAAGCAGCTTCGCCGTCGGATAAAGTTTTTTGAAAAAACGGTTGCCGCCGATATGGTCGGAATGCCCGTGCGTGTTCAGAATGTAAGCCAAATCCAGCTCGTTTTGGGCGATAAAATCGCTCACCTGCTGCCCCGTTGCCGCTGGATCGATAAGCGCCGCTTTGCCAGAGCCTTCATCAAAAATCAAGTAAGTGTTGGTCTCGTATCCCGGCAGCAGCACAAACCTTTCTATCTTCAACATAATCTCTCCCTAATCAAAATCTTCTCAAGGTCAAAATTAGCGCCAATTCTCACTTTTTCTGTCAAGCTCTTTGCGGGAATTTTAGGAGTTTTTCTCGCTGTCTGACCCGATAAAGCGGGATGCCGCCCCATTCCTAGTTCGCTTTCTACTGGCGAAAAAGCGAAAAAAGTGCTGAAGAGAAAAGCAGCAAAAAAAAGAGCAGCCCCCGCAAATTGCTAAATTCGGAAAAATATATTGACAAGCTACCGCGCAAGAAAACCTTTTTTACTTGTCGAAAATGAACTTATATTAAACCACGGGGGTGAAACTGGTTTAGACAGAGGTTTTAATCGACTATCGGTGCATATCGGGCGATGTTTGGTCATCCCGCAAAACTGTTCCAGACAAAATTAAGTAGACGGAAACGATAACTACGCAATGGCTGCCTAATTAAGGCGCCTGTCTCTTCAGCGAAGGCTTTGATCTCTTCCTGAAAACGAGGCATCATTTTTGGTCAAATAGCAATAAAGGGTCTGTTTTTGCTCTTTTTGCGAAATTTTTTAGAAAACTCGCCGAAAGTTTAGGTTGATTGTTTCCTTGCTTTTGGTTAAACGAAAACAACTAAGTATGTAGAGCCGGCAGCGGTTGACTTTTGGACGCGAGTTCGACTCTCGCCACCTCCACCATTTTAATAATTTTTAGGGAGAATATCTATTATGAAAATCAATTTGACTATCGACGGGAAAAGCTATGTCGGGCAGCAGGGGCAAACGGTTTTGGAAGTTTGCAAGCAGAACAATATTTTCGTGCCGACTTTTTGCCACGACCAAAGGCTGAAGCCATACACCTCGTGCTTCATCTGCATTGTGGAGGTCAAAGGCGGACGCGGAAAATTTTCGCCGTCTTGCTCAACGGAAATTCAAGAAGGAATGGAAGTTGTCACCGATTCGGACGACATTCGCGCCACTCGCAAAATGAACTTGGAGCTTCTTTTGTCCAACCACCTTGGCGATTGCTACGCCCCATGCACGATGGAATGTCCCAGCACAGTAGATATTCCCGGCTACATCTCGATGATTTCACGCGGGATGTATAAAGAAGCAGTTCGCCTGATACGAGAGCAAAATCCATTGCCGCTGGTGTGCGGACGAGTTTGCGCAAGGCCGTGCGAGGATGTTTGTCGCAGGCACAATATCGACTCTGAGGTAGCTATCGACTGGCTAAAAAGATTTGCCACAGACTACGAACGCAAAAACGGCGGCGCTTTGCGAGTAAACAAAGCAAAATCTACGGGCAAAAAAGTTGCCGTGATCGGCTCTGGACCTGGCGGACTTTCTTGCGCCTACTACCTCTCGCTGCAAGGTCACTCTCCTGTGATTTTCGAAAAATTGCCTGAGCCAGGCGGAATGCTTCGCTACGGAATCCCAGCTTATCGGATGCCTCGCGACCTTCTGCGCCAAGAGATCGACTATTTGCTGAGCTACGGCTCGGAACTTCGTTGCAATCAAGCGCTAGGCAAAGATTTCACCATCGCAGAACTGCAAAAAGATTACGACGCAATTTTCTTGGGCACTGGTGCGCAAAACGGCTCGTCTGCAAGAGCAGAAAACGAAGAGCTGGCTTTGCAAGGTGTCGATTTTTTGCGTAAACTCAACCTCGGCGAAAAATACGATTTCAGCGGAAAAACGGTGGTTGTGCTTGGCGGCGGAAACACCGCTATCGACTGCGCGCGCTCATCTGTCCGTTTGGGCGCAGAAAAAGTGATCATCGCCTATCGACGCACAGAAAAGGAGATGCCCGCTGCCGACAACGAAATTGTTGACGCAAAAGAAGAAGGCATCGAAATCAAAGAGCTTTGCGCGCCGCAAAAGTTCAACGGTTCTGGCGATTTGCAGTCGATTACTTTGGATTTGATGAAACTCGGCGAGCCTGACGATTCTGGCAGAAGAAGACCTGTAAAAACTGGCGAACAAGAAGATTTGGTTTGCGATATTGCCATCGCCGCTATCGGTCAAAAAGTTGATCCAGTCGGTTTGGAGGGCGTTGACCTTGAGAGCTGGGGAACGATTAAATACGAAAAAAGTTTCGCGACGAATATCGAGGGAATCTTCACTGGTGGAGACGCCGCCAGAGGTCCTGGCATAGCCATCCAAGCGATTGCCGACGGAAAATTGGCAGCTGGCTCGATCGACCAATATCTCAAAGGCGAAGAGGTTACCGACAAAGACGCTTACGACGATTTCGGCTTCTACATCAAAAGAACCGACCTCCTTTCCAAAAAAGAGCTGAAAAATTACCTGTCCGACAGAGAGTCTTTGCCGAAATGCGATATGCCGATGATCGACCCCAAAGAACGAGTAAAATCTTGGGACGAAGTGGAAAAAGGCTTGGATTTGGAGACCGCCCTAAAAGAGGCTGAACGGTGCTTAGAATGCGGATGTCAAGATGTTAGCGAGTGCAAACTCAAAAAATATGCCGAGATGTATTCTGCCGAATGCACGAAGTTCAAAGGCGAAGTGGAAATCAGCCCGACCGACCAATCGCATCCATATCTTGCGCACGACCCAGCGAAATGTATTTTGTGCGGAAGCTGCGTGAGAATTTGTCAAGATTTGGAAGGCGTGAGCGCTCTTGGCTACACAAATCGTGGTTTTGCCTCAATCGTGCAAACCGACTTCAACGACGGCTTCAAACTCTCCAGATGCATCAGCTGCGGGGCTTGTATCGAATCTTGCCCAGTGGGCGCGCTAACCGAAAAGGTGACCAGCGGACACCAAGGACCGCTCAAAGGCAAAATCGTGAGCGCAACCTGCCTTGCTTGCGGCGACGAGTGCGCAATCAACCTCGAAAAAATCGACGACACCATCATCAAGGTGACTGCCGACAAAGACAAAGGGCTTGGTTTAATCTGTAAAAAAGGCAAATTTGCTTTCACCGAAGACGCCGACCAGACAAGCGTTGAAGCAGGATTACAAGAAAAAATTGAGCTTTGCAAAGATTTGGATGTCGTAAAAAGCGACGAGCTAAAAAGCCAGACCGTTTTTTACCTTGGCTCAACGGTCGAAGACTACAACTCCGTCAGCCAACGGGTTCTGTATCAAGGAAGCTACTTTTTGTATCACAACCAGCCGACTTTCTTGGAGAAAAACGCAATCGCTTGCTTTGAGAATATCGACGAAATTTTGCAAAAAGCGGAGGCTCAAAACGGCGTTGTTGTGGTAAATCCAGCGGCTTTGGAAAGCAAAGAGCTGCAAAAAGTTTTGGCAACTTGTAAGGAAAAAGGGCTGAAAGCAAAAATCCAGTTACCTATATCTAACTCGTTGAAAAACTGCAAGATAAAGCCTTATAGAGAAGAAGCATAAAAAGGGAAACACCGTAGATTCAACATTTTTATTATTTTTTTTTATTGACAGAATAAAGAGCCACGGTAGTGGGTGAAAAATACTTAAGGTACAAATAAGGAGAAATTATGACAAGAGAAGAAATTGTAAGCAAAATAGCAAAAGACGCTGACATCAACAAAAAGCAAGCCGCTAGCGCCCTTTCTTCTTTTTTAGAGAGCGTAACTAACGCTTTGGCTAAAAAAGATAAGGTTGCTTTGGTTGGTTTCGGGACTTTTTCTGTAAAACACAGAGCTGAGAGAGCAGGAAGAAACCCACAATCTGGAGCTAGCATCACTATTCCAGCAAGGGATGTTCCATCTTTCAAAGCTGGCAAAAGCTTGAAAGACGCTGTAAAATAGTTTACTGCAAAATTCAAAAATATTTAGGCAAGGGCTTTGAACTTAGTTCTTAAATCCTTGCCTATTATTTTAATCCCGCTTTATTTTTGAGAGCCTTAATCGTTTTTGGCAAATATTTTGCATAAAGAAACCATTAAGGTTTTTATTTTAGGAACGCTTTTTTTAAAAAAAGTTTACCGCTTTTTAAGGAGACGACAATGAAATTCTCGATTGAAAAAAAAGATATTGCCAGCAAAATCGCCCATTTGGTGACCGTTGTGCCGAGCAAAAACGCGATGGCTATTTTAACAACTTTTCTTTTGGAAGCCGATCAAGATTCCGAGACGGTGACGATAAGCGCTTCTGATATGGAGATTACGGTTACGGCGAAAATCAAGGCGAATGTGCTGGAGTCTGGCAAAACGGCAATTCCTGCCAAATATTTTAGCGATATTATCGCCGCTCTACCCAACAACACCATCTACATTCAGCAGAACGAGAGCAAGCTGAAGATCAATTGCGGGAACTCCAAATTTTCTACGCCGATTATCGAAGATTTTTCGGTTTTTCCGATTATTCCCAAAATCGACTTCGACAAAGCTATCGAGTTTGAGATGGATATGTTCACGAGGATGATTTCCAATACCTCTTTCGCTGTTTCCAACAGGATCAATTCGCCGGTGCTCAACGGGATTTTTTGGCAGCTGAGTCCGCAAGGGCAAGTGATGGTTGCCACGGACGCCAGCAAAATTGCCGAGGTGACGATTAAGGAAAATTTGAATGTTAGCCAGGAGCTGAGCAAGATTATGCCGGTCAAAACGACTTTGTTTATCAGCAAAATTTTGGATGAGCAAAGCAACAACATTCGCGTGCTTTTTGAGGAGAACAGAATCGTTTTTAACTACGAGAATTTTACGATTTTCTCTCATGTTATCGAGGGCGAATTTCCCGATTACAAAAGGGCTTTCAAGGTCGAGAACAACAATATTTTGGTGCTGAACCGCGGCGAAATTAGCGACGCTATCAAGCGCGTGTCTTTGGCGTCGTCTGATATCGATTTCCGGGTGCTGCTTTCGATTAAAGACGATGGAATCACGCTCAGTTCGTCCAACGACGAAAAAGGTTTTGGTAGCGAGGATTTGCAAGCCGTGGAGGTCAATTCTGAGCCGATGGAAGTTACACTCAACTACAAGTTTTTGCTCTCGATTCTCAATGTTATCACCAGCGAAAATGTGAAGATTTGTCTGAAGAGTTCGACCGAGGCGATTCTGATTTACAATCAAGAAGAGGTTGACGCGAATTTCAGCTCTCGTTTTCTTTTGATGCCGCTGCGAGTTAGAGGCTAAAACCGTTTTTGATGGTTTCAAAGTTTTTTTTGAAGAAAGGAGAATTTTTTCTCCTTTTTTTTCTGTTTGCTTTCTCCTGTTTGTGCGGCACAGAAAAGGCTGTTTGGGCTACGCCGTGGGATATTCAGGACAAGCAAAGCATCGACCAGATGCTGCAAAAAGCGGCAGATTGCGGGATCAACACGATTATCGCCGAGGCTCGCTATCGTGGAGACGCTCTTTATTTTCCCAACAAATACAGCAGCGCCTATGCCAACGACGAGCCGCGTCATTACAACCTTGCGGACGACGATTTCGACCCGCTGGAATATTTGTCGATTGCTTGCAAAGAGAAAAATCTGAAGCTGATTGCTTGGCTAACGACTTTCGTTATCACCAGCAGCAATGTCGAAAATATCGGGCTTGAGCATCCGTATCTGCGGCACAACTATTGGATTACATACGACAAATACGGCAAGCGAATGCCACACACGAGCCAAGAGGGCGCTTTTTTTGACCCCGCAATTCCCGAGGTGCAGGAGTATCTTTACAACATCTATATGGATGTTGTCAGCAACTACAAAATCGACGGCATTCAGATGGACTATATCCGCTATCCGAGCAAAGAATACGGCTACAATCCGCAGGCGAAAGCGATTTTTGAACAGAGCGACTACACCGATTTTCAGGAGTTCAAACGGGACAACATCACCAATTTTGTGGAAAAGATTTACCACGGCGCAAAAAACATCAACCCGCAAATCGAGGTCTCGACCGCCGTTTTTGCAAACTATGACGACGCATATTACACCCGCAGCCAAGACTGGAAGGCGTGGCTAGACGAGGGAATCGTGGACAAAGTTTATTTGATGGCTTACGCCAAAGAGCACGAAATTATCGAAAAGCAGCTGGATTTCGCCGCATCGCTCGGGCAAAACGAAAAAATTGTAGTCGGACTCAGAACTTGGGACGAAAAAAACAGCTACACAGGCGGAGAGATTTTGGCGAAAATTCGTCTTGCTCTGGACAAAAATTTTGGTGGCATCGCGTTTTTTAGCTATTACGGCATCAAAACCCGCAACTACTACTGGTTTATCAAGCGAGGATTGAATGGGAAATGACAAAAATTGGATGCGGATCGACGCCCTGCTGAACAAACTTTGTCTGACCAAAACCAGGAGCATCGCCCAAAAAGCTTGCCAAAAATCTTTGGTGAAACTGAACGACAAAATCGCCAAGCCGTCGGAAAAAGTTTTTGTTGGCGATAAAATCGAATTTTGCCTGGCTGGATACACGAAAATCGTTGACATTTTGCAGATACCAAAGGGTAATGTTTCGAAAAGTGAGAGTGTGAAATTTTATGAGCTAAAAGAAAATAGGAGAGATTTAGATGCGTGAAAATCAAACAAATTATCAAGCTGACGACGAGATAGACCTTTTGGAAATCGTCGCCAAGCTGTGGAAGAAAAAGTGGACAATTATTTTGCTGACGGTCCTGCCGACTTTGTTGGTAGTGGCTTTTGCGCTTTTCAAAATGGAGCGAGTCAGCCTTTACAAAGCGACCACAACTATTAACGCCTATCAATCGCAAAATTCCAGCGAAAACTACTATCTCAATTTGGTGAAATCTGTGGTTTCGGGAAATAAATTTATTCAAACAATAAATGCAAAATTTCCGCAAATAACTATCGAAAATTTTCAGTTTAGCTTTGATGAAGCAAAAAAAAATAGCGATGCCAAGCCAAACTGCATCGAAATTTCGGTTGTGTCGGCAGACCAAGAGATTGTTGCGCCGGTTGCCAATCTTGCGCCCGTAGTTATCGAAAAAGTGATGCGGGAAGATTATGCCGACATCATCGACCAAACGCAAGAAAAAAAACGACTGAAAGCACAAAGCGTTGCTGCGTATCAAGAGAACTTGCGATTTTTGAAAAACAAAATCGAAAAAGCAAAAAGCCAGGAAGATGTGGACTATCTCGTCGCTTTGGTGGGAACTCTCAGCGGAGCGCTCTCTGACATCGAAAAGACAAGCGTTTTTGACTACTCCAAGGTGAAGATTTTGGACAAAGCCAAAAGGCCAACGCTGAGCATTCGCGAAGAAGAAATTTTGGAAGATAAAAGAAAGGGGGCTCTTTCGGGAAAATGGAAGAGCAAGAAAGTGATTGTGCTGGTCACATTTTTCGCCTGCTTGTTTTTGTCGATTTTTTTGGTGCTGGCTTTGGATTTTATCAAAAAGAATAAAGAAAAGTTTAAGCAATATTTGGACGAATAATTTTTCTGCTGCAAAAAAAGGATTGTATGAGCGATATCAAAAAGATTTTTGGGAAGAAGGTTTTTAACCGATTTTCGGTGCAAAAGAGATTGCCCGCAAAAGATTTCAAGCTGTTTATCTCCTGCATAGAGAATAATTTACGACTGCCAAGGGAACTGGCGGACAAAGTCGCTGCGGCTATGAAAGATTGGGCGATTGAAAAGGGCGCAACCCATTACACCCACTGGTTTCAGCCGCTGACAGGCTCTACTGCCGAAAAGCACGACTCGTTCATAAATCCGACCAACAAAGGCAACAGCATCGAGCTCAGCCTCTCTGGAGCAGAGCTTACTCAGGGCGAGCCTGACGCTTCTAGCTTTCCATCGGGAGGTCTGCGCAGCACATTTGAGGCACGCGGATACACCAGCTGGGACTACACCTCGCCTGCTTTTCTCAAAGAAGACACCGCCGGCGTCACTTTGTGCATTCCTACCGCTTTTTGCTCCTATAACGGCGAGGCTTTGGATAAAAAAACTCCGCTGCTCCGCTCGATGCAAGCGGTGAACAAGCAAGCGACAAAATTGCTGCACAATCTTGGCTACGATGATGTGAAAAAAGTCACTTCCAGCGTGGGTCCAGAGCAAGAGTATTTTTTGGTGGATAAAAAATATTTTGCCAAAAGGCTGGATTTGATTACCTGTGGACGCACGATTTTTGGCGCAAACGCTCCCAAAGGTCAAGAGCTGGACGACCATTATTTCGGACAAATCAAAGATCGCGTGGCGAATTTTATGAAAGATTTGGATTTTCGCCTGTGGGAAATGGGCATTACCGCCAAATCGAAACACAACGAGGTCGCGCCCAGCCAGTTCGAGCTGGCGTCGGTTTATTGCCAGACAAATCTCGCCGCTGACCAAAATCAGCTGGTGATGGAGACGATGAAGCGGGTCGCCCTGCGGCACGATTTGGTCTGTTTGCTTCACGAGAAGCCATATCAAGGCGTGAACGGCTCGGGCAAGCACAACAACTGGTCGTTGATTACAGACACGGGCATCAACCTTTTTGAACCGGGAGCAACGCCCGAAAAAAATCAGCTTTTTTTGGTCTTTTTGGTCGCCGCTCTCAAAGGTTTTGACAAACACGCCGACCTCCTGCGAGCCTCAGCGTCGAACCTCGGAAACGAGTATCGACTCGGCGGCAGCGAAGCTCCCCCAGCGATTATCTCCGTTTTTTTGGGCGACGCACTGAGCAATGTTTTGGACAATATCGAAAAAGGCGTGAGCAGCGCAGACAAAAAGAAAGGCGTTTTTTTGGAACTCGGCGTAGACACACTGAGCAGGCTCCCCAAAGACAACACCGACAGAAACAGAACCTCGCCGCTGGCTTTCACAGGCAACAAATTCGAATTCCGAATGGTGCCGTCGTCAACATCCATCTCGATGCCCAATGTCGTCCTCAACGCCCTTATGGCGGAAGAACTTAGCGCTTTGAACCAGAGACTAAAAAACTGCAACGACATAAATTCCGAGATTTGCAACTACCTGCAAGAAACGATTCCACAGATAAAACGAATTATTTTCAACGGCGACAACTACTCCCAAGAATATCTGAAGCGGGCGAAAAAGCTGGGCTTGCCCGTGCTGGAGCACACCGCAGCAGCCATCGGCGCTTACCAAAGAGAAAAAGCGAAAAAACTCTTTGAATCTACTGGAATTTTGACCCCGCAAGAGCTGGAATCCAGGGTGGAAATTTATTACCAAAGATACTACAAGCAGGCGCTGATCGAGGCTCGCACGGCGAAAAAAATGATCAACACACAATATTTTCCCGCAATTATCGACTACATCGGCAGACTGGCACGCAGCATCAAAGATTTGCACAAAATCCAAAGCGAGCAAAGCGTCCAAACGAAGATACTCACTCAGATCAACTCGCACTTTTCGGCTGCCGACGAGAATTTGAAAAAACTTTGCGCGACGATGGACAAAATCGAAAAAGCGACTACCGACAAGGAGAAGGCGGAAATTTGCGCCTGCCAGCTGCTGAACGACCTAAAAAATTTGCGAGACGATATCGACTGTCTGGAAAATCTTTTGCCCGCGGACATCTGGCCTGTGCCATCGTATTGGCAGATGATGTTTAAGCTGTAAAATTTTATGAGTTTTTCCCAAAAAAAGTTTCGCTCTTTTAGCACGGAAAAACAGAAAAAAAAACTTTTCGATTTACTCCAACAAATCGAAAATTGCTGGGACGACATTTCTACAAGACAAGAAAAAATTGCCGAGTATAACCGTCTGAATTTTATAGCTGATAGCGATTTTTCGAAAGTGGATTTTTGCAATAAGCGAACTTTTTTTTATAGCCTTGCCGAACTAGAAAATTCACACCAAATCTACAAAAGAGATTACCAAATTTTGAACAAAGACGGCGAAAAAAGTTCGAGGAAAAGCGAAAAGTTGCCGCTCGTTTTGATTTTGGACAACCTGCGTTCCGCTTTCAATGTGGGAGCGATTTTGCGAACTGCGGAATGCTTTAACATCCAAAAAGTTTGCTTTTGCGGAGTGACGCCCGATTTGCAAAATCCCAAGGTGCAAAAAACTTCGATGGGCTGCTGGCAACGGCTTGATACAGCGAACTTTAGTAGCACGAGCGAAGCTATTTTGGCGTGCAGAAAAGTCGGCTATGCGATTTACGCTTTGGAGACGACAACTGGCTCGCTGCCGCTGTCTTGTGCGAAGTTCGACCGCCCGACGGCTTTGGTGCTGGGCAACGAAGCTTTGGGAATTGACGAGCAGACTTTGCGGCTTTGCGATGCGGTTTATCAAATCGAGCTGCAAGGGTGGAAAAATTCGCTAAATGTCGGAATTTGTTGCGGAATAGCACTTTACGAGCTTTCCCAAAAGAAAAAAAATGGTTGAAACATTTAATTTTATCACAAGGCGAAAAAACTTTTTCGTCAAATAGGAGCTATCGGTGTCTGAAAATATTAAACTCGAAAAAAGATTGAAACAAGAGTTCAACAAAGGCTCACTTAATGCGGCTAAAACTTTGTTTTACAAACGGTTATCGTTTTTGCTGCATCGCAATTTTCAGGGAAAATTGGAGATAATGCCTAAAGTGCCGATTTGGGGTGCCGAGAGTTTTAGCCTGTGGTACACGCCGGGCGTGTCCGAGGTTTCGTGTCAAATCAGAGAAAACAACCAAATGGCGAATCGGCTGACTTGCAAGGGGAAAACCGTGGCGATTGTTTCCGACTCCACGCGCGTGCTGGGCGACGGCGACTGCACACCATCTGGAGGAATGGGCGTTATGGAGGGTAAAGCTTTGCTGCTCAAATATTTAGCTGGCGTTGACGCCGTGCCTCTCTGCATCGATTCCTACAACGAAAACGGCGAGCACAGTGCGCAAAAAATTGTCGAAACGGTCAAGGCGTGTAGCCCGAGTTTTGCCGCGATTAACCTGGAAGATATCAGCCAGCCGAACTGCTACACCGTCCTGAAAACTTTACAAGAGCAGCTGAAAATCCCCGTGTGGCACGACGATGCACAAGGGACTGCCTGCACAATTTTGGCGGGAATTTACAACTCGCTGAAGCTGGTCGAAAAAAAAATAGACGAGGTAAAAATCGTTTTGGTCGGAGCTGGCGCCGCTGGCAGCCAAATCGCCGAATACCTACTCAAAGCAGGCGCAAATCCAGAAAAGTTGTTCGTTTTCGACCAAGACGGCGGATTGCATTCAGGCAGGAAAGATTTTCGCGACGACCCACAATTTTTCAAGCAATGGCGGCTTTGCAAAATTACGAACAAAGATAAAATCGACTCGCAGACCGAAGCTTTTCAAAACGCAGACATCGCCATCGGCGTCTCTGCCCCAGGCACAATCACGCAAAAGATGGTCGCCCAAATGAGCCAGCGGGCAATCGTTTTCGCCTGCGCAAATCCAGTGCCCGAGATTTATCCCGAAGAGGCGAAAAAAGCGGGCGCAGAAATCGTTGCCACGGGCAGAAGCGACTTCCCAAATCAGCTCAACAACTCGTTGGTTTTCCCCGGTTTGCTCAAAGCGGTAATCGAAACTTCGGCGACAAAAATCACCGATTCTATGGCTCTTGCCGCGGCAAAAACTATCGCTAATACACTCGAAAACGAAGAGCTTACAGCGGACAAAATCGTGCCGCTGATGGAAGACAAACGGCTGGTGCCAAATTTGCTCAAAAATGTTTCGCGCGAGATTGTCCAAAAAGGGCTAAATCAAAAAGATATCGACCCCGAAGAACTTTGTGCAGAGTATCAAAAAGATATTGCTCGCATCAAAAAATACACCCAAGAGATTCCGATTTTTCCGCAAAAACTGATCGACGACGCAATTTTATGGACAAAAGAAAAGCTGCTAGAGCGCTAACGCTGCTGCTTTTTTTGCTCTGCTGCACACTTCCACTGCGAGCCAAAAGCACGCAAATCGGGCTGGCTCTGTCTGGCGGTGGCGCAAAAAGCGTTTCCCAAATCGGCGTTTTGCAGGTTATCGACAGCTTGCAAATTCCCATCGACATAATCTCGGGAACCAGCATGGGCTCTATCATCGGGGCGCTATACGCCTGCGGTTATTCGGGCGACGAAATCCAGGAACTTTTTTTGCAAACCGACTGGCAAAAACTTTTTAACGAAGCAATTTCCCGACAAGATTTTGCGGGAAGTAAAAAGCGCTGGAAGCCTTTTACGGCGCTGTATTTACAGCTCTCGGACAACTTTACGCCGCTACTGCCCAGCGGAATTTTGCACGGCTCGCACATTATCAACAAATTTTTCGATATGACCTATCCTGCGCATTCCGTCCGCGATTTCAGCCAATTGCCAATTCCATTTTTTTGCAAAACTACCGACTTGACCAACACAAAATCTGTCGTTTTGGACAAAGGGCATCTGCATCAGGCGCTGCGTGCGTCGATGAGCCTACCGTCGATTTTTAGCCCGATGCGGCTGGACTCGAACACTTTTGTCGATGGCGGACTTTTGGACAATCTGCCCGCTGGCGATTTGGCGAAAAAAGGCGTGCCGACGATTATCGGCGTGAAGACGACTTTCGATGTTGAGCAGGACAAAAAGGAAGATTTGATTTCGGTGCTGCAAAAATCGATCGGCGTGAGCATTAACGGGAATGTCGAGCGAGCCGAAAAAGATGTCACCATTTTGATTTATCCAAGGTCGAAGGAGAGCGCGTTCATTTTGGATTTTGAAAAAGCGACAAGCCTTATCGGCGCTGGCAAACAAGAGGCGCTAAAGCACATTGATGAGCTAAAAAAACTCAGCAATCCACAAAAATTTAAGCAACTTCAGCAAAAAAAACGAGAGTTCAAAAACTCTGCCAAACCGCTGAAATTGGAAAAAGTGAGCGTTCGAGGGAATAAACACTTAAGTCAGAAGACGATTTTTAGTTTGGTAAATTTGGACAAAAATAAAATCACCTCCAAAAAAGATGTGCTGCAAATTTGCAAGGAGCTCTACGACACCGACTATTTTGAATACTGCTATCCACTTTTGGACGACGAAAATTTGGTCATCGTCGTGAAGGAAAAATTGCGCCAAAAAGTCGGATTTTACGCGAAATACAACGACTTTACCAAACTTTCGCTGGGAGCTTTGCTGCGAGTGAACAACCGAATTTTGAACAACTCCAACCTTCTGGCAAATTTCGAGTTCGGCGGAAAAACCGAGGCAGATCTTGACTTTGTGAAAAATTTCGGCAACCGCTGGGGCGCATATTTGCGAACTTTCGGCTCGTATCAAAAACAGCCGTTTCACCTTTATGACAAAAACGATTTCGACCAGACACGGCGAAAAGAGAAGCAGGAGACCAACGCCACGCTGGGAGTCGGGATGTACACCAACAAATCGACGATTTTGGAGGGCTACTATTTTTACTATCTGTCGCATTTCGACGAGGATGTTCGACAGTATGGACTTGCAGATAACAGCTTTGTTACCAACGGTTTAGGCGTGAAAGTTTACTACGAATATCTGGACGATTCGTATATGCCGATGGACGGCGAGTCGATTTTGTCGAAGTTCCATTTTAGCAACAAGAGCCTGAAAAGCGACGCCGATTACCAAAAATTTTTGGTCAAATACGACAAGCTCATTCCTTTTGTCAGCGACAAGTTTAGCGTGAAAATCAAGCTGGAATACGGCAACCTCTCCACCAACAGCCCTCTGCCGCTAGAGCACGACCCCTTCTATTTGGGAGGAATCGACAACTTTTTGGGCGCCGAGACCAACTCGATTATCACCCCCGTTTACAAGCTGGGCTACCTCGGGATGCGCTTTAAGGGCAAATCGAACCTATACTGGGACATCGGCGCGAACTTCGCCGACCTGCGAAACAAAGATTACTGGAATGTTTTCACCCAAAAATACAGCACCTACCGCAAAGGCTATGGCACAACGCTGACCTACTATCAGCCGTTTTTCACCACCAAAATCAGCGCGTCAATCAACGGAGACGCCGACACATTTTTCTACTTTTCTCTCGGCTACAATTTCGACTCTTTCGAGTTTTCGAAAAAATAAGTTCACTTTTGACAGCGAGTGGAGAAAATCTTTGACAAAATGTTTTGGTCGTTTTTTTGAGTGAAATGGGAATTAACAAGGAGGTGTTATGCAATTAGTTCATATTAAATTAATATTTGCTGCAATATTTTGGGGTTCTTCGGCAATTGCAGGAAAAATATTATTAGAAACGGCATTGCCGTCTCAGGTTACATTTCTAAGATTTTTTTTGGCCTTCATTATTCTTGGCTTATTTCTGCTCACAAATAGAAAGCATTTTTCAAAGGTGACATTTTTTGAGCATGTAAAGTTAGCTGTTCTTGGCTTTATCGGGATTGCATTATGTTACTATTTTTACTTCGAAGGGCTGAACTATAGTAGTGCATTTAATGCTGGATTACTTGAAGCAACAATACCATTGGTCACTCTTGCTATTTCAGTGTCAATGGGTGAAGAGAAATTTCATTTAGAAAATACTATAGGATTTATAATAGCTTATGTCGGAGTTATCATCATCATTAGCAATCTAGAATTATCTGTTATCATTAATTCAAATTATAATTTCGGTGATATATTGCTGTTGATTGGAACATTGTGCTTCGGTATTTATAATGTTTTACTAAAAAAAATTCCAATTTAATTTTAAGTCGCAATATATGAAACTTTTTTTAATTTTTATGTATGGAAGCATAGTCATATTATTTTGGCTGATTTATGATTTGAAATATACAAACATGAGCTGGTCTTTTTCCTTTGCAGAATTAATTTCAATAATCTTATTGTCACTTGGGGCATCTGTGCTTGCATATGTATTTTTTAATGAGGGTATAAATAAAGTAGGAGCATCTAAAGCATCAGCTTTTATTAATTTGGTTCCAATAGTTACTATTATTTTGTCTGTTCTTATATTGAAAGAAAAACCAATTTTAAGTCAAATTATTGGTTCAATAGTTATACTATTAGGTGTTTACATTAGTCAGAACGGGTTGCCAAATCTCCTAACAAGGCGCTCCTCCTGACCGCTTTTCCGCTACGCTCCAAAGTTGCAGGTGCTTAATCGTTAGTAAATAAGAAGTCTGGAAATAAGGAATCTACAAAATCGAACCTATAATAAAGCCACATTCCACTAAAACGACCATAGCCTTCACCGCTAAACAATTTCTAAAACCCAGCCTCTCCAACGACCTTATTTCAACAACCCAATTTTTTCGCTGTAATCGCCCCTAAAAACGAAACTGCCAGCCACCAAAATATCGACCCCAGCTTGCACCAAATCTTTTGCGTTTTTATCGCTCACACCGCCATCCACCTGAATCTGAAACTGGTGCTTCTTTTTATATGGCGCAAGATACGCCAATTTATCGTAAACCAGCGGCAAAAAAGATTGCCCGCCAAAGCCAGGATTGACACTCATCAGCAGCACAAAATCGACCTCCGCCAAAAGTGGCTGCAGCAAACTCACCGCCGTGCCTGGATTTATCGCCACTCCAGCTTTTATCCCCAAAGATTTTATCTGATTAAGCAGCCGATGCGAGTGCACTGTGGCTTCAAGATGAAAAGAGATATACTCCACGCCAATTTCCGCCAATTTTTGCACATAATCTTCTGGCCGCTCGACCATCAAATGCGCATCCAAAGGGAGTTTTGTGTTGTCCCGAATCGCCTGTATCACAGGAAATCCAAAAGTCAGATTTGGCACAAAATGATTGTCCATAATGTCCAAATGCAGCATATCCGCCTGCGCCAGCTTTTTCAGTTCCTGCTTCAAGTCGCAAAAATCTGAAGCCAACAAAGACGGTGCTACAAGCGTTTTTTTGTCCTCAGCCATCGATAATCCTCCCGATTATTTTTCAGATAAAAAATCACATCCCGCAACGCAAGACCAGTCCGCTCGTGCAGCCGATCCAAAATATCTTGTTTTAATAAAAAAAATTCCTGTAGCCAATTGTTATCGACTACAGAAATATACAAAATGCCATTTTCAAATTTTTCCACACGACTGCGAGCGTCCATTCCTTTGCCGACACAAGCTCGCCAATGCAGCAAAATCAAAGCAAAATCGCGATATTTTTCGCCCGCAACTTTCAAAAGGAAAGATTGAGCGTTAAATTTCTTAATTTTCCCCACGAAAAAAGATTACGCTTCCTCAGTTTCCGCAGTTTCAGCGGCTTCCTCTTGCCCAGATTCTGGCTCGCCCTCTTCTTCTTGAGTTTGCTCCAAAATCTCCAACTCGCTGTTTTTTACCACAACTTTGAGATTCACATCCACAGCCGCGCCGAAGTGCAAAATCGCCTCAAATTCGCCCACAGTTTTAATCTTTTCTGGGATTTCGATCATCCTTCTTTTCACTTCCAAACCAAAAAGCTCTTTGATTTTAGCGATGATTTCCACATCGGAAACCGAACCATACAGCTTGCCCTCTTTGTCGGAATTCATCTCAAATTCCAAAACTTTGCCCTCGAGAACCGAAGCCGACTCTTTGAGCTCTGCCAACAGTTTGAGCCTTGCCTCTTCGGCTTTTTTCTTAATCGACTCAATCCGTTGCATATTTCCTTTGTTCGCCAAAACAGCTTTTCCTTTCGGCAACAAAAAATTTCTCGCAAAACCGTTTTTCACCTCTACAATTCCGCCAGCTTCGCCCACTTTATACAAATTTTCAGTTAAAATCACTTTCATTTTTCCTCCTATTTAACTTCCTAAAATCAAACCAACGGTCAAGCAATCCTAGGAAAGATAAAACAAACAATAATAAATTATTTAATACTACTACCAAAAAAAATAACACATACAAAATTTTCGATTTTTCAAACCATTTTTTCCAAACGGTGAAAACGACTCCCATTCCCACAAAAACATACAAGGCGACCAAAAAAAACAGCAAGTTGCTTCCCAAAGACAGCGGCAAACTTTTGCCAAAAAAACTAAGGAGCAAGCCACCGATGAGCCAAAAGTCTATCCAGCCTGGCAGATCAAAGTTGCGAAACTCGAACTTTGGGATTTCGTGCTTTCTGCCAAGCAAAATCGAGCTGCCATATAGCGAGACGAGACCCAAAACGCCATACAAAGACGGATAGTTGTTTAGATAGATTTTTTTCGCCAAATCCAAATATTGCAAATTGTCTGAGCCCGCAAACATCTGCCCCGCTGCGCTAAAAGCTTTTTCTATCACCTGAATAAATAGAGCGTTAAAACTTGCAAAGATGATATACTCTCCAGCGAAGAAAAAAACTCCAGCGCCCAAAATCGCCAAATCGTAGCTGCCTTTTGCCAAAAGCAAGTGAAAGTAAACAAACACCGCCAGCAAAAGCAAAGACAGTTCAAAAAAATCTACTCTGTTGAGCTTGCCCAAAACGGCTATCAGCCCAAAACAGACAAAAGCCGCCAAGAAAAAAATGTTCAGTTTTCCGCTTTTGAGCAACCTATCGCCCACAATTCCCACACCATAAACAACCGCCAAAAAAGGATTTAGAAAACCAATCAGCGCAAAGACGGCTGCCAGCAGAAAAATCATACTCTTTTGTATGGGAGCAAAGCCACTTGCCTTGCTTTTTTTATCTCCTTGGCTACTGCTCTTTGGTGTTTGGCGCAATTTCCCGAAAATCTACGAGAGAGAATTTTGCCGCTCTCGGCGATCATTTTTTTGAGCAAATCGACATTTTTGTAGTCGATTACAAGCTCTTTATTTTCGCAAAATTTGCATTTTTTTTTCTTAAAAACTATTTTCTTTTTTCTAAAAGCCATAATAAAAATCCTTATTTAACAAATTAAAATGGAACGCTTTCGTCGTCCACATCCGCACTCGGTTCAGCAAATTTTTTCTCGCCGACAGAAGATGGCTGACTGTTGTCGCTGGCATAGCTTGCCCCAGCGTTGTCGTCTTTTTCCAAAAAGTGCACTCGAGTTGCAAAAATCTCGGTAACTTTGGCGTTTTTGCCGTCTTTGGTCGTAAAAGTTCTCGTGCGCAGACTTCCTTCCACAAGCACAGGGTCGCCCTTCTTCAAATTTTGGGCACACCTCTCGGCGCTAGCGCTCCACACCACAACATCGATATAGCTAGTCTCTTGCTGCCATTGCCCCTGTTTGTCTCGATAGTTACGCGAAAAAGCCAGCGGCAGATTAACCACCTGAGTTCCAGAATTTAGATAACGAAGCTCCAAATCTCGTGTAATCCTTCCGGAGATAGTTATCGCATTGATGTTCGGCATTCTTAATCTCTTACTCATTTTTCTCCCCCTTCAGGTCTTTTTTAAGCGCTTACTTTTGCGAGTCGGCGGTCGTCAGAAATCTAACCACATTTTCGTCGTAGCGATAGATTTTTTCCAAACCGTCGAGCTTATCGACATCCAAGCTAAAAAAGTTCAGATAGTAGTAGGCAGCTTCCCTTTTGTTGATCGGATAAGCCAGCGGCTTCTTCCCCATTTTTTCGCTAGAGGTGATGTTGCCTCCGCTCTGCTCGATGTAATCGAGGACTTTTTTGTTAATGCCGTCGGCTTCTTCCTCTGGCAAGTCCTGATTCACTAAAAACATACTCTCGTAGTTCATTTTTTTTCTCCTTTGGTCTATTTCAGATCCTGAGCCACCTGCTCAGAATAGGTTTTCTTGTTTTTACTAAAATGCTGAAGCATCTTTTCGACATCGCAGTCCAAATACTCTTGGACTAGCTCCGCAGAAAATTCAAAAACTTTCGGCAAAATATCTGTCTGCTCTTTGTTAAAATTGCCCAGCACATAACCGATTAGGCTCGCTTTTTCTCCGCCACCAACGCCAATTCTCAACCTCGCAAAATCGTCGGTTTGCAAACTTTGGATAATCGATTTTACACCGTTGTGACCACCAGCAGATCCAGATTTGCGAATCCGAAGGCTGGCAAAATCCAAATTTACATCGTCAAAAACGATTAGCACTCGCTCTGCATCAAACCGCTTTACGCCATCTTTTACAGCAACGCCGCTGAGGTTCATCATCGTGCGTGGTTTGAGCAAAACGAAATCTTTTTTTTTTGCGTAATAGAAATTCGCCGCATCTTGCCACTTCAGCCCCCAGTCTTCTGCCAATTTATCCAGCAGCATAAAGCCGACATTGTGCCGAGTGTTTTTGTATTTCTCGCCTAAATTCCCTAGCCCAACTATTAGCGTGGTCAAAGATTATTCTTCGGTTGCTTGAGGAGCTTCTGCCTCTGCTGGTGCCTCGTCGCCTTCTGCATCCTCTTCCGCAGCAGCCTCTTGGATTGGCGGAATAATATGCACGACAGTCAATTCTGCGTCAGCGTTGGTCTGCAAATCTCCCAGCGGAAGATCGCCCACACGCAAAGTGTCGCCGATGCCCAATTTACTGATGTCAACTTCGAGCTCCGAAACGATTTGTGATGGCAGACAAGAGACAGAAATCGTGTGCATCAAAAAGTCCACGATGCCGCCCTCGATCACGCCAGCGGCGTCTCCAACCAACTTAATCGGAATATCCACGGTGATTGTGTGCCCTTTGGTCAGCTCCATAAAATCCAGGTGAACCACCCTTCTGGTGCTTGGATGCACTTGCTTGTCTTTGATAATCGTTTTGTAAGATTTGCCATCAACATCCAGATTAAAAAAAGCCAACTCGCCAAGCGACTTGTTATACGCTTTCACAAACTCGTTGGAACGCAACATAATCGGCGTTCCCTCTTTTCCCTCGCCATAGATGACGCCCGGGATAAATCCTTCTTTACGAATCTTCTTATTATCAGATTTTTTTTGAGCTACCGCTCTTTTTTCAACTTTTAAATTAAAATCCATTTTGAGCCACCTCTTTCTTATATGTCTATTTTAAATAATTCGTTAACTGACTTTTTTTCGCTGATATTATACACAGCTTTTGCCAAAATTTTGGCGATCGAAATCACCTCTAGACGCTCACAATCTCGCACCCTTTTGGGAAGCGGAATCGTGTCGGTAATATACAACTTCTCAAGGCAAGAATCTTCGATTCGCTCCAGTGCTGGTCCAGACAAAACGCCGTGAACGCACGCAGCGTAAATTTTCTTTGCCCCGTGTTTTTTTAGAGCACTTGCCACTTTCACAAGCGAGCCAGCCGTATCAACGATGTCGTCACAGATTAAAACATTTTTGCCTTCTACATCGCCCACAATATGGGTCAGCTCCACACAATCGTCGTTGCCTGTGCGTCTTTTATCGCCAAAAGCTATCGCCGTCGGCTCTTTGTCGCTGCACTTTTTGTCTTGTCTGCGGGCGTAGTTAATCCTACGCGACAAATCTCTGGCTCTTGCCACACCGCCAGAATCTGGCGAGACAATCACCTCAATCCCATAGCCGTCGTAAAAATGTTGCACAAACAAATAAGAAGCAGAAAGATTATCCACTGGAATGTTGAAAAATCCCTGAATTTGCTGCGAATGCAAATCAAAGGTGATAATTCTTTTTGCTCCCGCCGACTCTAGCATATTTGCCACGAGTTTCGCCGTAATCGGTGTGCCAGACTGGTCTTTTTTGTCCGTTCTGGAATATCCATAGTATGGAATCACACAGCTCACGCTCTCTGCCGACGCCCTTTTGCAGGCGTCCATCAAAATCAAAAGCTCCATCAAGTTGTCGTTGACCGTGCGATATTCGTTTTCGTCTTTACAATCTTTGCTCATCTCCGAAGGAGAAATCGGCTGAAAAACAAAAACATCTTTACTCCTGATGCTCTCACAAAGTTTGGCGAAAGTCTCCCCGTTGGAAAACTCAAAGACTTCCGCCTTACCCATAACATCTACAGCACCTTCGCTCTCGACATATTCCGAGACCTTTTGTGCCAAATATTTATTAGCGTTACCTGAAAATATTTTAATGCTATTCTCCTTCAAAACCTAATTTAGAATGCCCAAATTAAGCTTCAGCGTTTTTTTCTTCCTCATACTTAGCCAGCACTAAATCCTCGATCTCTTTTCTGGTGTCAGAATTAAGAGGATGTGCTATGTCTCTATAAGAGCCATCACTCAATTGACGATTTGGCATAGCCACAAACATTCCGTTGCTTCCGTCAATCACTTTCACATTTCTCACGATAAAGCTGTCATCAAAAATAAGATTAACAAAAGCCTTTAGTGGTTTGTCGTCGTCTCTCAAGAATACTTCTACTTTTGTAATGTTCATATTACACTCCTTCCTGTTTTAGTAAATAATGTCCAAAAATTTTTATTTTTAAAATATTTCTCTGTTAATTTTGCTGTTTTGGCGTCCTCAAAAAAGCCAATCACCGTCGCTCCACTGCCCGAGAGCATCGCCTTTTTCGCACCGTTTTTTCGTAAATCTTGCAGGCACTCACGCACGCTGGGATAAAGCTCCAGCACTCCTGCCTCCAAGCCGTTATAGCAAAAACCAACATCGCCCGAAGCCAAAAATCGCTCAAATCCGTCGGTCTTACCATAGCTTTTCACATTTTGATAAGCCTCTTTGCTAGAAATCGCCACGCCAGGATTAACCAGCAAAATATTGTCAATTTGCTCAAAGGCGATCGGCTCTATCAACTGCCCTCTATCTGTGCCGAGGCAAACTCCGCCACGAAGGAAAAAGTTGATGTCGCTGCCAAAACCAGCGGCTATTTCGTGCTGCTCTGCCTCACTCAGCCCTAGCTCCCACTCTTTGTCTAGCGCCTGCAAAGCTGCCGCCGCATCGCTGCTGCCTCCTCCCAATCCTGCTGCCACGGGAATCTCCTTTTGCAAAAAAATCTCCGCTCCATAACCCACTTTGCAACGCTTTTGCAAAAATTTTGCAACCCTCACAACCAAATTGTCCGCATTTTGCAAGCTGGCATCGCTGCAACCAAAGCTTATCTCACCACTTCTATTTTTTTTTATGCTCAAAGTGTCGCGCAAATCTATCTGCGCAAAAACCGTCCTGATTTTGGTAAACTCATCGCCTTTGGATAAAGTGTCCAAATACAAATTTATCTTGGCGTAAGCTTTTGCGACTTGCATCAACCAAAAAACTAATACTGCTTTTTCTCTTTGATTTTGGCTCTTCTGCCTTTCGCCTCGCGCAAATAATACAGCTTCGAGCGTCTGACTTTACCAAATCTGAGCACTTCAAGCTTGGCAATCAGCGGAGTTGACATCGGAAAAATTCTTTCCACAGCCACACCACCACTCACCTTACGAACGGTGAAAGTTTTCGAGATGTCGCTTCCTTTTTTTTGAATGACAATCCCTTGAAAAGCCTGAATTCTCTCTTTTGAGCCCTCTGTAATTTTATAATCTACGCGCACAGTGTCACCAACGCCAAACTCTGGCAAGTCGGTTCTCATCTGCTCTTTTCCAACTTCGTTCAATATATCCATTTTATAACTCCTTATGCAGACAGCAACCTATCCAACACTATCGCCACGGCGCTTCTGACAGAAAGATGATTGTAATGCTTCGCCCCTTGCAAAGGCTGAAGCACATAATCCGCATCGGAATGCACTTTTTGCTTGAGTCCTCCTCCGGTGCCAAACAGCAAAAGTATGGGCTTAAAATCTAACCCCTTAAGACTCGCAAAATTTATCTGTCCGTTCATTTTTTTAGCCGTAGTTGTAACAGTTATCGGATGTCTGCCATCCTCATTTTTAATTTTATTTATTACTTCTTCTAAATTTTTTGCATAACTAGTGATTTTTAACGCTTCCACTCGATCAGGATTGTAAGATTTGGCTATCTGAGTCTGCCAAAATCCCAAAATATTTTCCAGAAATTTCTTCTGCCCAGCCAGCGGATTGACCACAAAAAATCGCTCCACGCCAAAGCACGCACAGCTTCTGGCAATATCGTGAACATCCAAATTGGTAATCGAAGTTACTATCTCCTGGGCGTTTTTGTCCACCACGCCAGAGTGCAACAAAGCCAAATAAATTTTTCTCACTTCAGCAAATCTTTCCTGTTTTGCAGCGTAATCTCCATCGCTTTTTCGTGCCGCCATTCTTCAATTTTGGCGTGATTGCCACCCAACAAAACCTCTGGCACTCGCAACCCCTCAAAAACTTCTGGTCTTGTGTAGCTGGGAGCTCCCAAAATTTGGTTCTCAAAAGAGTCGCTTTTGGCTGAATCGAAATTGCCCAACACTCCGTCCAGCAGACGCGCTATGCCGTCGATAAAAATCATCGCGGGCAACTCTCCACCCGAAAGCACATAGTCGCCAATCGAAAACTCCTTGGTCACATATTTGTCGCGGATTCGCTGGTCGATATCTTTGTAATGTCCACAGATTAAAATCAGCTTTTTAGCGGTCTTTAGCGAGTGTAAATCTTTCTGCTGCAACGACTTACCTTGCGGCGTAAAATAGATTACCTCGTCTGCTTCATCGCTTTTGCTCGCCCGAATGGCGTCCGCCAAAGGTTGCGCCGACATCACCATTCCGCCGCCACCGCCGTATGGATAGTCGTCCACCTTCTTGTGCTTGTTTTGCGAAAAAGCTCTGATGTCGATTACCTGGGTAGCCAGCTTCTGTTTTTGGTGCGCCAATCCGACGATGCTCGTCTGCAAAAAGCTTGGAAACATTTGGGGGAAAATCGTCAAAACATCTATCTTCATAAATCCAAAAGTCCCTGAACATTCCGCACCTGCAAAAATCGCTCGCCGACTTTTTCGACATATTCGTCAACTTCGGGCAGCAACACAATTTTGCCGTCAACCTCTATCTCCAAAATCGCCAAATCGCTGGAGTCGCTATAGCCGACCACTTTGCCCAGCAGCGTCTTTTGCTGATAGACCTCGTAGCCAAAATACGGGCACTCCTGCGCCTGCAAATTCCGATAATCTTTCGCCAGCAAGCCGACGCTCACTTTTTTGATTTGCGAGATTTCTTGCACAAGTTCGTCGTCTTTTATTTGCAAAAAAACCGATTCCTCATCGCTCGAAACACGCCACGAAAAATCTTCCAAATACCTAATCTCTTGCTCAAATATCAGCAAAAAATAATCACTTTTTTCAACACTTCTATGGTAATTTTTGTTCAGCCTCAGCTTGATAAACTCGCCTTTTTTCGCCTTATATCCGCGAAAAGACGCCAAGACCGTAACTTGCGAACTACTCAACGATCTCCAGTTCTAGGCTAAAGCCTTGCTTTTTGGCGATACCTTTGAAAAGCGTCCGTAGCGAGGAGATGGTTCTCCCTTTTTTTCCAATAACTTTGCCTACATCTTCTTTGTGCAAAGCAATCTCATAAACCTTGCCAAACTCTCCGTCGGTCTCTTGCACATCAACATCCGCTGGATTGTCCACAATCTCTTGCACCAACGAAATCAACAAATCTTTTATCTTCATTGCCTTCTTCTTTTTTTTATTAAACAAAAACAAAACTACTTCGCCTTTGCTGCTGCTTTTTTCTCTTCGTCCCAAACTTTCAGGACACCCTCTTTGCGAAGAAGCGACCTTACTGTATCAGTTGGTTGTGCGCCCAATTTCAGCCATTTCAAAGCCACATCTTGGTCGATTTTCACTTTCGCATCATCACTTTTCGGGCTGTAAAAACCTAGCGCTTCGATATAAGCTCCGTCTCTTTTCTTGCGACTGTCCACGGCCACCACTCTATAGAAAGGGATATTTTTTCTGCCCATTCTCTTCAATCTTAATTTAACCATTGTGCATATTCCTTCGATTTAAATATTTTACATTCCAATTCAACCAAAAAAAAAATGAGGTTGACCAAGTCAAGAAAAATCACTTTCTTCCCAAAAAATTGTCGATTTACTCCGCTTTTTTGTAATATTTTTTCAGCTGATGCCCATATCGCTCAAGGCAAATATACGAAAACGGAACGCTGAAAAACAATCCAATGCCCAGCGGCAACAGCGCCAAAATATTCAGCGCGAACACGATCCAAAGCAAAAAAATCTGCTGCCAGCGGCTCTCCTTTATTTTGCGAATACTCCACAAAAGCGACGCCAGCAGTTTTTCACCCTTGCCCACTTTTGCCACAATCGGCAACGAAATACTAAGGGCGTAGTTGCACATTATCAGGTAAACCAAATCCAAAATCGGGTCGCCTTGGCAGATCGTCCGCAACGCAAAAAGGTAGCCCACAAAAAGCACCGCAAACGGGAAAAACCCAAGCGGCTTTTGAAACCACGCACTTTTTTTTGACAGCGGAGACAAAAACAGCGGCAAAAAAATCAGCAAGCTCAGATAATACCAAAAATCGCCCAGCAACAAAAAAGACGCCGCAAAAAGCCAAATCGGCACAAACATCAAAAGCGAGAGCTTCCAACTGCGTTTCCAGTCGAGATTTTTTTTGGCGTAACGCAAAGCGCTGATAGCACTTAGCTCCGACGAAAGCAAAGCCGTCGGTTTGCCGCAAGCTGCGCAAAAAGTTGGGTCGCCGACGATTTTCGCCCCGCAGTGTTCGCATTTCATAAACTTTCCCTCAAAATCGCCTAGAGATTTGCGGCAATCGCCTTTGCCAAGCGCTGCACGCCTTCTCTGATGGTTTCTGCCGACTCATACGAAAAGTTCATCCGCAGCGTATTTTTGCCCGATCCATCGCAATGAAAAACGACTCCCGGCACAAAAGCCACTTTGTAATCTTTGACCGCCGAAGCCATCAGCTTTTCCGAGTCCATATGCTCTGGCAGATGCAAAAAGAGAAACAGCCCGCCTTCTGGCGTCGTCCACGAGACCCCTTCGGGCATAAATTCCTGAAAAGCCTGCAACATCGCTTTGGCTTTTTCGCGATACGAAACGACAGTTTTTTTGATCGTCGGCTCGAGCAAACCAGCCTCCATATATCTGCCCACAATCCGCTGCACAAAAGGGCTCGTGCAAAGATCCATCGTCTGTTTGACCACAATCGCAAAATCGAGCAGTTCCTTGCTGGCGATTATCCAGCCGAGTCGAAATCCTGGCGCTAAAATTTTGGAAAAAGTGCCCAAATTTATCACTCTGCCATCATCGTCTAGGCTGTAAAAAGTTGGCTGATCTTCGCCACTAAAGCGGATTTCGCAATACGGCGAGTCTTCGATTATCAAAAGGTCGTATTTTTTGGCGAGCGCCAAAATCTCCAGCCGCCTTTTTTGGGGCATAGTTATTCCCGCAGGATTTTGAAAATCGGGGACAAGATAGACGAATTTTGCACTCTCACCCTTGGCTTGCAATTCCGCCAGTTTCTCCTCCAAAAGCTGCGCCGAAAGCCCGCACTCATCGTGCTTCACGCCAATGATATTCGGCTGATAAGCCTTGAACGCGTTAATCGCTCCCAAATACGAGGGCAGCCCCATAATGATGTTGTCGCCTTTGTTCAGGAGCATCCTGCCGACGATGTCCAGCGCCTGTTGCGACGAGGCTGTGGGCAAAATATTCTCGGCGGTTATCCCAAAATTTTTGCGATTATTGTATTTGGCGATTTGCTCACAAAGCACCGCATCGCCTTCGGTGGAAGCGTATTGCAGCGCCAAAGCGCCCTCTTGCTCCAGCACCTTGTCGGCAATTTTTCGGATTTCATCGATGGGAAAAGATTCTGGCGAAGGCAAACCGCCAGCAAACGAGATGATATCGCCGTTGCCGAGCAATTTCAAAATTTCACGAATAACAGACCGCTCGCCTCTGCTAGCCAGCCTTGACATTTTTTTTGTTAGATCAACCACAACTGCCTCCTTAATTTGTGACAAAAAGCAACCCAATTTCTTTTCAAGTTGCAAATTTAATCTTGCCGAACCAGCAGATTGTCAAGGATTTTTTGAGCGGCGCGCTAAAGGGCAGCGGGCTAGCAACTTTTTTTAGATTTCGCTAAAAAATATAAAATTTTCTTGCCTTATAAGCTCTTGCCCGATGTTTTGAGCATAGAAATAGTCGCTTTGCAAAAATCGGCTCAAGGTTGTGCCCCCGTAGCTCAACAGGATAGAGCGGTTCCCTCCTAAGGAAAAGGTCGGCTGTTCGAATCGGCCCGGGGGCGCCATTTTTTTAAAGAAAAAAACAATTTATGATAAAAAAAAGTTTCCTCCTAATTGCTTTGTTCTCAAGCTGTTTCCTCTACGCAAACGACTCCTACGAGTCGATTTTTGGCAGTAGCTTTCCGCTAACTTTTAAGGCAAAAAGCAATTTCGATATCGGCAAAAAGTTGGACATCTCCTACAAACCCGTGGGAACGATTACCGACACGACTTTTGCGCCGACGACCAAAAATGTCAACACCTACTCGCTGGATGTCGCACTATACACCAAAATCTGGCGGTTCGACCTCGGAGCTGGCGTCGGCTACCAGGTGCCAACCTCCAGCGGCGATTTCGGCGATTTCTACTTCATCCCCGCATACCTGCTGACCAATTTTCACTTCTACGAATACAAAAACGACGCCGATTTCTACGCCATCTATCAACAAGGCATCGCCTACAGCAAAGGCAGCAACCCCTACAACACAGGCAATTTGGAAGACGGCTCTTACTTCGGCTACGGACTTGGCTGCAAAGTTTTTTCGGACATCCACATCGAGTTTATGATCAAAAATTACCAAGCCGACAACAACGATTTCAAACACGAATTTTCCACGAAAAATTCCGCAGGCGAAGAGGTGCAAATCACTGACTTGTATAACCTTAGCACAAAATATCAGACCTACTCCATCAGCTTTGGCATCTCCAATGTTTTCGACGATTTCTTAAACCACCTCTACTAAAAAAATGTTCGGAATTTTTAGACCAGACCACTATTTCAGCTCTGTTGCGCAAATCGATTTTGACCGCTTTGTGCATTACGACACTTTGATTTTTGACTACGACAACACGCTCACCCGCTGGAACGGCGAAATTCCCACAGAAATTTCTGACAAAATTGGGCAGCTGAACAAAAAATTTCGGCTGTTTGTTTTTTCAAACGGCAACCAAAAAAGGGTGCGAAAAAGTTGCCAAGCTCTGCCACTAAAAGCTTTTGGCGCTTGCTATAAACCCAGCATCCGCAAAGCCGTGCATCTGCTCACCACCTACAAAATCGACCCCAAAAAAACGCTTTTTATCGGCGATAATATGATTACCGATATTTGCTTTGCTCACAGGCTGGGGATGTGCACGATTTTGGTCGATCCTCTGCGAAAAAAAGAGTTTTTGCTCACCAGCGTTTGGCGACTTTGCGAAAAATTTATCAAAATTTTTGTTCACCTAAAAAAAGACAATGCCCGCTAAGAAAAAGCTCCTTTTGCACGCGTGCTGCGCGCCTTGCCTTGTTGCGCCGTATCGGCATCTATCACAAAAATTCGACACGAGCGTTTTTTGGTTCAATCACAATATTCACCCTTATACAGAGTATCAAAAGCGGCTTGAGTGCCTGCAAAATTTTGTGGCGAGTCAGAACGCAAAGAGCATCGTCAAAGACGAATACGATGTGAAAAAGTTCGTGCAAGATGTTTGCTTTCGCGAAGAGAACCGCTGCCAAATTTGCTATTTCCAGCGATTGCAATATACGGCTATCATTGCAAAGAAAGGAAATTTCGATTTTTTCGGCACAACTTTACTCTACAGCAAGTTCCAAAATTTTGAGCAAATCATCGAAATCGGCAAAAATCTTGCCAAAAAATACGGCGTGAAATTTTTGGATACAGACTTGAGAGTTTTTTGGAAAGAGGGAATTGAGATGTCCAAACAAGAGGGGATGTATCGCCAGCAGTATTGCGGATGCATTTATAGCGAGCAGGAGCGTTATCTAGGATGATGAGGAGATTTTTGACGCTGCTACTACTCATGGTTCTTGGCAGTTTGTGGGGTTTGCAAGGAAAAAGCCAGCAGGCTTTGCAAAAAATCGACGACGGCAAATCTGTGCATCCCGACAAAGTGGAGGGCAAATATCTTTTCGACAAAAAAAACGCCTACAAAGCGATTTTGCTCTCGGCGACTATCCCCGGCGGTGGTCAGTTTTACAACAAAAGTTACATAAAAGGTTTTATTTTTGCTGGACTGTTTGTGCATCATTTGGAAAAAGCCTACGAGTATAATAAAGATTTGCAAAAAGTGGATAAGGACAAGAACGAGAGCCTTTATAAACACAACTACGAGAAGCGGCAAAGCTATATCGGCTGGGTGATCGGCTTGACGCTTTTTTCGATGTTGGACGCTTTTGTTGACGCTAGGTTATACAACTATTATATTATGAAAAGGGAGATTCGTCTGGAGTTTCAGCCCGAAAATCAGGCAGTGAGTCTTTCTTACGATTTTTAAAGAAGAGCCAAAGTAGCTCAGTGGTAGAGCAACTGATTCGTAATCAGTAGGTCGTGGGTTCAACTCCCATCTTTGGCTCCAATTTACTTTTAAAAAAGCAAAAAACATCTAAAAGTAAGCAATTTCAACAAGATATAAACTGTTAGCAACTTTTTATTTTCTTTGTGTTTTCTCTTGAATTTCCCTAAATTGTCTTTTTAGCGACTTTCAATTTTCATTTTTCGACTTTCTCAAACTGAAAAAAGTCAGACTCCCTATTTTAAACCTCAAATTTTGACAAAATACCAAAAGTTACAAAACAAAAATAACAATTTTTCTTGGCTACTCCCGAACCCACACTTAACTATATAAATAAAGTAATTAGGGCAAACAAAACCTCGGAAAGCTGCCATTGAAATTTTTCAAACCCATTTTTAATAGTTCTCTTTGTGTCCTTTTCTTCTTGACAAGTGACTTTCTTTTGATTTTTTGCTGAAAAATAAAAAACCAGCAAGACAAAATTTGTCAAACCGATTTTTAAACCAAATCTAAGGGGCTAGGTTACAAAAATGACTAAAAAAAGACTCGAAAACATCCTAGCAGGATGTAATAACCTAAAAAAAGTGAAAGTTCGCTTTAATGTCATAAAAAACGGATATTCGCTTTATCTTGAAATGAACAAAAACGGCAAACGGACCCGCAAATTCCTTGATGTATATTTGTCGTCAAACCCGCAACAAAAAGCTGAAAACGAAAATAAACTTAGACTTGTTTTTGCTATTCAGCAGAAAAATGAAAGTCAAATTTTGCAAAACAAGGCATTTGATTTAGCGAGTGAAAAAGATGTCTATTTTCTCGAATATTTAGCCAAGCTTGCCGCAAACCGAGACGCTTTAAGAATTTCAAAAGGGCAGAAAAAAGAGCAAAACAGAAACTGGTGGGTGGTATATCGTCGCATCAAAGATTTTTTGGGTAAAGATTGCCTTATCCAAAATGTAACAAATAAAATGTTGATCGATTTCAAAAAGACTTTAGACGGAAGCGATGAGTCAACTAAAACAAGCAAAGGTCTTAAAAAAGCAATCGCGGCTAATACAATGCAAACTTACTTTAGAGTCCTAAAAACTTGCTTCAACTCTGCGATTGCCGATGGGCTCATCAACAAATCTCCCGCGACGGGCATTACCATCAAAGTAGCGCAAAAACCACGAGAATTTTTAAACGAAGATGAACTAAGAAAGTTAGTATTAACTCCTTGCAGCTCTACTCAAATCCGCAACGCCTTTATCTTTAGCTGCTGCACAGGGCTCCGCATTAGCGACTTGCGAAACTTAAAATTTCAAGAAATTTCATCAAACACTCAAAACTCTAATTTTATTAACATTTCACAAGAAAAAACAGGAGAAATAGCGAGTCTGAAGCTAAACGACGACGCAAACAAAGTCCTTGCCGAACAAAAAGAGTTGCAAGGCAAGAGTAAATTCGTCTTTAAAATTCCGTATTCCAACTATATCAGCCAGGTGATGCGACTGTGGGTCGCCAATTCGGGAATAAAAAAACACATCACTTTTCATTGCGCTCGGCACACATTTGCAACTCTCCTGCTCAGCAAGGGAGTCGATATCTACACTGTCTCTAGGCTGCTTGGGCATTCTTCTATCAAGCCTACACAAATTTATGCTCACCTTGTTGATAGGGTCAAGGACGCCGCCATCGACGCCCTACCTAAGCTCAATCTGTAATAATCTCCACATCTATAAATTTCTATCAAATTGCTGCCCCAATTTTGCCTATTTGGGGCAAGGTTATTTTATGGGCGATTATTACAAAATCGCCAACTTCGTATCTTCAAACGATGTGCTCATTTGCTCATCGCCTTACTCACTTGATAATCTATCTCTTGGTTGGATTGTCGCCTATATTTATCGGCTAAAATCATATCTTCCAACTCCAGTCGATCAAAGTAGATGTTTTTGCCAAATTTATAGCTTGGCAGCTCTCTATTTCTGCTTTTTTTCTTGACTTGGTTTTCTGTGTAGTTCAGCATTTCGGCAACCTCTTTTGGAAGCAGCAATCTTTTGGGAGCGTCAACGGTCAAATTTGCCAAAACCTCGGAAATATCGTTGATTTTTTGTTGCATCATCTCTAAATCTACCACGCTAATCCCCTTTTTTTAAAATTATTATTTTCTGCTTTTCTTTTTATTTATCAAAAAAATGTTCAAACATCAAGATTTTGCCCATTTTGCGTGCCGCTTCAAACTCTAACTTTGCGCCATCGCTATGCTCCCAGCCACGCAAGAAATAAACCGCTTGGCAAGATTGGATTTGGAAGAGACTTTGGGCAATATTGCACTGACGACTTTTTGTCTTGTCTCCAAATTTGTGAGGATTGGCGACACTATATCCGCGCTCTGCTAAATAGCGTTCAGCTTGGGTAAACGCCAAAAAATTTAGTCCCTCTTTGCCGCTCATCGGACCAGCTAGGTAAATTTTGTCGCCTTTGTTAAGTTCCACATTGCTCACATTGCCTCCTGTAGCTTGGCGTTGCATTTGTTCCACCACGCCAAAAAATTATCAAATTTTTTGCTTTGTTTAAGTGTTGTTGTCTCACCTTTTGTCACAGCCACCCAAGTTTCTTCAATCAAGGTTTTCAAATCTTTTTTGTAGAGATATAAGTCGAGCTCATTTATTTCTCCACAAGTCGGATGGAAATCACGCAAAAGAAATTCGAGCGGATAGCCTGCGTTGTAATATTTTCTACAAAGCCCTATAATCTCGTTTGGAACATCTTTAATCATTTTTTTGCACATAATATTTTACCCAAGTATGCCCATCACATTCGGGGCAATACCCCTTTTGGTCAGAAATGTATCCACAATCTACACACTTCCAGCGACGACTGTTCAAATACTTTTCTGCCTTAGCGAGAATGACTTTAGCAAAATCTTCTCTTCCATATTTCCCATTTATGACTTTGCCCATCGTGTCGCGGTGCACCCCGCATCCAAGCGCTAACTCTTTGATAGATATTTGCATTTGTAATTGGGTGTCTCGCAGTTGCTGCCTTGTCACAAAATCCTCCTGTTTTTTTAACTAAAATGTGACCAGATTTTGGTTGACATTCCCGCCCTCCCCTTATTTTTTATGTCATAGTCAACTCATAAAAAAGGAGAGAGCAGAAATGACGAAAATTTACAAAGATGAAAGTCCTAAGAAACCTCAAACAACAAATACATTGTTGCAAAACTCTGTTAACAAAGAAAAATTACACATTGAAGACAGTAAAAACACCAATACCCAGAAAAACAAATGATAAAAAAAGCAAGCCCAAAGCTACCTTTAGACAGGTAGCTTTTTTTTCAACAACTGCCAAGTTTGTCTTGCATGCGTCATAAATGAGATACAAACAACTTGCAACCATCTCCGAGTATTTTTGGTCTGCTAAATTTAAATAAGTTTTTGGAGGATTACCCGAAGTAGCATTACTTCTTGGGCAAACTATCACACACAATAGCAAAAAAACTAGCCCATAGCAAATAGCGAAAAAATACGCGCAACATCCAAGCTCCAACAATTTGGCTCTAAAAGCCACCAATATCGGCAACATCAAGAACAAAACACCAATTAGTTGGTAGGCTTTATTGTCCATATGCTTACAGTTCTCATTGGCAAAGTCTATGAAATCTTTGCCTCTGGCGAAAATAAACTCTGCCTTTTGCCTATCATTCTTTACCCCTTCCAAATCTTTAGTCACCAACTCTTGATTATCCATATAAACACTCCTTTCTGATAAAAAAACTCCTTGTAGAGCTTAATGTCAATCAAAACCTATAGTCACACTTCTATACATCTCTTAAAAAATAACTACAACCAAAAAATATCTTGACCGCATTCCTGCCGTATCTTAAAAACGACTTGTTGTTGATTATGTGGTCAATGTAAGTTCAATAACTGAACTGTCAAGTTGTTTTTTTGAACTTTTTTAATAGATAGAGGTTATTTGTATGATAAATAAAGAGTTAATTGATAGAGTAAAATTGATCTACAAGCACAACAACTACACAAAGCAGGCAGATTTTGCCAATGATATAGAGATTTCAAGAACATTAATTAATAGAATGTTCACCTACAAAATAGACGCTTCAAAAGAACTAATTAGCAAAATAATAAATAAACTGAATGTCAACCCGACTTGGCTAATGCTGGGCAAGGGGGCAATGTTTTTGGATACAGAGGAAGACGAAAAAATGATAAAAAAAATCAAAATGTTGGAAAAACAGGTCACTGACCTAAAAAAAGAAAACCAAAATCTTGATGCTGAGCTGGAAAAAGCTAAAAATATTGCTCTTGAACTGGTTCATTCCAAACTGGTAAAGGCGTAAAATAAAAATAGATAACCAAGGATATAAAAATGGGAATATTTAGTTTTTTAAAATCAAAAGAAACCACAACGAAAATTAAGTCTAAGGCATCACCCAAAACCTCAAAATCAAACGCTCCCAAGTCAAAGAAGCCCAAGAAATTTGTAGAACCTGATAAAAAGAAACTCTATATCTATAACTATAAAAGAAATAGGAGCAAAGCTGCTAACTCTTTGACAGGCATACTGCGAGGGATTAGTTGTGATGGGAAAATTGAAGATGCAGAAATACTCTTTTTGCAGTCTTGGCTCGAAAATCAAGGGGCATCTTTTGATGATACCTTTGACCTATTAGAGACTATAAATGAAATATTAAGAGTTGGGGCAATAAATGAAGAGAAGAAAGATGAACTCCTTAGGGAATTAAAAAGTTGCATAGAATACTCTGAAGATTTCAGATTTCTTGAAGACAAAAATAATGAATTTTCTGGATTCCTAAATGGAATAGCCGCGGATAATATTATCAATTTAAACGAATTTAAAGAACTGCACAAATTCTTAGGTTATTGCCAAGAACTTGCGGACTCGTTCCCCTATAGTGTAATCAGAAATAAAGTTAAAGACATATTAGCAGATAACAGAGTAGAACCTAAAGAACTAAAGGAACTTTGCACTCTAATAAAAAAAATTACTGGCATCGATTTTACAGCAGATGGTTGTGCTGTAGGTGGGGCAACTTCTTTGTTCCAGGAAGACATTAAGTCGATTAAAAACAAAAGAATTTGTTTAACTGGCAATTTCCTCTTTGGGAAAAGGTCGGAGATTTTTGACATTTTGGAAAATGCTGGTGCCAATCCTAAAAATAACTTATCTAAATCTACCAATATATTGGTAGTTGGAACACTCGCTAATGAAAATTGGATACAAACCTCTGCTGGACGGAAGATAGAAAAAGCTTTGGAACTAAAAAGAGAAGGTTGTAATATAATAATAACCAGTGAAAATAAACTAACACCTTTTTTAATCTAAGTGATATTTTCAAATGAACAATTTTAAAATTATGGGAAAAAATCAACATGTAGTGAAATATGGTGATGGTTGGGCTGTAGTGGGCGAAGGAAATAAAACGGCAACAAAAGTATTTAGAACTCAAGCAGAAGCTGCTGCTTACGGTAGGAAAATTGCTATAAATCAAAAATCTGAACTCTTCATACACGGAAAAGATGGCAAATTCAGAGACCGAAATAGCTATGGTAACGACCCTGTTAAATCCATAGGCTAAAATTTGAAATATAATGGGCAGACACAGCGTCTGCCCATTTCGCTAGTTTTTACAAAACTTTTTGAATAGCATCAAGGAAAAATTGATCTACCGACTCACCGAGTTGTTTGGCTTTTTGATTGGCTTTTTCAAAACAAAATTTTGGCAACTTGATTGATACTTTTTCCAATTTTGGATATTGCGGCACTATATTATTTTTTTTACAATAGCCCAAATAATTATCTACGGAATGTCTAAAACTTTCTTTGGCTTCCTCTTCGGTCTGTCCCTCAAAGACAATCTGATGATCAATCCCCAACACTTGACCAAGAAAAAGATTGTCCTCTGCCTCGTATTGATACGAAGCAGAATATCCTTTATAATTTAACATTTTCGCTCCCTTTCTCTAAAAACTCTCTTATTATTTTGATGTAACATTTTTTAATTTCGTTGTTTGGATGTGGTCTGTGCAGGTTCAAAATTTGCTTTCCAAGTCTAAAAGTGTGATTTGAGCCACTGTTATCACTTTCCACCGTTCCGCCCAAACTTTTTACTAAGCTAACAAAATCGCTCCATTTGATATTTGATTTTTTAGGGTTTGTGAAAATAGCTTTTAGTGTCTTGTCTTTCTTGCTCATCTTTTGTTCCTCTGTTTCAATTATGTATCTATACTGTGACAGAGTGATTTTTCGTCAAGCAAAAAGTTTATTTTTTTTTGCAAGACACAACGTTTTTTTCCTCCGCTAGCCACATTCTCATCGCCTCCACCACCGCCAACTTGACAGATCCAACCCTTTTTTTTGCCTCTAGTTTAAAATTTTCATACAGCTCAATATTGTTCTTTTTCGCCTGCACTTGAAAATTTTTCACATCAGTCTCAAAACTTTTTGGCTTGGGTATAAAAGCGCTCTTGCTGGAGCTACACTCCACGCACTGCCTAGACGATTTGTAGCGGAGGGATTTGCCTGTGTTATCAAAATTATGCCCATACTTGCAAAGCCGCCCGAGATAGTATTTATCCTTATCAAAACTCATAGCACTTTTTCGATTGCTCCTTGCACGAAATCATCAACACTTTTCCCGTTTTTAAGAGCTTTCAAATAAACTTTTTCGTGAAATTCAGGAGTAGTTTTTATTTTGATTTCGTCAGCAAAAGGCTTATTTGGCTGCTGCCCACAAATTTCACAATTTTTCAAATAATCATCAATCCCATCTCTAAAATCTTGCTCCAATTCAGCAGAAGTTTCACCCTCATACGAAATGATGTCTCTGATCCCAGCCACTCGTCCAAAAAAAATTTTATCCTCTTCGGAATAATCAACCGAGCCTGTATAGCCTTTATAGTGTAACATTTATCCTCCTTAAAAAATCTCTGATGTCTTCTACAACATATCTTTTAATTGTATTAGCAGGATGTGGCTTGTGCATCGCCAATTTTTCATTCCCAAAAATAAAAAATACTCTCGAACCGCTACCTTGACCTTGCTTAACGCCCAAAGCAATTAACAAATTTACAACTTCGTTCCACTTGATGTTAGTTTTAGTAGGCTTACCGAATACTGCCTCTAAAGTCTTTCTTTGTTTGCTGTTCAATTTCATTTTTCTTTTCCCTGCTTTTTAATTATACAACTACACTATAACGGTCTGACTTCCTGTCAAGTAAAAAGTTTATTTTTTTTTACTAAAACTTTTTTGCTCTTGCCTCCAACATACGCTAACGGACTCTTCATTTTCGTTCTCCATCAACTGGTATCATACCACCTCCACGATTTCCAGCACAAACGGCTTTTTATTCATCGCTTTTTCAAAAGCTCGCACCGCTTTTTTGCTTTGAAATTGGAACGCCTTGCCATCCACCTTGCCAAGTTCTGTAGCACTGCCAAGCAAGATGCATCCTTGACTGTCACCTTGCTCATTCCCTGCGTGGATTTTCACGCTCGTTCTGTTTGGCACATCTAGCACCTGGTAAGCGTCGCCGTCGCTATCCATACTACTAGGCGTCATCTCGCACTTATACACCCCAGCAGGGATGCACGAAACATTGCTCTTATTATCACGCCACGCCTTTTCCATTGTTAAGCAAAAAATTTCTTCGTCTTTAACCAGCACGCCTTGTGTTGCGTTGCTTGGTCGAGCCGTTCTTATTAGTTTGATATTTGGCAAACTAGAATTGAGCAGCTTTTGTTCTTCTTTGCTATATTTGGGCTTAATAACTTTCGCCTCTTCCTTTTTCAACAACGCCAAATTCTTAATCCGCTTATTGCTTTGCGCCTCTGCCATAGCCTGCCTGCCGAAATAGAACAGCAAAATACCTCCCACCAGCGCAGGCAAATTCCACAGATTTACATAGTTTATTATGTTGTTTATCTCCGCCGAATTACCCAGCAGCAAATGCACAAACCCCGTCAAAAAACACAGCATAAACGGCACACAAAAAAGATACATCATAAACCGCCTCGCCTTTGAGCTAGCTGGACTATTCTGCCCGTAAGCCTGCGCCAACTTCAAATCCATATTAGCTTTCTCTTGGTCTGTGTAAAACGCTTTGTCCGCCAAATCTAGTCCTTTTTTAACTGTTCCGCCGCCGAAAATTTTGCCAATAAACCCCAACATCTACAACACCCCCAAACGCGCTAAAATCGCTATCAAACCAAGTAAAGCATACGCTCCGCCAACATAGCCGACCAACTTGTGTTTGAAAATCTTAACATCCGACATCTCCCGTTTCATCGTCGCCAAATCCTCCAAAAGCCCGCATTTTCCACCTACACCCAACAGCACAGTAAAAATTTTGTTCGTCTTTTCGTCATTCTTCTCGAAGCGCTTCAGCAACTTATTTTGGTCTGCCACAAGCGTGTTGAGATCTTTCATCAACAGCTCAAACTTCGTGTCAAGCTCCGCCATTTTCGCCCTCCTTATTCCAAACCTCAAACCCCAAAACCTCTACTTCGGGGAATTTTTCATCCTCGGGGATATGCCGCAAATATTCGCGATACGACTTCATTTGCTCTAGTTTTTCGCTCGAAATCGGGAAATCTGCGACGAGATAAATGTCCGTCTCTCTGAGCTTTGCATCCCGCTCCGCTTTCTTTTTTGCTACCTTATTCTGCAAAATTTTTTCTTCCGAAAACTCTGGCTCAACATTTCCACCATCTGCAATCCATTTCTGCACCGCTCGATAGTCCCTATTTCCCTCAGCCGCAGGCACAAACAGGTTATCATTTATAACATACCCGCCATTTTGCAATTTTACACTTTCAATTTTCATTTTCTCTCCTACAATTCTGCATCAATTTCAATTGGGTTAAAATATGCGGCTAAAGACGCACGCCCTGCAACAGTCTCTACTCCGTGAGATAATGCTAAATGACTATAGCCACAGTAATGTAATGAAGGGGCTACACTTGTCTGAACCGCACTAGCACCATATAGCCAGAAAATTTCTGCAGAATTAACCACAGAAACTGAATAATTTTTTGTTCGCTTAGGATACATCTGAACAGACGCCCAACTAGCATTGCCATTTGCAATAAAAGGAATAAACATTGAACCAGTCTTGCCTAAAACTTCATAATACCGCTTGCATAACAACTCTTCGACTTGCAACGGTCTTTTCTCAAACTCTGTAGCAATCTCGCCCTCTTCTAACTGAACCTGAGCAAATTGCACATTATCCCAAGGAACAATATTACCCTCTTGCGTTGCTATATCCACCCCAAAATAATTACAATCTTCCTCAATATTTGCATCACTTGGAATTTCGGGCAAACTAAAAACAAAGCTAAACCTTTGCCAAGACTGCGTAATTGAAGCAGTTTGTGTGGGAGTAACAATAGACTGGTCTGTTATATTATATCTTTGAAATAACAGAATGTAGTCTAAATCAATTGGGGTGTCTGCTCTTGCGTAAAAAGACAAAGTGTATGTTTTGCCACTAGACTGCAAAACATTCTCCACAGTTGTTGAAACCCAAAGTCTTGAACTAGGATTTTGCAAAGAAATATTAAGAGTATTCACATAGTCTCCATTTGGCAACAAAATATTTTTGCTTCTGCTAGAAGATAGTGTCCCTCCGTGAGCAAACCCAGCCTCAAACTTCCACCTATCTGCTGTTATGTAGTTTCCGTTATCCGTTCCACTCCAACTCTCACCCCTCTGCCACACATCAAACCCGCCGTTGATAATTTTGTTCTTGAAATTCAAATTCCAAGAGCCGACTGCCCGCTTAATCGTTGCTGGCGAGACAACCTTGTCTTCAACCAACCCCATTTGAGCTTCTGCAGCACTCGCCCATCGTTCTGCCGCTGGAACTGTTTCTGAAGCTATTATTTTTATAGCTTCTGTCATCTTATGCTTGCTCCCTGCCACCAGCGGCAAGCGCGCCTCAAGGATAACTCCAGTAATTTCATCTTGCACATCGTTGGCCCACTGTGCCGAAAATATCGTGCCAAGCGGGTTGGTCACTGCGTCATAATCTACCCATCGCCCAGAGACACTACCTGGGCTCGCTATATTCCTCATTTTTTTCTCCTTTTTTTAACTTTTGCCTGCTAGCATAATCCCACACATCCCAAACCCCGATTGAGCTGTAGCCTGCAAATTCTTAATTTCAACTTGATAAATTGGTTCTAGGTGAGCGGGGCAAATTTTGCCAATTATTTGCTTTAAAACTTTCAAATCTGAAACAAAATCTGTAGTTCCAGAAACCAAAAAACAGCTGGCAAAAGTAACATTATGTGGCGCCCACGACGGATAATCGCTCGCCACCATTTTCCCACACATCCCAGCACCTGCCTGAAAAGCAGTGTCAAAGCTGTAATAATTCAAAAAAATCTCGGGGAAAACTTTTTGGATTTGCGACTCTAAATAAGTTTTATTTTGTGCGCCAAGCCCAAAAAACGCCTGCGATGCTACTCGTTGCAATTTTGAAATTGATTGGTTTATATCGCATTTTAGCCCCTGATTTTCGCACCATAAACCTATCGTCTTGGTTGCAGTGACAGGGTCTGCCTCCACGATAATACCTTCAAAAAAAAGTTTTAGCCGCTCCAACGATTTTCCCAAATTTTGGGTAATCGCCCGAAAATTTACCCCGAGATGTAACGGTAACGAGGCAACCAGAATTTTTTTTATGTCCACGAGATGTCCTCGACAGAGATTTTGGCGAGTTCCACTGCATCGTCTCCGTTGTCTAGCTGATATTTACCGCCAGCGATTATATCGCCATCGCTATTTTTTAAAATCGGCTTGATATTTGTTGCGCCATTTTCGAGAGCGATTTTTGAAAGCTGCCCCTCCGCAATTACGGACAGATCTATTAAATGATTAGTGTATTGTCGCGGGCGACGGGCGTAGATGTAATCGACTACCGCCTGTTCAATCGCAGCTTTTACCTCCACACTATTTCCACCCGTGCTAAAATTTTGAAACTCTATCTGAAAGCTCCGCTCCGCCCATTCTGGGCTGACAACATTGTTACCAAAAGGCAGGCGCCCAGGCTCATTTATATAATTTCCCACAGCCCTGCGAAGAGCTGCATTTGGCAACCTATCGGCAGGATCTGTCTCATCTGTGAGCACATAAACATTCACAAAACCAGCTGCGGGACGACAAACAAACGCTTCTCCGACTCCACTAACCTCCAGAGCCCAGCCAATATAGTCGGGGATTGCACCACCCTGTGGCGTGTTTTGCTCCCGCTGTTGCACTTGGCGACGAAGAGACTCCACGGTTTGCTCATCCTCGGCGTTTTGCACAATCTCAGAGATGCAAATTTCGTCATTAACTCCGATTTGCGGCGTGGTAAATTTCAGCTCGTCACCAACGGTAAGTTGATAATTTTCGCCAGTCAAAAGCGATTTGATTTTAACCTGTGTTTCCCCTGCGATAACCACCGTATCCATTACCGCATAGGCATTGCCATCTATCTCTGCCAATTTCCCAGCTGCTATCACGACGCCATCTGTGCCTGTGGCTGTGGCGAACGCCTGGCACTCTGTAGCGGAGTTTACACTAATGCCATACCGTTGCGCACGGAGCTTCAAAGCCTCCTTACCCATCGTAGCTGTAAAAATCTGGGCATAACACCACGCTCCAAATTTATAAGCCAGATATAAAACTCCCGCATAAGCAGTAGCCAAAAGCTCTAAAACAGACACCAACACAAGCGGAGTTGTGGTCTGGCTCGCCTCCAAGTCTGCCAAAATTTGCTCTTTTATTTCGGAAATTGTAGGAATTGTGATCATCGCATACTCTCCCAATTTAGTTGATAGTTGAGGGTGTTGTCTGGCTGGTTTGTTTTTACCTCCAGATTTAGTCTGCCTCTTGCGGGAATAGTAGCTGTCACCGCCACACTCTCCGCCACTTCTGGCACAAGCCACTCCAACACCCGCTCTGCCTCGGCTATTATGTTTAACCGATTTTGATTTGTTAGATTTTTTTGCATCATTTCGGGGATTCTGCTCTCCAACTTCTGTCGCAAAAACTCGTTTTGCCAGCTGGACGGCACAAAAAGAGACAAAAACACGGCGTTGTAGAGGCTGCCGCTTGTTCGCAGTTGTCCAGCGGAGATGTCCACATCTGCTGGGACTTGCTCCAAAAGTTTCAAATCTTTCACCGCGTCCTCACCGTTGCCGTGTTTGCTGCCGAAATGTCGATAGACAGTGGAGTATTTGGCTGCAAAGTAGATGCCCCTGGACTTATCTTGTGCGTATGTGAATTAAGCGCTGTCATCAGTAATTGCAAGGCGGCATTTAGCTCTGTCCAAGTCACAAAAGTGCGAGCATCACCCCCCAAATCGATATTGCCCTTACTATCCACCAAAATTTGATTATCGCTTTCCCCAATAGCGATATTGCCCGCATTGTCCAATTTAATTTGATTGCTAATCGCCTGTCCTACCGAGTCTGTGGAGTAGATAATAGTCTCGCCTGCCTTTACAGCAACCTCGACTTTGTAGTTGTGCGTGGCTATTACCACCCGCTTGCCACTGCCAATTTCTGCTTCAACCAGCCTATCGTCAGCCGTGGGAGCTGAGGCGACGCCTGGCGTTTGATACATCTCCAAGCTGCGCACTTGCCCCGCTGGTGCCGAGGTTCTCAAAATCGTCGCCTTGCCTGGAGCGGTAGCCCGCACAGCGTAGCTTATTTTTTTGCAAATACTTAAGAAACCCACGGCATACCCTTCGGCTCGGAGCCATCATAGACCGACGGATGCACAAATTCGAGGGTGGAGGTTTGCCCGCCGCTGGTATCCAATTTGTAGTCGATTTTTTGAATTAGAAGCTGAAAAGGACTATTGATATAAACGCCCGGAGCGGTTAGGGAGACGAGTTGCCCCGGTTGCCACAATTCGCCCTTGTAGTGCCAGCCATCCACGACTGCCGAAACATTGAAAGAGTTTCGCAAAGCATTTGCTCGCAAGTTTTTTGCGGACGCCTCTATGGTGGTGGTTTCCTGTTTGTTTTCGGCGATACTTCTGCCCCGTTTGGCAAGACCGAAATTCTGAGAGTCTTGCACCGTCGCGTGGCTCTGTTTGCCAACAAAATTACCCACTGCCAAATACTCTTGAAACCGCTTAGTGGAGTCGTAGGTTGCCGACACACTTCGCACAACGCCTTTGCCTTGCTCCAGCGTGGCGAAGTTTTTCTTTGTGTCGATTTTTTGAAATTTTAACCTGCCGTTTGTCTGCGGACACGGATACAACCCCAGAGCTTGGGCAATTTTGGACAAAACGCCGAACTGCGTGTCACCCACATTCACCTGCACCTCCGAGATTGTCTGTGTATCTGGCTCTGCGTAAGCTATCCCCACTCTAGCCCTCGGGTCCAAAGATTTGTAAAATGCGGTAGAAATCTGGTTGAATGTCAAATTGTCGAGCTGATAAGGTTGTGCGGCGATGTCCAACAATATGCCCGCAGCTGAGCGTCCCTCTATGTTTAGCGTGTTCGCCTCTGCTACCACCCCAAAGGTCTCTTTTTCCAAATATCCCGACAAAAGCGTCTCTTTTTTTAAATCTGTCTCTACCAAAATTTTGACAACTGGCAGACTAAAAGGGCAAAAAAGTCCCAAATTTTGGGTGGTTGCTCGCCACGGCAGGGCAAACGAAAACGCATCAGCGCAAGCATTTACCGATCTAGTTACCGTCAAACCAGTAAATCCTCGTAGCTCTTTGTTATCGATTTGCAAGCTGATTTTTGCCGCAGTGGCAATGCTGGCGGGGCTAATCATAATATAGCACCTTGGTCCCAGCTGGCAACCACAAAATTTCATCACCAGCCAAATCGTTAAACTCGATAAACTCGTCCAGCCTCTCCACATAACCATATAAATCCCAAACGACCTGCAGCGGCGTTTGATTTGCGGTTAGGGTGTGTTTTTTTTCTGCGGGCAAATTAAGAGCATCGATCACCAGTCCAGCAAGGCTCGTGGCTCTGGACAAATCAATCGCTTTTTGGAGTGCGTAATCTGTCCCACCCAAATCTTGCAAACCATTCGTGATAGATGCGTTCAGCTCGACCAACTCCGCCATAGCCTCCCCGCTTTGGTTGCGGGTGGCAAAAGTGCCGTATTGGCTAGCCTCCGCCAAGGCGATTTGCAACCCAGAAATGCTGCCGACCGCCATCTTACCGATGTTCTCGCCAAAATCGGCTGTAGTTTGTTTGTATCCATCCACCAAGTTTTCAAAAATTGTTTTGTAAGCACTAATTTTCGCCTGAATATTGCCTACGACCCTGGCAGGTAAACGATACAAACGCAACATCTCACGCATCAAATTTGCTGGACCATCAACGAGCGTATCTATATTATTTGTCACATCTGCGATAACTTGCTCAATCTCGGAGCGCACCTCTGCGGTTATGTCTGCTAGAGCGCCAAAAGCCCCAGCCACAGCGTCCACTGTGTCTTGAGCCATCCCTTTCAGCCCATCTGTTTCGGCGGTGCTCAAATTTGTTGGCACAGACTCGGCGATAACATCCACTGCTGCATCTACATTTGCTCCAACCTCCGCTTGGTGGTTTAGTAAGGCGTCGGGATAATCAAAAATCTCATCATCTACTTTGATAAAATCTATCTCAAAATCAGCTCGACCCACACCTTCCACAAAATTTTCTTTTTGCGACTTGGGCACTGGCAAAACTCTGATGTCGCCCCAGCGAGGATGATGTAAAAATCCAGTCCCTTTTTCAAAAAGAGCAACCCAAAATTGATCTGCGGTAATATCATAATCATCGCCATCGATATAGCAACTAATCGGCAAAATCGGCGTAGTCGCCCCCAAATCTTGCACAGCTCCTTGGTTTTGCCCTGGGAACTCTGTCACAGGCGCTTTTTTGCCGCCAGCTCTACTAACCTGGACGAAATGTGCCGTAAACTCTGCACCACTCGGGGCAGTGTATCGTAAATCTCGCAATCTATCTAAATAGCTCATCATCGCATCCTGTAGCCCGTATCTATCGTCACATCTGGGGCGTTGCCTGTTTGCTGATAAGACATCCCCGCAGGTGCGTTTTGGAATTTTAAAGCCACCTCACTGCGGTTAGTTTTTATGCTTTCAGAACGCTGGATCACTCCAGAGTTAGCAGAAATAATAGGAGAGCTCGAAGAATTATAACCTCTGGCATCACCCCACGCTCCGCCACCTGCGAAAGCTGGGGTTTGGCTGCCACTAAACATCCAACTTATTGGTTCAAATACTTTTAATATCCATCCTCTTAATTCTTCTACTTTTTTTTGAACCCAATCTATATTGTTGTAGAATAGAGTAAGTCCAGCCACAGCGATAGTTATCCACCCAATAGGACTAATAGCGTTAAAAATGCTTTGAAGAGTGATTGTTTTTTCCAAACTTATTTTGTATAAATCCATTGCAATCTTATACGCCGCAAGGGCTTTTGCGCTCGCTTTGTAGGCAGCTATCCCTGCCACAAGCGCTTGGATAAAGCCACCATCCCACATCCTTTTGAAAAATCGTAGAGCGCTGGTCAGCCCATTTACGATTGGAGTCGGGTCGTATTTCTGAACAGCATCCGTAAATTTCTTCAATCCGCCACTGCCTTGTTTTTGAAAAGCCTCAACAAATTTAAACCCAAGCTCTGTGAGAGCCGACTTCATAATTTTTATCTGATTGCCCAGGCTATCTCGCATCACTGCCGCCATTTTGGCGGACGCTCCCGCAGAATTGTCCAGCTTGGCGCGGTAGGATCGTAGCTTTTCGGAGCCCTCTTTTAGCAAAATATTCACGCCCGTTTGTGCTCGTCTGCCAAAAATTGTGGTAATAGCTGCCGATTTTTGTGCTGAGCCCATCCCCTTCAAACCATTTTCTAAATCTGCCAAAATATCGATAACATCTCGAAAATTGCCATTTGCATCTTGGGTTTGCACTCCCAACCCCGCAAGGGTCTCTTCTGCCTCGGGCGTCGCTTTAGCAAGGCTAAGCATAACATTGCGCAGCTGCGTTCCACTCTCTGCCCCTTTCACACCCGCACCCGCCATCACACCAGCTAAAGCGTTAAAACTTTCCATACTTTGCCCGGCAGATGTAAAACTAGGCGCTCCCTTTTTTACAGTTTCAAAAAGTTCGACAAGGTCTGTGTTAGAGGTAGTGGTCGTCTTAGCCATCACATCCATCACTCTACTAAAATTCTTCCCCAAAACTTCGGCATTATCGCTATTGAGACCAAACGCACCGATAGAGTCCGAAGCTATATCTGCCGCCTGGGCAAAGTCTGTTTGGGCTGCTGTCGCCAAATCGACCACACCAGGCAAAAGTTTCATCGACTTGGTAGCATCATAACCTGCTTTTGCCATAAAATCTAAGCCTTGAGCTGCCTCTGTGGCTGAATATTCCGTGGCAGCCCCGATCGCCCGAGCCGATTTTTTGAGCTGCTCAAAACCAGCTGTGCCTTTTTGATAATCCTCTGTGAATTTTGCCGAAGCGGCGGTGATGCTGTCTTCAAACTTGATGTATTCGTGTGTGGCTACTGCTAGCCCTGCGCCGAGGGTCGCCACACCTCCGATAAGAGCGGTTTTGGCAAACATATCCACAGCCCTATTCATCCGCTTAAGCGGTGCGGTTACTCTATCAACAGCCTTAAAGGTTATAGAAGTTGTCGCATTTTTAGCCATTTTTTCGCCTCATTTCGGAATTAAAAATTTGCGAAAATTTGTGATCGATAAACTGCGGTGTGCCGTATTTTGCCACCGCCCGAGCGAAAAATTTACGAGGTTTGATGCGAATATTTTTTGCGGAAAGCGAGCGTAATTTAATAAGAGCTTTGCTCGTTCTTTTATAAAGCCCACGCTTGCGGTTACCGCCTTTGGGCACGCCAATAAAAGCATCCCCTATTTCCCCATACTCCCCATCTGTTAAACTTTGCAAAGGCAATCGATATGCTTTGCGAACAGCGCGGCGCAGAGACCCGCTTACTCGACTTTTTGTGGTAGCCACAGGATATGCGCCCCCTTTTTTAGCGGCGAAAATGCCGCCATCTTCTTGCTTCCAAAGATAAGGCGAGGCAGAGCCTGCTCGGCTAAACATCCGAGCAATACTCCTGCCGCTGGCTTTATTTAGGGCTTTGTAAGGTCTAGCGCAGGGCGATACTGTAGATCTCAGCGTGAATTTGCTTCGAAGAATGAATTGTCGCTTGATGTTGCGTTGTAGTTGGTTAGTAACAGCCTCAGCGGTTTGGTTGAGAGTTTTAGCAACTATTTTTGGCGCTTTTTTAAGACCAAAATTGGCAAGCGCTTTGATTGCAGCATCATTATCCATTATTACTCTAATTTGCACCGCTTAGCTCCCTATTTTTTTTATTTCTAGCTTAATAGAATTTTTTTTAAGAGAGTCGGTCAAATCAAAAGGCGGTGGATTAAGACAATCCACCGCCTTTTTTTTTTGAGCTAACCCTTTTCGCTCTCAATCAGCTTGTCCACCGCCTCATACCATTTTTTTAGCTCGCCAATTTTCATCTTTTTAATCTCTGCCAAAGACCATTTGAACCTGTCGGCAACGGTGACCATCATCGCCCAAGGATCAGCTATGAAAAAAAAAGAGCAAAAACAGCCGCCATCGTGTTAATATCACGCTGTTTGATGCGTCGAATTACCCCCAGCGGTTGTTTACTCATAGCCGAGATCATCGCCAACATCGTTGCAATCTTATCTGCTTTGTTCGCAGACTGCGTCTGTCCTGCGGTCAACTCTCGCAATTTAATAGACGCCAAACTCTCGCCATTGTCGAGCTGCAAAGGTTTACGCAAAGTGAAGTCAAAAGTTTCTTCATCTTCGCTAAAAGCGATTTTACCTCTCATCAGAGATTTTGTCACTATCTCCAAAAAATCGTCTTTCCCTGCCAAATCTACATCCAAAGCGCTAGCCCACGACTTTATCTCTTCTGCCGCCACCTCTTGGCTCATTACTTCGTTCATTTTTGTCCTCTTTTATTAAATTTTTTCAAATTTTGCCCCTCTCGCCGATACCTCGACCTGCCCCGAGTCTGTGCTATAGTTCAAATCGCCCTCTAGCGCCAAATCGCCTTGATAGGTGTCGCCTGTCACCAGCGTGATTGAACAGTTGCCCGTCTCTCCCGAGCTGCTTTTTTCTTGCAAATACTCAAAATCTCCTTTGTCGATATCGCAACTAATCGCTAGTCCATCAAAGCCACCAAGTTTCCGTGTTTTTTTTGTATGAACTTTGCCATTGCCTGTGGGCGTGCTCGCGCTAGTATATCCAGACAAAATCAAAGTCACCGCCGAACCCTCTGCTGGGTCAAACTCTCTATCAAACAGCATCACTTGTGCTACATCTCCGCCTCTTACGCTCATTATTTTCCTCCCTAGAAATTAAACCAAAAAACCCCATTGCAATTTTGCCGCCAAAACTCGCAAACCTGCCGAGGGTGTATCTGGAATCTGCAAATTTATTCGCCCTGGATTGGCGGCATCTATCTCAGCCACAATTCCAGACACTACATTATCTCTGTCTGTGGTAAGCCCGCGAGCCACCCAATCGTCCACAAGCCCAATCGCCATTCCCTTTACCGTTTTTGGGCGCACGCCATAAGTTGGAGCCACTCTCGCCTCATCAGCCAACACCACGCCTCGACTAAACGGCTCTTGCAAAAGTTTTTGACCAAGAGCGTAGATTTTGAACTGGATATTGGAGATAATATCTGTAAACCTCCAATCGTCTGTGTCGGCTCCTGCGTCGTCGGTGGTGCGAGTTGTGCAGAGGTCGCCGATGGTTACCGTGCCATCCCCGTTGTTAATCGTCCAAGATCCACCCGCGCGCACGATCAAATCTTTTTGCTGGCTCATATCCGCATTGCCCGCTTTGGCGTTAGTCAATTTTAGATTTTTCACAGGGCGCCCAGGCTCTGCTCCATTGCTAGCAGAAAAAAGCGTCGCTGCCATAACAGCCAAACGATAAGCACTCGTCACGCTACCCGGCACTGGCACAAAGGTCGTCCATTGCGAGTTCCTGCCGCCCAACATCGACAAAAATTTCGTGATGGCGTCTGTATAACCCACAAATCCCGCAAATTGCTTCATTACTTGCGGGGCGTTCACCACCTCACCGTGAGCCTCCATAGCCGCGATATTATCGACACTATTATAGGGATTTGCTATTTCAGTAAACCAAATCTCTTTGGAATTTGCCAGAGCTGCAGCGATAGGCGGGTCGCCTGCACCATCCTCGTTGTCCACAATAGACAAGCTCAGCCCCGCGGGGATAGACTCTCCGCCCAAATTTGCCGAGATGTCTATTTGTTTACCACTCTCGCCTTTCCATCTGCTAGTCACCGTCACTGTGCCATTGCTAGCGGTCGCTGTTATTGGCAAATCCAAATCAGCCGTGAAAGCGTTTGCAATTCTAGTCGCCACGCTCTGGGCTGTGTCTGCGCTAGCCACTGCCATAGAGAGCTTTTTGCCCTCAACATAGACAGCCAACTCACCTGCGGCGGTGGCTGTTCCTGCCACCTCTAGCGTCCAAGTGTTTGCCACGGTGCCGTCTGCTATTGGCAGAGCATAAACCTCCGAGCCTTTGCCATATTGCAGGGCGTGTTCCAGCATAATCGCCAGCATCGAACCTCTGCCATACCGCCCCCACGCATCGTTTCTACTAATAATCAACTGCGGTTTATTTACGGCTGGATTTTTGCCTGTATTGAATTGTCCAATCACCAAAATTCGTCTGGTTAAAATCGGCGAACCAGCATTTCTGTTCACATTTTCTTGCTCCACATATACACCACTAGCGGCGGCGTTTTGTGGAATACTATTAAAACTTATCAATTTCCCTCCTCATTATTAAAAAATGCACCCCAATTCGGCGCTGTTGCAGATATTTCTTCCAATTTATGCCCCGTTGCAGCCGCTGGATTAAACCCAAACTCAGCCGACACAACCACACGCAATCCTTGGAACCCAAGCTCAATTGCCATATCATCTGGAAAAGCAGAGACAGAGTCGATTTTCAAATTCGCCATTGCCCCGACAGGCATTCCCAAATTTGGATCGTTTTGGTCAAAAATAGCCTCCCAAATCTGTTGCACCAAATAGCGATTGCGCTCCGCCGTAATTTTAGAACCGTTTTTACTATTTGTAGCAGCAGCAATCGATATACAATCCAGATTGACAATAGCCCGATGTTGCTTACAATCCTTAGAATCGTTCTGCGCGTGCAAGCTGGCAAAATTTACATGCACATAGACGCCCCGCTTACCTTGTCGAGCTCGCCAATCGTCTGTCAGCACCTTAAACCTTAATTTTGGATTTTGCGCATCCGAAAATGCCACAAGAGCGTGACTCAATTTTTCGATAAAAATATCAAAATCAGCTCTCATCCAGCACCTCCATTGTTATCGACACAAACCCTAGGGTGCGATCGTAGCTCCTATCGCTGCATTTAGACTTCAATTTATTACCCTCAGAGTCTGCAATCTCTATCTGCGTGTTATCTGTAATTTGCTTGTTCAAAGAGCTTAGCGAGCAAGTCACAATCGTGCGTGGCTCTCGATACGGCACGCCAACTGGGTCAAGCTGATTATCCACCCTCACTATTTTCCCCATTATTTTTTGCGTGGACGCATCCTCATAAGTGATTACGACCTGGTCCCCGTCGATCACAAGATTAGCGGCAAAATCTTGGCGAGCTTGCTCTCTTAGGCTCATTTTTTCTTAGTCTCTTTTTTCGCTTCAGTAGCTTTGGAGGTCTCAACCGAGACCTCCTTGCCTGTGTAAATTTTCTTTTTCATTTTTTCTTGCCCAATTTAATTTTACCTTTCTCTGGCTCTGGCTCTGGCTCTGGCTCTGGCTCTGGCTCTGGCTCTGGCTCTGGCTCTGGCTCTGGCTCTGGCTCTGGCTCTGGCTCTGGCTCTGGCTCTGGCTCTGGCTCTGGTGCGAGTTCTGGAGTTGGTGCTGGTGCTGGCTCTTTTGGCAACTCATCAATTTTCGTAGCAACCCCTTTCTTTACGAGGATTTTTGCCACGGCATCATTGACCTCTGCCTCCACACCGTTTTCGTATTTAATAAGCATTTACGCCTCCTAGCTATTCACGACTTTCACTGCCATCTGGTAAAATCCGTAGCCAGCATTACCTCGCATCTCCGCAGAGTAGCTCAACTTTTTACTTTTCTTGACCTCAGAGTCATCCAAAACTGTAGTAACATCTTTACGCTTTTGCACGATTATTGGGCGGATAGCGTTGGATGTGCAAAGACCATACCAGTCGCTGCTGTCGGTCAATTCTGGCGCAACCACCACATTCTTAATCCAGCCTGCTGCAGGTCGAGCGGCAGTCTCACCAACTACAGAAGTGCACGCCTCCAAAAACAACGCTTCCAGCTCGGGTGGGCAGACGATGGTGTCCATTTGCAAGCCAAGTTTTTTGCCAGTATCTGACACAAACTTCATCATTGTAGTTCTGGCGGTGGTAATATCAGCCTTGATTTGAGCGGCGCTGATGCCTGTGCCTGATAGCAGGTTGTCGTTTGTGCCTCTATCGCTAAAAAATGGCTTACCATCAAAAGCAAGACCAGTTTGTCCCATTTTGAGCGCATTGATTGCCAGCTCCAGCGGCCACTTGGCTACATCTTCGCCCAGCATCGCCACGCGTGGCAATATTGCGGGAAGTTGCTCATCCTCCAGCTCGTTGCGGTCGATAGCAAACCCAGAATAATAATCTTTGTTTTTGATCACATAATCGTAATCTTTCAATCCTGCCAGCGATTTGTCACCAATCCACTCCCGCACACCTGGCACATCGCCAAGCCACGCATACTCATTTTGAGCGCCAGTGCTGGGCACCTCCATAAAAATTGTGCTGAACGCCTTCAAGTAGTCCCGAGTTAGCATCCCCGCATAAGCTATGCTAAACGCTGCATCAATACCTGGCTTCAAAGTGCTAGAATTTATTAACATTTTTTCTCCTTTTTTTTAAACGGCAACAATATTGCCGAAATCTAACAACACAAATCCAGCTTTGTAGCCCTTGCAAATCAAGCCGTGCGTGTTGTCACCTGCGGATTTGGTTATTGTGTTATCGTCGGCGATGTAAAAAGTAGAACCCACATCGGATTGGGCAGCAGCAAACGGCACCCAAACAAGCCCGACCTCAATTTCTGCCACAGGATTTGCACCAGCTGGCACAATTTGCGTCTCTTCGCCTGGCTCAAACCCATATCCAGTTAACACGCCAGCTGGCACACCGCCACCTGTCGCAGCCAAAAATCCTGCCGCATTAAAAACCATCAACCCACCTCTGTAATAAGTGCCCGAGGCAGCCAATTTTTGAGGCAATCTGTTTGCTTTCCCCATTATTTCTAACTGTTGTGATGCTGTAAGTGCCATTATCAAGCCTCCTTTTGCTCTCTAAACGCTTTTTCGCTAATCCCCAACGCTCGGCAAGTTGCTTTCTCCGCTTTAGACAAAGGCGTCTGGTCTGCATCTGGGAGAGTATCCACAGCTGGCGGATTTTCGCCATCTATTTTTTTGCCATCTCTGATAGCCGCGGCAACTTTGGCGGCAAGGGCAGGGCTTTCAGGAGCGGTTCCATCTTGCACCGCCTGTGCCACTACCTCGGCGAGAATGCTGTTTTCGGCGTCAGCTTTGCCAATGTCCACAATCGCGTTGCGCCTGTCTCTCTCTTTTTTCACGCCAGCATCAACCGCCAAAGCGTAGATGTCGGGATGATCTGTTTTTAATTTTTCGATAGTCATTTGACCTCCTGTATTTTTGCCGTTATCGGCTGGTTTTGGTCGAGCCTCTGGCTCGATTTTTTCTTGTGCTTGTGGCAAAAGAGCGGCCACCTTACCTAACTGATTTTTTTCTGGCTCTTGCCGCAATCTTGAAACGCAATTTTCCAGAGAAATTTTGCAAAGCGCCATAGACTGTTCCTTGCTCTCTGCACCCTCAGCTGCCATTATCAATTTATCCGCAAAACCACTGTCCACAATTTCACTGCCGTAAAAATACGACTCATCATCCATAAGCTTCGCCACATCGTCTCTGCCTGTTTTTTGCTCGTAAGATTTGCGCAAGATTTTAGCCAGTCCATCCAAAATATCCGCCTCTTTCCGCATCTCCCTGGCATCGCCCACGCTGATATTCCACGGATTGTGAACCATCCAAACGGCATTATCTTCCACCGACACACTATCTGCCGCCATCGCCACATAAGTAGCCATCGACGCCGCCAGCCCTTTTATTTTTGCGTTTACAACTCCACCGCCGCGGCGAAAATCACGCAAAAGATTAAAAATAGCGATGCCCTCGTAAACAGACCCCCCGGGCGAATTGACCACCAAGTCTATCTCATTTTCGGCGGCGACCACCAGCGGACGAACACTCTCCGCCGTCACATCCCATCCGATTATCCCCTCTATCACAATTTTTGTCATTTAGCCTCCTGTTCTAATTTACCTCTTGCCTTAGCCAACTCTTCGTTCTCAATTTTGAGACGATCGATATTCTCGATGAAATCACTACCGTTGAACGCTTTGGACTCTCGCTCCCTTGTCGTGTGTCCCTCGGCAATACGAGATTTTATTGCGTTTATCTCACGCACAGGGTCAACCACAGGTCGAGATATCCCCGTCCAAGAGCCATAGAGCCAAGCCTCTCGCACGGCGGGCACACCAAATCCATCCATTTTCAGCTCACCCTTTTTCTCCCATTCACTCACCACCGCTTTTTTAAAATCGTTCAAAAATCCACTCACGAAATCAGCTCTAAAAACTTGCACCGAATTCCAAAAAAGCAAAACCTCCGCTCTGCCAGCCGAATAAGAACTAGAAAAAAGCATCTTAAAAATCGAAAGCGGCATCCCCCAGAGTCCAGCCAGGCGTGTGCAAAAACTATCCACAAATTTTTCGTAGTTTGCGTTAGGACGGTTAGGCTGATATCCCTTAAACTCCGCACCAGGCGGCAAATTGTTAATAATAAGCGCCTGCCCGTCAATCTCTTGCCTCTCCAATCCTTCTGGAGTCTTAGATTTAGCCGTTTTTCTAGCCCCCCCCAGGCTTATACCACCTGCCAGGCGATTTCCTATCTGTTTATATTCATTCTTATACTCAACAGCCGCCACAAATTTAGACGCAGTAACAGTCGCCTCTAGCTCCGCCTCGTCATATTTTGACAGGCGGTCTAATTCGTAAACCATATCTGCCAGGCGACTTTTGCCTCGGAACTGATGATTGGTGCCGTGGATAACAAATTGCCGTTTTGACTTTTCGCCAAAAAACAAAATACGAACTGGGGTCTCCCCCATTTTTTTCAGCACATAAATAGCCACCTCTGCCCCCGTAGAATCAAACTCGATGCCCTCGACAATCGAATTGCCTCGTTTCTTTGCGTTATTTATCAGCGCCGAGTCGGTTGGCTGCACAATTTGGTCATTATTAAGTATCTGGATTGTCACTGGCGATAACCGTGTGTGACTATTCAAATAACGAATAACAGCAAAAAACTCACCCTCGTTCAAAAATTTTTTAAAAATCTGCACTTGCAACTGCTGCAGGGTAAATTGACCTCGCCAATCCGCCTCTTTGCTGTTTGCATACAATTTCCATTTGTTTTCGATTTTGCGGGTAAATTTTTTGCGCTCATCTTCGCTTTTTGGCGCGTCTTTGATTAAATCCCAAATCGGGGTTGACTCCCAGCTTAGCCCAGCGTTCACCACATTATCACACAGCCGTTGCACAATATTTTTGGCAATTAGCGACTCTGCCATCACTGTCCGTGCCTGCTGACGCCGAGCAGCAAAATTTTGTTCGGGCATATCGGCAAACGAAAACGGATTGGTAGTTTGCGAGCTAAAAACTGTTATCGGCAATGGATGCGGCAAAAGCGCTTGCGGGCTCTTTTCTTTCTTGCTAAAACGACTAAAAAAACTCACGGCGACTTGCTCCTGTCGATACCAGCGCAGGCGCACCAATTAAGTTAATCAACTCAGACTTCCAATACTCCAAACCTCTCTGAAGCTCGCCCAGCGTAGAGCGAGTTACCGTCTGCGAACCGTGCCCATCACTCAGCATATAGGTTTTCCCGCCGCTCAAAACTTGATCTATCGCTCCCGAAATTTTAGCAATTTTATCTCTTATCTCTGCCTCAGTAAACATCTTACCCCTCTCTATTTTCCATTACAACCCAAAAATCGTCCCAGCTCACCCGCTCTTTTTCTTCTATTTCACCCATCCCCACCAGCTCGTCGTTAATCAGCTCTCTTACTGCGTTACGCAAAGCCAAATTGCCAACTCTACAGTCCAGAGCCTCATTCCGCCGTGACTTTGCGTCCCACTTTATTTTTACTACACCATTTTTGACCTCACGCACTTTATCTTCAGCCGTTAACATATTGTAATATTTGCGGTCATAGTTCTGCGGGAAGTGCATAAAACCGCGGGGGTAGGTGCCGTCCTCTTGTCTAGATTTCGCTAAATTGTTATAAATTTCTTCTTTAAAAACCGCCGTGTTAATCTCAATTCTACTTTTAGCAAAATCTGGAAGTGCCACCATTTTTATCGACAATTTGCTAATTCGCTCAAACCCCATCGTCGTGTAAATCGGCAAATCCACATTATCACAAAAACTTGATGCGATGTTGGTGTTATAGCCTGCGTCAATACCTGCCAAAATAATGTTGTGACCCGCCCAGCTCTTTGCCACTGCAGACGCAAATTTGGTATAGCAACTGGAAGACTCGTCTGCTGTGTCTCCATAAAAAACCAAATAATCCACGCTCCAAGTCACGAAATTTTTGCCGTGTGCCACAATCTCACATTCGATACGGTCTTTTTGCACATCCGCCCACGCTGTTAAAAATAGCGGTTTGGCATTTTTTGGAAGATTACCTTTGTTATACTCGCCAGAGCGTTGCAAAAGCCGCTCAATTTTCGGTCGTTCAGTTCTATTCTCAAACGGCTCGCCCAAAAATGTATTCACCCAGTTTTGAAATTTCAAAATTGGAAACCCCTCGTGCTTGATTTCCAAAAATTGTCGAACTCCACTCTCCCACGATCGAAACCCAATCGGCGAATATAATTGTGGAAGGTGGTAAGATTTAATTTGCGGATTGCGAGGTCTGTCCTCAGTCGGTCGCCACTGTCCTTTTGCCAAAAAAATGTCTTTATCTGCGTTCGTCCATACCGAGCCGCACTCTTCGCACTCGTAATAGACCGAACCCTCCACCAACTTATCATCTTCAGTGTGTTCAAATTTTAGTCCGCCCGGCTTGTCTTTTTTGCCCCAACGCAAAAACTGCATATGCCCACAATCTTTGCAGGGCACAAAAAACTTGCGCTGATCACCCTCCTTATAAAGACTATAAATTTTGGAATTGTGTTTGAAAAGAGGCGACGAAGTCCACAAGATTTTGGAGCTGTCGGGATATGTATCCACCCGCCGCCGATATAGCGCCACAGGGTCGCCCTCTTTATCGATGTTATCTTGAAACGCGTCCACCTCATCGATATATAATTGCTTAAACCCGAACGCTCTTTTGATAAATTGCGCTTTTGGACCACCTGCCATTAAATAGCCACCTGGGAAATTTTTGCGCACATTGCGGTCGCCAGTTTTCTTTTGAGTCTCCCTTTTTTCGACATTACCGATTTTTTCGGCGATGCCAGAATTGTTAATAAGGCTATCGACTCGCAAATCCATTTGCGCCCCCGCCATATCTCCACCGCTTGTGATATAAGCCATCTCACAAGGGAAAGCGTCAATGGTCGCCCCGATCCAATTCTCACCAACTCCCACAGTCGCCCCAAGGCGCGTGCCTTTCATCACCACCACCTCTCGGCAAGGGTCGGACGGACTAAGGCGATCGGCAATCTCTCGCAAAAATGGTGTAAAACTAAAAGAAAATGCGCCTTGCAACGGACCCTCTTTTAGTGTTCTATTTTCCTGAGCCCAAACAGACACTTTTGTTCTGTTTATTTCCTCAGGAATTATCCGATTGGCAGTCAAACCTATTAGATTTATAGCGTTGTGGAGATCAGATTTGGTCAACAATCTAAGCATCCAACCCTTCCAGCTCGTCAATCATATTTTGTCCGTCTTTTTTGAGCGACTTAAACGCGAACTCTTTCGTTTTGCGAATTGCAAGTTTTACCTCACCCTCTATTTTGTCGCGCAATTTGACATCACCTCTGGCAACCCTGCTTCCTAAATTCAAAAAATTTGTGCTAACCGCAGATGCGAAGTAACCAACCCAAATCATCATCAATTTTGCGGGAATTAATTCTTGTTTTTTTATAGAATATTCGAGCCTCAATTTTTTATTTTGGTTTTTTTTAAACTCTTTGCTTTCAAAAATCAACTGTTCTTTAAGGTCTGAATTTGCAGGATTTACCGCCATTTGAGACTGCTTGGATTCTTGCTCTTTTATCCAAGCTCGTTTGTAGGGTGCGATTAGAAATTCTCGCACCGCTGGATTTTTGAGATCGTAATAACCTTTTTTTGCTTTCGGCACTTTTTCTTTGTAGATATTTTGAGGAGTGCATCCTCGAATTGCAGCTAGCTGTTTGGCAGTCACAAGTTCCATACCTAGCAACCTCGCCCAAAAAAAAACGCAGTGTGAAAAAAAAGGGCGCGCCTCGAGAATAAACCCATTACACCCCCGCCCCCTCTGACAGAACCTATAACATTTATTATTTTCATCACACCCTCTATTCCTTATCTTCTCTCTAAAGAAAGAGGTTGCCTTCGTTAGTCAATATGCTTTGTGGTGGATTGGCTCTTTCCACCACAAAAGTTATTTTGAGGTCTCTCCCATTTTTTTTCTTCTTCAAATGTAATCGGTTTATCCACACTATGCGTTTTCAAATTCAAATCAGCCTTAAATTTTTTTGCACATTTAAAGCAATAATATTCAACAATACAGAATGTTTTTGAAATTTGCCGAGTCCGTTTGTTTTTCAGATGACTACCGCATTTGGGACATTTCATTTCCCCTCTCTATTTTATCAATTGACTTGAATATTTCAAATGCCACCTGTGGGACGATTGCGTTCCCTAGCGCTTTAATTCTGTCCAGCCGACTGGAAATCCCATCATTTCCTCGACAAATCGGGGATTGAGTCGGGAAGTTGTCCCAGGTTGATTGTGTAAACTCTCTGCCACATCTTTGAGCTTCACGCCCCAGATCTCGCCTTTCTTGTTCGTTCTCACCGCTCTGCCGTTCCGAATTTGCACATTTTTTGCCACCCCTCCCGTTCCGTCCGACGCTGTCGGCGTCGGTAGCATCTCCAAATCCATCAGCACCGATTTTCGATTTTTGCAAACCTTTAATCCCTGCGTCTGCGGCGTAGGCAACAATCCAAACCCTGTCTCGTCTGTGCGGGGCATCGACGGCACAAGCTGGAATAATATATGTTTGCACCTCGTAGCCCTCACCTTCCAAGCCAAAAATCGTTTGCTCGAATACCAGCCCGTTGTCGATAATAATAAACCCGCCAACATTTTCTGCAACGACCCATCTGGGTCTAACCTCTGTAATAACTCGAAACATTTCGTCCCAGAAGTAGCGGTCATCTGCCGTGCCTCGTTGCTGCCCAGCGACAGAAAAGGGTTGGCACGGAAACCCTCCCGAAATAATGTCAATTGTTCCACGATATTCACTCCCAGTAAATTTTTTTATATCTTTGTAGCATTTTGAGTGTGGGAAATGACGAGCTACCACCTTATTGCAAAAATCGTCAATCTCGCAATGAGCTACATTTTCCCAGCCACACCAATCGGCAGCGAGCTGAAAGCCACCGATGCCGTTAAATAATGCTAGGTGTCTCATTTTTTTCCCCCGAGGTCTTTTGCTCTAAATTCTATATCTCGCATTTTTAAGCTCCTTGTTCTACATCGGGAGGTGCTGGCAACTCCATCCAATGCGTGCATTTTGGATTACTATGCAAAAACCACTTTGTATATTTTTGGACACCATTTTCAACACCATTAGGTATTTCTCTGAAAAAATCTTCAACATGAACTGTGTCGATGTTCCCATTTTCAAAATGCACAAGAACCAATCTATCACTTAAATATGGCTCGTTTTCTCGACAGTCAACCCACGCTCTAAGTTCTTTATCTCTCATTTTTCACTCCCCCTTTTCTTCCTATCCATTTTTAAAAGAAGTCTTATTGCTTCAGGAGATGTTGCATAATAGTCGTTTTGCTCTCGTTCTGCGCTTGCCTTCTTTAGCTCTGCCCCCTTGCAACCTGCGGGCAAATAGCGTCTTTGCCACTGCTTACTATCCGTAACTCTGTAGCCAATCCCCAAATTTCCCAAAATCCGCACAACATCCCAAAACGCCATCACCGCAGACAGCGACGACCTGAACATCTTGGGGTTGACCATCGGGCGTTCAATGTAGGCAAAAAGGCTGATGTCTGCTTTTCGGGCTTCGGCGATTTTTTCGACCAAAATTGCTGTCAGCTTGTTGGCATCAACAAGATTAACATACTGTTTTTTCTTCGTGTAGCTCAACCTCTGAACGGTTGACATCGGATACAACTCGGCGGCTGCCCCCTGCAAAAAAGCTATCGCACCTGTTACGCCGTTATCTATTCCTATCGCTAACATAATTCCCTCTCTTTGTCTACTTAATGTGGATACATTGCCGTGTGGCAACATTCACAATCGCCCAAGTCTTGATATTCACACGTGCCGTCATTCGGGCAACCATTACATTCCGATATTCGCCTGCTCATATTTCTCCCCCCTTTAACATCAAAACGGCACGGACTCTTGCTCTGCCCCAACTTCGCCCGCGTGGTCGTGCGACTCTGCAGCATTAGGCAAATCGTCCCCTTGAACATTTTGTTCAACGCGTTCCCGTTCCAGTGGAATAACCCTAGTAGCCCTAATTTTTACAGCAGTAGTTTTTTTGCCATCTTGGCTGGTGTAATGCTCCGCCTTTAAGCTTCCCTCAATCAACACGGGATCGCCCTTGCTGAGATTGGCGACACAATACTCGGCGGATTTACCCCAAACTACCACATTGAAAAAACTGGTCTCTTGCTGCCACTGCCCCGCTTTATCCTTGTAATTGCTAGAGTATGCTATCGGAATGGTTAGCACAACAGCCCCAGACTGCAAATAGCGTGGCTCTAGGTCAGCGGTTACTCGCCCAGTAATTGTCAAACTATTTACACTCGGCATTCTTAATACTTTCATCTCTTCTCTCCTGTTTTTTTGATTATTTTTAAAATTTTCATTCTTCCTCCTATCTCCTAAAACTTTTTCTCGGGAACTCGACCGAATAGAAATCTTTAAGTCGGTCAAAAAGGCGAGCTTTGCCAATCGTGATACCCGCTGGCTCGTAACTAAGGGCAAGGTCGCGTTTTTTCTCGTTTGATGTGTAAATCGTCAGCTTACAGCCGCCATTTTGGATGGCATCGTGGCGCATTTTCAATAGGCTATAAAAAAACTCACGGCTTGCTTCTGTCCTTTTTTCGCTTAGCAAATCATCAATAATTAAGCATTTAGCATTCACGATTTTTTTTATATCAATTCGGCAATCGGAGTTATTTATACCTGCCAAATATTTTGCATAGAGGTTGTCGGCTTCAAGATATATGCAGAAATTGCCGTTACCAACGAACTCTTGATTTATCATCTCGTTGTTGTCTTCACGGAAATTAAACCAGTAGCTTTTGAAAGCAAGAGCCTCCAAAACTGCTTTGCAAAATGTGGATTTACCGCTTCCTACAAAGCCAAAAAAGAAATAATTCATCGGCTTTTCAGTAGCCAGTAAATCCTCAAAATTATCAGCAATTTCACGCACGGCTGGAGTTGAATTTTTTAGATATTCACTTGACAAATAAAATTTATTAACTCTTATTTTTCTGAAACTTGCATAGGTTCTGCGCGGTAAATCAGATGGTGTAGAAGCAACACTCTGACCGTTCCAGCAGGTTTTTCCTGTCCGAAAATTTATATCCAAACCAGCGACTTTTGGCGAAAATTCGCTTGCCTTTTTGAAATCTGTGCTTACCATTTTACACGCTCCATCTTGGCTTTTTTTCTTCGTAATCAGGAAAATCCCTGAAACTCTGCAGATGGTCTTTGAGTGCTGATTGATGCTGACAGATTGGCTTTTTATTCAGAGGAAATAAGCCCTGCCAGCCATTTGCGATGCTGTTATAAACAATTTTTTTGGCAATTACCAGATTTGACCCAGACAAATCTTTTAATTTTTCATACAACAAATTTAGCGATTTCTGCGATCGAATAGGCTTTTTAATCTCTTTGCGATAATTGCAGAACTCCAACAAAACATCTCTACAACCACCAAACTTTGAAAAATCCAATCCGTTTTTTTCTTCTTTTCCCCTGGTATTTTCTTTTTCTTGTTTTATATTCTTATTTATACTCTTTCTTTTACTTTTACTCTTATAAAAAGATACCCATAGGGTATCTATAGGGTATCCATACCCTATCATCACACTTTCATAAACTCTTGAACTCTGGGAAACTATGAACTCCTTAACTGCCTCGGGCAGCTCTTCGAGTAATTTGTGTTTTGGCTCAATTGTAGTTGGAGATTTCGAGGTGTATTTCCAAAAATTAACAATAATGATATGTTTATCAGTGTAATGAATTTTGTCTTTATCGGCAAACCTCCCTATAATTTTAGCGACCATATCTCTATCTATGCCCGTTTCGTTGCCAATCCTTTTTAAAGTAATTTCATAAACACCAATGAGATTATTTCGTTCATTTGTAATAAGATAGAGATATAACAACTTTTCTATCGGGTCTAAATCCTCAATAAACGGATCAGCCCAGAAATCTGAACTAATTTGTTTGTGTTTCGCCATTTTTATCTCCTAAATCTAGGCTTGACAAAGTGATATTATATAACAGTATGGAAATTATTAAATGAAAATGGAAAAAGAGTTGACTCTAGAATGACTTTTGGGTTATCATTAAAAAGCCGTAAACTACTTTTACACAGCAAAATATAACTAACGACACCATCTTTGGCTCATTTTGAAAAACGCCATAAAATTGAGTAAAAAATGTAATGTATAGACCTGCAAAATTACCCCCAAAATTCGAATTTGAGTCGAAAAATATCTTGAAAAAATTGGGCGAAGCAAAAGCTGCGCTTTCCGAGCTGAAAGGTTTTGTCGGCACTATCCCCAATCAAGCAATTTTGATAAACTCTTTGGGGCTGCAAGAGGCGAAAAACAGTTCCGAAGTGGAAAACATTATCACGACTAACGACGAGATTTTCAAGGCAGAACTTGACCAAAGTTTCATAAAAAATATCGCCACCAAAGAGGTGCAAAACTACAATTTCGCCCTGCAAGAAGGCTTTGCACGGGTCTTGGCAAAAGGGTTTATCTCCAACGACTGCATCTTGACTATCCAAGAAATTTTGGAGCAAAACAAAGCCGGATATCGAAAATTGCCCGGCACGACTTTAAAAAACGACGCCACGAGCGAGATTATTTATGAGCCTCCGCAAAATGCGCCGCTGATTAAAGAGCTAATGGGCGATTTTGTCGATTACATTAACGACGACGCCAAGCACGACATCGACCCGCTCATCAAAATGGCGATTATGCATTTCCAATTCGAATCCATTCACCCATTTTACGACGGCAATGGCAGAACTGGCAGGATTTTGAATATTTTATACTTGATTTCAAAAGACCTCTTGAGGCTGCCGATTCTATATTTGAGCCGCTTCATCATCCAAAATAAAGCCGAATATTACCACTTTTTGCAAAATGTGCGCGACAACAACGATTGGGAAAGTTGGATAATTTTTATGCTCGAGGGAGTTCGGCTAACCTCTTTGGACACAATCAAAATCATCGACGAGATAAAAACTTTGATGCTCGAATATAAATCTTTTTTGCGCAACAATTTTTCGTTTTATTCTCAAGACCTGCTAAATTGCCTTTTCAAGCACCCTTACACAAAAATTCCGTTTGTTGAAAAAGATTTGAGAGTCACAAGGCAAACCGCCGCAAAATATCTGAACGAAATCGCAAAGCACCCAGACAACTTGATGGAAAAGGTTCAAAAAGGGAAGTTTAGCTACTTTACCAACACCAAACTTTTTGAATTATTTAGCAGAAAACGAAATGTTGTGTTAAAAAAAAGCGAAAAAGTTAACACGAAAAAAACTCATGTTAAAAAAACACGAAAAAGTTAACATGAAAACGAAAATTATTTCCCTTTTTTCTGGAGGACTAGACAGCATCCTCATCGTTTATCTGATGCAAAATCTCGGATTTGATGTGCTGCCAGTGTGTTTTTCGACGCCGTTTTTTCCCCCAGACAAAGCTATCAAAATCGCCAGAGAAAACGGCTTTCCGCTCAAAATCGTGGATATTAGCGAAGATTATCTACCGATGCTGAAAAGCCCGAAATACGGCTACGGAAAAAACCTCAACCCGTGCATCGACTGCCACGGGCTTATGCTGAGCAAGGCTCACAAAATTATGCTCGAAGAGAAAGCCGCTTTTATTTGCAGCGGCGAGGTCGTCTCTCAGCGCCCGATGTCACAGATGAAGAACTCTCTGGCGGCGGTGGATAAAATCAGCGGAATCAAAGATTTAATCGTGCGCCCGCTCTCGCAAAAACTGCTCCCAGACACGATGCCAATCCGCCAGGGGCTTGTCGATAAAAACGACTTGCTGGATATTTCTGGTCGCTCCCGCAAAGCGCAGCTGGAGCTGGCACAAAAATTCCATCTGCCCACGATTCCTTCTTCTGGTGGCGGCTGCCTGCTGACCACCAAAGGCTATTGCCAAAGGCTGCAAGACCTACTGGATTTCCAGATGCTCGATTTGGAAGCGCTCACTTTTCTTAATCGCGGCAGGCATTTCCGCATCGACAAAGAGACCAAATTGGTGCTGGGCAAAAATCAGGGCGACAACAACTTTTTCGCACGAGAAGGAAAGGGCAAACTGGGCATTATCGCCAAAAATACAGCTTCACCTCTGGGACTGATTTTTAGCAAAAAAGAGGTCAGCATCGCCACTATTGAGCTTTGCGGGGCGATTTTGCTGAAATATTGTCCAAAAGTCGAAAGCGGTCAAAACCACCCAATCGGCTGGGGAAAAATCGGCAGCGACTTTGCTTTGGCTTCGGCAAAAAAAATGTCCGCCGACAAAATCGAACGCTTTCGCATCAACTAACGATGAAAAATAAAAAACTGATTATCTGCGCTGCGATTTTTGCTTTTTTGGCGATTTTCACCGCCTGCGATTTTCTTTTGCGGACAGACGATTTACAAAACGAAGAAATCTCAACCGAGCTTGTTTTTGTCGGAAAAAACAAAACTCTTGGAAATGCCAACTTGCAGTTTGTCGGCACAAATGGCGAGAAAATTGCGGAAAAAAAGTTGGACGAAAACGCAAAAATTGCGACAATCCCCGCAGAGCAAATTTACCTAAAAATCACGCAGAAGGAGACAGACGATGAGTTATGATTTGATTGTTGTAGGCGGCGGCCCAGCTGGTCTTGCCGCGGGCATATACGCCGCACGAGGCGGACTGAAGACTTTAATTTTGGAGAAAGTTTTTGTAGGCGGACAGATAACCCAGACCGCTCACATCGAGAACTATCCCGGCTACCTCGAGGGCGACGGATTTGCTCTGACCGACATTTTTCGCAAGCAAGCAGAAAGTTTTGGTTGCCAAATCAAAAGCGAAGAGGTGGTTAAAATCGAGCAAAATTTGGTCGAAACAACGCAAAACAGCTACAGCTGCAAAAGCGTCGTTTTGGCAATGGGCGCAAAGCCCGCACTCCTTGATGTTCCTGGCGAAAAAAAGTTCGTCGGCAAGGGCGTATCCTATTGTGCCACCTGCGATGGCGCTTTTTTCAAAGATAAAATCGTCGCCGTTATCGGAGGCGGAGACGCTGCCGTGGAAGAGGCTCTTTTTTTGAGCAAATTCGCCAGCAAAGTTTACATCGTTCACCGTCGCGACAAGCTGCGAGCCACCAAAGTTATCGCCGATCGAGCCCGCAAAAACGAGAAAATCGATTTCGTCTGGGATTGTGTCGTTTTAGAAATCGAAGGCGGCGAAAAAGTTTCCGCTTTGCACCTGAAAAATGTGAAGAGCGATGAAACGAAAAAGGTTGCCGTGGACGGAGTTTTTGTCTATGTGGGAACGAAACCGCAAACCGATTTGGTGCAAAATTTGGTGCAGCTGGACGAGCGCGGCTTCATCGTTACCGACCGGCAGCAAAAAACCAGCGTTCCTGCGATTTATGCCGCTGGCGACATCTGCCAAAAGTCGCTCCGCCAAGTCATCACCGCGGCTGCCGACGGCGCCGTTGCTGCGTTTAACATCGAAAAGGATTTGGGTGAATAAAACGCTCGGCGACTGTTTTCGTGCCGCAGATTTGCCGCAAAGCGAGATTTGCTATATTTTGCGGGAGATTACGGGAAAAAACACCACCGAGATTTTGGCGCAGAAATCTACGCAATTGAGCGAAAAAGATTGGGCGAATTTTGAGCGAGTCGTTACAATTCGCAAGACGGGAAAGCCGCTGCAATACATTTTTGGGCGCGTCTATTTTTATGATCGAGAGCTTGCCGTGGACGAGTCTGTGCTCATCCCACGACCAGAGACGGAACTTTTGGTGGAGAAAATCATCGCGGAAAATCGAAGTCGGCAAAATTTGCAAATTTTGGACATCGGCACAGGTAGCGGCTGCATCGCAATTTGTTTGGCAAAAAATCTGGACTGCAAATCGGTGGACGCCGTGGATGCGCACTCTCTGGCAATTGCTGCTCAAAACGCAAAAACGCACAAAGCGAAAATCAACTTTTTTGCGAGTGATATTTTTTCGCAAGTTACTAAAAAATATGATGTTATCGTCTCAAATCCGCCCTATATAAGCGGGCAAGAGTTCGGCAGTTTAGAAAAACAGGTCAAAGATTTTGAGCCGAAAACGGCTTTGGTGGCAAAAGAGAACGGAACTTATTTTTATAAAAAGATATTGACAGATTTAAATCGCTTTTTGTCCTACAAGGGTAGGCTTTATTTGGAAATTGGCGCCGAGCAGGCTGCGTTTATCACGAGTTTGGCGAAAGAGCAAAATTTCCGATGTCAGATAGAAAAAGATTTGAACGGCTTCGATCGAATAGCCGTTATTCAATGCGAAATTTAAGGAGAAAATGGTGAAAAATTGTGCTATTGTCGGGACGCAATGGGGAGACGAAGGAAAGGGCAAGATTGTTCATTTTTTGGCTGAAAAAGCGGATGTAATCGTCCGTTATCAAGGCGGAAACAACGCGGGACACACGATAATTTTCGACGGAAAAAAGTTCGTCTGCCACCTGATTCCATCGGGGATTTTGGAGAACGACAAGATTTGTCTTATCGGCAACGGCGTTGTTTTTGACCCTATCGAGTTTATAAATGAGCTGGAAGAGCTGGAGCAAGCGGGCTACAGCTGCAAGGGTCGTCTTTTTGTCAGCGACTGCGCCCACACCATTTTACCCTATCATCGCCTTTTGGATGCGGCAAAAGAGAAAGCCGCCAAAAATAAAATCGGCACGACGAAAAAAGGAATCGGTCCTGCTTACACCGACAAAGCCGCACGGCAAGGAATTCGGCTGGCGGAGTATATCGATGACGACGCTTTTCAAAAGCTGCTTTCGGCAAATTTGGAGAGCAAAGCAGAAGATTTGAACTGCGACATAAAAGCGCTGAAGAGCGAGATTATGGAAGGCAGAAATGCGATTGTGGCGAAGTTGCGAAATTTCGTGGCAGACACCTCAATCCTTTTGGCGGACGCGATTAAAGACGACAAAAAAGTGGTTTTCGAGAGCGCACAAGGCACGATGCTCGATATTGACCACGGCACCTACCCTTTTGTGACCTCGTCGAACCCAGTTTCGGGAGCGGCATACTGCGGTAGCGGAATCGGACCGGGCGCAATTCAGGAGGTAATCGGCATCGCCAAAGCCTACACGACCAGAGTCGGCGAAGGACCTTTTCCCACAGAGCTGGACGACGCCATCGGGCAGAAAATGCGCAAAATCGGCGGAGAGTTCGGCGCAACCACAGGCAGACCAAGGCGTTGCGGCTGGTTTGATGCAGTGGTGGTGCGGACTGCGGCACGATTGAACAGCCTGACGGGCATCGCCCTAACGAAAATCGATGTTTTGGACAGTTTCGAAAAAATCAAGGTATGCGTCGGCTACAAAATGCAGGGAAAAACTTTGACCGCTATGCCCGCAAATCGCTTTGCCTACGAGCAGTTGCAGCCAGAATATATCGAGCTGGACGGCTGGATGAGCGACACTTCCAGCGCCACCAGCTATCAAGATTTACCCAAAAAAGCGCAAGATTACATCGCCAAATTGGAAGAGCTTTGCGAGGTTCCCGTGCAAATCGTTTCTGTCGGTCCAGACAAAGCTGCCACTATCGTTCGGTAATTTTGGGCGACGAAGATGATAACTCCAACTTTCACAATGGCAAAGCTTTACGAGAAGCAAGGCGAGTTCACGCACGCTCTTGGGGTGTATCACCTTTTGGCGAAAACGGACAAGTTGGCGAAAAAAAAAGAGCGCGAGCTGACCAAAAAATTTTTCGAACGGAAAAATTTGGGCTACGACTCTCTGGTCTTGACTATTTTTAACGATGAGCAGTTGCAAAAAATCAAGCTTATGCCGCACAATGAGTATAAAAAGTTGATGCTGGAGGAGTGTGAACAGCCGATAGCAGAGCCCGCTCAGGCGGAAAATTCGGACACTTCGCAAAAAGTGGACACGACCAAAAGCGAAAAAGACGAAAAAATCGATGAGCTTAGTCTAAATCTTGACGCGGGCATAAGTTTGGCTGATTTCAAAAAGCAAGTGCCACAAGAAGAAGAGTCTGAAGCGATTGAAGTTGCTGAAAAAAAAGAAGTTACACAAAAGGAAAAATCGCCTCTGCCAGACGAGACTACAGCCAAAAAAAGCACCGATTTTGAAAAAATGAGCGTCGCTCAGCTTCTGGAAAAAGTTGGCGAGCATTTTGACCAAAATGCGAAGCTGACGCAAATCACCATCGGACAGCTGAAGAAATTGTTGAAACTCTAGGAAAAAATGCGAATCGTTGCTGGCGAGTTCAAAGGGTTCCCGCTTTTTTCTGCTAAATCTTCTAAGGTGCGTCCCACAGCTGACGCCTGCAAAGAGCGGATTTTTTCAATAATCGGCTCGTGCCAGGGAAAAAAAGTGCTCGATTTGTTCGCAGGTTTCGGAGGCTTAGGGCTAGAAGCCATCAGCAGGGGCGCAGAGTTCGCCCAGTTTGTGGACGCCTCGGCAGCCTCTTTATCAATCGTAAAAAAAAATATCGCCAAATTGCAAATCGCCTCTCGTTGTCAACTCTCGCAAAAAAAAGCGGACGCTTTTCTAAAAAAATGCCAGCAAAAATTTGAGCTGATTTTTCTAGATCCGCCCTACGATTTTGGGCTAGTAAACGATTGCCTAAATTTGATTGCGGCGCAAAATTTGCTTGCACCAAGCGGCGTCATCGTCGCCGAGCATTCGCCAAAAGAAAAGGTAGAAAGCGAAGATTTCGCAATCTTTAAAACCAAAAAAAGCGGCTCGACCGTCTTGACTTTTTTGGAGGAAAAAAGCTAAAATGAACTACAAACAACTCACCTACACCGCGCTATTCGTGGTGTTTTTCGTCGTCGGCTCATACACCGTCGTGCCCGTCGGACCTGTGCCGATTGTGCTGACCAACCTTTTTATTTTTCTCTCCATTTTGCTCCTGAGGGGCAGGCAAAGCGTTGTGGCTGTTGCGATTTACATAATTTTGGGAGCGCTGGGGCTTCCTGTATTTTCGCTCGGCAAAGGCGGAATTTCGGTCATTTTAGGACCAACAGGAGGCTACATCGTCGGATTTTTCGTCTGCGTTTTGGTCGGCAATCTGCTCAAAAAAATATTACCAAAAAATCTTGCGGGCTACATAATAATCACCGTCGTCGCAGGACTATTCATCTATCCGCTCGGGCTTTTGTGGCTCAAACACACGCTTGGCGCAAATTGGAGCTGGCACAAAACTTTTCTCGTCGGCTGCTATCCATTTTTGCTTGGAGACTTGCTCAAAGCCGTGCTAGCGGCGGTTCTTGCCAAAATGAGCGCTCCCTATTTCCGCCAAAATCTTTGAGGCAAAATGCCGCTTCTAGAAGTTAAAAATCTTTGCAAAAAAATCGACGGTAAAACGATTTTAGATGACCTAAATTTTACGGTAGAACAAGGCGAATTTTTGCTTTTCGCAGGGAAAAACGGCTCGGGTAAGACCGTTTCGATGCTGCATTTGGGAGGTTTGGTCAGACCAACCAGCGGCGAGATTTTTTTCAAGGGCAAGTCTTTGCAAAAGCAAAAAAACTCTCCAAAAAAAATCGGGCTGGTTTTTCAGGAAGCCAACACGCAAATATTTTGTCAGACCGTTTTGGAGGAGGTGCTTTTTGGGCTAAAGCAGAGCAAAGCAAAAAATCCCGTAGCGACAGCTAAGCAAATTTTGGCGAAAATGGGAATCGCCCATCTGCAAGATTGTTCGCCGTTTCGTCTGTCTGGCGGGCAGCTAAAAAAAGTGACTATCGCCGCCGTCTTGGCGCAAAATCCCGAAATTTTGGTGCTGGACGAGCCGTTCATCGGGCTGGATTACCCAAGCGTGCAAATGGTTTTGCGGAGTTTGCTCGACCTGCATCGGCAAGGCTTCACCATCGTTTTAATTACCCACGATTTGGAAAAAGTGCTTTTGCACGCGACTCGACTTTTGGTCGTTAACGACGGAAAAATCGTCTATGACGGCGACAAATTTGCCGCTTTGGAGCGTCTGGAATCTTGGGGAATCCGAAAGCCAACCGACCCAAAAAAAGCCAGCTGGCTGCTATGAAAATATTTTTTTACAGCCCAAAAAAAACGGTCTTGCACAAAGCTCCCCCACTGTTAAAATTGCTGGCTATCGCCATTTTTTCCTACCTTATTTTTCGCATAAACGAGCCAAAAATCTTGGCGCTCACCGCAATTTTATTGCTCGGCAAAATTTTTTGGAAAATCGACGGCTGGAAACAGCTCGCCGTTTTTTTTGTTTCGATTTTCGCCCTCAGCTCACTTTTGAACATCGACTACCAAAACCTGCAAATCGGTCAGCTTCGGCAGCCATTTTTTTACACGCTGCGCCTGTCGGCAGTCCTGATTCTCAACATTTTTTTTGTGTTCAGCACGACCCCCTATCAAATCGCTCAGAGCGTTTCACGCTTTGTTTTTTTTAGCAAAAGTTGGCGAAAAAAAGTTTTTCTGATTGTCTTTCTGATTTTTTCGCTGATACCTATCATTTCGCATAAAATGGGGCAGCTAAATCTCGCCCAAAAATCACGGATTGTTCGCCTAAATCCTTTTCAGAGAATAATCTACAAGCTTTTCCCGCTGCTGATTATCTGCTTTGAAGCGGCGGACAAACTCAGCAAATCGCTGGAAGCACGCCTTTAGAAAAAAGCGAACTCGCCCACAAGAGACAAGTTCGCTTTCGATTATATTGCGTTTTTTCTATTCTGTCCAATGGTCGCTTGGCACAGGGTTTGCTCCCTCCCAAATGACTTGGCGGAACAGCACTGGATCGGTATTTCCCTCGGTGTTTACCAAAAGGATTTGTGAGTTTTCGTCCAATCCGATTTTTTCTTTCAAATCTGCCAAATGCTTCTCTTTGAGGATGGTTATAAGTGCGCCCAAAGTTACTGCGCCAGACTCGCCAGAAACAACAAAAGGGTCGCCTTTGAGCGGTGTGGCGTAGATGCGCATTCCTTTGGCGGCGATATAGTCTGGGCAAGAGATGAACGCCGAGGAGCAATCTTTGAGGAGGTTCCAGGCAAGTGGGCTAGGCTCTCCGCAAGCCAAACCAGCCATTATGGTCGAGAGCGAGCCGTCCACGGTGTGAGGTTTGCCGTCGCCGACAGTGGCAGAATGGTATAGACAAGCGGCGTTGTCTGGCTCCACAATCACGCTGATTGGTGGATCGTCTGGGAACAGGCTGTTGTAAAATCCAACCACAGCGCAGGCGAGAGCGCCCACTCCAGCTTGCACAAAAATGTGAGTCGGCTTGATGATTCCTTGTGCCGCAAACTGCTCCTGAATTTCGCTCATCATCGTGGTGTAGCCTTGCATAATCCAAGTTGGCACAGCCTCGTAGCCGTCCCAAGAGGTATCCGAGATAACTTCCCAGCCGTTTTTGGCGGCGTCGTTCCAGCATTGTTTCACGGCGTCGTCGTAGTTTCCTTTGATCACGGTAACATTTGCGCCGTAGCCTTTTATCGCATCAATTCGGCGTTGTGAGGTCTCGGCGTGCACATAAATTTCACATTTGTGTCCCAATTTTTGAGCAGCCCAAGCAATTCCGCGGCCGTGGTTGCCGTCGGTTGCCGAAGCAAAAATTATCGTGCCGAGCTTTTTCTTTACCTCGTCTGAAATCAGGTAGTCGTAGCTCATTTTGCTCGCATCGACGCCGAGCTTTTCTTTCACATATTGATAGATTGCGAAAGAGCCGCCTAGCACCTTGAACGAGTTCAGTTCCAGACGAACGGCTTCGTCTTTTGCCCAAATTCCGCCGACTCCAAACATCTGAGCCAAATTTGCCAGACTGCGAAGCGGCGATATGCTGTAACCTGGAATTTGCTTGTGAAACTTGCGAGCTTCACGCGAAATTTCCACAGGAAACATTTTTTTCGGTAATTCCGTTTTGGATAGCTTATTTTCTACCCACATCAAAGATTTATCTTCCATAAAATCTCCTTTTAGGATCTATAAATTTACTACATTTTTTCGGGAGCGGTGATGCCCATCAAAGACAACGCTTTTCCCAAAGTCATTTTTACACACGAGGACAAAAACAAGCGAGCCAGCGTCAATTCTGGGTTGTCCGCATTTATCATTTTGCTGCTTCCGTAATATTTGTGATAGAGCCCAGCCAAATCGCAAGTGTAGTTGGTGAGCTTGTTCGGCTCTCTGCTGGAAGCCACCAGCGCCAAAGTCTCTGGGAATTGCAAAATCTTTTTCATCAACGAAATCTCTTGTTTGCCTTTCAAAAGTTTCATCTGCTCAGGCTTGAATTTTTTGAGCAAAATCTTCTCTTTCTTCGCTTTTTTGATGAGGCTGGCGATTCTTGCGTGAGCGTATTGGCAATAGTAAACGGGATTTTCGCTCGTCTTCTTTTTTGCAAGTTCCAAATCGAAATTCAGGTGCGAAGTGGTTTTGCGATCCAAAAAGAAAAAGCGAGCCGCATCCGTGCCAACCTCTTTTATCAAATCGTCCATCTTCACAATTTTGCCCTCGCGCTTGCTCATCTTCACCTGCTCGTCGCCGTCGTAGAGATTTACCTGCTGCAAAATGACGAACTCCAACTTTTCTGCGGGATAGCCAATCGCCTTTATCGCCGCCCACATCCGCTTTAGGTAGCCGTGATGATCTGGTCCCAAAACATCGATTAGCACATCGTAGCCGCGTTGATATTTGTTGATATGATAGCCAATATCGGGCACAAAGTAGGTCGTGTTTCCGTCCGATTTCATCAAAATGCGGTCTTTTTCGTCGCCAAAAAGTGTCGATTTGAACCAAACAGCCTCGTCTCTTTCATAGGTGTAACCCGCTTCTGAGAGGTAACTTAGCGCCTCTTCGACCATATTGTCGTCCCGCAAAGCTTTTTCGGAGACCCAATTGTCGAACTCCACTCGAAAAGCCGCCAGCGAATTTTTTTGCGACTTCAGCATTTCATACAAAGCAAACTTCTTGATGCGACGATCGCGGTCTTCGTTGGAAAAAGAGAGCAACTTCGTGCCGTCGATGTCCACGATTTTCTGGGCAATCTCCTTTACATACTCGCCGTGATACGCCTCCACGGGGAACTCCTGCTCGACGCCGCTAATCAGCTCCTTATAGCGAATTTCGATAGACTCCGCCAAAATATCGATTTGATTGCCGTAGTCGTTGATGTAAAACTCACGAGTGGCTTTGTATCCGATGAAATTCATCACCGCGCAAAGAGTGTCGCCATAGCTGGCAGCACGCGCGCTGACGATGTTCAGCGGTCCAGTCGGATTTGCGCTAACGAACTCCACCAAAACTTTTTGCCCTTTGCCGTAATCCAGACCCTCAAATTTGCTTTTCTCAACGCTCAAAATTGCGTCATGATAGATATTTGCGTTCAAAACAAAGTTGATGAAACCGCCCTTGGCGACCTCAACTTTTTTGTAATATTTACTTTTGGAAAGATGGTCGGCGATTTTTTTTGCCAGCTCGTCAATTTTCATCTTCACCGACTTGGCGTGCACCATCGCCACATTCGAGCTGTAATCTCCAAATTTTGGATCAGCGTCCAGCACCAGCACCTTTTTCGGCTCTATATTCAACTCCTGCAAGCAGTTATGCAAGTCTTGAGCAATAATCTCTTTAATCATTTATGCCACTCCAAAAATTTTCTAAGTCGTAATATTTTCTAGTCTCTTCCAAAAAAATATGGACAATCACATCGGAATAGTCCAGCAAGACCCACTTTGACCCCAATCCCTCTTTGCCAAACAGCGACATTCCCGCTTCTTTGGACTTATCCATCAAATATCTGGCGGTCGATTCGGCGTGTTTTTCGTTATTCGCCGTGCACACAATCACCATATCCGCATAGGAGATTTTGCCCCGCAAATCGTAGCACTTGATATCCAGAGCTTTCATCTCGTCCAGCCATTGCACCAACTTATCGATCATCCTTAATCCTTTTTATCACTTTTTTGAAATCGTTACCCAGATAAACCGTGAACTTCACATTGCTGTTTGTGTCGGAAATTACCTCCACATCGTCTATCTTGAGCAAAGATTTCACAATATTTATATCCACCATATTCTCGGTTCTGCTGACGATTATCGTCTTGTTATAGTTAAAGTTAGGAGCGTTTTTTATCGACTTGACAGAAAGTTTGCCGCTCGAGACCACCTCTTTGAACTGAATCGCCGCATCCACTTGCCCGCAACCGTTGACAATCTCCAGCTCGATCGCCTGCGCTCCAGCGGACGAAGATTGGCACGCAAAAAAAGAGCAAGCCGCCGCTAAACAAAGCAAAAAACACCTATTTTTTTTAATTTTGAGAAATTTTACCATTTAGAGTCAGAAAATTGTGGAAGCTCATCAAAGCAAGCTATTTTTACATTTTTGGAAAAAGATTTGTTCATCGACAAATTTTGCCTATTTTGCTATCTGTTTGACAAAAGAAAATTTGCTCTCGACCGCTTTTTGAGCAACGCTGGCGACCTCTTTACTGCTTTTCCCAAGACAAGAAATCGGCGGATGAATTATCGCCTTGATGATATTTTCGTGTGCAAAAGGAGTCGCCGTGCCGATGCAGGTGATTGGCACAATCGGCACATCCGCAAGCATCGCCATCTTCACGCTGCCGGGCTTGAACTTCTTGATTTTGCCGTCTTTGCTGCGGCTGCCTTCGGGAAATACCAACAAATTGTAGCCTCGCTCAAGTTTTTTCACACCCTTTAGCACCGCAGACGCCGACTTCCGCGCGTTTAGGCGATCAAGACGAATGCAGCCCAAAACACGCATCCACATCGCCAGCATCGGCACCTTGAACAGCTCCTTTTTGGCAACAAAGCCGATTTTATCGGGAATCGCACAAATGACCACGGGTATATCCAAAACATTTTGATGATTTGCCACCGCCAAAAAGTTCCCAGTAGGCAGATTTTCTCTGCCAACTACCGCAAACTTGCTCCCCGTGAAAAAAATCGCCGAGCGAGAGTAGAAAAAAGCGAAAGAGCGAGCCACGCAATCGCGAATTTTCCGAAACGGGAAAAGCAAAAAAAACAGCACAAACGGCAAAATCGAAGTGCAAAGCAGCACCAACCAAAAGCATCCATACACAAATTTTTTCATCGTCAACATTCTCCCAAAGCTATCTTTTGTCCATCTTTTCGATGACCCTCTCTAGCTGCTTTTTGGCTTGAACTGTCCTTTTATCAAACACACCTAAGTTTTGCATACTGCTTTGATAAGCGTTAAAATAATACTGTTCAGCTTTACCCATATTGCCGCTTTTTTCCCATAAAGAGCCCAAATATTCGTAATCGTCAATAAGAAATTCTTCGCTTTCTCGAAAATTTTTGCTGGCGTAAGTCAAAACTTTATTAAAGTAAGAAATAGCTTTATCATAAACGCCCAAATGTTCATAAATTTTACACAATCTTCTGTAAACATCTACGGTTAAAGAGGTTACAGATCCAAAATTTTGCGTGGCAAACAACAAACTTTTTTCGTAAGCTTTTATTGCAGAAACTATATTTTTGTCCAAAAAATACAAATCGCCATACAAAATGTATAAGGTCATTACTTCTGGATACGCTGGCAAACCCAGAGACCTGTATGTATAAAGGGCTGCTAAAATATACTTTCTTGTCTTTGCTTTTTTTTGCAAAGCAAAGTAGCATTTCGCCAAAGATTTTTGAGCGGTAAAAACCTTGAAACTAACTTTGCCAAACTCCACTGTATATTTTTTGATCGCTCTTTTATAAAATTTTATCGCCGTTTCATAATTCCTTAAATTTTTCGAAATTCGAGCAAAAGCAAAAATGGAGTTAAATTTATCGTCGTCTTTGGTTATCTCTCCACTTTTGCAGGCGTTTGCTCCTTTGCCCAGATTGTCGTGCACGAACTCCTCTAAATGCCCTTTCAAATTGCAACGAGCGTAATCGGCGTAAATTACGCTAGAGACGATGTGAAAACTTCCAGCACTGCCCTCCAACTCAACTACAGCCGCCCTATAATCAAAAGCCGCTTGAGAAAAATCACCCCTAATCTCTTTAATGCGTCCTTTCAAATTGGAAATCCACGCTTTTCGAAAAGATTTTCCTTTTACCCACGAAGCAAGATATTTGTGAGCTTTTTCTGCATACTCTGCGGCTTTACCGATTTTTCCTGTCTTGAGCCAAGCGTCACAACACGAACACAAAAGATCAAGATCTAAAAGCAAACTGCGATTGTTTTTCAACATTCTCGAATTCAAAGTAAGCCCGTTGCTGTAATAGTTCCTCGCCTGTTCATATTTACCCCAGCAATACAGCGCATCTCCCAAAAGTTTTGCCGTTTTAGCATAACGAAAGTTGTCCCAAGCAAAACGACCTCGATTTATTCCTAAACTTTCTGCTTTTTTTTCGCACATTTTCGCTTTTTCAAACTCACCCATTTTGTCGCAAATAATCATCAAATAAGCGTAACAAATTGCCAGTTCAGAAGATCCGCTATTTACCTCTTGCCGCAAACTTCGCCCACTTTCCTCCCGAGCTTTCTCAAAATCGCCCAATTTTATATAAGAAAAAACCAACTCGTTTCGATATTTCAAATTTTTTGGATCAAGCTTTATCGCCTCCAAAAATTTTGGAATTGCCAAATTAAAAGAGTATTTGCCAAGAAAATAGACCCCTTGAATGTAGTTCAAAAAAGCTTTTTGCTTGTCGTTTCCGCCAATAGAAGCAACGGAAGCCATAAATTTCTGTTGGTCATCACGCTCCAAATAAATAATCGCATCGTGCCCAACATCGACAATCGTCTCCAACATCCCCTTTATATAAAGAAAAAAATTGTCCAACTCTCTAAGACGCAATTCCAACTCTGCAGAAGAGTACACCCCCTGAAAAAGATAGTATAAACTTTTCTTGCTCAAAGAGTTACTTATCGCCGCATATCGGTTCGCAAAACTGCTTTTACTTTTTATTAAAGAAAAAACAGCTCCAGAATTTGAATCCAAATTATACCTTCGTCCTTCAAAAAGGATAAATCTTTTGTCAGCCACATTTTTGGCTCGAATTTTGCTAAACAATTTCTCCTTCCTTTTGCTGTATCAGCGATATTAACTCGTCTAAAAGCTCCGCCTCGGGCACTTTTTTAATTATCTTACCCTTGGCAAAAAGCAGTCCCTCTTTGCTGCCGCCAGCCACACCGAAATCCGCCTCTTTCGCCTCTTGCGGTCCGTTTACCACGCAGCCCATCACCGCAACTTTCAGATTTTTGTCTTGATAAGGCTCCAGCGCTTTTTTTACTTTTTGCGCCAAGCCGATTAGGTCAATTTTTGTCCTGCCGCAAGTTGGGCAGGAGATAATTTGCAAACCTTTACGAAGCCCAAGCCCCTTGAGGATTTCTTTGGCAGCCAGCACCTCCTGCACAGGCGACGCCGTCAGCGAAACGCGTATTGTGTCTCCGATGCCATCCAAAAGCAGAGCGCCAATTCCGATGCTGGACTTTATCAACCCCGCATAATCGTCGCCAGCTTCGGTCACCCCCAAATGCAGCGGATAGTCAACTTTTTGGGCAAGCTCCCGATAGCTCTGCACCATCAAAGGCACGCTGGAGGCTTTCACCGAAATCTTAATCTGCTCAAACCCACAACTTTCCAAAATCGCCACATGCTCCAAAGCGCTCTCGACAAGAGCTCTGCCCGAGACGCCAAATTTTTGCAGCCACTTCTTGTCGAGCGAGCCAGCGTTAACGCCAATGCGAATCGGGACGCCGCAACTTTTTGCCGCAGAAACCACCTCTTGCACCTTTTGCTTGCTGCCAATATTCCCAGGATTGATCCGCAGCCCCTGCACGCCTGCATCGATTGCCTGCAGCGCCAGCCGATAATCGAAATGAATATCTGCCACCACTGGGATTTCCGCCTCGGGCAAAATTTTTTGCAAAGCTTCACCTGCCTCAAAATCGGGAATCGCCAATCGCACCACCTGGCAACCAACTCGCTCCAAATCCTTTATCTGAGCGACCGTCGCCCTCACATCGCTGGTGTCGCTCGTGCACATCGACTGAATCGACACAGGGCTATCGCCGCCAATCAAAAGATCGCCCAACCGTATCTGCTTGCTTTTTCTTCGCACTTTCTTCCTCAATCACACAAAAAAAGCTCTACTTTGTTTTGCAAAAAGCGCAAACACCAAAGTAAAGCTCTATTTTTCTTAACTAAAGAGTAACTCTTTATTTTTTCTTTGCTCTCTCGAAGCTCTTTTTGATTTTGACATTACCGCTAGCACCCCAAGAATCGACCTCTGCATTTATCTGGTCGTTTCTCACAAAAACTGCTCTACTAAGCACCTCGACAGTGTGTCCATCTTTGGTTTTGCTCAACTGGCAGAAAATTTTTGTAAAAACTTCAGGCTCAATCTTGGCAATTTTTTTCAGCAAATCGACGAAAAGCTTATCGCTTGCCTCGCCACCTTCGCTAATGAGAGTTGCCAGTTGCGAAAAACACGGCTCAATCAGCTCTGGGGTTTTCTTGAACCCGCTAGCCAAAACGCTGAGCAAGCTTTTGTTAATCTCTTCTTGCTCTTTTTTCGCCAGCATCACAATCGTGTCTATACCCTTGCCAACATCTTTGCGCAAAGCCGGAGCGACGATTTTTTTAATCATCAGACTCAAAACTTCGCCACGCGCCTTTTCCAAATACGGCAACACCGACTCTTGATAAAAATCTGCTTTCTTTTTGGTCAACTCGGCAAAAACCGTCACCAAAACAGCCTTTCCCTCTTTACCCAATTTCGTCCAAAGGAAATCGAAAAAGTCAGGAACCAGCAAATCTCCAGCTTTCGCCACGCGCTTACCAATATATTCCAGCACCTCCATCGGCACCATTCCGTTGTCCCTGATTGGATAAATTCGATAAATCACCCCTAGATCAAAGTCTTGCGCCGGCAACCTCTCTTTGAGAAAGAACTTTATGTCCTCATCAAATCTGCTTTTCCAATCAATATTTATCATCAAACCCTACTTCAAAAGATCTTTTTCGTTACACTTGCAAACAGACTCTATCGAATAGTTTGGCGACCAGCCACCTTTCGCAGAAACTTTTGACCTAATCATCTTCACTTGCTTGATCTCTGTGCCACAAACAGGACAAATCGCTTTGCCAGAACCCTTAGATTCGTGGGCAAGCTTTGCGCCTTTGCTTCTTCCTCCAGCCATGATATCTCCTTACTTTACTATTTGTTTTCCAAAAAACCGTGCATCCTATCTCGTGAACAGGACACCGCATCTACTTTATTATAAACCGCCAAAACTTCCGCAGCAATAGACACCGCTATCTCCGCCGTCGTCGTCTTGGCAACATTCAGCCCAATCGGACTGTAAAATTTTTTCAAAAAAGGATTGCCCTTTTTAATCTGCAACTTTTGCAAAAATCCAGCAACTTTCCGCGCCGAGCCAATCAAACCAAAATAGCGCCCAGCAAAGCCCTGCTCATAAATTTTCGCCAAAATCTCATAATCGAACGAATGCCCGTGCGTAAACACCGCCACAGCGTCGTCCGCTTGCACGCTCCAATTATCCAAAAATTGCAAATAATCTTGGCAAATCACCCTGTCAACATTCGGGAACCGCTCTTGCGTCGCGTATTCGCTGCGATTGTCCACTGCCACAAGTCGAAATCCGAGGGTGCTCAATACTGGAGACAGCGATTGGCACAAATGCCCGCAACCAAAAAGATAAAAAGTGCGCACAGCGGGAAAATATTCGAAAAAAACTTTCACCTTTCCCCCGCATCCCATATTCATCTGCTCTTCGGTCAGCTCAAACTCAGCCAAAGAGTTTTCCCTCGTTTGCAAAGTTTTTGCGCAAATTTTTAGTGAGTCGAACTCCAAACCGCCACCACCCAAAGTGCCAAGCGTTGAGCCGTCTGGATAGTAAATCAGCTTGAAGCCAGCACGACCAGGAGAGCCGCTTGCGCCCTCTACAATCGTTGCCAAAACGAACTCTTTGCCTTGAGCCTTTGCCCCACTAGCCTCTTGCAAAACATCAAATTGCTTCACTTTTTGCACCTTTTTTCTTTTTCTTCAAAAAAAAAGAGTTCGGTGTTCTGTCAATTGTTAATCGGTTTTTTGTTTTTCAGCGAGGTTTTTTGCCGCTTTCTTTTTTTTGAAAAATCTGAAATTTTTCTACTCAATCCTCCATCACCACTTTGCCCACATAGGGCAAATTCCGATGATTTTGGGCGTAGTCGATGCCGTAGCCGACGACGAACTCATCGGGGATTTGGAAGCCGACATAATCGACGCTCATATCCACAAGGCGCCGCTCGGGCTTGTCCAAAAGCGTGCAGACCTTTAGCGAAGCGGGCTTGCGGAGTTTCAAAATGTTGGCAATTTTTTTCAGGGTATAGCCCGTGTCGATGATGTCTTCCACCAGCAGCACATTTTTGCCCTCGATTTGCTCTTCCAAATCTTTGAGGATTTTCACATCGCGCGACGATTCCATCTGCTTTCCATAGCTGGAGACCACCAAAAAATCAATTTTGGATTCCAACGAAATCTCCCGCACGAGGTCTGCCAAAAAAATCACCGAACCGCGCAAAAGTCCAACAACCACAAGCTCTTTCCCGCTGTGATCTTTGCTGATTTGCTCGCCAAGCTCCCTGACTTTTTTCGCCAAAGTCTCTTTGCTGATTATCTCCACGACTTTGTATTTCATCTTTTTCTTCCTTCGGTATTGCCTACCTTAAATTTTTTCTCTGCTGACAATCAGCGGTTTTTTTGCCTAATACACAAAATAATAAATCATATAAAAGTGCGAAAAACTGCCGAGCATTACAAAAATGTGCCAAATATCGTGAAAACTTAGATAGCGAAAATTTGGCTTTTTGAGGGCGTAAATCACCGCTCCGACAGAATAAAACAAGCCGCCGAGCACCAGCAGATACAAGCCGCCAGAGGGCAAATTGCGCAAAACTGGGCGGATGGCGACGATAACGATCCAGCCCATTGCCAGATAAATGCCAGTGTAGAGCCATCTGGGAGCGGCAAGCCAAAAGATTTTGAGGAAAATTCCCGCAACTACTAGCCCCCAACAAACGCCAAACAGGCTCCAACCCCAAGCGCCGTGCAGAGTCAGAAGGCAAATCGGCGTGTAGGTTGCCGCAATGAAGACGAAAATCATTATGTGGTCGATTTTGCGGAAAATTCGCACGCCTTTTTCGCGCAGAGGCAGCCAGTGGTAGAGGGTGCTAAAGAGGTAGAGCAGAATCATTCCCGCGCCAAATATCGACAAAGATGTGTAGCTGATGGCGGTGTTGTTTTGGCGAAGGAGCAACATTACCAGCGCCCAAATGGCGAGTCCAAAACCGATAAAATGCGTGAATCCGCTCATTGGGTCTCGCAATATTTTTCTCATCAAACAGCCTCCTTAATAATCGTTTTTTCTTTTAAAAAGTTCCAACAAATAGCAACAATCCATACAAAAACAAGAAGATAGCGAAAAAATATTCGACTATCAAGCGAATTTGAAAAACCGCTTTTTTTTCTATCCAACCAAGCGAGAAATTTTTTAGGAAAAGGGTCGCCAAGCCGATAACGGCAATCGTTAAGCCCATTCCGACGCTCATAAAAGCGCTCAGGATTAGCCCCAGCGGCAAAGCTCCTGCCGAGATGCAGAAGAGCATAATCATCACCACGCCTGGACAAGGCACGATGGAGACCGAAAGAGCTAGGGCGATAGCGCTTTTTTTGCCAGATTCTGCCGAGCGATTTTTTTTTGCAAATATTTTTTTGCCCACGAAATACAGCCCCAGCAGACTTATCAAAAAGTAGGAGGTTCGCTGGATGACTTGAGCAAGATTTTGTTGCAAAAGGTAGCTGTAAATCTGCAAAAGGTATTTCAAAATCACCACCAGCAGCACGCCCATCAGCCCGTGCAAAAACCCAATGAGGAGGCTGAGAAAAATTCCACGCGAGAGCGAGACTTTTTCGGACATAAAGTAGAGCGCCGAAAAAACTTTGCCGTGCCCTGGACCAAGCGCGTGCAAAATTCCGTAGGCGAAAACCAGCGCTACCAGCGGAAAAAGTTTCCACCAATTTTGTCGCACCTCTTTGCTGGCGCTAACGATTTTTGAGTTCAGATCTCGCTGCACACGCAAAAGAAGCGAAAACGGCTTGCTTTTGGTGAAAGATTCCACTTTGGCAGCCGACTCATTTTTTTTGCCCGTGAAAAACGGATTTGCAGCAAAAGCTGTTCCGATGAGCGAAACCAACGCAAATAGCAGTAGCCAACGCCTCATTTTTTTTCCACCTCCAGATTCACGATTTGCGGAAATTCGACCTCGCCCAAAACCTGAAGCTCCAGATAACTCATCGTGTAGGAGTAGCCCGCAGGAAGTATCACCAGCGGGTCGTCCACCAAGAGCAAGTCGGTGAAAATCGTTGGGTCGTAGCAAGCAAACTGGATCGTAAATTTTTTCGATTTGGGGAGTTTGAACGGCACTGTGAAGCAGTAAACGGCTTTTTCTTCCGAGAGCCTGACCGAAAAGTTTTGATATTTTGTGGGCAGACGCACGCCATCGACGAAAATGTAGGTGTAAAAATCGAAATTTTTGAGATTGCTAAACGCCTCTTTTTCGATTTTTTTCGCCTCGCTTTTGCTGAGTTTGCCGTTTTTGTCTAGGTCGTAATCTTCGCAAATAATGCTGGTAAACATTGGGTCGAAACTCCAACCGACTTGCAATTCTGCCTGCAAATTTTCTTTTACAACCAAAGCCAAACTGGACTCAACCCAAATATGCGGGTGAGCCCAGAGAGATAAACAAATTGCGGACAGAAAAAAGCTTACAACAAACTTTTTCACCTAAAATTAACCAATCGTGTAATCTTCTTGTTTTACACCTTCCACATACACAGCCACTGGATTTTCTGGCGAGCCTTTTTTCTTGATGCAGTCGAGATCGCGATCGCCAGCTTGACGCCAAATCTCGGTCTCTTCTTCGTCTCCGCCAAGGCAAAAAGTTATCTTTTTCCCGATGAAATCTTTGACGATAAATTCAACTTCTGACCTGCTGCAAGCTTTGGTCACTGGGATGCAGAAATCCTCTTTTTTATAAATAAAACTCATATTTTTTCATCTCCTTATCAACTACTATATTCAGATTTTTTCATTAAATAAGCAACCGCCATCGAAGCTATCACAAGGTTTGAGCCGCCGTAGCTCAAAAACGGCAACGACACTCCCGTGGACGGAAGCAAACCAAGGGTCATGCCCGTGTTTATCATAAATTGGTAAAACAAAAATGCCAAAAAACCGACGCTCACCAAGAATCTATTCTTATCTTTTTGATTACTCGTCAAGTAAATAATCCGCCAAAAAAACAAAAAATAGATGAGTAGCAAAAAAAACGCTCCCAAAAATCCGACTTCTTCGCAAATCGTGGAAAAAATGAAGTCGTTGTGGCTTTCTGGCAAGAATTTGAGATTTTTTTGCGTGCCTTGCAAATAGCCTTTCCCAAAAAGTTCGCCAGAGCCGACGGCGATTTTGGACTGGATAATCTGATAGCCTGCGCCAAGCGGGTCGAGACTCGGATCGACGAAGACCAAAATTCTGTTTTTTTGATAATCTTTGAGCAGGTTCCACGCCACGGGAATGTTGAAATAGATGAAGAGAATCATCAGTATCGAGATAGATTTTTTGACGACCGAGTAGTCGGAAAAAACGGCGAGGTAGTAGGCGACTATCGCAAAGTAAATCAGGAAGAGCCAAAAGTTGGTGACGAAAACGACGCTGAAAATCGGCGCCAGCACGCTGACTAGGTAGTAGAATGGAATGCGGGAGAAGCAGAGCATCACGAAAAAGATGAAGAAGTAAGCGAGCGTTCCGCTGAGGTTTGGCTCGGCGACGATGAGTCCCGTGGTCAGCAGCAGAGTTCCGCCGAATTTCCAGACGATTTCCCAATTGGTTTTCGCCTCGACGATTATCTGGCTACCAAACAGCACAAAGCCAATTTTCATCAGCTCGGATGGCTGAAATTGAATGCCGGGGAGTTTTATCCAGCGATGCGCACCTTTTACTGCGGGGAAAAAAAAGACCAGCACCAACATCGCCAGCGAAAAGATGAATATGGTCTTGGGGAGCATCTCCAGATAGTGCATCGGTGTTTTTAGAATCGCAAAAACCGCAAGGCACGAAAACACCATCCAATAGATTTGCTTGATGTAAAATCTGTCCAAAACTTCCTGCTGCTGAGTCAGCACGCCATAGGTGGCGCTGTAGATAGCCAGCCAGCCGATGGCTAGCAGCAAAAGATAGAGCACCAAAAGCGGCTGATCAAATTTCCTGAAATTTAATATTTTGTTCATTATCTCTCTTTCAAAATTTTTGCGTAATCTCGAATTATTTTGGCGGCAATTGGTGCTGCCACAGAGCCTCCGCCACCGTCAATATTTTCCAAAAAAACGATATAGGCGAGTGTCGGATAAGCGGGATTTTTGAATTTGCAATAGCCCGCAAACCACACATGGGGCAGCTCGCTGATGTGGTTTTGCGCCGTGCCTGTTTTGCCATACATCACTGGGTCTGCCAGTTTTGCCCGTGGCGCCGTGCCGTCTTTGGCGTTAACGACCTGATACAAGCCCTGCTGGATGAGCTTTAGGGTGCTGTCGGAGATGCTCAGCTCAAACGACGAAAAGTCGATGTCCTGATTGCTGCCCTCGACTCTTTTCAAAAAATGCGGCTGTCGCCAAACTCCGCCGTTGGCAAGCGCTCCATAATACGCCAACATCTGCAGCGGCGTGACTTCCAGCTCGCCCTGACCGATAGCCATATTTATCTTGAAGCCTTGTTGCGACGAGATGAACGGGAACTTTTTTTTATACCAATAGCGCGATGGGAAAAATCCCTCAACTTCACTGGGCAAATCGACGCCAGTTTTGACGGTCACCCCACATTTTTTGGTGAACTGGCGGAAATTTTCCAGATTTAATCGTAGCGACAGGTCGTAGAAAAAGACATCGCAAGAGTGCTGCAGCGCTTGCACGACATTCAGCTCGCCGTGACCGCCAGCGTCCCAGCAACGAAAGGTGTTGCCGCCGTAGCGAAACTTGCCTGTGCATTTTGCCAGAGTCGTTTGCGCGTCGATGATGTTCTCCTCTAGCGCCAGCGACGCCGTGACGGGCTTAAAAATCGAGCCCGGCGGATAGACCGCGCCGATTCCACGATCCAAAAGCGGATTGAGCGTGTCCAGCAGCAGCGACTGCCAAACATTGCGGCTGATGCTTTGATTCAGGAGGTTGCTGTCGTATTGCGGCAAACTCACATAAGCCAAAAGTCCGCCAGTTTCGGCGTTCATCACCCCGACAAAGCCTTTGTATGCGCTGCCCTCAAACATCTTGGCGATTTTTTCTTGCAAATCCACATCGATGCTGAGCACAATCGACTTGCCGTTTTGCACTTTCAGCCCTTCTGCGAAAATGCCGAAAGTTTTGCCAAGCGCGTTTTTTTTCTCCAGACGATAGCCAGGACTGCCCCGCAACAGCGCCTCATACTGCTTTTCCAAGCCTCTTTTGCCAATAAAGCTGTTGAGGTTGTAGCCTTTGCTTTTGAGCTGCTGATACTCCTGCGCCCCGATGTTGCGGACATATCCCAAAAAATGCGACTTGATGTTATACTTGCGCCGACTCTCGCTCTTGATGCTGATGGCTGGGTAGTTGTTTTGCTCTTCCGCCAATTTGACGAATTGCTCATACGGCAAATCTTCGTGCAGCAAAATTTCCTTGCCGCCTTTTTGGAGCTTCTGTTGCAACCGAAAAACAAAGCTGCTGTCGGTATCAAATACCGATTCCAAAAAGTTTGTGTATCGAGGCAAGGTGTCGATTTCGGCTGGCAAAATATAGAGGTTTATCGACGAGCGATTGACCGCAAGAGGACGATAAAGGCGGTCGTAAATCACGCCGCGCGCAGGCAGCACTCTCCTTTTGACAAAGCTATTGTTCTGGGCAATCTCTTTGTAATATTCGCCTTGTCCGATCTGCATCCACAATAGTCGCCCAAGCAAAACGAAGAAGCAGACGATTATCAAAAAGAAGAAAATTTTTAGCTTATTGAGGTTATTCATGAAATTTCAGTTTCAGATGAAAAAGAAGGCTTAGAAAGATAAAAATCGCCGCGTTGGAAAAGAGCGAGCCCGCAAAATACGACATCGTTTGCCAAAATGTGCCAACGCTCGATTGGGAAATCAGCAAAATGTTTGCCGCATAAAAAACGGCTTGATAAAAAATCGTTAGCAGAAGCAGCACCAGCAGGCACGAGAAGATGCTTCGGTCGTTGAAGACCAAAAATAGCTTGGATGCTAACCACAGCGCGCTGAGCAAGACGAACGGCGTGAAACCGAAAAGGTTGGCGTTGACGACATCGCAGCCTATTCCCAAAAAAAAGAGCAGCCAAATCGATTTTTTGCTCATTCCCCAAATCAAGTAGCAGAGCAGCGCAAACGGGAGCAAGAAGTTCGCCAGGCTGCCGCTGACGGACAGATAGTCGCCCAAAAATAGCTGAAAGTAGAGCGCCAAGGCGCCGACGCAAAAAAATTTCGCGTTTTTTAAAATCATTTTTTCGCCTCCAGAATGTAAACCGCTTCCAAATTGGCGATGTTCACCGACGGCTGCAAAACCGCCTGAATTCTGTTGCCATAATCCGACGAGCGCAGGTATTGCACCACGCCGACGCTGATGCCTTCGGGGAAAATCGACGAAAGATTGGAGGAGATAAAATGGTCGCCGGGCTTCACATCTGCGCCAAAGTCGATCATATCGACAAAGACCGTGCCGTCCAGCGAAGTGGTGAGCATTCCTTGCACTCTCGCCCGTTTACTCTTTACACTCAGGCGAAAATTTGTGTTCCCCACAGGCAAAACCTGCGCCGTGTTGCGCTGCACGCTCGCCACTTTGCCCACAACGCCTTGCGAGGTAATCACGGGTGCGCCTTTTTGCACGCCCTGATTTGCGCCAACATCCAGCAGCAAGCTCCGCTGGTTGTAGTTGCCCAGATTGCCGACGACAATCGCCAATTGCATCCCTTTTTTTTGCAAGTCCTCTTTTTCCAATAGCAATTTCTGGTCGCCATACGCCAAAACTTGTTGCAAAAGCCTGCGGTTTTCTTGTTGCAATTGCTGATTTTTGCCCCGCAAATCGTCGATAGATTTCAAATATTTTATCGGCGCAATGAACGGCAGATAGAGATATTTGCCCAGCTGGTTCGCCACAAATTGCTTGTGGACTTGGCTGGAGAGCATTATGAAAAAGCTGAACAGAACGAGCAAAAGCAGCTGATACTTTGTCTTCATTTTTGTAAAAAGAGCAAAATTTTTAAATCAAAACGGAAGAGTATTCGGCAAAATTCTCCATCACTTTGCCTGTGCCACGCACAACGCAGGTGAGCGGCTCTGGCACGAGGTGAATGGGCAAGTTGGTCTCTTGGCGAAGTTTGGCGTCCAGATTTTTGAGCAGCGCACCTCCTCCAGTGAGGAAAAGTCCGTTTTCGGCGATGTCGGCTGTCAGCTCGGCTGGCGTCATCTCGAAGAGTTGCAACACCGCGCTAACGATTTTTTGCACATTGTCCGCCAGCGCCTCTTGCACCATATTTGATGTGACCTTGAACTTAATCGGCAAGCCCGACACCAAATCGCGCCCCTTAACGACCATCTCCAGCTCCTTGTCCATTTTTAGGGCGGAACCGACTTTTTGCTTAATCTCTTCGGCTGTGAGCAATCCAACGAAAACTTTTTTCTTGAGACGCAAATAGTTGACAATGGCGTCGTTCATCTTGTCGCCACCGATGCGGATGGAATTGTGCGTTACGATGTTGGAGAGCGAGAGCACCGCAATCTCGGTCGTGCCGCCGCCGATGTCGATGACCAAATTTCCTTGTGGCTCGGTAATCGGCACGCCAGCTCCCAAAGCCGCCGCAACTGGCTCGGAGATGAGGTAAACCTCTCGTGCTCCAGAGTTTAGCACGCTGTCTTTTACAGCCCTTTTTTCCACTTCGGTAATCCCCGACGGAATGCAGACGATAACTTTCGGCTTGACCAAAAGCCGCTTGCCTTGCGCTTTTCTGATGAAATATTTAAGCATCAGCTCCGTCACCGCAAAGTCGGCAATCACACCGTCCTGAAGCGGCCGTATCACCTGAATAAGCTCAGGATTTTTCCCCAGCATTTTTTTGGCTTCACGCCCAAAACTGACCTTTTTTTTGTCTTTGGTAGAGATCGCCACAATCGACGGCTCGTCCAAAACCACGCCCTCGTCCTTCACATATATCAAAGTGTTCGCCGTGCCCAAATCGATTACGATGTTTTTGGTGAACATACTCAACAGCTTATCAAACATTTTTTTTTACCCCTTTTATTTTAGGAAAACCGTGGCAAAGCCAATCAATCCGCCGAACACTCCGCCCCACACGACCAGCCAGCCCAAGTGCTTTCTTATCATATCTTGAATTATTTTTTTGACCAACTCTGGCGTGAGTTCGTCCAACCTTTTTTGCACAATCGTCGAAATTTTTTCCAAAATTTTGTCGTCTTTACCAATCAAATTTTGGCTAACTTTTTGGTGAAAATCTTCGCTTGAGACCATCTGCACGGTGGCTTCTTTCAGCCGCTGGACCACTGGCTGACGCAGGCTCTCCAAAACTGCGGCTCCTCCAACCATCGAGAGCATTCCGCCAAAAGACGACTCCAAAATCGACTTTACCAGAGCTTCGAACATCGGGTCAAAATCGGTCTGTTGCACCAACGGCGTCAGATTTATCTGCTCCAATTTCGAGCCGTCCAAAAATTTATCGACATTCTCTTTGGTAAAAAACTGGTTCATCATCAAATTTTTGATGCCCGCTTTGAACTCCTGAAACCGAGACGGAATAACGCCCGAGCCGTAGAGTCCCGGCACTTTCTCGAAAAGCATAAACACCGCAATCCAGTTGGTGATGCCCCCCGAAAACGCAAAAAGCCCTACATTAAAAACCATCTGCTGATACCACCAATTCTCGCTACCAAACGGCACAAAATAGCCAATCAGCACCAAACTTCCGCTCAAAAAATTGGTCACCACGCTCTTATTTATCATCTGTTTTCTCCATAAAAATTCCTCGCCAAATCACCACTGCAGCTTGCAAATCGCCAGGCTAAACGGCTCAAGGACAACGGTTTGCCCCTGCTTTTTGCCGCCACAAAGCGCTTTGTCTGCCGCCTGCAAAATCTCTACTTCGTCCGAATTTACACCGTCCCACTCCACCTGTTTTTCGCCAAAATTTATCCCCACGAGGTAGGCTCCATCCACGCATTTCAGCAAAAAACTCCGCAAACTCTCGCCTTTGAGGATTTTTTCAACGCCCAAAACTGCCTGCTTTTTGTAGCCCAGCAAAACCGAAAAAAAGTTGTCGTCGCGATAGCTCTGCAAATCTTGCGGCGATGTGCCGTCTTGCAAGAGCAAATTGTCGGCGCTCAAGATAATCTCGGCGAGTTTACACAGGCGAAAATTTTTGTTCTGGGCACCTTCTTGTTGCAAAAAGCTCAAAAATCGCCCTTGCCATTTTGGAAAAATCTCGTCCAACTTCTCAAAATCCAAACCGCTGGGCAACTCTCGCAGCAACAAATCTAGCCCTTTTTCCGAATATTTCAAAAATTTCTCGTCCTCAAAAGAGAACTCAAACTCGCCCAGCGAGCAGCAATCGCCTCGCTCAGCCACTACATCTTTCAAAAATCGCACCACTTTCATATTCAGCTCGTCCATTTGGCGAAAATCGCGCTGCTCCTGCCGATCATACATACAGCCGTCGATTCCAGCAAAGACAAACCCCTTGACGCCTTGCGACATCCAGTGTCGGACTGCTTTGGCAATTTTCGAGCGCAACACGGGACTGTGCCAATCTAGTAGCGGAAAACGCTTTTCACGATGGCTGAGATAAAACTCGTCGCCGAAACTATGCCACAGAGAATCACCGCTGGCATCGCTCCACTTTCGCCTAACATCGGAAATCGGATAACACTCCTGCCGCTGCTGCTCGTCTTTGAACATTCCGCACTCCAGAGTCGAGCTGTCCACGCACATCCGCACAACCACGGCAATCTCCCGCTGCGCAAACGCATCGACCATAATGTCAAAATCTTCTTTGCTGCCCATTGCCAAATTCAGCTGATAAAAATTGTTAACGACGCCCGACGGATAGCTGGCATCAAGCGCGTTCTGCAGGTAAATCGCATCGACGCCCATACCTTTGTAACGCTCAACCTGCAGGGTCAACTGCCGAAAATTCAGTTCCGCTTTCGGCTGATAAAAACAAGCGGTTTGCCACCAAAAATTTTTAATGGGAACTCTCCAAAATTATCTCTTCGATTTTCTTTTGCGCAATGAGTAAAGCGTTTTTCGCATCGCCGCTGGGCAGTTCACCCGCACCAAAAGCTATCTCTGGTCTGCCTCCGCCTTTGCCTCCAAAAGCAGCGGTCACTTTTTTGACGATGTCGCCCGCTTTCAATTTTGCGCTCAACTTTTTGCAAACACCAACTCCCAGCGTAAAGCTATTTTCGCCAGCCAGCAGCAAACAAACGACGCCGCTACCGAGTTTATCTTGCAAAACGCTAACACTTTTTTTTAGGTCTGAGCCATTTGGCAAAACGCCCACAGCCAAAGCAATCTCTCCGATTTTCAGCGTGTTTTTCAGCAAATCGTCCAAACAAGCCGAAGCCATTTTCTCTTTGAGCTGCTCGACCTCCCTAGCCAAATCTTTGCGCTCCTGCAACACCAAATCCACTTTCGGCGTCAGTTTGTCTTGTGGAACGCCGATTTTGGCAGAAATCTTGCGCAGCTGGCTCTCCTTTGCGCGACAATAGTCCAAAGCCGCTTGTCCGCAAACAGCAAATATCCGCCGAACTCCAGCAGAGACGGCACTTTCGGCAACGATTTTGAACAACCCAATTTCGCCACTATTTGTCAAATGCGTTCCGCCGCAAAGCTCAGCCGAAACATCGCCAACGCGCACCACTCGCACTTTCTTATCGTAATTTTCGGCAAAAAACGCCAGCGCTCCGCTCTGCTTTGCCTGCTCCAGCTCCATCTGCGCCGTGCTGACGGGATAGCACCCCCGCACGACCTCGTTCAAATCGTCCTCGATCACCACCAAATCTTCGGCAGGAATTTTGTCCATACAGATAAAATCGAAGCGCAAACCATCGGCGGTCACTTGCGAGCCCTTTTGCTGCACGAAATCGCCCAAGTGTTTTTTGAGCACCGCCTGCAAAATGTGCGTCGCCGTGTGATGAGAACTGATGTTTTTCCTGCGACGACAATCGATGCTCGCAGCCACCGAATCGCCAACTTTCGGGCGCTCTCCTGCGAACTCTCCGCTATGCAAAATCAGCTTGCCAACTTTGCGCACATCGTTCACCAATAGCCACCAGCCATCCGCCTGAATCTTTCCCGCATCGCACGCCTGACCGCCCGAAGTCGCATAAAACGGCGTTTTATCCAGCACCACAAACATTCCGCGTGCCTCGTCCTCGCCGACATAAACAACTTTCGCCTGTGCCACAGAAGCGTCGTAGCCCACAAACTCGCTCGCCGCAACATCTTTCAAATCTTCCGAAGCAGCATTTGTGCCTTGCTCGAATTTCGCGGCGTCTCTCGCCCGCTGTTTTTGCTGCGCCATATGCTGTTCAAAACCTTTTTTATCAACGCTTAAACCTTGCTCCTCCGCCATCAGTTCGGTCAAATCCAGCGGAAAACCAAAAGTGTCATAGAGCAAAAAAGCGTCCGCACCGCTGATATTCTTACCCCCAGCGGTGAGTTCGGCAAACTTCAAAAGCCCTTTGTCCAAAGTGCTGTTAAATCGCTCCTCTTCCGCCTTGATAATCATTTTAATATAATCTTTTTTCGCCAAAAGCTCGCCGAAATGCTCGCCCATAACCAGCGCAACGACATCCACCAGCTTGTATAAAAACGGCTCTTGCAATCCGACGACTCGCCCAAAACGGCACGCCCGTCGCAAAATCCTGCGCAAAACATAGCCCCTGCCCTCGTTAGACGGCACACCGCCGTCGGCTAGAGCGAAACTCAGCGCGCGGATATGATCGGCAATCACCCGAAAAGCGACCTGATCGCTCACGCTCGCCAGCTCCCGCACAGCCGAAATTATCGGCACAAAAAGGTCGGTGTCGTAGTTGCTGCCAACGCCCTGCACCACTCTGGCGATCCGCTCCAGACCAGCTCCCGTGTCCACATATTTGCTGCTCAGATCCTGCAAGCTGCCGTCTTCCAGGCGTTGATGCTGAATAAACACCAAGTTCCAAAGCTCCACGAAGCGATGACAATCGCCGTTAACTCGGCAGGTGTGACCAGCTTTTCCCTGCAGGTTGCACTCGCTCTGCCCAAGGTCGATATGGATCTCGGAGCACGGACCGCAAGGCCCGGTTGCGCCCATCTCCCAAAAGTTGTCTTTGTCGCCGTGAAATTCGATGTGCTCTGGGGCGATATCGGTGCAATCTCGCCACAAATCAAAAGCCTCCTGATCGCTCTTATACACCGTCGCATATAGCTTCTCTTTGGGCAGTTCCAGCTCCTTCGTCAAAAATTCCCAAGCCCACTGAATCGCCTCTTTTTTGTAGTAATCGGCAAACGACCAGTTCCCCAGCATCTCGAAAAAAGTGTGATGGTAGCCGTCTTTGCCAACATCCTCCAGATCGTTGTGCTTGCCGCCTGCACGGATACATTTTTGCGAATTTACCGCCCGCTTACACTCCGATTTTTGCAAACCAAGGAAAATATTTTTGAACTGGTTCATCCCCGCATTGGCAAAAAGCAAAGTCGGATCGTCCAGCGGAACGACGGACGACGACGGCACAAATTTGTGTTTTTTTTCGACAAAAAAATCGATGAAACTCTTTCGCAATTGGGCGCTGGTCAGTTTTTTCACTAATCTAAATCCTTCTACAAAACATTTTGGCAAAGCTCGTGGCTCCACATAAGTTCAGAATCGGGACAAGCTGAGCGTGTCAAGAGATTTTTGAGCTTGATTTTTGGTTTATCGCCCCCGACAATCTGGAGTTTTGTGCTTGACCAAATCCAAACTAAGGCGACAAAAGGGAAACAAAATATGAAAACGACAAAAAAACTGGCGCTAACTTTTTTGATTTTCGCCATCTGCCAAGCGGCTTTGGTCGCTGTTCTCAGCTGCTATCCGAGCCAATATCTGCCCTCGCAAACCAAAATCATCGACGCCATCAGTTTCGCCAAAAGCAGCCACAACTTTCTCCTGATTTTCTCGCTTTTTGTCTTCATCTGCATAATGGCGCCCGTCTGCGAGGAGATAATTTTCCGCCTGAGCCTCTCGAGACTTGACTATCTACCCCTTAGCCTGCTGTGTTTTTTTGCGATGATTTCGGCTGGAATTTTGCTGCCGCTGGATTTGCACAAGAGCCTTTCCATCTGGTATCGTCTGCTGTGGATAGCGCTGCTGACGCCCACTGCCTTTCATTTTTTCGCCAAAAAAATCAGCCTGCAACCTCTGCAAAAAATTTGGCAACACCGCGCGGCGCTCGCCGTCGTCTCTAGCCTTGCGTTCGCCCTGCTCCATCTGGACTGGAGCGAAATCTCAGGGGCGCTGCCGCTGATTTTGCTGCTGACCCCTTACCTTTTTTTGGGAATTGTCATCAGTTGTGTTCGTCTAAAAATCGGCTTTTTCTACGGAATTTTCTACCACTTTTTGAACAATTTTCTCGCGTTTTGCGCCTGCTATTTATTTAATGTCTGAAATGGCGAACGCCCGTGAAAACCATCCGCACAGCAAGCTCTTTGCAAGCGGCTAACACCTGCTTATCTCGGATAGAGCCGCCGGGCTGCACAATCGTGCGCACGCCGCTATTTGCCACGGCTTGCACATTGTCCGCAAACGGCAAAAACGCATCAGAAACAAGATAGCAATCTTTCGCCTGACCGCAAAAATCGCCCGCAGCTTTCGACCGCTCCAACTTGCGCATGGCAAGCTCGATAGCGTCCAACCGATTGGGCTGACCGCATCCCATCGAAACCTGCCGCAAGCGCTGACTAGAGTCCCGATAGACCAGCGTAACGGCGTTGGAAGAGAGCGCCTGCACAACTTTTGTGCCGAAATGCACCAACTCCGTGTCCAGATTTTCGCTCTGTCCAACGGCAACCTCCAGCTTCTCCGCTCCTGCGGTATCTTGTTCCTGCGCAATAAGCAACGAATCCAGCTGACGAAAAGCCAAGCTCCTGCCAGCTTTTTTGGGCTCGTAACTGCAAGCCCGCAAATTTTTCTTCTGCGCCAAATATTCCAGCGTTCCTTCTGTAAATTGCGGCGCAACAACCACTTCCACAAACTTCGCCTTGCCTTTTTCTTGCAAATCCAAAAATGCCAAATCTGCCACGCCGACGGCAAAAGAAAAAGCGATTATCGAACCAAAAGCCGACACAGAATCGCCCGCCCAAGCGCTCTGCAGCAAACCGTCCGTGTCTATTTTGCTCACACAAACCCCGCAAGGATTTCCGTGCTTTATCACGACACAGCCGTTGCCCTGCAAGCCCTGCAGACAATCTAGCCCCGCTTTTATGTCCAAAAAATTGTTGTAGGAAAGCTCTTTGCCCTGCAACTTTTTCAGACCGAAAAAGCCAAAATCGGCAAAGTCGTAGCTCCAAGCTTTTTGATGCGGATTTTCGCCGTAGCGCAAACTTTGTCCGCCAAATCCCAAAGCGACCAAACGGTCGTATTCGCTGCAAGCCACAAAAGATTTTGCCGCAAGTTTTTTGGCGAAATCCCTGCTGACAGACCCAGCGTTTGCCCGCATTTCCGCAATCAAAAGTGGATAGTCGGCAGGACTGCTGAGCGAGACGACAAATCGGCAATTTTTGGCAGAAGCCCGCAAAAGAGCGACTCCGCCGATGTCGATCTGCTCCACCAGCTGATCCTGCGCTTTGCCGCTTTGCCAAGCCGAGCTAAAATCGTAGAGATTGCACACCACCAAATCGATCGGCGTCACTCCGAGCTTTTTCGCCTCTTCTGCGTGCTTTTCCCTATCGAAAAGCAAACCGCCCATCACATTTATCGACAAACTTTTACAGCGACCATCAAACGCCTGATTGTAGCCGCTAAGCTCCGCAAGTGGCGTAAATTTCACGCCCATTTTTTGCAAAAATTCCCCTGTGCCCTTGCTGGCGACAAGCCGCACGCCCTGCTGCTGCAGCTCCAGAGCCAGCTCGCCCAAACCGCTCTTGTCGGTTACAGACAAAAGCGCGGTCTTAATCTGTATCATCGCAAACCAACAAACTGCTAACGCTCTTCCCCGCGATTTCGTAGTCGCTCTCGTGCAAAAATGGCAAATCGATCAACACGCTAAACCCTTGCACCTTATAGCCCGCTTCGCAGCAAAGCTCATACGCCGTCTGCAAAGTGCCGCCAGTTGCCAAAACATCGTCCACAATCAAAATCCGCTTGTTGCCGGGCTTAACCTCCAGCACCTCACGAGCATATTCGTTCGTGGATAATTTCGCCAAAAACGGCGGCGGCAACTTCCCTTTTTTGCGAATCAGCACAAGCCCCTTTCCCAAAAGCGTGCTCATCGCACTGGCAAAAACGAAACCTCTCGACTCGATCCCCGCAATGGCGTCCACTTCTTCCCAATTCACCTTGCTGTTTTCGACCATTTCCTTGGCAGCATCGACAAACCGACTGCTAGCCAAAAGTGGCGTAATGTCCTTAAAAATCACACCCTTCTCGGGAAATCCAGGCACATCGGCGATAAAATCTTTAATCCAACTCATAAAATTGTCTCCTTAAAAAACTCTCTGCTTTTGGGCTTTTTGCAAAATCGACTAAAAAACCTTCAACACATTCAACGCAAAATATTGAACGCTTAATTTTAGCTATTCCTCAATGTAAACCGCCAATCACACCAGCAACTGCCGAAGCGCCAAAATCGTCTCCATAATTTTTTGCACACTCAGCAAAAGCACCACAATCAAAAAAAGGTAGCAAATCAAATTCACCAGCAAAGAGCCATTCAACTTGCGCCGCAGATTGCCGCTCAGATGCTCCAGCTCGTCCACTTTTTTTTGCAATTTGGCTTGCTCCTCTCGCAGCAAAATCAACTGATACGAGCCAGAGGTTGACAAATCAACTTTGCCGCTCTCCTCATAGCCCTTTTGCACATCATACTTGACTTGCTCGTCCAACTTGTCCAAGAAAAAATCTTGGTCGAAATAATAAGTTCTCTTTTTCATACTACTACATCTTTTCTTTGGCTGCGTGCTGTCAACTAAAATTCACTGTCAGTCCAAAAAAAACGATTTTCTGGTTCAGACGGCAGATTTTCCTTGACACATCAGGCGGCTATTTTTTTCGTCTCCTTATAATTATGAATTTAACAGGAGAATAAACAGATGCCCGAACATAAATCTTGCATAAAGCGATTGCGCCAAGACAATGTCAGAAGAGTGAGAAATCACTTCGTCAAAGCCACTATCGCCACTCTCAGCAAAAAAATCAGAAAGGACAATTTGGACAAAGAACAGTCGATGGCTTTGCTCTCGGAGATTTTTTCTAAATTGGACAAAGCCGCCAAAACCAAAGTTATTCACAAAAGGACAGCGGCACGCAGAAAGAGCAGATTACAAGAGTTTCTCAACAAAAAATTTGCTCAATAATTTTTTTTAGAAAATGACCGAAATTTACCTAATAGCAGGTGCAGCCTTTTTGCTGTGCCTTTTTTTTGTCGTTTTTATTTTTACACGGCGAAAAAGCGGAAGCGATCTCAAGCAAAACCTGGTTAGCCAAACCAAAGCCAGTCCCAAGATTTTGCAGGCACTTTTGCCGCTTTTGGGCTCTTCCCTAGACCAAAAAACGCTCTCGACTCTCGAAGAAAAGCTAATCCAAGCCGACATCGACCTGAAAAGTTGTCAGGCGATTATCCAAAATGTGCAAAAGCAAAAAAAGCTGACTCCCGAGATTTTGCAAGACTCTTTTTTGCGGGTTTTGCGTGATGAGAAAAGCGAGGAAAGCTCGAAATTGCGACTGAAAAACAGCCCAGCGGTTTTGATGTTCGTCGGCGTGAACGGCGTTGGCAAAACCTCCACAGTCGGCAAATTGGCGTGCAAATTGCGGCAAGAGGGCAAATTGGTTTGCCTTGTGCCTGCCGACACTTTTCGCGCTGGAGCTATCGACCAGCTACTGGTTTGGGGCAAGCGAGCAGAGTGCGACTGCATCGAGGCGAAAATGGGCGAAGATCCCGCAGCGGTGGTGTATCGAGCGCTGGAGCAAGCTATCAAAAAGAGAATCGATGTCGTGCTAATCGACACCGCAGGCAGACTGCACAACAATGCCAACTTGATGGCTCAACTGGAGAAAATCGCCAAAATTGCAAAAAAACTCTTGCCAAATGGAATTGACGAAACAATCGTTGTATTGGATGGATGCTTGGGACAAAATAGCCTGCGGCAACTAGAAGAGTTCGACAAAATCTGCACCCTTAGCGGTGTCGCCGTTACGAAATTGGACGGCAGTGCAAAAGGCGGTGTGATTTTTGGGATAAAAAGGGAGTTCGGTGTGCCCATAAAGCTGATAGGAACGGGCGAAAAAAAAGAGGATATTGATTTTTTTGAGGTTGAAAAATATGTACAAAATTTGGTGTAGAACGACTATTCTACTTTTGCTTTGCTTTTTTTCTGCGTTGTTTGCAGACGGGATAGCAGACGATTTGGCAAAAGCGGAAGTTTTTTATGCGCAAAAAAACTACCATCGAGCTATCTTTTTTTATTCGAGAGTGATAAGTATTGACCCCAGAAACATTATCGCCTACGAAGAGATTGGCGATTGTTATTTCCAACTGAAAGAGTTCGACAAAGCTCTGGAAAATTACAAGCGAGTTCAATGGCTGAACCCAGGCACGATTAACTACCGTTTGGGACTTACCTACTATTGCCTTGGAGACTATCGTTCGGCAAAAAGATACTTTTTGGTGCTTTCGGACAACGACACTGTCAGAGCAAACACAAATTTTTATCTAGCCAAAATCTATGAGTTTGAGGATAACGACTCGCTGGCAATTATGCATCTTAAACGAGAAATAGAGATTGTCCCTTCCGAAAATAATTTTTTGGAACTGGCAAGGTTCTATTATAAGCTGAAAAAATACGACGAGGCGGTGGGAACTGTTGACGAGTTGGTCAAAATTTTCCCCGAATCTGCAGATGGCTACCTTATATATGCAGAAATTGCCGAAAAAAGAGGGTTTTCGGAAAAAGCTATCGAAAATTATCGCAAAGCAGCCCAATTGGGTAGCGGCGAAGCTCAGCTTTGGATGGAGAAAAAGGGATACCCTTGGAGAAAAGAAAAAGACTTTTTTGACAAGCTAATGTTTTGGAAAGATTAGATAATGATAAGGAGAATAAGATGAATTTTGATGCTCAAGATATTTTTGACGAAGATCAAAATAACGAGGATGTGATAACTCCTCAAGTCGAAGAAAACGACGAGCTTTCGCAACAAGAAGAGCAACAAGAACCTCAATCTGAGATAAAAGAAGACGACGGAATGGCTGAAAGGGAGAAGGAAGTTACATCTGTGCTGATAGAGAACAACACAGCCACGAACATCACTTTGCCAGAGAAAATCTTGGATTTTGTAATCAACAACGACGAGAAGAGAAGTTTTATCGAGACGAAAATTGTTGGCGATAAGCATCTTATTCTGATGCCGCAACGAGGCAAACACGAGACCAACCTCATCGTTTACACCGAACACGGGATTTACCTGTTTAACCTCAAAACTGCCTCTCGCAAAGATTTCGAAGAGCCAGACACCAGCATCGTGATTAACGACCCAAAAGTTGCCGAAAGGTTAGCTTTGGAGGAAAAAGAGGCGAAAGAGAGAGAGATTTTGGAGCTTAACGCAAGAGCGGCAGCAGAAGCCAAAGAGAGAGCGAGGCTCCAAGCTGAAGCAGCAGCTGCGGCGACGGCAGAAGAGGAAGACGACGAAGATGATGATGACGAAGACGAGGAGTTTGAGCTTGATGAGTTGCAAAAACTCTCGCAACTTTCACAACTTTCGAAGTTGCAAGAACTTTCTAAATTGCAAGAGCTGACAAAACTGCAGGAGCTGCAAAAACTTAGCTCGATTATGGAGATGAATAAGATGTATGATCTTATGAAGCTGCAAGATTTGAGCAAACTTTCGGAGTTGAGTCAGCTGGCGAATTTGAGCCAACTTTCCACTTTGATGAGTCACAAAAAGAAGAAAAAGAAAAAAAAGAAAAAAGTGGCTTTTGCTGCTGTAGAGAGCACGCCTAGCGACGAAATGTTGGACGCTGAGGAAAGCGGAAGCTTTGCAGAGGAAAAAGCCGCCGAAGAGATTGCACCGACACAAGAAGCTGAGAGCGCACAGACAAGCGAAGAGTCTAGCGAAAGTGTGGCGGAAGAGGCGAACCCATACGGCGAGCCTGAGCTTGAATCGAATAGCGAGCAGGAGCAACCAGCCGAGAACGCCGAAGATTATCAAGAGCAAGAAAGCGAGACTCCGCAAGAGCCTGAGCAAGCCCAGCCAGCGCAAGAGGCAAGCGAGCAACAAGACGGCGGATACGGCGACTACGAGTATTAGGAGATACGATGGACAGATTGCAAGGCACATGGACTGCCCTCATCACGCCTTTTAACGCGGACAAGAGCGTCGATTTTGATGCTTTGGCGGAGCTGATCGAGTTTCAGCTGGAGAACGGCGTGAGTGGGTTATTGCTGCTGGGCACGACCGGCGAAGCCCCTGCAATGACAGAAGATGAGCGCGAAAAGGTTATCCGCTTTGGAATCGAGAAGATCGCTGGCAGAGTGCCAGTGATGGTCGGCACAGGGACGAACAATGTCGAGCGGACTATCGCCGCGACCAATCGTGCCAAGAGGTTTGGCGCTGATTTCGCTTTGGTGATCACGCCGTATTACAACCGCACCACGCAAGAGGGCGTTTATCAGTTTTTCAAAAAAATTCACGACGAGACCGATATCCCGATTGTGCTCTACAATGTGCCCTCGCGAACGGGTATGAACCTTGAGCCGAAAACGACCGCAAGGTTGGCGCACGATTTCCAAAGAATTGTGGGTATCAAAGAGGCGACAGGAAATTTGGTGCAGGTTACCAAAATCCTCAAGGACGCTCCCGAAGATTTTGTGTTGCTCTCTGGCGACGACGATGTGACGATTCCGATTATGGCGGCAACTGGCAAAGGGGTCATCTCGGTGACTTCCAACATCGCGCCGAAGGCTATCAGCCAGATGGTTAAGGCTTGGCAAGACGGCGATTTTGCCAAAGCGGTGAAGGCGAACCAGCATTTGTCCGACCTAAATTCGGCGATGTTTATGGTGACAAATCCTATTCCTGTGAAAGATGCGTTGTGGCAAATGGGAAAAATTCAGCGGGAGTATCGCCTGCCGATGTGGCGTTTGGCGGACGAGCAGAGCGATGAGCTGAAGCAGATTTTGCAAAAATATAAGCTGATTTAGTTTATGCCAGAAGATCGTTTAAAGGCAGATTTACATATTCACACAAGCTTCTCCGATGGTGTTTTTCATCCGGAGAAGCTTTTGCGTATTGCCGATCACAAAAAGCTGGATGTTATCGCTTTTGCCGATCACGACACTATCGATGGCTATTTGTGCGGGCGCAAGATTTTGCAAGATGCGGGCTCTGATTTTCGGGTAAAGCTGATCCCGGGCATCGAAATTAGCTGTTTTTACAAGGGTTGCGATGTGCATATTTTGGCGTATCATTTCGATGCAAACCACAAGGCGCTTTTGGATGTGCTCGATTTCAATTTGCAGGAACGGGAAAGCAGGATGCAACGGTTTATTGACAAGTTTGCCGAATACGATGTTTTTTTGACACCTGAGGATATTAAATCGGACAAGATTCACACTTTGGGCAGGCCTCACATCGCCAACGCTTTGGTAAAGAATGGCTATGCAAGCTCTTATGCGGAGGCGTTCAGCAAGTTTTTGGTGGAAGAGTCGCCGACTTTTGTTGCTAAAAAAGCGCTTTCGCCCGAAAAAGTTATCGCAGCGATTAAGGCTGCTGGCGGTTATTCTGTGCTGGCGCATCCTTTTCGGCTAGACGACGAGCAGATGGTGCACGATATCGTCGATATGGGCGTGCAAGGGCTCGAGGCGCACTACATTTCCCACAACGACGAGATGGTGAGTAAATACCTGCAAATTGCCCGCGAGAAAGACCTGCTGGTGACTGGCGGCAGCGATTTTCACTGGCCGACGAAGAATAAGAAGCTGGGCGATTTTTATTGCAAAGAGGTGAGCACAACTATTCTAGCTCATTCTGAGCTAGAATAGTTGTTAGTTAATAGGTAAAAGTTAAACCAGCCACACCCCACCGTCATTCCGAGCTTGACTCGGAATCTCATCGGAGAGGTCACCGCCTCCAGCCCCATTTCTTAGAATGCTGTTAAAGATGATGTCTTACCAGACGGGTCTTCATCTTTTCGGGCGTCCGAAAAGAGAAGCAGAAAAGGACGCTTGCTTCAAAAAACAGAGAAGTTTCGAGAGGTGTTTGGAGATTTCCGTGGAAGAGAGCACCTCCGTAATTGTTTGTAAATCTGTGACTTATCGCAACTTTTTTGGTTTTTTGTAGTTGGTTTTGGCGTGTCTCTGTTTTAGATGAAGCAAGATACCAACGCCAACCCCTCGCCAGTCTAGGCGAGCAAGCGGGCGGGCGGAGGCCTGACACCAAAATTTAAGCAACAAATGATTAGACTCTATTTTGGTGTCAGACAGGTATTAGTTATTAGGTAATAGTTAAAACCGCCGCTCAAGCACCCTCAAAAACCGCCGTCATTCCGAGCTTGACTCGGAATCTCATCGGTGAGGTCGCCGATTATGATAAGGCAGTGCTTGCTTTGGGAGATTGCGGGTCGTTGCCCGCAATGACGAGGAAAAAAATGATGGCGTGCTGGTTGCCACTGCCCAGTCCCATTTCTCAGAACGCTGTTAGAGATGGATTCCCGCTTCCGCGAGAATGAGGGAAGAAGAGCAAGGAGAGGCAAACACGCTTTGGCGTCTTGGGAAAAATCTCAAGCCCCAAACCTCCTCATTCCTGCGCAGGCAGGAATCCAGGCACTCCTTGCTCTGCACGGTCAAAAAAAGGGAGCAATCCCTTTTATTTCTGCTTATGCTTCGACTACGCTCAACAAACGCTTGTGGCACTGTCCAAAAACACTGCAAAGCAGGCTATCGCAACAAAATAGCTTCGAAAAAATTGCGGAGGCGTAGGCTTTGTCGCTGGCGCTCCAAAGCAATTGATAAATAAAAATTGAAAATTGATAATTCCGCCACCAACCGACCCCATTTCGCAGAATGGTGTTAGAGATGATGTCTTACCAGACGGGTCTTCATCTTTTCGGGCGTCCGAAAAGAGAAGCAGAAAAGGACGCTTGCTTCAAAAAACAGAGAAGTTTCGAGAGGTGTTTAGAGATTTCCGTGGAAGAGAGCACCTTCGTAATTGTTTGTAAGTCTGTGACTTATCGCAATTTTTTTTGTTTTTTGTAGTTGGTTTTGGCGTGTCTCTGTTTTAGATGAAGCAAGATACCAACGCCGACCCATCGCCAGACTGGGCGAGCAAGCGGGCGGGCGGAGGCCTGACACCAAAATAAAAGCAACAAATGATGAGACTCTATTTTGGTGTCAGACAGTTATTAGTTATTAGGTAAAAGTTAAAAATCGCCGCCCGACCCGAAAAAACTGCCGTCATTCCGAGCTTGACTCGGAATCTCATCGGTGAGGTCGCCGATTATGATAAGGCAGTGCTTGCTTTGGGAGATTGCGGGTCGTTGCCCGCAATGACGAGGAAAAAAATGATGGCGTGCTGGTTGCCACTGCCCAGTCCCATTTCTCAGAACGCTGTTAGAGATGGATTCCCGCTTCCGCGAGAATGAGGGAAGAAGAGCAAGGAGAGGCAAACACGCTTTGGCGTCTTGGGAAAAATCTCAAGCCCCAAACCTCCTCATTCCTGCGCAGGCAGGAATCCAGGCACTCCTTGCTCTGCACGGTCAAAAAAAGGGAGCAATCCCTTTTATTTCTGCTTATGCTTCGACTACGCTCAACAAACGCTTGTGGCACTGTCCAAAAACACTGCAAAGCAGGCTATCGCAACAAAATAGCTTCGAAAAAATTGCGGAGGCGTAGGCTTTGTCGCTGGCGCTCCAAAGCAATTGATAAATAAAAATTGAAAATTGATAATTCCGCCACCAACCGACCCCATTTCGCAGAATGGTGTTAGAGATGATGTCTTACCAGACGGGTCTTCATCTTTTCGGGCGTCCGAAAAGAGAAGCAGAAAAGGACGCTTGCTTCAAAAAACAGAGAAGTTTCGAGAGGTGTTTAGAGATTTCCGTGGAAGAGAGCACCTTCGTAATTGTTTGTAAGTCTGTGACTTATCGCAATTTTTTTTGTTTTTTGTAGTTGGTTTTGGCGTGTCTCTGTTTTAGATGAAGCAAGATACCAACGCCGACCCATCGCCAGACTGGGCGAGCAAGCGGGCGGGCGGAGGCCTGACACCAAAATAAAAGCAACAAATGATGAGACTCTATTTTGGTGTCAGACAGTTATTAGTTATTAGGTAAAAGTTAAAAATCGCCGCCCGACCCGAAAAAACTGCCGTCATTCCGAGCTTGACTCGGAATCTCATCGGTGAGGTCGCCGATTATGATAAGGCAGTGCTTGCTTTGGGAGATTGCGGGTCGTTGCCCGCAATGACGAGGAAAAAAATGATGGCGTGCTGGTTGCCACTGCCCAGTCCCATTTCTCAGAACGCTGTTAGAGATGGATTCCCGCTTCCGCGAGAATGAGGGAAGAAGAGCAAGGAGAGGCAAACACGCTTTGGCGTCTTGGGAAAAATCTCAAGCCCCAAACCTCCTCATTCCTGCGCAGGCAGGAATCCAGGCACTCCTTGCTCTGCACGGTCAAAAAAAGGGAGCAATCCCTTTTATTTCTGCTTATGCTTCGACTACGCTCAACAAACGCTTGTGGCACTGTCCAAAAACACTGCAAAGCAGGCTATCGCAACAAAATAGCTTCGAAAAAATTGCGGAGGCGTAGGCTTTGTCGCTGGCGCTCCAAAGCAATTGATAAATAAAAATTGAAAATTGATAATTCCGCCACCAACCGACCCCATTTCGCAGAATGGTGTTAGAGATGATGTCTTACCAGACGGGTCTTCATCTTTTCGGGCGTCCGAAAAAAGAAGCAGAAAAGGACGCTTGCTTCTAAAAACAGAGAAGTGGCACTGTCCAAAAAAGTGTGTCTGCAGCAAAAAAAACTAGACACAAAAAAAGAATCTCCAATTTTTATAAAAAAAAGAACAAAAAAGGAGATTCTTATGCGATTTAACGCAAGTCAACTACAAAAAATTTTAGACGAAAATGTCAATGATTATGGCGCGAATAAATTGATCGAGTTCGTTTTTAACAGCCTTATGAAGCTGGAAAGACAGGCTTTTATGGCGGAAAACAAAAGCTCAAACAACAAAGGCAACGGCTATCGCAGCAGGTGTTTTTCATCTCTCAGCGGCAAAATTCAATTCAAAATTCCGCGCGACAGATTCGGTCAATTTTATCCATTTATCTTGGAAATTTTGAAAAAGCAGGAGCAAGAAGTACGAGAATTGGCGTTTCAGCTGTATGCTAAAGGCTTGTCTACCAAAGACATAGAGAATGTTTTCGCAAATGTTTTTGGCACGAATTACAAAAAATCGACCATCAGCAATATCAGCCAAGAATTCAAAGAATTGTTGACAAATTGGCGAAATAGGCCGCTAGAAAAAAACTATCCGATTATTATGATTGACGCCATACATTCCAAATTGAGGCGGCTCGACAGTGTTGAAACTGAGGCGTTTTGCGTGGTTATCGGCGTCCGAGAGGACAAAAGTCGGGACATTTTGGCGCTCGAAAATATCCCGACCGAGAGCGCTGCTGGCTGGGAATTCTTGTTTAATCGCCTAAAATCGCGAGGCTTGCAAACGACAAAATTGGTCGTGGCTGACGGCCTTGTTGGGCTGGAAAATGTGGTGAGCAAAGTTTTTAAAAATGCGAAATTTCAAAAGTGTGTAACTCACTTTAAAAGAAGTCTATTAGCTAAGGTCAGGAATAGTGATAAAAGCGAAATTAGCGACGATTTGAAGGAAATTTTTTGCGTCGGACAAGAACGCTATACGAAAGAAATTGCTTTGAAAAATTTGGATAATTTTGCGAAAAAATGGGGAGATAAGTATCGATTTACCAAGAAGTTATTAAACAGAGACGATGTCGTTTATTATTTCACTTTTTTGGAGTTTGACCACAGAATTCAGCGGCTGATTTACACCACAAATTGGATCGAAAATTTGAATAAACAGTTTCGGAAAGTTTTGAAAATCAGGAACTCGATGCCCAGCGATGAGTCTGTGCTACTGCTGCTGAGCAAGGTCGCGATGGACAAGGTCGATAAATATCTGAATTATCCGATTTATCAATTTAAATTTGACAAAATTTTGTTCCCAGAAAGTTAAGAAAATGGAAACCAAATTGGAGATTAGACACACTTTTTTGGACGGTGCCAGAGAAGTTTCGAGAGGTGTTTAGAGATTTCCGTGGAAGAGAGCACCTCCGTAATTGTTTGTAAGTCTGTGACTTATCGCAATTTTTTTTGTTTTTTGTAGTCGGTTTTAGCGTGTCTCTGTTTTAGATGAAGCAAGGTTTCCGCCCTATCGCCAGTCTAGGCGAGCAAGCGGGCGGGCGGAGGCCTGACACCAAAATAAAAGCAACAAATGATGAGACTCTATTTTGGTGTCAGACAGTTATTAGTTATTAGGTAAAAGTTAAAAATCGCCGCCCGACCCGAAAAAACTGCCGTCATTCCGAGCTTGACTCGGAATCTCATCGGTGAGGTCGCCGATTATGATAAACCAGTGCTTGCTTTGGGAGATTGCGGGTCGTTGCCCGCAATGACGGAGAAGGGCAGCAATGAGGGCGTGCTGGTTGCCACTGCCCAGTCCCATTTCTCAGAACGCTTTGGATATGGATTCCCGCCTGACACCAAAATAAAAGCAGCAAATGATAAGCCACTATTTTGGTGTCAGACGAGAATGAGGGCGGAAGAGCAGGGAGCCTAAAGCACTCCTTAGCGTCTTGGAAAAATCACAACGCCCAAGAGCCACCTCATTTCTGACACCAAAATATAAGCAACAAATGATAAGCCCGTATTTTGGTGTCAGAAGTCCAGGCACTCCTTGCTCTGCACGGACGAGACTGCGGCGCTTTCAGCGTGACTACTGATAATTGCCATTATCTACGCTCAACGGCACTCTCGATAGGGTCGGATAGGATCTTGTTCCGTCAGTTCCCCTAAAAATCTCTGCCACAAATGCTGAATTATCCCAAGTCGCTTGAATTTTTAACGCATCAAGAGAATATACAGTTGCATCTTTGGTATCATTATTTTGTGCAGACCCACCTCCGATTTTAGTCATTGTTGTCTCACAAAGCAAATTATCCCCAGTGCCTTTACCTATTATGCAGTTAATCTGCGGTCCGTTAGTAGGGGTAATAGTATTAAACAAGGCCGCTGAATTTTTCAAAGTGTCTCCTTCCGCTACTTCTCCAACGACACCACCAACAACTGAGCCTCTTTCGATTGTGTTGTTTGCCGATATTACCAAAAAAACATCTCTTTTGGGCTCTGGTGACACTATTTTCCCCACAACACCGCCAACGGTGCTACCATTTTTGATAATAGTTCCCACAACCATTGCGTCCATTATTCGCCCGTTAGCTACCTCGCCAGCTAGCGCTCCCACAAAGCCGTTACATCCCGAAAATGTCGAATTGTAAATTCCAAATTGCTTGACAGCTCCACCATTGCCAATTGAGGCGAAAAATCCTTGCTTGTTATTACATTTCTCTTGCACATACAGACCAACAACACCACCGCCGTTTCCATCAAATCCAGCAGTAAAGTTCTCCACAGGACGCCAGTTGCCATCAGCTCTCCCGTTAAAATCTTTCCGCCAGTCGGCTTCCCAATCGCTAAAGTCAACAGTGTTGTCTGTTTCACCAATAGTCAACTGGATATGTTTGTCGATATAAGTTGGATCGTCCGTGAAAAGATGCAAAAGATTTAGCTGCCTTGGGCTCGTGATTTTGTATGGGTCATCCGCTATGCCTGCGCCTGAGGTAAACGACAGCCCTTCTGTAGTCGGAACGACATCAGAGTCCATATTCTTGAGAGTCGGAGCTATCTGGAACGGGTCGTTGCCCGCGAACTTCCAGCCATATTTTTCCGTAAAACCAAGATTTTGCCAATAGCTAGAGTCGCTCAGCTGCCAAGCAAAGGCGCTTCGTCCGTCAGTGCCAGTTTCATTTTTCGGGGAATAATCAGATCTCCCCACTATCTCTGTAAAATACCAGCCTATTCCTGTTTCGTCCTTACTCATCTTACTCGTAAGTTGCCCCAATCTATTTCCAGAAATTCTATTAGTAACTACGATCGTATCTATTATCGTCGCGCAATTTTCGATCCTCTTCGCTCTGCCAATCCCTCCTACAATTCCTTCGCCAGAGATTTTTCCTCCAACGACCACGCATTTTTTTATCGTAGCCATCTGTGCAGCTCCCACAATACCGCCTGCACCTACACCTACTTTTTTTATGGTGTTGTTATATCCCAAAAGGTTTTCAAATTTGTAAGGCTTTTCGGTTAAATAGAACTCTTGCCCAGCAAAAGCTCCGACATAGAAATAATCATCTCCGTCAATGGTGGTGTTCATAATCGCCAAATTTTTGATAAATCTGTTTTCCTTGTCTGCCTGCAAATAGCCAAACAGTCCTGCTTCGCCATCGGCAATCACTATGTGGTTAATAGCGCTAACTGAGTGATAGTCGCCATCGAAAGTTCCTCGGAATGGCGCATCTTTCGTTCCTAAAGGCTTAAATTTATTCACACTGACATTGATATTTTCGACAAGTTTGTAATTTAGTTCAAGTCCGTAGCGGATATTATCTAAGTCGATTCTATCTTCCACGAGATAAGGGTTCGCCATAGTTCCGTCTCCTTGGCTAAAGGTGTTCGGGTCTCCCTCTCCCAAAAAGACATAGCCCTCATCTTTGGCGGCTGGCACATTTTTGCCCACGGGCACATACACAAGAGTCGGATTGTTGGAGTCTGGCCAACGGAAAGCACCGTCCACATCTATACTAAGATTTTCATAAAACGCCTTTCTATAAGCCAAACGAGAAGTTGAGCGCCCATTCCTTGTGTCAAATCCAGTCTTAGAATATGGCAAGACTATGTCGTTTATAAGTGTCCCGCTGTAGGCGTAGTTGTTTTTTATCGTTCCGGAGCTGTCTCCTACGACCCTATGGGCAGAGCCATCGACTGCCGTGGACATAGAGTCGCCTACAGACACGCAATTGAAGATTTCAGCCTCGTTCGAATTCTTGCCGATAAGCATTCCTTCGTGTTTGTCTTCATCTGCTGTGTGATCCCTGATAATCTTGTTGCCCGCAGAGATACAATACTTTACAACGCCTTGGTTATCTGCAACAAGCATACCCATACCTTTGTAATCATCGCCACTATTGAATTCTTCATCCGTAACTTTGCTATTTTTTACCAACACATTAGAGATTTCGCCTTGATTTGTTATGGCTACAACTCCAGAAACACCTGACTTTATGTGCGCATCGTAAAAAGTTAGATTTTCTACCCTTGAGCTAGATGCAATAGTATGAAACAAACCTCCTGGCGCTAGTGTTACTAGGTTAGAGATGCTATAGCCGTTGCCATCAAACACTCCTACAAATGCGGAGTCTGTAGAAAAACCAATAAAAGGCTGCCAGCTAATCTTCTCGTCTCCAGCTTCGTAATCGTTGCAATCTAGGTTCGCTCCCAATTCGAAGTTATAACCAGAAACGAAAAAACAACGAACTAAATCCAACTGCTCTACATCCTTGATAACAAACGAATTAGAGGCATCCCCATTTCCTCTGGCAAAGCGGAACAACTCTGGGCTTGCGTCTTCTATGGTCATATGAGCAAGCCTCGGCGCACACTGCCAGTCTTCGCTTTCATAATTTTCCCAACTCCAAGCTTCATTATTAAGGAAATTTGTATACATAACCCCTTTACTTCGCAATATCTCTGAAAAGGTGAGCGACATGCCATCTTTGGAATGTCTTTCGGTTAAATTGTTCTCCTCGTCTCTATTCTTCTGCCATGCAAAGATGCTCTCTGTTGTCGAATTTGCGTCGATCTCGGCAAAAACTCTCTCAATCTCTTTACTCTTGTTGAAGCAAACAACATACTTTATCGTGCTGTTATCTGCTTTTCCAACTAATCCTGCGCTTTTAGTAGAGTCTGCACCAGACACCTCATTGTTTAAAGCTATTACCCTAGAGATTGTGCTGTTGTCAATTTGTCCAATAACCGCTCCAGTTTGATTAGTGGTATTAGTGTTTTCGACCTTACAGTCGGCTACATACACATCAGAGATTTCGCCTCCGTCAATCTCCCCTGCCACCATACCAGCAACGGCGTTGTTTTCCGAACTAGAGACTTGGCAATCTATAAAGCCGATGTTTTTTACTTTCCCGTTGTTAATTACACCGAAAAGTCCACTCCCTGCAATATTTAACCCTTTAATTGTATGACCAGCGCCATCAAGCGTATCACTAAAATCCAGAATTGCCTCAAAATTACCATCGCCGAGCGAAAAGTCGTCGTCTTCGCCAAACACGATATTATCCGTCAGCACAAACTTTTTTGTCGTCGTGCTGTTAGAGGTCGCTCCTAAAAACGCCAATTCCAGCGGAGTGGAGATAGACATCGTCTCTTGTAGCTGCCCCAAAGGTCCCAAGATTTCTCCGTCTTCGAGGGTATATACACTGCTGTTAAATTTAGCTAAAGTTGGCAAAGTACTCGTTATATTCGATTTCCTCCACAAAATGTCATCCAAGCCCAAGCTATCGACAAGATTCTGCGCGGTAGTCAGGTCGGCATAGAAGTTTTGCCCATCTTCAAGAGTTTTGCCTTGCCCAAGCTTCCAGGTGGTTTCGCCGCCGATTATGCAGTTGGTCTCGCCAAGTGTGTAAGCTTCGTTTATGTTGCCACCGTTATTTTGCGCAACTTTATAGACACTACTACCTTGCAGCGCCCTCGCCGCAGAGACCACGCCATCTATGTTGCCGCTAGACAACGAGGCGACTATGCCGCCAGCATCTCCGATAAAGCCAGAGACACTATCGGCGATACAAACCGCTTTTGTAATAAACCCACTGTTCATCGTCGCCGCAATCGCCGCAGAGCTCCTAAGCGCTCCGATTTCGTTGCCGATAGTGCTCACATTACTAATCTGTCCCTGATCCATTTCTGCACAGATAGCTGCCGCTCCTTCTCCTGCAGCCAAATAGACTACAGAAGAGTCAACTTGCACTTCCTCAATCTTCCCCGCGTTCATCTTGCCGCAAATCACCGCAACATTAGATCCCGAAGGTAGCGAGATTTTTGCCTTTGTCATTCGCAAGTTCTTTACTTCTGCGCTTCCGCCCAATAGTCCAAACAATCCTCGATAAGATGCAGACCCGCTCTTGCCAAGGTTGTTATACGAAAGGTCGAGGTTGCTTATCGTTTTGCCGTTGCCATCAAATATTCCACTGAACTGTTTGTTTTGCTCCGCATAACCTATCGGCGTGTAGCCAGTGTAACCTGTGAAGTCCAAATTGTTATTCAATTTGTAGTTTTTATGGAGCGATAAGCCTTCTGGCAACCTACCCAAATTTTCGTAATCTTGTCCCAGCAAACGCGCATCGCCGATAGCGTCCAGCTGGATAGGTTTTTCTACCAGATAGTTGTGCGATGCGTCTTGGTTCATCTTTAGGCTGTTACACAAAATCGAAGTATCGATAATTCTCTGATTATAAATCAAAATTGGATAGGAAAAAAAGTTCCCTGGCATAGCAAAAGCTGACTGTCCGAGGATTTTGTCCGAAAGCAAAATTTCGTGCTCTGTGTCTATCGCCCCAGAGGTGTCGCCATCAATATAGTTCGCCACCTTTTTCGTGATTGGGGTGCCCGCTCTTGTGTTTGCGATAGCGTAGCTGTTTTCGATCTTGCCGCCTGTCATCTCTCCGACAAATTGTCCCGCATTAACATTCACTAAATCGTTCAATATTGCGTAAGAGGTCGCTATTTGCCCACTGCTCATCTTTCCGACCAAAAGACCAAAATTCTCGATATATTGTGTGCCGCAATCTATACCATAGACATAAGATTGGTCAATTCCCGCGGTGCTTTCGGTAGCCAACTCTCCGACCAAACCACCTCCACGATACACACCTTCTATGGTTATTTTGTCATCGACATAAGATTTGGTCAGCTTAGCGGTGCCGCTCATCTTGCCGATGAGACCACCGACAATTCCGTAGTTTTTAATTTCTGCTCTAGCGCACAAACCACTCATCGTCCCTCTAGTGACCTCACCAATCAGCGCTCCAGCACGACTTGCTCTAGTAGAACCGCCTAAATCTAACACGATTCCATCCGCACTGGTGTCCACCAGAGTCGCACCGAGCACCGCCGACATCTCTCCGACCAAACCACCAACCACAGAGCCATCAAGAGCAGCCACCTTCATTTTTACTGCGCCTTGATAGTCCAAATTCATCTTATTGTTTACCGTGAGTTTGCCCACCAAACCACCAATTGCCGAATTTTTATCCACAACTATCTGACTTGCAGTCCAGTCTATTTCTGCGATATCGTCTGTGCTGATTTTCAAGTCGCTGACCTCCAAAATTCCCGCATAGCCACCAATATAAGAGCTGTCTCCTAAGTTCATCTTAAATGTGCTAAAACTCAACTTCTCTCCACCAGCCACAACTGCTCCTTGGCGATGCCCAAAAACTCCACCAATCACCTTGGGGTTTTCGATACTCGCAAACGACGAATGACTAAAATCAAAACCAGCTGCCACAGAGCAGTTTTCTGTCGATTGTGCCTGAGAATATCCCACCAAACCACCAACAGTAAAGCTGTTTGCATTTCCAATTCCAATGGCAAAGTTAACACCATTCAAGACCCGCACATTTTCGTAGCTAGCGCCTTCGTCATATCCCACAGCTCCGCCCACATAGCCATCACATTTTACTACAGAAGGTTCAAGCTCTCGAATCTCTACATTTTTCAGAGAAATATTTTTGGTTTTACCAACCGCTCCACCAACATAACCTACACCTCCATCATAATTGGAACAGTTGACCTTCAAACCAGAAGAACTCAAATTGCTCAAAGTTATTGTGTCGCCGTCTGTGCCAACGCTCGTTGCGTTGCCGTCGTCCCAACCAATCAACATTCCCGAGTAGCCAACGCCAGAGGTTATCGTCGATAGCACAGAACCTCTTGTGGAGAAATCTACTCTTTCGATATGTCCATTCTGGGCGCTAAACTTGCCGACAACTCCGCCAGCCGCAGCGTTTTCTGTTCCAGTAGTTGTCGTCACCTCAATATTTTGATGCTCAAAGTAAATGTTTTTTATCTGGCTGGCTCTGCTGTGCCCCACTACACCGCCAATATAAGCGTTGTTTGCTTTCCCTTTGAACCTTATCTGCACAGCACCAGCAAAAACAACGCTGTCGTAAGTCGAACCTTCCATATCCGCTCCAACCAAACCACCATAGCTAGCTTCACGATGCAGATTGTCATTATTTTGGTACAACATAAGATTACCATCAACTCTTACATTTTGCATCTGTCCACCGAAATAGCCAACAAAAGAGCCAGCGTGAGAACCAGCATAAAGATATTTCCCAATAGCAATTTTAATCTTGCAGTCGGTTATCGAGCTGTTGCCCCTGAGTTGCCCCGCAAAACCGCCCAAATATCCGTTGCTTTTTAAATAGCCTGCCAGGTCTACAGAGTCGCTCTTGGCATTCACGCTACCTTCTCCGCCGCCGATCATTCCGCCCAAATAGTCGCCATCGCTATCAACCATTTGCAGCTTCACATAGATGTTTCCTAGTTCATTTTCGCCTCGCACCTCTGCCACTACTCCACCAAAATACCCCTGAGTAACCTTAATGTCTGTGTCATATATAACATTCATATCGTGCAACATAGCTGTGTTAATCACGCCAAACAGACCAGTTCTGTCGGAATCTTTATAATCCCCAATGTTCACTGTATGCCCTTGTCCGTCAAACTCGCCAGAGAACGGATGAGCATCTGTTCCCATCGGCGCCAGCGTGTCTATCCCAGCAAGCTCGATGTCGTTTATCATCTGCACATAGATACGGTCGCTTATGTTGCCTTCTGCGAACTGCCCAGCCAAGCTGTTGAACTCTCTAGGGGTGCTGATCTTATACACTCCGTCTTCTACACCATAGACGAACGAAATCGGCTCGCTCCACTCGGAATAGATTGTCTCGTCGCTCACGGTTTTGGTGCCTCTTTGCAGGCGATAATAGTAGCGCACGCCCATCTCGGTTGCGCCCAAAGGACTGTTGACCCTGTTGGAGTCCAAAAACATTGTGTCGCCAACGACCAAGTCGCTGCCTGTGCCAACCACAACCGTATCTGGCGGAACAGCTGCAAAGTTTGGCGAAGTCGATCTGCCTATTTTGTAAATATTGTCGTTTGAACCTGGCTTTTTCCAGATAATCTCGATTCCCTCTCTCTTTACACCGTCTTCGATATACCTCGCCCCCGTCAGCTCAAATCCAGGGATAGCCAGCCAACCTAAGAGGTTAAAGTCATATAATGGCCTTGAAATAAAAACTGGGTCGTCGCCATATTCGATATACCCAAGCACATAGTAGAGGTACTCGACGCCTTGCTCCAACGGTCTATTAGGGTATACCCCGGTTTTCCCATTATCAACGAAAGTTAATATTTGGTTTCCGTCTTCCAAATCTTCGTGGTAGAAATCACTGTATGTTAAAATAAACATCTGACTTAAATCATATTCACCGTTTGTTGTATCACCTTTGGCAAGCTTATCATATATCTGAAGATAACCTTCTTCACTGTCAAAATTCTTTTTAACTCGGACAACTATATATTTGCTCAAAGTGTCTGGCGTAATGCCAATCGTGTCGTAATCGCTTGGACCTCTTTGCGGCAAGAATTTGTCAAACGAAAGCTCGATTTTGTCCTCAAACTCCGTGCTCAACCGAAAGTTGTCGTTCAAGCTGGCGGTGTCGTTTTTCCACAGATAGTCGTAGAGCATATTCATCGTGTCCGAGGTGATATATAGCGTATCTTTGAGCGTGCTGGTCACTCTGGCACGCAGCAAATAACGATAAGTTTTCCCGACTTCCAAAGCAGAAGAGAACACACTCGTTGCGCTGTCTTTGAGGGTGTAGATAACATTGTCGCCTTCAGGTTCCTTTTGCAAGTCAGCAGAAATATTTTCATAGCTGCCCACATTTGGCGAAATGCCTCTTGACATTTGGAAATATTGCGGGTCAACACCTGCGGCAAAGTTCTGTTCGCGCGACCAACTCAGCTTCAGTCCTCCTTCCATAAAGTTGAAGTCAATCTTCCGCATTTTGCTTTGGATATAGCCGCATTTTCTCTCCGACGGCACAAAACCAATCTCGCTTTGGATAAGCAAATCTTCGCCGTCAACATTCACCACACGCTCTGCCACCATTGCGTAGTAATAGATTTTGCCCTCTGCCACAGAGATGTCTGTCCACACGACAGAATCGCCGCTGGCTTCTGCCCTCGCCTCCGCTGCGCTCCATTCTTTTATTGGCGCTCCCATCAAATTCGGCAAAGTGTCCAAATTTTTGTAGAGCTTATAGCTGGTGGCTCTGGCAATCGTATCGAAGACAACCGTAAGTTTCTCTTCGCCTTTGCTCACCCGCAAAGAGACTCCGCCCAGAGGCACATCTGCGTTTTGGTCGGTCACTGGCGAGAAGATCGAAGTGCCTTTGTCGTTATTGTAATGCACTTTCACTTTGTAATAGTAGAAGTTGCCCGCTTGGGTTTTGTCGCTGGCAATATAGATAGATTTTGCATTCTTATCGCTCGTAGATGCTACCTTGCTAAACGCACCGACTTTTTTGCTGTTTTCCGCTTGATAGATAGAGAAAGAGTCAACTTCGCTTGTTTCGTAGTCTGTCCACAATTCGTTCCAGCTAACCTCAATCTTACCTTCGGTTTCGTTGTATTGTGCGCCAAGACCAATCACAGAATGGCTCGCCAGCACGCCTGTGTCTTGCATAGAAACAGCCGAGAAGCGCACTTTGTCGTTTTGCTCTTCCAAATAAGATTTCACCACTAAATAGTAGTCGTAGATGCTGTCTGGGCTATTCAGAAAATCTTTTGGGGTATAAGCGTATTGCGTGTCTGCAGCGTTAGCGATTTGGACGCTGTCTAGCGGCTCAAAGTTGCTTAACAAGCTGCTCTTGCTCAGATACAGCCAATAACCGTGAGCGTCTTCAACTTTGTTCCAAGCGATATTTATCTTGCTGGTGTCGTCGTAGCCGCTGGCATATTGGTTTGGCTGTTGCAACCACCAAACGCTATCTGGCGCAGAGAGTTCGGCAAAACCTGTGTCGATGTTGCTGCTGCTCGCCATTCCATTTTTGTAAACTTTAATCTCGTAGCGATACTCCGCTCCTGGTATCAACTGGCGATCGTCGTCGTCGAATTGAGCGTTCGTTTTTTCGGCAGACAAGGTGTCGATCCGCAAAGCGATGTTGCCAGAGTTCGTCCGATACAGCACAATCGAGTCGGCGTATTTTGGCGTTTTGTACTCGATAGCGATGGTGTCAACCTTGCTGCCTCTGCTGGCGTCGATAATCTCGGCGCTCTCTGGGAAGGTGTAGCCCACAACCAGCATCGAGTCTTTTGATGTCAGCGTGCGTTTGAAAGTTTCACCACCTGGGATTGCTTCATCGATTTCACAAGTCGCTTTTACGCTGTAAAGGTAGTTTTTGCCTTTTTCAAAGCTGCCAATCGCCGCTCCCGCTTTTTCGGTGTATTTGGTGTCTGTGAGCGTCGTTTCGCCTAGCTTAACGCCCGTTTCGTCATATTTGCTCAAGATGTATCGTAGCGAGTTGTTGTTCTCGTCGAAATATTCGATCGCCTTCCAGCTGATAACCACGCTATCTGTGAGCGGGGTAACCTCTGGACTGAAGATGCGGCCTTTTGTGGCGAACAAGCTGTCCACCCGTGGCATCGCCAAGAATCCAAGCGCTGGAGCGCAAGCGTCCGATGGTGCACCTTTGACGATTACCTGACAGCGATAGAAGTAGAGGTTGCCAATCGTAAAGTCTTCGCTGGCGGGCTCCTCGAATGTGTAGAAAAGCGTGTCGCTGCCCAAAGCCTTATACGACGCCTGATTTTGCATTTTGTATTTGTCGTTCAACTGATTTGTCGTGCTGGCGGTGTCGTAGCGATACAGCTCAATCGTCGGGCTGGCTATCGTCGTCGGAATCGTCCAGCTCAAATAGATTGAGTCAACTTTTGGATTTGAGCGGTCGAAGAACAAACTATCGACGCCCTCGTATTTGCAAGTTCCCCAGTCGAAGTCGGACAAAGCCGAGCTGGTGTCTGTTCCCAAAGCTTGCACTTTGTAGTAAACTTGTTGCTCTGGCAAGAAGCTGTTGGAGTCAAAGTAGAAAGTGTCGCCTTCTGCGTCCGTGCTGTCAATTATTCCATAAGTGCTCGGATCGCTTCCGTCTGTGCCAAGAGCAGAGTCCACCCAGATTGCGTAGCCATTTTTGGCGTCCGCTATCTTGTTCCACACCAGTTTAATCGTGTCCGCCCATTGGCTACGGCTCACGCTCTCTAGTTGCGGAACGGTCAATTTTGCAAAAGCTTTGCTGTTTTTGGCAGATTTATACGGACTGTCACCCAAATCGTTGCGGAACTTCACTTTGTATTGATAGAAAGTTCCCTGAATAATGCCCGCAGTATCTTCTATCACATACACATTTGCGGCTATCGGCGACGCAATGTGATAAGACGCAGAATCATTGCTGCCGCTGGTTGTCGCTGTCCTATGCACAACTATCGAATCTTGATATTTGGCTCTGTTCGGCGAAAAAATCTGCAAGACAATCTTGTCGGCGTTTTTGCCGTTGTTGGCAATCAAAATGCTGTCTGGCGCACCCAGCAAGCTGTAGCCGCTGTCAACGCTCGACCATCTTTCGCCGATGCCCTTGCTAACCAAAATCTTGTAGTCGTATTTCACGCCCAAATCGATCAAGGTGTCGTTATATTTGGTGCTAACTTGACCATTTTGCAACTCTCCGATAGATCTCCACTCGCTTTCGCTGTGTAATTTTCTGTAGAGCAAAATCTGGTCGGCTCCTGTTGGCGAAGTGTATTCCACAACGATAGTATCGATTGCGGTGCCTTCGCTCACACTCTCCAAAACTGCAGCCTCTGGCGATGTGTAACCCATAGCCGAATCGGAAGCTGGGCTCAAAAGCTCTTTGACGAAATAGCCTGGAGTGCTACCCGGCAGGGTGTCTTGGCGCAGATCGATTTTCGCCACTACTGAATATTTATACTCGTCCCCTTTCTTTAGCAAAGTGCCAAAAGGCGAAGAGCCAACGCTGTAATCTTTGAACTCTTCCACGCTTCCAGCCAAGCTCACCATTTTGCCGTCCGAACGATAGACGAAATAGCTGTCAACATCGCCACCTTTCACATCTGGAACTTTTGCCCAAGTGATAATGATGCTATCGCCCTCAGCTTTTGTCGCATAAACATTTTTCACTTTTGGCAGAGAAAGGTAGCCGATGCCGAGGTTCGACGGCTCAATATCGTCGCTTATGCCCTTAACTTTCACAGTTACACGATAGAAATACAACTGCCCCAAGAGCAAATCTTGGCTTGCGGTCGCGTTCAAATATGTGTAGCGCTCATACTCGTCTTCTGTAACAGAGCTAACTCTTTGCATAACCGTCTGATATGGCAATCTATTCGCTGCCAAAGTGTCAATATTTTCGCTAGAATCGGCGCTAGTTAATCGAGAAACAAAGACCGAGTCGATCGAAATCGCGCTAGGGATGCTCCAGCTCATCTGCAAGCTGTCCGCAGACATATTTTGCGACCAACCTTTCACTTCCAAATCTTTGATGCCACCGTATTTCAGATAGCCATAGTCGGCGTCAGATTGCGCAGATCTGGTGTTTTTGCCGATAGTCACAACTTTGTAGTAAATATACTTGCCCGCAGGGAAATCTCTCTTGTCTGCATAGAATGTATCGGCGGCAGAATTCGAGCGATACAGCGAGTCGTAAACCCTTTCTGTAACAGCGTTTGCGCCACTTTCGTTGCGGATGAGCAAATAGCCAGTAGCGTCGTCGCTTTTGTTCCACACAATGTAGATGCTATCTTCGCTCTCGCCTTTCCAAATTTCTACAAACTGAACTGGCGCAATAGCTTTTCCTGCCGTATCTTTGGTGGAGCTATAAGGCGTGTATCCCGTGGCATCGTCGAACAGAGCAACTTTATACTCAAACAGTTCGCCCGGCGTTCCCGTGGAATCTTTTATTTGCACAACCGTTTGGTTATCAACAGCATACAGCATACTATCTTTAATCGTTCCAGCCAAATCGAACCGAGACAAAAGGACAGAGTCAGCTGACAAACTGTTAGGAACGCTCACCAAGAAACGCACGCCGCTGGTGTCCGAGCTTACCATATGGAAGTCGGTTGGCTCCGCCAAGTTGGTAAACGCAACGGTGTCGAAAGCCAAAGCCGCCTCGTGATCCGCCATCAGCTTGAAGCGATACTCAAGCACTTTACCCCTGTTGCGGTCGATGTTCAGCGTATCTACATAGCTGGCACTATTTGAACTCACTGCCGCCGTTGCCACAAAAGCAAACTCGCCCACATTTTGTGCTCTTCTGTAAACATTTATCGACTTGACCGAAGCCGACAAGCTGCTGAAATCTATTTGAATGGAGTCGGCCTCTTCTGCTGGCGGCGACACTTTGTTGATGTTCGCCACATAACCTTTGACCACGCTCACTTGGCTGCTGCTCAATTTGCCCAGTTGCGCCCAACCGCTGGCGATTTCGGAATAGCCAGAATACATTGTCGTATCGAAAGAAGCTCCGCCTGTGTCTTTGTCGCTGATTATCACTTTTGTTCGCACTCGGTAGCTGTAGTCGTAGCCAGACAAAAGCTCGCTACCCATTTTCGTGCCGAAATCTAGGAACACAGAGTCGCTACCGCCGACCTCGATCGAGTCGGAAGTTGCGAAATCGTCTCTTGAGCGCAAAATCACATAAGCGGCGACGGTGTCTCCAGCCAAAGTTTCTGCGTCCAGTTTTTCCCACTTAATCTGAATAGTGTCAACTTTTTCGCCGCTACTGGCTGTCGGAGCCGTTACCGCTGGCGGCAAGACAAACCCTTTGACGATATTAGACAAATCGCTCACCTCGCTCGAAGCCGCAGGTTTAACCATCACCCGATAGAAATACAACTGTCCGACCAACAAGTTGTTTGCATCTTGGAGCCTGAACGCGCCGTTTCCTATCTCGTTTGCCGTAAAGCCAGCCGCAACATATTTGCTCGCCGTGTCGTTCACAACGCTGACGGTGTCGTATCTGTAGAGCTTCACGCCTTTCTCGAAACTTCCCTCTGGAGTTGGACTTGCGAGAGCCACGCTCGCTGGCACAGAGAACTCCAAATTAACTTGGCTAAGCTGCGGCACATCCACAGTCACAAGATCGTCCACGCCCCTAAACGCTCTGCTGCCAAAATCTGCCACGCAATCGCTCAGCAGCGAGGTCGTGTCTTGCCCAACCGTCACGAGTTTGTAGTAAATATCTGTGCACTGCTCATAAACGAGAGTATCTTTGTAGAATGTGTCAATTTTGTTCGTAAATATCTCGAGCAGTTGATAGCTCCCGTTCGGATAGTCGGTATTGCTATACAGTCGGTAGCCTTTTGCACCCTCGACAGAGTTCCAGCGGAGGTAAATCGTATCTTTGGCAACGCCCTTGGAGACGCTGTCGAACACAGGAGCTTTCAGTTTTGCAAAGACAGAATCGACGCTGTCGCAAACTACCGAAATCCCCGTTTCGTTGTTATACAAAGCCGCTTTGTAGCTGTAAAATACGCCTTTCTCCAATTTTCTATCGTCCACTATCGTCACTGGGTCCACATCTTTTGGACACGCAAAAACCAAAGTGTCTTTGCCGTTGCTGCTGCTCCGATAAAGCACCAGAGAGTCTGTCAGCGAGCCGTCGTTTTCGCCTTTGCCCACTCGCAACTTAACGCTCTCAAAAGCCAGCTCAGCGCTGTTCCAAGTGATTTTGGACGGTTTGCGCAAAGTCGTAAAGCTGTAATATTCCCGCTTAAAGCCAGTCTCGATTTGATTGATGAACTCCAGCTGATAACGATTTATCTCGCCAAAAGTCAACGCTCTGCTTTTGGTGGTTTTCTTGGTTTTTGTCAGCGTGTCGATTCTGGTGAAATTGTCCAAAATCTCGCTGTATTTGCTGATGTAAATCTTGCTGATGTAATCGATTTTGAAAGCTCCACTGGCGTCAAACTCTGTGTAGGCAGAGTCGCCGACATTGCTGGTGTGCGTTCCCAATTCAATCAAGCTGGTGTCGTAAACGACCTTGACGCTGTCTCTGCTAACTTCTGGGATGGCTGCATAGCCGCTATCCACCGCAGCAAATTTGACAACTGGGCTGTTTTCGTCGCCCTCTAGGTTGATGCGGAAATAGTACCAACATCCCGGATAAGTCGATTTGCTCGCATCTGGTTTCCAGTTTTCGCCTTGGCTGGTTTTGAGTTGTTTAATCGAATCTACCGCCGAAGTGTAGCTGTTATTCTCGTAAACTCTTATCGTAAAGTTGGAGTCCAGATCCGCCTTCCAGCTCAGCGCCACGGTGTCTTGCTTTGTGCCGTCGCTGGCAAAGAAATCTCGGATACTATAAACTTTCACATAATCTTTAATCGAGTCGGTAAACAGCGACGCAGCGTTTGACAAAGCGTTTTTCGCCCTGATTTTGTAATAATACGAGTTGCGTCTGTCTTGCTCTAGGATTGTGTCCAAAAATTCCGCTTCTTCTTCTCCCGTTGCCGCAATCGTTTTGTGCAAAGTAAAGTTGTTATCGCTAATTGTAGTGCGCCAAACCTCTACCGAATCCAAGTTTGGTGGATTTGTCCAGTTGAGCTTAATCGCCATTGTGTCTAGCGGATCGCCAAGAGTTCCCGCTCTAAAGAAAGCTGGTTTGCGCAACTTCGTCCAGCCAGAGTCCAGCTCCGACTTGTCGGAATAGATGCCACCGACCGACCAAGCAACTTTGATGTAAAGTTTTTGCCCATAATTAACAGAGCGCAAGCCCGTTTCGGCTTTCAGCACAATTCTGTTGGAGTCGAAATCGATGTAATTTTCGTCGGTTTCTTTGTCGTTCTGAATAGTCGAGGAGCTCTTGTCGCTAGAGAAAAACAGTCGATAGCTGGTCATCGACGGATCTACGTCATTTTCATCCATCACGATTACAACGCTATCGGAGTAGTCGCCTTTTGTCGGTCTGGCAGAATAACTCGGCGGCTCTATCTTGCCCATTCCTTGCACAAAAACGCTGGTGTCCGATTTGCCAAAGTCGTCGCTTTGCGTATAGACGCCAATCGTTTTTACTCCTAGGATATACGGTGAGTAAAACTTGAGAGAGTCTGTTTCTACAGTGTCTTTCGGAATAAATGTTCCGTTCGAACTGCGAGAAACCACCACATATTCTACTGGCGTCCCCCATTCGTATTTTTGCCATTTAACCAAAATCGAGTCCACCAACTCGCTGCTTGCGCTCACGCCAACAGGCGGGATAAGTTTCGACCAACCCGTGTCGGTATCCGACCAAGCAGATTTAACCGAATCCCAAGCTGCGTAGTTAATCTCGTTGTTTTGCTTTTGCAGTTTGAAATAATAATATTTCGCCTTCAGCAATTTGCCCGTGGGAGCATAAGCAAAGCTGTCCAAGCTCCTTTCGCTGTTATTTGGAATGCCCAAAGTTTTGGCTGTGCCAAAATCTGCACTCGTGTCCACCTCTACGACAAAATCTGTAACAAGGTCGTCCGCCTCCCATTTTAGGAAAATCGTGTCAACTTTCAAGCTGTCAAAATTGTTAACCACATAAAGAGTTGGTTTGTCAAATTTTTGCCCAGCAAAACCGATAGGCGACCAAGCGGAGCTTATCATTCCCCTGCTGCCCAACTCTTGACCAGATTTGTTGCTCCAGACTTCGTCTGCGCCTTGATCCACTCCGACATATTTGCTATTGAACGCTTTCACTTGATAAGCGTAAACCATTCCCGCTTGCAAGCCGTCGTTATCGCTGATGGTTGTGTCCGAGATGAGTTTGCCGCCCGTAGAATCGACATAGATTGTGTCTTCTGCGCCCACTTTTCGCGTAACTCGGCGATAGATATAGCTCACTTCTTCCGAAATGTTTTCGCCAGCCGTCCAACTGACGCTGATTGGCGAACCTGCCTGCGCAAAACTGCCGCTGACTTGGCTCACTATCGGCAAAGCGACCCAGCCAGTGTCAACATTTTCTGCCAAAGTAAAGCTCGAAGCGTAACCATTTGCATAGCTTTTGATTGCGTATGAATATTTTTGTCCGCTAAACAAGGTGTCTTTGCCTTGAGTCTCGGCGCCGAGCATATCGCTTATTTTGTGTGTTAAGCCAGAGAAACTTTTCACCGTTTGAATATAGTCCGCTTCTTCCATCTCGCCGCCAAGTGTGTCGCGATAGACCCTAAAGCTGTCGATGCCTCTTGTGCGATGATCCAGCGACCATTCCACTTCAACA